>NZ_NGUP01000009.1 GCF_002206625.1 Polynucleobacter campilacus | reverse complement strand
ATTGGGATTGGATGGAACTACTGGCCATAAAAAGATGCCGCTATAGAAGATACCAATCACCGCAAGAAGCCCATATAGCCAAGCTCTAAGACGTTGGCCCAAAGTGTTGTTCTTATTAAAACGACGACTTCCCTGAATTTTTCTACTCATCAGGCTATGATAAAAGGGTCATGATCAATCACCCCCAAAATACACCAATACAAGCCAATCTCCCCCAATGGGGCCTCATTTTTGTGGAGGGTGCAGATGCCGCTAGTTTTTTACAAAATCAGCTGAGTAATTCTGTATTGGGCTTCACGCGTCCAAATCAATTTGACTGGAGTACCTGGCATTTGCTTAGCGATATTGACCGCTTGAGTGGTGTAGTCCTGAAACGCACCACGGCGACCAAATCCACCGCCAAGGTTCACTTTGTAGACATTACACTTGTCTGCAGGTAAACCTGAGGCTGCAATCACTGCAGCAAGTGAAGCTTCACCATCTTGGGTAGGTACCCATGCCTCGCAAGAATCTGCCGTCCACTTAGCAGTGGCCGTTTGTGGCTCTAAAGTAGCGTGATTTAAGAACGGGTAAAAGTAAGTAGAGTAGCGCATAGCTCAGGCTCATTGCCCTAGCTAAAGGCATGGCCTGTAGAGGCCATACAAGCTTATAGGGACGCTGGTCTTTTTGATCCATCCCACAATTCTAGGTCAGACCTTTCTACAATGGCGAAATGACTGCTAATTGCATCCTCGAACGTGTTGCCCAAACTCAATCTACCAATGACGATCTTTTAGAGCGCTGGCGCGCTGGCGAGCTCATTGACCCAGTAGCGCG
The DNA here is from genome assembly GCF_002206625.1 of Polynucleobacter campilacus. GTDB lineage: Bacteria > Pseudomonadota > Gammaproteobacteria > Burkholderiales > Burkholderiaceae > Polynucleobacter > Polynucleobacter campilacus. The sequence goes on along the minus strand of NZ_NGUP01000009.1, from coordinate 2 downwards.
TA
>NZ_NGUP01000008.1 GCF_002206625.1 Polynucleobacter campilacus | reverse complement strand
GCAGCCTATTTCTAAAAGTTCCGCTACCATATTGCTTATAAAAACTAGGGGATTTCTATGCGCAAATTCTCAATCATTGCTACATTCATGCTGTGCTGCAGCATGGCATTCTTTTCATCACAATCATTCGCAGCGCCGAGTAAGGATGATATTGATGTAGAAAATATCAAAGCGCCGCCGAGAGATGTGAAGGATATTTTGTTGGTCCTTAGTCAGGCACGCGCCGACAAAACAATTATAGAAAAAGCAACCAAAATTTTAGCCTTGCCCGTGCCAAATACTAATGATGCAGAAGTTTTAAATCATTATTACTATAGAAGGGCAGCAGCAGAGGATGCCCTCGAGAATACTAGAGGGGCATTAGAAAATATCAAGAAGGCTGCGGTTGATTTTCCGAGTATTAAAGTGGATCTTCGTATTGACGAGACATTTCAATATGCTGGAAATGAGGCTTCGCAAGGTAATTTAATTGTCGCAAAGAAAATTTCTGAGCAGGGTTTGTTGGTCGTTCCCCAAAACTTGCGTGGATGGACTCTTTCGTTTGATAGACAGATAGTTAATTACTGCTTGGGTCTTGGAGATTTTGAGTGCGCTAAATCTGGCCTTGCGACATTAGAAAATGATTACAGTGCCTTAATTAGCGTTGCCCGTAATCCTAATTATCTAAGTCGAATAAACTGGGAGAATACCCTCGAGGCAACTCGCGGACGTTATTTTTTAGCAGAAGGTAAGTTTTTAGAGGCAGAGCGCAGTCTTCGCAGATCTCTTTATTTAAATCAACAGATCTTGGATGGCATTAAAGATCGCGGTAGGGATGCTTTAGATAATGAAGTACGTGTTTCCCAGGATTCATCTTCAGCCGCACGCAATTTTTATGCTCAACGCGCTTATCTAATGACAGATATGGCTAAAGCTTATTTGGGACAAAGAAGGCTAGTAGATGCCGAGTATTGGGCTCGTGAAGGCACTATGTTGGCTATAAATCAATTTGGTCCTAATTCTGGAAAGACTGCTCAGATGTTACTTACCCTGACCAGGGTGGTTGCTGAGCAAGGGCGCAATGCTGAGGCGGTATTGCTAGGAACTGCAGCATTGAAGGTTGCACAACAATCCACTAGCTATCCTGCGTCTACCTCTATTGCTTATGCACGCAAGACCTTGGCCACTGCCTTAGTTGCTGATGGTAAATATACCCAGGCGGAGAAAGTATTCGCTGAGATGGTTGAGAATGTAAAAGCAGACCCAGATATTGCTGCACGTTTTCCTGCGCAAGATTTAGATTGGGCTCTTGCACTCGTTAAAACAGGTAAGGCAGCGCAAGCGGCAACTATGACAGGTGAGATGTTAGCTAAAAATGGATCTCGGATGGAAAAGGGCTCAACTCGCTTGGCAATGCTGACTGCTTTTAATGCATCGGCTCTTCAAGCCTCTGGGCAGTCTTCTAAAGCCTTGACTGAATTTAAAACATCAGTGCCTATCCTTATAGATCAATCTCGTAACGATACTGAAAACAATACTCAAAGCATTCGTCAAACTCAGCGCATAACCTTTGTTTTGGAAGAGTATCTCGCTTCTCTTGCGCAACAAGCTAAAACAGATTCTTCTGGTGCGGCTGCTGCAGAAGCGTTTCAGATTGCTGACCTTGCCCGCGGCAGTGGGGTACAACGCGCTTTAACGTCAAGTGCAGCACGTGCCAATATTTCTGATCCTCAGCTTGCTGGACTAGCGCGTCGTGAGCAGGATTTACAGCAGCGTATCAATACCTTGACAGAGCTCTTAACTGGGTTGCTCTCAGCTCCACCGGCACAACAGCTGCCTGCTGCTCAAGCCAAAATCCGTACTGATATCACCGCCTTTAAATCACAACGTGATGACCTTAAAAAAGAGATTGAGGAAAAAGTATCCTGATTATGCTGAGTTGGTTGAGCCTAAACCCGCTTCAGTAGAGC
>NZ_NGUP01000007.1 GCF_002206625.1 Polynucleobacter campilacus | reverse complement strand
ATAACGGTCGACCGTAATGCCAGCGGCTCCATGGCGCATCAAGTCTACTTTTTCCAGTCGTAACTGGCTATCTAGATTGGGTTCTTTCTTAAACCAAGCTTTGAGCCCTTCGCGATTACAGACCGCTTTCGGAATGCGTGACTCATAGAAGGCAAAAAGTAGCTCATCATCTACTAAGACGTCAGGACGACGTGAGCGATGCTCTAGTGCTTCAATCTCTTTAATGAGGCGACAGTTATGCCAGAAGAAGCCAAAGAGTCCAGGGTATTTTTTCTTGGCATCAGCTTCAGTTTCACGATAGAGGGCTGGTGTATCCATGCGCCCAAACATTTCTTCTTGGACTAAGGCTTGGCTAATGAATAAATTTCTGGCTTCTTCTGGGTTGTAGGGTTCATAGCGAACACGTCTGCCATGGTAGATAGGCAGTCCATATAAAGTGCCGCGCTCAAATGCCATGACCTCACCCTGACGGCTATCCCAAAAGGGGTCACTTAAGGATTTGATGAGGCGGTGGGCTGCAACCTTCTCAACCCACTGCGGCTCAATCTTGGCAATCGTGCGAGCATACATACGACTGGTTTCTTGTAGCTCGCCAGCCAATATCCAGGCTCCTGCCTTTTTACCAATCGTTGAGCCTGGCCAAATAAAAGGCCGAATACCTCGGGCACCTACATAGCCACCAGTTTTGCTATTCCGATCTTGAGACTTTTCATCTTCTTCTTTTTTGGCAACATAGCCAAGTAGACCTGTGAGTAAAGATAAGTGAACTTGTTCATAAGTAGCTGCAAGACCATTTTCTTTCCAGCCTTTTTCCGCAAGCATGGTGTGAAGTTGCCCATGCACATCTCGCCACTCACGCAATCGACGTGGCGATAAGAATTTACTTCTACATAAATTTTCTAGCTGGCGATTACTCTGTTTATGCCGCAAAGCATCTTGATACCAATCCCACAGCTTTACAAAACTGAGAAACTCAGAGCGTTCATCTGCAAACAGCAGGTGCGCTTGATCTGCAGCAGCACCCTGATCCATCGGTCGCTCACGCGGGTCTTGGGTTGCTAAGGCCGAAGCAATGATGGTCACTTCCTTAAGAGCGTTCTGCTCTTTAGCAGCTAATAACATTCTGCCAATTCGGGGATCTAACGGTAAGTCGGCCAACTGCTTACCAATTGACGTCAGCTTAAAGCTATTGTTAATGTCTTTGCTATCGGTGGCATCGGCAGCATTAGACCCATCAAACTCAATTGCACCCAATTCATCTAGCAGCTGCACGCCATCGGTAATAGCTCTGCCCAATGGTTTATCAATGAAGGGAAAATGCTGGATCTTCGGTAAGCGTAGTGAACTCATCCGCAGTAGCACTGCTGCTAATGAGCTACGCAGAATTTCTGGGTCAGTAAATTTGGGGCGGCTTTGATAATCAAGCTCGCTATATAAACGAATACAAATGCCGTCTGATACCCGGCCGCAGCGCCCTGCTCTTTGATTGGCAGCCGCTTGTGAAATGGGTTCGATCTGTAATTGCTCTACCTTATTGCGATAGGAATAACGCTTGACTCTGGCTAAGCCACTGTCAATCACATAGCGGATATTCGGTACGGTTAAGGATGTCTCAGCAACGTTGGTGGTGAGGATGATGCGACGACCATTACCCGGACTAAAGACTCTTTCTTGCTCGGCTACCGATTGACGGGCAAACAGGCTGAGAATTTCTGGATGAAAGCGTTGTTGTAGTACATGATCCTTGCGCAGCGCCTCTGCGCAATCCCGAATCTCTCGCTCGCCTGGTAAAAATACCAGGACATCCCCAGCGCCTAATGCGCCTTCACGCCAAACATTGGCGATTTCTTCTGCAACCGTTTCTGGGAGTTCCTTGGCAGCTTTAGATTCTTTTTTGCCATCTGGCTTAGGATCGGGCTGTAGTGGGCAATACCGCTGCTCTACCGGAAAGAGACGACCACTCACTTCAATCACAGGGGCCGCTTTGCCATTGATTGCAAAGTGATCTGAAAAACGCTGAGCATCAATCGTGGCTGAGGTAATGATCAGCTTGAGATCAGGCCTCTTTGGTAAAAGCTGCCTTAGATAGCCCAGGAGAAAATCAATATTGAGACTGCGCTCGTGCGCCTCATCGATGATGAGCGTGTCGTAGGCCTCCAGCTGAGGATCACGTTGGGTCTCTGCCAACAAAATGCCATCGGTCATCAGCTTGATCGAGGCAGTACTGCTTGTCTTATCTGCAAAGCGCACTTGATAGCCAACATCCATACCAATGGGGGAGCCTAGCTCTTGGGCAATGCGCTTGGCTGTGGCAGTAGCTGCTATCCGGCGAGGTTGGGTATGACCAATCAGCTTACCGCCGTTCATGGTGCCCCTACCAAGGTCTAAACAGATCTTGGGTAACTGGGTAGTTTTACCGGAGCCCGTCTCTCCACAAACAATCACCACCTGGTGGTTCTGCAAGGCGTCCTTGATGATTTGCCTTTGGCCAGAGACAGGTAATTCTTCCGGAAAACGGATTTCCAGCCTGCATGAGGTGTTGGAAGCAGACACAGGCTTTGGCATTGCTTTGGGTTTTTGTTGGTTTATGGGCTCTTGCACCCTATAATTTTCTCACTATGCCAACAAATGCACCGAACCAGGCCTCAAGCGCCGAAGAATCTACCTCCAACTTCCCCTTTGTAGGGTGGTTGCGCGATGTTGCGCCCTACATTCACAGCTTCCGTGAAAAGACCTTTGTCATTGCCTTTGCCGGTGAGCTTGTCCAAGAAATTGGCCTTGAGAATCTGATTGAAGATATTGCGATGTTGCATGCCATGGGCATGCGTATTGTTTTAGTCCATGGTATTCGTCCGCAGATTGAAGAGCAGCTGACCTTACGCAAGATCAAGAGTAAGTTTGGTAAGACTGCTTTGCACAGCTACCGGATTACCGATGCTGCTGCCCTTGAGTGCGTCAAAGAAGCCGCTGGTGAATTGCGCCTGGATATCGAAGCGGCCTTTAGTCGTGGTTTACCAAATACTCCAATGGCAGGATCCCGTATTTCAGTGATCTCCGGAAACTTCATTACTGCAATGCCAGTAGGTGTTGTTGAGGGTACTGATTACATCCATACAGGTTTAGTCCGTAAAGTGGACTCCACCTCTATTACGCAGTCTCTGGATAGCAACAAGATTGTCTTGCTCTCACCTTTGGGTTTTTCGCCTACCGGACAAGCATTCAATCTAGCCTATGAAGATGTAGCAGCGTCTACTGCTGCTGCTCTTAAGGCAGATAAGTTGATCTTCTTAAGCCCTTACAAAGGCTTGCACGATGCAGAAGGTGATTTGATTACCGAGCTGTCTTTACCTCAACTCCAAGACTATATGGCTCAGAAGAAGGATTTGGATATCGGCATGAAGAGTTTGCTCAATATCTCTGGTAGAGCCATCAAAGCAGGCGTGAGTCGTGTTCACTTCTTGCCATGCAATCAAGATGGTGCATTACTTGAGGAACTCTTCACTCACGATGGTATCGGCATGATGCTGGCTTCTTCTGATATTGAGAACTTGCGCGAAGCCAATCAAGATGACGTGGGTGGTATTTTGCAATTGACGATGCCGCTTGAGGATGAAGGCATCTTGGCAGCTCGTGGCCAAGATGTGATTGAGCGCGATATTCAGCGCTTCTCAGTAATTGAGCATGACCGTGTTCTCTTTGGCTGCGCCGCCCTCTTTCCGTTTCCAAATGGTATTGGAGAGCTAGCGTGCCTTGCAGTTGATCCTGATGTTCAAGGCTCAGGCGATGGCGAGCGGCTTCTCAAGCGTGTTGAAATGCGTGCCAAACAAGAAGGCATTAAAAAATTATTTGTCCTCACTACGAGAACCGAGCATTGGTTCTTAAAGCGCGGCTTTAAGCGGGCAACAGTAGAAGACTTGCCTGAAGAAAGAAAACAAATTTACAACTGGGACCGCAAGTCCATGGTTTTAACTAAAGATCTATAAGAAAAAAGAGATCAATCAGAAAGGTATTACAGATGGCACGCATGGTTCAATGTATCAAGCTCAATAAAGAATCTGAAGGAATGGATTTTGCTCCGCTTCCAGGCGATCTTGGCAAAAAGATTTGGAATCAAGTATCTAAAGAGGCTTGGGCTGCATGGTTAAAGCATCAAACTATGTTGATTAATGAAAATCGCCTCAATATGGCTGATCCTCGTGCTCGCCAGTACCTTCTCAAGCAGGTTGAGAAGTACTTCTTTGAAGGTGGCGCGGATATGGCAGAAGGCTATACTCCACCGGCGGAATAAACTACTGCTTTAGAAGTATTGCAGTACAGCATTAATAAATACCTAAAACTTGTTCCCAACTGTTGACTCTCTCTATAGCTAGGCATAGGATGTAATCGTAGCAAGGCAGATGTGGTGCCGCGCTACATTGGCGAAAGCCACTAAAGAATAAGCATATCTATATGCTTATAGGCTAAGGAACTAAATCTCTTCCGAGCGCCTGCGCCATGCAATCCATGGCAAACGACCCGATGGGGAAGCCCCGTCGGGTTTTTTTATTTCTACAGTACCAATCTTTCTACGCCAGAAGCATTGCTCACTAATAAGATGCTTGCTTTTTCTTTGGCAAAGAGTCCAACCGTGATCACGCCCGCAAGTTGATTAATTTGCACTTCTGTTTTGATAGGGTCACTAATCTTTAAGCCTGCCACATCCAAAATCCAGCCGCCGTTATCGGTGACAAAAGGCTCGCTTGGAGTTTGATTTAAATCTGCACGGATATTTTTAGCCAGGCGCAGCGTGACCTTGCCACCAAATTTTTCTAATTCTCTACTCACTACGCCTTTTGCCAAGGGGATGATTTCTACCGGCAGCGCAAAGTTTCCCAGAACAGGAACTTGTTTAGATGAATCACAAATACAGATGAATTGTCTTGCCATAGAGGCAATAATTTTTTCGCGCGTTAGCGCCCCACCGCCACCTTTAATCATGTGGCCTGCTGGATCGATTTCATCTGCGCCATCCACATAGGCAGGCAGATCAGCGACATCATTAGGATCTAGAACCTGAAAGCCATGCTTGAGCAAACGCTCTGTTGTTGCATTCGAACTCGATACCGTGCCTGCGAAATGATCTTTATGAGGCGCTAAAGCGTCAATAAAGCAATTAGCGGTTGAACCCGTACCAACCCCTAAAACTTGCCCGGCAGGCAGCTTTAAGACTTCATCTCTCGCTGCCTCACCCACCATTTGTTTGAGTTGATCTTGGTTCATATGCCTGCGAAACGCCCTTATGCCTTAACTGGAATGGAGTAATTAATACATCTATCATATGATATTCATAAGAAACTCACTACAGCAAACAAGATAAGCCATGAATAGCCCCTCTTTAGCCCCAAACCAACTGGAGCAGCTTAAAAAGCTCACCACGGTCGTTGCCGATACAGGCGATTTTGAGCGCATGCAAGCATTTCAGCCGCAGGATGCAACAACCAATCCATCGCTCATTCTCAAAGCTGCCCAACAAAGCAATTACCAGGCTCTAGTGCAGTCAGTGAAAGATGCCCACCCTGGCATGAGCGCTACAGATTTAGTGGATTACATTTTGGTGGCATTTGGTTTGGAGATTCTAAAAATTGTTCCTGGCAGAGTATCTACTGAAGTCGATGCTAGGCTTTCTTTTGATACCAAAGCAACTGTTGCTAAGGCTAAACACATTATTTCCTTATATGAGTCACATGGCATTGATCGCAAGCGTATCTTGATCAAGCTTGCTGGGACTTGGGAAGGTATTGCTGCTGCAAAAGAATTAGAGGCTGCCGGCATCCATTGCAATATGACTCTGCTCTTCTCCTTAGTGCAAGCAGCAGCTTGTGGCGCAGCAAATGCAAAGTTGATTTCTCCATTTGTGGGTCGCATCACCGATTGGAATAAAGCAAAGTTGGGCGCCAATTGGAATGATGCTGCCCATGATGGCGCAAATGATCCTGGAGTGAGCTCTGTGAAGACAATTTTTACCTATTACAAGCACTTTGGCATTTCTACAGAGATCATGGGTGCGAGCTTTCGCAATACCAGCCAGATTCTGGAGTTAGCAGGCTGTGATTTATTAACGATTAGTCCAGAGCTTTTGGCAGAATTGCAAACTAGCAGTGCTGTAGTGAGCAAAAAGCTGGATGCTGCAAATGCTCATAGCGAAACTATCACTCCATTAAAGCTCGATGAGTCTAGTTTTCGCCTGCAATTAAATAATGATGCGATGGCCACTGAGAAGCTGGCTGAGGGCATTCGTAATTTTTGTATTGATACAGAAAAACTAGAAGTCTTGCTCGCTAAGTAAAGCTTCTAACTGTCTTCTTATCTTACTACTTAGCAGTATTAATGCCTAGCAAGTTATAGGCCGGACAAACTCTGAACACTCCTGTTGCTAGCGGAATGACCCCAATCCATGCCCAAGGTCCAGTAATGCTAAAAGCAGCTAAAGCGATGAGGGTAGCTCCGACGGTAATACGCAGAATACGATCAGTGTTTCCAATATTGCAATTCATAAAAGCCTTTCAGTAAACTTACTTGGCAGCTTTTTTATTTGCTTTCGCTAGGCGCTGTCTTAATGCCTCATACAAGCATACGCCACTTGCAACAGAAACATTCAAACTTTCGACCACACCCTGCATTGGGATGCGTACGAGCTCATCACAGGTTTCTTTTGTGAGGCGTCGCATGCCCTCACCCTCTGCTCCCATCACGATGGCAATGGGGCCAGTGAGATCAAGGTCATAGATCGATTTCTCAGCCTCATCGTCTGTGCCAATGAGCCAGACACCTGCCTCTTGCATCTCTTTCATGCTACGTACGAGGTTAGTCACAGTAATCACTGGCATCACTTCAGATGCGCCACTCGACACTTTACTCACCGTCGCGTTAATTGAAGCAGAACGATCTTTTGGAATCACGACAGCATCAACCCCTGCACCATCTGCTACACGCAAGCAGGCGCCAAAGTTATGAGGATCAGTAACGCCATCTAAAACGAGAAATAAGGATTTCTTCTGTGCACTCTCGGCGTCCTCAACCACTTCAGTGATGGTGCGCGCAATCGTCATTTTTTCAGCCAAGGCAACCACCCCTTGATGGCGATCATGTCCTGTGAGTTTATGTAAACGCTCAGCATCAGCAGCATGCAAGCGCTCGCCCAAAATCTCTTCAGCTTGTTTTAAAAAATCACCCATTCGCCTATCGCGACGACTAGGGTCAAAGTACACTGACTTCAGGCTATCTGGGTCAACGCGTAAGCGCGCTTGAACCGCATGAAAGCCAACTAATATTTGTTTCATGTATTTTATTTACTCTTTATTTACGGCGGGCGTTAGTGCTGCGGACTGGCGGCTTGCTGCCAGCAGGCTTACCAACAGACCTGCCTGGTTTTGCTTTTCCATTCTTGCGGCTAGCTTTGCTCTTGGATTGGTTGGCGCTCAAATTCCCCGCAGACTTGGCAGCGTTCACATTGATACCGCTAGGCTTTTGAGGAATTTTACTTTCTGGCCTACTCTTTTTAGAGGCAGCCTTCTTATTGGGTCTACCAGTATCACTAGCTAGTATTAATTGACGACGGCTAGACGAGCCACCCACTTCTGCACCTATCGACTTCACTAGACTAAATTCAATCTTACGAGCATCTAGATCTACACGGCTTACTAAAACATGTAAGCGATCACCCAAACGATAGCGGATGCCAGTTCTCTCTCCGCGTAACTCTTGACGCGCCTCGTCATACTGGAAATAATCGCCCCCAAGTTCAGTGACGTGAACCATCCCTTCTACAAAGAGGTTCTCAAGCTGAATAAATAATCCAAAGTTAGCAACACTGGTGACGTTGCCAGCATATTCTTGGCCTAAGTGGTCTCGCATGTAATAGCACTTGAGCCACGCCTCAACATCACGCGAGGCTTCATCAGCACGACGCTCATTCGATGAGCAGTGCACACCCAATTGACCCCAAATAGGTAGGGCTGCATTAGCCCCTTTAGGTGTTTTAGCTCCTTTAGCAGCATCCGTTTTCGCATCGCTATGAGACTTCTTGGCATTGACTGCATTGAGACGGCCCTTGCCTTTGCGAGGGAGGGTTAAATTTAATGGGACCGTTGGAGACAATGCTGGAACGTATGCCTTCTTCTGCAAAATAGCCTTGATCACTCGGTGCGTAAGCAAGTCTGGGTAGCGGCGAATGGGGCTGGTGAAATGGGAATACGCTGGATAAGCTAAACCAAAGTGACCTTCGTTATCCGGCTGATACATCGCTTGCTGCATCGAGCGTAATACCACTGACTGCAACATATTAGCATCAGGACGATCTTTGATCTCACGCATCAGTTTTGCGAAATCACGTGGCTTTGGTTTTTCACCACCACCTAGAGAAAGACTGGAGGTTCTTAATACTTGACGCAAGGTCAATAACTTCTCTTCAGAAGGCTCACCATGGACGCGATACAAACTTAAATGTTTATTTTTATCAATGAAATCAGCAGCGCAAACGTTGGCCGTCAACATGCACTCTTCAATCAAGCGGTGTGCATCATTTCGAAGGCGTGGCTCAATCCGCAAAATCTTACCGAGCTCATTGCTAATAATCTGAGTCTCAGTAGTGTCAAATTCAATGGCGCCCCGCTTTTCACGGGCTGCCAGCAGAATCTTATATAAGGAATATAGATTGCCAAGTAATGGGCTGAACTGTGCAAAACGTGCAGCCTCAGGCCCCTTACTGTTTGAGAGAATCTCCCAAACCGTGTCATAGGTGAAACGCTGGGCAGAATGCATGACCGCAGGATAGAACTGATAGGCCAAGACAATGCCGCTGTTATCCACTACCGAATCACAGACCATACACAGACGATCAACATTGGGATTGAGTGAGCACAAACCGTTAGAGATCTTCTCGGGAAGCATCGGAATGACACGTCTTGGAAAATAGACCGAAGTAGCACGCAATAAACCTTCATCATCCAATGGGTGACCAGGCTTGACGTAATGGGAAACGTCGGCAATACCAACAATCAAACGCCAGGCTTTGGTCTTGCCGTGCATGATCGGCTCGCAATAGACAGCATCATCAAAGTCTCTCGCATCAGCGCCATCAATCGTGACTAAAGGAATATCTCTTAAATCAACGCGACCCTCTAAGTCTTCTTGTTGCACAGAGTCTGGCAGTGCAGCAGCCTCTTTCATGGCGGCAGCTGAAAACTCGTGTGGCACACCGTACTTACGAACAGCAATTTCGATCTCCATACCGGGATCGTCGATCTCGCCCAAGACTTCAACTACACGACCAAGGGCTTGGCGATAACTATCGGGATAGTCAATAATCTCAACGCTAACGACTTGACCCAGTTTTGCTTGACCCTGCCCTTTGGGAGGAATCAAGATGTCATGACCAATACGGTTATCTTCTGGCGCAACAATGAGTACGCCATTTTCATTGAGGAGGCGTCCAATCACCACTTTGTTTGCATGCAGCACTACCTCGACGATCTGCCCCTCAGGGCGACCACGTCGGTCTGTTCCTAACACTTTGACATTGACTCTATCGCCATGCATGACGCGAGACATCTCTCGTTCAGAGAGAAAAATATCTTCACCACCATCATCGGGAATGACAAATCCAAATCCATCTCGGTGGCCTTGGACTGTTCCTAAACGATCAGCCTCACGTGGCACCAAGTCTTTTGCTTTACGCATTTAATTCCTTCGGCAATACATGCCCTTGCTATTTATCTATTGATATCTATTTTTGTTATGAATAAGCCTACTGTATCAAACCATTGAGTCTGCAGGGGAAAAGCCAATTTAGCCCAGAAAAGCCTCTGAACAGCCATCCCCTTATAATAGAGGCATGCCCAGGTGGCGAAATTGGTAGACGCACCAGCTTCAGGTGCTGGCGATCGTAAGGTTGTGGGGGTTCGAGTCCCTTCCTGGGCACCAAATACTCTCACCACTCCTTATATGGGGTCAAATCAGCGGATTGCAAGCAGCCTCGCTTGCTCCCATCTTTATCAGGCAAACCAAAACCGAGCTGCCGTATAGACTGCCATGCCAATCACCAGTGTTGGAATCATTTTCCTGCTGAAATAGAAAGCAATCATCGCCGCCATTCCGCCCCAGATATTCGGCAGTCGTAGGTTAAATTCCATCACACTGGAAGCACCTAGGGGTAAAAAGATTTCTGGCGCCAAAATGGCAATCAAGGCGGCTAAGGGTGCATAACGAATTGTCTCCAAGCCCCATTCTGAAACCTTGATGCGATTACCAAGCAGAATAAAGAAGCTTCGCGAGACGAAGGTCACCACAACTAGTCCAATGATGAGATAGATAATTCTCATACTAGCGTCATCACTCATAAGAATGATCTTTCTTTTGGAGATTTATCTAATATGATCCCCACGAATAATGCAGCGCCAATTGCCAAAATAATATTGAGTCGATATGGAATGCCATACGTCATCACAGCAACAGCCCCGGCTGTTACTGCAGCCCACTTAGCCGAGGCGCGATCTAGCATCGACCCAATAATGACGACTAAAGCAACGGCACCTGCAAACTCCAATCCCCAATCATTCGGAATTTGACTAGCCAACAAGATTCCCGTAATGGAGGCGATCTGCCAGGCAATCCAGTTAGCAGATTGAAAGCCGATCATTGAATACAAGCGCAAATGCTCTGGATCAGCAGCGAGCTCTTCTTTGGTCTCTGGTTTTGGAAAGCGTTTGAGATGCGCCAGATAAGAGAAATCGGTAGTGAAGTAGCCCAGCAGAATTCTTCGCCAAGTAGATAGATAAGAAAAATGCGCCTGCAAGCCGAGACTGAAAATCACAAAGCGCAAGTTCACCATAAAAGAGGTCACCAAGATCACCCAAATTGGTGCGCCCACAGCAATCAAAGGAAGCGCGGCAAGTTGAGCTGAACCGGCATATACCAGCAGACTCATTGCAATGGCTTGTTGCACGGTTAATGTAGATTTGGCCATGGCAATGCCGGTCACCACACTCCACGTCACGATGGTCACGGCAGAATGAGACACCCCCTTAAAGCCACGAATAAATTCTCGCTGTTGTGCTGGCGTCATATGGACAGTTTAAATGCCCATAGAGCGATGCAAAATCTTGGGCTTCATCTCTTCCCATAGACTTTCAAAGTCTTCTACTTTTGCTTGTGCTAGTTTGACCGGCTCAAAGAGTCCACCAAAAACAATAGAGCTCTTCTTCACTATCGTTTTATCAAACTCAGTAAGACCAATTGGCTTATCGTCCATATCTCGCGTTAGCTCTGCAGAACAGACAATGGCCTCTTCGTCATCACGATCTACCACTGCAAACTCAATATATTGCTGACTCTTTTCAACAATCACTAAGGTGCCGCGGGCATAAGAAACGGCATCGTGCTCTTTCACGATATACGCCAAGAACTGATCCTCCTCTTCCTTCTCCATTTTGAGATCATCGATAAAGAATAGGAACTGATCGCCCTCGCTATTCACCAAGGTGAATACTTTTGGCACTACGCCATGCGCTAGGGCGAGGTTGCGATAGTAAGAAGCAATTTCTAGAGCGAGATTTTCAGAAAACAAATGCATCGTGAAGTCTTGTGAGGTAATTTAAGCTAAATTCTTTTTTAAGAATTCCAGAGTGCGATCCCAAGCCAGCTTTGCAGCCTCGGCGTTGTACTCCAAAGGTGGCAAGCCACGAACAGCAGACTTTGGATTGGCAAAAGCATGCTTGGTGTCGTAACGATGAAAGTCATAGCTAGTACCAGCCTGTTTCAGCTTATCTTCAAGTTGATCTACGCCTGCAATCGAAAAGAACTCATCATGCAATGCCCAATGAGCCAACATGGGCTTCTGAATTGCCGTTGCATCAACGTATTCCAATGGAGGGTAGCCGTACCAAACAATGGTGCCATCAAGCTCAGGAACGTTACATGCCGACAGAATAGTTAAAGCACCGCCCATACAAAATCCAGTTACAGCAACCTTCTTGCTACCAGTCGCTTTTAAGTATTGGACTGCGCCACGGATATCTTGAGTGGCCGCATCACCAAAGTTCAAGCCATTCATTAAATGCTCAGCCTCATGTGCTTCGAGCGCCAACTTACCACGATAGAGGTCAGGGACTAAAGCACGGTACCCAGCTTGAGCCAAACGCTCTGCTACCGACTTCACTTCTTCATCCAAACCCCACCACTCCTGGATGACTACCACTCCAGGAGCATTTGCATTATCGGTTGGCTCGACTAAATAACCCGCAACGGAACTGCCATCAGGTCTTTTAAATTGAATCATGTGATCTCCTTGCCTATTTCTGAATACTTTACTTGAATGGTCCTGTATGCCATTATCAACGCTGCCCACAAATTTGATATTTATCTAATCCAGCATAAGATGCCTTCAGCAACCTACCACTTACCTATCTAGCCCTCTTTCAAGACATTCTCTTAGGGGTGGTTGGCATGATCCTGATTTTGGTATTTCACGGAATCCTCATCAATACTGTCTTGATGCGCTTCGAAAGAATGACTGCTACCAACCTTGTAAATAAGGAGTATCGCTGGGTCTATCTCCACTTCTATATCTCATTTGCTTTCATTGCCCTCATTCATATTGCTGAAGTGCTGATTTGGGCAACCTTCGTGTACCACCTCAATCTCATTAATACTGGGATTGACTCAATCCTCTTTGCGGGAAGTTGCTATACGACTCTTGGATTTGTTGAGGATATCTTGCCCAATGGCTATAAGACCTTGGCTTTTTTCATTGCCTTTAGCGGCCTCTTTTCCCTAGCTTGGACCACCTCCATCATGATCGGCATGACCAACACCTACCGTGAGACCTGGAAACTCAAAAACCACATCAAGAAGCCTTAAAAAGAGTGATTTGCTGCCACGCAGCATTCTTTTGTCATTTGGAGTATCATTAGGGTATACCCTTAAGGAGATTCTAAATGTCACACTCAAATTCAGTTGGTTTTACACAAAGCAGCACCTTTAGCTCTAAGCCATTGTATGCAATACGGGACTTCTTTACCCTGATTTCAGCAGCATGGGAAGAAGCTAAGGCCTTGGAACAGAAAAGTCATAAAAACAGCGCAAATTGGTAATTTATTGCTGATTTATAGCTGAATTTGGCTGTTTTCGGTCAAATTTTGGTAAAAGCCCTCGAGCTGTGCTCCAGGGCTTTTTTATTAGCTTCTTTTAAGCTGATTTCTTGATGTAATAGCCATAAACGCAGCGATTTCCACGTCGAGAAGGGTCGTGCGTATCTTGAATCACACCATAAACTATTGCAGTTAAGTGTTTGGAAACCTTCACAATTAAGACCCCATCTGGAAGCTCGCTAGGCCGCAAATGAACTTGGCAGCCCGCCCCCACCTTCATCGTTGCCACCCACTCAAAACCAAGTCCCACGATGTAATCATGAAAAACGTTCCGATGGTTGCCATTTCGCGGTGATGAACCCTTGTCATTTAGGCGCCTTGCTAAACGATCGTTCCGAAGTTGGGCGTAGCTTTCATTAGCACTTCTTAAGTCTTCATAGACTTGCATATAGGGCAACTTAGCGGCAATGGCGATGGATCTCACAACACAGTCCCCAGCCCCACCCCTAAAGCCAGCTTCCTCCCTCCCCCCGTCATTCAGTTGAAAGGGGTAAGTTTTCCCGGACTTGGCAAATGGATTGAGAAAGCTAAACATATTGATGGATTGATGTGCCTAATAAAAAATGGATTTGCTTTGTGGGCAAATCCATTTTGATTTCAAGTGCTCAAGAAATTACTTCGCTTGTTCTGCTTTTACTTTCAAGCGCCAAGCATGTAGCAATGGCTCTGTATAGCCATTGGGCTGCTCAAGACCCTTAAAGATCAGATCGCTTGCAGCCTGAAAGGCATATGACTCTTTATAGTTCGGCATCATTGGCTTATAGAGGGGATCGCCTGCATTTTGCATGTCAACAATAGTAGCCATACGTTGCAGAGCTTCCTTCACTTCAGCCTTGCTCACATATTTATGCAGCAGCCAATTGGCAATATGCTGACTAGAAATACGCAAGGTGGCGCGATCTTCCATCAGCCCTACGTTATAGATATCAGGCACCTTGGAGCAACCAACGCCTTGGTCAATCCAGCGAACTACGTAACCCAAAATACCCTGGCAATTATTATTTAACGCTTCGCGAATCTCTTCTTTAGTCCAATCAGGATAGAGCGCAATGGGTACAGTCAACAAGTCATCCATCAAGGCTTCATACTCAGCTTTGGTATCTTGCTTTTCCATATCCTTTTGGATTTGCTCAACATTAATCTGGTGATAGTGCATTGCGTGCAAAGTCGCAGCGGTAGGTGATGGCACCCAAGCTGTATTGGCACCAGCTTGAGGGTGTGCCCCTTTTTGCTCAACCATTTCTTTCATGAGATCTGGCGCAGGCCACATACCTTTACCAATCTGTGCTCGACCACGAAGGCCACAATCTAAACCTGCCAATACGTTACGACGCTCATAAGCTCCAAACCATTTAGCGATCTTCATCCGCCCTTTGCGAACCATGGCACCACCGTACATTCCGGTATGCATTTCATCGCCAGTCCGATCCAAGAAGCCAGTGTTAATAAAGGCAACGCGTGCACCAGCAGCAGCAATGGCCGCTTTAATATTGACGCTCATACGACGCTCTTCATCCATGATTCCTAGCTTCACCGTGTTCTCTGGCAGGCCAAGCAATTTTTCAACACGGCCAAAGAGCTCACTAGCAAATGCCACCTCTTCTGGGCTGTGCATTTTTGGCTTCACAATGTATACGGAGCCTTTGCGAGTATTACCAATCGCTTGAGTTGCGGGGCGATTAATGTCATACAAAGCAATTAATACTGTGACTACTGCGTCTAAGATACCCTCGTAGATTTCCTTACCTTCACTGGTAATGATGGCAGGATTAGTCATGAGGTGACCTACGTTGCGTAGAAACAAGAGTGATCGACCATGCAATGTCACAACACCGTCTTTTGCATTGGTTGCACCAATGCCTGCCGTGTATTTGCGATCTGGATTGAGTGAGCGGGTAAAGGTTTTGCCTCCCTTGCTCACTTCTTCAACTAAAGTGCCCTTAAGAATACCTAACCAGTTTTCATAAGCCACTACTTTATCGTCAGCATCAACCACTGCAACAGAATCTTCTAGGTCCAAAATGGTTGAGAGAGCCGCCTCAAGTACTACATCATTTACACCCGCTGGATCAGCAGCACCAATGGTTTTGGCCTTATCAATTTCGATATCAATATGAATACCGTTATTGCGTAGCAAAATGGAGCTTGGAGTAGCAGCATCACCCTGGTAACCAACAAACTGTTTTTCATCAACTAAGCCAGTAGTGCTACCGTCTTTTAATTTCACGGACAGTTTTTTGTCTACGACGCTATAGGCGACTACATCTCTGTATAAAGCTTTAGCCAAGGGAGCAGATTCATCTAAAAACTGGCGAGCATAGGCAACGACCTTTGCGCCTCGAATTGGGTTGTAGTCTCCAGCTTTGGTAGCGCCACCCTCTTCTGAAATTAGGTCTGTACCGTATAGAGCGTCGTACAAAGAGCCCCAGCGAGCATTGGCAGCATTTAAGGCATAACGGGCATTTAGTACAGGCACTACAAGTTGTGGGCCAGCCTGTAGAGCTAGCTCATCATCTACGTTCTGAGTAGTCGCTAAAACCGTGTCAGGCACCTCATCGATATAGCCAATTTCTTTGAGGTACTTACGATAAGCAGGCATATCTTTGATAGGACCTGGATTGGCTTTGTGCCATTGGTCCAAATCAGCCTGCAGGCGATCGCGCTTAGCTAATAAGGCTTCATTTTTTGGGCTTAAATCTTTGACGATCTCATCAAAACCTTTCCAAAAATCCGCGCTTTTAATACCAGTACCTGGTAGTACTTTGTCTTCGATAAAACGGTACAAGGGAGTTGCTACTTGAAGGCCATTACAGGTAGTGCGCGCAGTCATGTTGATATTTTCTTAAGCAAAAGTGGATAAAAAAGAGTGAATAAATGATTTTCCCTTAACCCTCAAAAGGGTGCTGGAGCAGAATGGTCTCATCGCGCTCCGGTCCGGTTGAGACCATGGCGATAGGCTTACCAACAACTTCTTCAATACGGCGCAAAAACTTTTGCGCTTCGATTGGAAGCTTGTCCCACTCCCGAATGCCGAAGGTAGTGCCCTTCCAGCATGGGAAATCTTCATAAATCGGCTCACAGCGTGAAACAGACTCAGCGCCACGTGGCAATACATCAAGAGTCTTACCATCTAGCTTATAGCCAACACATAAGCGAATGGTTTCCAAGCCATCGAGTACGTCTAACTTAGTAATACACAAACCCGAGAGTCCGTTGATCTGGATTGAACGCTTCAATGCGGCAGCATCCAACCAACCAGTTCGACGTGGGCGACCGGTTACAGAGCCAAACTCTTTACCAACTTCAGCCAGACGGATGCCAATGGGGTCTTGCTTTGCTGGATTGTCATGATCGTAGAGCTCGCTTGGGAACGGGCCAGCACCAACGCGTGTGCAATACGCTTTAGTAATACCTAGGATGTACTGTAAAGAATCTGGGCCAACACCAGAACCGGCAGCAGCATTACCTGCTACACAGTTGCTAGAAGTGACATAGGGATAGGTGCCGTGATCTATATCAAGCAAGGTGCCCTGTGCCCCTTCGAATAAAAGATTTTGACCAGCCTGCTCAGCAGCATAGAGCGCACTAGAGACGTCTACTACCATTGGCTTGATGCGCGGCGCATATGACATTGCTTCTGCTAGCGTCTTTTCATAATCGACTGGCTCTGCGCCATAGTAGTTAGTGAGCATGAAATTGTGATATTCCAAGTTTTCACGCAATTGCGCTGCAAACTTTTCTGGAAAAAACAAATCTTGTACGCGCAGTGCACGACGTGCAACTTTATCTTCGTACGCAGATCCAATGCCGCGACCAGTCGTACCAATTTTTGCCTCGCCACGCTTTTTCTCGCGCGCATGATCAATTGCCACGTGATAAGGCAGGATCAAAGTCGTCGCTTCAGAAATCTTCAAGCGGGACTGCACATCCAAACCAGCAGCTTCAAGCTCGCCAATTTCTTTAAAGAGGGCTTCCGGGGATAGAACCACGCCGTTACCGATATAGCAAATCACCTCTTTGTGCATTATTCCAGATGGGATCAGACGAAGAATGGTTTTTTTACCACCAATGATGAGGGTATGGCCTGCATTGTGGCCACCCTGAAAGCGAACCACTGCTTTGGCATGATCAGTTAACCAATCAACCACTTTTCCTTTGCCTTCATCACCCCACTGGGTGCCAATGACAACTACGTTACGACCTTTAGTTTGCTGCTTTGAAGACATATTGAAATCCAAAAAGATAATTACAAAATGGGTTGAACTCTACTGTGTTGCTCTACTTTATTTTTTCTTTACTTCCCAAGAGTTACCCTGCTTTACTAGCTCTCGATCACATTCATATTCGGCAGCCTCTACTTTTTCACCAGCCATCACCTGAATAACCACCTCACCAGAATCTCGTAAAGCTGCAATTGCTTTACTTAAACTGACATCTTCAAGCCAAGGCGCTGCGATTGCTAATTTGCGCACTTTCAGAGGTGATAGGTTGGAGAGAGTCAGCAGATCTAATGAGAATCCGGTGGCAGGACGTGCGCGGCCAAAGGCCTGGCCTACATGATCGTAGCGACCGCCTCTAGCGATCGGCTGTGGCAGCTTGTCTACATAGGCTGCAAACATCACACCACTGTGATACTGATAGCCTCGCAAGTCTGCTAAATCAATACTGATCTCTAGGCCACTGGATGAACTCACTGCGGCAACTAAGCGCTCAAGACCTGCTAAGGCTTGATCAATTGCAGCATGCTGCGGCAATACTTTTTTAGCTTTTGCCAAAACTTCAGCGCAAGGGCCATTAAGTTCTGTGAGCGCCATCAGCGCTTCAGAAGTTTTTGCCGGCAAACAGGTTGCCCATTTGTTAAGACCTGGGCGATCCTTGGTCTGTAATAAACCGTATAAGGTTTCAATGGTCTCTTTGTTCAACTTCTGGTCGGCCAAGATGCCACTCAAGATGCCTGCGTGCGATAGATCAAGATAAACCTTATCTACCCCTGCAATAGAGAGTGTTTTAAGCAGCAAAGTGATTGCCTCAAAATCTGCCTCCCAGGTAGCGCAACCATAAATCTCTGCACCTAACTGCAAATCTTCACGAGCAGAACTACCTACTGGGGTACGAGCATGCGCCACAGAGCCGGCGTAGCAAAGCCTGGTGACGCCTGCGCGATTTAATAAGTGTGCATCAATTCGCGCAACTTGCGGAGTCATGTCGGCACGTAAGCCCAGGGTGCGGCCCGACATTTGATCAACCAACTTAAAGGTTTGGAGATTGAGATCCGAGCCAGTGCCTGTCAATAAAGAATCTAAGAACTCTAAAATCGGAGGGGCAACTAGTTCATAACCGTAGGTTTGATACAGATCCAAGATAGTGCGACGTAAAGTCTCTACCTTGCGAGCCTGGGCGGGCAAAACGTCTGCAATATCTTCAGGAAGCAACCAACGATTCATGATTTAGATGATTCACTTTCTTATTTTTTGTGCAGGAACTTGAAGAATTCGCCATTAGGCTCAACCACCATGATGTCCTTCTTATCCTTAAAGGAGCTACGGTAGGCTTCTAGGCTCTGATAGAACTGAGCAAACTGTGCATCGCGACCAAATGCTTCGGCATACAAAGCGGTTGCCCTAGCATCTCCTGCGCCTTTAATCTTTTGAGCATCGCGGTAGGCTTCAGCCAAAATGGTATCGCGCTGACGCTCCGCATTTGCGCGAATCTTGTCAGACTCTGCAGCGCCCGTTGAGCGCAATTCATTCGCTACTCGCTTACGCTCTGCTTCCATACGGCGATATACCGAATCGCTAATCTCTGCCAAGAGGTCTACACGCTTTAAGCGGACATCCACAATCTCTACGCCGATATCTGCTGCATCATCAGCCACTTTTTTACGTATCCCTTGCATGACCTCTTCACGTTGATCAGAGATCAACTCGCGGACAGTACGTTTCGTGAACTCTTCATTCAGAGCAGAACGCACTAGCTGAGTTAAGCGGTCTTGTGCCAAGCGCTCATCGCCCTTAAAGCTAATAAAGAACTTACGGGGATCAACAATGCGCCATTTCACAAACGAATCTACTAAGAGATTCTTCTTCTCTGCAGTAATAAAGCGCTCAGCCTCTGGATTATCAATTGTCAGAATGCGACGATCAAAGAAACGGACACTTTCAAATGGGGCTGGCAGTTTCACCCGCAAACCAGGCTCTTCAATCACGCGGACGATCTGGCCGAATGAGAAAACAACCGCAAATTTACGTTGATCAACAATGAAAATACTGGACGATAGGACATAGATCACCGCAATGAAGGCAATGCCCGCAGCAATTAAGCGATTTGCATTCATTATCTGGGGTCCCTATCACGGCTGCGAAAGCCATCGCGCTTATCTAAAGAGCGATCGTTGGTATTGTTTGCAGCAGGTACTGAATATGTTGTGCTACCA
Source organism: Polynucleobacter campilacus (assembly GCF_002206625.1). Lineage (GTDB taxonomy): Bacteria > Pseudomonadota > Gammaproteobacteria > Burkholderiales > Burkholderiaceae > Polynucleobacter > Polynucleobacter campilacus. Next base: position 56,338 of record NZ_NGUP01000007.1, on the reverse strand, counting down.
CTGTTAGTGGGGGCTGGATTATTCATTCCAGTAGCACCACCTACTGTCACACTTCCTGTTGGAGTGGATGTGCCAGATTGATTTACTTGAGAGCTAGCAGCCTGCGCACTTTCTACGCTGACTTGAGCAACGATCTTATCGAGCGGCAAATATAAAAGACTATTGCTCTTGGTTGTATCCACCAAGATCTTGGTCACATTGTTGTACATCTCGCGCATGCTATCGATATACATCCGATCACGGGTTACTTGTGGCGCCTTGGAGTATTCCACCAATACTTGCTTAAAGCGTGTCGCATCACCTTCTGCCGTTGCTACCACTCTCGCCTTGTAGCCTTCAGCCTCTTGAATCAAGCGGGCCGCAGTACCTTTAGCACGTGGAATGATGTCATTGGCGTAGGCCTGACCTTCGCTCTTCAAGCGCTCCTGATCTTGACCAGCCTTCACTGCATCATCAAATGCAGCTTGTACTTGCTCAGGTGGCTGTACGTTTTGCACCGTCACGCTAGTGACGTAAATGCCGGTCTTATAGCTATCTAGGATCTTCTGAATAGAGCTTGCTAAATCAATACCAATCTTTTCGCGCCCTTCATAGAGTACGGTATCCATCTTGCTACGAGCAACAATTTCACGAACAGCAGTTTCAGCAGCCTGAATCACTGCGGCATCTGGATCACGATTGTTGAATAAATAATCCGTTGGATCTTTTAAGCGATATTGCACAGCAAAGCGCACATCAATAATATTTTCATCCTCAGTGAGCATGGAGGAATCTTTTTGATTCGTTGCCTTAATCAGTACCGGACGACCCACTTCAACAGAGCGAACTCCAGAAAGGTTTACTGTTTCATCCGACTGAATTGGCCAAGGCATGCGCCAGTTGATGCCTGGCTTAGCGGTATCAGCATATTTACCAAAGGTCAAAACCACGCCAGCCTGACCTTCTTGAATAATGAAAAAACCACTACAAATCCAAATAAAGAAGACAACTGCTGCACTGATGAGGATGCTAGCCTTCGAACCAAAGGGGTTGGTGAAATTAAAGTTTGGTGCACTCATGCCACCACCGCCACCGCTGCCTCCGCGCTGAGATGGCGGAGGAATATCAGTACTGTTCGGTTTATTGCCTGCTTGACTTGATGAGGCGCCTGGCTTTTTATTGCCACCAAAAATTCCGGCAATTTTGTCATTGAAATCACGCCAGAGCTCATCTAAATCTGGAGGGCCACTTGGCTTATTAGGAGAATTCTTTGGCGCAGTTTCTGTTGGCTTATTGGTATCCGGATCGACTTTGGGAGCTTGATCACCTCCCTGCCCATCTTTGGCATCCTTGGATCCGCTATTGTGGCTATTACCCCAGCCTGGATCATTGACCGAAAAGAGGTCTAGAAATTTACGCATCATTAGAAAAATAGTTTCGGTTGAGAGTGGGATTAAATTCAGCGGTATCTGGTCGTTCGGGTAAAGGTTCTAAAAACTCGTCCGGGGCCAATTGCTTCTTGGCACGGTTGTGCTCGAACCTTATTCTATCAGTCATTTGGGAGCATTCAGCCAAGGCTGTACGGAGCAAATCTAGACCCAAGCCTGTCTTGGCGGACAAGAAAACCTGGCTAGGAAAACCCTGCCCATCGCGCTCTAAAACTGCTCCGCGGGTAAAGGTTTGAGGCATCTGGTCAATTTTGTTCATGACCTCTATTCGAGGGATCTGATCTGCTCCAATTTCCTCCAAAACAGCCTCAACTTCGGCCTTTTGCTCCCGAGCTACGGGGCTACAGGCATCAATCACATGTAAGATCAGATCCGCATGGATGGTCTCATCCAGGGTGGCTCTAAAAGCCTCAACCAACTGGTGTGGTAGATCTCGGATGAAGCCTACGGTATCGGAAACCACAATGGAGCCTACTCCATCCAAATGGACTTTTCTGGAGGTGGTATCCAAAGTGGCAAAAAGTTGATCAGCCGCATAAGCCCCTGCTTTTGTTAGGGAATTAAATAAGGTGGATTTGCCAGCATTGGTATATCCCACCAAGGAGACAGAGAACACATCCTGACGATGACGTGCCCTTCTCTGGGTTTTTTGCTGGCGCTGGAGTTTCTCGAGTTCATTTTCTAAACGCTTAGCCTTCGTCGCTAGCATGCGGCGATCTAACTCCATCTGGGTTTCACCAGGACCACCACGTACACCAATACCACCGCGTTGACGCTCTAAGTGGCTCCAGGCCCTGACTAAGCGAGACATGCGATAGCGCACTTGTGCTAACTCCACTTGCGTCTTACCAATGTGACTTTGTGCTCTTTGACTAAAGATATCTAATATCAAACCAGTCCGATCCATCACATGACGATCGAGGTGACGCTCTAAGTTGCGCTGCTGGGTTGGCGAAAGCGGATGATTAAAGATCGCGAGCTCAGCGTTTTGTTCTTCCATCACGCGCTTGAGTTCGTTTACCTTGCCAGAACCAATAAACAAGGCGGGGTCTGTTTTTCCTTTACGGGCAATTACGCTAGCTGCGGGTATAGAGCCAGCGCTATCAGCCAAGAGACTGAGTTCGGCCATGCTATCTGCAAAATCTTCGCGTCCCGTATCGACACCAACGAGAACGGCGCGTGCCGCATCTACTCCAGTTTTATACAGGGTCGCCTTCTTCTATACGAAAGTCAATCGCACGCGCTGGAACAATCGTAGAGATTGCATGCTTGTAAACCATCTGCGTTACGGTATTACGCAAAAGCACGACATATTGATCAAAGGATTCAATATTGCCTTGCAATTTAATACCATTCACGAGATAGATCGAAACAGGAATATGCTCTTTGCGCAAGGCATTGAGAAATGGATCCTGCAGTAACTGAATTTTATTGGCGCTCATACTGCTCCTTATATCTTTTGTACTTAGGGAGTCTTGCTTTTTTAATGAAACAAAAACCTTTAAAAATGACTGCTACCAAACCTTCTATATTGGGCTCAATTATAAAAAAATCAAGTCCAAAATTACCTCTTCTTACCTTTTTTTCCTTTATCCGCATCCACGTAAGGGTTTTTGGCAGTGTTCATCTGGATTCTTAAGGGGGTGCCCCGTAATTTGAAGACATCCCTAAAGCGTCCTTCTAGGTAACGCTTATAGCTATCGGTGACACCGCTCAATGATGTTCCATGAATCACTACGATTGGGGGGTTCATGCCCCCTTGGTGTGCATACCGTAATTTCGGACGCCCCATGCCAACGCGTTTTGGTTGTTGATGCTCGATAGCCTCTTGCAAAATCCGAGTTAAGCGTGGGGTTGGCAATTTCGCCATGGCAGCTGCATAAGCAGAATCCACATCTTTGAACAACTCTTTGAGGCCAGTACCTTTTTTAGCAGAAATGGGGTGCACGTTTGCAAAATCTAGAAAGCGCAATTTTTGTGCAATCTCTAAACGAGCGCGTTCTTTAACGTAAGTGTCAAGGCCATCCCACTTATTTACAGCAACAACCAGTGCACGACCTGCCTCAACAATAAATCCTGCAATGTGCGCATCTTGCTCGGAGATATCTTGCTGCGCATCGAGCATCAAGATCACCACATTACAGTCAGCAATGGCTTGCAATGTCTTCACTACCGAGAATTTCTCAATTGCCTCAAATACTTTTCCTCGACGACGCAAACCTGCTGTATCAACTAGGATGTATGGCTTACCATTGCGCTCAAATGGAACTTCAATCGCATCACGGGTAGTGCCGGGCATATCAAATGCAATCACCCGCTCTTCGCCGATTAATTTATTGATTAGAGTGGACTTACCTACGTTTGGACGACCTACCACCGCAATTTTCATTGGGCGATTTGGATCATTTGCCAACTCTTCTTCGTCAGGCTCTGCAATTCCTAATGAATCTAAGGCGTCATCGATCAGTCCACGAACACCATCGCCGTGCGCAGAAGAAATGGGGAATGGCTCCCCTAAACCCAGCTCATGAAAATCGGCAGTAACAATACCCGCTTGCATGCCTTCTGTTTTATTGACTGCCAAAATGGTCGGACGACCCGTCTTGCGTAAAAAGTCTGCAATCACGCGATCCTGCGGTGCCATACCTAAGCGGCCATCCACCAAGAAAATCACAATGTCAGACTCAGCTACCGCTTGCTTGGTCTGCTTTGCCATCTCTGCAACGATGCCAGTTTTAGCGACAGGCTCAAAGCCACCGGTATCTACACATATAAAGGCACGTTCGCCAATGCGGCCTTTGCCGTAGTGACGGTCTCTTGTTAAGCCAGAAAAATCTGCCACCAATGCATCGCGCGAACGAGTCAGGCGATTAAAGAGTGTCGACTTCCCAACATTGGGACGGCCGACGATAGTGATGACTGGATTCATTTAGGACTGTAGGCCGAGATTTTCCCACCCTGAGATTGAATCAAGATGAGCCCACCCACTGCAATAGGTGCAGCAGAGATTGGATTGCTATCGTGACGAATACGAGCAATCATCTCTCCATTCGCCTGTGCCAGTGCATGCACATAACCTTGGGCATCCCCTAAAAGCAGAACCTTGCCAACCGCTAATGATTCGCCTACATCACGATGAGTCAGCTGGGTATTTTCCCAAACCTGAGCACCATCCTTAGTAGCAAATGCTGTCACATAAGATTTTTCATTAGATGAAAAAACGAGATCTGCACTTTGTGCGGTACCGGTATAGCTTGAGTAATCTTTGAACCACAGTAAATTTCCGGTTCGCGCCTGTCCACAACCAACTCTACCCTGATAGGAAACTGCGCAGATGATATCGCCCTCCATACTCGGTTTAGCCGTCACATCGTTTAAGCGCTCAATCTCTGAAAAGCCTTTTGGAAATGACACCGGCGTTTCCCAAACCAGGCCACCATTAGCAATCGCAATCATGCCAAAACGTCCGCCAGAAAAGCCAGTCACAATCACTTCATTGCCGATAGCCAGCATGCCGTAACCAACACGCAATGACAAGGCGGATTGTTGACGTTGATAAATCCACTTACGAACGCCTGTTTGTGCATCTAAGCCAATAAAACGATTGTCGAGTGCTCGCACAATCACAATTCCACCGGCAACAATGGGCTCGCTCAATACTTCACTACTGACATTGACTTTCCACATCTGCTTACCAGTATCGTCATATGCATAGACGTTACCTTTGGTACTCACAGCAACTGTGGTGCGACCATCAGATCCAGGACCAATAGAGAGGCGCTCAGGAACAGAAGCTTCCCAAACTTTTTTACCAGTGGCCAAATCAATCTTGACCAAATTACCGCGATGGGAGGCTGCATACACAGCATCGCCTGCAACGACTGGATGAAAGTTAAAGCCTTCAGAAGAGCCGACGCTAGTTGACCATACCGTCTGCATTTCAAACTGATTGCTTACGGTTACTAAATCGGAGGGCTTGCGAACACGAGAGCTACCAGAACAGGCAACTAACGCTAGGGCAACTACACCCATCAAAATAGTGGTGCCAAGGGGTCTTACTAAGCGCCTCACTGTGCTACCCCTCCTACTGCATCTAATTTCACCTTCAAGAGGCGACGTGCCTCCTCAGGAAATTCTTTCGCTTGGTCTAATTTTTTCCATGCATCTTCATAGCTTTTTTTGGCTTCAGTATTTTTCTTTTGTACCAAATACCAATCACCACGACGCTCTAGCCACAATGCCTCAAAGCCAGCAATCGGCGTTTCTTTCAGTATTTGATCTGCCTCGGCGAAATCTTTTTCACCGCCCTGCTCAATTAACTGAGTCACTAAGCGTAATTTGGCCAAAGCCAAGTAGCCATCATTGGATGCATTCTTAGCGGTCCAACGGAGATAATCAATCGCCTTAGCGACATTTCCAGTATCAGCAGCAAGACGCGCAGCGATCAAGCTGGCCATCGCTGCGTATGGTGTTCGCGCAAAATCTTTTTGCAAGTCATCGGCAGCACGTAGGCTTTGAGCTTGATCACCCTTCACAATAGCGCTCACCATCGTTTCATAGAGCTTGGATGCTTCCAAAGCTTGACTATTGCGCCACCATCCATAACCGCTATATGCGGCATATGCAAATAAAACGGCGGTCAAGACCCCGGTAATCAGATTACGGTACTTTTGCCAAAACGCTTTAAGTTGGTCTAACTGTTCTTGTTCTTCTAGATCTAAAGGCATGTGAATCCAAACTCATTAATAAGGGGTTTATTGCTATTAAAGATAAACAATAGACTCATTCTATTCGGAGGCGCCTACTAAGGCTTCAATTACAGCTTCAAGTACCCCATCCAATGGCACGGCCTTTTGCTCGCCGCTAGCCCGCAAGTCTTTGATCTGAGGCTCATTCTTAGCCAATTCATCTGGGCCAATAATGACTGCAAAGGCTGCCCCACTGGCATCCGCCTTCTTCATTTGTGACTTAAAGCTGGCCAATTGTCCGTCTGGTGGACAGAAAAGAATGGTGTCAATACCGGCGCTACGTAAACGCTCGGCAATGATCATGGCAGTGCTCAACGTCTCGCCACCTTGATGCAATACAAAGATGTCGCACTGGGATTGAGCTTCGGGTAATGATCCAGAGACCTTCATCAACTCGAGCACACGCTCCATCCCCATGGCCCAGCCACAAGCAGGCGCGGCTTTACCGCCCATGCGCTCGATCAATGGATCGTAACGACCACCACCAGCAATCGTTCCCTGCGCCCCCAACTCATCAGTAACCCACTCAAATACAGTGAGGTTGTAGTAATCCAAACCACGGACTAAACGGGGATTGATCTTGCAAGGAATGTTGTTTGCTTTTAGTAAAGCTTGGACAGCATTGAAGTGCGCAAGGGATTCTTCTCCCAAGAAATCTAATAACTTTGGCGCGCCTTCAATGAATGCCTGCATCTCTGGATTCTTGGAATCGAGGATGCGCAAGGGATTAGTAATCAGGCGTCGCTGCGAATCTTCATCAAGCTGTGCCTTGTTTTTCTCAAAGTAAGCGACTAAGGCGGCACGATGCTCAGCACGCTCATTAGCCTGCCCTAAAGAATTAATCTCAAGGCGAACTCCAATGAGGCCAAGCTCGTCCCATAGACGTTGGCCCATTAGAATGATTTCAGCATCAATATCGGGGCCGGCAAAACCTAAAGCCTCGATGCCAAATTGGTGAAACTGACGATAGCGACCACGTTGTGGGCGCTCATGGCGAAACATCGGTCCGGTATACCAAAGACGCTTAGGACCTTCGTAGAGTAAATTATTTTCAATCACCGATCGTACTAATGCAGCAGTACCTTCCGGACGCAAAGTAAGCTGTTCGCCATTCAAGCGATCCTCGAAGGAATACATTTCTTTTTCAACGATGTCGGTGACTTCACCAATACCCCGTTGAAATACTGCGGTTGCTTCGACAATCGGGGTTCTCAAAAACTCATAACCATAGGCACGGGTTAAATCCCGCAAGACATGATCCAGGTGAGCCCACTGCGCAGCGTCGGCTGGCAGCAAGTCATTCATGCCGCGCACACCATTAATCTTCTGCGCTTTAGTTTTATTGTGCTGATCAGTCATTTTTATTCTTGTTCTACTAATTAAGCTCTATTACGCTTTTGCCGCGTAATTCTTTTTCACGTATTCATCGACGATGACCTGAAACTCTTGGGCAATTTTCTCACCTCGCAAAGTTTTCACCTTAAGGCCATCTACAAATACGGGGGCTGCTGGAGTTTCACCGGTTCCTGGTAATGAGATCCCAATATTAGCGTGCTTACTTTCACCTGGGCCATTCACAATACATCCCATCACTGCCACATTCATATTCTCCACGCCAGGATGGGTTTTCTTCCAAATCGGCATTTGTTGGCGCAAATACGATTGAATATCGGCTGCGAGCTCTTGGAAAGTAGTGCTAGTCGTTCTGCCACAACCAGGACAGGCAATGACCATTGGTGTGAAATTACGTAAGCCCATGGTTTGCAAAATTTCTTGCGCAACGATCACTTCATTCTCACGAGGTGCACCAGGATCCGGTGTTAAAGAAACCCGAATCGTATCGCCAATACCCTCTTGCAACAAAATGCCCATTGCAGCAGTAGAAGAAACAATTCCTTTACTACCCATACCTGCCTCAGTTAATCCTAAATGCAGAGGATAGTCAGAACGGCGCGCAAGGTCACGGTAGACTGCTACCAAGTCTTGCACATTACTGACTTTACAAGATAGCAAAATTTGATTGGGGTTCATGCCCAACTCCACTGCCTTTTCTGCAGATTGCAATGCAGACTGAATCAGCGCTTCAATCATCACCTCTTGTGCAGTCTTTGGGTCTGCTAAAGCCGCATTGCTATCCATAATGGATGCCAAGAGCTCTTGATCTAGGCTTCCCCAGTTCACACCAATGCGAATAGGCTTGTCATACTTGCAGGCTGCTTCAATCATTTGTGCAAATTGTGGATCGCGTTTAGCACCCTTACCGACATTGCCTGGATTGATGCGATATTTGGAGAGTGCTTTAGCGCATTCAGGGTAATCGTTTAATAAAGTATGGCCGTTGTAATGAAAGTCGCCAATCAATGGGACTAAAACATCCATCTTGTCCAACTGCTCACGAATATATGGCACTGCAGCTGCAGCTTCTGGCGTATTAACAGTTATACGAACCATCTCAGAACCAGCTCGTGCCAACTCTTTAATTTGGATTGCCGTACCCACTGCATCAGCAGTATCAGTATTGGTCATGGACTGCACGCGCACAGGCGCATCGCCACCCACCGTGATGATGTTCGTTTTCCAGGCAACGGTTGCTTGGCGGGTCTCACGCTTCGGGGATGGTCCCAAAGGTAAATTCGGTAACTTGGGTGATGAGGAATGATTAGAGCTCATATGGACCTAAATTTAATTTAACTTTTTGAGCCACTCAATGGGCTGCTCTTGTGATTCTGTAACAATTTGGGCATCGTGCACAGCACGTTCACGAACTCGGGTGCGATCTACAACATCACCTGCCAGTTGACCACAAGCAGCCGCAATATCATCGCCACGGGTCTTACGTACCGTAGCCACCATGCCTGCATCTAAGAGGATGCCAAAAAAAAGCATGTATGCGCTGATCTGATGAACGCTTTAAGCCTGACTCTGGAAATGGATTAAATGGGATGAGGTTGATTTTGCACTTAATATTTCTGAGCAAACGTACTAATTCTTTTGCCTGGATGTCTGAGTCATTGACACCATCTAGCATGCAGTATTCAAAGGTCAAGAAATCTCTCGGTGCAAATGGCAGGTAACGCTCACACGCATCGAGTAATTCACGTAAAGGATATTTTTGATTGAGTGGCACGAGTTGGTCACGCAAGGCATCATTTGCTGCGTGTAATGACACCGCTAAGGCAACTGGGCAATCTTGTGCCAGGCGATCAATCATCGGCACTACACCGGATGTCGACACTGTGACACGACGACGCGACAAGCCATAAGCTCTATCGTCAAGCATCAAACGCAATGCAGAGACTACGTTATCGTAATTTAGTAATGGCTCGCCCATACCCATCATCACCACATTCGAAATCACTCGACCTGTGTGCTCCCAGCCCGGAGTTGGATATTTTTCGATCCTGCGAATCGCCTCTGGGTCATTACGCAAAAGATGCTCAGCAAACCACAATTGCCCGATGATTTCACCGGAGGTGAGATTGCGTGAAAAACCTTGGCGGCCGGTAGAGCAAAAGCGGCAATTGACTGCACAACCCGCCTGAGAAGAGATGCACAAGGTACCTCGATCATCCTCTGGAATAAAAACAGACTCAACCGCATTACCAGCACCCACGTCTAGCAACCACTTACGGGTACCGTCTGAAGCGTGCTCGTCTTTAATCACGGGTAGAGAAAGGACTTCTACTTTATCTAGCAATGTTGCTCTGAAGCTTTTTGCTAAATCACTCATGTCATTAATATCAGATACACCGCGTTGGTGTATCCATTGCATGAGCTGCTTGGCCCTAAAGGGCTTTTCATTCAACCCCGCGACATACGCCGCCATTTGGTCAGCGTCAAAATCTAAGAGATTTACGCGCGGGGAGGTCAATGCGCCTACTTATAAATAAATAAGTTACTGATTAACGATTGAAAACATTGATGCCAGGGAAGAAGAAAGCAACTTCCACAGCAGCTGTTTCAGGAGCATCAGAACCATGAACAGCATTTGCATCAATGCTGTCAGCAAAGTCAGCACGGATTGTGCCTTTGTCTGCCTTCTTAGGATCTGTAGCGCCCATCAAATCGCGATTCTTAGCAATTGCGCCTTCGCCTTGCAATACTTGAATCATCACTGGGCCAGAAATCATGAAGCTCACTAAATCTTTAAAGAAAGGACGATCTTTGTGAACGCCATAGAACTGCTCAGCCTCAACTTGTGAAAGGTGCGCCATTCTGGAAGCAATAATCTTCAAACCAGCGGATTCAAAACGGTCATAGATTTTGCCGATGACGTTTTTAGCGACAGCATCAGGTTTGATGATAGAAAGGGTGCGTTCAATTGCCATGCAAGACTCCAATAGTTATTTCATAGATATTTGTTGGCTAAGGTGAAAACGGGTTAAAAAGCCCGCCCAAGCTCAACGACCCCCAAATTATACATTGCCTGAGGGTATTTACCCCTATATGAGTAGGGCTAAGCTATTGAATTTACAGGGCATAAACCCTCATTTTGTAGGTCTTTTCTCTGGGGACTTGAAATCAGGCTGTTTTGTCTATACTTACTGTCAACAGCCCTTCATGGGCTCATGTAATCACTTTGAAAAAAGGAGTCCTTATGAGTGATCTTAACTCTTACGGCTTTGGTCAAACCGGTTCAATTAGCAATCTTCAGGTACGTAACCGCGTACTACGTAATACCTATGCCCTCCTGGCGCTGTCAATGGTTCCAACAGTCATTGGCGCCTGGCTTGGTGTTGCGATGGGCTTTACCCTTTTTGCTGGTAGTCCATTCATTGGTTTCATTGTTTTCATGGCGGTTGCCTTTGGCTTCTTCTGGGCTATTGAAAAGAACAAAGAGACTGGTATAGGCGTTCTGCTGCTCTTAGGTTTCACCTTCTTCATGGGCATCATGATGTCCCGCTTGATTGGCTTTACGCTCAATAGCTACAGTAATGGCGCTACGCTCATCATGTTGTCTTTTGGTGGCACAGCAGCTATCTTCGCTACGATGGCTACGATTGCCACTGTAAGCAAAACTGATTTTGCTGGCATGGGCAAATGGTTAATGGTCGGCGTACTGCTCTTGATCGTTGCTTCGTTGGCAAACATCTGGCTAGAGTTGCCCGCCTTGATGTTGACTGTAATGGTTTTGGCTATCGCAATCTTCTCAGCTTTCATCCTGGTTGACGTACAACGCGTCATCAATGGCGGAGAAACCAACTACATCATGGCTACTCTTGCCATCTACTTAGATGTGTATAACGTCTTTACCAACTTACTGGCACTATTAGGTATTGTTGGTGGCAATAAGGACTAATGGAGTCTAAAGACTTTTTAGTGAGATGTTCTCTAAAGGCGCCTGCGGGCGCCTTTAGTTTTGTCTTTGCTTTTTGTAAGTGAGCTACTAGCTCGCTACAAACATACTGACCGCATAAGACAGTGCAATCAGAATTAAGATGATCGCAAAACTATCTGAGGCTTTCATGACACACTCCCGGTGTTTGATGAAATTGTTAGCAGTCATGGTTCACTGCACAACTTCAATCTACTCTTCTAAGGGGATGGTCTCTTGGGTGGATTGCACCGCAAAAATGCGTAATGCACTAAAGCGGTGATTTAGAGAGGCTTTAAGCGATTAAAGACCGCCATAGACTCCACGTGAGAGGTATGCGGGAACATATTAACAATCCCTGCACTAGAAAGGGTATAGCCTGCGTGATGACACAAGATCTCCACATCCCTAGCCAATGTTTTAGGATTGCAAGAGACATACACAATGCGCTCCGGCAGTAAATCGCTTTTTTGAGTATGCAAGTCTGCAAGCGCTTTACAGATTTCCATGGCGCCCTCGCGTGGAGGATCCATGAGCCAGCGCTCAGCTTTGTTCCAAGATGCGATTGTTTCTGGAGTCACTTCAAATAAATCGCTTTTCATGAAGCTGGCCTTACCTTCAAGGCCGTTATGCATTGCATTTTCTTTTGCGCGTGTTGTTAGAGTTTCTAGGCCCTCTATGCCCAAGACTTGTTTTGCTTTTCTAGCAAGCGGCAATGTGAAATTACCAAGCCCACAAAACAAATCGAGTACGCAATCCGTTTCTTTTACTTCTAGCAAACGAATTGCCCTACTCACGAGTGCACGGTTCATCAGATGATTGACCTGCGTGAAATCAGTTGGCTTAAATGGCATCTCGATTTCAAACTCGGGGAGCCGGTAGCAAAGCTTGCCAGTCTCTGGGTAAAACGGGGCGACGGTCTCAATACCCTTTGGCTGCAACCAGATCCAGACTTGATGTTGATCTGCAAATCCTCGCAATAGTTTTTCGTCAGTTGCCGTTAAAGGCATGAGGTTGCGAAATACCAATGCCGTGACGGGCCTATTCTTTTGGGGATCATCCGAATGGGGCTCCTCTGGCTCACCAACGGCAATTTCAATTTGTGGCATGCGATCAACAATCGATAGGCCCATAACCAATTTGCGCATCTCTGGCAATAAATTGGAGACGTGCTTTGGCAAAATCTCACAGGCAAGCATATCGGCCACATAGCCGCTCTTGCCTTCATGAAAACCAATGAGAACCGTACCCTTCTTAATGGAGCGATTGACTGCACTTAAGCGTGCGCGATGACGGTACTCCCAGGTGGGTCCGCCCATCGGTCGCAGAATTTCTTCTGGCCTTACTTTAGCGATATGCTGTAAGTCATCTTCAAGCACTCGCTGCTTCATCGCAACTTGCGCCTGAATATCTAAGTGCTGCATGGTGCAGCCACCACAGACACCAAATGCTGCACACTGAGGCTCTACTCGAAATACGGCTGGTTTTAAGATCTCACGTACCTTCGCTTTACTAAAGCGAGCCTTATCACTGGTGATGGTGTAAGCGACCAACTCAGTTGGCAATGCCCCTTTGATGAAAATCACCTTGCCACTTTGGCCAAGAGCTTGCTCTTCTTCATTAGGAGCTAAACGGGCAATGCCTTGGGCATCTAAATCGAGTGCTTCAACTTTTACTGGCTCAGTCACTTCAATATTGACTGGCTTAGCACCTCTACGCATCCGGGGCGAAACCCTGGAGATACTCATGCCACTGCGCGCCATTAGGCTCTTTAGCTTCTTTTTCTAGGTAGGCTTTTACAAACGCAATTTCTTCTTGGTATTCAGGCAAGGAAAAACCGCCACGCAGCAATTGAAAGCGGCAATACATCAGATATGTATTCACAACATCCGTCTCGCAATAGCGACGAATATCATCAATCTTGCCGTCCTGATAGGCGGGCCAAACTTGACTACCATCCATGCCCATCTTGCCAGGGAAGCCACAGAGCTTTGCTAAACCATCCAGGGGCGCATTAGCTCTGCCATTGAATTTGGCCAAGAGATCCATCATATCGAGATGACGCATGTGGTAGCGGCTGATGTAGTTATTCCACTTAAAGTCTCGGCTATCAGCTTCTTGGCTCTCACCCATTTCCCAATAACGTGGTGCCTGAATGTGACTAGCGAGCGCACGGTAATGCAGCACTGGCAGATCAAAGCCGCTGCCATTCCAGGATACTAGTTGCGGCGTGTACTTCTCAATCAAATCAAAGAAGGCCTGAATCAAAACCTTCTCATCATCTTGTGGAGTGCCCAGAGTTCCGACTTTAATTTGTGGCGCACCTTCTTTCGTGCTTCTACGAATCACACAAGAAATGGCAACAATCTTTTGCAAAAAGAGTGGCAAAAACTCACTCCCCGTTTTAGCCGCTTTGTCAGCCATGGCTTTAGCTGCTACTTCAGCATCGCTCATGGAATTAGGCAAGTCTTCCAGGCGACGCAGGCCAGCTACATCCGGAATCGTTTCGATATCAAAGACAAGAACAGTAGCCATGCGTTTCCCGGCTATTACTGCAGATACGGTATTGGATTAACTGGCTTACCGTTTACGCGTAATTCAAAATGGAGCTTAGGAGAAGTGGTATCGGTATCACCCATCTCAGCGATCTTCTGTCCTTTACGAACTGCATCACCCTCTTTGACTAAGAGTTTGCTGTTGTGCGCGTAAGCAGTGAGATAGGTGTTGTCATGCTTAATAATGACTAAGTTACCGTAACCGCGTAAGCTGTTGCCGGCATATACCACCTTACCTTCAGAGGCTGCTAATACTGGTTCGCCAACCTTGCCAGCGATATCAATACCTTTATTGGTCTCGTTAAATTCTTGGGTAATCTTTCCCTTAGCAGGAGAAGACAAACGAATACCGGGCTCTGCAACCACTTCAGGCTTTGATACCTCTGGTGCTACTGCCGGGGCTTGGGCTGGAACATCAGCTTTATCGACTGCTGGTTTTTTGTCAGCTACTTTCGCAGACTTTAATCCTGTAGGTGCTCTAATTAAAATTAAATCACCTACCTCAATCACATTTGGGTTGAAGCTTGGATTAGCTGCAATATTCCACTGCGCGACATCACGTGGTGCCTGTCCATTATCCAAGGCGATACGCGCTAAGGTGTCGCCTTTCTTCACGCGATAGTAGCCAGGAGGTGTAGATTCGGGTGATGCGCTGGTTCGATCAGTAACGCTAGCAGGCTTGGTGCGCGGCGTAGAACAACCGACTGTCAACATCAGGGATGCAGACATGAGTGTAATCAGGAGTATCTTGGATAAGCTAATAGGCATAATTGATAATAAATTCTGGTGAGATCTCATACTACCCCTGATTGTAAGGGGACAAAAAAGACCTCGTCCAGCACAGTTCTTTGATAGCGCTGGGAACTCATTCTTTCGACCATGATGAGCTGCTGCTCTTTTTCATTTTTGGCGACTGGGGCAACTAAGCGCCCTCCAATGGCCAGTTGGTCTAATAAGGCATCTGGAATACCCAAACCCGCAGCGGCTAGAATAATTCCATCAAAGGGTGCGGCCTGAGGTAAGCCCAAGATACCGTCGCCATAGATTAAGCGCAGATTATTAATCCGAAATGGACGCAGCTTCGCTCTAGCCAAATCATGTAAGGGACGAATACGCTCTATGGAATAGACTTCATCAGCTAGTAGACTGAGCACTGCCGCTTGATAGCCACAGCCTGTTCCAATCTCCAAAACCTTACCAAGCTTATGCCTTGGTTTATGAAGTAGCTCAATCATGCGCGCCACTACTGAAGGCTTAGAAATAGTTTGCTCTTGCCCAATCGGAAGCGCTGTATCTTCGTAAGCTTGGGCATGTAAACCAGCATCAATAAATGCATGGCGTGGCACAGTAGCAATTGCTTCTAAGGTTTTACCGTGTTTCACACCACCAGCATGTACCTTGGCTGCTAGAGCTTGACGATATGCGGCGAATCTTTCGGTGGGAGCCTTCAACCGCGATCCCAGCCGTTAGAACGCATCGCTGCTAAGCGGGCGTGATGACTTAAATCTAATTGCATTGGCGTAATAGAAATACAGCCTTCATTGATAGCATGAAAATCAGTGCCTTCAGAGCCTTCTTTAACGTCTCCTGCAGCACCGATCCAATAGATCTTGTCACCCCGCGGGCTATCCTGGACAACTACAGGCTGCGAGTGATGACGGTTACCTAAACGGGTCACGCGCCAGCGATATAAATCGGCATAAGGGCGATTAGGAATATTCACATTCAGTAAAGTTGCTGTGCCTTCAGTTCTGGCAAGTGTTGAGACTAGCATTTGCGCTACAACGTCGTGGGCTGCTTTAGCCGCATCCTCAATTCGATTCCAACCGCGATCAATTTGCGAGAAAGCAATCCCCGGAACACCGAACATTACCCCTTCAACTGCTGCGGCAACCGTACCAGAATAAAGTACGTCTTCTCCCATGTTCTCACCCTGATTAATACCAGAAATCACAAGATCAGGCTTTTCATCTAAGAAGCCAGTCATGGCAACGTGCACACAATCTGTTGGTGTACCGTTAATAAAGAAGAAACCATCACGCTCACCACCAGCAACTCGATGAATTGAGAGTGGTCGAGACAATGTCAGAGAGTTAGACGCTCCACTGTGATTTTGCTCAGGTGCAATTACAGTAATACGCCCTAGTGAACGAACTGCATTTACCAAGGCCAATAGACCAGGAGCGAGGTAACCATCGTCATTGGAGACCAAGATATGGGGTTGACGTTCGCTCATAGCTCTGAAATGCTTTCTTTACTTAAATACTATTGGCAGGTGTCAATGCACGGCCTCTGAACCAGCCATAAATCACTGGAAGTACTAACAGTGTCAATATAGTAGTTGTCACCATGCCGCCGACAATCACTAAGGCTAGTGGACGCTGTGCTTCAGAGCCAATTGAATGGGATAGCGCAGCAGGTAGCAAGCCTAATCCAGACAGCATAGCTGTCATTAACACTGGACGAACGCGCAATGAAGCACCTTCAACCATGGCATCTTTCATCTGCCCATGCTCAGCTGCAACTGTCTTATTGATAAACGAGATCAAGATTACGCCATCCTGAATTGCAATCCCAAAGAGAGATAGGAATCCAAAGAGCGCCGAGATGCTTAGTGTCTCACCAGCAAGATGCAAGGCAAGCACACCACCAATGGCAGCAAAAGGTACATTAATCATCACAATAGTAGCATCGCGGAAGTTGCCAAAAGCACTCACTAGCAATAAGAAAATGCCCATCAGCGCCAAAGGCACAATCAACATCAATTTTTTCTGCGCTTGCTTCATTTGATTGAACTGACCATCCCAGCTAATAGAATAATTTGGCGGTAATGTGATGTTCTGCTCAACTAAATACTGTGCATCTTCAACAGCGCTACCTAAGTCACGGTTACGTACGCTAAATTTAATGGCGATATAGCGCTTACCCGCTTCACGATAAATAAAGAATGGTCCATCAGTTAATTTCACAGTGGCCACCATTGAGAGGGGTATCTTCGGGCCATCAGGAGACTCTACTAATAAATGACTAATATCAGCTACGTCATTACGACTTCCCTCGTTTAAGCGAATCGCAATACCGAAAGTTTTTTCATCTTCAAGCAAGTTTGTTACAGCAGCGCCACCGATTGCATTAGCTACAACCGTCTGAATATCATTTACATTGATGTTGTAACGCGCAGCACGCTCACGATCAATCTGAATATTCAAAGTAGGCTGACCAAGCTCTTTCAAGATGCCCTCATCCGCTACGCCACGCACTTTTTTCAGTTGATCGATAACTTCATGGGCCTTTTGATCCAGAACCTCGAGATCGGTGCCGTAAATTTTGACTGAGTTCTCACCCTTCACGCCAGATAAAGCTTCATTAACGTTATCTTGAATATATTGAGAGAAGCTATAGGTGATACCCGGAATCCGGTTTAACTCCTTCTCTAGATTGGCGATGAGGTCTTTCTTAGAAGAACCTGCCGGCATCTTATCGGGACTCTTCAAATATAGCCCGTACTCTTGATTAAATACGCCAGTAGAGTCAGTACCATCATCAGGACGACCAATTTGTGCAGCAACTTTGTCAATCTCTGGTTGCCCGATAAAGGTTTCGCGTAATTGATTGGCAACTTTGACTGAGTAATCAAGATCTACCGTATTTGGCAAGGTAACACGCAACCAAATATTATTCTCTTCCAAAGTTGGCAAGAATGCAGTGCCTAAGCGAGTCATACTGAGCAGCGTTAATCCCAATACAAAAACTGCTACCGAGAAAACTGTTAGTGGGCGATCCATCCACCTTCTCAGTAACGGCTTATAGCCATTGAGAATCTTGGTCATAAATGAGGGGGGCGTGTGATGCAGATTCTCGCCAAAGACTAAAGAAATCATTGCTGGCAAGAAGGTGAGACTCAACACCATTGCTGCAATCAAGGCAAAGCCCATCGTGAATGCCATCGGCTTAAAGATGATGCCTTCAACTCCGCCCATAAAGAACAATGGTGAGTAAGCAACGATGATGATGCCAGTCGAGTAAATCATCGCTCGCTGCACTTCACTCGTTGCCAAAATGATGCTTTGATTTAAACGCTTGCCCCCCTGCTCTAGGTGACGCATTACGTTTTCAGTCAGAATCACCGCAGAATCAACGATCACACCAAAGTCAATCGCACCCAAAGAAATCAAGTTAGCGGGTACGCTCCATAAATGCATCTGAATAAACGAGACACACAAAGCAAGTGGGATTACAGCAGCCACAACCGCAGCAGCACGAATGTTGCCTAAGAAGAAGAACAACACTGCCAACACTAATGAGATACCAAAGAACAGGGTATGTTTAACCGTGCCAATAGTAATATCTAAAAGTACTTGGCGGTCATAGAAGGGCTTCACCTCAATACCAGGCGGTAATACATGCTTGTTAATGTTATCTACTGTGCTACGCACTCGCGCTAAGACCTCAGTAGCATTCTCGCCACGACGTAAATAAACAATACCCTCAACAGAATCTGGATTTTCATTAAACTGGAACATGCCTAGGCGTGGCGCATTACCAATTTCTACTTTAGCAACATCCCCAATCCGAATGGGCACGCCGTTATTGATAGTAATGACTACCTGCTTGATGTCGTCGATATTCTTCAGTAGACCTACGCCGCGAACAACGAACTGCTGTTCACCACTCGGTAATAAGCCGCCACCGATATTACTGTTAGCGTTTGTGAGCGCCAAGATCAATTGATTAACTGAAACCCCTTTGGCCTGCAAACCCTCAGGGCTCACAATCACCTGATACTGGCGAACCTTACCGCCAAATGAAGAAACATCGGCAACACCCGGTGTTTGCTTCAACTCTTTATAGATTTCATAGTTCTGTAATGTTTTCAGCAACGTTGAGGTTGCGTACTCTGAACGAACTTCATAGCGCATGATCTCGCCGGTAGCATCGGAGTCAGGGCTAACACTAGATGTTACGCCTGGCGGAAAACTCACATTCGATAAATTGCTAATAAACACCTGACGCGCTTTAAATGGGTCAGTAGTGTCATTAAATTTGAGTGTTACTACAGATAAGCCAAACAAAGATACAGAGCGGAATGCTTGTAAGCCTGGAATACCAGCTAAAGCATTCTCAACTGGAATGGTGACCTGTTGTTCGACCTCAGTAGTACTTCTACCAGGCCATTGAGAGATAGCCTGAATCGTTAGTGGTGCAACGCCTGGGTAGGGCTGAATTGGTAATTTGCTCAAACTGAGCATACCTAACCCAAGCAATGCGATAGAAGCAAAGATGACTAATACACGCTTCTCGATTACTCCTCGAATAAAGGAGGTAAAAATACTCAATTAGTCCTCCTGCTTAGCAAAGCGATCATTTAATAAGACAGCGCCTTCTGTTAGCACTTTCCATCCGGGCTCAACGCCCTCGGTAATCGCAAAGGCCTTGCTATTGAGATCGTAACCTTTCACTGGTACACGCCGGAACGTCTCGTCACCGACTTTAATAATGGCAAAGCGGTTCTCACGAATCCGGACAATGGCTGTCTGAGGCACTACAACTGCGTCTGCCATGCCTGTAGTGAGCAAGCCCGAAGCATACATATCGGGGCGCAATAAACCATCGATGTTTTCTACATCAGCACGAATGAGTAAAGCGCGCGTTTGTGGGTCAACCGTTGGCGCAATGTAATTGGCATAAGCGACAAACTCTTTCTCAGGGTATGCCTCAAGACGTAAAGCCATTTTCTGGCCCTGCTTAATCATCCTAAAGTCTTGCTCAAATACGTTACCTAAAAACCAGAGATGCTTGGGATCTGCCAAGGTAGTAATCACATCACCAGCGCTCACTGCAGTTCCAGGCTCAACATTGCGCTTCACTACGACACCCTTCAAGGGTGAACGCATCACTAAATTAGTAGTGGTCTTACCAGTAGTTTCAATACTCTTAATGTCGCCTTCGCTTGCGCCTAAGTTTCTCATGCGATTAGCGGCAGCTTGTTGAGTAATGAGTGCATCACCGAGTAAATCACTGATCGTTTTATTGCCTTCCAATACCTTTGCGGTTTTAGAAGAGAGTAAATATTCTTGCTGAGCAGACAGAAAATCTGGGCTATAAAGCTCTACGATTGGAGAACCAATATCTACTTGGGCGCCATCAAAAGCATAAATGCGCTCTACTCTACCTGGAGCACGCGCTGAGAGTACTTTTGATTTTTCTGCATTGAATGCTAAACGGCCTGGCACTTTAATATTCACTGGTACTGGAATTTTTTCTGCCAACTGAAACGTATAAATCTCAGGATTAAGTTTGACGCCAGGTAACTTCAACTCCAAGATACCACTGGTCTCAACTTTAAGATCCTTTCCAGAGCTTTCAATTTTGACAGCGCGATCTACATTGGTAATACGACCCACCACAATACCCAAGGATAAAATTGCGAATGCAAAAGCAGCTAAGCGCACACGGTAGCGATTTGTCGGGGAGAGATTCCAATATAAGCCCGCTAAGCCAGCAGCAGCAGCTTTTGCATGATGCGCGCCATGATCAGCACCCTTATTCAAAATTGGCTTTGTCTTTTCAGACAAACGCTTTAGAAACGAAATCAATTTATCGATCAAAACTACTCCTTAAAAAGGCTCTTTGCCTGCAGAAACCATTAATACTGCTTGCGCTTGCAATAGATTACTCTCTGCTTGTGCCAAAGCAATCTCTAAGTTACGCAATTGAGTTTGCGCAGTCAATAAATCATTAAACCCTTGGCCATTATTTGAGTACTGGGTCAGACCCACCTTATAGGCGGCATCAGCTTGTGGGACTTGGCGATCCCTCAGAAACTGGGCTTGGGTCTTGGCTTGCTCATAATTGGCATAAGCGGTATTTACTGCCAATACAATTTGCTGGCGATTTGAAATATTGCCGGCTTCAGCAGCAGCTTGATTGCGTTGTGCCTGCTCTACCCCGTACTTTTCCTTGGTAAAGAAATACAGCGGAATAATGAGATCCAACTCAAACTGATAAAACATCGTGCCATTGTTTGATGAAAACGGTCCGCGCGGCGTGTAAGAAGAACCAATAACCTGAAAATCCGGTAGGTATGCTTTTTTAGCAAGAGTTACGCCCTTACGTGCAGCATCTAATTGCAAAACTGAACTCTTTAAAGCGGGATGGCTGGACTCTGCGTAATCCTCTAACTCAAGCAAGGTTGGTACAGCACTCATTGCACGGCGCACATCTCCACGCAATACTAATTTTTCGCGAGAGTGACGGCCCACCAAAGTGTTGATGTTGTTGAGTGCGACTTGGAGTTGACGCTCGACATTGAATTGGTCGGCTTGGGCAGCGCTTTGTGCGACTTGCGCATTCAGAAACTCAACATAAGCTGCAGCATTATTGGAGTAACGTGCTTTAGCAACATTCTTCACCATCTCTAAGCGTACGACTGTCTCTTTTAAAACCTGCAACTGCTTCTGAGCAGCCAGTGCACCGTAATACAGGGTTGAGAGCTGCGCACCTAATTGTAAATAGGTGGATTCAGAACTGGCTAAGAGCGCTTCTGCATTGGTATCAGCAATGTCTGCAGCCAAGCTTTTCTTGCCAGGGAACTGAAACGGTTGCGCTACAGAAATCGAGTTATTACTACTAATGCCATTAGGGTTGGCTGCTGATGGCGTGTTGGCACTGCCTAAGGCAAATGGTGAATTCACTGGCATGCCAGACCACACTAAACCTACTTGAGGATTTGCGGGTGCTGCAATTTGTGGAACGGTTGCCTTGGCTGAGAGATAGGACTCACGCAATGAAGATAATTGCGGGTTATTGGTCTTGAGCTCATTCCAAAGCTGGCGCAAATCCATCTCTGTTGGGCCTGATGGCGCACTTTTGACGTAGATCTTGGGAGTATTTGCCTTAGTGACAGGAGCAAATAATTCAGCTGCTTTTGGGCTTTGGTCTTGAGAGCTCAGCTGCGCACCAATCGATGGTGGCGATGCTAAGGAAGAGTTGCCTGATTGCACTGTGACACTTGCAGGAGTGCTGCTACCAGATCCTTGTGCAAACGCCGAAATAGCAATAGTAGCCATTGCATATGGTGCAATGCTTTTGAGGAGACTGACTACGCCCCATTTACGTTTGCCGTGAATCAACAAATTCAGCTGCCCTCTAAATCAATAAAATGCTGTTTTTATAGCCCCTGAAGCAGATTGAGATCTTACAAATACCCATTTCAGGGGGTTTTATCGATTATAGGTGACAAAAGCCAAAAGTCTAATTATTGACAATCTCTATCTTATTGATTCTAAAGATAATAATGAAAAACTAGACCACTAGAGCCTTTAAAACTCAGCATGAATCCTAAAAGAGATGATGTTTACTGGGCCACGGGCTGCGTTGTAAGCGGGATTATTGATGTGCTGAAAGTTCAAGCCCGCCAGGACATTCTTAACAACGTTAGCGTTGTAATACACCTCGCCTACCCGTTCAGGACGATAAGAAATTGTCTGGCCAGGGCCAGCATAGTCACCAATAAAGTAAGACACCCCTCCAGCTTGTAAGTATGAGCGGCGATAACTGGATAGGCCGTTTTGCATCATTGAAATGCCAATGCTGTCGTGTGGACGCGCCCAACTTGTGCCATTCATGCCCATACCAACAGAGACTGAGTTATCTGCCTCTGTGAAAGACATGGTTTCAGTGCGACCATCGGAGGTAAATGCACGAGCATAGATACCGAGGTCATCAGTTAAGGCCTGCTCCCCATGAACACCCACACCTGTTTTGTATTGATAATTAGTACGGACATTATTAATTGCTTGTGTGCCTTGTGCATTATTGGTGAGCACATAATTAGTTGCATCACTAAATCTCGCCAAGATCATTTTGTTGCGATAAGCAAGCACGCTCACCTTGCCAGGAAGTTTGCCGATATGATGTTGGCGCTCAACCTCAAATTGATCGCCATAAGTATTAAAAATTTGCCAATTGAGATCACGGCCATTGGGGTTCTTTGGGGCCAGCATACGAGAAGCTCTCAATACCCAATGGTCGAGGTACCACTCGCCTGCTAATCCAGTGCTGTAGCCACGTGCGTCGGCAGCGTAGTCATAAGCTAGATAAGTCATATTGCCCCAGTTCATGAACTGGACGCGGGGGTCTTTTGCATAACGGCTGTCATCGAAAATATCTAAAGTAGAAAACTGGCCAGCAGTCACCACGACGCGATTACTACTCACCGTTTGCGTAATTTGATTAGCCTCATTCTCAAGAACAACTTTATCGCCCTCTTGATTAATCGTGTGTCGCATAAATGCTCTGGCAGAGTAAAATTTAGCGTTTAAGCCACCGGCTTTTGTTGCCTCGCCATTGGTAAAGCCGCCCAAGCCAACCAAGCCTGAAAATGGCACACCAGAAACCACTTCTGGATTGAAATACACATCCGTATTTGGCGCAACACGAGCACCAAAAAATAATGTTCCTGACCAGGTATAACTCATCGAGTTCTGAGCAGCTAGACTATTCTTGCCTGAGTAGCTTGATGTGAAATTGTTATAGCGCTGGTTAATGTATGTGGTCTGACCGTGTATGTTCACCGGTAAACCCAAGAACTCACCCTCTGTTGGTAAATCTTGAATTGGTGATGCAAAGCTAGCAATTTGATCGGAGCCAGACCCTGCCTTCTGCGCAACTGCAGAAGCGCCCAGAAAAGTGCAAACAATGCTTAACAGGAAGAGGGTATAAAACTTGCGGGTCATTCACAATTTCTAATTGGGATGCCAGTGCAATGCAATAGCAACATGCCGATAGGAAAAACTAGGCAAACACAGCTTGAGATTGAAGCCCAAGGGTGGTGCAGGCCCAAATTATCCCCAAAAAGGGGGAATTTACCTAGTCTTTATGTCGTAGACATGACAAAAACGCAATGATTCGGGGAAGAAATGCGCCTTAGTCTTTTAGACCCAACAATTTGGCTGGGTTCTTTTTCATCATCTTATCGATATCAGCTTGCGATACACCTGCCGCCTTAACTGCTGCGATTTGATTCTCAACACCATCTGGTGGAGTCATCATGCCTTGTTGACCTAAATCGGTTGAAAGCACTAAATGGTCTGCGCCAATTTCCTTAACAGCTTTAGCAACCACGGTTGCATCCACTTTTTCCCAATGGGTCATCCATTTGTACTGCGCTGAAGGACCAGTCATAAATTGTAAATAGCAAATTTCAATATATGCGCCCATTGCAGTAACTTGCTTGGCTTGCTCGAAAGATAAGCCTGGTATGTTAGTCAATCCATGCGTGATCAAAATATTCTTCACGCCCAATTCTTTTGCGCGCTTGACGACCGTAACTACTTCATCCGCAGAAATATGGCCGGTAGCTAGGATCAAATCTTCGCGAGCAATGATCTTTAGCACCTGCTCCAACTCTGGTGTGACTTGGCCATTTGGCGCAACCACAATTCCTGATTGATTTTTATCTACCAAAGTCTTGACATGCATATCCGAATCAAAAGTCGGCAACCAAACTACTTTTCCGCGACCGCCAGACATACGATGCATCCACTCTACAGCTGCAGGATTTACACCACCTACAGACTTGTTAAGAACAATTCCTCCCCATACTTCAATGCCAGGAACCTGTTGCATTACTAATGCAGCTCGAGCATTCGTTGTGACCACATGATTCTTAATCACAATACCGCGCATCCCTTTACGACGAGCAATAGTGGCTAATTCATAATCCGTTAAGGATCGGCCAAAGACATCTGGATCGGGATGCACATGCATATCAATCACGCCAGCTGCAGGACTCACTTTAGGAGGTGGTGGCGGAAAACCTACTTGTGCCTGGGTAATATTGGAAGTCAATATTAAGCCAGCACTCATTAGGCCAGCTACCAAAATTTTGCTTGATTGAAATTTACCCATGATCCATCTCCCTGATTGAACTACTTTCTTATAATGGGTTCACTCTATCCTATCTATTCCAGCAGGTAATTAAGTAGTTCCCCTATAAGTGGAGGAAATGGGGCAGAGAGAGCTTAAAGCTTCGAACTTGTGTGGACTAGCGGCGATCCATCAAGGCTCTAGCTAACGTGCCTGCATCAACGTACTCTAACTCCCCGCCTACTGGAATACCTCTAGCAATGCGTGTGACTTTAATGCCTTTGGCTTTGAGTACTTCGCCGATGTAATGGGCAGTAGCCTCACCTTCACTAGTGAAGTTTGTCGCTAGCACTACTTCCCGAATGGGCACGTTAGTATCTGGATTCTCAATACGAGCCAGTAAGCGATCAAAATGAATTTCATTGGGGCCCATGCCATCGAGTGGCGAAAGACGGCCCATCAATACAAAGTAATTGCCTTTGAAACTTAAGGTCTGCTCTACCATCACTTGATCAGCGGGTGTTTCTACGATGCATAACAAGGATGGATCGCGGCGCTCATCTCCACAAGTGATGCAGATTTGAGTTTCAGAAAAAGTATTACAACGAGCGCAGTGCCCCACCGTTTGCACTGCCTCACCCAGGGACTGAGCAAGTACTGCAGCACCATTGCGATCATGCTGCAAAAGATAGAATGCCATCCGCTGAGCAGACTTGGGGCCCACTCCGGGGAGCACACGCAATGCCTCGATCAAACGACCAAGTGCATCAGCAGGTGCTTCTATGCGTGCCATGAATGATGATTTAGAAAGGAAGCTTAAAGCCTGGAGGCATTGGCATTCCAGCGGTAGCACCAGACATCATTTGTGCGCTGGCTGCTTCTACTTGTTTGAATGCTTCTGTGTAAGCAGTTACAACCAAGTCCTCCAACATTTCACGGTCGTCCATTGCACCTGGATCAATTTGCACACGCTTGAGTTCGTATTTGCCAGAGATGGTAACTTTAACTAGGCCACCAGCTGCTTGGCCAGTGACCTCTAGCGCAGCCAACTGCTCTTGCGCTAGCTTCATCTTCTCTTGCATCTGCTGGGCCTGTTTCATGAGGCCAGCAAGTCCACCTTTCATCATCGCTTCTTTTCCTTAATGCTTATTTATTAGTGAATTTAAATTAATGGGGTTTCACAGAGCCACCAACCACTTTGGCGCCAAACTCTTTTTCTAATTGCTGAATAAAAGGATCGGCCGCAATCATTTGCTCGGCATTCATTCTTTTCTCTTGATGAATCTGGGCATCAACCTTAGCAACAGTCTTGCCCTCTACTTCACCTTTTTCAATCACGATCTTGACACTCTTACCAAAGTGAGCCGTCAGTGCATCGGCCAATCTTGCAACAGAAGCTTCTGAAGCTAGCTGTGGCATTGGTGTCACGATCGTTGCTTTTACACCTGCTGCAGAATCTTTCCAGTTCTGTAGCTCGGTCTGAAATGCTAACTGTTGAACCATGCCCTTCACGGGCAATTGGCGCATTAAGCTATGCCAGTCTGGAGGATTTGCAGCATCACCTATAGGAGATGCTGCAGTAATTGGCTTTGTTGCCATTGGTGTTGCTACAGCTGCTGCTGTGGGCACTACTGTTTTTGCTGCTGGAGCTGGGCGTGGCGCACCAGCGACTGGTGGGGCTGATGGCGCTGGAGCTTGCCCCCCCACTACCCCCACTGCTCCCTGGACGAAATGCCAACATCCGCAAGAGCGTCATGGCAAAGCCAGTTTGCTCATCCGGTGCAAGTGATAGATCGGGACGGCTAGTAATGGTGATTTGGTAGAAGAGTTGCGCCTCTTCTTTGGTGAGTTGGGTAGCTAAGCGACGAATCTCACTTGCCTCTGGCCAATCCTCTAGTACGGACTCTGGAACCACTTGGGCTGCTGCAATCTTTTGTAGCAGACTAGAGAGATCTTGCAATGCTAATGAGAAAGACATGCTGCGCTCACCCATTTCGTTTGCAACTGCTAACAGGCTGGCGCCGTCTTTTGCAATTAAGCAATCTAAAATACGAATGAGATAAGCATCGTCTAATGTGCCAAGCATGTTGCGTATCGATTCTTCAGTCACTTTGCCTGCCGCATAAGCAATCGCTTGATCAGTTAATGACAGAGCATCACGCATGGAACCTTGAGCTGCTTTAGCCAAGACACGCAATGCGTTGACTTCGTAAGCCACCTTTTCTGCTGCAAGCACTTTTTCTAAATGCTCAACGATCAGAGGTACAGGCATTTGCTTGAGGTTGAACTGCAAGCAACGAGACAAAATCGTGACGGGGATCTTTTGTGGGTCAGTAGTGGCTAGAATAAATTTGACGTGTTCTGGAGGTTCTTCCAGAGTTTTGAGCATGGCATTAAAGGCATGATTGGTGAGCATATGCACCTCGTCAATCATGTAGACCTTGTAACGAGCATTGCTTGGTGCGTAGGCTGCTTTCTCTAATAGAGCAGCAATATCGTCAACCCCGCGATTACTTGCTGCATCCATCTCTATATAGTCAACAAAACGACCAGCATCAATTTCCATGCAGGCTGGGCATTTTCCGCAAGGCTCTGAAGTCATCTTGCCTGAACCATCTGCACCTGTGCAATTGAGGGCTTTGGCCATAATGCGTGCAATGGTGGTCTTACCTACCCCACGAGTACCTGTAAAGAGCCAGGCATGATGCAGGCGACCCTGATCCAAGGCATGGGTTAAAGCCTTAACCACATGGTCCTGTCCTACTAGCTCAGAGAATGTTTTAGGGCGCCACGAACGGGCTAATGCCAATGCTGTCATGTCTTACATTCTAACAAGCTAAAATGGAAGTGGATGGGCCTCCCCGCATGGTGGGTTGGATAACCTGGTCAGGTCGGGAACGAAGCAGCCAAACCCAATTTCTGCCAGTGCCGGGGGTTTGGCTCATCCACCCCCCAATACAGAGTCAAACATTGGTATAGTTTTATACAGATGACCCCCTATTTAGCAGAGGGCTTGTTTAAATCAAGGGAAATAAATGTCTAGAGATAAATTAGGATTAATTGCATTTGGTCTTGCACTCTTGGGATTCATCGTTTTTGTCAAAACGGGAGCACTTCTTTTGTTTTTCATAGGCATAGTCAGCGTAGCCGTATTGGTATTTTCTAAGAATAAATTCATCCAATAAATGACAGGTGTCATGCTCGAGCTGATAGTTGAATTTGGTGTGATTTTGATTTCACCAATCGTTTTTCACTACTACCTCTGGAAATATAAAAAATTAGCCCCTGCAGTCATTCTGAAAGATTTCAAAATTTATGCCTGCTTGTATGGGCTTATTTTGATTGCCGCTATCTTTGCCATTTGGAAGCAGTATTAAGGGCGTGTGAGCCTTTTATCCGAAGGGCCCATTGAGTCGCACAGTATCCCAATTCAAGACAATCGCAATACTGACCCAGATGAGATATGGCAGGATGTAAAGACTATATTTAGTAGAAACTTTGCGTATTGTCAAAAAGATTGCGAGAACTGAAAGCCATAAAAGCACTGCCTCGTACAAAGACCAGTCTGGCCTTTGAAAGCGGAAATACAAAATACTCCATAGCAAGTTCAGAAAAGCATTAAGCCAAAATAAAAATGTTAGACGACGAAGAAATGCGGCATTAGAGGCCAAGTGCTTTACGGCCACCCAAGCCATACCAGACAAAATAAAAATGATGGACCAGATTGGGCCAAATGCTGCGTCAGGCGGTTTCCAAAAAGGTTCTTTTAGGGCTTGATACCAAGGTCCCAAATCCGTTGCCAAGCCACCCAGAATCGCTACTGTTAAACCCCAGGCTAATGGCATGGCCATTTTTTTATTCAACATCAATTTCCTTCAAAGGTAGCGGTGCCGTATAGGGTTCTGAAAATTGAGCGTTTAAATGTAATAGTAGATAAAGAAAAAAATGAGAATGAATATGTTCAGAGTGCCAAAGATGATCAGAACTGGTTTACCGATATATTGCCACTTTGCCTCTTTTGACAGTAGTTGCGTCTGATTTTTTTCTTTCTTAAACATAAATGAGGTGCCTATATCTGAAAATGATCCCGCACTTTGGCTAGGATTTTCTTGGGAGACAGTCCATATAAATCTAAGAGCACATTGATATCACCATGCTCTACATACTCATCAGGCAAACCAATCTGCAGAGTCGGTATCTGAATCTTGTGCGTTGATAGCGCTTCCAGGCAGGCACTACCCGCCCCTCCTTGAGTTGCGCTGTCTTCAATAAAGACCAAAGCATCATGAGTATTGGCAAGATCTAATAGCAATTGCTCATCTAATGGTTTTACAAAGCGCATATCAGCAACAGTAGCATCAAGCTCCTCTGCGACCTCTAGTGCGTTATAGACCAATGGACCAAAACAAACAAACGCAATCTTTTTACCTTGGGCTTGTGCATTTTTTACTTTGCGAACAATCACGCCTTTGCCAACTGGGATGGTCTCTAGTTTTTGAGATGCCTCTGGGCCTACTCCAGAACCGCGGGGGTAGCGCACCACAGCAGGACCATTCAAACTAAAAGCCGTCGTGAGCATATTTCTGCAGTCTTCTTGATTCGATGGCGTCATTAAGACGACATTCGGCAAGCATCTCAGAAAGGCAACATCAAATACACCTGCATGGGTTGGCCCATCTGCACCAACCATACCAGCTCGGTCGATAGCGAAGACAATCGGTAAATTCTGCAAGGTCACATCGTGTATGAGTTGATCGTAGCCCCTTTGTAAAAAAGTGGAGTAGATCGCTACTACTGGCTTGAGACCCTCACAAGCAATACCCGCCGCAAAAGTCACTGCATGTTGCTCTGCGATACCTACATCAAAGTAACGATCGGGGTACTGAGCTTCAAACTGAACTAGGCCAGAGCCCTCACGCATTGCTGGCGTAATACCAATAAGACGTTGATCTGCTTTGGCCATATCGCAAAGCCATTCGCCAAAGACTTCGGTATAGGTTTTTTTACCTGGTGCAGAAGGTTTCAGGCCTTCGCTAGGATTAAATTTTCCAGGCCCATGATAAGAAATGGGATTTAACTCTGCCCTCTCATAGCCTTTGCCTTTTTTTGTAACGATATGCAAAAATTGTGGGCCATCAGTCTGAGCAATCTTTTTCAGGTTCTCAAGAGTAATAATGAGATCCTCAAGATTATGACCATCGATTGGGCCATAGTAGTCAAAACCAAATTCTTCGAAAATAGTAGCTGGACCAATCATCCCTTTTGCATGACCTTCCAGTCTCTTCGCAAACTCTCTTAAGGGAGGGGTGTAAGAAAGCATCTTATCCAAACCTTTTTTAGTAGCTCCATAGAGTGAACCGCTAATCAGCTTAGCTAGATATCGATTCAGAGCTCCAACCGCAGGAGAAATCGACATTTCGTTATCGTTCAAAATCACGATTAAGGGAATGGATTTATCAACCCCTGCATTATTTAAACCTTCATAGGCCATACCAGCGCTCATAGAGCCATCGCCAATGACTGCGATGACATTGCGCTTTTCGCCCTTCACCTTGCTAGCTACTGCCATCCCAAGAGCGGCTGAAATACTAGTAGAGGAATGGGCTGTACCAAAAGCGTCGTATTGGCTTTCTGCGCGCTTTGGAAATCCAGATAAGCCACCAAACTGACGCAAGCTTGGCATCATTTCTCTGCGCCCTGTCAAAATTTTATGGGCGTAACTTTGATGTCCTACATCCCAGACAATCCGATCTTCTGGCGTATCAAAAACATAATGCAGCGCAATTGAGAGCTCAACAGTACCTAGATTGGATGATAAGTGACCACCAGTGCTAGCAACAGACTGCAAAATGAATTCACGCAATTCATCCGATAGTTGGGCAAGCTCAGATTGCTCAAGCTGTTTTAAATCCTGTGAGGAGTTAATGGTGTGAAGTACTTTAGTTGCCTGGAGCATAGTTAACGCCGAATTTATTTTGGAGAATAAATACTAGATAGAATTCGCTTGAAATCTTCAATCTCGTTATTGGGTGATTTTTGCAAGGCATTGATCGGTGCATGCATAAATTTATTAGCCAGGGCTTCAGCCATGATCGATAGGACCTTAACCGGATCTTCTCCCCGCTTAATGCGCCGCACCGCTTTTTCTAATTCAATTTCTTTGAGTCGCTCTGCGGTATTTTGGAGCGATTGAATAATTGGCACTAGCGTTCTTTTTTGCAGTGTCTGGAAAAATTCACCCACGCCTTTATCAATAATAGTTTCAGCGTCAGCCATCGAAAGTTCACGAATATTACGACCCTCATTCACAACACTTCCCAAATCATCGACGGAATAAAGATAAGCATCTTTCAGAGATCGAACCTCTGGCTCTATATCCCGCGGTACGGCCAAATCAATCAACACAATCGGTCTGCTATTTCTGGCCTTCAGGGCAGTTTTAATCATGCCCATACCAATGATGGGCAATGAACTTGCTGTACAGGAAACGATCACGTCAAAATCATGCAAGCGCGTTGGCAAGGATTGCAAAGGAAAGGAATCTGTTTGCAGACCCTTTTCGGCAAATACTTTTGCCATCTCATCGCCACGATCAACCGTACGATTACTGATTGCAATCTGTTTTGGCTTTCGACCAGCAAAGTGAGAGGCGCACAATTGAATCATTTCACCTGCACCAATGAACAAAATTTTGGAGTCTTTAAGATCGCCAAAGATTCTTTCAGCTAAACGTACTGAGGCCCCTGCCATGGAGACTGAATGCGTACCAATATCTGTTGTTGCTCGGACCGCTTTTGCAACTGAAAAAGTTTTATTGAATAAAGGCTTGAGGTATGTTCCTAATGTGCCAGCTTGGTCAGCGAATTCAACCGCTTTTTTCATTTGACCCAGTATTTGAGTCTCACCCAATACCATTGAGTCCATTCCACAGCTGACTCTAAACACATGCTTGACCGCATCCGTCTCTTTCGCGGAATAGATATATGGCTTTAATGCATCGCCCTGCAAACGCTTTTGAGAGGTCAGCCAATCAAAAGCACGCTCTTCTAGATGATGTGCAGGATTAGAAACATCATTGGCAGCACAATAAATCTCCATACGGTTACACGTAGATAAAATCGCAACCTCTGGCATTAATTCAGAATGGCTGCCTTTTAAATAATTACGAAGATCTAATAAGGAGTCCTGTAAATCTGCTGGAGAAATAGCAACGCTCTCTCGAATATCAATTGGAGCCGTGTGATGATTCACACCAAGATTGAGTAGTTGCATGCTATGGGCTATTAAAAATAGCTTTGTGTGGATCTAGAAAAATCATGAGAATGATTCTTCCTCTTGATTGGCAATCTGTCAATCAAGATTGACACCTATTTAAGCCTCCCTACCTAGGGAAAACCCACATGCTCGCTGATTACTGATTCTTAGCCGCAGCCTCGTAGGCTTTAAATTTTTTATACGAATTGATCGTGGAATACAGGGCAAAGGCCGTGATCAGCACGAAGAATAGATTGGTCAATGAGTAATCCTGATACAGAATCCAGACCTGACCAACTAAGGCTATTGGGAACACCACAATGGCAAATTTGAGCCACAGCATGGTTCTTTTAACTTTGGGATCTACTGGGGTCGATTCAACTTGCTTATTCATTACCTATCCTTAGGACTGAAGAGGCGGAGCCTCTGATTAATCTCGCCTCAGTATACGAAAAATGAAGGCTGTCATGCCCTGGGCAAGGATAAAGGTGAAGATCGCCCCCATCAGACCCATAAACACCCCAGGAACGACGCCTAAATCCAACTGCTTGGCAAATAGTAGCCCCATACCAAAGCCACCTGCAGCGCAGGCTATCTCAAAGAGCAGTTTGATGGTGCTAAAGCGCTGGCTAGTTTTACTCAATTGATATCCAAAATAGACATTAGATAGAGTTCATTCTATATGCCATATAGCCTAAAGCATCTCAAGTAATGACTGTTACGGATGAGTTATTTTGCAACGCAACATCTTGACGTATAAGGGAAATTCCTAAGAAAAGTGTATAGATTTATTTACACATTCGTACTAAATTAACCCTGTGGTTAGAAGGTTAATTCAGTACCCTCGTGTGGGTTAGCACGACGCAGTTAGATTTGAGAGGAAAAAAGCTATGACAAATGACACTCTTACAGGTCTGAGTGTTGAGGAAGCGGAAGAGTTACATCGCAACCTCATTCAAGGTACGCAATTTTTTGGGATGATTGCAGCACTCGCCCACTTACTTGCCTATATCTATTCACCTTGGTTGAAATAATTAAAGGAGATTGAGATGATCTACGGAAAAATGTGGACAGTGGTTAGACCAACAGTTGGCATTCCCCTGTTTTTGGGCGCTGTAGCAGTTGGTTCTTTTTCAGTGCATTTAGCATTACTAAACAATACAACTTGGGTGAAAGCCTTTTTAGAGGGTGGTCAATCTACAAAGTCTGCCGCTACCTCAATGGCACCCGCGGCACCAGCAGCAAAAAAATAAGTTTTATCTTTCCCATATAAGACCTAGATCTAAACATCTAGGTCTTATGTTTTTTGGTTTACGCATGTATCACTTAAACTAAGCTTTACATGAATCGTTTTGGTCAAAAAATAATCAGTACTTGGGCTAATTTAGGCCCTCGCTTCTTGCCTTTTGCAGACGCTGCTTCTGCTGAATTACCCCTCGGTAGATTACTCAGACTATCCTTATTTCAAGTATCGGTTGGCATGGCCCTAGTGCTACTAGTGGGCACCTTAAATCGAGTGATGATTGTTGAGCTACAAGTACCCGCATCACTGGTATCGATCATGGTTTCTTTGCCGATTATTTTTGCTCCCATTAGAGCTTTGATTGGCTTTCGCTCAGATACTCATAAATCTGCTTTAGGCTGGCGTCGTGTTCCGTATATTTGGATGGGAACCATGGTTCAGTTTGGCGGGCTTGCCATCATGCCTTTTGCTTTACTCGTCTTAGCTGGTGCAGGCAATGCCAGTGAAGCGCCAGCATGGATTGGATTAGCAGCTGCAGCACTGGCATTTTTATTTGTGGGTGCTGGTATTCACACGACACAAACAGTTGGTCTTGCCTTGGCTTGTGATCTTGCGCCGCCTAAATCCCAAGCGAATATTGTTGGCCTGATGTATGTGATGCTATTAATCGGCATGATTGGTAGCGCCCTCATTTTTGGCCAGTTATTAGAAGAGTACAGTCCAGGTCGCTTAATACAAGTGATTCAAGGTTGCGCTGTAGTCACGCTCGTTTTAAATGCCATTGCACTTTGGAAGCAGGAAAGTCGTGAAGAAGCCCGCGCGCGAGCATTAGTAGCCAGAGAACAAAACTTTAAACAATCTTGGGAAACTTTTAAAGCAGGTGGCCAAGCAATTCGCCGCTTAGTTGCAGTCGGTTTTGGCACCATGGCCTTTAGCATGAATGATGTTTTGCTAGAACCCTATGGCGGTGAATTATTAAACATGAGCGTAAGCGCCACCACGGTATTAACGGCTACTTTAGCCATTGGTTGTTTATTTGGCTTTAGCATTGCGTCCAAAGTATTAAGTGCTGGTTACGACCCCTTTAAGATGGCTAGCAATGGTGCCAAAATTGGTATTCCGGCATTCATGCTAGTCATCATTGCGGCACCTTTGAACAGCACACTTATTTTTATTGTGGGCGTCGTGTTAATTGGATTTGGTAATGGGCTATTTAGTCATGGGACTTTAACTGCCACCATGAAATACGCCCCAGAAAATCAAAGTGGTTTAGCCTTAGGTGCATGGGGAGCAGTACAAGCGACTGCTGCAGGCATTGCCATTGGTGTCGGAGGAATATTTCGGGATATTTTGGCTGGTATGGCCTCCAGAAATTATTTCGGCGCCGACCTCAATAATCCAGCAACGGGTTACTGTGGTGTCTATCTACTAGAAATCATTCTGCTCTTGATTACCATCGCCGCAATGACCAACTTCATATGGCCAACAAAGCCTGTAGAATCTGCTGCTTAAATGACTACTATCTCCCAGTTTGCCGAAAAGACGCTCATTATTTTTGGCTTCTTCATTAGCTCAATTAGTTTTATATTAATTACCTTGAGTCTGTGGGACTTCATCTCTGCAGATCTGTTTTCTTTTGGTCTTTCTTCAGGTATTCGCGTATTGGGCAGCTGCGCTATCATGGGATGCCTTTTGAGCGCTGTTGGCTATGGCATTGGAGATTATTTTAATAACGAAGCGAAGGAGTGAAAATGTTTAAAAGATCAGATTACTTCATTCTCATGGCAGTGGTGATTTCTTTCTTTACCTCTGCCTATTTATGGTTTGTAGTTCAGGACAAAGAGCAATCCATCTTTACAGCGCTATGGGTACCCTCCATATTTTGCTTTGGGATTTATTTCAAACTCGCTGCATTATTGAATCGTAAAAAATGAGTAATACAACATTACTCCTTCTATCGGTCTTTGTTTTTTCCCTCTTAATTGCTGGCCTATATTTCATGGTTCGCGAATTTATGGGAGAAGTGCAAGATGCCTTCCCTGATGTCAATGAGTGGCTAGATTCAGATAAGAAGAAAAAGAAGTAATTAGTGATGAACTGCTCGTAATCTAGAGCAGCTTACTAATCGCCTCTGCCATCTTGCTTGCGCCATCTGCTGATGCAAGCCGTGTGATGGATTGGCCATCTTTACTCACGACAAATTTAGTGAAGTTCCACTTAATGCCGGTGGTTCCTAAGATGCCAGGCGCTTGATCCTTTAAATAGATATACAAGGGATGAGTACTATCCCCATTCACATCAATTTTTTCAAACATTGGAAAAGTCACGCCATAGTTAGTACTGCAAAAGTTTTGAATTTGCTCTGCAGAGCCGGGCTCTTGAGCGCCAAATTGATTACATGGGAATCCTAATATCTCTAGGCCCTTAGCTTGATTTGCAGTGTACAGATTCTGTAAGTCACGATATTGAGAAGTAAAGCCGCAGTTACTTGCGACATTCACGATTAAGAGTGTCTTGCCCGCATAATCCTGCAAGTTTTCTGAGGATCCATTAAGTCTTTTGAGGGGGATATTGGGCAACATGTTTACTCTCCATATTCATAAAATTGGTCTGCAAATATTTCGTATTCAGGCCATAATAAATGGATTATGTTTACTTTGCTTTTTGCTCCGCTACCCCATAAATCATCATGTCTAAAGGACTGAGTAAATCCTGC
Source organism: Polynucleobacter campilacus (assembly GCF_002206625.1). Taxonomy (GTDB): domain Bacteria; phylum Pseudomonadota; class Gammaproteobacteria; order Burkholderiales; family Burkholderiaceae; genus Polynucleobacter; species Polynucleobacter campilacus. Next base: position 20,212 of record NZ_NGUP01000007.1, on the reverse strand, counting down.
TAATGAATACTGCTGATGAATACTGCTGATGCACCCTATCGGAGCTTATGCACCGACTGCGGAATTTCTCGAACTGATAACCCAAAACGCTGCGGTGAGGCTTGTCAATTTATCAAGCCCAAGTACCCAGAGTTAGAAACTCAGGTTCACGGCAGGGCAAGAGATCTGAGTCGTCCTGACGAATTGCATTTTGGCCCCTTTATCAAAATGCTCAGAGCAGGACTTAAAAATCCGAGTACCGGTGCACAGTGGACCGGAATTACCACTCGGATTGGTGAGCGTCTCTTAGAAACTGGTGCGGTCGATGCGATTTTGACCATGACTGAGGATCCCAATGATCGCTGGAAGCCTTTGCCGATCATTATTGATAAAGCATCTGATATGGCCAAGTGTCGTGGCATGAGAATGGGCTACGCCCCGCTTCTCTCCCTCTTGGAGCCAGCGATTGCTAAAGGGTACAAAAGGATGGCTGTCATCGGCATACCCTGCCAGGTATATGCCTTAAGGGCTCTAGAGAAAGAGCTTGGCCTAGAAAAACTTTATGTCATTGGTACGCCATGCTCTGACAATACTACTACCGAGAATTTTCATCATTTCCTGTCGCTGGTTAGCTCAGAGCCTGATGAGATTAACTATCTTGAATTTAGAGCGGATTACCACGTAGAGGTCCGCTTTAAGAATGGGAAAAAGAAAGAGATTCCGTTTCTTCAATTACCACTCTCCACTTTGCCCAATGACTTCTTTCCACTAACCTGCCGTACCTGTGTTGATTACACCAATGTGCTATCAGACATCACGGTTGGTTATATGGGCGGACAAGGCGAGCAATGGCTCATTATTCGCAATGAACGTGGTGAAGAGTTATTAAATCTTTTGGGCGATGAAGTTCGCGCCTCGGCACCGGGAACTGCTGGTAAACGTCACTCAGCCGTTGTTGGCTTTATGAAAAACGTGGAGCGCGCTGCTGGGGGCCTCCCCTTGAGAAAAATGCCGAACTGGTTAAGACCCATTGTGGGTTGGCTAATGCCCAAGGTAGGCCCTCGTGGTCTGGAATTTGCTCGTACTCGCGTTGAGATGAAAGCGATTGAAACAGTACTTCACCTGCGCAGAGAGCAGCCTGCAAAAATGGCTTCCATGGTTCCGAACCATATCTGGCCTCTAGTAGAGCCCTATGGCATCAAGCCTAGCGAACAAGAAATTCATAAACCCTAAACCTATTTTCCTTTGGAGTATTCCATGGCTTTATTTCTGATTGGTCTTATTATTTTTCTTGCTAGCCACTCGTGTCGCATCTTTGCTGAGTCATGGCGCAACCAGATGATTGATCGTATCGGTGAAGTGAAATGGAAAGGTTTGTACACCATCGTTTCCTTAATTGGATTTGTCATCATGGTGATTGGCTATGGTCAAGCAAGGCAAAGTACAGTGGTGTTGTGGCAACCCAATATTGCTCTCATCTATATTGCCCTAGTCTTAAATCTAGTGGCCTTTATCTTCCTTGCAGGAAGTTCGCCATCGAACAATGCGATTCGCCTCAAACTGAAGCACCCAATGATTTTGGGCGTCAAAGTATGGGCACTAGCGCATCTTCTTTCTAATGGCACTTTAGTCAATCTGATCCTCTTTGGTGCCTTTTTAATCTGGGCTGTATTAGATTTTCGTTCAGCCAGAAAGCGTCCTGTTCATCTCCCTGAACAGGCTCAAGTCAGTACTAAAGCAACAGTGATTACGATTGCTGCTGGCGTCATCCTTTGGGTAGTCTTTATATTTGGATTACACCAATACCTCATTGGAGTTTCTCCTCTCGCCCAGTTGTCTTGAGCACTCTTTTGAAATCAGCCAGTATGCGTACTCAGGGGGCCTTAGTCAGCCTCCTCTTGACGCTAGCTTTATGGGGATGCGATGCTCAAGCCCCCAAAGTGGAAGCTATAGATAGTCAAAGCAAGACATTGTCATGCTCTCTCAACGGCAGTCCCATTCAGATATTCATTACTAAGGGCTCTCTCGACGCAAGCGTACTTTATGAGGGCAAAGAGATTAAGGTGAATCTCTTAGAAGTAAAAGATTTTTATCAGATATTGATGCGCTTTGACCCACAAATTGGGCAACTCAAAATGAATAAGATGGGTAATGAGTTGACTCAAGTCAAAGCTGGCAATGAACAAGTCGCTACTTGTGTGGCAGAATTAAAAAAATCATAGGACAAACATCATGAGAAAAAATCACTACATTATTGGCTTGCTTCTTTTCTGCTGCTCACAAAATTGGGCCATGGCTCAATCGGCACAAGGGACTCAGGCAGATCCAAAGCCAGTAGCGCCTATCAAGACGATTGCCTCATTAGATGTTGCCCGCTATCAGGGCACTTGGTATGAGATTGCGAAGTTTCCCAATTGGTTTCAGAGAAAATGCATTGCCGATACCAATGCCACCTACAAGATCAAAGAAGATGGCAATGTGAGCGTCACGAATCGCTGCACATTTGAGGGTGGGGGTAAAGGCGAAGCCATGGGTACCGCAAGGCAAATTGGTGCTTCAACTTCCCCAATTCTGGAGGTACGCTTTGCGCCAGATTGGCTGGCTTTTCTACCGATGGTCTGGGGTGATTACTGGGTAATCGATATCGATCCCGAATACCAATTGGCTGCAGTGAGCGACCCCGGCAGAAAATATCTCTGGATACTCTCCCGCTCTAAGGCAGTAGAGCCCAGCAAATACCAGGCGCTACTGGGTCGCCTAGTAAATAATAATGGCTTCAGTCTTGAGCAGCTGAGCCTGACACCACAAAATTAAACTGAGAATAAGAATTTAATAAAGGTAATTCCGATAATCAAGCCTGAGAATGCAATGATTCCAATCAGGTACATCTTGCCAGTTTTGTTCTTCAAGGTTGCTGCGCTGTTATCTTTCATGATTCCACTTCCCTTCAGTTTTAGGACTAATTTAAAGCTGTTGATTGACTAACTCTTAAACTTTCGCAAAACCCAATAAATGGGCGGTATCTTTTAAGAAAATCTTCAAGTGCGCCAGAGGGTCACGGCGAACGAGTTTCTTATTCATATACGATTCAAATGTTAAGCGCTGAACGTCTTTATCTTCACACATTTTGACAAAGCGCTCACGACGTTTATCGTTGGTGTACCAAAAACGCTGCATGATTCCAAGTACCAAAAATACCGTGCCATGTTCTTTCATAAACTTTTTACGGGCTTTTGCCAAGGACTTACCCTTGCCGGTCACTAGGAGCTCTTCTACCGCTTCTGCAGCCACACGGCCACCATACATACCGTAGTAAATTCCCTCACCGGAAGCAGGCGCCACCACACCAGCAGCATCACCAGCCAACACCACATCTCTACCGTTATCCCATTTCTTTAATGGCTTCATGGGTAGCGGTGCGCCCTCATGCCTGAGCATTTCAGCATTCTCTAGGCCAGTTTGTTTTTTGAGAGTTTCTACTGCACTTCTTAAAGAAAAGCCTTTATCAGCAGTGCCTGTGCCGATACTCATGGTGGTGCCATGAGGGAATATCCAGCCATAAAAGTCTGGGGATAAAGCGCCCTGATAAAACACATCGCAGCGTGAGCCATCAAAACCCTCTGGTGGGTTTTCAGGAACCTTAACGATCTCGTGATAGGCGAAGACATACTCCACATCTTTAGCCCCTGGAATCGCCTGACGGCCCACTCCTGATTTTGCGCCATCAGCACCAATCACTGCCTTGGCGCGAACGGCTACGGTTTCATCAGGTGCACCATGCTTACCTCGCACGACATAATGCACAACTGAGACTCCATCTGAATCTCTAGTGAGTTTTTCAAAGACGCCAGTTCTTCTTTCGGCACCATCATTGGCAGCACGAACACGCAAGAATTCATCAAACTTATCGCGATCGACCATGCCTACAAAGCCGCCCTCAATATGCATATCGACTGCCTTATCTGAAGGGGCAATCATTCTGGCGCAATTGGCCTTGGCTACTAGAAGCTCATCGGGGATTTCAAAATCTTTAATTAAGCGAGGAGGTATAGCGCCACCGCAAGGCTTAATACGGCCCATGCGATCTAGTAAGAGGACTTTTCGACCTTTCTTTGCGAGATCACTTGCAGCTGTAGCTCCAGTAGGGCCACCGCCAACCACAACGACTTCAAAAGTTTCTAGGGCACTCATGTTCATCTCCATCATACTCAGTTAAATGATTCAGTTAATTGATTGATTTACTACACACCCACTAAATGACTCGACATCTTGCTTGTTTGTTTTTGCGTTCTGGTCTGATAAGACAAGTACGCAGCCACCACAAATAAAACAGCTTCTAATAAAAAGACAAAGGCATAGGCAGAAGCGGGGTCACCCAAAATGATTCTGGCAATATCGCTTAAACCCGTTCCAATAATTCCACCTAAACCAAAGGCCATCGCTTGCGATGCACCCCAAATTCCCATACGAACACCCTCACGCCGCGCACTACCGATACTCGCAAATTGCATCATCGAGCCGACAGCAGCAATCGAAAATGCGCCATTAAAGATGCCCAATAGGAAAACAGCTACTTGAAAGAAAATCACATTGGCAATCGGACCTGATAAAACCAGACCTAACATCGCTAAGGCTGAAGCCAGGCATCCGCCAATCGTCCAAGTACTCAATGACGTTAATGTCTGAGATTTAGCCTTGCTCGTAATAAAGGCTAAAAAGAGCATTCCAATGAGTACGCCACCGTTTTGCAAGCCAGATAAAGTGGTTGTCTCTGCGGGTGAGAACCCAAAGGCAACGGCAGCAAAAGGTTCTAAGATCAAATCTTGTGAGCTATAAGCCAACATCGATACAAAGACAAACCAGGTAAACGAACGCACCCTACTTTCTTTCCAGACCTCAGCAAAGGCTTCACGAAAACTGGCTTTGCTTGGACCCTCTGATTCGACTCCATCTGCCTTAGTTGCTAGCTGCTGGTTTTTAGTAACTGGCGCTTCCATGCCCCAGATCGCCAAGAATGTGACTATCACTGCAATCACCGATACGGTCGATGAAACCATGAGTAAACGCTCAAATGAAAATGGGGTGAGGAACTTGCCACTAACACTAGCTGTAAAAGCAAACCCAAAAATCATCATCAACCAAACGCAAGTAGCTGCTGCAGCCTTCTTTTTAGGCTCTACTCGTTTTGCTAGCAGCACCAGTAATGCAGTGCCACTAGAACTCACGCCAATGCCAATCATTAAAAAGGCAACGGTTGCCAGTGCAATGCCTAAAACAACCGAGTGACTTAACAGGATTGTGGAGGCGGCCGCTAATACGCCGCCACTAGCTAATACCAATATTCCTCCACGTATCCATGGGCTGGCTCTGCGCGTTTGATCGGAACCAAAACCCATGCGGGGGCGGATTAACTGAATAAAATAATGTATTGCTACTAATGCGCCGGGCAAAATTGCTGGCAGAGCTAACTCAATCACCATCACTCGATTTAAGAGTGAGGTCGTTAACACCACAATCGATCCTAAAGATGCCTGGACTAAACCTAGTCTGGCAATTTGGGGCCAAGTGAGATAGGTGGTTTCAGGTGCGCTCATAGTTTTATTAATTTACCGAGAAACGTCCTGCCACTGCAAATGCACTGACCATCATTCCTGCAACAAATAATGGCACTCCAAAGCCACTCAAAAATAATGCGCGCTTGACTGGATCCTGTAAAAAATAATGCATCATTTTGATTTGACCGGCGATGAGCAGCAAAATCACGAGCGCTTGCCAATAAGCGCCCCATACCAATAAGAGCCCAATAACGCCAAACTGAGGCGCTAACATCATGAGGCATGCATTCTGGGCGGCACCTGCGATACCGAGCTGGACTGGCAAAGAGAGTACGCCCATCTTGCGATCGCCTTCAATTGCCTTGAAATCATTTAAGGTCATGATGCCGTGTGCGCCAATGCTATACAGAATCGCTAGAAGAATCGATGGAGTAGAAGGAAGCAAGTCCCCCATCATCACTGCTGATCCTGTAAACCAAGCCAATCCTTCATAAGAAATTCCGCAAGCAGCATTACCGTACCAGCCGTTTTGTTTAAAGCGGAGTGGCGGCATGCTGTAAAGCCAAGCTAGTAAGAGCCCTAACAAAGTTGCTGCAAATGCCCAAGGACTAATCAACCAGCCCAATAAGAGTGAGAGGCCAGTCCAGATACAGGCAACATACAGACCCCAAGTACCTGGCATACGGCCCGAAGGAATGGGACGTTGTGGTTCGTTAATCGCATCTACCTCGCGATCAAACCAATCATTGACTGCCTGACTGGCAGCGCACACCATGGGGCCTGCCAGAATCACACCCGCAACTAACAAGTGCCAACGTCCTTCAAAGGAAACGCCAGTAGCAATCACCCCGCAGGCAAAAGCCCACATTGGCGGAAACCAAGTAATGGGCTTAAGTAATTCTAGGATGGCGGATGGCGCGGGGAAGCGGCGCATAGTGAGTGTATTTATGATCGCATTCCCCACTTCCAAAGGCGCTCGCTAGAGAAAGGTAACACCATCAAAATATGCTCTAAGACTGCTAGCGACAAAATAGCGCCAGTCAATGACATTGAAGCAACCTGAAAATCATTTGAACTAGGGTTGACTGCGGCTAACCACAAAGGAACTGCGCAGAGAACACCACCAATAACCGATAGCGGCAGCAAAGGATTCATTGGCTTACAAGTGAAATAAGTAAACATGTACTTGAGATGATTTGGCAGGAAACGCTCATTGAGATTTGCAACACCCAAGAAGACGTTGAGCTTAGCGCTCTGACGCATTAACCAGAGGATGATAAAAGTCCAAAAGCCTGTTTGATTTGAGCCACCCCAAGTCATGACTGTTACTGCCAATGCCAACACAACTAAAGCAATCTCATGATGCTGAATCGTCTGAAATGCAAAGTACATCTTCTGCATACCCCGGCAGTTTTCTGGGCATGGCTCTCGACGAGGACCAGTCACATAGCCAAACAAGAAGCCGATTTCTTGCCAACCCCAAACTAAAATAGCGCAGGTGAAACCACAATAAGCACCCGCTACTGTACTTAAGTTGGCGCTCGTTTTTAATCCCACTAAAGCTAAAGCCAAAACCATACCACTCACCCAAAAGGTATTTTTATAGGTCGAAGGATCACGCTGGTTTAGCAAAAGAATGATCCCGGTGCTAAACCACCATATAAAAATCGCGTAGAGGATAGGCCAAACAATGCTCATCACATTACCAGGTAGGAACCATACGAACATTGGCAGGCAAAGTGTTGTCTTGGACTGGTAGGAAGTACAGTTTTACGAACACTAAACCAGCACGAGCACCCAAAACAGCAGACTTCACTTTATTGGTCAGACCACCCTCTTTCTTATAGGCATCCATCTTCTCAAACAGCGCCCTCATCTCTTCAAGATAGCGATAGAAACGGGAGTCATCCAAATTCACAGAAATTGGGAATACCTGCTTAATAATTTCGTTGGTGATGAACAATACTTTCTTGTCGTAATCCGTTGGAGAAATCTGCATCGCTTTGTAAAGCTCAATCCGAGTATGGTCACGAACATACATCGTGGCGTATACCGCAAGAATAAAGAAGCGAATCCATAACTTATTGACACCTTGGAGTAACTTCGGATTAGCACGCATGATTAACGCAAAGGATTCGCCATGGCGGAACTCGTCATTGCACCAGCGCTCAAACCACAAGAAGATCGGATGAAAGCGTGTTTCAGGGCGACTTTCAAGTTCCCTAAAGATGGTGATGTAACGCGCATAGCCAATCTTCTCGGAGAGATAGGTAGCGTAAAAAATAAACTTTGGCTTGAAGTAAGTGTATTTCTTGGCTTTCGCTAAAAAGCCTAAATCAATACCAATATTAAAGTCCTTGAGCCACTGGTTAATAAAGCCAGCATGTCGACTTTCATCTCTAGCCATGTAGCCGAACAAGTTACGCATATCGGGATTGGTGACCTTGCGCTTAATCTCAGCATACAAAATGCAACCCGAAAACTCGGAGGTAATCGAACTAATTAAGAATTCAACGAACTCATCATATAAGGCGGGATGGAGGTTGGAATAATTCTTGTCCATATCCGCAGGTCGCTGGAAGTGATCCGCATTATTGTCGCCCTCATACTCTGCCATCAATGCATCCCATTCTGGACGCAAGGAATCAATACTAATGCGATCCATCTCTTTAAAATCGGTCGTATAAAAGCGCGGGCTTAATACCGCATCTTCTAATGCCATCTTGGTGGACTCATTAATTGAACCCTTTGCAGGGATCTGACTTTGCAACATGGTTTCTGCGCTATCTAAATTCATTTCCAGCTCCAATAAAGATTTATGACTTACTAACTGCCACTACTTTTGACTCATTCAATAACTTAAAAAATGTACTCGCATTGGTGGGTCCAAAAGACTCCAAATCCACCAGACGACCGGTTGCAGTGTCTGATAGGGTTAAGCGGCCATCGGCACGATAAATGAGCTCAAATGGAGGCCCACCATCTAAGCCTCTGCGTTTTCTTTCTTGCGCAAGACCACGCAAGGTACCTCTTACAAAGCCTGCTTCACCTTGCACGGTATCAATTTGCTTGCCTGTTTTGTAATCAATGACTGCAATCGACCCATCAGGACGATCCTCAAAACTCAGCTGTAACACTTTTACTGGGGATGCGTCGGGCTCACGCACTGTACTCAGGTCGCGACTATTAATAAATACCAATAGCAGCACAATGCTAATGCCAGCAGCCACCAGTATCTTGGCCACAGGCGATAAAAAATCTTTGTTTTCTGGAATGCTCATACCGTCTGAACTCCCGCTTGCTCAACTTGAATTTCTTGTGCTACTTTTTTGCTCAAGCCAGTTGATGCAGCCCAGGCTTCTGTCAGGATGGCTGCTACTTTTTTTGCCTCTGGAACACAACGCATCATTGGCTCTGGGGTGGCTAAGCGCCATGGACGTGCATGAGGCCATAAATGAAAGTAGGCAATCTTATCCTCGGTGGCAATTTGCATTGGAATGTCACCTGTGCCGTCTTTGTATAACTTGAGACCAGCACTGCCCAGGGTTTTATACGGGAGATTAAATGTCACAGTCAAAACAATACCGACTCGCATCACGATACGACGGTTCGTTAGGGTGTACAGAGCTTCAGTGGCAGACCAATAAGCCATTAGACCAACCAATATCAACCCGATTATAGCTAGAGCAAAGGCAAGTGCTACGCTACTCCATCCAGCGGCTAAGCCACCCTCACTACCGGCTACAGTAATCATTTGCCAAATCACAATTACAGCAAAGTACAAGCCGAGCCATTGCAAACGAAATACATGCTTTGCCATGGAGATCCAATTGGGAGCTCCCTGCCACAAGATGATTTCATCTTGTGGCAATGGTTCGGGCAACCCTAAGGCCGCTTCAAACTCATACTCTGCTGATTGATAAGGTTGTTGACTCACAAAAAATACTTTCTACTTTCAATTTACAGCGATTTAAATTAAAGGTTCTTGACGCTCAGGGGTTGCATACAAAGTGCCTCCGCCGTAGTAAGCCATGATCTTCTCTTCTTCTAACAGGGTGATTTGATCTTGACTCTTTAAACCTGGTACCGAAGCAAATTGATTACCCAGAATTGATTTCACCTTGATAGCCTCTTTGCCAACTCTAGAAAAATTGATCGGTAGCAATACTCTTCTACCGCCAAACTCTGTCAAGGTTTCAATTTCAAAATAGCGAATCACCACTTCAGCCTGATCAATCCAGAGCTCTTTCACGGTGCCAGCTACCACACCATCGTCACCCATGACCTGCATACCAATCGGATTTCGATCTTGTTTGGCGACACTAAATTGACCGAGTAAACGCCCTGGCAGAATGCGCTTTTGACCTTCTGATGTCATATCAGGAATATCTGCGCGCTTCGTAAAGGCACCTGGCCCCACTCCATCAAGCATGGGATTGCCTGTTGGCACTAAGGGGGCGCCATTTAAATAGCTTGAGGGCCTGGCAGCCACTTTTTCAAGGGGCTCATCTTTTGGCTGGGTCACATCACCAAAATACTCCGTATGAAAAGTCTTTGGTGCCGGCATTCCGATTATTCCGATCGCTCGTCGCGTTTCTCCACGAATGTCGTACTCTAGCGGAAAACCTTCACGCTTACCCTCTAAGGTGAGGTAATACACTAGACCGAAAAAAAATACCCAAAATGCATATAGAACCAATTGCGCAATATCTATATATTCTGTAATTGCTCCGGTTGCCATCTTGCTCTCCCTTTTAACAAAAACGCTTATTGAGAAAAAAACATACTTTACTACTAGTTAACTTGGTAATTCATCTAAACCAAACTTCTTCGAAACATTCATTACCGCGTGCTTATTTATCACCACTAAAGGCCCAATGGCAATCAATGTAGCAAACAGTAAATAAAATTCAATGTGATACACAAAGCTATAACCTGTAGCAGTAGAAATCAGGCCATCTCCTAAGAGACCGCTAGTCGCTAGACCAGAAATCACATCCCGTATCACTCCACCAGCTGCAATCGCAACACCAGATGCAGTAGCGTGTACGGCGCCCCAAGCACCCAGGACTAAACCATTCATTCCGCCTGACTCAAAACTCATTGCGGCAGTTAATGTACTGACAGCAAATAATCCACCTCCAAAGCCAATTAAAAATGCGCCACAACGAAATAGCAAAGGAGAGAGTAGTGGTTCGGAAAAAATCACGCAGCTAAATGCCACAATGCCAAACAAGGCACCAATGGAGGCAAGACGATAGGGATCAATGGTGCGATTTAAATAACGCGCAGCCACCGCAAATGCCAGCAGCGCACCTAAGGAAGTCAGGCTGGTTAATACTGTCGTAGCGCTGACTGATAGGCCTAATACTTCAGCACCATAAGGCTCCAAAATAATGTCTTGCATACTAAATGCGGCAGTACCTAAACCTAAGGCTAGCAAGAAACGCATCACTTTGCCCTGCTGGGAAAAAGTGGCCCAAGTTGCTTTAAAGCTTGGCGTTGGAATGGAGTGCGCTGTTAAATGAGGTTGACGAGGTTCTTGCTTCCAGGCGGCAATTAAATTCAGTATCAAGGTCGTTGCTGCAACGCCCTGCACTACCCGTATCAACAGAATCGGTGTGATATCAATCAGCAAATAGCCAAAGATGGCGCTACTGACTGCCATGCCAACTAAGAGCATCATGTACATCATCGCAACTACTCTTGGTCTAGCCTCTGGCTGGGCTAAGTCCGATGCTAAAGCGAGGCCAGCGGTTTGAGTAGTCTGCATGCCAGCACCTACCAATAAGAAGGCAAGTCCAGTTGCAGCTTGTGCAAACCAAGCGGGCCAAGTGGTATCACCGGATAGGAGAATGAGTGCAAAAGGCATGATTGCAAAGCCACCAAATTGCAACCAAGAGCCAATCCAGATGTAGGGGACTCTGCGCCATCCTAGAAATGACTTATGACTATCACTCTTAAATCCAATCAATGCTCTAAAGGGAGCAAAAAGCAGCGGCAAGGCCACCATAATGGAAACTAAAGCAGCGCTCACTTGCAACTCAACAATCATGACTCGATTGAGAGTACCAATTAGCATCACCATCGCCATACCGACAGAGACCTGAAATAGTGACAGCCTTAAGAGACGACTTAATGGCAACTCTTTGGTGGCGATATCGGCAAAAGGTAAGAACCTTGGACTCACTCTCTTCCAATTTTCAAAAAGCTCTTTGCCACGCCAGGTCAGAGTAAACATTTTCATGGTTATTGCGCTTTATTCTGATCAGATGGCTTTTTGCTTAAACGCATAGCCTGTGAAAAATAAAATGCGCGTTGCACTTTTTGTGTACTCACTGGTGCCCAATCTACTAAACCATCATGCTTGCTAAAGGTCCTCGTAAGGGAGTCAATCGAAATCGGTTGAATAAAGGGTGATCGATCGCTTCTCGGAAATAAGCTACCGATGGTCAATAAAGTACTCAATGCCGCATTGTTAGGCGCAAAGGTAAAGGCAATATTGGCCCTAGTCCGATCAGCAAGCTTAGCCATTGCATCCGCAATATCTAAATGGTGATAGTGAATCATCGAATCCATACAAACCACGTGATCAAACTCACCAAGGGATGGATCTAACATATCGCCAGAGCGAAACTCAATCGAGCCAGAGCCGACATCATTACCAATTCTTTCGCGCGCTAAATCGACTAAAGTTGGCGATAGATCAATCGCGACCACATTAGCCCCCCGCTTTGCTAGATCAGCTGCCAAGACTCCCGTTCCACAACCAGCATCTAAAATACGCTGACCAGTCAAATCACTCGGTAAATAACTGAGTAACACATGGCGCATCTCTTCGCGCCCAGCACGAACCTTGGCACGTATACCGCTTACCTTGGCAGTGGAGGTGAGCTTAGCCCAAGCGTCTACCGCAGTACGATCGAAATACTCTTGCAGCTGACTGCGCTTTTGGGTGTAAGAATTTTCAAGCATCAAATCATCGCCTATTAATTATTTCAACCATGGGGGCTTGCCATTGAGGGATTGAGAGTGGTAGTTGCCAACTTTTTTTTAGCCTCATCCAAACGCGCCATCCGCAACTTCCAAATAAATTGGCCTGCATTCACAACATAGGTTGCATAAGCAGCTAAAGCGAGCAACATCAGTTCGGTTTGATCTAAATATCCCGTTCCTAGTGCCACCAGATACAAGGTATGCAATAGCAATACCAACATACTGAATACGTCTTCCCAGAAAAATGCTGGGGCAAATAAGTAGCAATTGAAAACAACTTTTTCCCAAATGCATCCGGTAATCATGATGGTGTAAAGCGTGAGTGTTTTAACTACTACTGAAACATTCGCTGCACTCTCACCCTCTCCAGTGAACAAAAAACGCAGCACGAGATACAGACTCACTAGGAAAACCACAAACTGAATAGGCGCTAAAATTCCCTGAACCAGAGTCCATTTAGTCTCATCTCTTCTTACCCTCTCTTCTGGGGTATAAAGTGGTCTATAGGTTTTTTCCATTTACAGTCTGCTAGTTTTTCTAAAACATCATTAAAACAATCGTAGCTAAACTTTTAAAGTCTAAAAGTGTCAATCAAAGTTTACGTTATTTAGTAAAATATACCCCTCGGGCTAACCCTATTACTGGTAGTTTCCCTATGGCTATTTATGCAAAAAGAATGCCAAATGGGTTTGTAAGCAAATAGCCCCTTTTTGGGGGAAAAGGTGATTAATTTTTTGCGGTGCAGCATTTTTATGACCGCATTAAGTTTAGCGCCCCTAATTTGTCTCGATTAATGCATCACTAGGAGATTGGCTTTGTCGGACTCGCTGAAAAAAACATTCCAATCCAGTTTAGGCGAATTAGATAATGCTGAAATGATGCAATGGCTCAATAAAACAATAGAGTCAGAAATCATCCCCCGCTTACTGATGGGGCATAAGCTGGAATCAGCCAACAATATAGCTGACGCCCAAAGTAGCAATATCGAGGTAAAACAGACAGAAATTATCGATTTTTGTCAGACTTTGCTCGATGGCCCCATAGCAGACTGCTTCACCTTTATCGATCACATGCAAAAATCGGGGCACAGTCTGGTCTCGCTCTATATGAATCTGATTCCAGCATCGACTAGGCGCTTGCAACAGCTCTGGGAAACCGACGAAAATAGCTTTACAGAGGTGACTTTGGCCCTGGGTAGAGCCCAGAACCTGATCCATCAGCTAAGTCCTGCCTTTATGAGCCAAGCCAAACTCTCTGAGTTCCAGGGAAATGCCCTGCTGATCAATGCTCCAGGATCCCAACACACCTTAGGCATCCTGATCATGGGTGAATTTTTCAAATTAAACGGCTGGAATGCAACGGTTGAAATTGAAACGACTAGCGCCGATCTCAAGGAACGCATTCGTTTACAAGCATATGATTTATTGGCAATTTCTATCTCCTGCGAGGATCAATGGAGTACCATGGAAACATTGCTTAATGAAGTAAAAAAGAACTCAAAAAACAAAGGAATACTGACAATGGCGGGTGGCCCGTTATTTGATTTCAAACCGGAACTCATTCAAGAGTGTTCTGCAGATGTTTGCGAGCTCACTGCCGAAGATGCCATTAAAAAAGTTGCAGACTTAATAGCACAAAAATCCGCCTTAAATTAATATGTCCATCTCACATCATCCAGACAAACTCTTTTCAGAATTAAGCGGGAAAGAGCTCAGCCAGATAGCGCGAGCATCTGCAGATATTTCTTTTGTTTTGGATGACTTAGGATCGATACAAAGCATCTACTCTGATAATAAAAATTTAGCCAAGCAAATTTCAGAAGATCTGATTGGGAAAAAATGGTCAGAAGTAGTAGAGCCTGATAGCAGAAAAAAAGTGCAGAGCTTACTAGATGATGCTAGCTCAGACACTATTTCTAAGTTTAGACAAATTAATATGATTGGCAATGAGCGAAACGTGGCGTTGCCAATGATGTGCGCTTCCATCAAAACATCGTCGAATCAAAAGATTATCGTTATCGGCCGAGACATCACAGAGGTCTCTCGCTTGCAGCAAAATTTAGTGTCGGCCCAAAAAGAGATTAGTCAAAATTATCTACAAATAAGTCAGCTGGAAGAGCGGTTTCAATCTATCTTTGAAATTGGCACAGAGTCTATCGTCATCGTTAAAGCAGATGATGCATACCCGATCATCGAGATGAACAGAAATGCCATAAAGCAACTGCTTCTTGCTAAAAATAATTGCATTGGAAAATCACTTCTGTCCCTCTTCCCGGCTGGCGAGCTAAGCAAGGCTACGCATTTTCTGAAAGGCGTTCAAGATACAGATGAGCCTAGCGTCCTAATAACAGTATTGAGCAATGGTGAAGCAACTCAAATTAGCGCATCTTCCTTTAATAACAGTGGGGTTACCTACTTACTGCTGAATCTGAAGCCGCAGGATTTGGCGAAAGCATCTAGCCTATTAGATGCTGACTCGTTAACCGTTAAGGCGATTGAAAATAATGCCTACGGTTTTGTCGTTTGTACCCCAGAAGGTCTGATTCTGAAGGCAAATAAAGCCTTCAATAAACTCAGCGCCACCAAGGGTGAGCAAGAACTCATTGGTACCAATATACGAAATTATTTAGGGCCAGAGAGAACCGATTTTGATCAAATGATGCAATCCTTACAAGGCAAGGCTAGCTCACAATCTTGTGTCTCTTCGATCACTAACGCCACGAGTAGCATTAAGTTAGTCGATATTTCCGCAGTATCCGTAGCCCAACCACGCGCGTGTATTGGCATGATCTTTCGCCAAGTAGATTCGAGACAAAATAAAGGTGCGCGCATCGACAAAAAACTCGTGCGCAGCTCCCAAGAGCTTTCAATGTTGGTTGGAAAAGTCCCCTTAAAAGATATCCTCGCTGAAACAACTGACTTAATTGAGCAGCTCTGCATCAAAGCTGCCTTAGACCTGACTCAAGATAATCGCGTTTCTGCTTCAGAAATCTTGGGGCTATCTAGACAAAGTCTGTACATCAAACTCAGAAAGTATGGTCTCGTAGACCTCAATAAGGATATTGATTAGAAAGTCAGTGATGAGCAGTCAAGTTGCACTGATGGTCCTTGTAGATATCCAGTCATCAGCAAAAATCAGTGGCATTTTAAGGCTCATGTTTGCAAGGCTATGGCTTTGGTCCACGCCCGGTCTTGAGTTCTTCAAACATATGGGCTCAGGAAAAAATGGTGGATTCTCATTCCGCCCCAGTGGCACCCATCAAGCCCTTTATTGCATCTTTAAAGATCTCAGTAGCGCTGAAAAATTTTGTGCATCCTCAAAACTGATCCAGTGGTACAGAGCACATGCTAATGAATTTTTTTCAGTAAAGCTCAAGACCTATTCAATCAAAGGTCAGTGGTCAGGGTTTATTCCACAAATTACTGCTGATACACCGACATCAGGTCCGATCGTTTCAATTACCAGAGCCTCAATTAAACCGCTCAATTGTCTAGAATTCTGGAGTAAAGAGCCGGCTGCAGAAATCTCGCTAGAGAAAACTGCTGGCTGCATTATTGCTGCTGGTATTGGAGAAGCACCTTTTTTCCGCCAGGCTACTTTTACAATCTGGGAATCTCAAGCAGCAATGGATCAATATGCAAGGCAAGGCGCGCATCAAGAAGCCATCCGTGCATCGATGAACGGCAGTTACTTTTCTGAATCGATGTTCTCACGTTACCAACCTTTTGATGCGTTCGGTAGCTGGAAGGGTCGCACTCTTGGCTAAAGCTCCCGTCATTATTATTGGTGGCGGCATTGCTGGACTTACTTGCGCACTCGATCTGGCCTCCTCTGGAGTTGAAGTCATCCTGGTCGAAAAAGAAGCTCAGCTTGGTGGCAAGATTCGTCAAATCAATTGCTCTGATGATCCTCTAGCCCCTGCGCCCATTGACTCTGGCCCTACCGTCTTTACGATGCGCTGGGTCTTTGATGCGCTCTTTGAAAAGGCTGGCACCACTTTAGAGTCAGAGTTAAGGTTAGAGAAACTCAATATCCTCGCGAGACACGCCTGGAGTAAAGATGAGAGATTGGATTTATTTTCAGATATAGATCAATCAGCGCAAGCGATTGCAGAGTTTTCTTCTCCTGCAGAGGCAAAACGGTTTCTCCAATTTTCTGCCCAATGTCGAGATCTTTATAAGGCGCTTGAAAAGCCTTATATGCTTTCAGCCAAGCCAAACTTTAGCGGCATGATTGCCGACTTAGGAATTGCTGGCTCCAAGGTCTTATATGACATTGGCTTATTTAATACTCTCTGGAAATCCTTAGGCAATTATTTCCATGATCCTAGATTGCATCAATTGTTTGGTCGTTACGCTACCTACTGTGGCTCATCCCCATACGAAGCCCCTGCTACCCTGATGCTGATTGCCGATGTTGAGACCCAAGGAGTATGGGCGCTCGAAGGCGGCATGTATAGCCTCGTTGCGGCCATTCGTAAGTTAGCGCAAGATCAAGGTGTGCAATTTTTGACTGGTAAAGCTTGTGAAGAAATTCTGCTCAAAAATGGTAAGGTCAGTGGCGTTCGATTAGCAGATGGCACTCTGCTTTATTCAGAGCACGTTATTTTCAATGGTGATCTTGCGGCGCTACAAACTGGCCTCCTCAATGCAGAGGGAATCAAAGCATTCAATACAAAGATGGCTCCGCCCTCACCTGCCAAGAGATCGCTTTCTGCGATTACTTGGTCAATCAATGCCAAAGCAGATGGCTTTCCACTGGTGCGTCACAATGTGTTCTTTAATCAAGACTATCAAGCTGAGTTTGATGACATCTTTAATCGGGGTCGCCTCCCCCGTAAACCCACCGTCTATGTCTGCGCCCAAGATCAAGGGGATAGCTACCAAGCTAAACCTGACTTACAAAGACTCCTCTGTCTGGTGAATGCCCCGGCCAAAGGCGATCAATCTGAATTTAATGCCCAGGAAATCGAACAATGCGAACACGAAACCTTTGGTCTTCTGCAACAATGTGGTTTGAACATCGATTTGGACAGCGCAATATGTCACCGTACGACACCCGCTATTTTCAACCAGCTCTTTCCGGCGACGGGCGGAGCCCTCTATGGCCAAGCCAACCATGGATGGATGGAAACTTTTGGGCGAGCTTCAGCGCAGAGTCCAATTCCGGGACTACTTCTGACGGGGGGCAGCGTGCATCCGGGACCGGGAGTTCCAATGGCAGCCCTATCGGGACGCATGGCGGCCGCAACCCTGATGGGACACCTCGGTTTGACCAAGCTGTCGGGAAGAACGCTTATCTCTGGTGGTACATCGACGCTCTAAGTGATGATGGGCAACATGGCGTTGTCTTAATCGCCTTTGTTGGTAGCGTATTTTCACCCTACTATGCCTGGGCTAGAAGAGGTGGAGCCTCTGTTAACCCTGAAAATCATTGCTCACTCAACGTTGCTATTTATAGCAAAGGCAAAAATCGCTGGGCGATGACCGAGCGTGGTGAAAAGCAAGTCTCCCGCAGTTCTACTGAATTTGTGATTGGTCCAAGTAATCTACGCTGGGATGGCAATAAGTTAATTGTCAATATTGAGGAGCGCGCCGTGCCCTTTGGGCAAAAGGTTTCAGGCACGGTTGAACTTTATCCCAATACCCTCTTTAACTTTAGTACGCCCTTAGATGCCGCAGGCAAACACCGCTGGGGCCCGCTTGCTCCTTCAGCACGCGTCAAAGTGAACTTAAATTCTCCCGATTTAAAATGGGAAGGGAATGCCTATTTAGATTCCAATGAAGGTGATGAACCTATCAGCAAATCTTTTCATGAATGGGACTGGTCTAGAGCGGAAATGAGTGGTGGCAGAACTTCGGTTATTTATGATGTGCGCGAAAAGAATGCTCAAGAAAAAATCTTAGCACTGACCTTTAATCCGAATGGCACGATTGATCATTTTGAAGCGCCGCCAAGACAAGCTCTCCCAAAAACCATCTGGGGTATTCAAGGGCATATGCGCAATCAAGGCTCTGAGGGCTTAAAAGTCATTCAGATGCTAGAAAATACACCTTTTTATACGCGCTCTGTTTTGAATTCAGAACTCTTAGGCGAGAAAGTCGTCTCTTTTCATGAGACCTTAAATGTGCCCAAACTCACATCAACTGCGACCCAATTCATGCTGCCCTGGAGAATGCCGCGTATTACGTGGTGACTAGCTCTAGTTACTGTAGGGCTCTGCCATGAGTAGGAGTATTGCGGCGTCGCTCTTGTCGCTCCATCAGATCAACGAACCAGAGCAAATGATCGTGTGTTGTTCCATCAAACCGCTTGTCATGGGGAATCTCAATCACAGCATCTACTAAATACTGAATCGCTTTATCAGCATCAACCTGATGCTGCTTAGAAAATATTTTAGAGATCGCTGTAAAGGCTTCTGCCAAAAGAACTACTTTTCTCTTTGAAGGCACATACGCTCTTGTAGAGATTGAATCTAGATTCAACTTTTCAACTTCTCGACCAATCTCAGCATAGATCAGCCTCGCCGCCTGAATGGCTGGACGGCAATCCCACGGTAAATCCGAAATACCATCCTCTGCACGAGAATACAAAGTATCAGCATGCTTTAAAAGGCGTGCAATCACACTAGCAACTTGATCATTGAACTCGGGTTTTTGTAACCAGACTTGTGGATCGAGTCCTGCCTCTCTAAGCCAATTAAGGGGTAAATAGATCCTGCCATTTGCAGCATCCTCACCCACATCGCGCGCAATGTTGGTGAGTTGCATTGCAAGACCAAGCTCGCAAGCTCTTGCTAAAGTCTCAGACTCTCTGCGATCCATGATCACACACATCATGGCGCCCACTGTACCCGCAACGCGTGCACAGTAATCTAGTAGGTCTTCTAAGCTATCGTAAGTTTTAAACTGGGTATCCCACTCGTAACCCTCTATCAGTGCGAGCGGCAAGCTGATAGGTAAATCAAACTCTTTAACCACAATCGATAAAGCCCGATCAGCAGCAATATCATCTGGCGTACCTTGGTAGATTCGGTCAAGCCGTTCACGCAATTTTGGTATCGCATCTGGTTCTGCGTCTACTGCATCAGCGACATCATCGGTAATTCGACAGAATGCATAAAGCGCAGTTGCTGGGTCTCTCACTCTCTGCGGCAAAATTCTGGAGGCAGCAAAGAAAGACTTTGAGCCATCTCGCATGGTTGCGACGCACTCTTGAAGGTCTTTCATACTTTGGGTCATGCTAAGACTTTTTTAGGTTCGGCTACTACTGACATCAACGCTTTTGCTGAAGATAAAACACCGGGGATGCCTGCACCTGGGTGGGTTCCAGCCCCCACCATATAAAGCCCTTGAATATCCTCACTACGATTGTGCGGTCTAAACCAAGCACTTTGAAGCAAGAGCGGTTCAAAACCAAAGGCGGCACCTTTGACTGACAAAAGACGATCCTGAAAATCTTGAGGAGTCATGAGAAAGGATCTTTCATGATCTGTGTGCTCGCTGTTTAGGTCTAATGAGGAAGAATTATTTTGCTCTCATCAGTAGCTTCGCTTTCTTCGCCAGCTGCCTGTTGAGCTTGCATGAGGCGGTGCTCATACATACCTTGGAAATTGATTTCATTTAGATGAATCGGCTGGAAGCCTGCGCGACTAATAATGTCGGCAATATTTGAACGAAGAT
>NZ_NGUP01000006.1 GCF_002206625.1 Polynucleobacter campilacus | reverse complement strand
CATCTTTTTCACCCTGCTTGCTATTTGCAAATACAGGATCAGAACAAAATTTTTGGGTTGCATCCTGATCAATGCGGTCTAAGCCAGCAATACCTTCAGCTTTAAAACCATCCTTGATCATCTTGTTGAACTTAGGATCGTTTGCTTGTTGAGCAATTGCAGATCCTTGCATTGCGATTGCTACTAACGTAAGAAGTTAGTTGGTGTAGAAGCTGCAGGACATGGACTTGGTAGCGGTTTGCATTCGGCTGCACTGTGTGTTGGTAAGCCCGGCGTATTGCATGGCAATCGCACTTACTTATTGCAAGATGAGAACGGCCAGATTTCTGAAACGCATTCTGTCTCAGCTGGAATGGACTATCCCGGTGTTGGTCCCGAGCATGCTTGGTTAAAAGATTCTGGTCGCGCTGACTATGTTGCCATTACTGATGAAGAAGCACTCAAGGCCTTCCATGATTGCTGCCAAATTGAAGGCATTATTCCTGCGCTAGAGTCAGCTCATGCGATTGCTTATGCCTGCAAGCTGGCCAAGACTTTACCAAAAGAAAAGACTATTCTGGTAAACCTCTCTGGCCGCGGTGATAAAGATATGCATACCGTTGCGCAAGCAACCGGCTCCGAAGGTTAAGCAACTCTTATGTCAAAAATTACGGCACTCTTCAAGGAGTTAAAAGCAAGTGGGAAAAAAGGATTAATTCCTTTTATTACTGCTGGAGATCCTGATCCCGGTATGACGGTAGAGCTGATGCATGCATTGGTGCGCGGTGGTTCTAGTGTGATTGAGCTAGGCGTTCCATTTTCAGATCCAATGGCCGACGGTCCGGTAATTCAAAGATCTTCGGAGCGTGCATTGACTCAAGGCGTTACATTGCGCGTTTGCTTGGAAATGGTGAAGGAATTTCGGAAACAAGATCCAAACACCCCAGTGGTCTTAATGGGATATGCCAATCCGGTTGAGCAAATGGGTGCAGAGCGTTTTGCAACTGAAGCGAAAGCTGCTGGAGTAGATGGTGTATTGATAGTGGATTACCCGCCTGAAGAGTGCGTTGATTTTGCAGCGCGTATGCGCGCTGCAGGCATCGATCCGATTTTCTTATTAGCACCTACTTCTTCACATGAACGTATTAAAGAAGCAGCCAAAATAGCTTCTGGTTATATCTATTACGTATCCATGCGTGGTGTCACGGGAGGTGCAAACCTCAATACCCAAGATGTGGCCACTATCATCCCTAAAATTCGTCAAGAGACTGATATTCCGATTGCTGTGGGCTTTGGAATCAGCGATGCCGCTAGCGCCAAGGCGGTCTCTCAGAGTGCCGATGCAGTGGTGATTGGTAGCAGAATTATTCGCCTTTTAGAGGAAGCGCCTGCTGGACAGGCGGTACAATCACTTGAAACCTTCATTCGCGAGATTCGTATCGCATTGGATAGTTAAAAACTCATGAGCTGGATAGATAAATTACTCCCACCCCAAATTCAGCACACTGATCCTGCGAATCGCAAATCAGTACCAGAAGGATTGTGGGTTAAGTGCCCTAGTTGTGAAACAGTGCTCTACAGCACTGATATCGAAGCCAATCTTTCGGTTTGCCCTAAGTGCAGTCATCACATGCGCATTGGTGCACGCCAGCGCTTAGATAGTTTGCTCGATCCAAAAGGCCGTTATGAAATCGGTGCTGATATCTACCCAACCGATCCTCTGAAATTTAAAGATTCCAAAAAATATCCAGATCGTATTAAAGAAGCTAATGATGCCTCTGGTGAAACAGAAGCCTTGATCGTCATGGGTGGAAAACTTGAAACGATTCCAGTTGTTGCTGCCTGTTTTGAATTTCAATACATGGGTGGCTCGATGGGTTCTGTAGTGGGTGAGCGTTTTGCCCGTGGCGTGCAAGAGGCCATTGATAAGAAATGCGCCTTCATTTGTATTACTGCAACAGGCGGCGCAAGGATGCAGGAGAGTTTGTTGTCACTATTTCAGATGGCTAAGACCAACTCGATGTTGACCTTATTGTCTAAAAAAGGTTTGCCATACATCAGCGTTCTGACTGACCCAACTATGGGTGGTATTTCTGCAAGCTTCGCCTTTATGGGTGATGTGGTGATGGCTGAACCAAAAGCCTTGATTGGTTTTGCTGGCCCTCGCGTGATTGAACAAACTGTTCGTGAAAAATTACCCGAAGGTTTTCAGCGCTCTGAGTTCTTAATGCAAAAGGGCGGTATTGACATGATTGTTGACCGTCGCCAAATGCGTGGTGAGATTGCACGATTATTAGCGCTCTTACAAAAACTTCCAGAGCCTGCGATTGCGGGTAGCGCAGCCGTTTAAGCGCTTGAGTACAGCACACCAAACCCCAATTATTTTTTCTAGCCTAGAGGCTTGGCTAAGCCACCTCGAAACTGCTCATCCCGTTGGTATCGACATGGGCTTGGAGCGCATCAATCGTGTAAAGGCGGCATTAGATCTGCACTTTGATTGCCCGGTGATCACCGTTGCTGGCACCAACGGTAAAGGTTCCACATGCGCTTATCTGGAAAGTATTTTGCTGGCCTCTGGTTATCGGGTGGGTTGCCACACTTCACCGCATTTACTGAAATTTAATGAGCGTGCTCGAGTTAACGGGCAAGAGGTGACTGACAATATTCTGTTGGAGCATTTCACTGCCGTTGAAAAAGCGCGCGTGAGTTTAGTAGATCCGCCAACGCTAACGTATTTTGAGTTCACCACCCTAGCCATCATGCATCTTTTCTCCAAATCTAATTTGGATGCAGTGGTATTAGAAGTAGGCATGGGCGGCCGTCTAGATGCAGTCAATATTGTGGATGCGGATTGCGCTATCGTGACGAGTATTGATATTGATCACGCAGATTTCTTGGGCGGCACTAGAGAGGCAATTGGTTTTGAGAAGGCGGGCATTTTCCGTCCAGGACATATTGCAGTCTGTGGTGATCCAGTGCCTCCGCAGTCTTTAATTGATCATGCAGAAAAGCTCGACTGCGATCTGTGGTTGCAAGGGCGCGATTACAACTTCCAAGGTGACAAACAGCAATGGGGTTGGGCAGGCCGTCAGAAACGCTTTAGTGGACTTGGCTATCCAGCATTGCGCGGCGCTAATCAAATTTTGAATGCTTCTGCCGTGATTGCTGCCTTGATGGCCCTGCATCAGCGTTTACCAGTCAGTGCGCAGGATATTCGCAATGGCTTTGCAATGGTTGAATTACCAGGTCGCTTTCAGGTTCTGCCGGGTCAGCCTACAGTGGTTTTGGATGTCGCCCACAACCCCCATGCTGCCGCTACTTTGGCACAAGGCTTAGACAAGATGGGCTACCACCCCTATACCTACGCTATTTTTGGGGCCATGGCAGACAAGGATATCGATGGGGTCATAAAGCCCTTGCTGAATATCGTGGATTTCTGGTTTTGTACTGATTTACCGACCCCTAGAGCCGCGACTGCCAAGGGTTTAGCGCACAGGCTTGAGGCCTTGGGCGTAAATCCTCAAAATGGGGCTGATGGTGGTATTGAGTGCTTCCCAGATCCTGCTGCAGCGTATCAAAAAGCGCTCTCAAAAGCGGGTGAGGGTGATAGAATTGTGACCTTCGGATCCTTCTATACCGTTGCAGGCGTAATGACTTACCGAAACAACCAGGCCCATTGATCCATGATTCGTTTACCGAGCTTCTTTAAGCGAAAAACACAGGCTGATGACCTTAGACTAGGTTCAGTAGGGAGACACTCCGCTACACGCGCTGCCCCACGTAGTTTTCAACGCGCTGCTGAAGCAGAAGAACTTGCCCTTACAGAAGATCCAGAGCAACAAAGAGCACGCCATCGTCTTATTGGCGCCGCTGTATTAGTCCTGATTGCCGTGGTTGGACTGCCGCGTATTTTGGATAGCAATCCGAAGTCAGCACCCAACGATATTGCCGTCAATATCGTAACCAGCTTACCAATTCCTGGAACTAATTCAAAACCTGAAGAGAAGCCCAAGGCAGAAGTCGTTGCGGAGCCTGTAAAAGAAACCCCTAAACTTACGCTTGCTCCAGAATCAAAAGTGGAAGTAAAGCCAGAGGCTAAAGTAGAGGTTAAGCCAACACCTGTACCAAATAAAACTCCTGGTTTAGGTTTGGCTGCGGGAGAAGAGGTGATTGCCGCACCTAGTAATGGTGGCAGTAACGCTAGTAGCAACGGCGCATCTAATGGCTCAGGAAAATATGTCATTCAGATTGGTGCATTCGCTTCAGAAGAGCGCGCTCAAGGTTGGATCGCAAAGCTCAAAGAGCAAAAGATCCCAAACTACGTTTTAAATAAAAACGGCAGCGATGGCACTAAGCTCTTTGTTCTTCGTGCTGGCCCCTATACCGATAAAGACACTGCAGAAGCGGCAGAAAAGAAAATTAAGGCGATGGGTCTATCACCAAGACTTATCGAGACTGGTAAACAGTAATGGAATTCTTATCCACCTTAAAATTAACGTCGGTGGATTATTTCACCCTAGTATTGCTCTTAGTATCTGCACTAGTCGGCATCTCTCGTGGCTTATTTAAGGAGGTGCTAGCTCTAGCATCTTGGTTTGCAGCCGCATGGGTTGCTTATCACTATACAAATTATCTGGCTACCGAATGGCTTTCTACTTTCCACATGGATGAGTTGCTCAGTCTTGGTGTGAGCTTTCTCATTCTCTTCATCTTGACATTAATTATTTGTGGCTTGTTAGGCGGGCTAGTGCAAAAAATGATTATGTCCGCGGGCTTAAGCTTGACAGATCGATTCTTGGGATTGGTATTTGGTCTGGCGCGTGGGGGCTTGATTGTGGTCATTCTGGCAACATTGGCTGCATTGACACCGATTCCTCAAAGTCTGGCCTGGAAAAACGCCGTTACAAGACCGGCTATAGACATGGCAACCGGTTTAATTAAAGGTTGGCTACCAGCCGACTGGGCTAAGCAATTGGGTGAGGTAATGCCTAAAGTAATACCTACCATTACTCCTACATTAACAATAGGAAGCTAGAGATATGTGCGGCGTCGTCGGAACCATTTCCCACTCACCAGTGAATCAACTGCTCTACGATGCTTTGTTGCTCTTGCAACATCGCGGACAAGACGCGGCGGGTATCGCAACTATGAACGGTAACTCGTTCACCATGCATAAAGCCAATGGCCTAGTACGCGACGTATTTAGAACTCGTAATATGCGTAGCTTGGTAGGTAATGCCGGTATTGGTCAAGTCCGTTACCCAACAGCTGGCTCAGCAAGTAGCGAAGAAGAGGCTCAGCCTTTTTATGTCAGTGCTCCATATGGCATTGTGCTTGCGCATAACGGCAATCTTACCAACGCACCAAGTTTGCGTGTTGAGATGGCTTACCGTGATCGCCGCCATATTAATACCAGCTCTGATACAGAAGTGTTATTAAATGTTTTAGCTGATGAGTTGCAAAAGGAAACTAATAGTGTCGCCTTAGATGAAGCTGCTATGTTTAATGCGGTAACTGGAGTGACTAATCGCGTAAAAGGCTCCTATGCAGTGGTATCCCTGATTGCTGGTTATGGCTTATTGGCATTCCGCGATCCATTTGGGATTCGTCCTTTATGCCTTGGTCGGATTGATACACCGCAAGGCCCCGAGTGGATGGTGACATCAGAATCGGTAGCGCTTGAAGGTTTAGGTTTTACTTTTGTACGTGATGTAAACCCAGGCGAGGCAATTTATATAGATCTTGATGGCAATTTCTATTCTCGTCAGTGTGTGCCTAATGCAGTTCTAACGCCTTGTATTTTTGAGTACGTCTACATGGCGCGTCCAGACTCCACTATTGATGGAGTGATTGTTTACAACGTGCGGATGCGCATGGGTGATTATCTGGCTGAGAAGATTCGTAAGGTGACCAATGTCGATGAGATCGATGTGGTTATGCCGATTCCGGATTCAAGCCGTCCAGCAGCCATGCAAGTGGCTAAGAAATTGGGCGTGGATTATCGTGAAGGCTTCTTTAAGAATCGTTATATTGGCCGGACCTTCATCATGCCAGGTCAAGCGGTGCGTAAGAAGTCAGTACGCCAGAAGCTCAATGCAATGCGCATCGAGTTCAAAGATAAAACGGTATTGATTGTCGATGACTCTATCGTACGTGGCACTACTTCATTTGAAATTGTTCAAATGGCGCGTGAATCTGGTGCCAAGAAAGTGATCTTTGCATCAGCAGCTCCGCCTGTGCGCTTCCCAAATGTGTACGGGATTGATATGCCAACTCGTAGCGAGTTAGTTGCTTATGGTCGCACGGATGAAGAAATCAATAAGATGATTGGCGCTGATCAATTGATCTATCAAAGTGTTGAAGATATGAAGCAAGCCGTACGCGATATCAACCCCAATATTAAGAACTTTGAAGCTTCTTGCTTTGATGGTAATTACATCACTGGGGATATTACTGATTCTTATCTGGATGCCCTAGAAGCTGCCAGAAATACCTCTGCAGCAAAAGCGGATCGTCAGCGTGATTCAAGCGACTTTGCCACCTCTCAGCTTCATCTGCATTTAGCTACCGAAGACTAAAAAGCCACAGGAATTTGCTTTACACGAGGCAAATGAGCAATTCAGTGTCAAAATAGCATTATGAAAAGCAAAACCACACGTAAAAAACCAGATTTTTCTAAGCTGGCACTTGAGACCCTAGCGGTCCGTGCTGGCACTCGTCGTACCGCTGAATATCAAGAACACTCAGAGGCGATGTTTCTGACTTCGAGTTTTTGTTTTGATAGCGCTGAATTAGCTGCTGATGGCTTTGCTCATGCAGACCAAGGATTTATTTACTCTCGTTTCACCAATCCCACTGTCAGCATGTTCCAAGATCGCTTGGCTGCTTTAGAGGGCGGCGAGGCTTGTATTGCGACCGCATCTGGTATGTCTGCTATTTTGACAACGGCAATGGCGCATCTACAGGCCGGTGATCATGTTGTTTGCTCGCGTTCTGTATTTGGTGCAACAGTGCAGTTGTTTACCAATATCTTGGGCCGCTTTGGGATTACAACGACTTATGTTGATTTGGCCGATACCAAGTCATGGCAGGCTGCTGTTCAACCAAATACCAAACTCTTTTATTTGGAAACCCCATCCAATCCATTGACGGAGATTGCCGATATTAAAGCTATCTCCAAGATTGCCAAGAAAGCGAAAGCATTATTTGTTGTGGATAACTGTTTTTGCACCCCAGCCTTGCAAAAGCCTTTGGCTTTGGGTGCTGATGTCGTGATTCATTCGGCAACGAAGTATTTAGATGGCCAAGGTAGGGTAGTTGGTGGTGCGATTGTAGGCAGCAAAGATTTTGTAATGGGCAAAGTATTCCCTTATGTGCGAACAGCTGGCCCAACCATGTCTGCATTTAATGCCTGGGTATTCCTAAAAGGGCTAGAGACTCTTGAGTTACGCATGAAACAACAGAGTCAGAATGCGCTCGAATTAGCTCAGTGGCTAGAAAAGCAGTCTGGCGTTGAGCGCGTTTACCATCCTGGCCTCACGTCTCATCCGCAGTATTCCTTGGCAAAGCGCCAGCAAAAGGCAGGCGGGGCGATTGTCTCTTTCACGCTTAAAGGTGGAAAGAAGGCTGCATTCAAGCTGATTAATCAAACCAAGCTTTGTTCGATTACCGCAAACTTGGGTGACACACGCACAACGATTACTAATCCTGCGACTACTACCCATTGCCGTGTATCTGCCGAAGCGAGAAAAGCGGCCGGTATTACTGATGGCTTAGTACGTATTGCGGTTGGTCTTGAGAATATCAACGATTTAAAGAGTGACCTCGTTGGCGGACTCAAAAAATAATCAAGTGCATCAAGATAAGCCCACAGGTTTTTCTGATGCCACTCAATTCTGGAATCAACGTTTTAATAAGGAAGAGTTCATCTTCGGCAAAGAGCCCAATGAATATCTTGCCCTACAAACCAGAAATTACTTAAAGCCAAATGACAAAGTGCTTTGTATCGCGGATGGCGAGGGGCGAAACGGCGTTTGGCTAGCTACACAGGGCATGCGAGTAGTGGGCTTTGATGCATCTGACATTGCTCTAGGCAAAGCCAAGCAGTTTGCTAAAGACAATCAAGTAGAAGTCGAATATTCATTTTCCGATACAGACAGCTTTGATTGGCAAACAAATACATACGATGCTGTCATCGGGATCTTCATTCAGTTTGCCGATCCTACAATGCGCGAGCGTATATTTCAACAAACCCATAAGGCTCTGAAGCCTGGTGGCATCTTTATCCTGCAAGGCTATACACCAAAGCAGCTAGAGTACAAAACAGGTGGTCCATCTTTGATAGAGCATCTCTATACAGAGGAAATGATTCGAGGCCTTGCGAAGGCATTTCAAATACTAGATTTGCGCTGCTATGAAAAAGAGCTCAATGAAGGCGCAAGACATGCAGGGATGTCTGCTCTATTAGGCCTTGTCGCTAAGAAGTAAAGCGACGTGGATCATTGATAGGGCGAAGCGGCATGATGTGAATCTTGCTACCGTCAATTTGCACATGTGTATTTTTGCCAACCTCTAATTCCAGTCGCTTTACTTCCGCTGCCGAAGCTTCCCAGGTAAGTGTATGGGCAGCATTATTGAGTAGCAGTTGAATGACTGCAATTTGTCCTAGGGCACTGATCTGCTCTACATAGGCCTCAATCGATGAGGCGCTAGGTTGTTGATGAAGACTAAGGCCATCTGCGGGAATCACCCAGGCAACGGGAGTATTTGCGGGGATCTTACCCTTATCAAGCACTTCAAATACTCGATCGCAACGATCCCATGACAGCTTACCCGCCGTAAACACTCCTTCAAACTTATTGCTGATGCCTACTAGCTCTGCAACGCGAGGGTTTCTGGGTCTTTTGAAAAGCACCTGGGGTGGGGCGGTTTGCAAGCCAACGCCTTGATCAATGACGGTAATGCGGTCTGCTAATAAATCTGCTTCACGAAGATCATGAGTCACTAACAGAATCGGAATGTTTAAATCTTTACGAAGCTCAGCTAGAGTCTTATAAAGTCCCTGACGTGTTGGTGCATCTATCGCAGAGAATGGTTCATCTAGTAAAAGGACCTTAGGTGATCTTGCCAAAGCTCTTGCTAGCGCAACGCGTTGCTGTTGACCACCAGACAGTTGATTGGGCATGCGATTGGCTAATTCCCCAATACCCATGCGATTGAGCCATTGGCTGGCTTGGGCTTGACGTTCTGTAAGCCCTGCTACCGAGTTATGTAGCGCAATACACACATTGTCCAGTGCAGATAAGTGCGGGAAGAGCGCGTATTGCTGAAACAAAAATCCGCAAGAGCGCTCGGCCGGACTGAGTGAAGTACTAGCACCATTAATTTCATTAGCTTCGAACCAAAGCTCACCATTGCATTCAATACTTCCAGTATGAGCATGGTTTAGTCCAGCGATCGTCCGTAATGCAGTTGTCTTACCGCTGCCTGATGGGCCTACCAAGGCATGGAGCTCTCCAGAAAGGCACTCCAGACTGAGCTGCAACGGATTAGGAGTTGTCTGAGAAAGCTTAACCTTGAGCATTAGCTTCCCCTCTTTTGGTTACGAGAGGGTTGACGACCAAAGATGCCATAGGAAATGGCAATCGCTACAAGTGAAGTACCTAATAAGATTAATGAGAGTGCACCAGCTCCAGCAGTATCAAAACTTTGGACCTTGTCATAAATCGAAATCGATACTGTTTTAGTTTCACCCGGGATTGCACCGCCGACCATTAAGATGACGCCAAACTCCCCGAGGGTATGCGCAAAAGTTAGAACGGCTGCACTAGTGATACCGCGCCAAGCTAATGGCAGCTCAATTAAGCGAAAAATTTGCCAATTAGAAAGCCCGCTGACCTGGGCAGCCTCAATAATTTCTGGGTTGATCGCTTCAAATGCACGCTGGATTGGTTGTATGGCAAATGGCAAATTGACAATCAGGGAGGCAATCAGAATGCCAGTGAATGAAAAAACCAGCGGCATACCCAAAAAGCTTTTGCCACTTAGCCCTACCAATAGGTAATAACCCAATACGGTGGGAGGTAGAACAAGGGGGAGAGCTAGGCCAGCCTCAATCCAGGACTTCGCTTTACCCGCCTTTTGCAGCCTATGGGCTACCCAGATTCCAGAGGGCAGAATCAGGACCAAAGTCCACAGGGCAAGCTTTAAAGAGAGAAGAATGGCATCCATATCCATCAATCGATTGTAGCTTTAGAAGTCTTAGGGTTTTTCACTATAGGAGCTTAGCTCAAAAGGCTGTTAAATATACATTTATACGTATATATTCATATTAATAGACACCATGCAAGCAAAAGCTCAAAAAGCCACTAAGAATTTATCTCCAAAACAGATGGAGAAAGTTTTTTCTAAGGTAGCAGAGTATTTCACTGTTCTTTCAGAGCCAGCGCGTTTACGCATCATGTATGCCGTTTGCTCTGGTGAGAAATCGGTATCCGAAGTTCTGGAAATCTGTGGCACAAGTCAGGCTAACGTATCCCGGCACCTACAGGCATTGCATAAAGCGGGGATATTACTCAGACGTAAAGAGGGCGTCACGGTGTATTACTCCATTGCAGACAATACAACAGTAGAGATGTGCCAGACAGTCTGCTCCAAGATTGCTGAAAGTATTCATTAATTAAGTAGTGATGATTTTTCATTAGAGGTCAAATGACTAAGAAGCAAATTGAATTAAGTGCTCAGGATGTCTCGGCAGTTGAGAAGCCTGCTAATAGAGCCCGCTTAGTAAAGGCACCAGAGCACTTCATATCCCAAGAATTGATTACCGACATCAATGCCAACGGTCTTGATGAAACCCGTCGCGGCTTTTTGCGCAAAGGATTCTTTTCTGCCTTAAGTGGCGCCGCGGCTGGCTTGGCTGCCCCAATGGCATTTGCTGCAGGTGAAGGTGACCCAGCCATTCTCGAAAAACAAGAATGGCAAACCACTTTGGGTAAGAACGTGGCAACGATGCCTTATGGCATGCCATCGATTTATGAAGCCAATTTAATCCGTCGTGAATCGCCTGGCTTAACCCGTGTAGCTGCATCTTCAGTTGCCTTTACGCCTCTACAAGGTTTGTTTGGAACGATTACTCCAAGCGGTTTACACTTTGAGCGCCATCACCAGGGTTGGTACAACCTCAATCCTGAAACTCATCGTTTGATGGTCAATGGCATGGTGAAGAATGCCCGCGTATTTACGATGAATGACTTAATGAGGCTGCCCTCAGTTTCACGTACACACTTTATTGAGTGTGGCGCTAATACCGGCTTAGAGTGGGGTAACGTTGCTGTGCCAACTGTGCAATACACCCACGGCATGTTATCTTGCTGCGAATTTACTGGTGTACCACTCAAGGTCTTGCTTGAGGAGTGTGGCGCTGATCTGAAAAAAGGCAAGCTCTTGCTTGCCGAAGGTGGTGATGGTTCGGGTATGACCCGCACAATCAATTTAGATAGCTGCCTAGACGACACTATTGTTGCTTGGGGCATGAATGGCGAGATGCTGCGTCCTGAAAATGGTTTCCCATTGCGCCTGGTAGTTCCAGGTGTGCAGGGTGTGAGCTGGGTGAAGTGGTTGCGTCGTCTTGAAGTGGGTGATATGCCATGGAATGCAAAAGATGAAGCAGTTCACTACATTGATCTCATGCCAAATGGGATGCACCGTCAATATACTTCAATTCAAGAATGTAAATCCGTCATCACCACGCCATCAGGTGGCCAGCAATTATTAGACAAAGGTTTTTATAACGTCAGTGGTATGGCTTGGTCAGGACGCAGCAAGGTCAAGCGTGTTGATGTTTCGTTTGACGGTGGTAATAACTGGCGTACGGCACGCTTAGAGACGCCGATTCTCACAAAATCCATTACTCGTTTTAATATTGATTGGGTCTGGGATGGATCACCGGCGATTTTGCAATCAAGAGCAATTGATGACACTGGGTATGTACAGCCATCAATCAAGATGCTACGGGATATTCGAGGCAATCGCTCTATTTATCACAATAATGCAATTCAGTCTTGGAAGTTGGATTCAAATGGCGAGGTGAGCAATGTTCAAGTTGGATAAGTTATTTGCTCGCATTGTCCTTTTAAGTCTGGCAGTATTTTCTGCTCAACTAACTTATGCACAAAGCGCACAAAGCACTCAAAACTCCAGTAAGTTTCCTGGTATTGGTCGTAATGCTACGACTGCGGAGGTAATGGCTTGGGACATTGATGTACGCCCCGACTTTAAGGGCCTACCAAAAGGATCGGGCTCCGTTGCACAGGGTCAGGTGATCTGGGAAGCGAAGTGCGCCAGTTGTCACGGGGTATTTGGCGAGTCAAACGAGATTTTTACTCCAATTGCGGGTGGAACCACTACCGATGATGTGAAGACTGGCAAAGTTGCTTCTTTGGGTGATCGCAAGCAACCGCAACGCACAACCTTAATGAAAGTTCCTACGGTTTCTACTTTGTGGGATTACATTTATCGCGCAATGCCTTGGAATGCTCCAAGATCATTAACACCAGACGATACCTATGCTCTAGTGGCATTTATTTTGAGCTTAGGAGAAATCGTTCCCGATGATTTTGTCTTGAGTAATGCCAATATTGCAGAAGTTCAGAAAAAGATGCCTAACCGCAACGGCATGACTCGAGACCATGGTTTTTGGACAATTAATGGCAAGCCAGATGTAAACGGTTCCTCTTGTATGAATAATTGCGTCAAGTTTGCACAAATTGGGTCTGAATTACCTGATTTCGCCAGAAATGCCCATGGCAATATTGCAGAGCAAAATCGCCTGTATGGCCCATACCGAGGATCAGATACGACGAAGCCACCAATTGCCAGGTTGCCAGGCTCATCGGGCGAGGGCTTAGCACATGCTACTGATACCCCTGTTGCCACCACTAAGAGTCCTGCGGCATTATTTAAGAGTCAGAACTGCTCCGCTTGTCATGCACCGAATGCGAAGTTAGTTGGACCATCTATTACTGATGTTGCGGCGAAATATCAAGGCCAAGGCGGGGCTCAAGAAAAGCTCATGGCTAAGGTCAAAAACGGGGGCTCAGGAGTATGGGGGTCGATTCCGATGCCACCACAGCCACAGTTATCCGATGAGGATAGGGCGATTCTTGTGCGCTGGATGTTGACCGGAAAATAGGTTTAAAGAGGGTTTTTTGAAATACCACTATATTTGATGCTATGAGTAGATTATTAAAGGAGTTTTTATGAATCAGCAGCGACGCAGTTTATTGAAATATTCAGCCGTTTTCGGCTTGATGGCTTCTGCGGGACTTATCAGCGTAGCCCAAGCTCAAGAGTGGAACAAAGCTGCTTTTGAAGGTAAGAGCCTTGATGAAGTATTCAAAATCTTGGGTGCTGGTAGCCCAGACAAATCAGGCGCCATTACTTTAAATGCCCCTGATATTGCAGAAAATGGTGCTGTAGTTCCTGTTGGAATTACAACTACTCTTAAGGCAGAGCAGATGGCTATTTTGGTTGAGAAAAACCCAAGCTCTTTAGCTGCCCAATTTTTTATCCCTGCTGGCACAGAACCATTTGTTACTTCTCGTATCAAGATGGGTCAAACCTCTAACGTGTATGGCCTAGTAAAAGCCGATGGCAAGTGGAGCATGGCAGTGAAGGAAGTAAAAGTGACTTTGGGCGGTTGCGGCGGTTAATGACCCCAGGTCCAAGCAAATATTATTAATTAAATACTAGATTACAAGAGGAAAACATGGCTGATCCAATGCGCGTTAGAGCTGCTGAGAACGGTGGAATTGTGGATGTAAAAATTTTGATGAAGCACGATATGGAATCTGGTCAGCGTAAAGATGCTGCTGGTAAAACTATTCCTGCATGGTTCATTAGCACAATCAATGTGAAAGCTAATGGCAAAGATGTATTGAATGGTCAATTTGGTCCAGCAGTTTCTAAGGATCCATTTTTGAACTTCAAATACAAGGGTGCTAAGGGCGACAAGATTGTTGTTAGCTGGGTTGATAGTAAGGGCGATAAGCGCACTGACGAAGCGACTGCTTCCTAATTTGCTTAATGAATCATCATCGTTACCATCATTTGGGTTTTGAAAGGGTTGCAAATGCAGCGTAAATATACCTTGGGCTTAGCCTCAGGACTACTGGCAATAATGTTGTCAATTTCATCATCGTCGTATGCGCAAAAGAGTGCAACTGACGAGATCGCAAAATATCGCGAGATGATTGCTGATGGCAACCCTTCAGAACTTTATGAGGCGGCTGGTGAAGAGCTTTGGAAAAAACCGGCTGGCCCTAAGAACGCTACGCTTGAAAAGTGTGATTTAGGCCTTGGGGCTGGAGTCGTCAAAGGCGCAGCAGCACAGTTGCCACGCTACTTTAAAGACACCAATAAAGTTCAAGACCTAGAATCCCGCTTGATGACCTGCATGCAAACAATACAAGGTCGAGACCCTCAGGAAATGATTGATGCGCCTTTTCAGAAGGGCCCTAAAAAGGATATGGAAGCGATTGTTGCTTACGTAGTGACATTATCTAAAGGTGACAAGATCAAGGTGAGCACTAATCATCCAAAAGAAAAAGAAATGTATGAGCTTGGTAAGCGCGCATTCTTTTTCCAGGGTGGGCCGATGGATTTCTCATGCGCCTCTTGCCACGCTGAAGATGGCAAGCGAATTCGTTTGCAAGATTTGCCGAATATCACCACCCAAAAAGGCGCAGCTCTGGGCTGGGGATATTGGCCAGCATATCGCGTCTCTAGTGGGCAGTTCTGGACAATGCAGCAGCGCTTAAATGATTGCTTTCGTCAGCAACGCTTCCCATTCCCAATCTATGGCTCTGATCTGACTGTGGCTTTGTCTATGTATATGGCAAAGAATGCCAATGGCGGCACAGTTGAAACCCCTGGTTTGAAGCGTTAATGGATAAGAGACAGAGAATATGAATATGAAGAACATGAAATCCCTCTTAGCTATTGGCAGCCTTACGTTAGTAGCAATCGCAATGCAAGGATCTGCAATTGCTCAACAAGCAAACGATCCTAAGTTCAACAAGATGATCAAGGATGGTTTTAAAGCTGAAGGTATTGCTGGCTTAGACCGCATTGATCAGGATGCAACCCAAAAATTTTGTTCTGATCCTGTATTTGCAAATAGCAAGCAGGGTGAAAAGATGCGTGAGAAGATCCAAAAAATCAATATGGATACTATCAAGCAGCCTTCTGACGGTAAATACATTGGCGATTGGAAGAAAGGTGAAGCAATTGCGCAAAGTGGTCGTGGCGCTACCTGGACTGATAAAGCTGACACTCCAGTTGGTGGTGGTTGCTACAACTGTCACCAAATTGATCCTAAGGAAATTTCCCATGGAAACATTGGACCATCGTTAACTGGTTACGGAAAACTGCGTGGTAATTCACAAGAAGTGCTTACCTATACCTGGAATCGTATTAATAACTCCAAGGCCTACAACGCTTGCAGCAATATGCCACGGTTTGCGCACTTCAAGCTCCTAACAGAGCAGCAAATGCAGGATGTGATGGCTTTACTGCTGGATCCTGCCTCTCCAGTGAATCAGTAAGTGAAGAAATAAAAGAGATAAAAAAATAAAAAAACAGGCCGACAGGCCTGTTTTCATAAAGGGGTAGATATGTCTTTGAGTCGTCGTGATTTTTTGCAAGCCTTGGCTATTGCTTCTGCGGGTGGAATGAGTTTGCAGTCAAACTTTGCCAATGCGCAAAGTACGGCACAAAAGTTTTATGATTTACCGAAGTTCGGTAATGTGCATTTCTTGCATTACACAGATTGTCATGCGCAACTATTGCCCATTTACTTCCGTGAGCCTAATGTAAATCTCGGTATTGGCAGCCAAGAAGGAAAGACTCCACACTTGGTTGGTGAATATTTCCTGAAAGCCAATGGTATTGCTGCTGGCTCGCGTGATGCTCACGCATTTACTTACTTAGACTATGTAGCAGCAGCACAGAACTACGGCAAGATGGGCGGCTTCGCGCATATGGCTACGCTTATTAAACAAATGAAAGCCAATCGACCAGGAGCGCTCTTGCTTGATGGTGGCGATGCTTGGCAGGGCTCTGGTACGGCGTTATGGACTAATGGTCAAGACATGGTCGATGCCGCACTTGCTCTTGGTGTTGACGTGATGACGCCTCACTGGGAGATGACGCTAGGTGAAAAGCGCGTCATGGAAATTGTGAATGGCGATTTCAAGGGCAAGGTTTCTTTCATTGCACAAAACATTAAGACAGCAGACTTTGGTGACATGGTATTTAATCCTTATGTCATGAAAGTTCAAAATGGCATTCAAGTCGCCATTATTGGCCAAGCCTTCCCGTATACACCGATTGCAAATCCTCGCTATTTCACACCTGATTGGACCTTTGGTATTCAGGAAGAGAATATGCAAAAGACCATTGATGAGGTGAGATCAAAAGGAGCAAAAGTAGTTGTGCTTCTCTCACATAACGGCATGGATGTAGATTTGAAGATGGCCTCCCGTGTACGTGGTTTGGATGCAATCTTAGGTGGTCACACCCATGATGGCGTGCCTATTCCGGTGAAGGTGAAGAATGCTGGCGGTATAACGCTAGTTACCAATGCTGGATCTAATAGTAAGTTCTTAGGTGTATTGGATTTTGATGTAAAGGGCGGCAAGCCTGTGGATTTTCGCTACAAGCTTTTCCCAATCTTCTCAAACATGATCCCTGCTGATCAAACCATGAGTAAGTTAATTACGAAAATCAGAGCCCCGTATGAGGCAAAACTCAATGAGAGGCTAGCAATTACCGAAGGCCTGTTGTATCGCCGCGGAAATTTCAATGGCAGCTTTGATCAACTTATTCTTGATGGCCTCATGGCGCAAAAGAATGCGGAGATCGCTTTCTCACCAGGCTTTCGCTGGGGCACCAGTCTTTTGCCAGGCCAAGCGATCACACGAGAGAACCTTTTAGATCAAACAGCGATTACTTATCCATATACCACGGTCACCAATATGACTGGTGAAACGATTAAAGCTATCCTGGAAGATGTGGCGGACAATTTATTCAATCCTGATCCGTATTATCAACAGGGTGGCGATATGGTGCGTGTAGGCGGTATGCAATACACCATTGATCCAGTTCAGACTGCTGGTAAGCGCATTAGCGATATGCGCCTCAACGGCAAAGCAATTGAGGCCAGCAAGACTTATAAGGTGGCTGGTTGGGCGCCGGTCAGCGAAGAGGCTAAGAGTGTTGGTGGTGAAGCTATTTGGGATGTGATGGAGCGACATTTAAGAGACGTTAAAGTTGTAAAAGCCGTCAAGCTCAATGAGCCAGTCATTAAGGGTGTTAGCAAGAACTCAGGTATGGCTTCAATTTAATGTATTCGTAAAGGTTTTAATAATGAAAAAAATTATCCAGCTTTTTTTTGCAGCAATCCTTGCCATTGGCCTTGCATCACATGTCACCGCCCAATCTACAGGTTCTACTAAGGTGATTTATCACATTGATGATGCTGAAGCTCAGGGCTTAAAAGGGTTGCGCAATATTCGCAATCATTTAGATGTTTCCCCTCAAACCACCATTATTATTGTGACTCATGCCAATGGAGTGGATCTCCTTATGGAGGGGGCAAAAGATAAAAAGAATAATGTGGAATATGCGCCATTAGTAGGGGCTCTCAAGTCTCGCGGCGTGAAGTTCGAGGTTTGTGAGATTACGCTAAAAAATCGCAATCTCAAAAAGGATCAATTCACTCTGGATGCAGACTTCACACCGTCTGGTGTGGTGCGTATTGCCGACCTGCAATATAAAGACGGCTTTGCCTACATCAAACCATAATTAGTGGACTGATGAATATTCGGTTGATCAAGAAGGTAATAGGGATCCTCATGGGATCCTTTATCTTTTTTGGAAACGCCTATGGGCAGAATACTAAACCTGTCGACACCATTCAACTAAAGTCAATTCAGGTTGCTCCTCATACATATTTTGTCCAAGGCTTTGCGGAAATGGGGAGTAGCACTAATCAAAATTTCATTTCAAATGCTGGCTTTGTAGTTACTCCTGCAGGTATTGTGGTTGTTGATGCATTGGGATCGCCCACCCTTGCGCAAAAATTGATTGCCGAAATTAAAAAAATTACCCCAAAAAAAATTAGTCGCGGTGATTGTGAGTCACTATCATGCGGATCACGTCTACGGATTGCAAGAATTTAAAAAGATTGGGGCGAAGATTTATGCTCAAGGTGAGGGTAGAAACTATCTTTCCTCAGAAACAGCTAAGCAACGCTTGATTGCGTCGCGCATTGATTTTGCTCCCTGGGTCAATACCAATACGAAGCTCATTTCGGCGGACGTCTGGATTGATCAAAAATTGAAGTTGTCGATTGGTGGGGTGGATTTTTTCATTAGCCGAGTAGGGCCTGCTCATGCACCTGAAGACTTAATGGTTTATGTACCATCAGAAAAAGTCCTGTTTGCTGGTGATCTCGTATTTAGGGGGCGCATTCCTTTTGTGGGTAATGCCGATAGCAAAGGCTGGCTTAAGGGCTTAGATGAGATTGAAAAATTTAATCCTAATATCGTGATTCCTGGTCATGGGAATTATTCTGTTAAGCCCTCTGAAGATATTGCTTTCACCAGAAATTACCTTAAATATTTGCGGGAATCGATGTCTGCAGCCGCGATCAATATGGATCCCTTTGAGGATGCCTACAAACAAGCCGATTGGTCGGAATATGAAGGAATGCCACTATTTCGGGCCGCCAACCGGATGAATGCCTATAACGTCTACCTGTCAATCCAGGCTGAGTAGGGCAATTTTGGCCATTGGGCCTTAAAATAGCAGATTAATGCTAAATCCTTGATTTGTAATGAAAATGATTCTTCGTCGCTATATGCCTGTAATTACTCTGAGTGTGCTGATGAGTGCGCCGGTGATTGCTGCTCCTGATCTAGCAAACGGTAAGAGTATTGATCAGCAAAAATGCTATGCATGCCACGCTAAAAAATCTGGCTTTGGTAATGGCGACATGATCTACACGCGTAGTGATAGCAAGGTGAAGTCATTGGCCAATTTAAAAAGGATGGTGGGCTTATGTAATAGCGAGCTCCGTCTAGATCTCTTTCCTGAAGATGAGGCTGATGTTGTGGCCTATCTCAATCAACAGTTTTATAAATTCAAACCTTAATTTTTTAAAATATAGTCGCTATGGATGTCGTAGATATTAATTCTCTTGGTAGATCAGTCCTTTGGGCTACTTTTGCTATTACTTTTTTACTTGGCGCCTTGATGCAAAAAACGGGCTTTTGCAGTATGGGTGCTGTCTCTGACATCTTCATTATGTCTAGCTGGGATCGTTTAAAGCAGTGGTTCCTAGCTGTTGGCATCGCTATTATTGGTTTTACATTGATGTCTTATCTAGGACTCATCGATCCTTTAAAAAGCTTTTATACCGGTAATAGATTCCTATGGCTTTCAACCATTGTAGGTAGTGTTTTATTTGGCTTTGGTATGGTTCTGGCTTCAGGTTGTGGCAGCAAAACTTTAGTACGTATTGGCGGCGGTAATTTAAAGTCCATCATTGTGTTTATGGTCTTGGGTTTGTTTGCCTATATGACCATGCGCGGTTTTCTGGGAGTGCTACGTATCAATACACTCGATACTATTTTTATTGCTTTTAGTGCCCCGCAAGACTTGCCAAGTCTGCTGAGCGGTCCTTTAGGTATCGCTCGCGCCAATCTGCATCTTGCCTTAGGCCTCATTATCGGTTCTGTATTTATTATTTACGCTCTAGTGAGTAAAGCATTTTGGACTGCTGAAAATCTGATCGCAGGAATTGGTGTCGGCTTAGCGATTACTGCAGTGTGGTGGGTATCGGGCAATTTAGGTTACGTCGCTGAAGACCCAAATACTCTAGAAGAAGTATTTTTAGTGACCAATTCTGGTCGAATGGAAAGCCTATCTTTTGTTGCCCCATATGCCTATTCCTTAGATTGGCTCATGATGTACAGCGATACATCTAAAGTTCTCACAGTAGGCATTGTTGCTGTTCTTGGCATGATCTTGGGCTCGGCTCTGATTGCTATTGCAAGTAAAACTTTCCGCTGGGAGTCATTTCGCAATACTGAAGATACGGCAAATCATCTTGTTG
The DNA here is from genome assembly GCF_002206625.1 of Polynucleobacter campilacus. Classification (GTDB taxonomy): domain Bacteria; phylum Pseudomonadota; class Gammaproteobacteria; order Burkholderiales; family Burkholderiaceae; genus Polynucleobacter; species Polynucleobacter campilacus. The sequence goes on along the minus strand of NZ_NGUP01000006.1, from coordinate 7,241 downwards.
GCGCAGCTTTGATGGGCTTTGGTGGTGTTACAGCATTAGGCTGTACTGTAGGGCAGGGATTAAGTGGTATTTCTACTTTAGCCCTTGGATCATTGTTGGCCTTACCTGGATTTATTTTTGGGGCCTATTTAGGTATGCGCTATTTGCAATTCCGCCTTGCTCCAAATCCTTGCAGTTAATGATCAATAGACTGGATGTGCATTAATGGAAATTGACTGGCTTTCTTTCACACCCATTCCATCTTTACTGGGTGGAATGATTCTCGGGGTCGCCGCAGCACTCTATGTTCTTTTACATGGCCGGATACTAGGTATCAGTGGGATCATTTCTGGATTGCTTCATCCTAAATTGACCGACTCTGCTTGGCGCTTGAGCTTGGTATTAGGTTTAGTCTCAGCACCATTTTTGGCGGCATTATTTTTCGGCCTTATTCCAGTTGTTGAGATTGACTCTAGCTGGTTGGCTATTGTGATTGCCGGTCTTTTGGTTGGCTTTGGCGCACAGTATGGTTCAGGCTGCACTAGTGGTCATGGCATTTGTGGCTTGTCTCGTTTATCACCCCGCTCACTAGTTGCGACACTCGCTTTTATGTGTTCTGGTTTTGTCATGGTATTTGTCATCCGTCAATTGATGGGTGGCTAAGATGAAACACTCTTTTGGCCTACTTAGTCAGTATGCGATTGGTGTACTTTTTGGATGGGGCTTAATCATCTCTGGCATGAGCAATCCACAAAAGATTTTGGGATTCTTAGATTTAGCGGGAAATTGGGATCCATCGCTCGCATTTGTCATGATAGGCGCAGTACTGGTTGGCCTTGCTGGCTTTTATGTTGTTAGCAAGAAAAGTCAGGCTTTTTTTGGTGGAGCTCTCCACATTCCAACGAGACGAGATATCACTAAGCCTTTACTAATTGGCAGCCTGATCTTTGGGGCGGGCTGGGGAATTGCCGGTTTTTGTCCTGGCCCGGCCTTAGTTGCCCTTGGGGCAGGACATCTCAAAGCCTTTGTTTTTGTGGCTGCCATGTTGGCTGGTATGGAGATCTGCGAGCGCTTCTTTGTCGGCCATAGAAGTAAACCTAGCCTCTGAGCAAGCCTGATTTAGAATTAATCCTATCGCATATTTATTCAATGTAGAGGGTTTCATGAGTCTTCCTATTACTTGCCATAACGCTCAATTTGGTACGCTTGGTCAAATTGAACCCAGTCACTTAGCCGAAATTGCCAAGCAGGGCTATAAAAGTGTCATTAACAATCGTCCTGATGGCGAAGAGGGCCCTCATCAGCCAACTAACGCATCTATTGCGGCAGAAGCTGAAAAGCTTGGTCTGAATTACGTTTATCTGCCAGTTGTTCCAGGTGCATTTACGCCAGCTGAAGTACAAGAAATGGCTCGCCTCCTAAAAACTTTGCCTGGACCCATCTTGGCATTTTGCCGCTCTGGTGCTCGCTCTACTAATTTGTATCACCTCGCCTTGCAAGTAAGCTAACTGATTTTAGTTAGCCGAACTAGCACAAGGTATGCAGCCTAGTAATCCTCACATTCTTAAGCTGGATCAATTTCTTTCTGAGTTAGACAGCTTTGATCTTGTGATTGATGTGAGATCGCCAGCAGAATTTGCTCTAGATCATATTCCTGGAGCCGTTAATTTTCCTGTACTGAGTAATGATGAGCGCGCACAAATCGGCACCCTGTATAAGCAGGTGTCTCCATTTGCAGCCAAGAAGCTAGGCGCTGCTCTGGTATCTAAAAATATTGCAGAGCATATTGAAAATCATTTATTAGAGTTACCGCGTGAATGGCGTCCACTGATTTATTGCTGGCGTGGTGGTGAGCGCAGCGGGGCTTTTACCCATATCCTGAATCGCATTGGCTGGAAAGCTATGCAACTAGAAAGCGGTTATCAAGGCTTTAGGCGCACTGTCATTGATGGTCTTGAGGCAGATGCAAATGCTTTCACATTCCAAGTGATTTGTGGCATGACGGGCAGCGGTAAGACTAGAGTGCTCCAAGAAATTGGCTCCCTTGGTGCACAGATCCTAGACTTAGAAGGTTTAGCGATTCATCGTGGTTCTGTTTTGGGAAATGAGCCCAATATCGATCAGCCCTCGCAAAAAGGTTTTGAAACGGCCCTCTGGAACGCGCTACGTAAACTAGATCCATCAAAGCCTGTCTTTGTTGAGTCAGAGAGCAAGAAGGTTGGAGGGCTGCACATACCAGATGCTTTGATGGAGAAGATTCGCAATGGCGCTTGTATTGAATTGAGATCAAGTACGCAGACACGGGTATCTTGGTTGATTCGTGAGTACCATCACTTTCTTACTGGTACAGATAACTTCAAAGATAAGTTAGCCTTACTGACTACTCACTATGGCAAAGTCCAGATAGCTAAATGGAATGAAGCAATTGATGCAGGTAATTTTCCAGAGTTGGTTGAAGAGCTATTAGTAAAGCACTATGACCCTTCCTATCAATCATCGATCGTTAGAAATTTTCCTCAGTACAGGATTGAGAATTTTGTGCAACTCGAAAATGATAGTGATGAGGCCTTTGCTCAAGCGGCAAAGGCCATCGTGGCAAAGCTCGCCTAGTTAATAAACTAACTAACTAATTAACTAAACGCCTGAATACCCGTTTGCGCACGACCCAAAATCAGTGCGTGGATATCGTGTGTACCTTCATAGGTGTTTACTACCTCAAGATTGAGCATATGACGTACTACGCCATACTCATCAGAGATGCCATTGCCACCGTGCATATCGCGCGCCATACGAGCAATGTCTAAAGACTTGCCACAGGAGTTACGTTTCATGATGGAGGTGATTTCTGGGGCAGCAATGCCTTCGTCTTTCATGCGACCCAAGCGTAAGCATCCTTGAAGAGCTAAAGTGATTTCAGTTTGCATGTCTGCTAATTTTTTCTGAATCAATTGATTAGCAGCAAGAGGCCTGTCAAACTGCTTGCGATCTAGGGTGTATTGGCGAGCAGCATGCCAACACCATTCTGCTGCGCCAAGAGTGCCCCAAGAGATGCCGTAACGAGCTGAGTTCAAGCAGGTAAATGGACCTTTTAGGCCGCTGACTTCTGGGAATTCATTTTCAGCAGGAACAAATACTTCGTCCATCACGATTTCGCCGGTAATAGAAGCGCGTAAACCCATCTTGCCGCTGATCTTTGGAGCGCTTAGGCCCTTCATGCCTTTTTCAAGGATATAGCCACGGATGATGCCTTCATCGTTCTTCGCCCACACTACGAATACATCAGCAATTGGGGAGTTGGAGATCCACATCTTGGACCCTGTTAAAGAAAATCCTCCAGGGACTTTCTTGGCGCGTGTGATCATGCCACCCGCATCCGAGCCATAGTTAGGTTCAGTTAAGCCAAAGCAGCCAATCCATTCGCCGGTAGCTAATTTAGGGAGATATTTTTGTTTTTGTGCTTCGCTACCAAATTCGTTAATCGGTACCATGACCAAGGATGACTGCACGCTCATCATTGAGCGATAACCGGAATCCACGCGTTCGATCTCGCGAGCAATCAGGCCGTAAGAAACATAGTTCAAGTTAGCGCCACCGTACTCCTCCGGAATAGTGATGCCCAGAAGACCTAATTCACCCATTTCACGAAAGATTGACGTATCGGTTGTTTCATTGCGAAAGGCGTCATGAATGCGTGGCATGAGACGCCCTTGAGCATACTCAGCAGCTGCATCACGAATCATGCGCTCCTCTTCGCTCAATTGCGTATCGAGTAGGAGGGGGTCTATCCAATTAAAGCTCGCTTTACTCATTGCTTAATCATCCTTTTGTTCATTGCCTAACTTCCTGCTAATTTTCGGGAATCGGGCTATTCTTATTTCTATTATCCCTTTTTCCAGGCTTATGGACTCACCTAGACGACACCATCGCTATTACGACCTACTTTTGGCGGCCTTTGTGGTGGCCTTGCTCTGCTCGAACTTTATTGGGGCAGGAAAAGCGGCCGTGGTTGATCTTCCTCACTTTGGTGAAGTGACTTTTGGTGCTGGAATTCTATTTTTCCCGATTGCCTATTTCTTTGGGGATATCTTTGCTGAGGTATATGGATATGCCTATGATCGCCGTGCAGTGTGGGCGGGTTTTGCTGCTTTAGCCTTTGCTGCCGTGATGGCCCAAATTGTGATTGCACTACCTGTTGCTCCTGGCACATATATGGCGAACTATCAGCAGGGCCTGGAAACAGTTTTCGGCAACTCCTGGCGTATCGCCTTAGCTTCGATGTTTTCTTTTTGGTTCGGTAGTCTGACTAATGGCTACGTGCTGGCCAAAATGAAAATTTGGACTGAAGGGCGTTTTCTGTGGACGCGCACTATTGGCAGCACGGCAGTAGGAGAGCTCGTTGACTCCTCCTTTTTCTATATGCTGGCGTTTTATGGGATATGGCCTACCCATGAGATTCTTCAAGTGGCACTGGCTCAATATGTCCTGAAAACTTCTTGGGAGGTCCTAGCTACCCCCATCACCTATTGGGTGGTGAATTTTCTCAAGCGCAAGGAAAATGAGGATCATTACGACATTCATACGAATTTCACCCCATTTAAGGTCAAAGTCTAATTTAGACATTTGTAACCCGAAACCGTTAAAATAACGGTCTTTGCCCCTAATCTGAGGGTATCTGTTGAATTGAATTTCAGAAAGCTAGAAACTATCCGTGTTGTCCGCATCTAATATCACTATGCAGTTTGGGGCAAAACCCCTGTTTGAAAATATCTCCGTGAAGTTTGGCGGCGGCAATCGTTATGGCCTCATCGGTGCAAATGGTTGCGGTAAATCTACTTTCATGAAAATTCTGGGTGGTGAACTTGAGCCCACTAGCGGTAATGTCAGCTTAGACCCTGGAGTTCGCTTGGGTAAATTGCGCCAAGATCAGTTTGCTTACGAAGATGTGCGCGTACTTGATGTTGTGATGATGGGCCACGAAGAGATGTGGAAGGCTGCTGCTGAGCGCGATGCTATTTATGCCAATCCAGATGCGACCGATGAAGATTATATGAAGGCGGCCGAGCTTGAAGGTAAGTATGCTGAGTACGGCGGTTATACCGCTGAAGCAAAAGCGGGCGAGTTGTTGTTAGGTATTGGCATTCCGATTGAGCAACACAATGGCCCGATGAGTAACGTCGCACCCGGTTGGAAACTGCGCGTATTGCTAGCGCAAGCATTGTTCTCTGATCCAGATGTCTTGTTACTTGATGAACCAACCAATAACTTAGATATTCACTCGATTCATTGGCTTGAAGATATTCTCAACGACATTAAGAGTACCATTGTCATCATTTCTCATGATCGCCATTTTTTAAATGAAGTCTGTACGCATATGGCTGATATGGACTTTGGTACTCTCAAGGTCTATCCAGGCAACTATGACTCCTACATGCTCGCTTCCGTGCAAGCGCGAACACAGCAACTCAGCTCTAACGTGAAAGCCAAAGAAAAAATTGCTGAATTACAGGCTTTCGTAGCCCGCTTCTCTGCGAATGCTTCTAAGGCTCGCCAGGCTACCTCACGTCAGCGCCAGTTGGAAAAAATTGAGATTGTGGAAGTGAAGCCGTCCTCACGTCAAAACCCATTCATTCGTTTTGATACTGAGAAAAAATTGCATAACATGGCAGTAGAGTGCAATGGACTAACTAAAACTTATGACCGCACCATCTTTAAAAACTTCAAGCTTGGTGTTCGTGCCGGTGAAAAGATTGCCATCATTGGTCAGAACGGCGCTGGTAAAACAACGCTATTAAATTCGATTTTAAGCAAACGCTTTGATGGTATTGCCGTTGATAGTGGCGATGTGAAGTGGGCAGAGAACGCTAAGGTTGGCGTCATGCCTCAAGACAATACTGAAATGTTCGCCAAAGACGAATTACTCATGGACTGGATGAATTGGTGGCGTAATACTGGTGATGACGACCAAGTGATTCGTGGCACTCTAGGGCGTCTATTGTTCTCTGGCGATGACATCGGTAAATCTGTCAAAGTTCTATCTGGCGGTGAAAAGGGCAGAATGATTTGGGGCAAACTCATGCTCCAAAAATATAACGTTCTGGCAATGGATGAGCCAACTAACCATATGGATATGGAATCTATAGAAAGCTTGCAGATTGCTTTAGAGAAATTCGATGGCACTCTATTATTTGTATCGCATGACCGCGAATTTGTATCCGCACTAGCCAATCGCATCTTAGAAGTGAAGATGGATGGTACGGTTGTAGACTACTCAGGTACTTACGAAGAGTATTTGCGCAGCCAAGCATTAGCTGGCTAAAGATTCAATTGATCAGCAATAGGCCTGTGTAGAGATTACGCAGGCTTATTTTCTTTTGCTTGCCTCTGAAAACGCATTGCAGTGCCATCTTCACGAACGCGCTTCCAGACCGAAGCCTTCTCTTCATCAGAGAGAAATACCCAATTACTGACTTCACTTAAAGTGCGACCACAGCCTTGGCAAATCTCATCGTAAAGCGTGGTGCAGACCCCAATGCAAGGAGAGTCAGATTCATCATCTCCGGTAGAGAGTGAATATGAGCCGTCTTGGGTTTGTGGATTACTGCTATCTGAATTCATAGCTGTACTTTAGTCGATTTCAGTGGACTATGCTCGCCAAGCTCATCTACGTAAGCACCAATTCCCGCATGCTCACGTTCTAAAAAGTGTTGAACAGCCTTAGCAAACTTAGGGTCTACGATGTAATGGGCTGATTGAATGGTGGTTGGCAAAAAGCCCCGTGCCATTTTGTGCTCGCCTTGGGCTCCACCTTCAAAAGTTTGAATCTCTTCTTCAATGCAGTATTCAATAGCTTGGTAATAGGCTGTTTCAAAGTGTAGGCAAGGGATATGTTCTATTGCACCCCAATATCTTCCATAGGCCTTAGAAGAGTCTTTATCAACCACTAGTAGTGAGGCAGCTATGGGGGTTTGATCACGCTGGGCGATGATGAGATGTAAATTGTCTGGCATACGCTGTGCCCACAACTTAAAAAGGGCTTCATTTAAGTAGGGGCTAGATAGATGCTCGAGATAGGTATTTTGATAACAGCGGTAAAAGAATTCCCAGTCTTGATCATTGGATAATTTCCCAGGAACGTGCCTAAAGCTAATCTGCTCTCTAGAGACTTGCTCTCGTTCACGCCGAATATTTTACGACGCTTCATCGTCAGGACGGCTAAAAAATGCTCAAAACTTTGAAGGCTTGGTTATGCCAGTGAAACTGTA
>NZ_NGUP01000005.1 GCF_002206625.1 Polynucleobacter campilacus | reverse complement strand
TTCATGATTGTTTTATAGGTGGAGTTTTACTTGATCAGCCCCATATCTTTTTAAGTGGTCAGATTCGACTTGGACGTAGTGAGCAGATCAAAAAGCAATTACTTGTTGAGATTGAAATTGCGATTCAGATAACTACTAAGCTTTCTAGCCATCAAATATGGGCGTATCTCGATGAACTTACACCATCTCTAATGATTGAGTATGGACAAATTTTGCCATCCGTGGGTAACGATAAAGCTTGGTTTTCAACCCTGCCAGATTCCATACAAAAAAAGTTAACTCTGCTTAGTTCCTAGTCTTATAAGAAAAAAGCTCAACTAGTGGAAATTGGAACATTGCTAACCAATTACGTTGCACAAACATCTGTTCTTTAAAGTAAGTAGCCGGTGTTGGCGGCGTGAGCTTTAGATTAGCTTCTGAATCACCCATCATATTGCGCGGAACTAAGCCATGTTTTTGACATAAATGCTTAATAGGGCGATTCCAGCTAATGCAATGCATAAAGAGATCTTTGTAATAGCGATTACGAGCCCAAGTAATAGCCTCATCCATCAAAGCATTAGCCACACCTTGCTTGCGATATTGCAGAGCTACGATCACGCCAAACTCAATCTCTTGACCCTTTGTAGCAATATGAATTGTGCCAGCCCATTGACCATCAACTTTGGCAATTAAAAAATGATGGTATTGGGGATTAAGGGAAAACTGTTGAGTTAATGAGTCAATCACCTCATTGGTCAGAGCATAGCCAAAGTAGTCATGTAGAGTCTGAGGATCTTGACTTTTTAACCAAGATCCATATTCTGAAAACTGATTCCTGCTAAGAAATTCAGTAGTCAGCATATTTTTACTCAATGTGATGATGTTTGTTGTAGTACTTTGCCTGCTGCAATCTAGCTTCGATCCAAGCGTCGTAAAGATCTATGAATGCATCTTTAATTGTTTTGACGGCCTGCAAACCCTTGGAGGGCAAGGACTGCTCTAAATTATTGCCCTTAGTTTGGTTACTAAAGACGTGATTTAAGAGGCTTAATAATTGTGCCATTTAAGACTCCTTTGGTTAAGGTATTAGGGTTACTACCTAAGAAGTATCTACTTTAACTATGTAAGTTGCATGACGATAGAAAATTTATCACTTAAAACAACTGTAAATTCATGCAGAAAAGGAGTTTAGATTTCGTTATGATTCAGTTACCAGAAAAAGTGTACTAATGTAGTAATAGCTATAAGAGAAACCTAAATGAATGCTTTAAAAGAAACTATCGAGAAGTTAAGGCAATCCGGCACCATTGGGTTGACGGATTTGAAATCTCTCAAGATGAGTGACTTAGAACAGCTCTCAGAGGAAATTAAGTACTGGTGTCTATACGGAAATGGCAAGCCTGAAAAATTAGGCAAGAAACATAAAGAACACTAAAGCCTAATCCCCTAAATCCTCGCTGCTGTCATCCACCCTATATTCCACTTTAATTTTCCTTAAGACCGGATGTAAAAGAACATTTTTGTCTTTAGGTGATAAATCAGTTATGTGGTAGAAGCCGTAAAAAGGAATCGGTTCTTTCTCAACGAGCTCGCGATCTTCAGTAGTAAAGGTAGTCATGAGTACTCTCCTTAATTAACCAGATTTGGTTACCTATGGGCTGTTGGACTAGGCTAATCACAACCAGTAGCAATCAGAATGAATCCACATATCCCATAAGTAGCTTTCATTCGTAGCGATTAAATATGACATGTCTATCGCTGACTCAAAATATTTTTGATAAATCTTAAGAAGTGAAATTGTCATATTTGGGCTTGATATATCAGTCTCAATTATGACAAAACGAATAGAAAAATTCATTGAAATGTCATATTAAAGGTAGAGCATCACACTCAAGTTCAATAGCAAGTTGAAAGAGATGAAAATGCCAAATCAAAACCTAAGCGATAAAGTTATCGACCTAAGAAGAAAATCCGCTGAATATTATCAAAAGGCTGCGTGGAATCAATTATTGGCCTTAGATAACTACAGAGAGAATAATTTCGTAGCGGCAGAGCGTTTTGCACAGCTATCATTTGAAGATCAGATGAGCGCTATGGAATGTGCAGAATTGGCAGATGCTGAATTTAGTCTGCATCTTGACTTGGAGCTTGAAGAGTAGACTTGAATACCAGTACCAATTACTTATGGGCTAAGATTTTAGTTGCATTAATAGCAACCATAGGTATCTCATCACAAGCTATATCTTTTAATATTGCTAAGAGCGATATTCTGTTGCACATCGTTTCCCAGTGTGTAGATCCATCAAAAGAGAATTACTGCGCAAATTGCATGTTACCGAGAGCTGATGCTAGGTGCAGCAATATCACAGAGTGTAAGAAGACGAATGAGGTATGGAAGCTTAGTACGCGCTATGCTGCAATCCGAGATATTAAGATGTGCGGCTGCCCAGTAGAGTTTACTCATGGTCTTGCAATGCCCAGGGAGGTCGTTACTGGAGTTGAGGATCCCAATCGGGAAGAGGATATTTGGCAATTTGCATGGGATGTAGGAATAGAGCGAATCGAAGCTGAATCACTTGCATTGGTCGTAAATCCGCCATCCCAACGTACGCAAAATCAGCTGCATGTGCACATACTCAGATTAGATCAAAATGCTAGGACTCGTTTTGATCAATCCAGTACTGTTTATGTTGATAACTTACAAAGTGTTTGGTTGGCTGCTGATAAAGTTGCCAAAACCAATGGACTAAATGATTATGGTGTTCTAGTAGCCAAATCACTAGAAGGGAAATACCTTGTGCTGGTAAGCCCAGATAGCCCCGAAGCTGCTTTTACTATCTGGAAATGCAATTGAATGATGAAATGGTTTGCTTGTCTATTGCTAATTCTAAGTGCAATCCAAATCCATGCTCACGAAAATACAAATCCTTATGATGTCCATGCCACTGTAATTACGGAGAATGGACACTTCAGAATTCAAGCGAGCTATGAGGTAGCAATTGATATCTGTTCTGCATACGCTTTTATTACTGATTATGAAGGGGCCAAGAATATGCCGGGAATTCTTGAGTCAAAAATCATATCGAGGACTCGAAATAAAGTAAGAGTTCAACGACTCATTAGAGAGCAAATACTCTTTATTCCTATTGAGATGAAATCTCTGATGGAATATACGGAGACCCCGAATAAACTTCTTATTTTTAATCAACTGAGCGGGGATAGCAAAGAATATAGAGGGTCCTGGAGGTTGTTCGAGGTAAGGGATAAGACTCTCTTTAAATATGATGCTATTTTTGAACCTGACTCTAGTATTCCATTGTTTGTGATTGAGTATTTTATGAAAAACAGTATTCGTGGTCGATTTGAGGTGATGGCACAAAAAGCAGCACAGTCAAAGTCTGCTGAATCATTTGCGTGCAATTAATTTGTTAGACGGGTCAGTTTTGGTGCACGTTTGTCGGGTGAGCTAACAAGAATTGGCAATTCTCGCTAATTAGCCAAAAAAACAGAAGGTATGTTCTATGGGTCTGCAGCCGTCTTTCTAGGCTTTATTTCTAACCGTTTTAACAGTGACACGAATTCGTAATATTTCCTTGTCATATTGATAAAATGCAATCATCCGTAGCCTATTTAGCCGATCTATATCAAGAAAAAGGTGATCTTCACTACGAAGGTGAGGGTGTTACTCAGTTAGCTCATGCTTGGCAATGCGGGCAACTTGCTAAAGCAGAAGGTGCTAGCCCTCAATTGCAATTGGCTGCATGGTTGCATGATATTGGCCATCTTTTATCCAAAAAAGAAGGTACTCCCACGACTTATGGGCATGATGATCGTCACGAGCATATAGGCGGAAATTATCTTGTCAATATTTTTTCTGAACAAGTGAGCCAGCCTGTGCTGATGCATGTCTTGGCCAAGCGTTACCTTGTGACTACTTATCCCGACTATCGTCAATCTTTATCTGCTGATTCCATTAGAAGCCTAGAACTTCAGGGTGGTGACATGTCAGAAAATGAGCTCTCCCAATTCATAGAGCACCCTTTTGCAAAAGATGCAGTGTCATTACGAAGGTGGGATGATATCGCTAAAAATCCTGATTTGAAGATGCCATTAAAAGCAGATGTGATCGCTGAGTTACTCAAATTGGCTAAGGAGTGTCAATGAGTACCGTACTCACAATACAGGAGGCAAATAAGACATTCTTTTCAAGTGGAAAGAAGAACCAGGCCTTGAGCAATGTCACCTTAGAGATTGCTGCTGGTGAGAGGGTGGCACTAATTGGAGCTTCAGGCTCTGGAAAGTCTACCCTGATTAGGGCGATATCAGGCTTAGAGATACTTGACAAAAACAGCGGTGAACTGTGCATTAATGGTCGGCAAATACAGTCCCATGGGCAACTGTCAAATAAGGTACGCCAAATTAGAAATGAAATTGGCATCATTTTTCAGCAATTTAACCTAGTGAATCAATTAGATGTAATGACAAACGTCTTAATTGGTATTTGTCCTCAAAAGAATATTTTCGAGATTATTTGTAAAAAATTTACCTTAGAAGAAAAGGCTAGGGCATTAGATGCCTTAGAAAAGGTTGGCTTAGTAGATTTTGCCTATCAAAGGTCCTCAACCCTATCTGGTGGACAGCAACAACGAGTGGCGATTGCTAGAGCATTGATTAAGGGTGCAAAAATTTTATTGGCAGATGAACCGGTAGCGTCATTAGATCCTGAGTCGTCCAGGAAGGTAATGGAAACGATCGTTAATTTGTCTCAAAAATTAGATCTGACTTTCTTGACCAGCTTGCATCAGATTCCAGTTGCTAGAAAGTATTGCGATAGAACGATCGCCCTGAATAAAGGGACTGTGGTTTTTGATGGTGCAACCAAAGCATTAACCTCCGACATATTGGCAGAGTTATATGGATCAAATTTAGAGGATTTGGAGATGGATGAGGATTTTCCTTCTGTTAAAGAGGCTAGTATTTCCGAGCCAAAACTCACATTAGTTCATTAGGCATTAATTTTTTATTGGGAGATTGAAATGAAGTTAAGCAAAATACTTTTGGCAGGCTTGATGGCTTTATCAGTTTGCTTGGTGCAAGCTAAAGAAATTAGTTTTGGGGTTATCTCAACAGATTCCGCATCTGCTCAAAGGGATCGCTGGGAGCCATTCTTTAGAGACATGGAGAAGCAAACTGGCCTAACAGTCAAATCATTCTATGCTCCAGACTACGCTGGGGTCATTGAGGCAATGCGCTTTAACAAAGTGCAGGTAGCCTGGTTTGGAAATAAAGCTGCCATGGAGGCTGTAGATCGCGCTAGCGGTGAAGTGTTCGCGCAAGTTGTTTTTGCTGATGGTGCCGTTGGATATACATCCTATTTGATTACTCAAAAAGATTCACCATACAATAATGTGGATGATGTGATTAAGAACGGAAAGAGTATCAATTTTGGTATTGGAGATCCAAATTCCACATCTGGTTTCCTTGTGCCAACCTATTACATCTTTGCTAAGCGAAACATCGAGGCTAGAGAGACCTTTAAAACCGTCAGAAATGCTAGTCACGGTGTAAATCTTCAGGCAATTCTTGCTAAACAGCTGGACGTTGCTACAAATAATTCCGAAGAGATTGACCGTTTAACAGCAACTAAGCCCGAGTCAGCTCAGGACATCAAGATTATCTGGAAAAGTCCATTAATTCCTAGTGATCCATTTGTATGGCGTACCGATTTAGATAAAGATACAAAAGAGAAATTGAAAAAGTTTGTATTTAACTACGCTAAATCCAATCCGGAAGAGAAGGCTGTACTCAAAAATATCTATAACTATGGTGGATTTAGGCCTTCTACCAATGCCCAATTAAATCCGATTCGTCAATTAGAGTTATTTAAGGATTTGCGTAAGGTTGAGTCCGATACCACGATTAGCGATGCAGAGAAGGCTAAAAAAGTTGCCGAACTGAATGAGGCTTTAGCTAAGATCAAATGAGCGAGTCTGTTTCAGAGCTCTCATTAAATCGAGCTAAAGTACGCGCTTTTGAAGAAAGACATGGCCTCTCCTATTACTTAGGATGGGCCCTGTTCTTTTTAGTGCTGGCTTGGGCTTGGCAGGGTGCAGAAATGCGTCCACTGGATCTGATTAAAGATTCTGGGAACATGAGTAAATATGCAGCTGATTTTTTCCCTCCCAATTTTAAGGACTGGAAGCTCTATGTGAGTGAGATGCTGGTAACAGTCCAAATCGCCATTTGGGGAACTTTACTGGCAATCGTAGCTGCTATACCTCTGGGCTTACTATGCGCATCTAATGTGGTTAGTCCATGGGTCTATCAACCTGTGCGTCGTCTCATGGATGCATTACGTGCCATCAATGAGATGGTCTTTGCAATGTTATTTATTGTGGCAGTTGGTTTAGGACCATTTGCGGGCGTGCTTGCACTATTTGTCCATACGACTGGAACATTGGCTAAACTATTTTCTGAGGCGGTAGAAGCGGTAGACCCCAGGCCGATCGAAGGAATTAGGGCAACGGGTGCCCATCCGATGGCTGAAATTGTGTATGGAATTTTGCCGCAGGTAATGCCCTTGTGGGTCTCTTATTCTTTATATCGTTTTGAGTCCAATGTTCGCTCAGCGTCTGTTGTTGGAATGGTGGGAGCCGGTGGTATTGGAGTCATTTTATATGAAGTGATTCGCGGCTTTCAATACTCTCAAACTTGTGCAGTTTTAATAATTTTGATTGCAACTGTAACCATCATCGATTTGATTTCTTCCTATCTAAGGAAGCTTGCAAGTTAAATAATGCCTAAGCCCAGTATTTATTTCGGTGCCGGGTCAATTCTAGAGCTGGCCAATCTGTATCCAGATCGCGGATTTCATATTCTACGAATTCCAGAAATTTCTAACGAAGAGTTAAAAAAAATACGCTCTTCTTTACAAGGTAGGATCCTTTCTGAAACTATCTACCAAAAGGGGATGCCAGATATTGCGAGCATTCAAGAACTTCACGAAGATTTTTGGAGTCGAGCCCATTTAGAAAAATCTGCATTACTAGGAATTGGTGGTGGCAGCGTCATGGATGCAGCCAAAGTGCTACGCTTTAAGCCTGATGGATGCGCTTGGTTGAGTAAACACCTAGATACAAAAATAGAAGATGAATCCTTACCTAAAATACCTTTATTGCTCGCTGCAACAACCGCCGGAACAGGTAGTGAGGTCACGCCAACTGCTACTATGTGGGACTTTACAAGGCAGCGTAAACATTCATTTTTTGGATCTGAAGTTTTTGCTGATGTAGCGATTGTTGATCCTCGCCTATGTCTTGGAGCTCCGTGGGTCATTTCCCGCGATTCCGCAATCGATGCTCTTTCACACGCTTTAGAGGCAATTTGGAATAGAAATAGAACACAAGAAACAACCAATCTTGCCATTTTTGCAGCAAAAAAAATCTGCCATTATTTGCCACTGATTCAAAATGATTTAGATAATCTTCAATTACGTGAACAGCTTTCAGAGGCTGCCTTATCTGCTGGTTTAGCAATGGCAAAAACCCAAACAGCGCTCGTTCATGCCTTGTCTTATGCTGAAACGGCCAAGAGTCAACGAAGTCATGGGCAATCATGCGCCTATTGGTTGCCTTACGTGTGGCAATTGTTAATTAAAAGTGATTGTGATCCAATCATATTGATTAGCCTGGAGCGGGCTCTAGGGCAATATTTTTCAAATCCCACAGCAATGTTTCAATGGTTACTTGCGCTAGGATTTTCAGCATATCCACCACTAGAGTGTGATAAAACGGTGGAAGAGCAGGTAGGTTCAGTGAGGCTTTCTGCTCGAGGAAAAAATTTTGCAGGATTTAGAATCAATGGCAAATAAAAATTACGACCTACTGGTAGTGGGCGCTGGCATTGTGGGCTTAGCCCACGCTTATGAAGCTCAAAAGAGAGGTTTATCTGTAGCCATTGTTGAACAAAATACACGCTGTACAGGGGCCTCTATCCGAAATTTTGGTTTTATTACGGTTTCAGGACAGGGTGCTCAGGACACATGGCGAAGGGCAGTTTATTCAGCGCAAGTATGGAGAGAATTGGCTTCCTTGGCGGAGATCAAAATACTGCATGAAGGCACTTGGATTTTATGTGAGCGTCCCGAGGCGGTTGAGGTTGCAAAAGCCTTTCTTCAAAGCCCTATGGGAACAGATTGCAAATACTATCCTCGGGCGAGCTATCTAGAGTTGGAAGCTCTTGGCTTTAAAAACATTCATAACCTGAATTTAAAAAATTCTCTTGGTCTTCTCTATAGCCCCCATGAATTTAGGGTGGAATCTAGAGAAGCAATTCCCCAATTAGCAAATTATTTACAAAATACTATAGGCGTAGATTTTTATTGGGAGACTGAGGTCTTATCCATCGATGGATCATCTGTTCACACCTCAAATAATCGATTGGATACTCAAAGAATTGTGGTCTGTCCCGGGGCTGAATTGTCGGGGATAGCCAAGCCTTATATTGAAAAATATGATTTGAAGCTATGCACGCTCCAAATGCTCAGAATTAAAGTGCAGGACGGCTTCATCCTTCCGGGTAGCGTGATGACCGATAACAGTTTAGCTAGATACTTGGGGTGGTCAGAATTGCCTGAAGCCAAGGCTCTTAAAGAGCGTATCGCAATAGAGATGCCTGAATATGTTGAGAATGGTATTCATTTGATTGTGGTGCAAAGTGCGGATGGTAGCCTAGTAGTTGGAGATTCGCACCACTATGGCTCTTCAGAAAATGTATTTGCCAGTGACAAAATTGAACAACTGATTATTGAGTTGATGTATCGGGTTTTAAGTATCACTGAGCACACAGTGATTGAGCGTTGGACGGGCGTCTATCCATCCTCCAGTACATACGATGCATTGATTGAAAAAGTATCTCCAGAATTGAGAGTCGCCATAGTCAGTAGTGGAACAGGGGCAAGCACAGCTTTTGGGCTTGCAAAAGATAATTTTGATGAATGGTTAGGGTGATAATGAAAACTTGGGTGAAGGCAGTTATTTTTGATTGGGCTGGCACGACAGTCGATTATGGCAGTAGAGCTCCTATGGGCGCTTTCGTCAAATTGTTCCAATCTGAAGGTATTAAAATGACTATTGCCCAAGCCCGCATTCCGATGGGTATTAATAAGTGGGACCATATCAACGCACTTTTAAGTCTCCCAGAAATTCAAACTCAATGGCTTAAGATTCACGGAAAATCGCATACTGATGTTGATGTTGATCGACTGCTAGATATTTTTGTTCCGATGAATAAGGTAAGCATCCTAGAGTGTGGTCAATTAATTCCAGGAGTAGCAGCACTAGCCAAAGCATTGCGTGAGCGTGACATTAAAATTGGCTCAACAACTGGATATACCAGAGAGCTCTTAGATTTATTGTTACCAATAGCTAAAGAACAAGGGTATGAAGTTGATGTCTTCTCTTATTCAGGAGATACCACACTGGGTCGACCATCAGCTCAAATGATGATTAAATGCGCCAGACAGCTAGGTTTGGAAAATCCGCTTTCATTCATTAAGGTAGATGATACCCAGCCAGGGATTGAAGAGGGTAAGTCATTCGGCTGCTGGACTGTTGGCGTCGCAGTTAGTGGAAATACCCTTGGTCTTTCTCTTGAGGAGTTAGAGGCATTTCCAGTCGATGAAGCTGATCGCCTGAAAAATGTAGCGAGAGTGAATATGCAAGAAATGCAGCCTGATTTCGTGATTGATTCCGTTGCAGATTTATTGCCCGTGATCGATGAAATTAATAAACGCTTAGATTTAGGCCAAAAGCCTAATTCTTACAATATCTAGATGGATTGAGAAGGTAACCCCCTGAATTTTGATTCGGGGGGGTTATTTTGCAGTTAGTTATTTTGGGGATGTTTGCTTTCTAATTTGTCGGTTTACCCGACAAATTCCACGCCTGACCATTTGACCGCCTGCAGATGCCACGTCAGATCCAGTGAATTCCACTCCGCGCCACGGTTCTCGGTGCCTATGCCACACAAAAAATAAGCACCTTAAAACCATTGTTTAACTAGTTGTTTCGGCTCATTTTTCCAGCTTCTAAGGCGTAGGTCGCACGTTCGAATCGTGCTGGGCAGGCCAAATTACTGGACATACCATTTAGATATAAAGATAGTGTTTAAATAGAGGTTCGAAAGTTTTGAGGTATGCGCGTGAGTCAGGTTCATAAGATCGTCATAGTAGGGGGTGGTGCTGGGGGCTTGGAGCTTGCCACTAAGTTGGGCAACCGCTATGGTTCTGCAAACCCTGGGTCACAAAAAATCAGTATCACTTTGGTGGACAAGAATCGTACCCATATCTGGAAGCCTAAACTCCATGAAGTAGCTGCAGGCATTATGGATCTTGCCGATCAAGAATTAGACTACATTGCTCAAGCCCATTGGCATCACTTTGCCTTTCGGATTGGTGAGCTGATCGATATTGATCGAGAGAAGAAAGAAATTCGGATTGGACCATTTTTAGATGACATGGGCCAATCGGTAACGCCAGAACGTTTGATTCCTTATGACACCTTGATTATTGCGATTGGTAGCTTAACCAATGATTTTGGTACGCCAGGTGTAGAAAAGTATGCTCAGCGCTTAGAGTCGCTAGCCGATGCAAAGCGTTTTCATTTGCGCATGATTAATGCCTGCCTTAGAGCTGAATCCCAGCATGCTCCTTTGGCATTAAATCAATTGAAGGTGGCCATTATTGGCGCTGGCGCAACGGGTGTAGAGCTTGCTGCAGAATTACATCGCACAACGCGTCAGGTGATTTCATACGGCATGGATCGCGTGAATCCTGACAAGGATCTGAAGGTGATTCTCATCGAGGCTGCGCCACGAATATTGCCAGCCCTACCAGAAAGAGTATCAGCTGCGGCGCAAACGCTGCTAGCGGATCTTGGGGTAGAGGTGATTACTGGCGCAAAGGTGGAAGAGGTCTTTTTAGATAAGTTGCGGCTGGCTGATGGAATCGAGATTCCTGCAGAATTAAT
This sequence comes from Polynucleobacter campilacus, assembly GCF_002206625.1. Lineage (GTDB taxonomy): Bacteria > Pseudomonadota > Gammaproteobacteria > Burkholderiales > Burkholderiaceae > Polynucleobacter > Polynucleobacter campilacus. The sequence continues at coordinate 131,234 of NZ_NGUP01000005.1, read as the reverse complement.
TGTTTGGGCTGCTGGTGTGAAGGCGCCTGATTTTTTACATGAAATTGGGGGCTTAGAAAGCAACCGTGCAAATCAATTGGTAGTGTTGCCAACGCTACAAACCACGCGTGATTCCCATATCTTTGCAATGGGTGATTGCGCTGCCTGCCCTTGGCCAGAAGCAAACGGGGGAAAAGGAGGAATTGTTCCTCCACGTGCTCAAGCAGCACATCAACAAGCCTCCCATTTATTTGCTCAAATTGAAAACATTGTTCAAGGTAAGCCTTTAAAAGCCTATCGATACCGCGATTTTGGCTCGTTGGTTTCATTAGGTAAATTTAGTAGCGTTGGCAGTATGATGGGAGGATTGATTGGTGGCAGCCTCATGATCGATGGCTTTTTTGCTAAGATCATGTACCTGAGCTTGTACAAACTACATCAACTGGCCTTGCATGGATGGGTCAAAGTCATACTCGACACAATCAGTCGCTTAATTCATCGCAGAACTGATTCGATTGTGAAGCTTCATTAAAGCCAATTCATCTAAGGCGTAGATGGCACGTTCGAATCGTGCTGGGCAGGCCAGATTAGCTAATTACTTTAAAAGGAATTGGATCTCGATTTGACCTAATGGCTTCTTCTAGCAAGTCCAATCGGTCCTGACCCCAAAATGGCTCATCTCTATAAAAGAAGAAGGGCGTACCAAATACCTGTCTTTCAACTGCCTCTGCCGTCAGTCGGTTCACCTCAGCATCAATCGCTGGGCTAGTACTGTCTTTAAGGAGCTGCTCCCCATCTAAACCAGATTTATTTGCGACCTCTACCATCACCTTTGAATCTTTGATATCTAAATCATCAACCCAAAGAATTTTTAGGGCATTACGAATAAATTCTTGTACATCTAAATTTTGAGCCATAGCAGCAATTAACATGCGGTGACCAATCACTGGGTCAGATGGATGGTGTTTTGGCTTGAGTACCAATGGTATGTTGCGAGTAATTGCCCAGCGCTGCATTTCAACGAATCGATAGGCCTGTCTTTGAGGTGGTCGCTTTGAGACAGGTAATCCTCCGCTGACTGAGAATATTGCATGAAGATCAATAGGTTTATATGTGACCTCTAAATCATATTTTTTTACTAAAGCTTCAAATGCTTCATACCCAATATAGGTATAAAGCGAAATAAAGCTAAAGTAGAAATCTATTTTTCTTTTTGTAGTCATATCAATCTTTCACTCAGTCAACTTTTGCCCCAGAATCCCTCACTAATTTTGCCCATTTAGGTGCTTGAATGGTTAATTGCTTTGCTAGGTATTCAGGGGAGCTCGCAACAATTTCAAATCCTTGAGAAATTAATTGATCTTTGACCTCTGGCTGTTTCAAGGTTTGAACAATCTCTTTATTGAGTTTGTTAATAATAGCTTGGGGCGTACCTGCTGGAGCTAAAACGCCTTGCCAAGAGTTCAGGTCATAACCTGGTATACCCGCTTCAGCAATAGTAGGGATGTTAGGTGCGCCAGTAGATCTTTTTGCGGGACTAACCCCAAGGGCAGTCAGTTTGCCAGATCGAACATACTGCAGGGCTGCTGGTAGTGTTACGAACATGGCATCGACGTGTCCAGCTAGCAGGTCTGCAACACCGGGAGCGCCACCTTTGTAGGGCACATTGGTAAATTTAATATCAGCCATACTTTCTAATAATGCTCCAGCAAGATGACCTGGACTACCACTGCCAGCATTGGCTAAGGTAATTTTTCCTGGGTTCAGTCTTGCAACTTCAATGAGTGATCGTAGATTTTTAACGGGAAGCTTTGGCCCCACCAATAAAACTTGGGGTGCTGTGATTGCCATTGTGATGGGCGCAAACTGATCGAGTTTATATGGCGGGTTGCTATATAAAGCAGGGTTGATGAGAAGGCTATCCCAACCCAAAAGCAGTGTATAACCATCAGGCGCTGCCTTAGCAACATAGCCAAAAGCAATATTGCTTCCACCGCCGGCCATATTTTCAACCACAACCGCTTGACCTAATTTTTCAGAGACACCTTTTCCGATAGTGCGGGCTAAGGTATCTAGGCTTGCCCCAGCTGGTACTGGAACTATGATTTTGATTGACTTGCTAGGCCATGAATCCTGTGCAAAAAGGGGGCTGGATATAGCTAGAAGACTTAATACAAAGGCTATGTTTTTGAGGGTTTTATTGTGTGAGGTTTTCATTTGAATGCCAATAGCTAAATATGCAACATTAAACGGCACGAGATATATATCAAACGATTAAATAATTATCTCGTTAGAGTTTTTTGTATATATAGCGGGTATGGGTATATTTAAGGCGCAATTCTTTGACTTGTGCTCCTAAATCCCAGTTTTTTGGCACACGTTCGAGCCATGCTCTGCAGGTCAATTCATACTAGTTCATATAAATCCAGGCTGAGCCATGGCTAAATTGTGGTTTACCAGGGGTGACCTTATCTAAAGTTTAGATGACCTTGGGTAGGAAGCTAATGATCCATAATCTAAGATGAGAAACAATAAACTAGCTCACTATGCCAATCTTTCATGCTGAAGATTTAAAAACTAAAATTGCTCAAATTATTAGAGCTACTGGTAGCTCTGAGGTCGAGGCCTTGCGGGTTTGCACAAACTTGGTTGAGGCAAATTTAAAGGGGCATGATTCTCACGGTGCTGGAATGATTCCGCGTTATATCGAATCGTTTCAAGAGGGATCTTTACAGCCTAATCAAAGCATCAAGATAACAAGCGATCTAGGTAGCATGTTAGTGCTTGACGGGCAGAAAGGCTTTGGGCAAATTGTCGGCGAAGAAGCAATCGAGTTAGGGATTTCTAGGGCCAAAAAATTAGGTAGTTGTATTGTGTCCTTATCGCGTGCGCACCACTTGGGGCGTATTGGGCATTTCGCAGAGATGGCTGCAGCGGAGGGCTTAGTTTCAATTCACCTAGTAAATGTTATTTCTGCTCCAGTTGTAGCAGTTTGGGGTGGCGGCATAGGTAGACATGGTACCAATCCATTTTGTATTGGCGTGCCGATTGCTAATCGTGAGCCGTTTATTTTAGATTTTGCTACTAGCCGCTCTGCGCAAGGCAAGATGCGGGTTGCCCATAATGCGGGCAAACAAGTTAGTCCTGAGTTTTTGATCGATCAACAAGGCTTGCCCACCACCGATCCAAGCGTTGTTGTAAAGCCAGATGCTGCTGGTAATTTAGGAGCTTTAATGCCCTTTGGTGAACATAAAGGCTCGGGTTTAGCCATAGCCTGTGAATTGCTGGGGGGTGCATTAACTGGGAGCGGCACTTGGAAGCCGCCGAAAATAAAAAAACGGGCTATCTGGAATGGGATGCTATCGATTTTGATCAACCCCGTCAGCATGAGCTCAAAAGAGCAATTTGATTTAGAGACAAACTCATTTATTGATTGGGTATATCAAAGCCCAGCTAACGAGGCTGGTGTGCCGGTTATGCTAGCCGGCGAACCTGAACGAAAAATGATGAAACTTCGCTTGGCAGACGGCTTTGAGATTGATGATAAAACTTGGCAAGATATTTGTGAGACAGGGAAAAAAGTTGGGGTGAACTTAAATTAGGATTGCTCAAATCCAATCACCTTAAAACCATTGTTTTTGCTGTTGTTTTGATTCATTTTTAAAGCCTCCAAGGCTTAGTGCACGTTCGAATCGTGCTCTGCTGGCCAGACTCCTTGATCTATCTAAGAGGCTACTTGGGCTAAAAGGTAACCACGTGATCTAAGGCAAGTGTGATGCCGATCTTTTCACCTACTTCATGGTTGTGATGGCTTGGTACGAGGGCCAATACTTCTACACCAGATTGTAGTTTTAGGGTGTATAAAAAATCTGCACCCCTAAATGTTTTAGCAACTACTTCTGCTTGCATGGGGCTATGGTCATCGTGCTGAATATCATCTGCCCGGATGAGCACGTCTATTTCTTTACCAATTTCTATATTGTGACCCTGATCCAATGGAATTTCGCCAATTTCAATCTTGACTCGGTTGTCAGCCAGAACTGTACCTTTAACAAATACACCACGACCAATAAAGTCTGCCACATATCGAGTGGCTGGCTTGTGATATAGATCATAGGGCGCATCCCATTGAAGTATTTTGCCATTTGTCATTACACCCACTTTGTCGGCAATTGCAAATGCTTCAGTTTGATCATGTGTCACTAATAGAGCAGAAATATGATTTGCCTTAAGAATGTCGCGCATCTCAAATGCGAGGCGCTCTCGCAATTCAATATCCAAACTAGAAAATGGTTCATCCAGAAGAATGACATCAGGCTCGGGCGCCATTGCTCTGGCAAGCGAGACTCGTTGTTGTTGACCGCCACTCAGTTCATGTGGATATGCTTTAGCTTTATCAGAAAGGGAAACTTTACTAAGCCAATCCATCGCAACAGTAGTCCTTTGTTGGCTAGAAAGATGTTGCAATCCAAAGCTGACATTTTCCAGTGCGTTAAGATGGGGAAAGAGAGCAAAGTCTTGAAAGACCATGCCAATGCGTCTTTCGCCTGGCGGCAGAGTCATCGATGGAGAGCTCACTAGCTTGTTTCTGAGGTATATCTCCCCCGATTTGAGTGGTTCAAAACCACAGATCGCCCTAAGAACAGTAGACTTTCCACATCCAGAGGATCCAAGCAGACAACCAATCTCACCAGCCATGAGATCAAGATTCAGGTTTTTAACTGCAATGACCTTATCATTACCATCCTGGCTAGGGTAGGTTATTTCAAGTCCTTTTATGGAAAGTAGTGCGTGTTCAGATTTCATTACTATAATTTTCTCACTAGTGCTGATAGTTTAGTGCCTAGTGAGAGTCTAAACGGATTGCCGAATTCATGAAACCTTTTGTGGTTCCCCTTGCCCTGTTTCTATTTTTGCCTCTATTTGGCTTAGTAGTGCCATTCTTTTCCCCAGCAGGCGAGGGTCTTGATGTACTGGCTAGTAGTACTCTGAGTCATTTATGGAACTTTGTTCTAGGCGAATATATTGTCACAACCTTGATATTGATTTTTGGTGTTGGGATAGGGGTATTTGTTCTAGGGGTAGGCAATGCTTGGATTGTTGCAAGTTACGACTTCCCTGGAAAAAAAATATATGAGTGGGCTTTAATTCTTCCATTGGCTATACCCACTTATGTGATGGCTTATCTTTTTGTAGATCTCCTTCAATTTTCCGGCCCCATCCAGACAGCACTGCGCATTTTTCTTGGTGTCGATGTCTTATGGTATTTCCCTGACCCGAGATCTATGGCCGGCGCTATTTGGTCCTTTTCATTTTGTCTATTTCCTTACGTTTATCTCATTACCCGTACTGCATTTTTAGAGCGTAGTCGACGTCTGATTGAGGTTTCTGAAACACTTGGCTATAGCCCATTGCAAGGATTTATGCATCTAGTGCTGCCGATGGCTAGACCCGCTATTTTTGCCGGCATGGCTTTAGCGTTAATGGAGGTCTTAGCTGATTTTGGTGCGGTTTCTTACTTTGGTGTCCAGACTTTTGCTACTGGTATTTTCAAAGCCTGGCTTTCTTTTGGCGATCGCTTGGCTGCAGTTCAATTAGCTTTAGGGCTGTTAAGTTTTGTTTTACTCATCTTCTTTGTAGAGCAAAGTAGCCGCTCAAAGTTGCGCTATTCTTCGTCCTCTCAGAGCAAGACAGTTACAAAGCGTCTAGATGGTAAGAAGGCTTTTTTTGCTTTTGCATTTTGTGGCGCAACGATACTGTGCGGATTTTTATTGCCCGCATTTGCACTCCTTCAACTTTTGTTTGAGCAGGGCCTCTCTGTAGATATTCGTTATTGGGGTTGGCTAGTTAACTCCTTATCAGTTTCTATGTTTACTGCCATAATTTCAGTAGCATTAGCGATTTTTTTCGCATACTCCGTGCGAATACATTCTCAATTGATTTGGGTCAACCGTTTACTTAGCTTTGGCTATGCATTGCCTGGCGCCATTCTGGCAATAGGCATTCTTTCTTTCTTGGAAATTTTTGGAATAGCTTGGTGGATGTCAGCTAGCCTTTTAATCTTGGTATATGCCTACTTAGTTCGTTTTTTATCGTCTAGCTTGCAAAGTGTTGAAGCGGGACTTTCTCGAATTACGCCATCAATGGATGGTTCAGCAGCTTTGCTTGGCCTTTCTAAACCGCAGATTCTTAGAAGGGTACATATACCTTTACTTAAACGCAGCCTATTGACGGCCGGTCTATTTGTCTTTGTAGATGTGATGAAAGAATTACCTGCCACACTACTTTTAAGACCGTTTAATTTTGATACTTTAGCTGTTGCTACCTACCAATTAGCCGCTGATGAACGTTTAGCCGAACTTGCCTTGCCTTCGTTAACCATTGTTTTCGTGGGTCTTTTCCCCGTTTTACTGCTCTCTAGGGTCATTTCCAAATCTTAATTGATAATCATTCGTATTTATGGTAAATTGAGTTTTACATCTTTTTACACGTACATATCGATGAACAAGCAACAGTACTTAAAGTTTTACAGCATCTCATTTTTACTTATGGCGCTCTGGCACATGGGTTTGGCTCAGGCAAGCGATAAAGAATTAAATCTATATTCCGCTCGTCATTACCAAACAGATGAAGCTCTCTACAGCAATTTCACTAAAAAGACCGGTATCAAAATTAATCGTATTGAAGCTGATGACAATGCTCTAGCAGAGAGAATCAAAAGCGAGGGTGCAAATAGCTCGGCTGATGTGATATTGATGGTGGATGCAGCAAGATTGTGGCGTGCTCAAATTGATGGTTTCTTTAAACCAATTCATTCAAAATATTTGGATAGTCGCATTCCAGCCAATTTACGATCTAAACCTGATGCAGAAGGGTCTACTTGGTTTGGATTTTCAACAAGAGCGCGTCTGGTTGTATATAACAAGGCTAAGATCAGTCAACAAGATGTTGATACTTATGAAAAGTTAGCAGAGCCCATCAATAAAGGCAAGGTATGTACGCGGTCCGGTACGCACCCATACATGCTGTCATTAATTGGTGCCATGATTGAGCGACGTGGTGAAGCGGCTACTGAAGAATGGGCCAAAGGAATGGTGGCTAATATGGCCAGACCACCAAGAGGTGGTGACACAGACCAAATCAAAGCAGTGGCTTCAGGTGAGTGTGGTGTGGCCCTGACGAATTCGTATTATTTAGTACGGCTTCTAAGATCTACTAAACCTGAAGATCAAGAGCTTGTATCTAAGATTGGTTTTGTTTGGCCAAATCAGAAAACAACTGGAACACATATCAATATTGCTGGTGGCGGTGTCGCTAAGAATGCACCTCATCCACAGGCGGCTATTCAGTTTTTAGAATATCTAGCAAGTGACTCAGCTCAAGAATATTTTGCAGACGGTAACAATGAGTGGCCAGTTGTCCAGTCAGTCAAGATTAATAATGACGGCTTAAAGCTTTTGGGACCATTTACGCCTGAAAATATTTCTGTTGCTGCCATTGGTAAAAATCAAATTGCAGCCCAAAGACTTCTGGATCGTGCCGGGTATAGATAATCTTCTTAACTTGTTTTAGCGCAATTTTTTAGCCTTTAAGGCGTAGGTTGCACGATCGAATCGTGCTGGGAAGACCCTTTTATCAGTATTTTTGGCTCCTTTATTGCGGTTCTAATAGCTCAAGAAATGCCATATTGGCGGCTTGATTGTCATGTAGCCTTGGTGGATAGAGCGCTACGGCATTGATTTTATGCAAAAGTCTTTAATTATCATTTTTATATAGTTAATATGATGACTATGCAGCCAACAATAAAAAAACTTTTTTTAATAACTCTCCTGATTTTTTAGCTCTGGCAGCATCTATGCGGCCTCTTGTTCCAGCTTTAAGACTGAAATTAGATACCCCGATGGATCTGTCGGTTGTTTGGAGGATTTACCCCTTGCAAAGGGTGCATTTCCAACGCTTGAAAATATTGTTTCGAAAATTGAACGGGCTAAATTTTATTCAATCGCTGTTTCGAAACTAGAAACGTGCAAAGCTGCATCCTTACAGATTTCGAATTTTGGTCTTATCAGTCGGGGGGATCTGGCACCTAAAACTAGCAAATTAGCTCTTGATGAATGTATGAATCAGGGTTGTGATTGTGAAACTGTGATAACCGATGGCACTGCGTTGTTCAATAAGGAAATCTTGATGTCTGGCAGGGGTCTTGAAACAAATACCGCTGACTTAAATAAGGCGATAGTGGCAGAAGAGAAGCAAATAAAGGAAGAGGTACTCAAGCAAGCCCAGCTTGAGCGTGATCAAAAGCAAGTACAAGAAAAGGTTCGTATTGCACAAGAGAAGAAGGTTATAGAAGAAAAGCGTTTACAGCTTGATCTGGCTAAAAATAGTACGGATGCAGATAAATCTAAGCTTGCTTTGGAGAAAGCTAAAGCCGAAGAGGCTAAGGCATTATCTCAACTGGCTAAGCTAGACGCCCTGGAGAAAGAAAAAATAGATTTACTTGCTAAGTTACAACAGGAAAAAGACTCTCGTGAAAAAGTAGTCAATCAACAAAGGCTTGAAGAAGAGAAAGTTGCTGCTTTGCGAAAAGAGCTTGAAAAAGAGATTCGAGCCAGCATCCAAAAAGAAGCCAATCTTTCTCAAGCTCAAACATCTAGCCCAAATAAGCTATCGCCGACTATCTATGCCAATCGTAAAGCTTTGGTGATTGGGAATGATTCATATTCAAAGGTAACGCCACTGGTGAATGCGCGAGAAGATGCTAGGGTCATGGCAGAAAGCCTCGCCTCGCTTGGTTATAACGTCTCGATGAAGTTGGATGTTACTCAAAAGCAATTTTTAGCTGAATTACGCAACTTTAAAAATCAAGTTAAAGCTGGTGATGAAGTAGCCCTGTTTTATGCTGGTCATGGAGTGCAGATTGCGTCAACCAATTACTTACTGCCGGTTGATATTCAAGGTCAAAGTGAAGAAGAGGTCAGAGATGATGCTATTTCTTTGCAGCGTCTTTTAGACGATATGGATGATAAAAAGGTCAAGTTCACTTTGGCAGTGATTGATGCCTGTCGCGACAATCCCTTTAAGGGCAGCACTCGCAGTGCCCTTGGTACACGTGGCTTGGCGCCGACAACTGCAGCTACGGGCCAAATGATTGTTTTCTCGGCTGGAACTGGACAGCAAGCCCTAGATAAAGTGGGCTCTAACGACAAGAGTAAAAACGGCTTATTTACTCGAATCTTTGTAAAAGAAATGCAAAAAGAAGGCCTCACTGTTGATCGAGTTGTGCGTAATGTTCGTAGCGAAGTTGTGTCAGTGGCAAAATCAGTAGGTCACAATCAAGTGCCTGCAATTTATGATCAGGTTGTTGGGGAATACTATTTTAAGCAGTAATAATTAGCGCGGTCATATTTACCGTCCTACCCCCATTTCAAACAAGAAAACTTCTACTGCCTTCTGCGTTTTTTCCAAGTGTACGGTTCACCATTTGGAAATTTACCGCTAGTGATGCCACCCGCTCCAAATTTGCCTGCGATCTCTAAATCATTAAACTTAATAGTGACAAACTCACCTAACTCCTTGGCCCATTGCATAGCTTCATCAAGCGTTTTAAATTCATATGTTTTAGAATGATGCTCTATTGTGATCACTTTAAGCCTAGCTATTTGAAGGGAATCTAAGCTTACTCAAGGTTAGAGAATCTACCGAAAGCCTTACCCCAAGCGATCCTGAATCTGCGCTTACTGGTAATTTTCTAAGGCCAATATCCACTGCCTTAATCTCTGAGTATTGTGCGCATGCCCCCACAATTCGGGTAATGAGTTTTTCCTGTGTTTCGTAATGACAATCTCCTGCAAGCTTATTAATCTCAATTATTAGGGGGTCGTAATCAAAAACCTTCTCCATAAGATCTTCTGATATCAAGACAAGTGTTGCATCAATCCAAAGCGTTAAATCTAAAAGGTGTTGTTTGGGAATGATTGCCCCTGGTCCATACGTACCGATTTGAGTTTGGAGTTTTAGGTCTCGCAGTTCAATTGATGCCAAAGACAGATCTAGGTGCGGGTCTTGACCTTTCTTCTTATGGTCCTTTTCTCGCTCCTTTCGAAGGTCGCGTAATTGCCACCATGCAAATAGCAACACCCCTCCGAAGACCAGCACCACTTCAAGCAAGATAACGGGTCCAAAGTTATCCATAAATGCTCCTTTTAGCCGATATCTTAATCATGAGGTGTCCTTGAAAGTATCGTTTTATATAAAGGGTTCATTACCCTTATGTAATTAAAGGGGTATATAAGCTAATATAACTATATATCTTCTCATGATAAAAAAGGGCAGCATATGAACGTAAAAAATATCATTGGCTTAGTTGAAAAACTATTTCTTATCATTATTGCGATATTTACTATTGCAGCGATGGGCCAAGAAATTTTTTCTCTCATCAATAATCGTCGTGTTGAACTACAGGATCTTTTGCTGATGTTTATTTATGCAGAGGTGCTCGGGATGCTTGCAGCCTTTTATTCTAGTCATCGTATTCCAATAACGATACCTTTATTTATTGCAATGACTGCATTAAGTCGATTAATTATTCTCCAGGGCAAAGATGGAAATCCTGCAATCTTACTTTATGAGAGTGGGGCCATTATCATGATTGCAGGGGCTTGCTGGATTATTAGTCGTGCGAATTCAGTGAAAGACAATGAGTAAGTGCAGATAATTAAAAAACATAATGCCTCGATAGACTGCTTGACTGCCTTTCAGCTAACATAACGATATTCTTAGCCTAAAGCGGGCTATGAAAATTCTCATATTTCTTTTTTACGGAAATCATATGAAGTACTTTAAAGTTTGTTTGATTGTTTTAAGCACCTCTTTTGCTCTCAATATATTTGCCCAAGGCATCTTAGAGGGAGGCGACGATAAATATCAGCCTCGAGTTGGTCAAGAGGGCAAAGATGTGGTTTGGGTCCCCACCACCAATGAATTACTCGCCATCATGTTACGAACTGGCCAAAGTGAATTCCACTGACTTAGTCTATGACCTTGGTTCTGGTGATGGCAGAATTGCGATTGCAGCTGCTAAAGATTTTGGCGCACGCGCTATTGGTATTGAGTTTAATCCAGAGATGGCGCAATTAGCCCAGCGTAATGTCGATCGTTCTGGTGTAGCTGATCGCGTGAAGATTATCAACGGGGATATCTTTGTAGAAGATTTTAGCAAGGCAACTGTAGTCACTATGTATTTATTGCCTGAGCTCAATATTGCCTTACGCCCCACTATATTAAAGATGAAGCCTGGTACTCGCGTAACATCGCACGCATTTAATATGGGCGATTGGGAGGCAGATGTTGAAATTGATAGTCCTTCAAAAGCCTTTTATTGGGTTGTTCCTGCTCAAGTGGCTGGAGAATGGGTAATTACAGGAATGGAGTCAGGTAAAACTATATTAAAACTATCTCAACATTATCAAAAAATTGGCGGTACGCTTCAAATTGGTAATGAATCGCAACCCCTGCTGAATCCTAAATTAGATGGGGCAACTCTGAGCTTTACCTACCTTGATCGTGACAAGAGCGCACATTTTGTGATGATGGCTGTTAATAATAATGAGCTCAAGGGTCTTTATAAAAGCAGGTCTTATAACGATAACGTGATTACAGGTAAGCGCCTTTAAGCTTTCAGCAGATGTCAGCCAATGACTCAGGGGCTTCGCCTCAGCGCTTACTCAGCCCACTAGGAGCTGTTGCCATTATTGTTGGCATCGTTATTGGTGCTGGCATCTTTAAAACCCCATCCATAGTGGCAGGGATCACTGGCGATGTCGGTTGGGCCCTGACAATTTGGGTGGGCGGGGCGATTATCTCCCTTGCTGGTGCGCTTTGTTACGCTGAATTGGCAACTCTATACCCTCATGCTGGCGGTGATTATCATTTTTTAACTCGGGCCTATGGAAAGAATATTTCTTTCTTGTACGGCTGGGCTAAAGCGATGGTAATTAATACGGGATCCATTGCATTGCTTGCCTTTGTCTTTGGTGATTACATGAGTAAGGTGATCTCTTTAGGGCCATTTTCAGATATCTATTGGGCTATTGTCATCATTGTTGTTCTGACTATCATTAATTTAGTTGGCATTGAAGCATCAGCAAACATACAAACTGCATTAACAGTTCTAGAAGTCTCTGGCCTACTAGCCATCATTGTTGCTGGCGTTGGTCTTTTTACTACACCAATTCCATCTGTTATCAACCCGCCACTATTTTCCAGTACACCGGAATTTGGCATGATGGGTCTAGCTATGGTTTTTGTTCTGCTTACCTTTGGCGGTTGGAATGAGTCTGCCTATATTTCAGCTGAGCTAAAAGGGAGCCTTCATACCATTGTGCGAGTGATTGTCTTCAGCCTTTTAATCATCTCGATTATTTACCTTTTAGTAAACATAGCACTATTTAATGGCCTAGGCTTGAAGCAACTGGCAACGAGTAAGGCAGCATCTGCTGATTTACTTGGCCTTGCTTTTGGTCCAATCGGAGAAAAGTTAATCGGTATTTTTGTAGCGGTTGCTGCTCTCACAAGTATTAATGCCACCATGATTGTTGGTGCCCGCACCAATTTTGCTATGGGCGAAGATTGGCATGGTCTTCGTAAAATGGCGCATTGGGAATCTTCTCGCGGTACTCCTCGTATTGCCTTTCTGGTGCAAAGTGTTATTTGTCTTGCCTTGGTTGGTTTTGGGGCTTTACAAAGTGACGGCTTTGAGGCGATGGTGGAGTTCACTGCGCCGGTATTTTGGAGTTTCTTATTCTTAGTCGGTATTAGCCTATTTATTTTGCGAGCGAAAGATCAGAAAACTCGAGTATTTTCTGTGCCGCTATATCCAATTACCCCATTGATATTCTGTATAGCATCTGCTTATTTAGCCTACTCTAGTTTTAGCTATGCCCATAGCAAAGGAGCGGTGTTGATTTCGCTATATGTAATGCTAGTGGGACTTGTGGCACTTCTGATTTTGCGTCTAAAGAAGTCTTTTGAAGATTAAACTGAACTCATCCCGCCCAATCTCACAGATCTTCTTACCTTCTGGACGTCAGCATGTATAAATTAATCGCATTTGATGCGTATGGCACATTGTTTGATGTGTATTCCATGAGTCAACTAGCGGAAGAGCTGTTCCCTGGCCATGGCCAAGCATTTTCTGTCATGTGGCGTGAGCGCCAAATTGAATACACCCGTCTTGTCACAATGAGTGACCCAAATCCTGCCGGCAGCAAACACTATCTTCCATTTTGGGAATTAACGATTCGCTCATTGCATTATGTTTGTAAGCGGATGGGATTAAATCTCACCCCTGAAAATGAGAAGAGGCTAATGGATCAGTATGCCAAGCTCACGGGTTTTGAAGATAGTCTAAGCGTTGTCAAAACAATCAAAGAAAAGGGGATCTTTACAGCAATTTTGTCTAACGGCAGTAGAGAGATGCTTTCTACGGTAGTACAGAGCAATGGCTTAGAGCCTTATCTCGACAAAGTCGTCACGATTGAGGATGTCCGTTTATTTAAGACTGCCCCACAAGCTTATGAGCTTTTGCTAAAAGCATTTCCAGTGCGAAAGGAAGAAATTCTGTTTGTATCTAGCAATGCTTGGGATGCTTTGGCGGCCAGATGGTATGGATTTGATGTATTTTGGGTCAATCGCCTTGGCCATCCATTTGAAGAGATTGGTGAAAAACCAAACTACGAAGGAACTTCACTTAGTAATGTTTTGGATGTGATCTAGAGGCCATGGAGCATCTTCAAATTGGCCCTGAACAGCCCAAAATGTAGTCGCATATACTACGTCAACAAGAAAAATAATGAGGGAGATCTTCTTAAATGTCACATGATGATTTATGTTTTCTATCTGCTACTGAGTTGGCCAAACTTATTCGATTAAAAAAGATCTCTTCTCAGCAGGTCATTCGTGCGCATCTAGACCAGATTGAGCGGCTTAACCCCACCTTAAATGCAATTGTTACTTTAACTGCTGATGCTGCAATGGAGCAGGCTGTCACTGCAGATCAAAAAATTGCAGCAAATGAATCTGTTGGTATTTTGCATGGGCTACCAGTTGCCCATAAAGACTTGTTTTTAACTCGTGGCGTGAGAACGACCTTTGGGTCTTTGGCCTATCAAGATTTTGTGCCTGATGTAGATTCTTTACCGGTCGAACGCTTAAAGAAAGCAGGTGCCATTAGCCTGGGCAAAACCAATACACCAGAATTTGGTGCTGGTAGCCAAACATTTAATGCAGTCTTTGGCTCTACGCCCAATCCATATGACTTAAGTAAGACCTGCGGAGGATCTTCTGGTGGGGGCGCTGTTGCTTTAGCTAGCGGCATGATTGCTTTGGCTGATGGAACTGATTTAGGCGGTTCATTACGCAATCCAGCGAGCTTTTGTAATCTCGTTGGAATACGGCCTTCTGTTGGCAGGGTACCTTCATGGCCGGAATCATTAGGCTGGCAAACCATGAGTGTGTCAGGCCCTATGGCACGCTCAGTACAGGATTTAGCTTTAGCCATGGCTGCAATGTCGGGGCCCGATGATCGCTCGCCTATTTCTTTAGAGGCGCCCGGAGAGATCTTTTTAAATCCTTTAGCCAGATCATTTAAAGGCTGTAAGGTGGCCTTTAGTGCAAATCTTGGGGGCTTACCCGTTGAGCCAGAAGTGGCTAGAGTAGTAGAGTCATCGCGCGCTGTTTTTCAGGAGATCGGTTGCGAAGTCATAAATGATGAGCCCAATATTGCCGAGGCAGATGAAATCTTCATGCTTTGGCGCGCCTGGAGAACAGAGTTGCGTATTACACCTTTATTAAAAGAGCATCGTGAGCAAATTAAAGATACGGTAATTTGGAATGCCGAGCAGGGCTTACCCATCACTGGCCCCCAATTAGCACGAGCAGAAGCTAAGCGCACCGAGCTCTATCACCGCATGCGAGAGTTCTTTCAGAAGTATGATTTTTTAATCTTGCCGGTATCCCAAGTGACGCCTTTTTCCATTGAGGAAGAGTACCCAGCGCAAGTGAACGGCGTCAAAATGAATACCTATATTGACTGGCAAAAGACGTGTTACCTGATTAGCGCTCTCGGAAACCCTGCGATTTCAGTGCCGGCAGGATTTACTGATAATGGGCTACCTGTAGGGATACAGATTGTGGGTCGGCATCGGGATGATTTCGGGATTTTGCAGTTAGCCCATGCTTTTGAGCAAAAAACGCTGTTTGCACAGAGGAAACCCCCTATATGCAAGCCCTTATAAGTCCATTAAAAATAGTCTCTAACTACACTAGTTGCTCATTAATTACAGGAGAGTAAGCATGCACCATATTTCACCATACGCTGCATTATTGTTCGGTTGCCTCACTTTTTTCTCTAGTTTTGCTAGCGCAGGACCTTATCCGGAAAAACCTATTCGTTTGGTTGTTCCTTACCCTCCAGGCGGGACTACCGATGTGCTAGCCAGAATTATTTCGCAAGGCTTAACCGAAAAATTAGGCGTTGCTGTCATTGTTGAAAACAAGCCAGGCGGCGGAAATAATATTGGTACTGAGTTTGTGATTAAATCACCGCCCGATGGCTACACCATGTTATTAACGAATCCGGCCAATGGCATTAACGCTTCTCTATACAAAAACTTATCGTTTAACTTTGTCAATGATGTTGCCCCGGTAGCGGGTATTGTGCGCACACCCAATGTGATGGTGGTTACCAATGGCATGCCAGTGAAGACCGTTGCGGAGTTTATTGAGTATTGCAAGACCAACCCTAGCAAAGTTAATATGGCTTCTTCTGGTAGTGGAACCTCAGTCCATTTGTCGGGCGAACTATTTAAATCGATGACGGGCTGCAAGATGACCCATATCCCTTATAAGGGAGCGGGCCCTGCCTTAAATGACCTCCTGGGTGGACAGGTGCAGGTTATTTTTGACAACTTGCCTTCATCTGCTGGTTTTATTAAAGACGGCAGAATTCGGGCGCTGGGAGTTACGTCAGTTGCGATTGAACCTTCATTGCCCAATGTACCAACGATTGCTGAAACAGTACCTGGATACGAGGCAACTGCTTGGTTTGGTCTTTCGATGCCCAAAGGATCTCCCCGCGAGGCAGTTGAAAAGGTTAATACTGCTATGAATCAATTACTAGCAGATCCTAAAATGCAAAGGCGATTAGCGGACTTGGGTGGCGTGCCGATCCCGGGAACGCCAGAAGATTTTGGAAGAACGATATCCAATGAAACCCAGAAATGGGAAAAAGTGGTGAAGGCTTCTGGCGCTACAGTAGATTAATAGTATTGATAGAAGGCTAGCTCATGAGTACCCCAAAGAATGTTCTGATTACTGGTGCTAGTCGCGGAATTGGCAGGGCCATTGCTACGCGATTAACTCACGATGGTTATCGAGTGATTAACTTGGATAAGTTAGAGCCACCCAGCTTGTTAAAAGACGAAGAATTTCATCAGGTAGATATCACTGACAGCAATGCTGTGAAAACGCTTCTTCAGGAGATTACCCATCGCGCTAAGGTACTGAGGCTGGTAAATAATGCAGGGATTATTAAGCCGGGCGCTCTGGAGGATGTGAGCGCAGCAGATTTTGATGCTGTCTATGCCCTTAACTTAAAGGCGCCCATGGTGCTTGCCCAGCAAATGCTTCCCCAAATGCGACAAGAAAACTTTGGACGCATAGTCAATATCGCAAGTCGTGCAGCACTGGGTAAAGAAGAGCGTACTGCCTATGCCGCCATGAAAGCAGGGCTACAAGGCATGACCAGAACCTGGGCTCTGGAATTGGCTCAATATGGCATTACCGTCAACGCCATTGGACCTGGGCCGATTGCAACAGAATTATTTACCTCAGGCAATCCACCCAATGCCCCAAAGACCATCAAAATTATTGAAAGTATTCCAGTCAAGAGAATGGGACAGCCAGAGGATATTGCGCACGCAGCAGCCTATTTAATTGATGACCGCTCTAGTTTTACCACTGGTCAAACTCTCTACGTTTGTGGCGGTATGACTGTTGGGCTCAGTAATGCAAGCTAAAACTATCCAAGAGTAGATTACTCATCTGCGATACTATTTCGCAATACACCAATCGATTCAATTTCGATTTCGCAGATATCTCCAGGTTTCATAAACACTGGGGGAGTTCTCGCGTAACCGACACCAGCAGGCGTGCCGGTAATCACAACATCTCCTGGCTCTAAAGTCATGCATTCAGTAATCAGCACAATAGTTTCTGCAACGCCCCATAAGAAATCCTTGGTGTTTGCGTTTTGCATGATTTGACCATTTAAACGAGATTGAATATTCAAACCATGACATCCAGGGGGGAGTTCATCTGGTGTTACAAGCCATGGACCAAAAGCACCAGTTTGATCAAAGTTCTTGCCAATCGTCCACTGAGTAGTTTTGCGTTGGTAATCTCGAATACTGCCATCATTAAAGATGCTATAACCAGCCACGCAATCTAAGGCATTGTCTAAGGTGAGGTGCCGAGCCTTTTTACCCACTACAAAAGCAAGCTCTGCCTCGTAATCGAGTTTGTCAGATACTTTAGGCCGCACGATCGGACTTAAATGCGCTGTCATTGAACTAGGACCGCGCATAAAAAAAACTTGGATATTCCGGTCTGGCGTTACCACCTTCTTTGGCATGGTCAGCATAGTTCAGGCCCATACAAACAATTTTTCCTGGTCGTTCGATCGGCGCCTTGAAGGTGATCGTATTGAGCTTGCCAGTGATTACTTTGGGGTTTGCAATAGCATCATGTACTCGATCCATATGCGCTGGGGATTGGATGATTTCTTGAATGCTATTGGGGATCAGCATATCTGTGGCGCACAAATCAATAAAGATATCTTGGTTGCCTTTGGTGACCGCTCCTACGCTCTCGTATCCATTCGGACCCTTAAAGCCAAATAACCTCATCTCAGTACCTTCCAATTGATTGATTTATAGTCAGTTCACGCAGTATAGGGCAGCCCGATTGGCTCTAGGACATCTCAAAGTGTGATAACTTTCTATTTGGCGTATTTGAGCACCATGGCACACAAGACCCACATGATCCATCAGAAAGTATAAAAATAGAATGCAGACACCAAGCAAGACAATCAATGGTGGTCAGATACTGGCAAATGCCTTAGTAAGGCAAGGAGTCAATATCGCCTTTGGAGTTCCCGGCGAGAGCTTTTTGCCGCTCTTAAATGGGCTGGTAGACCATCCTAACTTTCGCTTTATTACTTGCCGTCAAGAAGGTGGCGCCGCTTACATGGCTGAGGCCTATGCAAAATTGACTGGCCAAGCTGGAGTGATGATGGTCACGCGTGGACCTGGCGCCTGTAATGCCATGATCGGCATGCATACGGCATATCAAGATGCAACCCCGATGGTTTTACTCGTTGGCCAAGTTGGCACAGACATGGTTGAGCGCGAAGCTTTTCAAGAAATCGACTATCGCAGAATGTATTCAGAATGTGCAAAGTGGGTTGGTAGTATTGATCGTGTTGATCGTATTGATGAATTTGTTTCGCATGCTTTTCATATAGCTCAAGCAGGGCGTAAAGGCCCGGTTGTACTCGCTTTACCCGAAGATGTGTTGTACATGTCTGGTCAAGACAATCCTACTAAACCAGCCCATATCGTTCAGCCAGGATTGGATACCAAGCAGTTTGATGCAGCGATGAAAGTATTCACATCAGCGAAAAAGCCCATGATTATTGCCGGTGGTGGCAACTGGAATAGCGGCGCCTGTGAAGATTTACGTAGTTGGGCTAATCAAGAAAATGTTCCAGTAGCCACTAGTTTTCGGTCTCAAGATCTTATTGATAACCTCGATCCTGCATTTGCAGGTGATTTGGGAATAGGGGCTAACCCATCCTTAGTCAAGCGTATTGGTGAGGCCGACGCCTTGTTAGTCATTGGCGAGCGATTAGGCGAGATGACCACGGCGGGTTACACCTTACTCTCTATCCCCCAAACTCAAACTCAACTGATTCATGTACTTCCAGGCGCAGAAGATCTGGGTCGCGTTTATCGCCCAGACTTTGCCATTAACTGCAGCCCAGAAAATTTCTGTGCAGCGCTCAAGAATGTCAAGATGGGGAATCAGTATGATCGCGCAGCTATGCCAGCAGCGCATGCTGAATATTTAGCCTTTTCTAGCCCAGTAAGTACACCGGGTGATTTGCAACTAGCCCAGATCATGAGTTCATTGCCAAGCTCTATACCGCGTGATGCCATTGTGACCAATGGTGCTGGCAACTTTGCGACCTGGGTACACCGCTTCTATCCTTATGGACCTCATAAAACTCAATTAGCCCCTGCGAATGGCTCTATGGGCTATGGTTTACCTGCAGCAATCGCTGCTAAGATCGCTAACCCTGAAAAAGTTGCAATTGCCGTCTGTGGCGACGGCGACTTTATGATGAACTGCCAAGAGTTAGCAACGGCTGCGCGTTACGATGCATTCCCCATTGTTTTGGTAGTTAACAACAGTATGCTGGGAACGATTCGTATGCACCAGGAAAGAGAATTTAAGTCGCGTGTGATGGCAACTGACTTAACCAATCCAGATTTTGTAAAGTTTGCAGATAGCTTTGGGATGCCCGGATTTAGGATCACAAAGACTGAAGAGTTTGCACCCGTATTTGCAAAAGCACTTGCTAGTAAAAAGGGTGCATTAATAGAATTGGTCTTAGATCAAGAAGTGATCTCACCTAGTAAATTACTGTCTCAATTAGGCAAGTAAAAAAGAGGAGCAGCGCTCCTCTTTTGCTTAGTAGGTTTAAAAGATTAATCTACTTTTGCCCCAGAATCTTTTACAACCTTAGTCCATTTTGTGATCTCATTTTTAATGAAGGTACTAAATTGCGCAGGCGTATTGCCAACCGGTTGCGCACCCATCGCCAGATACTTTTCTTTCACTGATGGGCTGTTAATAGCCGCTATCAGGACAGCACTATCTTTGCTTACAATATCTGCAGGCATATTTGCAGGGCCAACAACTCCAAACCAAGAGGTTACCTCATAGCCTGGTAAATTGGCTGCTTCAGCAACGGTTGGTAAATCTGGCAAGGCAGCTGAGCGCTTAGCGCTAGTCACTGCCAATGCTTTTAATCGACCCGCACGTATAAAGCTAATTGAAGAAGGCAGGTTATCAAACATAATGTCTACATTGCCTGCCATGAGGTCGATTACTGCGGGAGGACTTCCTTTGTATGGCAGATGAACCATATAGGTTTTAGTCATGGACTTAAAGAGCTCGCCAGCCATATGGATTGATGTGCCATTACCGCTGGAGGCCATATTAACCTTGCCAGGGTTAGCTCTAGCATAGGCAATCAAATCGTTGACGGTATTGATATTGTTCTTAGCAGCAAACTCCGGATTTAAAACTAAGACATTCGGTAACTCTGCTACCAGAGAGATTGGCGTGAAATCTTTAATGGGATCAAATGGTAGCTTTCCTCCACCTTGAGTGTAAAGAGGAAGATTAATGCCATGAGTACCTACAGAAGCCATTAACCAGGTGTAGCCATCAGGCAGTGCTTTAGCAACGATTTCTGCGGCAATATTGCCGCCTGCACCGGGTTTATTGTCGACAACGACATTCCACTTCACTGTATTTTGGAGTTCATTTTGAAGTGGCCTAGCAATATTGTCGGTTGAGCCGCCAGCAGGAAAAGGAATAACAAATCGGATTGGCTTGTTTGGATAATCTGATTGGGCTAAGCTTGGTTGAGCGCTAACAGCCAATAGGGCTATAAAAACTATGATGAACTGAGTTGTTCTGCCTATTGCATTAAAAAGACTGATTTGAATCATTGTCATCTCCTGTTGATTAGACTCGACCTGATGATGATCTTATAGGATTACTTTTTAGACTGCTTTTTTCGTTTGAAAAGCACCCAAGCAGTATTGATTCTAGTGATGGCCATGATCGGCCATAGGAAGGTACAAACCATGACCCAAAAAATGCGGCCTTCTAGGAGCGAGGTTTGATCTGAGTCAATTGCCTTGCGAGGTCCTTCGCTAAACAAGTGCCGTTGTGAGTAAGTCAAAAAGCCAAAACATGCGCCAAAGAAGAGGTAAAGGCCGATAAAAGCATATTCGTCCATCATTTTTATCTCGCCTAAAATTGAGTCTTTAAATCTTACCGTAAGCCACCAAAAGCAAAAGCCCCTATTTTTTCAGTAGGGGCTTTTGATGTATTTGGCTCCTCGACGTGGGATCGAACCACGGACCAACAGATTAACAGTCTGCTGCTCTACCGCTGAGCTATCGAGGAATAAGCGGATATTATAGCAAGATGAAGTCCTCCCTTCCTACATCCGTTCAGATACCTAGAGTACTGACTATCGCCGGTTCAGATAGCGGTGGCGGAGCGGGGCTACAAGCTGATCTGAAGGTGATCACTGCGCTTGGAGGCTATGGTATGTCGGTGATTACTGCCATCACCGCTCAAAATACCCTCGGGGTCACTCGTATACAGGACGTAGATCTGGATGTAGTTGAGGCCCAGATTGATGCTGTCTTGTTAGATATTGGGGTAGATATTGTCAAAATTGGAATGCTTGCTAGCCCAGAAATTGTCCGAACTGTAGCCAAAGCATTGCACCGTCATGGCGTGAAACGCATTGTTCTGGATCCCGTCTTACGGGCGACCTCAGGCGCTAGTCTAGGAGGCGATGACACAGCGCAAGCAATGATCACAGAATTGTTTCCGATGGCAACATTGATTACCCCTAATATGGAAGAGGCATCATTATTGTTAGGTCGTGATATTGCTGGTGCAGATGATTTCAAACTGGCCGCGCATCAATTATTGGAGATGGGCCCGCAAGCTGTCCTGATTAAAGGTGGGCACTTAGATGCTACACATACCCAAATTACCGATTTTCTGATGTGGAAATCTCTTGAGGATGACTTAGAGGTTACCCAATCCAAAGAATTCAAGCACTATCGCGTCAACACACTCAATACTCATGGCACAGGTTGCTCTTTAGCATCTGCAATTGCGACGTATTTAGCTGACGGTCATGACTTAAGTCATGCGGTTGCAAAAGCGATTGCCTATGTAGAGGCTGGCTTAGAGGCAGGGCGTTTTTTAAGTATTGGTGAAGGCCCGGGGCCTTTGTGGCATATGCACGATTTTTACCCAACCGCTCTATTGGATGAAAAAGACAAGTACTAGTTAGCGCTAAAAGCCTTTTAGCTTATTAAGTACTACTGCATGAGTTCTTGTAAGTGTTTGATGGCAGCCTTCGGATCTTTGGCTTGAGTAATTGCTCTAACCACTGCTACGGAACCAACGCCACTCTTAGCAACTGCATGAATACTGTGTTGATCGATCCCACCAATCGCCACCAATGGATAGTGACTCATGAGTTTGGCATATTGATAGAGGCGACCTAAGCCTTGTGGCGCAGTAGGCATTCTCTNANTGGTTGGAAAAACTGCACCCATTGCAATATAGCTTGGGCAAAAACGATCTGCATAAAGCATCTCGGCATAACCATGAGTGCTTAAACCTAAGCGCAAACCGGCTGATCGAATTCTATCTAAATCAGCAATCGCCATATCTTCTTGGCCAAGATGAACGCCATAAGCGCCTTCATCAATTGCTTGCTCCCAATAATCATTAATGAAGAGCAGGGTCTGAGTGTCTTTAGTGGCCTTCACTGCCTCTTTGATTTGTTTTCTGATTTTATATTTATCTTCAGATTTAAAACGCAATTGGACCGTTGGAAGCTGCGCATCAACCATCCGCTTTACCCAATCTGCATCGGGCATGATGCCGTATAAACCTAAACGCATTGGGCATTCTGGGAAAGCATTGGGATTCATATTACGAGTCCAAGGCAGTAAACCAAAGTGCTCTGGTCTGTTAGGCCACTTCAAGGCATCAAAGCCGCCATCGCCCTGTACCATGCGGGACCAAGCCTTACCCAATACTTTGGCATCCGATTCAATAAAGCCCATATTGATTGCTGCGAGCGCGCCAGCAAGCTCGTAATGATCAGCAGCAGATTCATTATCAATTCTGGGGGGCGGTGCGCTGATGCTGAATGCTGGAATAGGTAGGCATAGATCACCATTACCATGGGCTGCCACAATTTGATCAGCAAGATCCCGAATTAAACTCATTGGCTCTGATGCCAAAAAGGAGTTCCAACCAACGGTGTGCTTGCCTGCGCAGATTCTTGGGGCTTCATGGCTCCAGATAAATAGGCTGCACGACCAGCATCGACTGCCATCGCAAAGGCTTTTGCCATCACTACCGGATCTTCAGCAAGCGCAACGGCGGTATTGAGTAACACGCCATCAAATCCCCATTCCATTACAGTGCAGGCGTGGGATGGAAGGCCTAAGCCTGCATCAACTAAGAGAGGAACTTTTAAGCGATCACGCAGCAACTTCATAGCATAAGGATTTAACGGGCCTTGACCTGTGCCAATCGGCGCTGCCCAAGGCATGACTGCTTGGCAACCAACATCAACTAAACGTTGACACAAAATGAGGTCTTCAGTGCAATAGGGCAAAACCTTAAAGCCATCTTTAATTAGGGTTTGCGCTGTTTCAACCAAGCGCAAAGTATCCGGTTGCAGGGTGTAATCATCACCAATCAATTCGAGCTTGATCCAGTCAGTCTCAAATACCTCACGTGCCATTTGTGCAGTCGTGATTACTTCTTGAAGGCTGTGACAGCCAGCAGTATTGGGTAGAACTGGAACAGCCATTTTCTTTAAGAGATCCCAAAAGCCACTATGTGCTTCTGTAGTGAATGTTCCTTGGCGGCGCAGACTCACTGTAATCATTGCCGGATTGGAGGCTTGAACTGCATTCTCCAGCACTTGTGGAGAGGGATAGCGCGAGGTTCCTAATAGCAGGCGGCTAGCAAAGCTCTCACCGTATAGCACTAAGGCATCGGCGCTATTGAGATTATTGGGTAATGGAGCTGTCATGAATTCTCGTATCTTAGCCACCGGTAACTGGAGCGATCACTTCAACTTGATCATTCTCATTGAGCAAAAATTCTCTATGCTGAGTCTTGGGAACAAAGTTCAGATTGACAGCCACAGCATAAGGTGGCCGGGCATCAATTAAAGAGAGTACATCCGAGATCATGCTCTGGGCAGGGAGCTCATACTCCACTTGATTGACTATTACGCGCATACGCTAGCCTCTTGATTGCTGGCTTCTTTACTAATGTTCAATCCTAATTCCAAAGCAGTTTTGCTTTCGCCCAAAGCTAAGAGCTCTAAGGCGCAGTCTAGAACCGCCGGAGAGATCATGTAGCCATGGCGATACAAACCATTGATCATCATCACATCGCAGAGGTCTTTATCTTTGCGTGTCTTGATCTCTGGAAGATTATTTTTCAGAGTTGGGCGACATTGGGTTGCCATTTCTAAAATACGGGCCTCAGCAAAACCGCTATGCACGGTATACACGGCGCTGAGTAATTCCATAGCAGAGCGCACGCTCATCTCGGATAAGTCATCTGATTCAATTTCGGTTGCGCCAACGACATAGATGTCATTTTCTTTTGGGGCAATATAGATTGGGTAGCGTGGATGAATGAGGCGGGTTGGGCGCTTGAGTTTGACCTCGGGCGCATGCAAACGAATGACTTCACCGCGCACCCCGCGTAAGGTATTAGCGCCATTAGAAGCCCAAACATCCAAAGCACCAGTACCGCGACAGTCAATTACAGTCTGATAAGTTTGGTCTTTGCGAAGATCATCGGGATGGGCTTGCGTATGCCAATAACAATGAACTTTGAGAATGCCGAGCTCTAAAAGCAGAGCATCCAACAATTGGCGATTATCAAGCTGCCCCTCATTAGGCAAAAACAATCCTTGAGTAAAACGCTCAGCAAGACCTGGCTCTAAGTCACGTACTGCTTCAGTATTTAGCTTTTGCGGCAATTGTAATAATGCATTGTTGCGGCAGTTACGCTCTAAGTGGGTCGTGAATCGCTGCGCTTCACTAGCATCTTGCCGATGCCACACAATTAAGGTGCCATCTTGTTGAAAAAATACTGGAGTTGACAGTTGACCGATCAACTCTTTCCAGCGAGATAGACCATAAATACCCATCCGTACTACCGAATCTTCTGTGATGACAGATTCTGCGAGAGGTGCAAGCATCGCAGCAGCCACTCGGGCAGCAGAGCCATGAGCATTTGCATCGCCTTTATCAAATAGATCTACTTGCGCGCCTCGCTGGGCAAGCGCAACCGCCAGCAGACGGCCCATCAGGCCGCCACCGACGATCGCATACTTGCGGTGCGAGAGGGAGGTGCTATTCACAGTCAAAGTGCAATACTTTATTGGTAAATTTCGCTACCGCGCTTACGAAACTCTGCTGACATTTCTTCCATACCCTTTTCAGGGTCTGTCGAAACTTCTGCAGTAATCGGAATCACTTTGCCTACTTTAGGATTACCATCAGCATCCAGAGTTGCAGCGTAGTCACGCACTTCTTGAGTGATCTTCATGGAGCAGAACTTTGGACCACACATAGAGCAGAAATGAGCAATCTTGGCGCCTTCAGCAGGCAGCGTAGCATCGTGATATTCACGTGCACGCTCAGGATCTAAACCTAGATTGAATTGATCTTCCCAACGGAACTCAAAACGGGCCTTTGATAGGGCGTTATCGCGGACCTGTGCACCAGGCAAGCCCTTAGCCAAATCCGCACCATGAGCAGCAATCTTGTAAGTAATGATACCTTCGCGCACGTCTTCCTTATCAGGCAGACCTAAGTGCTCTTTAGGAGTGACATAGCAGAGCATCGCTGTGCCGTACCAACCGATTTGAGCTGCACCAATACCGCTGGTGATGTGATCGTAACCAGGAGCAATATCAGTGATCAATGGTCCTAGGGTATAGAAGGGGGCTTCTAAGCAATGCTTGAGCTCTTCAGTCATATTCTCTTCAATGCGCTGCATTGGAACGTGGCCAGGGCCTTCGATCATGACTTGCACATCATGCTTCCAAGCTTTGGCAGTAAGTTCACCTAAAGTATGAAGTTCACCGAACTGAGCAGCATCATTCGAGTCTGCAATACAACCAGGACGCAAGCCATCACCCAAGCTAAATGACACGTCATAGGCTTTCATGATCTCGCAGATTTCATCAAATCGGGTGTAGAGGAAGTTTTCCTTATGGTGCGCTAAACACCACTTGGCCATAATCGAGCCGCCACGAGACACAATGCCAGTGATGCGATCAGCAGTTAAGGGAACGTAGCGCAGCAATACACCGGCATGGATGGTGAAGTAGTCCACACCTTGTTCAGCTTGCTCAACCAAGGTATCACGGAACATTTCCCAAGTGAGATCTTCAGCAATGCCACCCGTTTTATCCAAAGCTTGGTAAATTGGAACTGTACCAATGGGCACTGGTGAATTGCGAATAATCCATTCACGGGTTTCATGAATATGCTTACCAGTGGAAAGATCCATGATGGTGTCTGCACCCCAACGAATGGACCACACCATCTTTTCGACTTCTTCGTTGATGGAGGAAGTCACAGCAGAGTTACCCAAGTTGCCATTAATCTTCACTCGGAAGTTACGACCAATAATCATGGGCTCTAATTCAGGGTGATTGATGTTCGCAGGAATAATTGCGCGACCAGCAGCAATTTCAGAGCGCACAAATTCACCTGTGACGATATCAGGCAGATTTGCACCATAAGACTTACCAGGATGTTGCTTCAGGAGCTGCTTGTAGGCTGGGTCCTTGCGCAGTTGCTCCAGGCCCATTGACTCACGCAGGGCAACGTATTCCATTTCTGGGGTAACAATCCCTTTGCGGGCGTAATACATCTGGCTAACATTGCTACCAGCTTTAGCAACGCGTGGTGCGCTGATGTGCGAAAAGCGCAAGTTCTGGGTGGCTTCATCTTGAGCGCGTGCAACGCCATATTCAGAGCTAGGCCCTGATAATTGAATCGTATCGTTACGCTCAGTAATCCAAGTATCACGAAGTCTTGGCAAACCTTTTTCGAGATTAATCACAATCTCAGGATCACTATAAGGACCTGAGGTGTCGTAGACCGGCACTGGAGGATTAGGAATCATTTCCTCACCAACGCGCGTTGCAAGCTGCTCGATCATGCGGATCGGCGCCTTAACGTCAGGGCGTGAACCTTGTAAATAGATTTTGGTTGAAGCAGGGTAAGCGAACTTCTGACCAAAGTCTC
Organism: Polynucleobacter campilacus; assembly: GCF_002206625.1. GTDB lineage: Bacteria > Pseudomonadota > Gammaproteobacteria > Burkholderiales > Burkholderiaceae > Polynucleobacter > Polynucleobacter campilacus. The sequence continues at coordinate 104,004 of NZ_NGUP01000005.1, read as the reverse complement.
GCTCTAAGCTTTTTAAGCTTGGAATTTCATGTTTGGTTTTTTCTTTGTTTGTACTCACGTCCATCTCCTTACAGTTGTAGATGGACGAAACCGGGTGTCGGTCTGATGTAACTTCCCACGCCAGCATTACCTGGATCGGGTTCTAGGGTTTTTCTCAGCGCCTCTGGCATATTCTGCTTTAGAGGGCACCCCTGTTTCATCCTTAAGTAATGATTTAACCATGAAATGGGGTTTGGGTTCAGGACTCTACTGAAGGGCCCTAAAAAGGCCTAAAAAAGGGATTTATTGCGCCGCAGGATGTAGTCAGCCGTGACAAAAGCTGCGTCACTCGTAAATTCGTCAGCCAGTATGCGGGCAGCAGCTTCGGCTAAGGAGATCTGAATAAAGCCACTGACTTCACCATCATGATTGCTTGGAACAAACTGATCAGCTAGCTCTAAGTCATAGATAAAGAGCTGCTCATCATGAAAGCCTCGCCCAGGAATAGGACGACGCATGTGTATACGGCCAACAGGTTCTACTTGATCAGCAATTTGTGGCGGCACTCCCGCCTCTTCCCAAAGCTCGCGTTTCGCACAAACCCAAGGTGTCTCATCAGCAGAGATACCACCGGCTGCCAAATTGTCTAACTTGCCTGGATCAGTCGACTTTGTTTCACTGCGTCTACCTAACCAAAGAAGATCAGATTTGGTGTAGCCATTGATATGGGTTGCCATGCTTCGAAATCCAAAGGTACGAAATGCAGCGCGCTCTAAGCGAAAGCACTGGTGACCGTTTTGATCAAGCCAAGCAAAATCTTCATTTCGCCAACCGGGAACATAGCCGCCTGCGCGCATTTTGTCAGCCAACTGAAGAAGGCTGGCTGACAAATCCTGAGGTCGACCCGCTTGAATCGCTAAGCAGTTATTTCTCATGGAGATTAGTGGAATAGATTCTGCTTGAAGAAAGTCTTGCAGGTATGGGATGAACTCTGGGCTTAAGTGGCCAATGACTTGTGCATTTTCTAGGCCGCGAGAAAGATGGATCGGCATAAAGTCAGCCGGCGCAGAACGCGCCGTATTTTGAAGCATTTCTTCTAAGGCGGCGAGCGTGCTGGTTGATAGGCTGGTCATAGCCTGGAGTTTAAGGGAACTAGCCAGTTTTGGTATTTTTTTGAGCTGTTTGGGGCATCTGGCAATAGCTCATAACATAAAACTTCCCAGAGCAGATGCACATATTTTCATATGTAAACGCAACAATACACTTTGTAGCGCCTGCCAATAATTTAAGCAAGCTAGCTCACTCTATACAAATCGAAGACTTAGGAAAACTTTTACGGATTTATCCACAAGGCCTGTGGATAAGTTTTGATTATTGCGTGGTCCCGCCGACAGGAATCGAACCTGTATCCCACGCTTAGGAGGCATGTGCACTATCCATTGTGCTACGGCGAGTTTGAATTCAATATCAATCTGTGTTATGAAAATTAAGAAAATTAAATGCTAATTTTTAAAATGATTACCATCCACACAAAGCCCAAACTTGATTGGTGATGGCAACCATCATGTCGGGCGCAAAGTAAGCGGAAAAAATGAGTAGCAAAACAAAAAGGGTAGCGCTATAACAAACCCATTGCCATAGAGAAAGTTTCACCATCATGCGTTAACTGTTCGGGTGATAGCGCGCTCTTTAACCGGTAAGTTGACTAAGAATGCAAACACACCCAGCGCAATCGCAATTTCCCAAACGATTAAATAGGAGCCTGTGCGATCGAATAAGTAGCCACCCAAAAATGCACCGCAGAAGCTACCCAGTTGATGAGAAAAGAAGACCAGACCGGAGAGCATGCTGAGGTATTTAACACCAAAGATTTGCGCAACGATGGCGTTGGTCAGTGGCACAGTCGAAAGCCATAAGAGCCCCATGATTGCGGCAAATATATAGGTACTGCTTGGGCTTAAAGGCAAAAGTAGGAAGCCAATAATCGCGATAGATCGAGTCAAGTAAATGCCGGAGAGTAAATAGCGCTTCGGAAAGCGTTGCCCTAAGATGCCAGCACCAAAAGTTCCAAAAACATTGAATAAGCCAATTAGGGCTAGGGCAGTAGTGGCCACTGCTGGGGATGCAACCGCTGGATAAGTTGTTGAGAGATCTTTAAGATAGGGTGCAAGATGCACTGCAATGAAGACTACTTGGAAGCCACAGACAAAATAGCCTAAGGTCAGCAAACGAAAGCTCGGATTACCCATGGCTTCTTTTACGGCCTGCTTAATTGTTTGATCACCCAGATTATTATTCTGAACAAAATTTTTCTCGCGTAACATGTATGCGGTTGGAATCATGAGGCTAGCCATCAGCGCTAGCAGTAAGAGCGCATCTTGAGCACCGAAAGCGCTCAGTAAACCTTGCTCAGCAGGAATCATCAGGAACTGACCAAAAGAGCCTGCAGCTGCAGCAATACCCATCGCCCAAACCCGTTTATCCCCAGGAACGTTGCGACCTAAAATTCCGTAGACCACGCTATAGGTGGTTGCGGTTTGCGCTAGACCGATCATTAGGCCACCCGCAATGGTAAAATTGAGAACATCGGTAGAAACTGCCATGCCGGCCAAACCCAATGAATATAGAAGGCCGCCAGCTACCATGATTTTGAATGCTCCATAACGATCAGCCAGTGCGCCAGTAATAGGCTGAAATACGCCCCAAGTGAGATTTTGCAGAGCAATGGTTAAGGCGAACGTTTCACGACCCCATTCATTGGCAGAGGTGATGGGTAAGTTGAATAAGCCAAAGCCATGACGAATACCCATGGACATGGTGACCATGAAGCCGCCAAAAATGAGAACTTGTTTAATAGTCAGTGATGGTTTGATGCTTGGGGTGCTCATGGCTTAAATGATTCCTTTGTCGCGCAACTCATGGATCGCTTTGTCATCGAGATTGAGGCGATCATGCAAGATTTCTTCAGTATGTTGGCCTAGTGTTGGTGGTGCCATGCGTACTTCAGTTGGTGTTTTAGAGAGCTTCATTGGGCTTGCAACTAGTTTCATATTGCCAACAGTAGGGTGTGGCACATTAAGCTCAATGTTTCGAGCAATGACCTGTTCATTCTCAAACACTTCTTTAAAGTCATTGATAGGGCCGCAAGGAACATTTGCTTCTTCCAATAAGGCAATCCATTGACCCTTCGTTTTCTTACGGGTCATTTGCTCAAGTAGGGAAACTAATTGCTTGCGGTGTTGAACGCGCAAAGGATTGTTAACATAAAGGGGGTTATCAGCCAAATGGGCTTCACCACCTACTGTCACAAACTGTCTGAACTGACCATCATTACCAGCTGCCACAATGATCCAGCCATCCGATGTTGGAAAAGTTTGATAGGGAACAATGATAGGCGAGGCATTGCCCCAACGCTTAGGCACTTCACCGGTAGTCAGGTAAGCGCTCGATATATTGGCCATTACTGCTATCTGCGTGTCTAGCAAAGACATATCGATATATTGACCTTCGCCGGTGTGATCACGGTGAATGATAGCCGCCAGAATTGCTGAAGAAGCATACATACCCGTAAAAATATCGGCAATTGCAACGCCCGATTTTTGTGGGCTAGCCCCTTCAAAATCATGAGCTTCACCAGTAACACTCATGAAACCACCCATGCCCTGAATAATGAAGTCGTAACCAGGGCGATTTGCGTAAGGACCCGTTTGACCAAAACCAGTAATCGAGCAATAGACAACATCAGGCTTCACTTTTTTAAGGCTCTCATAATCAAGCCCATATTTAGCTAGATCACCCACCTTATAGTTTTCAATCACCACATCCGATTCTGCTGCCAGCTTGCGAATGATCTCTTGACCCTCAGGCTTAGAAATATCGATCGTGATAGAGCGTTTGTTTCGATTGATGCAAATAAAGTAGGCAGATTCCGCAGTTTCCTGGCCATTGGCATCTTTGGCGAAAGGAGGCCCCCAATGTCGGGTGTCATCTCCAGCACCAGGACGCTCGACTTTAATAACGTCAGCACCCAGATCTGCCAGGTTCTGGGCGCACCAAGGGCCTGCTAGCACCCGGCTAAGGTCTAAAACACGAATATGACTTAAGGCTCCCATGCCCTGATTTTGGCATGGATGGCAGGGGAATTCTGGAAAAGTTCGGCTTCGAGCTCAGACATGGCACAATTTGCGCGCATGGCTACCCGTAAAACTTCCGAATACAGCGAATCATCGATTCAGGTCCTAAAAGGCCTAGAACCCGTCCGTCAGCGGCCTGGGATGTACACCCGAACCGACAATCCCTTGCACATCATCCAGGAGGTCTTGGATAACGCCTCGGATGAGGCATTAGGTGGATTTGGTAAGCAAATCATTGTCACTATGCACACAGATGGCAGCGTAAGTGTTGAAGATGATGGTCGAGGTATCCCAGTCGGAATGCACCCGACTGAAAAACTCCCGGTAGTGGAAATCGTGTTTACCCAACTGCACGCTGGAGGCAAATTTGAAAAAGGTTCTGGTGGTGCGTATGCATTCTCAGGAGGTTTACATGGTGTTGGTGTATCTGTCACTAATGCCCTATCTAAAAGATTAGAGGTAACTGTTTGGCGTGAAGGGCAGATTTCTACTTTGACTTTTGCTGATGGCAGAGTCATAGAGAAACTCAAAACAAAGTCATCATCCAAAGAGGATAAATCTCATGGCACGCGTGTACGTGCATGGCCTGATGGAAAGTATTTTGATAACTCGGCTATCCCAATGGCTGACCTGATTCGCCTTCTGCGCTCTAAGGCTGTTCTATTGCCTGGCGTGAAAGTCACTCTCATACAAGAAAAATCGGGTGAGAGTCAAACTTGGCAATATGCCCAAGGCTTACGTGGCTACTTAAATGAAGCGATTGCGCAATCAGGACACGGCCCAGAAGTCATTCCACCATTTGAAGGTGAGCAATATGCTACTGGCACAGGGGAAGAGGATTCATTTGCTGAGGGTGAAGGAGCTGCTTGGGTTGTTTGTTGGACCGAGGATGGTGCACCGGTTCGCGAGAGCTATGTCAACCTCATTCCAACGCCTGCCGGTGGAACACATGAGAGTGGTTTGAGAGAAGGTCTCTTTAATGCCGTCAAAGGCTTTATTGAAATGCATGCTTTGCAACCCAAAGGTGTCAAGCTGATGCCAGAGGATGTATTTGCGCGCGCCTCTTTTATTTTGTCTGCCAAAGTATTAGATCCACAGTTTCAAGGACAAATTAAAGAGCGCTTAAATTCTCGCGATGCAGTCAGACTAGTATCAGGCTATGCAAAGTCTGCTTTAGAGCTTTGGCTCAATCAGCACGTAGATTACGGCCGCAAACTGGCTGATCTGGTGATTAAGCAAGCTCAAGCAAGAACTAGGGCCGGTCAAAAAGTAGAGAAGAAAAAATCTTCTGGCGTTGCAGTTCTTCCAGGTAAGCTTACTGACTGCGAGAGTCAAGACATCTCCATGAATGAGATCTTCCTGGTTGAAGGTGACTCAGCAGGTGGCTCAGCCAAAATGGGCCGTAATAAAGAATATCAAGCCATCTTGCCTCTGCGCGGTAAGGTTCTCAATACTTGGGAAGCAGAACGCGATCGCTTATTTGCTAACAATGAAGTGCATGATATTGCAGTAGCTATTGGCGTAGATCCCCATGGTCTGAATGATGATCCCGATCTTTCGAACTTACGTTACGGCAAGGTTTGTATTTTGTCTGATGCAGACGTTGATGGAGCCCACATTCAGGTGCTTTTGTTAACCCTGTTCTACAAGCATTTCCCTAAACTCATTGATTTGGGCCATGTGCATATTTCTAGGCCACCACTCTTTAGAGTAGATGCGCCAGCACGCGGTAAAAAACCAGCACAAAAAATTTATGCGCTTGATGCCAGTGAACTGCAAGCAATTGAAGATAAATTACGTAAAGACGGCGTTAAAGAATCTGCCTGGCAAATCTCTCGCTTTAAGGGCTTGGGAGAAATGAGTGCTGAGCAATTATGGGATACCACCTTAAATCCAGATACCCGTCGTTTGCTGCCGGTCACTTTAGGCTCTTGGACTGAAGATGAAACTTTTAAAACTATGGATATGCTCATGGGCAAATCTGAATCTGGAGCAAGACGCGATTGGCTGGAAGAGCGCGGTAATGAAGTTGAGGCAGACATTTAATGGCAACCAAAAAAACTCCAGCTAAGAAGCCTGCAGCTCAGCAGGCTGATCTATTTTCTGATGCCATTGAGGTGGATGAGACACGTAAGGCGAAGACTGCTTCACAGAATTCTCAGGGTCCGAATGATCCACACGATCCTAAGACAATAGATCTCAATGAGGATGGCAAAGATAGTTTGACCCTAGCGGTTTACGCTGAGCGTGCTTATCTTGATTACGCAATTAGTGTGGTGAAAGGCCGCGCTTTGCCAGAAGTATCGGATGGTCAGAAGCCAGTCCAACGCCGTATTTTGTTCTCTATGAGCGAAATGGGTTTGCGTGCTGATGCTAAGCCAGTAAAGAGTGCCAGGGTTGTAGGTGATGTGCTCGGTAAGTTTCATCCTCACGGCGATCAATCTGCCTATGACGCATTGGTGCGCTTGGCACAAAGTTTCTCTTTGCGTTATCCCCTAATCGATGGTCAAGGTAACTTTGGTTCCCGCGATGGTGATGGCGCAGCTGCCATGCGCTACACCGAAGCGCGTTTAACCAAGATTGCCGGCCTATTGTTAAGTGAGATTGATGAAGGTACGGTTGATTTTGCGCCCAACTATGATGGCTCATTTCAAGAGCCTAAGTTATTGCCAGCGCGTCTACCATTTGTTCTTTTAAATGGCGCATCGGGAATTGCTGTTGGTATGGCAACAGAAATTCCTTCGCATAATTTGCGTGAAGTTGCGAGTGCTGCCATTGCGTTGATGAAGTCGCCAAAGCTGTCTACTGAGGATTTACTGGGCATCATGCCTGGTCCGGATTATCCAGGCGGCGGGCAAATCATTTCTTCAACAGCAGAGATTGCTCAGATTTATGAGACTGGTCGTGGCAGCATTAAAGTGCGCGCTCGCTGGTCTGTCGAAGAATTAGCCCGCGGTCAATGGCAAATCGTTGTAAATGAATTACCACCAGCCACTTCCTCTCAGCGAGTACTCCAAGAGATTGAAGAGATCACCAATCCAAAAGTGAGGGTTGGTAAAAAGACGCTGACTCCTGAGCAAAATAATCTGAAGTCAACCATTCTGAATGTATTAGATGGTGTTCGCGATGAATCGAGTAAAGATGCCGCAGTGCGTTTGGTGTTCGAGCCTAAGAGCAAAAATATTGATGTCAATGAGTTTGTAAACCTTTTGCTGGCACATACCTCGCTTGAATCGAATGCGCCGATGAACTTGGTGATGATTGGAAATGATGGTCGTCCACGACAAAAAGGTCTTAAAGAGATTCTGACCGAGTGGGTTGAGTTTAGAGTTGCCACGGTAACCCGCCGCACCCAGTACCGCTTGGGTAAGGTCAAAGATCGCATGCATATTTTAGAAGGGCGCTTAACTGTTCTTCTGAATATCGATAAGGTCATCAAGATGATTCGCAATAGCGATGAACCTAAGGTTGATCTGATCAAGGAGTTCAAGCTATCTGATCGTCAGGCTGAAGATATTCTTGATATTCGTTTGCGTCAGCTGGCACGTCTTGAGGGCATCAAGATCGAGCAAGAGCTCAAAGAGCTCAAGGCTGAGAAAGATGATTTAGACGGCTTGCTACAAAGCGATACCGTTCTACGTAAGCGCATCATCAAGGAAATCGAATCCGATATGAAAGATTTTGGTGATGATCGTCGCACCTTAATTCAGGAAGATAAGCGTGCTATTGCTGAAACCAAAGTCATTGATGAACCAGTGACAGTAATCGTCTCCCAAAAAGGTTGGGTGCGTGTTCGTCAGGGCCATGATCATGATTCCACCCAATTTAGTTTCAAAGCGGGTGATGGTATGTATGACACCTTTGAGGTTCGTACCGTTGATGTGATGCAGGGCTTTGGCAGCGATGGACGAGTCTATACGGTGCCCGTCAGTGAATTGCCAGGTGCGCGGGGTGATGGTTCTCCATTAACCAGCTTTGTTAATTTGGCCCCTGGTTCGCAAATGGTTGCTTACTATGCCGGTCAGCCAGATGATTTAGTGTTGCTATCTACTAAAGCTGGTTATGGCTTTTTGGCAAACGTAGCGGATATGAGTACTCGTAATAAAGCGGGTAAATCCTTTGTCAGCATTGATGCCAAAGTGGTTGGTGATGCACCTTTGGGTGCAGTCAAGGTCAAGGTTGGCATGAAGCAGGTTGCTTGCTTGTCACAAGCTTCTAAATTATTGGTATTCCCATTAGATGAACTCAAGCGCCTACCAACTGGCGGTAAGGGCGTCATCTTAATGGGCTTAGACGATAAAGAATTTTTAGCATCTGCAATTGCTGTTGGATCAGATGGTGCCACCTATGCTGGTGCTGGTCGTGCTGGCAAGCCAACAGAGCTCAATCTAGATGCGAAGACACTCAAATCATTTGCTGGCAACCGCGCGCGCAAAGGACACTTTGTTGAGCCACGTCTGAAAGACGGTAAGCTGAAGGCGAACTAAGGAAACTAGAGGACTTAGTTTTTCTTTGGAACGCTAATGCCGTATTTAACGGCTATCACCTCTGCCAGAATCGATACTGCAATTTCTGGTGGAGTGAGTGCGCCGATATATAGACCCACTGGGCCATGAAGTTTGTCTACCTGTTCTTGGCTAAGATCAAACTCTAAGAGGCGCTCTTTGCGTTTTTGGGTGTTCTTGCGACTACCTAATGCGCCAACATAAAAAGCAGGGGACTTTAATGCCTCCATCAGCGCCATGTCATCTAACTTAGGATCATGAGTCAGCGCTACGATAGCAGTATGGGGGTCAACTCCAATTTCAAGCAAGACATCGTCTGGCATCCCTTTGTGGAAGATGAGATCTTCTCGATTTAAGCCTTCTGCGTATTCCTCACGTGGATCAATCACAATCACTTCAAAATCGGATGCAAGCGCAAAGTCAGCCGTATACAGTGATAGTTGACCAGCGCCAATAATGACCATCCGCCAACGTGGTCCGTAAGTTGTTTGCATCTCTTGATCGTTACAAACAAATTGATCTTGGCGAGTTCCAGCCTCCAAGATGGATTTTCCTGTGCTGACATTCACAGTACGGCGAGTCATTTGATGGGAAGATATTTGCGCAAGCAGCTTCTCTAGCACTACCAGTTCGGGTTTGGGCTCAACGAGCAGTCGCAGTGTGCCGCCACAAGGAAGACCAAAGCGCGCCGCTTCTTGCTGACTCACTCCATAGACCACCATTTCTGGAGTGGCTCTAGTCAGAATTTCTGTTTGCACACGACGAATGAGGTCATCTTCGACGCAGCCGCCAGAAACAGAGCCGGCTACTTGACCATCGTCACGAATGGCAAGCCAGGAGCCAACAGGTCTTGGGGCAGATCCCCAAGTTTGAACAACCGTAGCAATAGCCACTGAGTGGCCGGCTTTCAGCCAGCTGACGGCAGAGCGAAGGACGCTTAAATCGGTGCTATTCATGCGGTGATTGATCTTTATTGTTTATTTTTCTAGTTTCCTATTTATTATCACTCTAATGACATCTTTGGGTAAGCACTCCAATTCGGTAAAGCTTCGCTTGGCAGTACTTTTGCTGGCCGCGGGTGAGGGTAGCCGATTGGGTTCAATTCCTAAGGCGCTTTTGCAAAAGGAGGGCAAAAGCCTTTTAAGTCGATTTTGCCAAGCAATCGCACCATTTATGCCAACAGAATTTATCGTCGTGACAGGTTTTTATGCGGATGCGATTGAATCGGAGTTGTCTAGGCTCAAAAAAGATCTCGGGTTGGCAATTACAACTGCGCACAACCCAAAGCCAGAACGAGGACAAGCATCTTCAGTACGTGTGGGTTTGGAAACCTTAAAGAGTGATTACGATATGCTGCTGGTCGCTCTATGCGATCAACCTCTCGTGGGTACTATGGAAATTGATGCATTGCTGAAGCAATTTGAGCAGCGGGATCAGCCAACAGAAGTGGTTTTGCCTATGGTAGGAGAGCAGCGAGGTAATCCAGTTGTGTTTTCACATCAGTTCATCGCGGATATTTTGGCAATACCCAACATGGTCTGTAGACCTTTTATGGATCAGCATCCAGAGTTAGTCCAGATTTTTGTTACAGACAATCCAGCCTATATTGCTGATGTTGATACTGAAGCTGATCTTTCTGAATTTAACTTAAAGCACTTTTAAATCTCGGCAATCAATTCAATTTCCACGCAAGCACCTAATGGAATTTGCGCTACACCAAATGCACTACGGGAATGCTTGCCTGCATCGCCAAAGACGTCGGCGAGTAATTCTGAACAACCATTGATGACCAAATGTTGTTCGGTATATTGCTCGGTAGAATTGACCAGGCCCATGACTTTGACAATGGACTTGATTTGATCTAGTGAGCCCAAATGACTTTGCAATGTGGCGATGAGGTCAATCGCTACTGATCTTGCGGCAGCCTTACCAGCATCGGTATCCATATCTTTGCCCAGCTTTCCGACCCAAGGCTTGCCATCTTTTTTGGCAATATGACCCGATAGAAAAACAATATTGCCAGTAGTTCTAGCCATCACGTAAGCAGCTGCGGGTGGTCCCGCTGGAGGAAGCTCAATCCCGAGAGATTTCAGGCGATCAAGGTAGGGTTTATTCATGATGAGGAGTCCGTATTGGGGTAGACCATGAATCTTACTGGCAAGCGCTTTTCCCTATCTTCTTTTGCAAGCTTTTACTGATTTCGGGGGGTTTAAATGAGCCAAATAACGCCTCTAGATGCATCAGTCCGCTATAATCTGTCCACTCGAATTAAATCAAACTCATTAAAACTGATTTCTATGAAAAAAAGAACAATTCTTCCTCGATTGCTGCTTGCTACTGGTTTAGTGCTTACTGGTTTTACTGCCCAAGCCGATGAAGTTAAGGGGAATGCGGCGGCTGCAAATGCCAAAGTATGGCTTTGTGTTGGCTGTCACTCAATTCCTGAATACCGCGCTGACTACCCATTGGTTTATAAAGTACCGATGATTGGCGGCCAAAATGCAGCCTACATTGCTAGCGCATTAGCGGCATATAAGAAGGGCGAAAGAAAGCATCCAACCATGCGCGCTATCGCTGGCAGTCTTTCTGATCAGGATATGGCCGACCTTGGCGAATACTATGCTGCGCAAACAGCCAGCTCACCTAAAAACCCATTGAAGTGATAGAGATACGTTTATGAAATTTGCACTCATTACCGCAGTTTTGTTTTCTAGCATTGGCCTAGTGAATGTTGCTAATGCCGCTAGCGTTGATAAAGGTCTAGCTTTGGTTGAGAAGGGCAATTGTGCCTCTTGCCATGGTGCCGGGCTCAATGCACCGATATTGCCTATTTATCCAAAACTGGCAGGTCAATACCCCGATTACCTTTACTATGCATTGAAGGCCTACAAAGTAGGGGGTGGCAATCCGCAATATGGTCGTAATAACGCCATCATGGGTGCACTAGTTCAGGGGTACTCCGATGCAGATATGCAAGACATCGCTGCTTATATTGCTTCTTTGCCTGGAAACTTTGTCATTAGAAAGTAATTCTGCTCGAGCTTAATAAAGTAATGGCTTAGGATAATATTCTAAGCCATTGTTATTTATAGATATTTATTGCTATCTTAAGGCTTCTAAGCCATTGGCAAAGTGTTTACGCATAGCTACTTCTGCTGCCAACTCATCGCGCTTTAGGATTGCCCGAAGAATCTCGCGATGCTCAATGAGTGAGTTTTGAAGTCTTCCCGTACTCGTTAGGGAGTCTTTTCTATGCAATTTCAGGACTTTTCTTAAATCATCAATCACACCGTTCATCCAGCGATTCCCCGCAATTTGCTGTATTAACTCGTGAAATTTTCCGTTGATTTCAAAGAATTGCTCGATATCTCGATCTGCAGCTGCGGTTTCTAGGCGATGGTGCAGGTGATCTAAGAGATTGAGATCATCCTCTGTGGCTTTTATGGCTGCTTCTTTGGCTGCCTGGCCCTCCAAAAGGGATAAAACAGTGAAAATCTGATCTAAATCACTGCGATTGACCTCTGTTACATACGCGCCACGACGCAATTTCATGGTCACTAGACCCTCAGATGCTAAGGCCTTGATGGCTTCGCGCATGGGCGTACGGCTAATTCCAAACTGTTCTGCTAATGATTGCTCATCGAGCCAGCTTCCTGGCGCCAATTGCTTGGCAAATATCTGATCACGCAGTCTGTCGGCTACGTCTTCGTATAGAGGCCTATTGTTCAGTTTTGTATTCATAATTATGTATACATATTAACTGGACAAATTCTAAATAGTCAAGCAGAATTGTTAAATTAGATGCAATGCAACAAATTGACTAGGGGTGCCTTGTGAGTTCAGAAAAGAAACAACCATCAGGAAGTTCATGGCCAGCAGTTCCAGATTCGAATATAGAAGACTGGAAAAAGTCTGCCCAGAAGTCAGCGCCAAACGGTGACCCTGAGAAGCTTGGTTGGAATACGCCAGATGGTATTCACATTAAGGCACTCTATACCTCTGCAGATACACAAGACCTCAATTACACCGATAGCTTGCCAGGTTTCGAGCCATATTTAAGGGGTCCTCAAGCAACAATGTACTCGGTGCGTCCATGGACGATTCGACAATACGCTGGCTTTTCAACTGCACAAGAATCCAATGCGTTTTATCGCAAAGCATTGGCTGCTGGTGGTCAAGGCGTATCGGTTGCATTTGACCTAGCGACTCACCGCGGCTATGACTCAGACCATCCGCGGGTTACTGGTGATGTTGGTAAAGCCGGTGTTGCGATTGATTCTGTTGAAGATATGAAAATTTTGTTTAATGGCATTCCATTGAACAAAGTTTCTGTTTCCATGACGATGAATGGTGCGGTATTGCCTGTGCTGGCTGGCTATATCGTGGCGGGCGAAGAACAAGGCGTTAAACAAGAGCAATTATCTGGAACGATTCAGAACGACATTCTGAAAGAGTTCATGGTGCGTAACACCTACATCTATCCACCAGAGCCTTCTATGCGCATTATTGGCGACATTATTGAATACACCGCCAAGCACATGCCTAAATTTAACTCGATATCAATCTCGGGTTATCACATGCAAGAAGCAGGCGCCAATCAAGTTCTAGAACTAGCCTTTACATTGGCTGACGGTAAAGAGTACGTTAAAACAGCACTTGCCAAAGGATTAGATGTGGATGGCTTTGCAGGCCGCTTGTCATTCTTTTTTGCCATTGGAATGAACTTTTACTTAGAAGTCGCTAAATTACGCGCTGCAAGATTATTGTGGTGGCGCATCATGAAATCGTTTGAGCCCAAAAATCCAAAGTCCTTAATGTTGCGCACCCATTGCCAAACATCGGGCTGGTCATTGACTGAGCAAGACCCCTATAACAATATCGTGAGAACGACGGTTGAAGCAATGGCCGCTGTTTTTGGTGGAACGCAGTCCTTACATACCAACTCCTTTGATGAAGCGATTGCTTTACCTTCTGAGTTCTCAAGTCGGATTGCAAGAAATACCCAGCTAATTCTTCAGGAAGAAACCCATATCACTAGCGTAATTGATCCTTGGGCTGGTTCTTACATGATGGAAAACCTTACACAAGAGATGGCAGACAAGGCTTGGGAAATTATTCAAGAAGTCGATGCTATGGGCGGCATGACTAAGGCGGTTGAAAGTGGTTGGGCTAAATTGAAGATTGAAGCTTCTGCTGCTGAAAAGCAGGCCAAGATAGATTCGGGCGCCGATGTGATTGTTGGCGTCAATAAATACAAACTCGATAAAGAAGATCTCGTTGACGTCTTAATGATCGATAACGATCGCGTTCGCGAGGGTCAAGTTGCTCTCCTGGAACAAATCAGAGCAAAGCGTGATAGTAAGAAAGTAACAGCAGCATTAGAGGCATTAACAAAAGCCGCTGAGGACAACACCGGAAACTTATTGGAATTGGCTATCAATGCCATTCGTTTACGTGCTACGGTCGGTGAAGTGTCTGATGCATTGGAGAAAGTTTACGGGCGCCATCGCGCCGATACTCAAAAGGTGACCGGAGTGTATGCAGCTGCCTATGACTCAGCCGAAGGCTGGGAAAAACTGAAAGTAGAAATCGCCGACTTTGCGAAAGATTTTGGTCGTCGACCGCGCGTCATGATTGCCAAACTTGGTCAAGATGGTCATGATCGAGGTGCTAAGGTGGTTGCGACTGCCTATGCAGACTTGGGATTTGACGTTGATATCGGCCCCTTGTTTCAAACTCCTGAAGAGTGTGCGCGCCAGGCAATTGAGAACGATGTACATGCCTTAGGTGTCTCTACCCTAGCTGCAGGTCATAAGACCTTAGTGCCTGCCATCATTGCAGAACTCAGAAAACAAGGTTCGGATGACATCATCGTATTTGTAGGTGGTGTTATTCCAAGACAAGACTATGAGTTTCTCTACGAAGCAGGAGTGAAGGGTATTTATGGTCCAGGTACACCTATTCCAGCTTCAGCTAAGGATGTGCTTGAGCAAATTCGTAAATCGGTAAAACCAGCTTAACTCAGGCCCTATTAGATGCTTCAAGCTGCCGATCAGATCTTAGTAAGTGATCTCACCAGTGCGCCATCGCTTAAACAGCGACGCGCTCTAGCAAAGATTATTACCTTACTTGAATCTACTCGCTTAGATCACCGCAAGCGTGCAGATGATGTACTCAATACCCTGTTGCCAAAGACTGGTAATTCATTTCGCTTAGGTATTTCTGGGGTCCCAGGTGTTGGCAAATCGACACTCATCGAAGCTCTTGGTCTCTACTTAATTGAAAAAGGCCACCGTGTTGCCGTGTTAGCCATTGATCCATCCTCTAGCTTGTCTGGCGGATCCATTTTGGGTGATAAAACCCGTATGGAGCGTCTCTCAGTTCTTGAAGATGCTTTCATTAGGCCCAGCCCATCTTCAGGAACGCTGGGCGGTGTTGCAGAGAAGACTCGTGAGACCATGCTAGTTGCAGAGGCAGCTGGTTTTGATGTGATCATCGTTGAGACGGTCGGCGTTGGCCAAAGCGAAATTGCAGTTGCTGGTATGACCGACATGTTCTTGCTGATGCAGTTACCGAATGCTGGTGATGATCTGCAGGCCATCAAAAAAGGCGTGATGGAAATCGCCGATCTGATTGCGATTAATAAGGTAGACATCGATCCTGATGCAGCAATGCGTGCGCAATTGTTTATCACGAGTTCTTTGCGTTTACTCGGCTTTCAGGGCAACCCAGATCACGCTTCACATCAGCAGGAGTTTTGGCATCCCACCGTCATTACATTAAGTGCGCTTGAGGGCAAAGGCGTACCTGAGCTCTGGGACAAAGTAACTCATTTTGAAAAGCTGCAAAAGGCCAATGGCAAATTTGAGAGTCGTCGCAAACAACAAGCAGGCGCATGGATGTGGGATCGCATTGATGCAGGCTTAAAGAATGCATTTCGGAACAATGCGCAAGTTCAAGAGCTCTTACCAATCTTAATTGCACAGGTAAATCAAGGAACCATGGCAGCTTCAGTGGCGGCAAGACGCCTGCTGGAATCTATGGGTCATGAATTTTTCTAAGGAGCAGCACATGAAGGAAATCATTCAACAGCTCGAGGCCAAACGTGAGCTTGCCCGATTAGGTGGTGGGCAAAAGCGTATTGCCGCTCAGCATGCGAAGGGCAAACTCACTGCCCGTGAACGCATTGAACTCTTACTCGATGCAGGCACTTTTGAAGAGTGGGATATGTTTGTTGAGCATCGTTGTCATGATTTTGGAATGGCTGATCAAACTGTTCCAGGTGACGGTGTAGTGACTGGTTACGGCATGATTAATGGCCGTCTTGTGTTTGTGTTTTCCCAAGACTTCACAGTATTAGGCGGGTCTTTGTCAGAAGCTCATGCTGAAAAGATTTGCAAGATCATGGATCAAGCCCTGAAGGTAGGCGCCCCTGTGATTGGATTAAATGACTCAGGTGGTGCGCGCATTCAAGAGGGCGTTGCTTCTTTGGGTGGCTATGCAGAAATCTTTCAACGCAATGTGACCGCCTCAGGTGTGATACCGCAGATCTCCTTAATCATGGGGCCGTGTGCAGGCGGTGCTGTGTATTCGCCAGCGCTAACGGATTTCATTTTCATGGTTAAAGATAGCTCCTATATGTTCGTTACCGGCCCAGAAGTGGTCAAGACAGTAACGCATGAGGATGTCACCTCAGAAGAGTTGGGTGGTGCAGTTACACATTCCACCGTCTCTGGCGTTTGTGATTTAGCCTTTGATAACGATGTTGATGCCATCATGATGCTGCGCCGCTTCTTTAACTATCTACCGTTATCGAACCGCGAAAAACCCCCACTTATTAAAGGCGCTAATCGCACTGAAGAGCCTGATTTTTCATTAGATACGCTCGTTCCATCCAATCCAAATCAACCTTATGACATGAAGGAGCTGATTGCAAAGATTGTGGATGATGGAGAGTTCTTTGAGCTTCAACCTGATTACGCCAAAAACATTGTGATTGGCTTTGGGCGCATGGAAGGCCGCTCGATTGGTATCGTTGCTAATCAGCCCTTGGTGTTAGCTGGTTGTCTCGATATTAAGGCTTCAATTAAGGCTGCGCGTTTTGTGCGTTTCTGTGATGCTTTTAATATACCGGTAGTAACTTTAGTGGATGTGCCAGGATTTATGCCAGGTACTGCTCAAGAGTATGGCGGCATCATTAGACACGGCGCTAAATTACTCTATGCCTACGCAGATTGCACCGTGCCTAAAGTCACATTGATTACGCGTAAGGCCTATGGTGGTGCCTATGACGTGATGGCATCCAAGCATTTACGTGGCGATGTGAACTTTGCATGGCCATCCGCAGAGATCGCGGTAATGGGCCCAAAAGGTGCAGTAGAAATTATCTTCCGCGAAGAAAAATCGGATCTAGAGAAAATTGCAGCCCGTGAAGCTGAATACAAGGCCAAATTTGCAAACCCATTTGTGGCAGGACGTCGTGGCTATATTGATGATGTAATTTTGCCGCACGAAACCCGCAAACGTATCGCTCGCTCTTTGGCGATGTTGAAAGATAAAGAGTTAAAGAATCCTGCGCGTAAACACGGCAATATTCCCCTGTAAAGGCGCGACAAATCATGACTACAAAAATGTTTACGAAAATCCTTATTGCCAACCGCGGTGAGATCGCATGCCGTGTAATGAGTACCGCGAAGAAGATGGGTATTAAGACGGTTGCTGTTTACTCAGAAGCCGATCAGGAAGCCCGTCATGTTCAATTAGCAGATGAGGCCGTTTGCATTGGACCTGCGCCTTCCAGAGAATCGTATCTAGTGATTGATCGTATCATTCAAGCTTGTAAAGATACTGGGGCACAAGCAGTTCACCCCGGCTATGGCTTTTTATCTGAGAACGAACAGTTTGCTCGGCGTTGTGAAGAAGAGGGCATCGTTTTTATTGGTCCCAAATACCAATCGATTGCTGCCATGGGCGACAAAATTGCCTCAAAGAAGTTGGCAATCGAGGCTAAGGTCAATACGATTCCAGGCCATAACGAGGCGATTGCAAGTAGCGATGAAGCGGTCAAGATAGCCCAAGGTATCGGTTATCCAGTCATGATCAAAGCATCGGCTGGCGGTGGCGGTAAGGGGTTGCGTGTTGCATTTAATGATAAAGAAACTGCCGAAGGTTTCGCTGCTTGTAAAACTGAGGCGATGAGCAGCTTCGGGGATGATCGCATCTTCATCGAGAAGTTTGTTGAAGGTCCGCGCCATATTGAAATTCAGGTTTTAGGCGACTCTCATGGCAACGTGGTGTATTTAAATGAGCGTGACTGCTCGATTCAACGCCGTCATCAGAAGGTCATTGAAGAGGCACCTTCACCATTTATCGATCCTACAACCCGTAAGGCAATGGGCAAACAAGCAGTTGCCTTGGCTAAAGTGGTCAATTATCAATCTGCCGGCACAGTGGAATTCGTAGTTGGCAAAGATAAGTCTTTTTACTTCCTGGAGATGAATACACGTCTACAGGTTGAGCATCCGGTAACTGAATCGATTACGGGTCTTGACCTGGTTGAGCAAATGATCCGTGTAGCCGCTGGTGAAAAGCTCGCCTTTAAACAAGAGGATGTGAAATTAGATGGTTGGTCAATGGAATGTCGTATTAATGCAGATGATCCATTCCGCAACTTTTTGCCATCTACTGGTCGCCTGGTGAAATATCGACCACCTGAGTCGGTAAACGGTGTACGAGTAGATACGGGCGTATACGAGGGCGGTGAGATCCCCATGTATTACGACTCGATGATTGCAAAATTGATCGTTCACGGCAAGGACCGTTCAGAAGCGATTGAGAAAATGCGTTCGGCTCTAAATGACTTTGTGATTCGCGGCATTCATTCAAACATTCCTTTTCAAGCAGCCTTATTGCAGCATCCCCGTTTTGTGAGTGGTGATTTCACAACCGGCTTTATTGCAGAAGAATATCCAGAGGGCTTTAAAAAAGACTCTGTCCAACCAAGCGATCCCAAGCGCTTGGCCGCATTGGCTGCATTTATGCGCTATCGCTATCTAGAGCACATCAAAATGATTGATGGTCAGTTGGCTGGTCATGAAATGATCATTGCCAAGAAGTTTGTTGTGGTCACTGGTAAAAAATCAGGGTCTATGAATGATCCTGTTGAGGTGCCTATTCGTGTTGAGTTAAAAGATGGCATCTATTCGGTGTATATCGACGAGCCTGATGGTGTCAGCCGCTATGACATAGTAAGTCATTGGCGTCCGGGACAAATTTGCCTTCATGCCACCATGAATGGTATCCATAAAGTGACCGCACAAGTTGAACGACGGGGCGTGAGACACCTGCTAACTCTTGACGGAGCTCACTTTGAGTGCATGGTACTAAGCCCGCTAGGCGCTGAGTTACAGAGGCGCATGCCAGTTAAGCTGCCACCTGATACCTCCAAATTAGTGATGTCACCGATGCCTGGTCTACTGACAAAAATAGCTGTTAAGGTTGGTGATGCTGTAACGGCTGGTCAAAAACTGGCATCGATTGAAGCTATGAAAATGGAGAATACGATTTCAGCATTACAAGATGGTGTCGTTTCAGAGATATGCGCTAGAGAAGGTGATAGCTTAGCAGTAGATCAGTTGATCATCCGCTTTGAATAAGGAGAGGTGATGTCAGCTAAGCCATTCAAAATTTTGGGCATTCAACAAATCGCTATTGGCGGCGAAAGTAAAGAACGCCTTAAGAAGTTATGGGTCGATATGCTAGGTTTTGAATACAAAAGCACCTTTGTCTCTGAGCGTGAAAACGTGGATGAAGACATTTGCGCAATCGGCAAGGGGTCTCATGAGATTGAGCTAGACCTGATGCAGCCCTTTGATATTCAAAAGAAGCCTGCAGTACACCAAACTCCGTTAAATCATATTGGGTTATGGGTAGACGATCTACCTAAAGCAGTTGAGTGGTTATCCGCGAATGGTCTACGCTTTGCTCCTGGTGGAATACGTAAAGGTGCAGCTGGATATGACATCACTTTTGTTCACCCCAAAGGGAACGATGAGTTCCCCATTGGTGGGGAGGGGGTCTTAATTGAGCTTGTTCAAGCTCCTCCTGAGGTGATTGCAGAATTGGGTTCATAATTTGACCTACCAAACAAACTAAAAAGAGCTCAAATTGACGCGCATATTAGCCATCGACACATCAACAGCTTGGTGTTCGGTGGCTTTATCTTTAGACGATGAAGTACCCATTCTCCGACATGAGTTGGTATCGGCTGGCGCTAGCCAGCTGGTCTTACCCTGGGTGCAAGCTCTTCTGCAGCAAGCGAACATCAAACTCAACGAGCTTGATGCTATTGCTGTTGGCATTGGCCCAGGAGCATTTACAGGTGTTAGGCTTGGTGTAGCGGCTGTACAAGGTTTGGCTATTTCTTGTGATCTGCCGATAGTGCCAGTTGCCAGTGTGGATGCCATTGCAGCGCAATTATGCAAAACACATGACTTTGAACTAATTAAACCAAGAAACTTTGCTATCGCTATCGATGCCCGTATGGATGAAATCTACTGGGCTAAATATGAGTCTGCCAGTCAGAAACAATATCTACCAAAACGTATTGGCGATATTCATTTATCAAAACCAGAAGAATTAGATCTCACCGATATTTCCTTTTTAGCAGGTAGCGCCCTGACAGCCTACAGCGATCGATTATTTTCAAAGTCAAAGACGTCGCTATCATCTAATGCTCTGGATACCGAAATCCACTTAAGTGCCTTGGGCATCTTAGACTTTGCAAAGCAGGCGATTAAAGAAGGTCGGCAAATCAGCGTAAGGGAGCTCGAGCCGTTGTACGTTCGGGACAAAGTAGCACTCACAACACAAGAGCGTCTGGAGGCTTTCAAGTAATGTCTGAGAGTATTGCTGAACTTTCTTTTCTGCCAATGCAGGCTGCAGATTTGGATGCTGTTCTAGCAATTGAAGCAGTGTCCCATTTTCATCCTTGGACCAAAGGCAACTTCACAGACTCTCTAGCAGCAGGCCACTGGGCCTATTGCATTCGTCCACAAGTAGATCAAGCCGTCAAAGGCTCGTATTTAGATCCAGACATCTTGTGGGCCTATTGCATTCTCTTTCCCGCTGTAGATGAACTCCATTTGCTCAACATCACAGTTTCGCCAAAACTGCGCCAGCTTGGATTGGCTTCCAGAATGATGGCGGCAATTGAAGGCGTTGCAGCCCAACAAAAGATGCCTAGAATCATTCTAGAAGTCAGACCATCTAATACTGCTGCAGTCGCCTTGTACCAAAAACTGGGCTACGAGCAAATTGGCGTACGTAAAAACTACTATCCAGCCGACCCCCAATTAGGAAACAGGGAGGATGCCCTCGTGATGGCTAAATCGATTAAGCTAGAGTTATGACTAATACACAAACTGCCTTCTTAAAAGAAATGGGCATCACCCAATGGTCAGCCAGGGATAGCGATGCGTCATCACCATCCGAGAGCCCTCAAGTAGCTTCTCAGGATGCCGCATTGAATAGCGTGGAGAAGGTTGAAAAAATTTCCCAAGGCTATTGGTGGTTCTTTGGGGCGCAACCACAGGGAGAAGCACAGGCTCTCTTTCAGAATATGATTCGAGCTTTAGGTTTAGGCCGCCAAGAGTGGTCATGGAAAAACACTAGCGATGATTTGAGTCAGCTCAAAGCTCCAGAAAATGGTTTGCCAGTGGTGGGGTTTGCCTTTGGTGGCGCGGTTGCTCAGAAAATTACTGGCGAGCGAGATGCATTACCGCAACTGCGCGAAACGATTCTGGCATTAAACAATGGTTCTGATGAAGAAATTCCGGTGATTGCTTCATTTGATCTTGCTCAACTAATTGCAAAGCCAAAAGATAAGGCATTGCTCTGGCAGGATCTTTTATTAGCGAAGTCTGTACTACAAAATATTTAATGCTTATGTTCACCGATCAGGTGCATAGAGTCATATTCAGATTGGTTCTTTGCATGACGCTTAATTACAAGCCACATGATGATGCTAACAGCTAATCCAAAGCCAATAATGACGTAAGGTATTGGAACATCAAACCAGATCAATATCGAATACATTGCCAGCATCATCAGTACTGAAATATTCTCATTGAAGTTTTGAACGGCAATGGAGTGGCCAGCAGACATCAAAACGTGACCACGATGCTGTAGTAGAGCGTTCATTGGCACCACAAAATATCCTGCAAGCCAACCAACCACAATGAGCAAGAAATAAGCGGGTAATAAATTCAGGCTGACTTCCATCTTGCCGATTGTCATCACGGTTATATCAGGCAGCATATGAGAGTTGTAGACGGCCATCACACAAACCACGAGACCCATAGCGATGCCATAAGGGAGCACTTTTAATGAGTTGCGAAGCGGAACGCGTGAAGCAGCCCAAACGGCGCCGCCAGCAACCCCAATGGCTGATATGGCTTGCAGAATGGCGCTCTGGGATAGATTCATATGCAAAGCAACCTGGGCCCACTTAATCACAATAAATTGCAAAGTAGCACCGGCGCCCCAAAACAAGGTCGTTACAGCTAAGGAAATTTGACCTAAGCGATCATTCCATAAAGTTTTAAAGCAAACAGAAAAATCTTTGATCAGCTCAATAGGGTTGGCCTTTTGCACAACATAGCGTGCCCCAGTATCTGGAATCGTGAGATTAATGAGTGCAGCGATGATGTAAATCATCATGATGATCAGGATGGCAGACTCTGCAGGAGTATCAATACCCGTATCTATCGTTGGCACATCTAATGCCAAGAGGCTCCCAGATACTGTGCTACTAATCAAGACGCCGCCTAAAACAGTGCCTAAAATGATTGAGCCCACGGTAAGGCCTTCGATCCAGCCATTGGCAGCTACCAGTTTTTCTGGGGGAAGTAATTCAGTCAGAATGCCGTATTTGGCTGGAGAATATGCGGCAGCCCCAAGGCCCACGATGGCATAAGACAGTAATGGGTGGCTTCCGAACAACATTACGACGCAACCTACAAATTTGATCGTATTGGTAATAAACATGACATTTCCCTTGGGGCGGGAGTCTGCAAAGGCGCCTACGAAGGCTGCCAGCACTACATAGGACAAAACAAAGAATAATTTGAGTAAAGGGGTCATCCAGGCCGGAGCATGAAGCTGGGCCAAAAGGGCAATTGCTGCGATCAGCAATGCGTTATCAGCAAGCGACGAAAAAAATTGCGCCGCCATAATGGTGTAAAAACTACGGTTCATTCGTACAATCTAGTCATTGAATCCATTAAAACACGAAAGGAGGGGTGAATATGGGCGGTTTTGGTATCGGCTTAATAAATAGGCCAATTTTGGCATCTATTCACATTGATGCCTTTCGACATAATTTAAACAGAGTTCGGGAACTTGCTCCAGAGTCCAAAATTTGGGCCGTTGTGAAATCCGGTGCCTATGGCCACACTTTTGAGGCAGCTTTGAAAGGTTTGGCATCCACAGATGGTTTTGCGCTGCTAAATATGCAAAATGCCCAGCGATTGAGGGATGCTTGCTGGCAAGGACGAATCCTACTTTTAGAAGGGTTATTTCATGAAAATGAAATGTCCTTGGCAGAGAAGTTGTCGTGTGACTTGGTTGTGCACTGCGAGATGCAAGTTCAGTGGCTAGAAAAGTACGTGGCCCATAAGCCATTTAATATTTTTCTGAAAATGAATACTGGCATGAATCGCTTAGGCTTAAAACCTGAGGCCTATAGAACAGCATTCCATCGCCTACATGCTGCTGGGAACAAAATGCATCACATGACGCATTTTGCAAATGCAGATCAAGTTGATCGCTTGCCAACAGTGGGCAGTCAATTGGAACTATTTAACGACACGATTGAGGGTTTAGAGGCTCCTACGTCATTGGCCAATTCTGCAGCCATATTGTGGCATCGCAATGCTCTTGGAGATTGGGTGAGACCGGGAATCATGCTTTACGGCGCATCGCCTACTGGGCTATTTGCAGATATCAAGAACTCACACTTAAAGGCAGTAATGCAGTTAGAGAGTGAAATCATTGATATCCAAGTATTAGATAAAGGAGATCGCGTTGGCTATGGCGGACGCTTTGAAGCACCCGAAACCATGAGAATTGGTATTGTGGCTTGCGGCTATGCCGATGGATACCCTCGTCATGCCAAAGATGGCACACCAGTTTGGGTCAGCGGTGGTACTCAGGATGGTGGGGTAGTTTGCCCTATCGTCGGCCGTGTATCTATGGATATGCTGAGTATTGATTTGCGTAATGCACCCGATGCAAAAATTGGCAGTACTGTTGAACTTTGGGGCGATAAAGTGCCGGTAGATGATGTTGCACAAATGAGCGACACCATCGGCTATGAGCTGCTGTGCGCTGTAGCTCCGCGCGTACCTGTTGTGGTTAAGTAAAGATGGTGAACGAAGTCTTACTTATTCCAGAACTGCCACCATTTGCGTTCTTTTTGCACTCGCTGTCCAGTCTCTAGCATGACGCTATCCGGAAAGTTGAGTTTAAAGACTCGGGCTGTATCGTTGCTCAGATCAGCCATACCTAATTTTTGGTAGGATTTATAGAGGATATAGAGCGCTTCCTCTACTGCAGGAGCGCGATCATAGTCTCGAATAACGAGCTGCGCACGATTGGCCGAAGCCAAGTAGGCTCCACGTTGATAGTAGTAACGCGCCACAAGCACATCCGCTTCAGCCAATGAGTTGACGATATAGCGCATGCGATCTAAAGCGTCCGGAGCGTATTTACTATTAGGGAAGCGCTCAGCAACGATTTTGAAGGACTCAAATGCATCCTTGGCTGCCTGTGGATCTCGCTCACTTAAATCTTGACCCGTAAATTTACCGAGCCACCCCAAATCATCATTGAACGTAATGAGGCCTCTAAGATAGTAGGCATAATCTAAGCTTGGGCTTCCTTGATGAAGCTTGATGAAGCGGTCAATAGCAACTAAAGCTTGAGCTTGTTCCTGCCCCTTCCAGTAGCAATAAGCAGTATTAATTTGTGCTTGCTGTGAATAGGGTCCAAATGGAAAGCGTGCCTCTAGCTTGTCAAAATATTTTCCGCACTTAACAAAGTCACCATCATTTAACTTCTCAGTTGCTTCCGAATATAGCTTTGCCTCTGACCAAATATCAGTATCGTCTTTTTGACCATCGCTGCCTGCGCATCCACTCAAAAATAGTGCTACCGTCAATATGAGTAAAAGCAGGGCGATTGGGCTGGTATTTGAAATAAGGGACTTTTTTTGTGGGGCAGGATTCCCAGCAAGCCTTAAACTGGCGTCTGATATTACGTCGGACATAACTGAAAGGCTCTTTAAGCGTGGCATTGCCGCAAACTCCTGATTCGAATCCTGTTGATTATATCGATGAAGAGGATTTCATCTCCCTAGATATCCCTTTAGAGATGGCAGGGGAGAGGCTCGACAAGGTCCTAGCAGGGTCTTTGCCAGATTATTCTCGCAATCGACTCAAGGCCTGGGTCGAGTCGGGGGCTGTCATGGTTGACGGGAAAGTGACTAAAGCCCGCTATTTACTGCATGGTGGTGAGAGCATCAAGGTCTTTCCGCAGGAGATGCCAGAGCAATTTGCCTTTAGTCCGGAAGATATCCCCTTGGATGTTGTTTATGAGGACCAATCCCTCATCGTGATTAATAAGCAGGCCGGGCTAGTAGTTCATCCAGCCGCTGGAAATTGGTCAGGCACCCTATTAAACGGGCTCTTATTTCGTTATCCAGAGCTGAAGTTATTACCTAGAGCTGGGATTGTTCATCGCTTGGACAAAGACACCTCGGGATTAATGGTGGTTGCTCGAACTGCTCAAGCTCAAACGTCTTTGGTAAGACAGCTTCAAGAGCGAACTGTAGGTCGTCGATATTTAGCTTGGGTTTGGGGTGACGCACCAAATCAAGGCAAAGTGCTAGCAACTGTTGGCAGAGATCAGCGTGATCGTCTTCGCATGGCTGCTGGTAACGCACAAGGAAAGCCTGCAGCTACTCTATTTCGTCGCTTAGCAAAGGGAAGCTTTAGTGAGGCCCCTCTTGCTTTATTGGAGTGTCGCTTAGAAACCGGGCGCACACACCAAATCCGCGTTCACTTGGAATCCCTTGGCTTTCCTCTTCTAGGTGATCCTGTTTACCGCAAAAAAACTCCGGGGGCAGCAAAGGCACTGCTGTTTGAACGCCAAGCCTTACACGCCTATGCCTTAAGTCTGCAACATCCAATCAGTCAAGAGTGGATGACTTGGTTTCGCCTGCCACCTCCTGATTTGATGGAGCTGTTACTGCAAGTTGGCATGAGCGAAGAAGTATTGCCAAAAGAAGAGGCTTTGCTAGCATCCCCTCAGAATGACTATCAGTCATGAATGCCATTAAACCAACATGGCCGGCTCCAGGTGCTATTCATGCCCTAGTGACGACAAGACAAGGTGGTGTCAGTCACTCGCCATATGACACCCTCAACCTTGGGGATCATGTTGGAGATGACCCTGCGAGGGTGATTGCTAATCGTCAATTGCTTAGAGCATATGTTCCCGCAGAGCCTATTTGGTTAAAGCAAACTCATCGTATTCAAGTGAGCACCCCAGACACTCGCACTCAGTTTTCTAGCAAACCTTATGAGGCCGATGCTGCGGTGACCAATATTCCAGATGAAGTCTTAGCGATCATGACGGCTGATTGTCTGCCGGTACTACTTTCCAATGCTGATGGCACAGTTATTGGTGCCGCTCATGCCGGATGGCGTGGTTTATGTGATGGCGTATTAGAAAACACGGTAAGTGAAATGCTCAAGCTATCCCATCAATCGAGCGCGGCTAATATCATTGCATGGATGGGGCCGGCCATTGGTCCAGAATCTTTTGAAGTCGGCGAAGACGTAGTGGGGCGCTTTCAGGAATGCGGACTACATGATATGAAGCAATGCTTTTTACCCATATCCAATAGGCCTGGAAAGTATTTGGCTGATCTTTATCAGTTGGCACGAGATCGGCTTAAAAGGGCTGGAGTAGAGTCCACCTTTGGTGGCGACTTGTGCACAGTTTTGGATCAGGGGCAGTTTTTCTCCTATCGCCGTGACGGGGTTACTGGGCGATTCGCCTCGCTCATCTGGATATCCTCCTAGATACCATTCCTGAGGGTAAACACTAGCCTAGCCCTACGGCTAGGGTTATTGCGTATAACCTAATATACCTTATAGACCGAGAATGAACTTAACTAATTGACGAGAGCACTATGTTTGCAGGCATGAATCCCAGTGCAACACCATCTTTGGCGCCGCATCATATGGCGATGATTCCATCAGAGCGTTTAGCGGAAATTCAAAAAGAATATTTTGCAGAGTTAGCCCATATTGCGACAAATCCTGAAGCGATTGAAGTGAAAGATCGGCGCTTTGCTGGTAAGGCTTGGCATTCTTCTTGGAGCAAAGTGATTGCAGCAACGTATTTGTTGAACTCAAAACATCTCATGTCTTTGGCTCAAGCAGTGGAGACGGATGACAAGACTAAACAGAAAATTTTGTTTACAACCGAGCAAATGATCGATGCACTCTCACCATCGAATTTCATTGCAACCAATCCAGAAGTTCTAGAAAACATTATTAGCACCCAAGGGCAGTCAATTCAAAAAGGAATTGCGAATCTGCTTGGTGATATGAAGAAGGGCAAAGTTTCTCAAACCGATGAGAGTGCTTTTGAGGTTGGAAAAAATATTGCCACGACAGAAGGGCATGTTGTATTTAGAAATGAGCTATTTGAACTCATTCAATACACACCACTGACAGAAACGGTCTTTGAGCGTCCGTATCTCATGGTGCCTCCGTGTATTAATAAGTATTACATCTTGGATCTTCAGCCTAATAACTCCGTGGTCCGCCACATGGTTTCCCAAGGACATACCGTGTTCTTGGTCTCTTGGAAAAATCCAGATGCCTCAATGGCGCAGGTCAGTTGGGATGACTATGTAGGTAAGGGTGTCATTAAAGCAATTGAAGTGGTCAAGGAGATTGGCAACACAAAGCAGATTAATGCGCTAGGTTTTTGTGTTGGCGGCACACTAACGACATCAGCTTTAGCAGTGCTTGCGGCTCGCAATGAACACCCAGTAGCTAGCTTGACCTTATTTACAACCTTGCTAGACTTCACGAACACCGGTATTTTGGATGTCTTCATCGACGAAGCTATGGTCGAGATGCGTGAGAAAACTATTGGCGGTAAGGGCGGCAAGGATAGTAAGGGTGCTAAATATGGAATGATGTCTGGCTTAGATCTAGGCAATACCTTTTCGTTCTTGCGCCCGAATGATTTAGTGTGGAACTATGTTGTTGAAAATTACCTCAAGGGTAATTCACCGCCACCATTTGATTTGCTTTATTGGAATGGCGATTCAACGAATTTGCCAGGCAATATGTTTTGCTGGTACTTACGCCACACATATCTACAGAATGACTTGGTTAAACCAGGCAAGCTTACGATTTGTGGCGAAAAGATCGATTTGGGTAAGATCAAGTGTCCTGCTTATATATATGCTTCACAAGAGGACCATATTGTCCCGTGGCAGTCCGCTTACGAGTCAACGCACTTGCTGAAGGGTAAGAATCGTTTTGTACTTGGTGCTTCTGGTCATATTGCAGGAGTCATCAACCCACCTGCAAAGAATAAGCGCTATTACTTTGAAAATAATCAGATTGCAGCAACGGCTAATGAGTGGCTCGAAGGTGCAAAGCAAATTACTGGTAGCTGGTGGCCTAATTACACGCAGTGGCTAGAACAATTTGGCGGCAAGAAAAAACCTGCCAGCAAAAGCTTTGGTAATGCAAAGTACAAAAAAATGGAAGCTGCACCCGGGGTGTATGTAAAAGAAAAAGCAGCTCAAGGAAGTTAGATCAGCAACAATGAACGAAGTTTTTTAAAGGGGAATGTAATGTCTCAAAAAGTCGCGTATGTTACTGGTGGAATGGGTGGAATCGGTACCGCCATCTGCCAACGTTTAGCAAAAGATGGATTTAAGGTGATTGCTGGTTGTGGTCCAAATTCACCGCGTAAGGATCGTTGGCTTGGTGAGCAAAAAGCTTTGGGCTATGACTTTATCGCCTCTGAGGGCAATGTGTCCGATTGGGACAGTACAGTTGCAGCCTTAGACAAAGTTAAAGCTGAGGTAGGTCGCGTTGATGTATTGGTCAATAATGCAGGCATTACGCGGGATAGCGTTTTCCGCAAGATGACGCCAGAGGCATGGAAGGCCGTCATTGATACCAACCTCAATTCATTGTTTAACGTTACCAAGCAAGTGATCGAAGGTATGGTTGAGAACAACTGGGGCCGAGTCATTAATATTTCTTCTGTCAACGGTCAAAAAGGTCAGTTTGGTCAAGCAAACTATTCCACCGCTAAAGCAGGCTTACACGGCTTTACGATGGCCTTAGCGCAAGAAGTTGCTACCAAGGGCGTTACTGTCAATACGGTCTCGCCTGGCTATATTGGCACCGATATGGTTAAAGCCATTCGTGAAGATGTCCTCGAGAAGATCGTTGCCGGTATTCCAGTAAAGCGTTTAGGCACCCCCGAAGAGATTGCTTCTATTTGCTGTTGGATTGCCTCCGATGATGGTGGCTATGCAACCGGAGCGGACTTCTCACTAAACGGCGGCATTCATACTGGCTAATACTGCAGTGCAGCATTTATTTAGCAAGTAAGCGCAACACGGCTTATTTATCTTTACTTCAGTCTAGAGATAAACTAAGCTGATGTTGCGTTGCAGTATTCAGTAAGGAAAATAATGGTTACCCGTACAAAGCGAGCTGGCGAAGACCGACTCATTAAGAAATATCCCAATCGTCGTCTCTACGACACCCAGACAAGTACTTATGTCACTTTGTCTGACATCAAGGGCTTAGTGATGGCTAACGAGGTGTTTAAAGTCATCGACGCAAAAACGGACGAAGATCTGACACGCAATATTTTGCTGCAAATAATTCTAGAAGAAGAAGCTGGTGGTGCCCCAGTATTTTCTTCACAAATGCTTTCTCAAATCATTCGCTTCTATGGCAACTCCATGCAAGGCTTGATGGGTAATTATCTCGAAAAGACCATGCAATCATTTGTGGATATTCACAATAAGCTGGGCGATCAGACTAAAGGTCTCGGGGCAGGCAGTACACCCGAAGCTTGGTCTCAAATGATGAATCTCCAAAATCCCCTGATGCAAGGCTTGATGGGAAATTACATGGAGCAAAGCAAAGATCTATTTGTGAAGATGCAAGAGCAACTCCAGAGCTCACAAAATCTCTTTGGTAATTTTCCATTTACCCCCCAGCCCACTAAGTCTGAAAAAGAATAGTTGTGGCTGGAAAAATCGGCTTTGTATCCTTAGGCTGCCCTAAGGCGCTCGTTGACTCTGAGCTTATCCTGACGCAACTTAGTGCGGAAGGTTACGAGACTGCAAAAGATTATTCAGGTGCAGATCTCGTTGTGGTCAATACCTGTGGTTTTATAGATTCAGCAGTAGAGGAAAGCCTTGCTGCTATTGGAGAGGCACTTGCTGAAAACGGCAAAGTCATCGTGACTGGCTGCTTGGGGGCTAAAAAGAATGCTGATGGCAGTGATCTCATTCAGAGTATTCATCCTAAAGTCCTGGCAGTTACAGGGCCTCACGCCACTGATGAGGTGATGCAGGCGATTCATCTGCATTTACCAAAACCACATGATCCATTTGTAGACTTGGTTCCTCCAATAGAAATCAAGCTGACACCAAAGCACTACGCTTATTTGAAAATTTCTGAAGGCTGCAACCATCGTTGTACTTTTTGCATCATTCCTAGTCTTCGTGGAGATTTGGTATCCAGGCCGATTGGCGAGGTGCTATTAGAAGCAAAGCGCTTATTTGAATCCGGCGTTAAAGAATTATTAGTTGTCTCTCAAGACACTAGTGCATATGGTGTCGATATCCAATACCGAACTGGCTTTTGGGACGGCAAGCCAGTGAAGACACGGATGTTTGATTTGGTAAACGCATTAAATCAAATTGCGCGTGAGCATCAAGCTTGGGTAAGACTACATTACGTTTATCCTTATCCGCACGTAGATGACGTCTTGCCTTTGATGGCAGAGTTTGCTGAACATGGATATGGAGTGCTTCCGTATTTAGATATTCCACTGCAACATGCCCATCCAGATGTTCTCAAACGAATGAAGCGCCCCGCAAGTGGTGAGAAAAACTTAGAGCGCATTTTGGCTTGGCGCGCCGCTTGCCCAGATTTAGTCATTCGCAGTACTTTTATTGCTGGATTTCCGGGGGAGACAGAAACAGAGTTTGAGTATTTACTGAACTTCCTGAACGAGGCCCAAATTGATCGCGCAGGTTGCTTTGCCTATTCACCAGTGGAAGGTGCTACTGCAAATCAATTAGAAAGCCCTGTTCCTGATGCTATTCGTGAAGAACGTCGTGCCCGTTTCATGGCTAAAGCAGAGGAAATCTCGATTTTGCGTCTTTCGAAAAAAATTGGCAAAAGAGTCCAAGTCCTAATCGATCGGGTTGATGAATCCGGTGGGATTGGCAGAACTATTGGTGATGCCCCTGAAATTGATGGTTTGGTGAGGGTTTTGCCCGCTAGCAAGCCTTCAAAACGCTATCGCGCAGGGGAGATTATTCGTGCTACGGTGATCAGCTCACAAGGGCATGATCTAGTAGCGGAAACTTGAAAAAAGTAATAAAAATGAATGTCGTATTAATAATTAAGCCTATTTGTGGGCTCAGCTAAGGGGATTGTTATGAGTCGTGATGTCGTGGTTTTAAGTGCAGTTCGTTCTGCTATTGGCGCCTTTAATGGCTCACTGAGTAGCTTGGAGCCGTCAGAGCTGGGCGGTATTGTGATGAAAGAGGCCGTTGCTCGATCTGGCGTTGATCCTGCATTAGTGAATTACGTCACAGTTGGAAACACGATTCCAACGGATAGTCGTTACGCTTACGTTGCTCGTGTAGCTGCAATTCAGGCTGGCTTACCGATGGAATCTGTAGCAATGTCGCTCAACCGTTTATGCAGCTCTGGCTTACAAGCGATTGTGACTACTGCGCAGCAAATTATGCTGGGTGATTGCGATTACGGTGTGGGCGGTGGCGTTGAAGTGATGTCACGCGGCATGTACGGCTCTCCTGCATTGCGCAGCGGCGCACGAATGGGCGATACCAAGATGCTCGACTTGATGGTCGCCGTATTGACTGATCCGTTTGGCGTTGGGCACATGGGTGTCACTGCCGAGAACCTTGTTGAAAAATGGAAGCTGACTCGTGAAGAGCAGGACGCTTTCGCGGTGGAGTCTCATCGTCGCGCTGCTCATGCTATTAAAGAAGGCCGCTTTAAGTCACAAATCGTTCCAATCACGATTAAATCTCGTAAGGGCGACGTTGTCTTTGATACTGATGAGCATTGCAAGCCAGATACCACTATGGAAACTCTTGGCAAGATGAAGGCCGTGTTCAAAAAAGAAGGTGGCTCTGTTACTGCAGGTAATGCCTCTGGTATTAATGATGGCGCAGCCTTCTTTGTCTTGGCTGATGCAGAAACAGCCAAGAAAGCTGGTCATAAGCCAATAGCTCGTTTAGTTTCTTATGCAGTTGCTGGCGTACCGAACCACATCATGGGCGAAGGCCCGATTCCCGCAAGCAAGCTTGCCTTAGAGCGTGCTGGTCTGAAGCTAGAGCAAATAGATGTGATCGAATCGAATGAAGCATTTGCTGCGCAAGCTTTAGCGGTAATGAAAGGTTTAGGCTTAGATCCCGCTAAAACCAACGTCAATGGTGGCGCGATCGCTTTGGGTCACCCTATTGGATGTTCAGGCGCGGCAATTGCCACCAAAGCCATCCATGAACTGCAGCGCGTGCAAGGCAAATACGCTCTAGTAACCATGTGTATCGGTGGCGGTCAAGGTATTGCGACTATTTTCGAACGGATGTAATCGTCTTACTAAGAAATCAGTAGTAAAGCAGCATCCAAGCCGACTCGGTCAAAAGCCGCGTCGGCTTTTTCTTTGACGATCGGTTTTGCTTTATAGGCAATGCTAATACCAGATCCATTCATCATGATGAGATCGTTTGCACCATCACCGATTGTCATTGCATTGGCTTTAGTACACCCTAGTAGACGACAAGCTTCATCAAGATAAGCTGCCTTAGCTGCACCATCCACAATATCTCCAAGTACTTTGCCGGTGAGCTTATCGTCGATGATTTCAAGGGTGTTTGCTTGCGCCTGCTTGAACCCAAGTTGCTGGCGGAGTTTTTCAGTGTAGAAAGTAAAACCACCAGATACTAATAGTGTATAGAGTCCACGCTCATTGGCACCTGCTAAGAGCTCTGCAGCTCCTGGATTTGGTTGTAAGCGCTCCCGATATACTGCTTCAAGCGCGTCGGCTGAAACACCCTCAAGCAATGCAACACGACGCCGCAGGCTCTCTTGAAAGTCTTTGATCTCACCACGCATAGTAGCTTCAGTGATTTGTGCGACAGCTGCTTTTTTTCCTGTGAAATCTGCTATCTCATCAATACATTCAATATTGATGAGAGTCGAATCCATATCCATTGCGAGTACTTTAATATCGCTAGGCGGAAGATCAACATCTAAAATGCAGAGATCACTATTAAATTGTGCTGCGATAGTGCGCAGATTTTCTCTCTGAGTAGTGTCTAGCCGCTGATTACATTCCCAACGCTCCGAATAGTAAGCGCCATTTGATATCTGGCCACCAACAGTGTGAAGTGTGACTCCAAACATGATTGCCCGGTCTTTGAGCTCAAAGACCAACTTTTCGTGAATTGGCTCTCTCGATAGGACAATGAGACTTAGCTTAGACATGGCTTTAATAATAGCAATGATTAACTGGCTTTTGCAGTGCTGAGTACTGCTGATTCGTTCAGGCGTCTTAGGATCTGTCGAATCGAATCTAAACGTTGATCTAGCTTCTCAAATTCCCGCTTCTTCTGGGGGAGTACTTTGAGCTTATCTTGCCCATTGAGCTGAATATGTTTTGAGCTTTGTATTAATTGAATAATTTTCATAGGATCAATCGGTGGATTAGGGATAAATTGAATCTGTATAGATGCCGGTGTCGCATCAATTTTCTTAATGCCAAACCCAGTCATTTCTAAGCGTAGACGATGGGTTTCATAAAAGGACTTGGCTTGATCTGGTAGATCTCCAAAGCGATCGACCAATTCTTCACGAAGACCCATTAACTCTGAAAAATCATTAGTACCTGCAAAACGTTTATATAAAGAGAGGCGCTCATGGACATCGGGGCAGTAGTCATTTGGAAGAAGGGCAGGAACGCCTAGATTGACATCCGTAGTTGCTTGCAAAGGCGAGAGTAAATCGGGCTCTTTTCCGCTGCGCAAGGATTTGACAGCTCTATTGAGCATTTCTGTATAGAGCTGAAAGCCAATTTCATGAATCTCGCCAGACTGCTTGTCACCCAGGACTTCACCAGCTCCCCGAATCTCTAAGTCATGCATGGCTAGGTAAAAGCCAGAACCAAGTTCTTCCATAGCCTGAATCGCATTGAGGCGTAACTGTGCCTGCTTACTTAAGGCTTCCGGATCAGGAACCATGAGGTAAGCGTAGGCCTGGTGATGCGAGCGGCCGACGCGACCACGGAGTTGATGTAATTGCGCTAAGCCAAACTTATCAGCGCGATGCATGATGATGGTATTGGCGGTTGGTACATCAATCCCTGTTTCAATAATCGTAGTACATAGCAGAATATTGGTGCGCTGGGTAACGAACTCGCGCATCACCGACTCCAGTTCGCGCTCATGCATTTGACCGTGAGCAACACTAATACTTGCCTCAGGAATCAACTCTTGTAATGCATGCTTTCGATTCTGAATAGTTTCTACTTCATTGTGTAGGAAATAGACTTGGCCACCACGTTTGATTTCTCGAAGTACTGCCTCACGAATGACGCCATCACCTTCGCGACGCACAAAGGTTTTAATAGCCAGCCGCTTCTGAGGAGCTGTAGCAATAATGGAGAACTCGCGTAAGCCCTCCATCGCCATTCCCAATGTTCTTGGAATTGGAGTGGCAGTCAGAGTCAGGATGTCGACTTCAGCACGCAAGGCTTTCAGGGCATCCTTTTGGCGGACTCCAAAGCGATGTTCCTCATCCACAATCACCAAACCAAGATTGGCGAATTGTGTTTCCTTAGACAATAGCTTGTGGGTACCGATAATGATGTCCGCTTCGCCCTTAGCAATCGCCTCTAATGCCGCAGTAATTTCCTTAGCGGTCTTAAAGCGTGAAAGTTCTACAATGCGCACAGGCCAATCTGCAAAACGATCTTTCCAAGTTGCAACATGTTGTTCGGCTAACAAGGTAGTGGGCGCCAGTATGGCTACTTGTTTACCGCCCATGACAGCCACAAAGCTCGCGCGCAGAGCAACTTCTGTTTTACCGAAACCAACATCACCACAAACCAGGCGATCCATTGGCGTACCGCTCGTCATGTCGCCAATCACCGCAGCAATAGCATTAGCCTGATCAGGTGTTTCTTCAAAACCAAAGCTCTCTGAGAAAGCGGCGTAGTCATGAGCAGAAAACTCAAAGGCATGCCCTTTGCGAATCGCTCTTGCGGCATAGAGACTTAGTAATTCAGCGGCAGTATCGCGTATTTGCTGAGCAGCTTTACGTTTAGCCTTATCCCATTGACCAGAACCAAGTTGATGCAGTGGTGCAGAATCAGGATCTGATCCAGCATAGCGGGTAACCATTTGTAATTGCTGAACTGGCACGTACAAAGTAGCTTCACCAGCATACTGAAGATGAAGAAACTCCTCAAAAATAGGGGCATCCTTGGGTGGAGCTACATTGAGGAGGACTAAGCCTTGGTAACGACCAATGCCATGTTCAGCATGAACCACTGGGTCGCCAATCTTAAGTTCAGACAGATCCTTAAAGAGCATGTCAGGATCAGCGCTCTCCGATTCCTTTCCTTTACGTCTTTGCCTTGCTGTCGAAGTGAATAACTCTGCCTCGGTGACGATAATGAGGTTTTGGGCTGGCCAAGAGAAGCCATTAAAAAGTGGGGCAGTGGTTAAGCCGAATTGGGATTCGCTCTTGATAAAATCAGCAACCGTATCGAAGCCCTCAGGCTGAAGTTGATAGAGGGGCTTACCATTCTGCCCAGCAACTGAATTGCTTTCTTCAAACAACTGTCGGATCGACTCCTTACGCCCAGCACTATCACTACAAATTAGAATGCGGACTTTTTCGTTTTCAACGAATTTACGTAAACCACTTACTGGATCAGCGTCTTTGCGATGAACAGCAACATCAGGCACCTGGAGAAACTGGGCGGCTGAAGAAGTCTCTTTTTCTAGCACTAAGCGTGCGTGTGGTTTTGCCGCCTTGAAGAATTCATCCACATCGAGAAAGAGCTCTTTCGGAGGAAGAATAGGGCGATCAAGATCATGCTTGAGAAATTCATAGCGCGGGAGTGTGTCTTTCCAAAACCCCCGTATAGCATCTTCAACATCACCAGTACTGAGAATCCAAACTGGATCACCCGATCTTGGGAAGTAATCAAAGACGCTAGATTGCTCCTTGAAGAACATCGGCAGATAGGATTCTATGCCTGCACTGGGGATGCCTAAGTTGGCATCTTTATAAATAGAGCAACGGGTCGGGTCGCCCTCAAAGACTTCGCGCCACCGGCCTCTGAAGGCGGTGCGTGCCTCATCATTGAATGGGAATTCATGACCTGGCAGTAGACGCACTTCTTTAACGGGATAAAGACTTCTTTGCGTATCAGGATCAAAGGAGCGGATCTGCTCAATTTCATCCCCAAATAAATCTAGGCGATAAGGCAGGCTAGAGCCCATTGGAAATAAATCAATAAGACCGCCACGAATACTGTATTCACCAGGTCGCATGACTGCGCTTACTGGATCGTAACCTGCTTGTTGAAGTTGAAGCTTTAGAGCTGCTTCATTCAGTTTATCGCCTTGACGAAAAAAGAAGGTATGCCCCGATAAGAAGTCTGGCGGACCTAATCTTTGCAAAGCAGTAGTCACTGGTACTAAAACAATATCGCAACTGCCATTGAGTAATTCATATAAGGTGGCTAAACGCTCAGAGACTAAGTCCTGGTGAGGGGAAAAATGATCGTAAGGAAGAATTTCCCAGTCAGGCAACAGACGGGTTTTTAGTTGAGGTCCAAAAGCAGGGATTTCTTCTAAAAGTCGCTGAGCTTCTTGTGCTTGGGCACAAAATATCACCATGACTGAGAAATCCTTGCGATAGCGCAAAGCGGTTTGCGCTATCAGGGCTGCATCAGCTGAGCCGACTAGTCCTGAAAAGGTAAAGCGCTGCCCAGCCCGCGGGGCGGGTATGGGGGGTACTAGATTTAATGCATCAGACATCTGTGCTCATTATAGAATCAGGTATGGGCTTAGGAAATCAATCCGTAAAGAAATGTCACGCTCTCCTGCCAACAGCGGGCACTGGATCCCGCTTGGGCGGTGATTTACCAAAACAATTCCAGGAACTAGCGGGCAGACCAATGCTTGCTTACGCCATAGAAGCCTACATGCAATCCCCGCTGATTGAATCTATCTGGATTGGCGTATCGCCAGGGTTTATCGATAACCCCATTTTGAAAAGCCTTGCAAAGGGAAGCAAGCCCATTCATTTTTTACCTACTGGCGGCTCTACCCGCCAAGAGACAGTTCGCAATACTTTGGCAGCACAACTGACGTCTGGTATATCTCCTGATGATTGGATCTTGGTGCACGATGCAGCCAGACCAGGTATCACGCCAGATCTAATTAAAAAGTTAATTACTTCCGTTCAAGGTTCAGATGTCGGCGGTTTATTAGCAGTTCGTTTGGCCGATACCTTAAAGCGGGCTGATCTTGATTTAGCGATCGCTGGAAATATGCCGCACGTAGAAAAAACAATTTCACGTGAGCATTTATGGCAGGCACAAACACCGCAAATGTTTGGCCTGAAGGAGTTACATGATGCTTTACAAGATGCGATTCGATTGGAGGCTGATGTTACCGATGAGGCGAGCGCTATGGAATTAACGGGAGTAAAGCCATTGCTAATTGAAGGTGCAACCCGCAACTTTAAAGTAACTCATTCTGCAGATTTGGATTTGATGCAATTACTGTTGAATTCAGAAAATAGGTAAATAAAGAATATTTATGACACAAAGTAACGCTCATGTTCCGCAATTTCGCATTGGCCAGGGTTACGACATCCATACTCTAGTAGCTGATCGCAAACTGATTCTTGGTGGCGTACATATTCCGTATGAAAAAGGATTATTAGGCCATTCTGATGCCGATGCTTTGCTGCATGCACTAACTGACGCCTTACTAGGTGCGGCTGGATTAAACGATATTGGCCAGTTGTTTCCGGATACTGATCCACAATTTAAAGACATGGATAGCCGAATCTTGCTACGGGCAGCCTTGCAAAAGGTGCAGGCTGCTGGCTTTCAAATTGGGAATGTGGATGCCACGATCATTTGTCAAAAGCCCAAATTGGCGGATTTTTTGCCAGAAATGGTCAGAAATATTGCCACTGACCTCTCAGTGACCCCTAGCCACGTAAACCTAAAGGCCAAAACCAATGAATCCCTGGGCCATCTTGGCAGGGGTGAGGGCGTTGCAGTACACGCTGTAGCATTGCTCTACAAGGCCTAAAGATCCTCTAAAACCCCAAGCATTGTAGAATTACGGTCTTTAGAGTGAAGTTTAAGCTTGGCAGTGTTTGCGGATATTCGCGAGGATGGCGAAATTGGTAGACGCACCAGGTTTAGGTCCTGACGCCAGAAATGGTGTGGGGGTTCGAGTCCCCCTCCTCGCACCACAAGTGCTACTCGGCTTGGACTTCACATATCCTGTTTTTAATGAAGAGATGAAAATGGCTTTGCAGATAGAAAATTTAGGTAGCTTAGACCGCAAAATGACTTTGGAATTCGCTCGTGCCGATTTGGCAAAAGCACGCGATGCCCGCTTGGCCCAATTTGGCAAGAGCATGAAATTGGCTGGCTTTCGTCCAGGCAAGGTGCCAAAGAATATGGTTGAAAAGCAGTACGGCATGCAAGTGGATTTCGAGCTTCAGTACGATAAAGCCTCTGAACTGTTCTACGAGCAAAGCAAAAAAGAGGGCATTCCATTAGCAAGTCAACCACGTCTTGAGCCTAAGAGTGAGTTGGGCGCCGACAAGATTGTCTTTGATGCATTCTTCGAAGTATTGCCAGAAGTGAAGATTGGTGACTTTTCTCAAGCGGAAGTTACTAAATACACGACGAATATTGGCGATGCTGAAATTGATCGAGCAATCGATATTTTACGTAAGCAGCAAGTTCATTACCACCCACGTGGCGAGGCTGGTGAGCATGGTGATGGCGGATCTAATGCAGCAGCCCAAAACGGTGACCAAGTCGTCATTGACTTTGTTGGCAAGATTGATGGCGTTGAGTTTGCAGGCGGCAAATCCGAGAACTTTGAGTATGTTCTTGGCGAAGGACGCATGTTGCCTGAATTTGAAGCTGCCAGCTTAGGCCTCAAAGCGGGTGACACTAAATCATTTCCGCTGAGCTTTCCAGCTGACTACCATGGTAAAGATGTTGCTGGTAAAACAGCAGAATTCACCATTACAGTGAAATCAGTGAACTGGGCACACTTACCAGCAGTCGATGATGCATTTGCATTATCGATGGGTGTTACAGAAGGCGGCGTTACAAAAATGCGCGCTGATGTTAAAGAGAATCTCGATCGTGAAGTCAAACGCCGCATTACTTCTTTATTGAAAAATGAAGTTATGGATAAGCTTAATACTTTGTGCGAATTTGATGTTCCTAAATCTTTAGTATCTTCCGAGCAAGAACGTTTGGTTGAAGGTGCGCGTCAAGATCTCATTCAACGTGGCTTACCTAATGCTAAAGACGCCCCGATCCCACCAGAGTTATTTGCAGACCAGGCACTAAAGCGTGTTCGACTCGGCCTCATTCTTAGTGAATTAGTTAAAAAGCAGGGCTTGGCTGCTACTGCAGACCAAATCAAAGCTGAAATCGACGAGCAAGCGGCTACTTATGAAGACCCAAAAGAGGTGGTTCGTTGGTTCTACAGCAACCCCAGTCGCTTAAAAGATATTGAGAATATTGTTCTTGAAGATAACGTGATTAAACACTTCACTTCACTTGCTAAAGTAAGCGACAAGGCGATAAGCTTTGAAGAGCTAAGCAAGTTAAACTAAATCAAAGCTGCTATAAACCTATCTTAAAGAGGATCTTCATAAATGAACCAGAACCATATTCAGTCTGAGAACCTAGAGCCTAAGGGTCTAGGTTTGGTTCCGATGGTGATTGAAACCTCTGGTCGAGGTGAACGTGCTTACGATATTTATTCTCGTCTATTAAGAGAGCGTGTTGTTTTCTTAGTTGGCGAGGTAAACGATCAAACAGCCAACTTAGTCATCGCACAATTGTTGTTCCTTGAGAGCGAAAATCCAGATAAAGAGATTTCCCTTTACATCAATTCACCTGGTGGGTCGGTTTCTGCTGGTCTAGCAATTTATGACACCATGCAGTTCATCAAGCCCCACGTCAGCACTCTATGCATGGGTATGGCTGCAAGTATGGGTGCATTTTTATTGTGCGCAGGTGAAAAAGGTAAACGCTATGCATTGCCAAATTCTCGCGTCATGATTCATCAGCCATTAGGCGGAGCCCGTGGCCAAGCATCTGACATTGAGATTCAAGCGCGTGAAATTTTGTACTTGCGCGAACGCTTAAATAAGATTTTGGCTGATCGCACAGGCCAATCAATTGAAACTATCGCTAAAGATACTGATCGCGATAACTTTATGTCTGCTGAGCAAGCGCGTGACTACGGCTTAATCGATAAGGTTATTGAGAAGCGTCCTTAATTTTTAGATAAAGACTATTTTGAGCGATACGACCACCCCAAGCACATCAGATAAAGTGTTGCATTGTTCTTTTTGCGGCAAAAGCCAGCATGAAGTCAAGAAGCTGATTGCGGGACCGTCTGTATTTATTTGTGACGAGTGCATTGATCTTTGCACTGATATCATTCAAGAAGAAATTGCTAAGCTTCCTAAAGAAGAGGGTGATGATTCTTTACCAACACCCCATCAAATTAGAGAGAACCTAGATCAATATGTGATTGGTCAGGATCAAGCTAAGAAGACCTTGGCAGTAGCCGTCTATAACCACTATAAGCGCTTGAAGTATTTACCAAAGCCTAAAAAAGAGAAGTTAGATAAAGATGGTAAGCCGGTTGAAGTGGCAGATAAAAAAGAATCTAAATTGCCGGCCAAGGCAATTGTGGACGGAGTTGAATTAGCAAAGAGCAATATTTTACTGATTGGACCCACTGGTTCTGGTAAGACTCTCTTAGCCCAAACATTGGCTCGCATGCTTGATGTGCCATTCGTCATGGCCGATGCAACCACACTGACTGAAGCGGGCTATGTTGGTGAAGACGTCGAAAATATTATTCAAAAACTATTGCAAGCTTGCGACTACAACGTAGAAAAAGCGCAACGCGGCATCGTCTACATTGATGAGATCGATAAGATTTCGCGCAAGTCTGATAATCCTTCCATTACACGAGATGTTTCCGGTGAAGGTGTGCAGCAGGCTTTATTGAAGTTGGTTGAAGGCACTATGGCTGCAGTACCTCCACAAGGTGGACGCAAGCACCCGAATCAAGATTTCTTGCAAGTGGACACGACCAATATTTTATTTATTTGCGGTGGCGCTTTTGACGGTCTTGAAAAAGTGATTCAACAGCGTACAGCCAAAACTGGTATTGGATTTAATGCAGCGGTTCCTGGTAAAGATGATCGAGGAGTCAGTGATCTCTTGATTGAGGTAGAGCCCGAAGATTTAATTAAGTTTGGCTTGATTCCGGAATTAATTGGTCGCTTGCCCGTTGTAGCAACTTTGATGCAGCTTGATGAGGATGCTTTAATTCAGATCCTTACTGAGCCTAAAAATGCTTTGGTAAAGCAATATCAAGCGCTACTCACCATGGAAGGTGCTGAACTGGAAGTACGTCATGCAGCTTTAGCGGCCATTGCGAAGAAGGCAATCGCCCGTAAGACTGGAGCACGAGGCCTTCGATCGATCCTGGAAGGCTCCTTGATGGATGTCATGTATGACTTGCCGTCCCTGAAGAATGTCCAGAAGATTGTGATTGATGACACCAGCATCGCTGAGGGCGGAAAACCCTTGTTAGTCTATAAACAAGATCCTGATAAGGCAGATTTAAGCAAAAAAGCTTAATTTCTCAGGGTTTTTGCTGTTTTCGAAGCAATATTGCCCTTTTTTTTACACTTTTTCCCCTTGATTTTCCAAAAGTACTGCCCATATAGGTAGTATGCTACTCATGAATATTGTCTTTATTTAGTGGTTTATTGCTTTTAGAGACTTTTTGAGGATTGATTACTTTGGAGGATTTGCCCTATGCCTGGCCACTTATTACTACCCTCTGAACCGCTTCAACTACCTTTACTTCCCTTACGAGACGTAGTTGTCTTCCCCCATATGGTGATCCCGTTATTTGTGGGTCGCCCTAAATCTATCAAAGCTCTAGAAGCTGCCATGGAAACCGGCAAAAATGTCCTTTTGGTTGCCCAAAAGACCGCAGCTAAGGATGAGCCATTGATTGCAGACCTCTATGAGGTCGGCTGCATCGCCAACATCTTGCAGATGCTCAAACTGCCTGACGGCACCGTGAAGGTGTTAGTCGAAGGAGTGCAGCGTGCAGAGGTAAGCCAAATTGAAGACAGCCTGGGTTACTTCAACTGTGAAGCTACTCCAACTGCGATCGATGCGATTGATGCTCATGAAACTGAAGCCTTGCGTCGCGCCATCATGGCCCAATTTGATCAGTATGTAAAACTGAACAAGAAAGTGCCACAAGAAATTTTGTCTTCGCTCGGTGGTATAGATGACCCAAGCCGCTTAGCAGATACTATCTGCGCTCATTTGCCAGTCAAGCTTGAGCAAAAGCAACGCCTGCTTGAGATGACCGATGTAGTACAGCGTTTAGAAAGTCTCTTGACCGATCTCGAAAGCGAAATTGATATTTTGCAAGTAGAGAAGCGTATTCGTGGACGCGTCAAGCGTCAAATGGAAAAGAGCCAGCGCGAGTACTACCTAAATGAGCAGGTTAAAGCCATTCAAAAAGAATTAGGTGAAGGTGAAGAGGGCGCCGATCTTGAGGAGCTCGAGAAGCGAATTAAAGCTGCGCGCATGCCTAAGGAAGCTTTGAAAAAAGCGGAATCTGAGCTACAAAAAATTAAAGTTGATGTCACCGATGTCAGCTGAGGCTACAGTGATTCGAAACTTTATTGATACCTTAGTCAACCTTCCGTGGAAGAAAAAAACTATGATTAATAATGACCTTAGCAATGCTGAAAAAGTATTGGATGAGGATCACTACGGCTTAGATAAAGTTAAAGAACGTATCTTGGAGTACCTCGCAGTTCAGCAGCGTGTTGACCGCGTTAAGGCGCCGATTCTCTGCCTAGTTGGCCCTCCAGGGGTTGGTAAAACTTCCTTGGGTCAATCGATTGCGCGCGCTACCAACCGTAAGTTTGTACGCATGGCCTTGGGCGGTGTGCGTGATGAGTCCGAGATTCGAGGTCATCGCCGCACTTATATTGGCTCTATGCCGGGCAAGATTCTTACTAGCCTGACTAAGGTTGGTGTGCGTAATCCTTTATTTCTATTGGACGAAGTCGACAAGATGGGTATGGATTTTCGTGGTGATCCTGCTAGCGCCTTGTTAGAGGTGTTAGATCCAGAGCAAAACCATACTTTCCAAGATCACTATGTTGAGGTTGATTTTGATCTTTCAGATGTGATGTTTGTTGCAACATCGAACTCCTTAAATATTCCTGGGCCACTATTAGATCGTCTCGAGATTATTCGTTTGGCGGGCTATACGGAGGATGAAAAAACTAGCATTGCTGTGAATTACCTAATTCCAAAACAAACTAAGAACAATGGTTTAAAAAAGGATGAGCTCAAGATTGAAGAAAGCGCTGTTCGCAACATCATTCGTTACTACACTCGTGAAGCAGGCGTTCGTTCTTTAGAAAGAGAAATTAGCAAGATTTGCCGTAAGGTAGTGAAACTTTTACTCTTAAAGAAAGAGGCCGCCCCAATAGTGGTCAATGCAGATAATCTTGAGAAATTCTTATCAGTGCGCATGTATGACTTTGGTTTGGCAGCTAAAGAAAATCAGATCGGCCAAGTTACCGGTCTCGCTTGGACTGAAGTTGGTGGCGATCTGTTAACTATTGAGGCAGCAGTCATGCCTGGCAAGGGCGTTATTACGCGTACAGGCTCTATTGGCGACGTGATGAAAGAGTCCGTTGAAGCTGCGCGTACAGTAGTGCGCTCTAGATCCAAGCTTCTTGGTATTACTGATGAGGCGTTTGAGAAAAAGGATATTCATATTCACTTTCCTGATGGCGCCACTCCAAAGGATGGTCCTTCTGCTGGTATTGCGATTACGACCGCTTTGGTTTCTGTTTTCACAGGAATTCCAATTCGCTCAGATGTTGCAATGACTGGTGAGATCACCTTACGTGGTGAGGTGCTACCGATTGGTGGCTTAAAAGAGAAGCTCTTAGCGGCCCATCGCGGTGGAATCAAGTTAGCCTTGATTCCAGAAGAGAACGTGAAGGACTTGATTGATATTCCGGACAATGTGAAGAATGCAATTGAAATTGTTCCTGTCCGCTGGATTGATAAGGTGTTAGAGCTTGCATTGGACCGTATGCCGGTAGCTTTGCCTGACCCAACTCCTGAAGAGCTTGCCAAAAAAGCATCGGAAGCTAGCAAAGCTAGTGAGAAGCTGTTATCAGGCGAGGTTCTCAAGCACTGAAAGTAGTGTTATTTTCCGTCTTTTCTGCCTCTCCATCTGGGGCTGATTTGACGGGAAACACGTGTTTTTAGGCACTTAGGTTACAATCCTTTCTGTAATGTTTGGGGCGCTTAGCTCAGTTGGTAGAGCGTCTGCCTTACACGCAGAATGTCGGCGGTTCGAGCCCGTCAGCGCCCACCAAATGTTTACTTCCTCTGAGCCTGTTTCAAGGCGTCCAAGCTTTCAAATCCAGCCGCCTAGTACA
Organism: Polynucleobacter campilacus; assembly: GCF_002206625.1. Classification (GTDB taxonomy): domain Bacteria; phylum Pseudomonadota; class Gammaproteobacteria; order Burkholderiales; family Burkholderiaceae; genus Polynucleobacter; species Polynucleobacter campilacus. Next base: position 59,193 of record NZ_NGUP01000005.1, on the reverse strand, counting down.
CTCATACAGTTAATATTTAATACTAGCGAACCTATTCATGTTTGATACCATCCGTAAACACCAAAAGCTGATGCAGCTCTTATTGATGCTGTTTATTGTTCCATCGTTTGCTTTTTTTGGAATCTCTAGTTATTCCAGTTTCATGGATAAAGAAACTGATCTTGTGAAGATCAATGGAAAACCCATTACTGCACAGGAAGTTGATAATGCTGCTAAACGTCAGGCCGAGCGTGTTGGTGGTAACCCACAGATTGCACAAAGCCTTCCATTTAGACAGGCAATTTTGAACGAGTTACTACAGCAGCTCATTCTCGGTTTTGCGGTAAACGATTTACGCCTGCAAGTTGGCAAAGATGCTCTGGTTAAGAATTTACAAAATATTCCACAAATTCGTTCCTTATATAAAGCAGATGGTAGCTTTGATGACGCGCGTTTTAAGCAACTCTTAGCTAACAATGGTCTCAACGAAGAGCAGTTTTATGCAAGCCAGGCATTTGATCTCAAGATAGGCCAACTGGTCAATTCTGTTGCCCGCACTGAATTAGCCAGTCCGAAACTTTCTGAAATGATTTCTACGCTTTATGAGACAGAGCGTCAAATACAAGCTATGCCATTTGAGGCTAAAGCTTATTTATCTAAGGTAAATCCGACGCCAGAAGAACTACAAGCCTTTTATCAGGCCAATGCCAAACTCTTTGCAAGCCCTGAATTCGTTGATGTTGAGTATATTGTGCTCAAGGCCGATCCCAAAGAGGAAGCCAAACTCTTTAACGAGAAAGCTGACCAATTTGCTAATATAACTTATGACCAGTCCGATAGCTTGAAGCCCGCTGCAGAAAAATTAAAGTTAAGCATTCAGAATCAAAAGGGCGTAACACGCTCAGGCCCAAGTGGTGTATCAAGAGATCACCCTCTGGCCAATCCAAAGGTAGTTCAAGCGCTATTTGGTGATGAGGCAATAAAAAATAAACGTAATATTGAGGCAGTGCAAATCTCGCCTGGTGTTTTTGTCTCTGCAAGAGTCGTCATTTTTCACCCTGCTCAGACATTGCCGTTTGCAGAGGTTTCTGCTGAAGTGAGAAGACAAGTCAGTCAGCGATCTGCAGAGAAATTGGCTGTTGCGGCTGCTGCGGAACGTTATACAGAGCTTCAAAAAGACCCAAAGAGCACCTCTGGCTTTGGAGCTGCGGTTTGGGTTTCACGGAATAAGCCAGCAAACCTAGTTGGTAGCGCACTAGATGATGTAATGTCTGTGAGCCAAGAAAAATTGCCTGCTTATGTATCCGTTGCTAATCCAGGTATTGGAACTACTTTGTATCGAGTTGACCAGACTCGCCAACCAGCAGGCGTTGATGCAAAAGTACACAAAGCACAGTCACAGCAGATACAAGCACTAGCAGCTCAGGCGGAGTTTGCAGGATTTATGGCTTATTGGCGTGATAACGCAAAGGTAAAGACCATCAACGTACTGAAGCCACCCTCAACAGGTGCAGGTAGCTAATCTGTTTTCTTGCTATTGAGAAGTGATTGATATGGGGCCATTGCGCCCCATATGTTTTTGTAGAGAATGGCCTGCGCTTTTTCATTAGGATGGATATTGTCCGGCTGAAATAGATCCGCATTACTGACAACTCCTGCCATAAAAAATGGCACTAACTCAATCCCTTCTTGGCTAGCAAGTTTAGGGTATAGATCTTTAAACTTCTTTGTATAGTCTTGGCCGTAATTGGGTGGAATTTGCATGCCAAATAACAATACTTTGGCTCCTGATTTTTTACTCATTTGAATCATCTTGCTTAAATTCTTTTCAGTCTCATCAATAGACAAACCTCGTAAGGCATCATTCGCCCCTAGCTCGAGCATGACAATGCCTGGCTTCTTTTGCTGGAGTAGGTTGGAAATGCGCGCAAGACCACCCGAGCTAGTTTCCCCGCTAATGCTGGCATTGAAGACAATCCATTGACTACCTTGCTTTTGAAGCTGTCCCTCAAGAAGTTTGACCCAGCCAGAGGCCCTGGAGATACCGTATTCAGCAGAGAGGCTGTCGCCCAATACCAAAATAGTGGAATTTGAGCTTGCCGAGGTGATAAAAGAAATTAACAGGCAAAATAAGCCTATTGCAATTGCTTTTTTTGATACAAAGGTCAACAGATTATTTTGATTCATCTATTCAATCACTTTAAGGCTAAAAAGCCTATAAATTGCTTTCTGTTTTTATGAGCACCACAGAAAAAGTTCTCAGTGCAAACCACCTAGGTAAGTCTGTTTTATCTAGTGATGGTGTTTTGACTATTTTGCACGATATTTGCTTTGATTTAGAAGCTGGTGAGAGTGTAGCCATTACTGGCAGCTCTGGATCCGGTAAGAGCACTTTACTAGGGCTCTTGGCTGGTCTGGATCTTCCGAGCCAGGGTAACATCACGCTCATGGGCCAAGACCTCAATAGCCTTGATGAGGACGGGCGGGCAAAGCTTCGGGGCTTACAGGTTGGTTTTGTATTTCAGTCCTTCCAATTATTGCCACACTTAACGGCGCTAGAAAATGTCATGCTTCCAGCAGAGCTGGCTAGTATGGACAATGCCAAAGCATCTGCCATGGCTTGGCTTGAGCGAGTTGGGCTGGGCGAGCGCTTTGAACACTTCCCTAAGACCCTTTCTGGTGGAGAGCAGCAACGAGTTGCCTTGGCTAGAGCCTTTATCACTCAGCCGGCTATTCTATTTGCCGATGAGCCTACAGGAAGTTTAGATGAACTCAGCGGCAATCGGGTGATTGAGCTTCTTTTTGAGCTAAATCAGGCCAATCATTCCACCCTAGTTCTGGTCACCCATGATCCAGCCTTGGCTAGCAGGTGCCAGCGCCAACTGCACCTCCAGGGCGGACGCTTGCTGTAGGCAAAACCTTATAATCTAGGGATGTCTTTTTTCCATTTTTTACCTGGCGCAAACGCGCTATCTACCTTTCGCCAACAGCGTCTTTTAGCCTCCTTAGCTAATCAAGGTATCGAGCTAAATTCTATTGAGGCGCAATATCTACATTTCATTTGGTCGACGCAAGCCTTAATTGCTCAAGATCAGAAAATTCTAGCCAGCCTTTTAACGTACGGTCAGCCATTTACAGGCGCTGCCTCTGGAAAAAGTGCTGTCGTCATTCCACGTCTTGGAACAGTCTCTCCCTGGGCTAGTAAAGCAACTGATATTGCCCGGCAATGTGGATTAAATGTATTGCGCATTGAGCGTGGCGTACGGTTCTCATGGAAAACTAAAAAATCTTTAAGCGCAGCTCAAGAGCAAATGGTTTTGGCAGCGGTTCATGATCGCATGACTGAAACTGTCGTTCAATCGGTTGAGGATGCAAATGCTTTATATCAAACCTTTGAGGATCGTCCTTTAAGTCGGATTGGGGTTCTAGAGCAAGGCAGGGCGGCACTAGATCAGGCCAATCAAGAGCTTGGTCTGGCTCTCTCTGACGATGAAGTTGATTATTTGACAGAAAATTTCATCCGCCTAAAGCGCAATCCTAGTGACGTAGAGCTCATTATGTTTGCCCAAGCCAATAGTGAACATTGCCGCCATAAGATTTTTAATTCAAGCTGGACTATTGATGGCGATGATCAAGAGCGTTCGTTGTTTGCCATGATTCGCAATACCCATCAGCTGCATCCAGAAGGGACGATTGTTGCGTATTCCGACAACTCAGCGGTGATGGCTGGTTGTGAATCGGAGACTTGGGCTCCACAAGGCGATGATCACCGCTACGAAAAAGATACACGTTTAGTTCATACCTTAATGAAGGTTGAAACACATAACCATCCCACTGCAATTGCCCCTTTCCCAGGAGCCTCTACAGGAGCTGGTGGGGAGATACGTGATGAGGGTGCCACAGGGGTAGGTGGCCGCCCTAAAGCAGGCTTAACAGGATTCTCAGTCTCTAATCTGAACATCCCTGGAACAGACCTGCCATGGGAAAGCGAAAAGTACGGTAAACCTGAACGTATAGCTACGCCCTTGCAGATTATGATTGATGGCCCATTGGGTGGCGCAGCATTCAATAACGAGTTTGGCCGTCCAATTTTGGGTGGTTACTTTCGTGTATTTGAGCAAACCTTGGATGGCGTACGGCGGGGTTATCACAAACCCATCATGATTGCTGGCGGTATCGGCAGCATTGATGCTATTCATACTAGCAAGAAAGCAATTTTGGCTGGGCACTTATTGATTCAACTCGGTGGCCCTGGCATGCGGATTGGTATGGGTGGCGCTACAGGTAGCTCAGTTGCCACCGGAACCAATACTGCGGATTTAGATTTTGATTCTGTCCAACGCGGTAATCCAGAAATGGAACGTCGTGCGCAAGAGGTTATTAATGCTTGTCGTGCCATGGGTCAAAAAAATCCGATCATATCCATTCATGATGTTGGAGCTGGCGGATTATCAAATGCCTTCCCTGAGCTTGCTGATGGAGCTGGTTTAGGTGCCAAATTTAAGCTACGCAACGTGCCTCTTGAAGAGAGCGGCATGAGTCCGGCCGAGATCTGGTGCAACGAGTCACAAGAGCGTTATGTATTAGCGATTGAAGCAAAAGATTTAGAACTATTTAAAGCCCTTTGTGAGCGTGAACGTTGCCCATTTGCTGTAGTAGGTGAGGCTACAGCAGAACGTCAGTTGCAACTGATTGACTCCAAACAAATTACTGGCGCTGATGCAGCAATGCCCGTTGACATGCCAATGGAGGTGTTACTAGGTAAACCTCCGCGGATGCATCGCGATGTTCAACGGCTAGCCCAGCAATTTAATGAGCTCAATGTTACTGATACCGATCTTGCTCAATCCATTGCCTGGGTATTGCAACAGCCTACCGTTGCTAGCAAATCATTCTTGATCACCATTGGCGACAGAACGGTTGGTGGTCTAAATGCCCGCGATCAATTTGTTGGCCCATGGCAAGTGCCGGTAGCAGATTGCGCTGTCACTCTAATGGATTACAAAGGCTATCGCGGTGAAGTCATGAGCATGGGGGAGAGAACTCCAGTAGCGGTAATTGATGCTCCCGCAGCAGCTCGGATGGCTGTTGGTGAGGCTATCACCAATCTTCTCGCCGCAGACATACGTCATCTGGAAGACGTCAAGTTATCAGCAAACTGGATGGCTGCTTGCGGCTCTCCAGGTGAGGATGCCAAACTGTATGACTCTGTTAAAGCGGTTGGTATGGAATTGTGTCCTGCTTTAGGAATTTCAATTCCAGTTGGTAAAGATTCTTTATCGATGGCAACAGCTTGGCAAGATGCAGGACAAGATAAGAAAGTCGTTGCACCTGTTTCCTTGATTATTTCAGCATTCGCCTCTGTGCAAGATGTTCGTAAGACGCTAACTCCACAGCTAAAGCTCAAATCGCAAGATGGGGCGGCGCTAGATACCGAGTTAATCCTAGTTGATCTTAGTCGCGGTAAAAACAGGATGGCTGGCAGTATTCTGGCTCAAGTATTGAATCAATCTGGAAAAGCGGTTCCAAATCTAGATCATCCAGAAGATCTGAAAAATTTAGCTGCGGCCATCATTGAGCTTCGTAAGGAAAATAAGCTCTTGGCTTATCACGATCGCTCTGATGGCGGCTTACTGGCTTGTATTGCGGAGATGGCATTTGCAGCCCATTGTGGCGTCTCGATCAATGTTGACATGATTGCAGTTGATGCAGGTCAAGAGCCAGACTATGGTGATGCTAAGAACTGGTCACAGCAAGTTTCTGGTCGCCGTCATGAACAAACGATGCGCGCCTTATTTAATGAAGAGCTTGGCGCGGTGATTCAGGTTCGGAAAGAAGATCGAGATGCGGTATTTGTAGTACTCCGCAAGTTAGGCTTGAGCGCCTTTAGCCACGTCATTGCAAAACCAAATAACAATGGCTGTCTTGAGATCTGGTGTGATGCTAAAAAAATCTTTACAGAGCCCCGTGAAGTCTTACAAAAGATGTGGGCTAATACCAGCTATCAAATATCCCGCTTACGCGATAACCCAGCTTGCGCTGATAGTGAATTTGCTCTCTTAGACAATCTCTCTGATGCAGGAATGACACCTAAACTCACCTTTGATGCCGCAGATGATATTGCTGCACCATTTATCGGAAAAAATGCCCGTCCTAAGGTGGCAATTTTACGAGAGCAGGGTGTTAACTCCCATGTTGAAATGGCCTATGCTGTGAATTGGGCTGGTTTTGATAGTTATGATGTTCACATGTCAGATCTTTTGAGCGGTAAGGCAAAGCTTGATGAGTTCAGAGGCCTCATTGCTTGTGGCGGATTTAGTTATGGCGATGTTCTTGGCGCCGGCGAAGGTTGGGCAAAAACGATTCTCTTTAATCAACAGCTTCGAGATCAATTTTCAACATTCTTTAGTCGCCAAGATAGTTTTGCTTTAGGTGTTTGCAATGGTTGCCAGATGATGAGTAATCTTGCTGCAATTATTCCTGGCGCACAGTCTTGGCCTAAATTTACGCGTAACCAATCAGAGCAATACGAAGCCCGTTTAGTGATGGCAGAAGTGCTTGCTTCACCATCGATCTTTACGCAAGGTATGGAAGGCAGTCAGTTACCAATCGCCATAGCGCATGGCGAGGGCTTTGCCAATTTCAGCCAGCAGGGCAATTTAGATTTACTACAGCAGCAAGGTTTGGCAACCTTACGATTTGTTGATCACGAGGGCAATCCAACTCAAACCTATCCGATGAACCCAAATGGTTCTCCTGGGGGATTAACAGGCCTTACTACGCCAGATGGTCGCTTCACAGTCATGATGCCGCACCCTGAGCGAGTATTTAGAGCTGTACAGATGAGCTGGTGCCCAACTGATTGGCTGACTATTCCTGATGGGGCAAGCCCATGGCTGCGATTGTTCCGCAACGCACGCCGCTGGACCAAGTAAATCCAGTGGAGCTAAAGCATCTATGCTGATGGAGCCGGTAACCTTTTCCGAGAGCGGAGGAGTGCGCTACCTTCATTTTGGTACCGAGCTAATCCAAGGGGCAATGCGTATTCGTGACCCAAATGAAATTTATCTCGAGTACAACCAGCAAATGATGGCCTGGCTTCTCTTTTTGGAAACCAAACCCGGTATGCGGGTTGCGCAATTAGGGCTTGGAACGGGAGCTTTAACAAAGTTCACGTACCTTCATTGCCCAGCTGTGAAATCAACTGTTGTAGAGCTTAATCCTGCCGTCATTGTGTCGGCAAGAAGCATGTTTTCAATGCCTGATGATGATTGTAGACTGGAAACACTACAGGCTGATGCCAAGAAATTTGTAAAGAGCCTGAAATATAAAAATACCTTTGATGCAGTCCAGATCGATTTATACGATGCTATTTGTGATGGCCCATCAGCAAGCTCTTTGGAGTTTTATCAGGGTTGCTACAACATCCTCAAGGAACCAGGTGTTCTGACAGTCAATTTATTTTCACGTCATAAGAGCTTTGACATCAATCTCAAGAACATCTGCGAAGCCTTTGATAATCGCGTGCTCTTATTTCCGGAGTCGCATGATTGCAATGTAGTGGCCATTGCTTTTAAAGGCCCTAAGCTAGAAGCTCAATGGAAAACTGTCTCAGCACGCGCCAAGCTCATTAAAGAACAAACGGATCTACCAACTAGCAAGTGGGTATCGGGCATCAGTCGAGAGAATGCCCGTCAGCAATTACAGCTAGCGATATAGAATTTGCATCAGAAAAAAGGCGATCAGTTGATCGCCTTTTTTTCTTAGACAGTCACAGTATCTGCAACATCACTAAACGACTTCAGCTTGTCAAAGCTCATGTAACGATAGACTTCAGTAGATTTTGCATTGAGCGACTCTACTTGTTCTAGGTATTCCTTCGGAGTAGGTAGGCGACCCAAGAGCGCAGCTACAGAGGCTAATTCAGCGGAAGCCAAATACACTCGAGTATCGATACCTAAGCGGTTAGGGAAATTACGTGTAGAGGTTGATACAGCTGTTGATCCTTTGCGAATCTGCGCTTGATTGCCCATGCACAATGAGCAGCCTGGGCTTTCCATGCGTGCGCCAGCTGCGCCCAACATGCCGTAGTAGCCTTCCTCCATCAACACCATGGCATCCATCTTCGTTGGAGGAGCTACCCATAAGCGAGTTGGCATATCTTTCTTGCCTTGCAAGACTTGACCTGCTGCACGGAAGTGTCCAATGTTGGTCATACAAGAGCCAATAAAGACTTCATCAATCTTGTCGCCGGCAACTTCAGATAATACTTTCACATCATCTGGATCGTTAGGACATGCAAGGATTGGTTCTTTGATTTCATCGATATTAATTTCGATAATCTCTGCATAGTCAGCATTAGCATCAGGCTGCAGTAATTGTGGGTCTGCAATCCAAGCTTGCATAGCTTTGATACGACGACCGAGGGTGCGCTTGTCTTCGTAGCCATTCGCAATCATCCACTTCATCAAAGTGATATTGGACTGCATGTACTCAATAATCGGCTCTTTGTTCAAATGAACAGTGCAGCCACCAGCAGAGCGTTCAGCAGAAGCATCAGATAATTCAAATGCTTGTTCAACCTTAAGGTCAGGTAAACCCTCAATTTCAAGGATTCGGCCAGAGAAAATATTTTTCTTGCCTTGCTTTTCAACAGTTAGTAAACCTTTTTTGATGGCATACAAAGGAATGGCGTTTACCAAATCACGCAATGTAATACCAGGCTGCATCTTGCCTTTAAAGCGAATCAATACAGACTCAGGCATATCTAAGGGCATCACGCCGGTAGCTGCTGCAAAAGCAACTAGGCCGGAGCCAGCAGGAAAGGAAATGCCAATTGGGAAGCGAGTATGGCTATCGCCACCAGTGCCGCAGGTATCTGGCAACAACAAGCGATTTAACCAGCTATGGATCACACCGTCACCTGGACGCAATGCAACGCCGCCACGATTGGTCATGAATGGTGGCAACTCGTGTTGAGTACGAATATCGACTGGCTTTGGATATGCAGACGTGTGACAGAAAGATTGCATCACCAAATCAGAAGAGAAGCCCAAGCAAGCCAAATCTTTTAACTCGTCACGCGTCATAGGACCAGTTGTATCTTGAGAGCCAACAGTAGTCATATGTGGTTCGCAGTAGGTACCAGGACGTATACCTTGTCCCTCTGGTAAACCACATGCGCGTCCAACCATCTTTTGAGCCAGGCTGAAACCTTTTTTATTATCAGGCGGGCTTATTGGGAGGCGGAATTCTGTTGAGGCAGGTAAACCTAATGCCGCACGAGCTTTTGCAGTTAAGCCACGCCCGACGATCAATGGGATACGACCGCCAGCACGAACTTCATCCAAAATCACTGGTGACTTGAGTGAAAATGCAGCAATCTCTTTACCGTTTTTAAATGCTTTGCCTTCATATGGGCGTAACTCAATCTCATCACCCATATTCATTTGAGAGACATCTAATTCAATTGGCAGTGCACCAGAATCTTCCATGGTGTTGAAGAAAATTGGAGCAATATTGCCACCAAGACAAACGCCGCCAAAACGCTTGTTTGGTACAAATGGGATATCTTGACCGGTCCACCAGAGAACAGAATTAGTAGCGGATTTACGTGATGAACCTGTGCCAACAACGTCACCAACGTAAGCAATCTGATTGCCTTTTTTCTGCAGCTCAGCGATTTGCTTCATTGGACCACGAACACCAGATTCATCCGGCTCGATACCTGGACGTGGGTTCTTCAGCATGATCGTTGCATGCAATGGAATGTCTGGACGGCTCCACGCATCTGGAGCTGGAGAGAGGTCGTCTGTATTCGTCTCGCCAGTAACTTTAAATACCGTGAGCTTCATGCTTTCTGGAACAGCAGGGCGGCTAGTAAACCAGTCCGCATCAGCCCAGCTTTTCATCACAGCCTTTGCATTTACATTACCTTTTTCAGCAAGCTCACGCACATCATTGAAGTAATCAAACATCAAGAGCGTTTTCTTGAGAGCTTGCGCAGCCACAGTGGCGCATTCAGCATCACTTAATAATTCAACCAAAGGTTTAATGTTGTAGCCACCGAGCATGCTACCTAAAAGTTCAGTCGCCTTCACACGAGAAATCAAGGGTGATTTTTCTGTGCCTTTTGCAACAGCGTCTAAAAATTCTGCTTTTACTTTTGCAGCCTCATCAACGCCAGCAGGTACGCGATGCGTAATCAGCTCCATAAGCTCAGCCTCTTTACCTGCCGGTGGATTTTTTAACAACTTAACCAGCTCAGCAGTCTGATCCTTGGTTAGCGGTAGGGCTGGTATTCCAAGGGCTGCACGTTCAGCAACTGTGGCGTTGTAGGCTTCTAACATGGTGTTTCCTAAGAGGTAAGTGATTTCTATAGAAAGACTAAACGGGAATTTTCTCCCGAATAGACACATTATAGTTACTTATTTAAGTCTTATATAAGAGTTTAAATTCCCTTAATTTCAACTCATTTGGGCAATTAGGATGAAATTTAGCCCTAAAAGAGGGTCTTTTCCCAAAATTAGATGATCTGCTCGTCCTTTAATGCCCAAACCAGCGCCACAACCCATCCAATCAAGGACCACCCCAAAAAGAGGTTAAGGGCAAAAATAGCCCCGGTATTAGCCCTTTTTCGATGAAAAGCGATCGCAAAGGGCAAAAAATAGAACAGGGACAGAATGGTAATAAGCACTGCAAACAAAAGTCGCATGAGTCCTACCTCTCTCTAATCCAGGTCTGTGATCTACCTAACAATGGAATACCGATGTAGGCACGTAAATCTAGCTTATTTCCTTGATCTATCAACCTGACTGTTGCGCGATAGATTTCTCCATCATCGGGGTCCAGTATTTGGCCGCCAGCGTATGAATCAGCATTCTTTTTCAATCCGGTCAGTATTTCCATGCCAACAACTGGCTTACCTTTGCGGGCATCAGTGCATTTCTCACAGGTTGGAAGAGCGCTAGGATCAAGTAACTTCGTAACCACGCCTGAAAAAAGGCCGTTTTTTTCTGAAATTTGGACGATAGCGGCAGGTTGATTCGTCTGATCATCATATGTCTTCCAAAATCCCATAATTGAGTCATTAGTCTGCGCCTTTGCATTAACGACCCCAAGAAACAGCATGATCGCTATAAATAAGTAGTTTAGTAGCGTATTTTTCATCTATTTAGGCAATATTACCCCCTTTTAGTTTCCGTAATCCTCAGTCTCTATCGTTATAATTACTTTTTCCAACAGAGCTTAAGCGATGACCAAATACGTTTTTGTCACTGGTGGTGTGGTTTCTTCTTTAGGGAAAGGAATCGCAGCTGCCTCGCTTGCCGCGATTCTCGAATCCCGCGGCCTGAAAGTCACCCTCCTAAAATTAGATCCTTACATCAACGTTGACCCGGGCACGATGAGCCCACTCCAACATGGTGAAGTTTTCGTCACTGAAGATGGCGCTGAAACAGATCTAGATCTTGGTCACTACGAACGCTTCGTATCAGCAAAGATGCGTAAGAGTAATAACTTCACAACTGGCCAGATTTATGAATCTGTCATCAGTAAAGAACGTCGCGGTGAATACCTAGGAAAGACAGTTCAAGTCATTCCACACATTACCAATGAAATTCAAGCATTTGTAGAGCGTGGTGCCAAAGCAAGTCATGATGGCAATGCAGATATTGCGATTTGTGAGATCGGCGGCACCGTTGGTGACATTGAGTCGCTACCATTTCTCGAGGCTGCAAGGCAGATGAGTCTGCGCCTTCCATTACACAGCTGCGCCTTTGTTCACTTGACTCTGGTGCCTTATATTCATAGCGCTGGTGAGCTCAAAACAAAGCCAACACAACACTCTGTTCAGAAGTTGCGCGAGATCGGTATCATGCCAACCGTTTTGCTATGCCGTGCTGATCGTCCCATTCCAGAAGATGAGCGAGCTAAGATTTCTCTGTTCTCCAATGTGCGTGAAGAAGCTGTGATATCTGTTTGGGATGTCGACACGATCTATAAGATTCCCGAGATGCTCCATGCACAAGGTATGGACGATCTAATTTGCCGTGAATTAGACATCAAAGCCAAACCAGCCGATCTTTCTGTTTGGGCAAACTTAGTTTATGAGATGGCTAATCCGCAGCATGAGGTTACTATTGGCATGGTTGGCAAATATGTTGAGCTGACTGAATCCTATAAATCTTTAATTGAAGCCTTACGCCATGCCGGCATTCATGCTCATACCAAGGTCAATATTAATTACATCGATTCAGAAGTCATTGAAAAAGATGGCATTGATTGCTTGAAAAAATTAGATGCCATCTTGGTTCCCGGTGGCTTTGGTAAGCGTGGTACTGAAGGTAAGATTTCTGCTATTCGTTATGCCCGCGAAAACAATATCCCGTACCTTGGAATCTGCCTAGGTATGCAGTTGGCAGTGATTGAGTTTGCGCGCCATGTCGCTAATATTGCCAATGCCAACAGCACTGAATTTGATCCACAAGCCGAAAACCCGGTAGTCGCTCTCATCACAGAGTGGATGGATAGAGAAGGGCGAGTAGAGAAGCGTAGCAATGATTCTGACCTAGGTGGCACCATGCGTTTAGGATCCCAACGCTGCCCAGTGAAAGTTGGAACTTTGGCTCATCGCATTTATGGCTCTGAAGTAAATGAGCGCCATCGCCATCGTTATGAAGTAAACAATATTTATGTTCCAAAACTCGAGAAGTCTGGCTTGATTATTTCAGCCAGAACGCCAAATGAGTCTTTACCTGAGATGATGGAATTACCAGAGTCAATACATCCTTGGTTTTTTGGCGTGCAGTTCCATCCAGAATTTACCTCTACACCTCGTGATGGCCACCCATTATTCTCAGCATTTATTGGTGCAGCGCTGGTCCATCAAGACGCTGCATTAAAACAAGTTGCTTAAGAGGAACTGATGAGCTCATTTCAGTTATGTGGTTTCGATGTTGGCCTAGATCAACGCTTCTTCTTGATTGCTGGGACATGCGTTATTGAATCTGAGCAGTCCGCGATCGATGTTGCTGGCCATTTAAAAGAAATCACCAGCGCCCTACATATTCCGTTTATCTATAAATCTTCATTTGATAAAGCAAATCGCTCTTCTGGAAATTCATTCCGTGGTTTAGGAATGGAAAAGGGTTTAGAGATATTGGCTAAAGTAAAGAAACAAGTGGGCGTACCGATTCTGACTGATGTCCATGACATTAGCGAGATCGAGGCAGTTTCTCAGGTAGTTGATGTAATTCAAACACCAGCCTTTTTATGCAGACAAACGGATTTCATTAGAGCGTGTGCTCAAAGCGGTAAGCCAGTCAATTTCAAAAAAGGGCAGTTCCTTTCCCCGCATGAGATGCTTAACGTCATTGAGAAGGCTAGAGCGGCTGCTAAAGAAGTAAATCTTCCAGATCAATTTATGGTTTGTGAGCGCGGCGCTTCATTTGGTTATAACAATCTGGTTTCTGATATGCGAAGCCTTGCCATTTTGCGCGAAGCAAATGCACCTGTAGTATTTGATGTTACCCATTCTGTACAATTACCTGGTGGTCAAGGTACAGCCAGTGGTGGTCAGAGAGAGTTCGTACCGGTATTAGCGCGTGCGGCAGTCGCGGTAGGTATTAGCGGCCTGTTTATGGAAACCCATCCAGATCCATCCAAAGCCCTATCTGATGGACCTAATGCAGTACCCTTGCATCGGATGAAAGAGTTGCTGGAATCGCTTGTTGCAATTGATACAGTAGTGAAATCTAGCGGTCCATTTTTAGAAAATAGCTTCAAATAAATTTGTAGCGAATTGATTAATTCCCATTTTGTATTGCTTTAAGGAGAAGGTGCATGAGCGCCATTGTTGACATTATCGGTAGAGAAATTTTAGATTCACGCGGCAACCCCACGGTAGAGTGTGATGTATTGCTTGAGTCAGGCGTCATGGGACGTGCAGCAGTACCTTCTGGCGCTTCTACAGGCTCACGCGAAGCGATTGAGTTACGCGATGGCGATAAGTCTCGTTATCTCGGCAAGGGCGTTCTCAATGCAGTTCAAAACATTAATGTTGAGATCGCAGAAACTATTCTTGGCTTGGATGCTACTGAGCAGGCTTTTTTAGATCGGACTCTAAACGATTTGGATGGCACTCATAACAAGGCTCGCTTGGGCGCTAATGCAACCTTGGCTGTTTCGATGGCCGTTGCCAGAGCAGCAGCCGAAGAGGCCGGCTTACCTTTGTATCGTTATTTTGGTGGTTCAGGCGGCATGCAATTACCTGTACCCATGATGAATATCGTGAATGGTGGGGCACATGCCAACAATAGCTTAGATATCCAAGAGTTCATGGTGATGCCTGTGGGCGCAGAAAATTTCCGCGATGCGCTGCGTTGCGGCGCTGAAATCTTCCATGAACTGAAAAAAATCCTTGGTGCTCAAGGTATGCCGACAACTGTTGGTGACGAGGGTGGCTTTGCGCCGAACTTCAAGAGTAATCAGGAGTGCTTGCAAACCATCATGAAAGCGATTGAGGGTGCCGGTTACCAGGCTGGTGAAGATGTGTTGTTAGCATTAGATTGTGCTGCGAGCGAGTTCTACAAAGATGGCAAATACCATCTTTCAGGAGAAGGCCTGCAATTGACCTCCAGCGAGTTCTCAGACTACCTCGGTAATTTAGCCGATCAGTTCCCCATTGTGTCGATTGAGGATGGGATGCACGAGAGTGATTGGGATGGTTGGGCTGATATCACCAATAAACTAGGCAAAAAGATTCAATTAGTTGGCGATGATTTATTTGTAACTAACACTCGCATTCTCAAAGAAGGTATTGAGAAGGGTGTTGCCAACTCAATTTTGATCAAGATTAACCAGATTGGCACCCTGACAGAAACCTTTGCTGCTATTGAAATGGCGAAGCGCGCCAACTACACTGCAGTGATCTCCCATCGCTCTGGTGAAACTGAAGATAGCACTATCGCTGATATTGCAGTAGGCACAAATGCTGGACAGATTAAGACAGGCTCTTTGTCGCGCTCTGATCGTATCGCTAAATACAACCAGCTATTACGCATTGAAGAAGATTTAGGTGATGTTGCGACCTATCCAGGAAAATCCGTTTTTTATAATTTAAAACGCTAAACCTCTCAAAATCGGTTTGTTATGCGGATAGTCATCTACTCCATGCTGTTATTGCTTATTGCAATCCAGTATCCGCTTTGGCTGGGAAAGGGTGGATGGCTAAAGGTTTATGAAATGGAAAAACAAGTAGAGCTACAAGAGGCTAAAAATAGTCTTTTAGCTCTTCGCAATGCCAAGTTAGCTGGTGATGTGAAAGACTTAAAAGATGGTACACGTGCGATCGAAGAACGCGCCAGAGCTGAACATGGCTTGATTAAAGAAGGTGAATTTTTTGTGCAGATCTTGCCAGTTGATAAAGCTAGCGCAGCACCTGCGGTTGATGGAATCAAAGCACAGGCTACTAAGTAATAAGGCTCAGCATTAAAGATTAATGACCGCTAGATGGCGGCCTGGTGGCATCACTCAATAAATCGGTTTTAAAAACCTGCAAACAATCTACAGCGTCGAATCGGTAGGGCTTAGCGCAGAACTCACAGATGGTCTCGACCACCCCTTGTTCAGCCAATATTCCCTGAACCTCTTCTTCGCCGAGCATTCGTAAAACATCTGCCACTTTATTACGCGAACAACGACAAGAAAAGCGGATTTGACGTGGCGGGAAGCTGCGCACACCATTCTCGGTAGACTCTTCTAGAAATAGGCGCCTGAGGATTGTTTCTGGGGGAAGGGTAAGGAGCTCATCGTCGGTAATGGTCTCGCCTAATGTCTGGATACGAGTCCATCCTTCGGCCGCATTTTGCGGGTCAAGGTGTGCATGGCCGCCCGAATCAGGCATACGTTGCAATAAGAGGCCGCCAATATGGGTGTCACTTGAGGCTAACCATATCCGCGTATCTAATTGCTCAGATTTTTGCATGTAGAGACCAATGGCCTCTGCAGCACTAGAAACGGGTTTGATAGTGCTGCCATGTTGCTCTTGGAGGGCAACAATACCTTGATAGGGTGATTGACCAGGTTCACGCTCTGAAGGATCTAGTGTAATGACCAGCCTTCCAGAGCCTGTGGCATCTAAGAGCTCACCAAGGCTGGCATTGGGGGCGATTTCTGATGGATCTACCGAGAGCTTAACGGTAGCTCTCATGGATAAATCTGACTTGCATTCAACGACTAAAAGCGCAATGGGGCCTTTGCTTTGGGCTTGAATCATCAAGGTGCCATCAAACTTCAAGCTTGCGCATAAAAGAGTGGCGGCGCCAACAAAATCCCCCAAAATACGGCGGACGGCAGGTGGATCATTGCGACGCTCTAAAACAGCCTGCCAAGCAGTGCTAATGGAGACAATTTCCCCGCGAACAGGGGCTCCATCACAGACAAATACTAGTAATTCATTCATAAGGCAAAGTATCCTCGTTTTTGAATTTTGCCGCCAATTCATCTGACCTGAGATAATCTGATCCATGCATATTCGTACACGTTTCGCCCCTAGCCCCACAGGCTTCATTCATCTAGGCAATCTCCGCAGTGCTTTATATCCATGGGCTTTTGCACGCCATAATCAAGGCGACTTCATTCTGCGCATTGAAGACACGGATCTTGAGCGCTCTTCGCAAGAAGCTGTAGAGGTGATCATCGAGGGGATGGCCTGGCTAGGACTCGATTTAGATGAGGGCCCAATCTATCAGATGCAGCGTATTGATCGCTATCGTGAGGTTGTCAAACAAATGTTGGATGCAGGTCTTGCGTACCCTTGCTATATGAGCGAAGAAGAATTGAACAAACTTCGTGATCAACAAATGGCCAATAAAGAAAAGCCGCGCTATAACGGCTTATGGAGACCTGAGCCTGGAAAAACCCTGCCAGCAGTTCCAAAGGATATTCAGCCAGTAATTCGCTTTAAAAATCCCATTGGTGGATCAGTGATTTGGGACGATGCTGTCAAAGGGAAGATTGAAATAAGCAACGATGAGCTTGATGATCTGGTCATTGCTCGTCCAGATGGCACGCCAACTTATAACTTCTGCGTGGTGGTAGATGACTTGGATATGAAAATCACCCATGTCATTCGTGGTGATGATCATGTAAACAATACACCTCGTCAAATTAATATCATGAGGGCTCTAGGTGGCAATCCACCTATCTATGCGCACCTTCCCACAGTCCTAAATGACTCTGGCGAGAAAATGAGTAAACGTAATGGCGCCATGAGCGTGCGCGATTACCAAAAAGCAGGTTACCTACCGGAAGCGATACTGAATTACTTGGCGCGCTTAGGATGGTCTCATGGTGATGCCGAGATCTTCACCAAGGAACAGTTTGTAGCTTGGTTTGATTTGGCTAACCTAGGTCGCTCGCCTGCACAACATAATCCAGAGAAACTACTGTGGCTTAATCATCAATATATTCAGAATGCAGACCCAGCCAAATTAGCGCAGGCGACTAAACCCTTCGCACATCAAATTGGGATTGACACCGAGAATGGCCCAGACTTTACTCAAGTCGTAGGCCTATTAAAAGATCGCGCCAACACATTGATTGAAATTGCAGAAGGGGCTAAGCTCTTTTATTTGCCAGCACCAGTCCATAGTGAAGATGAGATTGCTACAAATATTCCAGCGTCTATTGTTCCTGTATTGAAAGATTTGATTGAGGCTATTAAGAATTCGGAACCGACAAAGGAAGCTTATGGCGCCGCATTTAAACAAGTCTTAGCTAAACATCAACTCAAAATGCCCGCTCTTGCGATGCCTGTTCGTTACGCATTATTCGCAACCACTCAAACCCCAGCGATCGATTCTGTACTGGTAGTATTGGGCCGGGAAGAAGCTCTCAAACGGCTCTCCAAGGTAGTCTAGTAGGCAATTTGCGCAGTTGCACAAAAATAGGCTAAAATCTTGGATTGTTTTGAGTGTCTTGCAGGTTTATTGTGGGATTTCGGGGGTATAGCTCAGCTGGGAGAGCGCTTGCATGGCATGCAAGAGGTCAGCGGTTCGATCCCGCTTATCTCCACCAAACATTCAAAATTGCAGTAATTAGTAGTAGTCCAGGTCCCCATCGTCTAGAGGCCTAGGACATCACCCTTTCACGGTGAGTACGGGGGTTCGAATCCCCCTGGGGACGCCAGAATTCTGGTGGCAGTAAAATGTAGTGTGATGTTTTTCTCGATGTATTTTGGAGCGGTAGTTCAGTTGGTTAGAATATCGGCCTGTCACGCCGAGGGTCGCGGGTTCGAGTCCCGTCCGTTCCGCCAAGACAACTAAAAGCCCCCTGCAGAAGGGGGCTTTTTTTATTTCTACCTTAAATTAAAGAGCTCTAGTACGCAGTGCTTTAGGACTCATATCTGAGTAGTAATTATCTGCGCCACGATTGTCGCCAGCTGCTCGCGCAAAGAAACGCAAGGCTTCGTTTAACACAATCTCTCGCTCGTTATCGATAGTGATAATGTGATAGCTATTTCCTAACCAAATGGTTCTTCGAAGATCCGACTTAACATTGGCCAATATCTTTTCTGCAGACCAGATCGAGCATGTATCGTCCTCAACAGACTGAATGAGCAGCAATCTAGAGGTGATCATATCGAGATTTTTTGTCGTGTACGACATGAGTCCCTTGGCTTCGTGTAAATGCCTTGCAGTGATTAGCGGGGCTCCTACCTCAGACAATTCATGAGACTTAAATTTATCCCGAACTCGGCGTCGTAAATCAGGGTTTTTAATTCCAAATGGCTCTCGCTCAGAGTACTCCCAATCGCGAATCCCAAGGTTATAGGCGATATCTAATAGAAAACGATACCAGGGCACCGACCAACCGTCATAGCGCAATACTGGTGAAAGCAGGGCGATGGATGCAATATCAACTCTTTGCGTTGCAACTGCTAAGGCTAGAGTTGAGCCCATACTGATGCCTGCCAGATTAATAGTTTTATATTGATTCTTGAGTTCATCTATGCAATTGTGAATTTGGCTAATCCAATTTTCATAGTCATCTGCTGGGCTGCCAAAAAGATAGCCCTTAATTTCAGGCAAGACAGTATCAAAACCGTTTGAATTCAGAAAGCTAGGGAGTTGACCCAATTCGAGACCGCCGCCATTTAAACCCGGAAGTAGAATGGTGATACTGTCCTTTGGGGCGCCTATTTCATTTCTAGATGGCATGTCTTACACTGTCTCTAATATAGTGATGCTGCAAAGCATACACCGCCCAAGGAAATCATGAAACATAATCTTAATGCTTATCGGTGGTGCCCCAATAAGGCAAAAGGCTATCTAAATGCCTGTGTGGGTGTATTTTTCGCTTTTTGCATTCGCTTTAGCCTTCAGCCGCAAGTTGAAGAGGCGCTTCCGCTATTTTTCTTCCAGATTAATACGATTGTGATTGCCTTCTTCTTCGGGACTGGTCCAGCGTTACTAACCGTCGCGTTAAGTATCCCCTTGATTTCGTATTTCTTTATGGCACCTTTTGGCGAGTTTACCGTTATTGATACCCGAGACATAACAATATTGTTTGTTTATGCCACCTATACCGCGCTTATATGTTTTTTAGTTGAGTGGTTACGTCGCGAACAATACAATGCAAAGGTGGCTATTTTGGTGAGTGAATCTCGTTTCAAGCTGATGGTTGAAGGGGACAGCAAAATACGAGATCTCTTGAAAAATACCCCCCTCAAACCTGAATAACTAATTTTCTTTTTACTTCTTTTTAGGTGAAGTGATAGATGCAGCCATTGCATCGTAATAAATCACTTTCACTTGTTCGCCAACTTTGACATCCGCCAAGAGGGCTGGATTTTTAACAGTGACAGTTGTAATCTTGCCACTGGGGCCCTTTACCGAGACTAGCTTCTTGTCGCGATCCACTGCAACGATATCGGCAATGATGGTTGTCTTATTGGCAATGACTTCAGATGGCTTTTCATTCGGCTTGGAATCGGTAACCGTATTAGTCTCTACTTTGCTACGAATACCATCGCTCTTGGTTTTAATCAGCTCGATTGCAACAGCTAATTCATAGGTAACGTTGACTTGGTCGCCTTTTTTGATCTGATCAAAATTGGCAATTTCTGGGCCAGCAACAAATTTAGATTCGCCTTCTTTATTCTTGAAGGTAATCGTACGCGTCTTCTTATCAATGGCAACTATGGTGCCTTCATATAGTTGGTAACGGTTATCGACTACAGCAGCGTCGATCACCATTGGCTTAGCAGCAGAATCGGCAGGCTTTGCTTGGGCCATCACCAAAGTAGGCAAGGCTAATACAGCTGCGATTGATAGTGAAATGATTGTAGATTTGATATTCATTATTTTCCTTGTAAATAAGCGCCTCATATCTGGATACTAGCTCACTTTTAGCGTTTATATGCCTTCTAAGGCGCTAAATGGCGGTTAAGACTGGAATCTTCATTTTTGATAAGATCACTGTTTGATTCTAAAACCCTAAGGAGGGTATGAAATGCCTCAATTTGCCGCAAATTTAACAATGCTTTTTACAGAGACGCCATTCTTAGATCGCTTTGAGAAAGCCCACAAGTCTGGATTTAAGGCAGTTGAGTTTCTCTTCCCTTATCCATTTGCGGCTTCTGAAATTAAAAATAAGTTAGATCAACATGGCTTAAAGCTAGTCCTTCATAACTTACCTGCTGGAGATTGGGATGCTGGAGAGCGGGGAATTGCTTGTCACCCGGATCGAGTAGCAGAATTTCGTGAGGGCGTTACTAAAGCAATCGAATACGCCAAGGTCTTAGGCGTTCCACAGCTCAATTGTCTAGCAGGCAAAGCTCCTGCTGGAGTAGACAGCAAGTTATTACATGATACCTTCGTGTCGAACCTTAAATACGCATCAGCTGAATTAAAAAAGGCTAATCTAAGGCTGCTGATTGAACCAATCAATACTTTTGATATTCCTGGATTCTTTTTAAGCACAACCCAGCAGGCGCTTGATATTCTCAAGGAGGTTGCTGCCGATAATCTTTTCGTGCAATACGACATCTATCATGCCCAGCGTATGGAGGGTGAACTTTGCAACACAATGGAAAAGAATCTTGCCAAGATTGGACATATTCAATTAGCCGATAATCCTGGTCGCAACGAACCTGGTACAGGCGAAATTAATTATGTACATCTATTCAAATTCCTAGACCGGATCGGATATTCAGGATGGATTGGTTGTGAATACAAGCCCGCAACTACTACTGAAGCAGGTCTAGGTTGGATACAAAAGTTAAATTCTTAAAATAAATCGAAACAAATACAAAAGGAAAAGAAAATGAGTGCGAAATTAAAATTAGGTTTTGTTGGTCTTGGAATTATGGGTGCTCCTATGGCAGGCCAACTGGTTAAAGCAGGTCATGAGGTATTCATCTCTACCAGAAGCAAAGTTCCTCAAGAGTTAGCCTCCTCAGCAGCTATTCAATGCGCAAGCCCAAGCGAAGTTGCCCAAAAAGCAGACATTATTTTCGCTATGGTTCCAGACACACCAGATGTTGAAAAAGTGTTATTTGGTGATAAAGGGGTTGCGGCTGGTTTATCCAAGGGCAAGGTTGTGGTTGATATGAGCTCTATTTCACCAATCGCCACTAAAGAATATGCCAAGAAAATAAATGCCTTGGGTTGTGATTATCTTGATGCACCTGTCTCTGGCGGCGAAGTTGGCGCTAAAAACGCCACGCTCTCGATTATGGTCGGCGGTGATGAGGCTGTATTTAATAAAATAAAACCTGTGCTGGATCTGATGGGCAAGAACATTAACTTGGTTGGCGGCAATGGTGACGGCCAAACTGCCAAAGTTGCGAACCAGATTATTGTTGCTTTGAATATTGAAGCTGTAGCAGAGGCCCTTGTATTTGCATCTAAAGCGGGTGCAGATCCTGCTAAGGTTCGCCTGGCACTGATGGGCGGTTTTGCCAGCTCCAAAATTCTTGAAGTGCATGGAGAGCGCATGGTTAAGCGCACATTTGATCCTGGCTTTAGGATTGAATTGCATCAAAAGGATTTAAACCTTGCGCTCAATAGTGCTCGAGCCCTGGGCGTCTCACTTCCGAATACAGCTACTGCCCAAGAATTGTTTAACTCATGCGCTGCACATGGTGGTAAAGCCTGGGATCATTCGGCAATGGTCAAAGCATTAGAAAAGCTAGCGAACTTTGAGGTGGGTCAAAAAGCCTAAGCTCTATATCTCTATATATGTCATCAACCCTATTAGTGTATTTGCATGGTTTTCGATCTTCGCCAAGATCTAGTAAGGCGGTGATGACAGGTGAGGCAGTCAAAACCTTATCAACTGCGGCTCATACCTTCGATTGGTATTGCCCGCAGTTGTTAGCATCACCCAAAGAAAGCATGGCGATGGTAACGGCCTGTATAGACCAATCTAAGACTGATCGCATTGTTGTTATCGGATCATCGCTTGGTGGATTTTATGCCAACTATCTGGCAGAAAAATATAGCTGCAAGGCAGTTGCCTTAAATCCGGCAGTGCGCGCAGCTAGAGAGCTTGCCCCCCATGTGGGGATGATGACATCCTATGACAGCAATGAACCCTTTGATTTTCGGCCCGAATATATCGAAGAACTCAAGAGCCTACAGGTTGAGAGAATTTCTGATCCTAAGCGCTACTTTTTAATTGCCGCAAAAGGAGATGAATTGCTAGATTGGAGAGAAATGAGTGACTTCTACCAAGGCGCTCATCAGCTTATCCTTGAAGGCAGTGACCATGGAATCGCCGAGTATGCAGACCATCTTCCAAGGGTCTTGGAGTTTATATCCCCCTGATGATTGATTGACGCAAATTTCTTCTGTAAGATAAGTCTATAGATCGATGGCTTTGCCTAGGTCAAGAAAGGAGAGTTTGTGCTGAGCATCTTAAAACTAGACGCTGGTGGAATTCCCCAGGGTTGGGTTAACGCAGAGGAAGCAACCAAGCAATACGCTGATAACAGTGTTTTGTGGACGCTAGGTGACCCCATTATGAAAATGCGTGGTGGCATTTCTAGGGCTAGTGGCTTGCAATCCGTTATCGAACTTCATTCGATCATTGCTATCAAAGGTAGTGCAAAGATTAATTTATTTGACGTTGCACCAGTGATTACAAAACACAAACTTTTTAAGCGTGATCGAGGTCTGTGTGCTTATTGCGGTGACACTATTCACGAAAATCACGCCGAGGCCGAGCACATCATCCCAAATAGTCGTGGTGGTAAGTACTCCTGGATGAATCTAGTTATTTCTTGTAGGCCCTGCAATCAACGCAAGGGTAATCGCACCCCTGAACAGGCCGGCATGGGTTTGTTGTATACCCCTTATCTACCAAGCCTGTACGAAGATATGATTCTGAAGGGAAGAAATATTCTGGCAGACCAGATGGACTTCCTGGCCGCCAATTTGCCTAAGAACAGTCGTTTACTCGAGAGTGCTCTCTGAGTTTGGAGCTAGAGCAATTTAAGCACTCTCAAAGTATTAACTTGATTCACGCAAAACCTTTGCGGATTATTCTCATTGCATTGGCCCTGTCTTTGATTGGCCATTTTATTTTATTTTTTGGCATTCCTTTTCTATCTTTTAATTCACCGCCAGAGATTGCGGATGATCTCATTATTAGGACAGAGCTAAAAGTTGAGCCGCCAAAGAAAATTCAGATGGCTAAGGCGCCTACAAAGAAAGTAAATAAAGAGACAACCACCAATGCAGTCGAAGACTCCAAGAGTCTTGCGAGCGGTGGCGAGCAGGGTGGGGCCATTAATCAACAGGGGATTGCTTTCAAGCTCCCAGAGTCAGGAATTATTTATTACGATGCCTATGTCGATGGACAGCAGTATCAGACGGGGGAAATTGATTGGATTGTTGATGGCAATAACTATCGCCTTTACATCAATATCCCATTTGCTTTTGTTGGTCCTTTTGTATTTGAATCCAGAGGAACTGTCGATGCATACGGCATTGCACCATCCATCTACTGGACTCAACGCGGTACTAAGCCGCCTCGTTATTCTCGCTTTGATAGGGATGCAAATGGGGGAGGGAAGATGTACTTCTCAGAAAAACCAGAATTCACTCCAGATCTTCTTCCGGGCACGCAAGACCGATTTAGTTTGATGTTTCAGTTTGCCTCTTTGCTCAACGGCGATAGCAAGATCGATGAGGCAGGCAGCATTCGATCTTTGCCAGTAGTTGATTACAACACTCTAGAAATGTGGAACTTTAAGAGTTACGGAGAGGCAGTTTCTGAAGATATTCCCTCATTGGGAAAGTCAGTTAACCGTCGTTATGCCTTAATGCAGCGCGAAAAAGATCCATTTAAGCGTCAAGTAGATATTTGGCTAGCCAAAGACCTAGATTGGCTGCCAGGGAGAATTCGGTCTCAGGAAGCCAATGGTAGGGTGCTCGAGTTGGTATTCAAACAAAAGAGCCCTATACCAGCGGGAACTAAGCCCTAAAAGCCTGATCCTGATTTAGGGCTTTGTTTGGAATGGCCTAGTAAGTTCACCATCATTGAATACAAAGCAGCTCCGGACATGGATACGGCGAAGATCCCGGTAAAGGAAATAATGATCGGTAAAACTCTCCAGTGCTCGGTTAAGGTGTAATTGCCATATCCAACCGTTGTGTACATTTCACCGGCAAAGTAGAAAGTTTGCGGATTGGTAGGGAATACCTTCAATGCCACGCAGATATACGCCCAAGCAATAATTTCAGCGAAATGGACGGCAATAATCAGCAAGATTGCGATGAAATAGGATACGAAATTGCCGCCATAGATTCGTCTATTTTCGAGTTTTTGATCCAACCAATGAAACGTACCTGCAATTGATAAAACAATCATGCCGTGAAGCGTCAACATGAAGCACGCCAACAGCAAGACAAACCAGATCTGTCCATTGCCCATATCGGTATTGATTTCACTAAACAGGGTAGCAAAGCTAGGAAGGTCAGCGCTGTGAATGAGGTCTATGAGGAACATTGGGCTTTGGGGGTGAGGATTACAGAAATATCTTATTTGACATAATAATGATTATACGCAGATTGTCTATGAGGCCTTTGACTTCACTGGGCTCACATAAGGCTTCTTATAGAGTTTTAACCAACGGGATCTAAGGCCCTCACTAATCCAAGGCTTGTCATAAACATCAGCAATATCAATCGCTGTTAAGCCTTGTGAGTTTCGTAGTTGTAAGTCTGCGCCTTTATCTAAGAGCAGCTTGACCAATTGCTCATTGCCAGATTGGACGGCCATCATCAGCGGCGTTGTATTGCCAAGGCTCATGGAATCAACGATAGCTCCATTTGCAATTAAGAACTGGGAAACTTCCAGCTGGCCCTTGGCGCACGCGTAATGTAAAGGTGTCCAGCCAATGTGATCTAGTTGTGCCTTATGGCCAATAACCAGAGTCTTAACAAGTGGCAAATTTCCATCGATTGAAGCCATCATTAAGGGTGTTTCACCGTTCTTATCCGATAAGTCAACATCAATATTCTTATCGCCAAGCAATAAATCAATAACCTTAGGAGATTTCTCCCTAATGGCCAAAACCAACATTGGGCTGCCATTTACATCAACAGTGTTTGGATTTAAGCCTTTTTTTAGTAAAGCTTTGACCTCAGAAACATCATCAAATTTAGCTGCTTTGGCAAAATCAGCAACCTGGGCTGGGGTTTGTGAGTGAGAAAGCTGAATTCCAATGCAAATCAAACATAAAAACATCCCTAATTTATTAAACTTTAATATCATGAATAACTTCTATCTAATTGAAAACATTCATAAAAATTACTTGAAGTTTGATCAGCAAGCTCTTGAATAGGAATTCCTTTGAGATTAGCAATGAATTCGCCAACCTTAGCCACCCATGCAGGCTCATTGATTTTCCCGCGATACGGAATAGGCGCTAGATAAGGAGAATCTGTCTCGATGAGCATTCTGTCCAGCGGAACCGCCATACATGTCGCCTGAAGGTCTTTAGCACTTTTAAAGGTCACTATTCCAGAAAAAGAGATATAAAAGCCCATTTCCATAGCCAGTTGAGCCATTTCTAGGCTTTCAGTAAAGCAATGCATCACCCCGCCAATCTGCTGTGCGCCCTCTTCCTTGAGGATCTTGATAGTGTCTTCGGATGCTGAACGTGTATGGATGATAAGAGGCTTTTTAGAGGCTATTGCAGCCCTGATATGGGTTCTAAAGCGCTCACGTTGCCATTCCATGGATGCATAGCTGCGATCACCCATTCGGTAGTAGTCCAGTCCAGTTTCACCAATAGCAACGATTTTGGGATGCTTTAAAGCGGTTTCTACCAGGAAGTCATAACTAGGCTCGGGAGTGTCCTCATAGTCGGGATGAACCCCAACAGAGGCATATAAATGGGAGTGATCCTGGGCAAGCTTTAAAACATTGGGAAAGTCTGGCAGATCGACAGATACGCACAAGGCATTGCTTACTTTGGCAGCCGCCATATTCGCAAGCACTTCAGGCAAGCGAGATTGAAATTCTGGGAAATCGAGATGGCAATGAGAGTCTATAAACATGACTCGCTATTTTAGACTGCCTAGGTCTAAATTAAGATTCAAAAACTTGTTGGTATTGAGATAGCAAGGCTTCTAACTGAACTCTATTAGCCAAGGGGTGATTTTCATGACGACGAGCTTGAATCAGAGATTTCCAAAAATGATGCAGTTTGGGGGTCTTGGCGGTTTGAGACAAACTTTGAAGCGTTGCAATGTGTTTTGGGTAATAACGCGGGTTACCGCCCTGTGCAACAGCTTGAAGATCAGAGGTCCAGCGTTGCATTGCGGCCAATAAATAGCTGTATCGGGCCTTGTGCGTCTTCTCCGCAGAATCTAACCAATTCATGCGCACTCCTTGCGACATGGATTGAAGCAGATAGCGTGAGGCTTGAATGGCAATCGTTAATTCATCTTTGTCATCTTGATTGTTTCTTGCAATCAAGGAATCTAAAACTGAGTATGGCGCCCCACCCTGTTCATCGTAAACGGTTTCAATATCAGCATCGTTTACTTTAAGCCCATTGATTTTCTGTAATTGCGAACGTAACCACGCTAAGCCTTGCTCACGATCTGGGCGTGGCGCAGTCAGTAAGCGACAACGAGAACGAATGGTCGGCAGAACACGATCTACTCGATCAGCTAACAAGATAAAGATAGTATTTGCTGGGGGCTCTTCTAAGGACTTTAGTAAAGTATTGGCAGAATCAGAACGCAGCATCTCTAAGGGGTAAATCAAGATCACACGATTACCCCCTCGATGCGAACCAATTGAAAGACCTTCTATAGCGCTACGAGTCTCTTCAATGGAAATATTTTTCTTTTCTTTCTTTTCACTAGTCTCACCATCAGAATCATCTCGTACTGCTTTGCCTTTCTTTGGAGACTCATCACTTTCATAGTCGGCATGCGGCAATAGCCTGCGATGCGTCTCGGGAACCAGGGCAATAAAGTCGGGATGATTTCCAGTGCTAAACCAATGGCAGGCCTCACATTGATTGCAGGGACGTGAAGCTGTGTGAGAACTCTCACATAAGAGGGCTTTTGCAAGCTCAAGCGAAAATGCAAATTTACCAATGCCGGATTGACCATGCAATAAGGTCGCATTAGGAAAGTTGGAAAAATCCAAGTTATCCCATAGCCCTTGCAGCCATGGCGCTAGAGACTTTTTTGGTTCGGCAAGCATGGAGTCACTCATTTAGATTTTGAATTTCAAATGACTTAATTCATTCCAAATGAGGTCTGGAGTTTTTGTGGCATCTACTAAATGAAAGCGCGATGGATCTTCCTTGGCGCGGCGAAGATACTCTTGGCGAACTTTCTCAAAGAAATTTAAATCCATTTTTTCAAACTTATCTGGTGCTCGTGCTTTAGAGCGACGCGCCTCTGCAATCTCACCTGGTAAATCAAACAGGATCGTGAGATTAGGCTGGAGTAAGAGGCCATTAGCGCCGCCTTGCACCCAACGCTCAAGTTGATTTAATTTATCAAGACTTAAGCCCCGCCCTCCTCCTTGATAAGCAAAGCTAGCATCCGTGAATCGGTCTGAAATGACTATTTTTCCAGCCTTCAAAGCAGGCTCAATCACTTGAGCGATATGTTCACGACGAGCAGCAAACATTAACAAAGCTTCTGTCTCTAAATTCATTGGGGCATCCAGCAACAATGCCCTTAGCTGCTCACCCAAAGGTGTGCCACCCGGCTCGCGGGTCATGACCACTTCACGATCGGGATAGCGCTCTTGCATCAGCCGTTGAAACGACTCGAGATGAGTGCTCTTACCGGCACCATCAATACCTTCAAAGCTAATAAAAAATCCTGGATACATTGATGTCATATGAAATTAAATCGCATTAATGGGATGTCCGGCTTGGCTTGCGCTGATATTGATCCACTGCCCTCTCATGCTCACTAAGGCTTTGAGAAAAGTGGCTACTGCCATCGCCTTTAGCTACAAAAAATAATACATTGCTTACAGCAGGATGAATGGCTGCTTGAATTGATTCTTTGCTCGGCATGGCGATGGGGGTTGGAGGCAATCCTTTGCGCATATAGGTATTGTAGGGATTGTCTTTGCGAAGATCTGCTTTACGAAGATTACCGTCAAATTGAGGGCCAATGCCATAAATAACGGTAGGATCGGTTTGCAACATCATTCCCTTATTTAAGCGATTGGTGAAGACGGCTGCAACCAAGCCCCTGTCAGCTGAACGCCCAGTTTCCTTTTCCACAATAGATGCCAGAGTGAGAAGCTCATAAGGTGTTTTCAAGGGGGAATTTGCCTCTTTTTGTGACCATGCGTAAGAAAGCTGTTTTTGCATTGCCTGTGACGCCCTGCGATAGATTTCAATATCAGACTCGTCCGGATCAAAGATATAGGTATCTGGCATAAAAATACCTTCAAGCCCCGGATAACTAAGGTTGAGTTTTTGCAGTATTTCTTTTGGACTCATGCCCTTAGTCTGATGAAGCAATGATGGATGCGCATCCACCAATTGCCTTAATTGCCAGATGGTCATGCCGGGAACGATGGCAATACTCTCCTTCACCCTATCGCCTCGGGCAATTTGAAGAAGAATGGTTCCTAAACTTGCACTCGTTGGTAAAAGATAAGTTCCTGGTTTTAGCTTTGATCCAACCAACAAAGCTCTTGCGCTCACCTGAAATACGATTGAATTCGTAGAAACGCCCTGCTCCTCTAATTGCCCGGAAATGCTAGCAAGTCCTGACTGGGGCTTAACTTTGACCTTATAAACTAGCAAATCAGCCACATTGGGATTGGATGGAACTACTGGCCATAAAAAGATGCCGCTATAGAAGATACCAATCACCGCAAGAAGCCCATATAGCCAAGCTCTAAGACGTTGGCCCAAAGTGTTGTTCTTATTAAAACGACGACTTCCCTGAATTTTTCTACTCATCAGGCTATGATAAAAGGGTCATGATCAATCACCCCCAAAATACACCAATACAAGCCAATCTCCCCCAATGGGGCCTCATTTTTGTGGAGGGTGCAGATGCCGCTAGTTTTTTACAAAATCAGCTGAGTAATTCTGTATTGGGCTTGAATCGGACCTTCGCCCCGCAAACTGCCCAAACCCATAACTCAGTCAGACTGGTCGGATATTGCAATCCAAAAGGAAGATTACTAGCCAGCGCCTGGATTGGGCAATTTCCTGAAGATGTCAATGCGCCAGATCGTTTTGCACTATTCCTCTCCAAAGATATCGCAGCATCTATAGCCAAACGCTTATCGATGTTTGTGCTGCGCTCCAAAGTAAAAGTGATCGATGCATCATCTGCATGGAGTATTTCTGGATATTGCTGCATTGAATCAGATATTGCAGATCTCAAAATAGAAGTTGGTCAAATTGGCTTACGCCTACCAAATGTCTTAGCAAATAATTACACGTATTCACGAGTATTGATTGCACGGAATAATGATGGCTCAGAGAGCAACTTGAGTGATGATTCCATACAGTGGGATCATCTTGAGGTAATGAGTGCAATTCCGAGAATTGTTCTAGCAACGCAAGAGCAATTTGTTCCGCAAATGATTAACTTTGAATCCGTTGCCGGAGTGGACTTTAAAAAGGGTTGCTATCCAGGACAAGAAATCGTCGCGCGTAGCCAATACCGGGGCGTTATCAAGAGGCGGCTGCAACTAGCGCACACTTCAATAGACTCCCTAGGTAGCGTCTCGATAGCCCCAGGTACCGAGCTTTTTCATGAGAACGACCCCGCCCAACCAGCTGGTATGGTGGTCCTGTCATCTCCATCCCCCACAGAGCCCAATAGAATCGACCTCCAGGTGGAATGCAAATTGGATGCGCTAGAAGGTGGAGAAATCCATCTAGGAAGCGTGCAAGGACCTGTGTTAAAAATAGATCCATTGCCTTATCCATTCATTGAAATTTAGGATTTTCTGCTGATATGTGCCTGATCCTTTTTGCCTGGAAATCACATCCTGACTACCCCTTGGTAGTTGCAGCTAATCGCGATGAGTTTTATGAGCGTGACACTGAAGGTATTTCTTGGTGGCCAGAGCACCCCCATATTTTAGCTGGTAGAGATCGTGCTGATGTTTTGGGAAGCCCAGGTACCTGGCTAGGCTTTACCAAGACCGGTAAGTTTGCCGCACTGACGAATGTTAGGGCGCCTAGCGAAAAAAATCCTGACTCAAGAACGCGTGGAGAACTCTCCTTAATGTATCTTTCAGGAAAGGAGCAACCTACTGACTTCATCCAAGAAAATGTAAAGCGTTTCCAGAATTACAACGGCTTTAATCTTTTAATGGCTGACCTAAGTAATCCTGAGAATGCCCAGATGCATTGGGTTAGTAACCGTATGATGATGGGCCAGAGTATTCGTCCACGTAAAGTTTTCCCTCAGCAACCCTTAGATGCTGGTGTTTACGGGCTTTCTAATGCCATGCTCGATACGCCATGGCCTAAGGTAAACCATCGTGTAGCTGCCTTTGCACAGACACTTGCTATGGATAGTGGTCAACTAAAAAATGTAGACCAATATTTAAAGTTACTAGCTGATACCCATCACGCAAGTGATCATGAACTGCCTAATACCGGCGTGACTCGCGAATGGGAAAAGGCACTCTCACCCGCCTTCATTAAAACTGATACCTATGGAACGCGTTCCAGCACAGTGCTCAGAGTACGTAAAGACGGTCAATTTGAAATGGTAGAACGTCGCTTCGATGCTACTGGCACAGTTGGCCATGACGTGATTACCGGCGCTCTTAGTGCTGCACCCGGCTCTAATCTTTCGGTTTAATTCTTAGTCGTTTGTTTCGCCACGTAGGTCATCATTCACAACACGACTGCCATCAGCATTGCGA
This sequence comes from Polynucleobacter campilacus, assembly GCF_002206625.1. Taxonomy (GTDB): domain Bacteria; phylum Pseudomonadota; class Gammaproteobacteria; order Burkholderiales; family Burkholderiaceae; genus Polynucleobacter; species Polynucleobacter campilacus. The sequence goes on along the minus strand of NZ_NGUP01000005.1, from coordinate 27,810 downwards.
GTTGCTAAGCGCTTTAAGTATTTAAACGTTCCTGTCGCCATACAGCACACTTCACCCTGATCGTTGTAAAGCTTAGCTTCACAAAAGGCCATAGTGGCTGTACTACGAACCGTATCGGCTTTTACACGTAATACGCCATTGGCAGCCTGCATAAAGTTATTTTTCAATTCAATTGTGACCACACTGCGGTCACCAGGATCACCTGATCTGGCAGCTACAGCCATAGCCACATCCATTAGAGTGAGAAGAACGCCGCCATGGGCTACGGCCCAAGTATTGGTATGCTCTGGCTTAAGAGCTAGCAAGATCTCCCCTTTGCCCATTTCTGCGCTCAGACAGCGAACACCCAGAAGCTTTAAAAAGGGAACATTTAATTCTTCACCTAAGTTGGCAAGCTGAGTTTGGGCATTGATCTGGACTTGTTTATTCATACCCGGATTTTAGTAGCTCAAACGCTATTTGGGAAATCCCCCTAGAATAGTTCTTATGGCCTTTACTTTAAGCGGCGATGACGCTGTCCAAGAACTACAACCAAGCCCGATTCCAGAGCCCTATTGGGTGGCTTTTTCATCATCGGCAGCTAAATTACTCAAACTCAAGTTAAAGAGTGATGGCTATCCAGAGGATGGGTCTTGGCTGAACCTTTTAGCAGGAAATAGTCTGGAGACTCAGTCTCAGAAATTTCCCAATCCAATTGCCACTGCTTACAGCGGACATCAATTTGGCGTCTGGGCTGGACAGCTAGGCGATGGTAGAGCAATCCTCTTGGGCAATATCGCTGGCCAAGAACTACAACTAAAGGGTGCTGGTAAGACGCGTTATTCGCGCATGGGTGATGGCAGAGCTGTCTTGCGCTCTTCTATCCGCGAGTTTTTATGCAGCGAAGCTATGTTTTCTTTAGGTATCCCCACCAGCAGGGCGTTATCGGTGGTCGGATCTAAGATGCCAGTCTTGCGAGAGGCCCTAGAAACTGCTGCCGTGTGCGCCCGCTTAGCACCGAGTTTTATTCGCGTTGGTCATTTTGAACACTTTGCTTCAACCCAAAATATCGCTCGACTGAAAGAGCTCGCAGATTTACTAATAAATGAGCATTATTCAGAATGCCTTAATAATAAAGATCACTACTTAGCGCTATTTCAAAAGATATCTGAGCGAAATGCAAAGCTAGTTGCTCAGTGGCAAGCCGTTGGCTTTTGTCATGGAGTTCTCAACAGCGACAATATCAGCGTATTAGGACTGACGATTGACTATGGTCCTTTTGGCTTTCTGGATCAATTTCAAATGGACCACATCTGCAATCATAGCGATCATGGTGGCCGCTATTCTTATCATCGCCAGCCGCAGATCATGCATTGGAATATGGCTTGCTTAGCGAGCGCCTTTTTACCTTTACTAGAATTAGATCACTCTAAAGAAGAAGCCCAAAAGCTACTCACTGATGCGCTCAGTGAATTTCCAATCATCTTTGAAAAAGATTGGCAGACTCTATTTAGGGGCAAGCTGGGCTTCGTTAATGAGCAAGAAGAAGATATCGAACTCATTGAAAGACTACTTCAGATGATGCATGAGACAAGAGTCGACTTTACAAAGTTCTTTAGAGGGCTTGCGGATATTAATTCTAATGCCCCTATCAGCCAAATCGAAGCACGCAATGATTTTATTGATCGGGATGCGATTGATCAATGGTTTAGTGATTACATCGCGCGCTTACAGGCAGAATCTAGTGTTGATGCTGAACGCAAACAAAGAATGAATGCAGTCAACCCAAAATATATATTGCGCAATCATTTAGCCCAAGCTGCTATTGAAAAGGCTCAACAGCAAGACTTTTCTGAAGTGGCTAAACTCTTAAGCATTTTAGAGAGCCCGTTTGATGAACAAGAGCAATACCAAGAGTACGCAAACCCCCCTCCTCCAGATCTAGAGTTCATTGAAGTTAGCTGCTCTTCCTAATACCTCACTACCGATTGAAATCAAGAGAGTTCTTATGAAAAAAACAAATCCAGAATACAAAAAAAATACTTACCGATATTGAGTATCGCGTCACTAGAGAGGCTGCTACTGAAAGGCCATTTACTGGAAAATATTGGGACCATTGGGACAAAGGTAGATATAGCTGCGTTTGCTGTCATACCCCGCTCTTCCTTTCAGACACTAAATTTGATGCTGGCTGCGGATGGCCTAGCTACAACCAACCAGAGGAAGAATCAGCCATCAAAGAAATTAAGGATGTTAGCCATGGAATGATTCGTACTGAAGTACGCTGCGCCAACTGTGATGCCCATTTAGGCCATGTCTTTGACGATGGCCCAAATCCAACTGGCTTACGCTATTGCATTAATTCTGCATCTTTGAGCTTTGAGCCTAGCTCTAATGCAAAGCCCACAAACGAATCTGATAAATAGGGCTGAAATATTAAATAGCTGGATAATGCCTCTTATGAAATTTTTATTCGATCTATTCCCCATCATCCTGTTCTTTATCGCCTTTAAATTTGGTGATATCTACACCGCAACGATTGTTGCCATGGTTGCAACTATTGGACAAATTCTGTGGGTTTACTATCGCCACCGCAAGATCGATGCCATGCAATGGGTTAGTTTGGTCATGATTCTAGTATTTGGCAGCCTAACCATCTTTTTGCATGACAAGACTTTTATCCAACTAAAACCGACTGCCCTTTACTGGCTATTTTCAGGGGCTTTATTTATAAGCGCCCAATTCTTCAGTAAAAATTGGATTCAAGTTCTCATGGGCAAGCAAGTTACTCTCAAACCAGAAAACTCGCACTCAGTTTGGCATCGACTCAATATGGCTTGGGCTGCATTCTTCTTCCTGATGGGTATCCTCAATCTGTATATCGCTTTTGAGTTCTCTGAAGAAACTTGGGTTAACTTCAAGCTCTTTGGTAGCACAGGCTTACTAGTCGCCTTTGTCATCGCCCAAGGTATTTGGCTTTCACGTCATATGGAGCATCCCTCTGAATGAGTATTAATCAAGCACGTATTGCATTATTTGAGCAGGACCTACATAAAACATTTGCGATTGAGCATCTTCAGATTGAAGATGAAAGTCATCTGCATGCTGGGCATGCGGGCGCAGCTACTGGTGGTGGCCACTTTAAGCTGACTATCGTTGCCCCAGAATTCAAGGGTCTGGGCTTAGTCGCTAGACATCGCGCAGTCTACGCTGCCTTAAATCGACATATCCCAACAGAGATCCATGCCCTAACAATTAATGCCATAGCACCAGGTGAATCCGGCTCATCAGTTTGATTTACACTGACAGCCATTGAAACCGGATCATTCAGACCATTTATTAAATAATCTCCCACTATGTTGAAACTTCAATCCTCTTTTACTATCAGTCTTTTTGCCCTCTTCTTGTCAGCAAATGCAGTTGCTCAGAATGCTGTCATCGTCAACGGCAAAGCTATTCCTAAGGCTCAGTTAGATAAGTTAGTGGAAAAAATGGGTAAGCCAGATGATCCTCAAGTACGAGATCAAGCCCGAGAAATGCTAATCACCCGTGAATTGATTTTGCAGGACGCTGATAAGCGTGGGGTTATCCAAAAAGAAGCGGTACGTGAGCAATTAGAACAAGCGCGTGTGGGAGTTTTAGTGGGGGCTGTTTTTGAGGACTATGTAGAGCGCGAAGGCGTCACGGATGCAGACCTGAAGGCCGCCTATGAAAACATCAAAGGTGAGTATGCCGGTAAGGAATATCACGTAGAGCATATATTGGTGGACAAAGAAGCAGATGCCAAAGCGATCATTGTCCAGCTGAAGGCTGGCGCTAATTTTGAAGATATGGCCAAAGCTAAATCTAAAGATCCCGGCTCCGCTAAAAATGGTGGCGACCTCGGCTGGGTATCTGATAAAGCCCTGGTTCCTGAGTTTTCAAAAGCCATGGTGCAACTTAAGAACGGTCAGATTACTGATAAGCCAGTGAAATCTCAATTTGGATATCACATTATCAAGACCCTAGATTCTCGTGAAGCCAAGGCTCCTAGCTTTGATGAGATGAAAGACCAGCTAAAACAAATGATCATGTCTGATCAGAATTGGCAAAAAGTAAAGTTCTCAGAAATGATGCAAAAACTTCGCGCTAAGGCAAAGATTCAGTAAGAAGAGTTTTCCTTATCTGCCTGGATAATGGCGTGGTCTCAGTTTTTGAATTGCCATGCCAGCCAATCCACAGGCAAATGCAGCCATCACAAATACATCGCGTGGTTGAGATAGCTCCCAGATCCAGCCTGCACACAATCCGCCCAAAGTACCGCCCAGCCCATAAGAGACGGTTGCCATTAAGGCTTGGCCTCTAGCCTGCAAGGGCCCAGTAAACCAGCGTTGGAGTAATTTTGTGGCGGCACTATGGTGGGCCGCAAAAGTACCTGCATGTAAGACTTGAGCAAAGATCAGAATAGCTGTTGTTGGCAAGAATGCAATCAAAATAAAACGCACCACCCCAATCCCAAAAGCTGCCTGAAGAATAACCTCAGCGTCTAAACGACTCAGCACTCTACTTTGGAAGTAGAAGAAAATCACTTCTGCAAATACGCCTAAGGCCCAGAACAATCCAATTTGAAATTTATCGTAACCAAGATTGGCAAGATAGAGGGAATAAAAAACATATAGGGCTGCATGAGCAAACACCATAAAGAAACCAGAGATTAAAAACCAGCGAACATCTGGGTTCAAGAGCAGCACTAGCAATTCACCCTTGACCATTTTGCGGCGCTCCATCTTTGGCTCATGCAGCAAAAATGTGACCAAGGCTAGTGATACCAATACAATCGCACCCACCGCAGGATAGAGCTCTATCGAGTTTCGTTGAAAGAGCTCACCAGCAGTCAGCACCATGAATATGAAGCCTAGGGACCCCCACAGGCGCAGTCGCCCATAACGTTTATCAAAAGAATTATCTTTAAATAAAGCGTGTACGGTTGCAGATTCTCCAAGAGGCATCAGACTGCTTAGGATGGTATGCAGAACAAACATCCAGATAAAAAAGCTGATGTAGCTTTGTAAAAAGTAAATAGATAAAAAGACTAGCGCCGCCAAGCAAGCACAAAAGCGAATAATCCCAACGCGGTTCGATAAAAAGTCAGAGAGCCAGCCCCAAGAAAATGGCCCAATAATGCGGGTAATTTGGAGCATTGACATCAATACTGCAATCTCTATTACGCTAAATCCGCGCTCTAAAAAGAATAAGCTAGCGTAAGGTGAGACCAGGCCAACATAAGCAAAATATAAAAAGAAAAAGGACCCGAAGGCCCAACGAAGAGATGGTGTCATCTAAACAATAGCCATCAATCTGGTGTTGATCCCGGGCGAGCTGCAGGGATAGGCTTAACTGCCACTTGGACATCAGCGCACTGAGCGCGATGACGTAATGCGTGATCCATGACCACTAAAGCCAACATTGCTTCAGCGATGGGTGTAGCACGAATACCAACACAAGGATCATGACGACCCTTGGTTTGAACTGTAATCGGCTTGCCATCTAAGTCAATCGATTGCTTTGGACTCATGATGCTAGAAGTCGGCTTAATCGCAATAGAAACTCGCAGGTCTTGGCCGCTACTGATTCCGCCCAAGGTACCTCCAGAATGATTACTTGCAAAGCCATCGGGATGCATTTCATCGCCATGCTCACTACCACGCTGAGCAACTGATTTAAAGCCAGCGCCGATCTCAACACCTTTAACAGCATTGATTCCCATCATGGCGTGTGCAATATCTGCGTCCAACTTATTAAAGAGGGGTTCACCTAAGCCAATAGGCATATTACGTGCACGCACCTCAATGCGTGCGCCACAAGAGTCCCCGGCCTTGCGCAACTCATCCATATAAGCCTCAAGTTGCGGAATGATGTCAGCGTTAGCAGCAAAGAATGGATTCTTCTCAACCTGAGAAAGATCCTTGAATGGAATTTCCAAGGAGCCCAGTTGGCTCATATAGCCATAGAACTGCGTGCCATATTGTTGATGCAACCATTTTTTTGCAATGGCTGCCGCTGCAACAACTGGTGCAGTTAAGCGCGCAGAAGATCTACCGCCACCACGGGGATCGCGAAAACCATATTTATGGTGATAAGCATAGTCAGCATGACCCGGCCTGAATGTTTGCAAGATATCGCCATAGTCTTGACTGCGCTGATCGGTATTGCGTATTAAGAGGCCAATGGGTGCACCTGTAGTCTTGCCCTCGAAGACACCAGAGAGAATCTCAACCCGATCTTCTTCTTTACGCTGGGTCACGTGGCGCGAGGTGCCTGGTTTGCGACGATCTAGATCTAACTGAAGGTCCGCCTCCGATAAAGCCATACCTGGCGGGCAGCCGTCAACCACCGCCCCGATAGCGGGACCGTGAGATTCACCAAAAGTGGTAACAGTAAAGAGGAGGCCTAAAGTATTTCCTGACATAACAACATTATGTCATTTGTCAGGAATATCAGCCTAAAACAAGCGGCTAAGGGCTAGTTTGCAGCCTTTTCGGTATCTTCTGGCCAATCCCGAATATAGGCTTTTAGCATGGTGTTTTCGAAGTCTTGCGCTTCAACTACAGACTTGGCAACGTCATAAAAAGAGATTACACCCATCAACATTTTTTGATCTACTACAGGTAGATAGCGTGCGTGATCCACCAACATCATGCGGCGGACTTCATTGATTTCCGTTTCCATGTTGCAAGTCAGCGGTTTGTGATTCATCACAGCACTCACTTGCAGACCATCAAGCTTGCCATGATGTATTGCTAAAGCTGCAATCACCTCACGGAAAGTGAGAATACCGACTAGTTTGTCGTACTGCATAACAACCAAAGATCCTATGTCATGTTCGCTCATGACCAATACTGCAGTTTGCAGCGCAGTCTCGGGGGCGACGGTAAATAAGGTGCTGCCCTTGACGCGTAATATATCGCGAACTTTCATCTCATCTCCAGAAACAATACAAACACGACAACGATAGTTTCAATATATGCCGAAGATCTCGATCAATCAAGGGCAAGTGGATCTCTTTTAATAACGAATAACCCTAATGACACCGCTGCGGATATTAGGTAAGTTGGCTACTAAGATCGCTCCAGCCAAGGTGATCCACCAGGTCATATAGATCCAGAGCAGCCCGAGAGGGAAGATGGCGAAGGCGCCATAGACAGTCTTATAGAAGGCGGTATTACTCAGAAAAAAAGCATAGCCAAACTTCATCAACTCAAAACTAATAGCCGCAAAGAAAGCCCCTGAAAAGGCATCTGACCACAGAATCTTGGTGTAAGGTAAAACTTTATAAACGACAGTGAAAACAGCAATAGCTAGGAAGATGGGTGCAATTGCTGCCATCAGGCGAAAGCCAATGGATATCGCTTCAATCCATCCCTCAGAGGCGCTAAATAAAACGCCACTTAAATAGACACCCACACCTAACAGTACCGGCCCCAAAAAAGTTGCCGCACTATAAATGATGACCTTTTTCAATAAAGGACGACGCTCATTTACTTTGAAGATCTGATTAAATGCTGCTTCAATCACCGCCAATGTCATGATGGTGGTGATCACTAAGCCAATCAAGCCAATGAATGTTAATCCACTTGCTTTAGATGAAAACTGTTCCAGATAGGTAAATACTTGTTGATTTAGGCCGCCGGGCATATAGGTATCGAGCAGCCATGTTCTGAAAGTATTTTTAAACTGGATGACGCTGGGTAGATAACCAATCAGAATGGTGGCAATGGTGATCATTGGCACTAGAGACAAGGTGGTCGTAAACGCCAAACTGGCAACAATCTGATTCAGATTGAGGCCGCGATTACGCTCCCAGAGCTGTTTGCCCAGAGCAAGCCATAATTGAGGATTACGAATAAGGCGCATCGCCTTATCATAAGAGAATATGAACCAACCTGAAATTTTAGTTTTGTACTACTCCCGTTATGGTGCCACCAGGGATCTGGCTCGTCTGATCGCTGAAGGCATCGAAAGCGTTCCTGGGATCAATGCGCGGCTCAGAACTGTCCCTGCAATCTCCGCCGTTTGTGAGGCCACAGAAGCTGCCGTCCCAAATGAGGGCGCGCCCTATGTTGAATACACCGATCTTCAGGAATGTGCTGGTTTGGCCCTGGGCTCCCCTACTCGCTTTGGCAATATGGCAGCCCCTATGAAATATTTTTGGGATGGCAGCTCATCCGAGTGGCTCAACGGCGCTTTAATTGGAAAGCCTGCTTGCGTATTTACCAGCACAGGCAGCATGCACGGTGGGCAAGAAAGCACTCTGCTCACCATGATGATTCCTCTCCTGCATCATGGCATGGTCATTGTCGGCCTACCCTATAGTGAGCCTGATTTGATGTCTTCGAATACAGGCGGTAGCCCTTATGGAGTTACTCACTTGGCGCATGCAGATGGTCGGGCTCCGATTAGCCCTGAAGAGCAGCGTTTAGCAAAAGCCCAAGGTAAGCGCTTAGCAGAAACTGCCCTCAAACTTTTGCAGAAAAAGTAAGCAGAATGCTCAAGAAATTACTTGAAAAGAATCCGTACCAGCTCCTGGCAACAGCAGCCTTTGTTGATTTATTTATTCTATGCGTGTGTTGGGAGTGGTTTATTTCCCCCCTTCGCCCCGGTGGTTCTTGGTTGATACTAAAAGGTATCCCCCTGCTCTTTGCAATTCCAGGCCTCTGGAAAGGCAAGGTCTACACCATGCAATGGGCTTCAATGTTGGTCCTCCTCTATATCACTGAGGGTTTAGTTCGTATTCTGGAAACTGGTAGCAATTTTTGGATGGCGCTGTTAGAGACCATCCTCGCTACAAGCGGTTTTATTTGCTTACTACTCTACCTCAAGCCCATCAAGCAGCAAGCAAAAATCTTGGCCAAGCAAAAGAGACAGGCTGAGTAATGATGCAAGGCTTGATCGAACAATTTGGAGCAGTATTAGGCAAGCAATATGTTCTAACTGATGATGCAGATAAAGTGCCCTACCTCACAGATTGGCGCAAACGTTACACCGGCAAAGCCTTAGCAGTCCTTCTACCCAAAACAACTGATGAAGTAGCCAATATTGTGAAGCTTTGCGCTGCGCATCATGTCGCCATCGTTCCGCAAGGCGGACACACTGGTTTTTGTGGTGGCGCTACGCCTGATAATAGCGGCAATCAAGTCATTCTCAATCTCAAGCGTATGAATCAAATCCGTGCGATTGATTCTGCTAACCAAACCATAACGCTAGAAGCGGGATGCATTTTGCAATCTGTTCAAGAAAAAGCTGCAGCTCAAGATTTTTTGTTTCCACTCAGTCTTGGCGCAGAAGGCAGTTGCATGATTGGCGGCAACTTAGCTACCAATGCTGGGGGTACGAATGTACTGCGCTATGGCAATACTCGTGATCTTTGCTTAGGCCTTGAGGTTGTTACCGCTCAAGGTGAGATCTGGAATGGGATCAAAGGTTTGCGCAAAGACAACACTGGTTATGATTTGCGTGATCTTTTCATTGGTTCGGAAGGCACTCTAGGCATCATCACAGCAGCAGTCATGAAGCTTTACCCACTCCCAGTCTCTCAATGGACAACGCTAGTTGCCACGGATAATATTGCATCTACGATTGCTCTACTGACTCTATTTCAGAAACGTGCAACTTCATTGCTGACAGGTTTTGAAATGATGACCCAAGAATCATTGGCATTAAATGAAAAACATTTCCCACACATGGCCAATCCCTTAAAAGGAAATCCACCCTTTACTGTGTTGATTGAACTTTCTGATCACGAAAGTGAGGAGCATGTTCGTAAACTGCTCGAAACTATTTTGGAGGAGGCTTTTTCAGCTAATCTTATTAGCGATGCAGTCATCGCTAGCAATCTGAGTCAAGCTAATACGTTTTGGCATATGCGCGAGCACATTACTTTGGCACAAGCCGAAGAAGGCGCCAATCTGAAGCATGACATCACCATCCCACTTTCCTCTTTAGAAAGCTTTATTCAGGACACTGACTCACTGATGAGGCAAAAGTATCCAGGGGTAAGGATCATTAATTTTGGGCATTTGGGCGATGGAAATCTACACTACAACATTGCCCCGCCCCTAGGATTGGACCCCAAGGCGTTCAACCTCAGCCATGAAAAGGCTATCCATGAGCTGGTTTATGCCCAAGTGGAACGTTGCCAGGGCTCAATATCGGCAGAGCATGGGGTTGGGCAGCTCAAATTAGCTGACCTAAGAGCCCATAAGGGTGCTGTAGCGCATGATTTGATGAAGGCCCTAAAAAGGGCCCTAGACCCCCAAAATATCCTCAACCCCCATAAAGTAGTCTCGATTTAAGGGTTTTAAGCGCTTAAGATATTTATTAAATATTTAGAAATTCTTGTCATCTCCACCCAATTCTGATGCGTTGTATGGTCATGGAGGTGACAAATATGTCAACAAGACTCAAACGCTGGGCCCGTGCAATTGAACAAATCGACCTGTCCAAAAGGACTCCTGAGGTCGCGATTGGCTATTTAGACAATAAATACCGCGATATCGCTTGGCGTTATATCCGCATTTTAGGCTTTGAACGAACCATCAGCTTCATGGCCAGCAATAACTTTCATCCAGAGTAATTATTAGTAAAAATCCCTAATAAATCAATTATTTAGAGGATTTTCATCTCTTAACTCTCATCGCCCCATCCCGGCGGTTGCTTCAGCTTCACTCCCGATAGAGCCCTTGGGTTTTGGGGCCTGCCAACAGTACTTTCGATTGATGAAGTGGCATTAAGTGACATCACATCTTGCATGCTGACTTATTTAGAAAACTAGCCGGCCCTATTAACCAAACGGCTTCAAATACCGAAGCTAGGTTTTTGAACATATCCCGCCCAAAGTTGCACTAATCGATGAGGCAAGCATAAATTCTGTTGAATCTAAGTGCCCCTTGCATGTGGTCTCAATAGATCGTAGGATGAATCATCGACAAGTATGAAAAACTGACCTAAGGAGAAAATGATGAGTCAAAAAAAAATTAGTTAAGCAGCTAATGAAAAAACTAGACAAATTAGAGTCTGACCGCGAAAAACTCATTGATAAGTTGGCTAATGCACTAGAGAAGCTTGATAAAAAAGAAACAGCTAAAAAGCCAGCTACCAAAAAAGGGGTTGCCAAAAAGGCTCCTACCAAGAAAGTAGCTGCAAAAAAAGCTCCCAGGAAAAAAGTGGCTGCTAAAAAAGTTCCTAAAGCACCTCCACCTGCAACAGATTTGGCACCTTAAGCTTGAGTAAATCTACCAAGCCTTGTAAACACGATGATTATGATGATCAGCTACATCAACTATTGCAGATTGAATTAGTTAAGCTTCAACGTCAGGTCATTTTAGGTGGCTTGCGTCTGTTAATAATCTTGGAAGGAAGAGATGCTGCCGGCAAAGACGGCACCATCAAGCGCATCATTGAACATTTGAGCCCGCGCGAAACTCATGTTGTAGCCCTAGGAAAACCCTCCTCTCGCGAGGAAGGTGAGTGGTATTTTCAACGATATGTATCTGAGCTTCCCTCGGCAGGCGAGTTAACTATCTTCAATCGCAGCTGGTACAACAGGGCTGGTGTTGAAAAAGTGATGGGCTTTTGCACCGATACACAATACAAACAGTTCATGGGCTCTGTGAATGAATTTGAGGGCTTGCTAGCAGATTCAGGCATTCAGATCATGAAGTACTACTTAGATATTGACAAAAAAGAGCAAGCAGAACGCTTAGAGAGCCGAAAAAAGGATCCATTAAAGCAATGGAAAATTAGCCCGATTGATGAGGAGGCCCAAAATAAATGGGAAGCCTACAGCGTTGCAAGGGATCTGATGTTGCTCAAGACTAGCTCCATAAAGGCACCATGGACTGTTGTCAATGCAAACAACAAGAAACAAACTCACTTAAACCTCATCCAGGATCTCTTATCTAGAGTGAGCTATAAAGATAAGAATGAAAAGATTTTGACTGTTGATCCTGAGGTGGTGATGCCTTGCCCACCCCTTGGAAAAAAACCACCTAAGCTAGCACCATAGACTCTTATTAAGCAAAGATTGCTAGATAGCTCTAGTTACTTTTTGCTTTAAGCGCTTCTTCGAGCTGATTGATCTTATTTTGCATAGCACTCATCTTGGCATTTAGTGCCCCAACGTTAAGGAAAGACTCATCAGCGACAGGTGCTTGTAGGTTATTGCCCCACCCAAGCCAGGATGAGTCGTAGACCTTCACCTTTTTAAATCCAAGGTTTTTCAAAACAACTGCAGTTTCAGCGGCCCGAACTCCACTTTGACAATACACAACCGTTTCCTTGTCTGGATCTAATTTAGCGTAGAGCTTTTTAAGATCTGCCTCATTTTTTAGGCTCATACCAGAGTTATCTGTGAGCTGTTTTTTGCTCAGCTTAATTGCCGTAGCGGGATCCTGCCAGTTATCCTCAAAGGGAATATTGACTGAGTTAGGAATATGACCACCCCGTATAGCGCGGACATCCTTACCGGAATATTCATCTGGTGTTCGTACATCCACAATCTGCACAGATTTAGATTGTGCAAGCTTGATCATTTCTTCATTCGATACCACCAACTGAGTTTGGGGTACAAGAGTTACCGATACGGGAGCAGATGTTTGACGCTCCTGCTGAATAGGTAGCCCAGCTGATTTCCACCCATCAAAGCCATCGTGATAAATCTGAGCTTGCTTGCCACCAAAATATTGAATGGTGTACAGACCAAAATATGCATAGGGATTACCGCGTGCACCATAGACAACAATGTCTCGATTAATACTCAGGCCAGCATCATTAAACATCTTTTGTATCTTTTCTGTTGCTATGTAATCCTCTTTGTTGGGGTCTCTGAGAACGCTTCCCACCTCGCCAATATTGATTGCTCCAGGGATGTGCCCTTCTAAGAAACTTTTTTCATCACGCACATCCCAAACAATGGCACCTCGAGCAATCGCTTGCTGTACTTGGGCGGTATTCAGAATGGCATCATTTTTTTGTGCATATGCAGACACTGAGATTAGTGCGGCACTGATTAAAAACAGTTTTTTGATGAATTGATTCATGAGGGCACTTTCAACTAGAAATATATAACAAGGAATGAGCTTAACACTCAGCCTGACTTAAAGAAGGATTGAGCTTCAGTAATGAGCTCTCTTGGAAGCTCTTCTGGGATATAGTGCCCACAAGGAACCACCCTTCCAGATACGTTCTGGGCTACTACTTGCCAGTCCTCAATCGGTTTAAAGCATTTATTGACGATGCCATGCTCACCCCACAAGACCCTTAAAGGCATTTTGAGTTTTTTACCAGCCACCCTATCTGCACGATCATGTACTAAATCAATCGTTGCCGCAGCACGATAGTCTTCACACATGGCATGCATGCTCTGTGGATTGCTTGCGCCCGCAAGATACTCAGCCCAGCGCTCCGCAGAAAATATACCTGTGCCGGCATGACGACCCATGTGTTTATTAATCCAAAACTTGGGATCTGCGCCAATTAAGGTTTCTGGAATCGGCTCTGCTTGAATTAAGAAAAACCAGTGCCAATAGCCTTTGGCAAACTCCATCGTAGTATTCTCATACATTGTGAGAGTTGGAGAAATATCTAAGACCATCAAACGCAAAACACTATCTGGGTAATCCATTGCAAGACGATGAGAGACTCTGCCGCCTCGATCGTGACCGAGTAAGAAAAATTGCTCATGACCTAAGGCTTTCATGAGCCCATGCTGGTCAGATGCCATAGATCTTTTGGAGTAAGTCGAATGATCTTCTTTGCCATGGGGCTTGGAGGACTCTCCATACCCACGCAGGTCAGAAGCGACAACGGTGAAGTTTTTAGCTAATTCAGGTGCAACGATTTCCCAAATCGCTTTAGTTTGCGGAAAACCATGGAGCAATAAAATCGGCGGGCCATTGCCACCAACTTGACAGGCAATTTCTAATGGGCCATCTTCAGAAGTGACGGTGATGCGTTTTTGCTCAAACTTGGGAATAATTACAGGCATATTCTATCAAATGGAAAAGGGCCTCGAGAGGCCCTTACAGTCACTATCGAGCCGCCATAGCTTGAATTTGGGCGACTGTGACATAACCCTTATTAGCACTATCGATATAACTGAAGTGGTCGTAGATTCGAGGCATGCATCCTTTTGCTTCAGCTAAAGTCAACTTACCATCACGATTTGTATCGCATTTTGCAAAACGCTCAGCAATTTCCTTGTTACGAGATACATCATCTGCATACACACTCATTGGCAAAGAAGTTAACGCACAAGCAAATACTAGCAAAACATTTTTAGCAAAATACATAGCAATCTCTTATTTACCAGTTGGTGTAGGGTTTGCAGAAGTTTCCATAGCCACCTGAACCGCTTTTTTTGCCATTGCTATAAATGACTCAACAGAGCCGCTAGCAGTTCTAAAGGATTCGCCTTGAACGGTCACTAGACCCTCACCTAAGAGCTTATTGCTTTGGCTATCAGTGATTTTGCTTTCAATTACAAGTGCCGGAGTTTTAGCATTAACGCCACCTGCAAAAGCCGCAGCATTGGCAGCCAGTCCAATTGGTGTAAAGTTCCATGGCTTTAAATAATCGTTAGAACTTTCAGCGCCGGTAATGCCTACAGATACACGGGCAACGCCAGGGCCTGGCTTAGTGACAATCTGGATATTGCCACGCGCACCCACTGCTTCAATCATAGATGCCTGCAATGTTGTCCTTGCTTGAGTAATAGCTTCAGCGCTGATATCTTTGGTAGCACTTTGATTTAAATAAATAGGATCCAAAATAACTGCAGTGTAAGAGCTAGGATTAACGCCAGAGATTCTGTATCTCCAAATACGCGCATCAGGAACGCTGGTAACCATTGGAACCAGCACCGAATAGTCTGGTAAGAACCCAGATCTAGGCATTGGCTCTGAGGCCAGTTTAGGAGTATTGCTACAAGCAGTCAATAGAAGGACAGTAGAAATAGATGCTGCCAATAGACCCAATTTTTTCATTTTTAAACCCAATTTAATAAATCCAAGATGACGTGCTACTTTTCGGTAATCATAACCCCCTGCTGTAAACCTCTCCTAAATTAATCGCCAGGAGGACAGGGTAATACCCCACCTGTCTTTTTATGTAACTGGGGCTTACAACTCACTGCGGCTGGCTTCGCTGCGGCAGAAGTCCCTGCCATTGAATTTGTGACGGGCGGAGTATCCGTTGCATTGGCAGGAGTAGCGATTACCTTGGCTGGCCTTAGCGTCTCCAGACCGGCTGCAACATAAAAGGACCGGTCTGATCCGGGACACGGCATTAAAGCACCAGTCTTTGGATTGACGCTCTCTTTGCACTGAGGATTGGCTTCCAGACGAGCCTCTAATTTAGCCGCAGTACAAGCTGAAAGACCAATAGCAATCAAGACTGCAATGCTGGTACTAGGACTTAACTTTAGTTTCATATAGTCATTTCAAGGTAGCCCAACCTATTTATGGCGCCTATCACTTTAGAGACTTACTTCTCTGGCTTGAAATTGCTATCCAAGAATTCCTGTACACCCGTAAACATCAGCATCCGATTCTTTTCCATAATGATGGTATGAGTACCCTCACTGATCTGCAACATGATTTTGTACGGTGCGTTTTCAAGTTTTGTGAAGTACTCATAAAGCATATAGCTTGGCAAGTCTGCATCCCACTCTGCGTGCACTAGCATAACTGGTACACGAATATTTTTAGGTTCATACACAGGAATTCCGGCAGTCCAAAACTCTCGCGCATCCTGAACTGTGCCATTGGGAGCTCTGAGCTTCTTAGGTGTTTGCGTTCTGCCCCATGGGTCCGTATCAAAAGTAGCTTCAGACCATTTTTCAAACCAACCTGGTGGAATGAGCGTAGCTTTAGCACTTTCAGGAACGCCTGTTAGCCAGCGATTTTTAGCATCTGCAATTGAAGCCACACGATAGGCACCCAGTGGACCGCCTTTATCTGTCAAGGGTGCTCCGCCTTGACGTAACCACTGTGGTGCATAGAGAACCAACTTATTGACCTTCTCATTATTCTCTGTAGTGTATTTACCCATGATGGTTGTACCCCAAGACCAACCAAGTAAATTCATCTTTTGAATGTTACGCTTTTTCAAGATGTAGTCAACTGCGCTAGAGACATCCTTAACTGCAGTATCTGTTCTCACAATAGGAGGGTTTTGGTCTGCAGGCTGATCCATTTCAGGAGGCCGGGTAGATTTACCGTAGCCACGCAAATCTACCAACCAAACATCGTAGCCCCTTGCTGCCATGTACTCCATCCATGAGGTTCCGCCAAGCGACAAATCAAAGGCAGTTTCTGCAGGATAGGTTGAGCCATGAACGTAGAGCAATGTTTTTTCAGCTGTGAATTTCTTCATGCCAGCTAAGTGTTTGTTGCGTACATAGAGGGAAATACCTGGCGTATCACTTTGTACCATGTACTCGTTCATCTGGATTTTTCCAGCAGCAAATGCTTGACCGAGAAATAAACAAGAAATAAGCGCTACTAGTGATCGTGCTAGGTATTTCACTTTGTCTCCCTTTGGGCGCATGCCCTTATATTGATATTGTTTGGCCACTATAGCATTCCAAAAGATTATCCAGGCAAGGAAAAGCCTCTTTTTACGTGTTTTTAAGCGCCAAAACGGCGAAAACCCAAAATCTGCCGAGGGCTTAAAATAGCGGCATGACTAAGATCCCAGAACTTCTAGCCCCTGCTGGCAGCCTTGCCATGTTGCGCACCGCTTTTGAATTTGGAGCGGATGCAATTTATGCTGGTCAACCTCGATACTCTTTGCGCGTTCGTAATAATGACTTTGGCAAGATTGAAGTACTCAAGCAAGGAATTGATACCGCGCATGAATTAGGCAAAAAGTTTTTCTTAGTCTCTAACCTATTGCCGCATGGTGCAAAGACGCGCACTTATATCAAAGATATGTCGCCCGTGGTTGATTTGAAGCCTGATGCACTCATCATGTCTGACCCAGGTCTGATCATGATGGCTAGAGAGGCTTGGCCTGATATGCCCATCCATTTATCAGTACAAGCCAATACTGTTAATGGTGCATCCGCGAAGTTCTGGCGCTCAGTTGGCATTAGCCGAGTGATTTTGTCACGCGAACTTTCTTTCGATGAGATAGAAGAGGTACGTCAAGACTGCCCTGAAATGGAACTTGAAGTATTTGTTCATGGTGCTTTGTGTATTGCATACTCTGGTCGCTGCCTCTTATCGGGCTATATGTCTCATCGTGATTCCAATCAAGGTGCCTGTACCAATGCCTGTCGCTGGGATTACAAGGTCAAACCAGGCCAACAAACTTCTAGTGGCGATGTGGTTCTCCTTCAAGAAGCCAAAAGGCCAGATGACTTAATGCCGATGGAAGAAGACGAGCATGGTACCTACATCATGAACTCTAAAGATTTACGTGCAGTTGAGCATATCGAAAGACTAACGAAGATGGGTGTCGACTCCTTCAAGATTGAAGGTCGTACTAAGTCCCCCTACTATGTTTCGCGTACATGCCAAGCGTATCGTTCAGCAATTGATGATGCAGTCGCAGGCCGACCATTTAACACGACATTGCTTGGAAACTTAGAGGGTCTTGCTAATCGTGGCTATACCGATGGATTTTATGAGCGTCACCATGATAAAGAATATCAACTGTATATGAGAGGCTACTCACTTTCAGGCAGAAGCTTATATGTTGCTGAAACTTTAGAGGTTGACCCGGTCTCTGGTCGCGTCAAGGTCGATGTTAAGAACCGCTTTTCTGTTGGCGACAAACTAGAGATCATCGAACCACAAGGCAATCAAGATATCGTTTTAGATGCCATGTGGAATATGAGTGGCGAACCAATTGATGTAGCGCCTGGCTCTGGTCACTTTGTGTGGATCAAGTTACCACTGCTTAGCAAGCATGCATTTATTGCTCGTTATACCCAAGAGCCCGCCCCCGTTGAGTCTGCTTCTTCTTGTGCTAGCTGTGAAGCGAATTAACTACCAGCTGTAGCGCATTCCTATGGCTCCACCAAAACCTCGGTAGTTATTTTGATTTCCCTGCGCAACATCTGAGGTTGTATAAGCACTAACTCAATAAAGAAAATAAAGCAATGAATACACCCGCAAGCAGTGAAGACCATTTGCCAGGCATCAAGAAAAAAATTGAGGCGGAAGCCAAGGAAGCCTTAGCCCTCACAGCTTACTTCGCTACCTGGTTCTGCGCTATTACCTTTTTAGCTGTCACTAACTCACAACATCCTATTTCCTTTTCTATTTTTGGAATTGCCCTTATTAAGGCAGGACTCTGCGCTAAGTTTATGTTGATAGCGCAGGCAATATTTCCAATTAAGGTAAGCAAAAATAATGGGATTATTAAATCCCTCTTCCTGGAATCACTTTTCTATATTTTTGTTGTTCTCAGCCTGAACTATATCGAAGCAGGTATCGATGGACTCATACATGGTAAAAACTTTTTTGATGCGATGGCAAGCTTTGGTCAAAAAAATCCTCTGCATGTCTTGGCGATGACTATCGTCTATTGGTTAATCGTTTGGCCGTATCTCGTCTTGGTTGGATTGAGATTGGCCTTAGGTAAAGATACAACGATGAACATCCTTTTTGGAAAAAAAGATTCTTCAGATCAGTAGATATTTGAAGTTGTTTGCTGTGGACTCATTCTTTAAAAAACTATTTTGTTTTTGCATTCTCGCATTTCTATCTGTTAAGCCTCATGCTCAAGAAATAGAGGCCCGCGCCTATTCCAATGCGCCCATTGGCATTAACTTTGTCACTGGCGGTATTGCTCAAGTGAAAAGTGGTTCGTATAAATTAACCACTGAAGCCATCAGCTTGACCCATATCCTGAATGTTGCTGGTCAATCTGGAAGACTTTCTTTAGTGCTACCTTACGCAGAATTATCTGGTACAGGCACTGTGAGCGGCCAAGCGATCAATGCATCTGCTGAAGGTCTATCAGATCCCATGATTAAGGCCTCTGTCAACTTATATGGTGCACCCGCCCTTTCGGTAAGTGAGTTCAAAAACTATCAGCAAGATCTCATCATTGGCGCAAGTCTGGCTGCTTCCATTCCTTGGGGTAAGTACAACAGCGATCAAATGATCAATGTTGGCGGAAATCGTACAGTGATTCAACCTGGTGTCGGAGCTTCAAAAGCGGTTGGTTCGTGGCGCCTAGAATTGGCTGGCATGGCATCGATCTATACCAGTAACTCTAACTATATGGGCAATAACACTCTATCCCAAAACCCAGTGTATTCAAGTGAAACCCACGTAATTTATTACTTCCCCAATACCGCCTGGATATCGGCCGATGCCACCTACTTTTTTGGCGGGCAAACCTATGTCAACGGTTCAGCAGTCAATGGCTCACAAGAAAACTGGCGCTTTGGTAGTACGCTCTCCTATCCTATTAATAAACATAACTCTATTCGTCTGACTGGCAGCACCGGTGTGTACTCCCGCACCGATACAAGCTATAACGCCATTGGTATTTCTTGGCAATATCGCTGGGGTGCTGGCTTGTAGGCACTTTAGTGCAGGCATGACTACAATGATCCCTAATTAGCATTTATATAAATTATTTATAGAGACAAATATGAGCACCAAGCCAAAAGATCCTAAAACAGCCTCTGAGACAGGTTTACGTAAAGGCTTAACAAGCTATGGAGATAAAGGCTTCTCTTTATTTTTACGCAAAGCATTTATCAAGGGAGCTGGCTATACCAATAGCGCATTAGATCGCCCTGTCATTGGAATCATCAATACCGGTAGTGCGTACAACCCTTGTCACGGAAATATGCCGCAACTCATTGAAGCAGTCAAACGCGGCGTCATGCTTGCTGGTGGCCTGCCCATGGAATTTCCAACGATCTCGATTCATGAAAGTTTTGCTGCACCTACCAGCATGTATCTGCGCAATCTGATGTCCATGGATACGGAAGAAATGTTGCGTGCACAGCCCATGGATGCGGTAGTGATGATTGGCGGTTGCGACAAAACAGTCCCCGCACAAATGATGGGCGCCGCTTCTGCAGGACTACCAGCGATTCAGCTCATCACCGGCTCAATGCTGACTGGCTCGCATCGCAGCGAGCGTGTTGGTGCGTGCACTGACTGTCGTCGTTACTGGGGTAAGTTCCGCGCTGGTGAGATTGATGAAATTGAAAAGGATGAAGTCAATGATCAGTTGGTAGCCAGCGTTGGTACTTGTTCCGTCATGGGTACCGCTAGTACGATGGCTTGCATCTCTGAAGCCTTAGGCATGACCGTTCCAGGCGGTGCCACACCCCCTGCTGTGACTGCAGATCGTATAAGGGTTGCAGAAGAAACCGGTACATGCGCAGTACAAATGGCTAAAGATGGTTTAACCATAGACAAAATCCTGACAGCAGATGCTTTTGAGAATGCAATTCGAGTTTTGCTAGCCATTGGTGGCTCTACGAATGGCATTGTCCACTTGGCTGCAATTGCTGGTCGTATGGGTCTTGAGATAGATCTAGATGCCTTAGACAAAATGGGTAATGAAACCCCAGTACTAGTAGATCTAAAACCCTCTGGCGATCATTACATGGAAAATTTCCATGACGCTGGTGGTATGGCTACTTTATTACGAGAACTAAAGCCCCAGTTAAAACTCAATGCCATGACAGTAACTGGCAGAACACTTGGCGAAGAAATTGATGCAGCACCACCAAGCTTCAAACAAGATGTAGTGCGCCCATTTGATAAGCCAATCTATCCACGCGGCAGTATTGCTGTTCTGCATGGCAATCTTGCTCCGGGTGCTGCGATCATTAAGCAATCAGCTGCTAACGAGAAACTCATGGAGCATGAAGGCCGCGCCGTAGTATTTGAGAATGCAGAAGATCTAGCAAGCCGCATTGATAGCCCAGATTTAGATGTTACGGCTGATGATATTTTGGTACTCAAGAATATTGGCCCTAAAGGAGCACCTGGTATGCCTGAAGCAGGCTATATTCCCATCCCTATGAAATTAGCGCGTGCTGGAGTAAAAGACATTGTACGCATCTCCGATGGACGGATGAGCGGTACAGCATTTGGAACGATCGTACTTCACGTTACCCCAGAATCAGCTATTGGTGGGCCACTAGCACATGTACACAACGGTGATCGTATTCGCTTAAGCGTCAAAAATCGTGAAATTAGCTTATTGATTTCTGATGAAGAGTTAGCTAAGCGCGCCAAAGAAAACCCAATTACATCGCCTACTGCTGAGCGCGGATATAAGAAGCTCTTCTTAGATACTGTGACACAGGCTGATCAAGGTGTCGACTTTGATTTCTTGAGAGCAGCGAAGATGGTTGGTAAAACCCCCCGAAAATAAAGGTCTAGTAGTATTGTTTTCTTAAATATTTCTGAGTTCTCGGCGTAATATCTTGCCAACATTCGATTTTGGGAGCTCATTGATGAAGACGACTTTTCGAGGGCGTTTATAGCTGGTCATATGATATTTGCAATATTGCAAGATATCTGCTTCAGTTAAATGGTGGTTATCTCTCACCACATAAGCCTTCACAATCTCACCCAGCTTACGGTGTGGCACCCCAATCACAGCACATTCTCTAATGCCATCCATTTGGGATAGGTGATCTTCCACTTCATTTGGAAAGACTTTGAATCCCGCTACTACGATCATGTCTTTCTTACGATCAACAATTTCAACGTAGCCTTCATCGGTAATAAAGCCAATATCACCTGACTTAAAGAAACCATCGGCCGTCATGCAATGACTGGTTTCTTCTGGCTTATTCCAATAGCCCGGCATGACTTGTGGCCCCGAAATGCAAATCTCTCCAGGAGTGCCGAATGGTAACTCAACTTCATCATCGTCGAGAATTACAACATGGGTACTTGGTACCGGCATACCAATATGTCCTGTGAAATGCTTCTCTAGTGGAGTATTTACACAGACAACTGGAGATGTCTCTGATAAACCGTATCCCTGTGCAATAGGCGAACCTGTAAGCGCCTGCCAATGGTCTGCAGTCTTCTTATGAACTGCCATGCCTCCACCAATCGTGACCAAAAGATTGGGAAGTTTTACTTTCTTAAATTCTGGCCGATGAATCAGCGCATGAAAAAGTGTGTTGACGCCTGGGAATATATTGATATTCGGATGCTTAATGAGCATTTTGATAAAGCCAGTAATGTCACGAGGATTGGGTACAAGAACTAATAGGCTACCCTTGGCAATCCCCAGCAATGCACATGCTGTCAAAGCAAAAATATGGGTCATCGGTAATGCACACAGAAATACCAATTGCTGTTCTGGCTTTTGCTTTAGTCCTGGATTTAGCCAGCTCTCGATCTGCATCACATTAGAAAGGATGTTACGGTGAAGTAATACCGCCCCTTTAGAGGTTCCAGTCGTACCACCGGTGTATTGCAGGAACGCAATATCATCTAGACCAATATTGGGTTTGTGAAAATTCTGCTGACTACCCTTCTGAAGCGCTTCTTTGAAGCTCATGTGGGCAAACTGCCAGTCCGGGATTAACTTTTTAACTTTCCTAGCCACCCAATTGATAACATACCCCTTAAGGCCCATTAATTCGCCTGGACTACTCACAATCACTTGCACAATACCAGCTGTGGGCTTGATTTCTTGGTATCTGTGAGCAAAGTTTTCCATCATGACTAGAACTGATGCCCCGCTATCCACCAATTGGTTCTCAAGCTCTCGGGCTGTATAGAGTGGATTGATATTTACCACCACATAACCAGCACGCAGAGTGCCAATCATTGCAACAACATACTCAATTACATTGGGATACATCAATGCAACGCGGGCACCTTTTTCTAAATTCAGAGTTTGCAGATAAGAAGCAAAGTGCTTGGAGAGACTATCAAGCTCTTTGTATGAGAAAAACTTCCCCATAGCCTCAATAGCTTTACGATTTCCGAACCGAGTAAAGCACTCATCCAAAAATTCGGTCAAGGATGAATGACTTAGTGGCCCAATTACATGAGGAACACCTTCAGGGTAATTTTTTAGCCAAGGCTTAGAGGGATTAATAGCCATATCTTTTTTTTAGTTCAGGAGTTGCTTTAATTTTTCAAGAAATAAATCTTGTCCATGGTGAACGTTTTGCTGCCAGTCATTGCCTGAGCTCTCATTGGCATCATCTGTAATGTATTTATATGAGTGCCATGGAATCTGATGGTGATTAGCAACATAGGCTATGGCAAATAACTCCATATCGACTACATCTACTCCTTGGCTGAGCAGCCAAGGGTCGGGAGTACTTACAAAGCTATCGCCAGATCCGCAGATATATTTTCCTGATGATAAGTATTCTTGGGGCCTGTCGCAAAAAGGAGTTTTTCCCCGTGGCGCAAGAGGTTCTGCCATCATGTCCCGTTGAATGACCTTCCCAATCTCCAGCAAGCCATCTAATTGGGGATTTACTTTTCCTGCTGTACCGAAATTCATAATTTTGCGTGGGCTAAATTGATGAATTGCTTTAACGCTAGCTAGCGCGGCATTTATCTTACCAATGCCAGAGTAAACCATCTCCACCCCTGCTGGGAGTGCATTGCGCTTGAGCTCGGATTCCAATGCGGTGATAATGAGGAGATCTGTTTTCATGTCTGCCATTAATGAATTTATTAGATTATCTACCTGGAGTGCCAAATTTTCCGAAACCCGGAATTCTTTTTAGGGATATCTCCCCATTGCTTGCAAATCCAGCCGCCTTCAAAGAGGCTATTGCGCAAATGGACATACTGGCTCAAGAATTTAACTATACCCATATTTTAGGCATTGAATCTAGAGGCTTCATTTTTGGCTCTGCCCTAGCCCATCATGCCCACAAAGGCTTAGCTCTTGCCAGAAAACCCAACAAGCTTCCACTAGCCACCCATAAAGAATTCTATGGTCTGGAATACGGCTCTGATTCCTTAGAGGTTCAACAATCAAGCCTCCCTAAAAATGCCAAGGTTTTGCTGATCGATGACGTTCTGGCCACTGGCGGAACGCTGATTGCTGCGAATAAATTAATGCGTAGCGCAGGCTTTGAAGTGTGCGGCGCAATTACCTTACTAGAAATTTCCTTTCTAAATGGAAGACAACTACTTGATCAGCATGGTATCGCTAATAAATCTGTATTGCTAAGCTAAGGATATTTCCAGGATCGTCCTATATTAGATTCTTGGCACTCTTCAAAAGCTTTACAGCTCCCCAGCCTACAGCAAGCACCTTGCCAGCTAGCTTAGGCTTGTAATGAGCGAGTGCAGCAAATGCACCAGTCCAGAGGAAGGGATTATTTTTTAAGAAATGAAAGGTATCAACGCCTTTATCTGCCCAAGAGAGTGGTTTCTCCCAAACCTCAAAGTGCTCAGCAAATTCCTTGCGCTCTCGACTGGCCTGAACCGTCAGCTCTTGCACACGAAGCTCCAATTCCCTTAAGGTGGCACTCATTTAGTGAGTGCCTCACGATCTTTAGCAAGCTCTGCAATGGATGCCTCAAATAATTTAGGCATCGTACGCAATGATTGCATGATCAATAAAGCCAGAATGAGGCCAATAAATAGAAAGGCGCCGGTAAGCAAACCAAGGGCCATCATACGATCAGACTCCCAACTGTAGATGACGATGATTAGCGCCAGCATGACCAAGCCGAAGAATAAGAAAAACAAGGCGCTCACAATCATGACCAGCAAACTAATCAATTGAGTTCTAGCAATTTGTACATCAACCGAAATCAACTCTAGGCGTGTTTGCGCAATTGAAGCACCAGTAGAGACAAGACTCTTAAGAGAGGATAGTAAATTTTCTTGAGACATATTCTTAGTGGCGGCGAATAAACAGGCCGATTAATAGTCCTAGCCCAGCAGCAACACCAACTGCTTCCCAGGGATTGCGATGGACAAAATCATCCGCACTCTCAGCCGCTGCTTTCGCCTTATCGGCCAACTGGCCCTCAATCCCCGAAAGGCTTTCCTTAGCGCCAGCAATAGTCTCTAAGGCTTTAGATCGAATGGATTTAATGGCGCCATCGGTATGTCCCTCTGTCGCCTGGATCAAGGCTTCAGCATCTGCCATGAGCGTTTTAAATTCGGCAACTAATTGATCGGCGCCTGGCGAAACTGATTCTGTTGCCATATTAGATTTTTTAGCTGTCATGGAAGTCATCTCCTCATTGAGTGAACTCCATTCTAAGCACTTATATGGTGTGAGCCTAGCAATAACACTGTCATTCCAGCATTACCCTCTTTAAAGCGCTTTAAATATCTTTTGAGGCCTGGTCGGCGTTTTAACAATGCATGATAAGACTGACTACCGTAGGCTACATCCTCGCCAAAGAAGTACTCTTCTACGCGATCTGAATATCGGTTATTTTCTAGAGCATCATGAATCGCCCATTTGATACGGCCGCCCTCCCCGCTAGATCCATATCCATGGATCAGAATGATGGCCTTAATTCCTAGCTCCAAACATTTACGCAACTGCTCTGTTAATAGTTCCAAGGCCTCCTCAACATAGGGGCTACCTTGTTTGATATTGATCTCGATCGTATCCGTATTTAAGGCGGGCAAATGATCTGAACCGCAATATGGACATTGATTAAACAATGCCCTTGGGTTCCCACACTCAGGACACTCCGCAGCAAATGACACTCTGAAGATCTACCGAACCGAGGATATTAAGAGCAGTATTTACCTTCTAAGGTGCCAACATCTGTTGATTTGTCATCAATCATCATGATCAAAGCCTTCTGCGCCACCTCACGATTCTCTGGCGTCTTCAAGTGAGCATTAATGAGACTAGAGACATCTTTTTTGATGGATGTATTACCGTACCGCAAGCCCTTTAGTGTGGACACGGCCTCTGCTGAAATTTTGCACTGCTGATTTACCAGGGCCGATGAATCTGAAACTGTATTGGCATAAGCAAATGCAGCAACAGAAATGGATACAACTGCTAATAGTGTCTTTTTCATCTTAGTTTCTTAGTTTGTGACCACAGGTTGGGCAACAGCCCGAATCTTTTGCTTTTGATTTTCTGAGAGCGGCATACACACTGGATTCTGAAATCTCCATTTTCCTGGCTGCTTGCGCAGCACTTAAGCCTTTATCTACCCACTGCAAGGCTTGATGTGTTTTCGGCACCAATCTCTTCATTTTTTCTCCCAGTAGTCATACTATACTACAGAAGTTGTGAAGCTGTGAAGTTTATCCACATAGGACAAACCCTCGATAGGATCTGAGGGTTAATTACTAGAAATTAGGGAAATTGAGGCAAGAAAAAAGCCGCCCTAAGGCGGCTTTTCGTAAGCTTAAAACTGAATTAGGCAGCTAACTTAGCAGCAGATTTCTTTGCTGACTTAGGAGCATATTGACCTTGAATGTTTGACATTGCAGCGTCAACACTCTTCTCAAAGTTTGCAAAAGCATCAGTTGCTGTAGCGCGAATTTGGTCAAACTGTTGGAGTGAAGCATCAAATGCAGTGTGGAATGCTGATACAAAAGCCTCAGATCCAGCTGGTGCAGTCTTTGTAGACTCTTTAACGAACTTAACCAAGTCATCACGTGCATCATCAATAGAAGCATCGAATACTTGAGCAACTTCTTTATTGCTGTTGCGAATTACTTTGTTTACCTTAGCTTGATACGCAGTAGCGTACTTAGCGGCTTCTTGAGCAACTTCTGGCTGGGCCAATTTAGTAAATTGCTGTGGATCTTTAATTGCTAACAATTGTGTGCTTGCATCTTGTGCAGCAGCCAATGCATCTTTAGCAGCAGCTTGGTTGATTTCAGCTAATTCTTGAGCACTTTCAACAGCTACTTGAGCCAAGTGTTTCGCTTTTTCAACTGCTTTAGCTTGAGTTTGAGCGATTTGATCGTTTAATTGAGTTTGAAACATGACTTCTCCTAATGGGGTTGGTAAATTTGTTGCGATGCGTCATTTTAAACACAAATTTGCTGTGCTGCAACATTTAGTTGTAAAAATACCTACAGTTATTACTATTAGAGACAATCTGGGTAACAAAAAATCCAGTAACTATCTGAATTTAATGGATTTATTTAAAAAATATATTGGGGGGGGAAACTGTAAATAGCAAAAATTAGAAGCTTAATGGGGCAACTGAAGCACCCTGGATGCCATGTTTGCGCAGCGAGTCAAGAACAAAACCCGATGATTTCATGGAGGCTACAAACGAATCTAATACGCCTAAAGCCTCTTCACCATAGGACTTTGGCACACCCATGGCCTGCTGAATTTGCATGAAGCGGCCTGGTAGTGAACTGCTGTCAATTTAGGTCCACTACCAAAGAGAGTATTTCTATAGTAAATCATTGCAGCAACATGGGTTGATTCTGGATTAATTGGGGTACTTGGGTTTGGGGTGCTGGAGGTCTGTAACCTAAAGCGCTATGGGGCCTGACATGGTTGTAATGTTTAACCCACTCCCCCACGATGATCTGGGCCTCTTTTAGGCTATAAAAGATCTCCCCATCTAAAAGGTTGTCCCTAAAAGTGCCGTTAAAGCTTTCACAAAAGCCATTTTCCCAAGGGCTCCCTGGTTCAATGTAAGCAGTTTTCACTCCAATGCCAGATAACCAACTACGCAGGTCTTTAGCAATAAATTCTGGGCCATTATCACTGCGGATGTACTCTGGGATACCGTTGTCAATCATGGCGTTCGCCAGTTGCTCAATCACTTGGATCGATCCAATCCTTCTGGCGCAGTGGATCGTTAAACACTTTCTAGTGAACTCATCAATCAGGGTGAGCATGCGGATCTTGCCACCATAA
>NZ_NGUP01000004.1 GCF_002206625.1 Polynucleobacter campilacus | reverse complement strand
CTTCATCAACGTCAATGACAATGTCGCACTGGACTTCCCCAATGCCATGGGCAATGGCTATACCGTTTTTGGCAAAGTGATTTCTGGCACACAAACCATTGATACCATCCGCAAGGTGCCGACAATGGTTGCTCCAGCCCCACGCATGGGCAGAATGGCCGACGTTCCTTCTAAGACAGTGACGATTGAATCAGCTACCCTGCTGAAATAAATAGAAGAGATAGGTCAGCCGCAATGATTTTGCTCGATGATGCGCAAAGTACAGCGGCCAAACCGTCTAGTCGCCATTATGAAAGCCCGCTCCATTATTGGCGGATTCTTTCTACTGGTGATAACTCACTGGATTTATCGGCCACTCAGACTTGTTTAGCCCAAATTGCGACAGCTCTTGATAGAGGGGAGTTTGTTGTTGCTGCATTTGCCTATGAGCTAGGCAGACAAATTCATCGTCTGCCACAAAGAGTGGGAAACACTTTAAGCACTCATCCACTGATTGAAGCTTGGTCATTCAAAAGCTTTGACAAACTATCTAAAGAGCAAGTTGATGCTTTGATTGCTGATCGGCTAGCCCTGCTCGAGCCCGATCAGAGGTCTGCTGGTGTGCTCGATGTGCGTGAGTCATTAAGTGAGGAGCAGTTTGTCTCTGATATCGCTAGTATTCAGGAATACATTCGAGATGGCGATACCTATCAAATCAATCACACCTATCGCATCACTGGTAAAGCTTATGGCTCTGCTCTAGCTTTATATAGCCGCCTGCGTGAACGTCAGCCGGGCAGATTTGGGGCTTACATCTCACACGATGGTAATCACCTCCTATCCCAATCTCCCGAGCTCTTTATATCTCGTGAAGGGGATACTCTCAAAGCCATGCCTATGAAAGGCACTGCGAGTGCTTTATCTTCAGTAGCCAGTGCTTTATCTGATGACCCTAAGAATCAAGCTGAAAATGTCATGATTGTGGATCTATTGCGCAACGATCTTAGCCGCATCTCTTTACCAGGCACGGTCACTGTGCCCAATTTATTTGAAGTGGCTAGGCACGGCGATGTCTTACAAATGACTTCAACTGTACAAGGTCAAGCTAAGCCCAATACTTCTCTCTTGGATGTTTTGAATGCCGTCTTCCCCTGTGGTTCTGTCACAGGCGCCCCCAAAAAACGCAGCATGCAAATTATTCAGGACTTAGAGCCAGAAGATCGCGGCTATTACTGTGGCGCCTTAGGCTGGATTGATCCTAGCGGTGACTTTACCTTTAGTGTTCCCATTCGTACCGTGGAGATTACAGAAGAAATCCAATCGCACGCCTCTACCTTTACCTTAGGTATTGGGGCTGGCATCACCATTGATTCTGAGCCAAAACAAGAATGGGAAGAATGTCGGATTAAATCAAACTTCTTGATGAATCTCCCCTCCTCTACTGGCTTATTTGAAACGATTTCTATCATTGGCAACATTCCTCAGAAATTAGAAATGCATTTAGACCGCATGCAATCTTCCGCCTTAGCATTAGGAATTACCTTTGATAGATCTGCTGCAAAAGTAGTAGTTGAAAACGCTTGTTCATCACTGGATGCTGGTGTTACTTTCAGGCTGAGACTTGATCTTGCAACAAACGGGGATCTTTCGACTTCCACGGGAGTGCTCGATACCCTCAATGAACCAGTCAAAATTTTCTGGGCTAAGGATATTCTTTCTGGCGATGTCGGCATGTTTTCTGGCGACGCTTTATTGCGCCATAAGGTTAGTAATCGCAGTCTTTACGATCTAGCCTGGCAAACCGCTGTTGGATTAGGTGGCTTTGATGCTCTGTTTACTAATGAACAGGGCTTTGTGACTGAGGGCGGGAGAACTAGCATTTTTGTTAAACCTCAGGGTAGCTCGGAATGGTTAACTCCGCCGGTTTTTGCAGGCCTATTACCTGGGGTGATGCGTGCAACCCTGCTTGCTGACCCAAAACTGAATGCCCGCGAAGCTAACCTGACTATTAATGATGTTTCAATGGCGGATGAGATTATTCTTAGCAATGCCCTGCGTGGTCTT
Source organism: Polynucleobacter campilacus (assembly GCF_002206625.1). GTDB lineage: Bacteria > Pseudomonadota > Gammaproteobacteria > Burkholderiales > Burkholderiaceae > Polynucleobacter > Polynucleobacter campilacus. The sequence continues at coordinate 160,198 of NZ_NGUP01000004.1, read as the reverse complement.
ATCAAGGCCCATTTCTAGAAAGTTGTCATGAAGTATTGCTCTCACTGCGCCTCTAAGCTGACCATCAAGATTCCGGCCGATGATTCTCGTGAACGTCATGTTTGCGAAGCCTGTGGGAGTATTCATTATCAAAATCCCCGCAATGTTGTGGGTAGTATTCCGGTCTACGAAAAACAAGTCTTACTGTGCCGTCGCGCTATTGAGCCACGTCATGGCTATTGGACGCTACCCGCTGGTTTTATGGAGCTTGGTGAAAGCACTAGTCATGGCGCCGCTAGAGAAACGCTTGAAGAGGCTGGCGCTCAGGTTGAAATGGGGCCGCTCTATTCCCTGTTAAATGTTCCTCATGCAGAACAGGTGCATTTGTTCTACCTAGCAAAAATGACCTCTTCACAATTTTGCGCTGGCGAAGAGAGTCTTGAGGTTGCACTCTTTCATGAGCATGAAATTCCTTGGGCAGAGTTGGCTTTCCCAACGGTCAAGCAAACCCTAGAGTGGTTCTTTGCTGACCGCGCTGCCGGCCTTTTAGAGGCAGGTAAAGGGTTTCAGGTACGCAGTCGTGATGTGCTGCCATCCGAGAGAATTTAGTGTCTGACGTAGATTAAGGTATGAGTCAGATTACTTGGCTAGGACCACAGGACTCCTTTCCAAACCCACTGCTTGAATCTGATCCCGATCCCAGTGTTCCAGGATTGATTGCAGTGAGTGAGCGTATTTATCCAGGACAGCTATCTCAAGCGTACCAACTCGGGATCTTTCCTTGGTACTCCGATAATCAACCCGTCTTATGGTGGTCACCAGATCCCCGCATGGTTCTCAAGCCCACAGAATTTAAATGTAGTGATTCTCTGAAAAAAAATATTCGTCTTTTCTGTCAAGATGTTCATTCACAAATCGTAGTAGATGATGATTTTGGGGCGGTGATTCGTGCTTGCGCTACCAGCGCCCGTAAAGATCAAGATGGCACTTGGATCACCCATGAAATCATGGATGCCTACACCGCACTTCATGAAGGAGGTCATGCCCATAGCATTGCAGTGACTGAAGGTGGTCAAATCATTGGTGGCCTATATTGCGTATCGTTTGGTTCCATGATTTTTGGAGAATCCATGTTCAGCCGTAAGCCTGGCGCCTCCAAGATTGCCCTAGCCGCCTTAAGTGCTTGGTCCCTTCAAAATGAAATTGTCATGATTGATTGCCAACAAGAGACCTCGCACTTGCATTCCCTGGGTGCAGCCCCCATCTCCCGACGTGAATTTCTGGAACAACTGCAAATATCTTTGAATCAAACTAAGATTGAACTATCTTGGACTTTTGACAAAACAATGTTGACCCACTGGCTATGACTCGGCTCAAAGAACTTCCGCTCACCGCATTGCAGTTTTATGCAACGGCGCCCTACCCTTGCTCTTATTTGCCTAATCGTACAGCGCGCTCACAAGTAGCTACACCATCCCATTTAATTCATGCGGATACTTATAGTGAGCTATTGAATGCTGGCTTTCGTCGTAGCGGCCTTTATACCTATCGCCCTTATTGCGATGAATGCAGAGCCTGCGTTGCCACTCGTATTCTAGTCAATCAATTTGTACCGTCTCGCAGTCAACGTCGCGCCTGGAAAAAGCATGTTGGCTTAGAGGTATCTGTTCTGAACTTAGGTTATCAAGAGGAGCACTATCAGCTATACCAGCGCTATCAAAATGAGAGGCATGCTGGCGGAGAAATGGATAGTGATGATCAAGAGCAATACATGCAGTTCCTATTACAGAGTCGTGTTAACTCGCGCATTGTGGAGTTTAGGGATGGTCCGCATGACTCTCATCCTGGGCGCCTGCGCATGGTCAGCATGATTGATATCTTAGATCAGGGGATTTCTTCGGTATACACCTTCTTCGATACCTCGGTGCACGCATCTAGCTTCGGTAGTTACAGCATCTTATGGCAAATCGAGCAGGCCAAAATACTGGGGCTTCCTTATCTCTACCTAGGCTACTACATTCGAGAGAGTGAAAAAATGTCTTATAAAGCCAACTATCAGCCGATAGAAGGTTTAATTGATGATCATTGGCAGAGCTTGACTGGGTCATAATATCTACCCATGATCGATCGTTATTCTCTTTTACGCCCCTGGCTCTTTTGCTTAGATCCCGAACAAGCCCACAATCTCACTCTCAGTAATTTGGATCGTGCACAGCGCTGGGGCTTGCTTGAACGTCTTATGGGTAAGCCTGTAGCTGACCCTCGTACGATTTGTGGAATCACCTTTGCAAACCCAGTCGGCCTTGCTGCTGGCCTAGATAAAGACGGCAAACACATTGATGCACTTGCTGCTCTGGGGTTTGGTTTTTTAGAAATTGGTACAGTCACACCCCGTCCACAACCAGGAAATCCAAAGCCACGCATGTTTAGGCTTTCAGAAGCACAGGCCATCATCAATCGCATGGGCTTTAATAATGATGGTGTGGATGCTTGCGTTACTAGAGTTCGCCGCTCACGCTTTTGGCAACAAGGTGGTGTCTTGGGTATGAATATTGGCAAGAATGCTAGCACGCCAATTGAAGATGCTGCCAGCGATTACATGCTGGCAATGGAAGCTGTTTATGAAATTGCCTCCTATATTACTGTGAACATCTCTTCCCCAAATACTCAGAACCTACGAGCTCTTCAGGGCGAAGCTATGTTGCGTTCATTATTGAGTCGTTTAGATGAAGCTAGGAAACGTTTGAGTGATCGCTACAACGTTCGTAAACCACTCTTCTTGAAAATTGCACCTGACTTAGAGTCTGGTGATATTAATTTGATTGCAGATTTATCCATGGAGTTTGGCATCGATGCTATCATTGCTACCAATACAACGATTGCACGTGATGCCGTGCAAGGTATTCAGCATTGTGAAGAAGCCGGTGGATTATCGGGTGCCCCAGTGCGTACAGCCTCAACTCAAGTAATCAAAACACTCAAAGCAAGATTAGGAAATACGTTACCTATTATCGGCGTTGGCGGTATTTTGTCGGGGGCTGATGCAAAGGAGAAAATCATGGCCGGCGCCAGCCTGGTACAGATTTATAGTGGGCTCATCTACAGGGGTCCCGATCTCGTCAGTGAGTGCGCCAAAGCCCTCAAACAATCTGAGAAATAGCCCTTAAAACAGGGCTTTGAAGCCTGAATATCTTTAAAATAGCGTTTCACAATATGCAATTTCAACTGAAATCGCTACAATAGAGCCTATGAGCACTAGTAAAACTGTCAAAAATGCCAGAAGCACTGGGGAAGTTGCTAAAACAGCCATTCAGGTGGTCGAGCGGATGATGAATCTGCTTGATGCCTTAGCCGAGCAAGAAGAATCTAGCAGTCTCAAAAATTTAGCGGAGCAAACCAGCCTTCACCCTTCTACTGCCCACCGCATTCTGAATGATATGGTTGCCTGCCGTTTGGTTGAACGGGGCGATGGCGGCACTTATCGACTTGGCCTAAAACTCTTAGAACTCGGTAATCTAGTGAAGGCAAGACTCTCTGTTCGCGAGGCAGCTCAAGCTCCCATGCGTACGTTACATAAACTCACTGGTGAGACCATCAATCTATCAGTACGCCAAGGTGATGAAATCGTTTATATCGATCGCGCCTATAGCGAACGCTCTGGCATGCAAGTAGTTCGTGCCATTGGTGGGCGGGCTCCACTACACCTCACCTCCGTTGGTAAACTATTTTTATCAAGCGATGATGCCAATCAAGTTCGCGCCTATGTCACCCGGACTGGCTTATCAGGCCACACTCGTAATAGTATTACTGACGCAGCAAAATTAGAGTCTGCCCTCAATCAAGTTCGAAAAGAAGGCAATGCCCGCGATGATGAAGAGTTAGAGCTCGGTGTAAGTTGTTTCGCCGCTGCTATTTTGGATGATGCTGGAAAGTTGGTTGCAGGCTTATCACTCAGCTCACCGACAGATCGTATGCAAGCTGACTGGCTCAAAGCCCTACAGGATACCGCCCTACAGATTTCTAAAGGGTTAGGTTACAAACCTAAAACGACCGAGCCAGGCTCAGCAGTCTAGCTAAAACCCATTACATCAAGCGACGAACTGGTTGCGTGCCTGAAGGCATGCGCTCATACCAGTCACGCACGCGTACCGCATCTGCAAAACGAGATTGGGTACCAACAGAATCTAAGAACACCAATAATAAGGGTGTGTTGTTCACTCTGGCCTGCATCACTAAGCACTTTCCTGCTGCGTTAATAAAACCCGTTTTTTGTAAGCCGATATTCATATCCCCAGAGCGTACTAAACGATTGGTATTTAAAAACTTTTGTGGTCGATTGGCGATGACCATTGTTAAATCTGGCCAGGTGGAGAATTCACGGATCATTTTGTACTGGTAGGCAGCACTGAGCATACGGGCTAGATCTTCGGCAGAGGCCACGTTCTCACTCATCAAACCCGTAGGGTCAGCAAAATGAGAATGGTCCATTCCCAACTCTCTCGCTTTACGATTCATAGCATCTACAAAACCTGAAACACCCCCAGGATAGTTTCTGGCCAAGGTATATGCTGCTCGGTTCTCAGAGGACATCAAAGCAAGCAATAAAGCCTCTTCACGCGTCATGACTGTGCCGCCCGCTAGACGAGATTTAGCATAGCTACGAACATCATCCGCATTAATCACAATGGTCTCATCCAAAGGTAGCTTGGAATCTAAAACAACCATCGCAGTCATTAACTTAGTAATAGAGGCTATAGGCAAGCTAACAGAAGAATTTTTTTCAAAATACACTTCTTGGGTATCTTGATTAACAACCATAGCTACACTAGACTTTAAGCTCAGCTCATCATGCTGGCCCCGCAAACCCAGTGCTGTTGCAAATGAAGGATGGGGCGGAGCGGGCTCAGATGAACGAGTGACGGTAACGCGAACCGCTTTTTGCTGTTTAGTTGATTTAGTAGTTCTAACGACTACTTTATTGGTCTTGGGCTTTTTTTCTCTATCTTGGCTGGCGGCAATGGCTGGCGCGTTCAGAGAAGCGCCGCATGCAAAGACCATAGTCAAGATCAAGATCGAGAGTCGATTCAAATGCATCCTAAAAATACCTTCCAAAACTTTTAACATACGGAATGATAATTAATTTCAAAGCCCAGGATGGATTTATTAGCCCCATCTTGGACATTTGACAGCGTTCTACTCAGCAATGGTCGCCACCGAATTGGCTTGGCGGGTATTTACCAAGACTACCCCTGTCATCGTCAAACCCAGCCCTAGTGCCATCATGAGCGTAAACGGCTCACCAAATAAGAACCAGGCCATCAGCGCTGTTGTCGGAGGTGTGAGGTAAAGAAAGCTAGTTACCTTGGTTGCTGCACCCTTGCGAATCATCATAAATAGCAGGCTAATTGAGCCAATCGATAGCGGAAAAATGGCCCACAATAAGGCGCCAATGACCGACGCATTCCAGACCATTACGCCTGTCTCAAAGAAATACATATAAATAAAGCAAAGAATGGCAGAGACCCCAAACTGAATCGAAGAACCTGCACTGAGGTCAAATACGGGACAATATTTTTTCTGATACAGGGTGCCAAAAGTAATCGAAAGTAATGCGATAAATGCCAATACATAGCCCTCCAATGGAATATGGGCAAAACTAATTTTTGCCAGCACCACTAGAGCAACGCCTGCAAAACCAAAGCCTAAGCCAGTCCACTGACGTGGTGAGACTTGTTCTGATACCCATGCAGCGAACCAAGCAGTCAAAATAGGTTGTAAGCCGACAATAATGGCTACCAAGCCTGCTGTCATGCCGAGGTGGACAGCAAACCACACTCCGAACAAATATCCAAACTGCAGCAAGATGCCAGCAACAGCAATATGCTTTGTTTGCGACCAACTTGGCCAGGTAATATGCCAGATCAGACTAAGCACCGCCATGGCTGCTAGAACACCCGCAAAACGCCAAAATAAGAAGGTTGCTGGCTCAACATAAGGCATGGCTAGACGAGCAATGACAAAGCCCGTGCTCCAAATCAGCACGAATATCGGTGCAATGACGGTATCTAAGCTGAGCTTCATGGTTAACTTACTGAAAATATTGGAATTTTTTATTCAACCATTGATTTTAGGCTCTTTTTATATGGGCACCTTCCTCCCATATTTGGACTCTTGATGATTCTTTATGCTGCGATGCAATATATAGCAAGCTAGCAGTAGAGGTATAGAGTGAGATATTGCTTATCAGTACAAACGAGGCGCAAATCCATTTGAAGGGGATTGAAATGAACTTAACACCAGAACAGTTGGCTGCAGCGCAAAAGGCAAATTTAGAAACCTTGAGTAGCCTAACTAATCAAGCACTCCAAAGCATTGAAAAATTAGTTGAACTCAATATGTATATTGCAAAGCAAAGCTTGAGCGACAGCATGACGAGCGCTAAGAAAGCTTTGGAAGTGAAAGACATTCAACAGCTCCTTGCCCACCAAGCAGAAGCTGTGCAACCAATGGCCGAAAAGATCATGGCTTATAGTCGTCACTTATATGATTTGGCTCATGAAACTCAAAACAACTTTACCCAATCAGCTGAAAAAGAATTTCAGGCAGGTCAACAAAAGATCAATGCTTTAGTGGAAGAGTGGACACAGAATACCCCTGCTGGTTCTGATGCTGCCATTGACGCAATGAAGCAAGCCATTGCTTCTGCCAATAACGTTTATGAAAGCAGTCAAAAGGCTGTGAAGCATGCAATGAATCTTGCGCAGACTAATCTGAATAGCACTACTCACACGGCCATGAAGGCAGCTAAAAAGAAATAGTTCGGCATCTATTCTGCAGTAGCCCCAGACTGCTTCACTAGGAGCTCCCAGTAAGGGATCTCCTTTTTGACAAACGCCGCAAATTGCTCAGGAGTTTGCTCAGCATTCAAAGAGCCCATCTTTGATAAACTCTCCGCGACCTCGGTCGATGCCAGCGTTTTATTAATCTCTTTATTTAACTGATTGACCAATGCTGTTGGCGTTTTGGCTGGAACAAAAATGCCATACCAATTTTCTACAACGAACTTAGGATATCCAAGCTCTTTCATAGTCGGAACATCTGGCAAATTTTTTGCTCGCACCGCTCCAGTAGTTGCAAGCGCCCTCACTTTGCCGCTATTTAAGTGAGGCACCATTGCACTAGTAGCCTCAAATGCCATCGGTACTTGACCAGCCAATACATCGACAATTGCAGGCCCAGACCCTCTATAGGGAATATGAGTCATATCCAGCTTTTGCTCAAGCTTGAGCAACTCGCCTAAAAGATGATGAGTACTTCCACTTCCAGGGGAAGCAAAACTGTATTTACCTGGCTCCTTCTTAATCAAAGCGATTAACTCAGCGACAGAGTTTGCAGGAACCGATGAATTAACATAGAGCACCATGGGTACGGCAGCGACCTCAGCCACTGGCCTTAAGCTAGTAATGGGATCATTACGAAGCTTGTATAGATTCCGATTAATGACAACGCCTGTGCTATTGCCAAGTAATAAAGTACAACCATCACCAGCTGCACTACTCACAAAGTCAGTACCAATATTGCCGCTGGCACCTGTCTTGTTTTCAACAATCACACTGACATTTAATTGTTTTGATAGTCCAGGAACTAACATTCTTGCGAGAACATCACTCGCACCACCAGGTGGATAAGGCGAAATGATTTTGATGACAGGGCATGGGTACTGGGCGTATGCCAATTGAGCGCTTAATCCAAAACAGATCAAGCAAAGGATTTTTGAAATCACTCTAGGGATATACATTGAATTCATATCGGCGCCTAACTTTTCAACATTTGTTCGTAGTTAAATTGCTTATCCACATCAAGAATAGACTGCCCTGCTCTTAATGCTTCAACCATTGCTAGCTCTTTGGCAGCAATATTCTCTGCTGCATCTAATACCTCTTTAATCTTGCCAGCAGGAATTGCTACCATTCCATTCACGTCAGCAACAATCACATCACCAGGCAATACGGGAATGTTTCCAATCCTAACGGGGATATTCCAAGCCTCTTGAACGATGCGTCCTCGAGCAGTGATTGGAACCGTTCCTCTTGCATGTACTGGGAACCCAAACTCTTCGCAGGTATCGACATCACGAACTGCGCCATCGACCACTACCCCTGAGATCTTTTTTTGTAAAGCTCCCATCGAGAGAATTTCACCCCAACAGTTATTGTTCAGATCCCCACGGTTATCAATCACAATCACATCGCCCGGGGAAGCAGAAAAGATGGCGTCGACACCAAGATGAGCCTTGCTTTGTGCAGCGCCTGCAGCAATCATGCGGATCGTAATGGCTCTACCAATCACTTTAGTCTTACCCCACTGCGGAACAATACCGATTACAGCAGCTGCAATACCCAACTTATCAAGAGCATCGCTCAAATTTGAAGTTGCCAATTTCTCCAATCGGCCCCTGTACAAACGATCAAACTCTTCGGACGTCATCATATCCCTCGCTTACTTTGGAATTCTATTGTTTATTCTGGAAAATACCTTACGCGCATTGCCTTCAAATATCATTGATTTTGCTTCATTACTGAGGCCATCAACTGCATTAAGATAGCGACGCGTATCATCAAAATAAAATCCAGTATCGGGATCAATATCCTTAACCGCTCCAAAGGTTTCTGATGCAAAGAGAATATTCTTAGTCGGAATCACCTCGGTGAGCAGATTGATTCCTGGCTGGTGATACACGCAAGTATCGAAATAAATATTGTTTAGTAATTTCTGATTAATGTCTGGGATATCCATATCTTTTGCCAACCCTCTGAATCGACCCCAATGATAGGGAACTGCTCCACCCCCATGCGGAATTAAGAAACGCAAAGCTGGAAACTGCGCAAACAAATCTGAAGTTAAGCATTGCATGAATGCAGTGGTGTCTGCATTTAAATAATGGGCACCGGTAGTATGAAAGCAATCATTGCAACTGGTGCTCACATGAATCATGGCTGGTACATCTAAAGCAATCATTTCTTGGTAGATTGGGTGCCAATAGGAGTCACTTAATGGAGGATCACGCCAGTAACCACCAGACGGATCAGGATTAAGGTTGATGCCTACAAATCCATATTCATTAATACATTTACGCATTTCTGGTAAACAGGTGCTGATATCCACCCCTGGTGACTGGGGTAGCATTGCAGCACCAACAAAGTGTTTTGGGAAAAGTTGGGTCACCCGGTAGCAGAGCTCGTTACATAGAGCTGCCCATGTTGCAGAGGTATTGAAATCGCCAATATGGTGAGTCATAAAGCTAGCTTGTGGTGAAAAAATGGTGACATCTATACCACGCTCTTTCATTCTAGCCAGTTGATTTTCTTCAATAGACTCACGAATTTCATCATCACTAATTTTTAAATCAGATACCTTAGGACCTAACGCTGGTGTATTTAAATTAGCGACCTGAGCATCGCGCCAAGCCTTTAAGGCTTTTGGGGCGGTGGTGTAGTGGCCATGACAATCAATAATCATCTATGCTTTCCTTTGTGGTGCTGATGTCAGCAAAAATTAGTCTGGTTGAATATTGGCTTCACGCACTAGCTTCTCGTAACGCCTACGCTCTGAATTTAAATAAGATACTGCTTGAGCGGTAGTTCCAGGGCTTACCTCCCCACCAACAGAGCCTAATCGTTCTGTCATCTCTTTAGACTGCAAAGCTTTCTCAACTTGAGCATGCAGCGTTTTCACAATAGATGCTGGAGTCTTAGCAGGTGCAATTAAGCTGTACCACACGGAAGCCTCAAAACCTGGATAGCCGGATTCCGCTACCGTAGGCACCTCTGGAAATATTGGGGAACGCTTTGCACTCATCACGGCAACAATCTTGAGCTTGCCACTTTTGACATGCGGGGCAACTTCCAACATATTTACCGCAACCAAATCCAACTGCCCCCCAATCAGATCTGTAATCGCGGGGGCTCCGCCTTTGTAGGGAATATGTTTTAAAGAAATCCCCGAGGATTGCTCGAAAAATTTCATGGCCATATGTGGCGTTGCGCCATTACCAGGGGTTCCATAGGTAATAAAATCAGGATTCGCCTTTGCAGCTTTGATTAAGTCAGATAACTTCTGATACTTACTATCAGCAGAAGTTGCGATGACAACTGGTACGCGACCAATCATAGCAATTGGCGTAATGTCTTTGTCAATATCAAAGGGTTGCGGTTTATATAAAGACATATTTGCCGCCAAGGCATTTGCAGCCACCATTAAGGTGTAACCATCGGGCGGACTATCAATCAATTGCTTGACGGCAATATTTGTTCCAGCTCCCGGCTTATTTTCAAATACTATCGACTGACCAAGAGAGGCTGAGAGGCTTTGACCTAAAGTTCTGGCAACCAAATCAACCGCTCCGCCAGGAGCATAACCAACTAAAACCTTAATGGGTTTATTTGGATAATCTTGAGCCATCAGAACGCTAGCAAAAAGAAAATTGGCTGCGAGCAAGAAGCTGAATAGGATTTTTTTCATGAAGATTACTCTCTGGGGGCTCCTGACATTTTCACAATGCCTTCATAGCGCTTAATCTCTGATTGTGAGAACTTCGTAAAATCGACTACTGAGCCGCCATCAATCTGGGCGCCAATGCCTTGAAGACTTTTGCGTACCTCTGGATCTTTTAGAACCTTATTGAAGGCAACATTGAGTTTCTCAGTAATGTCCTTTGGCGCGCCCGCAGGCAACATCACGCCATACCAAGCATTCGCAACCATTGGCACCCCAACTTCTTTCATTGTTGGGACGTTAGGCAACTCAGGGATGCGCTTATCTGCCGCTATGCCTAAGGCTTTTAATTTACCCGCCTTGATATTGTTCAGCGAGCCAGTATCGAGCATCATATCGATATGTCCAGCCATTAAATCTAAGGCGGCAGGACCACTTCCCTTGTAGGGAACATGACGAATATCTAAACCAGTGACGGTTTTAAATTGTGCGCCGGCCAAATGCTGAGATGCGCCAATGCCTGCGGAGCCATAGGTAAACTTTCCAGGGTTTTGCTTGGCATCAGCCATCAAGTCTTTCATACTATTCCAAGGCGATGACTCAGGTACGACCATAATATTTGGAATAGTGCATACCAAAACTACTGGAGTGAAATCTTTGGCGGCATCGAAGCCTTGATTTGCAAATAAGTGAGGGCCTGCCGCATTAGTTGAACTGGTTGCCATTAAGATTGCATATCCATCTGGCTTCTCTTGTACAAAAGCCTGCGTACCTATGTTGCCGCCTGCCCCGCCCTTGTTTTCAACAAAAACAGAAACGCCAAGCTCTTTGGTAAGGGGTATTGCCAAGATACGAGCAACTTGATCCGTCGCTCCACCTGGAGGCCAGGGAACTAAAAATTTAATCGACTTATCTGGAAATGCCGCTATTGCATTGAGGGAAACAAAGCTTAAAAGTACTGTCAAGACTCTCTTAAGTTTCATATCACGCCTTTCTGTTTCAAAGTAGCGTCTACCCAAGAATCATCGTACTTACCATCAATAATGGATTGAATTGTTTTGCGTTCAGTAATCTCTTTTTCTTTACCTAATCTAGCGCCCTCCAATGCCAACTCAGGAGACAAAGCAATGATCCCATCGCAATCGCCCAAAATCACATCGCCTGGATGAATCACCATACCCCCTATGGAAACAGGCACATTAATACTGCCTGGACCATCCTTAAGGGGGCCGCGCATATTGACACCACGCGCCCAGCATGGAAAGCGATGCTTTTCAAAAGCCTCAACATCCCGAATTGCTGCATCAAAAACTACTCCAACTGCGCCTCTTGATTTAGCAACAGTCATCATGATTTCGCCAAATAAGGCTCGAGAGATGTCACCTCCACCATCGACTACCAGTACATCGCCTGGCTGGAGAATTTGTAGCGCCTTATGAATCATCAAATTATCGCCAGATCTAACACTGACTGTGACAGCGTTACCACATACGGAAACTGGTGACTTATTTACAGGCAATATATTGACCGCACCAATAGTACGGCCCAATACATCACTGACAACCGAGGTTGCCAATCCCGTCAGGGCAGCAATGCCTTCCTTAAAGGCCTCTTTTCTTGGATTAATTTCGTAACCATTATTCATATTGCCATCCTCTTTTATTTTTAATCTACTGTTGCGCCTGTGCGCTTAACTAAAGACTCCCAATATGGAATTTCTTTATTAATAAATTGCGTAAATTGCTCGGGTGTCCCCGCTACATCACTCGAGCCCATCTTATTCAGGCTTGCCGCAACCTCCGACTCCTTCATGACGGTATTAAATGCTTTATTTAATCGCGCAATCAAAACAGATGGGGTTTTAGCCGCAACAAAAATGCCGTACCAATTCTCGACAACAAAGCTCGAATACCCAAGCTCTTTCATAGTAGGAATATTTGGAAAGTTTTTAGGTCGGACTAAGCCCGTTGTTGCTAGCGCACGAATACGGCCTGATGCCATCTGCGCAGAAATAGTTGTCGTTGTCTCAAATGCAATGGGCACTTGGCCAGCAATAACATCAGCCATGGCTGGTCCCTGCCCTCTGTAGGGTATATGCGTCATGTCTAGCTGCTTTTCAAGCTTCAGCATTTCTGCCATCAGATGTTGTGGACTTCCACTGCCGCCAGATGCATAACTATATTTGCCAGGATTATTTTTAATAAGCTCTACTAGCTCACCGACAGTATTTGCAGGTACTGATGCATTTACATAAAGCACCAAAGGCACAGAAGCTACTTCTGCAACCGCCGCCAAGTCTTTGGATGGATTGATTCTCAACTTATACAAATTTTGGTTAATCACAATGCCAGTATTATTTCCGAGCAATAGAGTGCAACCATCAGAAGCTGAGTTAGCAACAAATTCAGTCCCAATATTGCTACTTGCTCCACCCTTATTCTCAACCACAACATTTGTACCAAGTTGCTTTGCTAAACCGGGCGCCAGCATTCTAGCTAGAATATCGGTCGTACCTCCAGGTGGGTATGGCGATACAAACTTAACCACCGCACAGGGGTAAGCACTTTGTGCCAAAACATTCCCAGAAGATAGTAAGCAGCAAGAAAGTGTAAGCAGCAATAACTGTTTTTTCATTTTTTAGTCCCCATTTTTGTGGCGCACTGTCTTCATACATGCGCTAATATCTATTCTTTGGTAAAAATATACCTTACTCTGGCAATAACACGTCAGATTGCCCAAATTATCACTAGATGACCAATTCCGTTGATCGAGAGATGTTGCTTGGATTTGCCCAATCCTTTGACGGAAAGAGCAAGTGCGCTGATTGCCAATCTTTATCGTGCGCAGGCTGGGAAAGCATCCCCGGTGGCTTCATCACTAACGCCCTAGAGTGCATAGGAACCCTCAGAGTCGAAGACGCTCCAGAATGCTGGGAAGAGTATCACCCCAAGGGAACCAATATATGGTCCAAGGATGCTCCAATCTCTTCAGCTTTCCATCCCTACAACAAGTCTGACGTCTATGAGTGTAAGCATTGTGGATGCAAGTACCTCCGTTATACAGAATGCGGTGGTTATTACGTAGATGAGCGCATCCGAGAATTAAATATCAACCTCATCACATGAGATTGATGTAAGTTTGAAGTAAGAATTTAAAAGCCCTGAGTGATCAGGGCTTTTTTGCAGGAGCTTAGTTAATATCTCTTACTTAAGACTTCTTTTTGACTGGTGGTAAATCAGTGCAATGGCCGTGGGCTGCTTCTGCAGCCAGACCAACTGACTCACCCAGCGTTGGATGCGGATGAATCGTCTTACCGATATCAACAGCATCAGCACCCATCTCAATTGCAAGGCAAACTTCACCAATTAAATCGCCAGCATGCGTGCCTACAATGCCGCCGCCGATAATCCGATGGGTCGTTGCATCAAAGAGAAGTTTTGTAAAACCTTCATCGCGACCATTAGCAATCGCGCGTCCACTAGCAGCCCATGGAAATAAGCCTTTTTCATAAGCAATACCCTGTGCCTTACACTGCTCTTCCGTTAGGCCAGCCCAAGCTACCTCTGGATCAGTGTACGCAACCGATGGAATCTGCTTCGCATCAAAATAAGACTTCTGTCCTGCCGCAACTTCAGCCGCAACGTGACCTTCATGTACAGCCTTGTGTGCCAACATGGGCTGACCAATAATGTCGCCGATGGCAAAGATATTGGGCACATTAGTGCGCATCTGTTTATCAGCCGCAATAAAGCCACGCTCGTCTACTTGAACGCCGGCTTTGCCAGCATCAATCTTCTTGCCATTTGGAGTGCGTCCAACAGCAACTAGTACTAAGTCATAAATTTGCGGTTCTGCAGGTGCATTCTCGCCCTCAAAGCTCACCTGGATACCATCAGACTTCACCTCGGCCTTAGCAGCGCGTGTCTTGAGCATAATTTTTTCAAAACGTCCGGCATTGAACTTCTCCCAGACTTTTTCAAGATCTCTGTCAGCGCCAGCCATCAGGCCATCCATCATCTCGGCGATATCAATACGTGAGCCGAGTGTGCTATAGACCGTAGCCATCTCTAAACCAATAATGCCACCACCAATCACGAGCATTCTTTTGGGGATACTCTTGAGTAATAAAGCACCTGTGCTATCCACAATGCGTGGATCATCTGGCAAGAATGGCAATTTCACAGGCTGACTACCAGCTGCAATGATCGCCTTCTGAAAACGTACCACTTCTTTGTGACCCGTGAGATCCTGACCACTACCACTAGTTATTTCTACTTCAACGTGATGAGCGTCCAAGAAACGGCCTAAGCCACGAACAGTTTTTACCTTCCGTGCTTTAGCCATACCCGCTAAACCACCCGTTAACTTTGCAATCACAGAATCTTTGTAACCGCGTAATTGATCAATCTCAATCTTTGGATCACCAAACGTAATGCCATGCTTAGACATCGTTTTGACTTCGTCCATCACTGAAGTGGTATGGAGCAATGCTTTAGATGGAATGCAACCTACGTTAAGGCATACGCCACCTAAGGTCGAGTAACGCTCAATTAAAACGGTATTCATACCCAAATCGGCACTTCGGAATGCAGCGCTATAGCCTCCAGGGCCAGCGCCAAGTACCAATACTTCGCACTCGTGATCTACTTTGCCACTGTATTGACCAGCGACTGGTGCTGGCATTTGTGGGGCTGCAGCTTTTGCTGGGGCTGGTGGAGGTGTTGCTGTAGATTGCACTGCAGGTGCAGCGCTACTTGCCTCAATCTCCGCAATCACAGAACCCTTACTAATCTTATCGCCTAGTTTGACTGCAATACTAGTAATCGTTCCAGCAGCATCTGCTGGAATCTCCATGGTTGCCTTATCAGACTCGAGCACTAATAAGGGCTGCTCTTTTTCAACGACGTCACCAACCTTCACTAGCACTTCAATTACTGGCACATCAGAATAGTCACCAATATCAGGGACGAGGATCATTTGCTTAGCCATCGATTCCCCCTTACAGCGTAGCGCGACGGAAGTCGGCTAAGAGTTGTGCAATATATAAATTGAAGCGGGTAGCCAGTGCACCATCAATCACGCGGTGATCTGCTGAGAGAGACAGTGGACAGATCAGTCGGGGCACAAATTGCTTGCCATCCCATACTGGTTTCATAGCAGCTTTGCTGACGCCCAAGATTGCAACCTCTGGAGCATTCACGATGGGTGAGAAGTAAGTTCCACCAATACCACCCAAAGAGGAGATTGTGAAACTTGCGCCCTGCATTTGATCTGGCTTGAGCTTGCCCTCGCGTGCCAATGCCGCCAGCTCAGAAGTTTCTTTGGCAATTTCAAAGATACCTTTTTTATCGACATTTTTGATCACCGGCACTACTAAGCCCGTTGGCGTATCTGCAGCAAATCCAATATTGAAGTACTTCTTCAATATCAAATCATCGCCATCAAGCGAGCTATTAAATTCTGGATACTTCTTCAGGGCGGCTACAGCAGCTTTCATTAAGAAAGCGAGCATCGTAATCTTGGCGCCCCTCTTCTCATTGTCTTTATTTGTCTCGACACGAAATGCTTCTAAGTCGGTCACATCTGCATCTTCGTGATACGTCACTGCCGGAATCATGACCCAGTTACGACCCAAATTTGCCGCAGTTAACTTCTTAATTCGATTTAATGGTTGGCGTTCAATCTCACCAAACTTGGTAAAGTCGACTTTTGGCCAAGGAATCAGATTCAAACCACCCAAGCTTCCGCCACTCGATGCTACAGCGGGGCTAGCAGCGCCACCACTCATGGCGGCCTTAATAAATGCTTGTACGTCCTCTTGGGTAATGCGACCCTTAGGACCAGATCCTTTGACCTGCTGAACGCTCACACCCAGTTCACGTGCGAATTTACGCACCGATGGACTTGCATGACTAAGAGATGCGTCCACCACTGGGGCTGGGTTCGATATTGGAGGAGGCGCTGGAGCACGAACAACTGGTGACTCAACTGCTGCAGGTTTGCTTACTGGTGTTGGCGGTGCCACTGGAGCTGCTGCTGGAGTAGCTGCAGATCCAGATGAATCAGCTTGAAGAATTAAGACTACCGATCCTTCGGAAAGGTTGTCGCCAATCTTTACCTTGACTTCTTTCACAACACCCGCGTGTGATGATGGAACGTCCATCGTTGCTTTATCAGACTCAAGCACAACAATCGATTGCTCTTTCTCAACCTTATCGCCGGCTTTAACCAAGACTTCAATGACGGGTACATCTTTATAGTCGCCGATATCCGGGACTTTGATTTCGATAGCAGAACCGCCCGCATTTGCTGGTGAACTTGCCGGGACTAATGCTGTAGGGGTAGCTTGAGCAGGAGTGGCCGCTGAGGCGCCAGTCTCTTCCAATATGATGACCACCGATCCTTGGGAAAGATTGTCACCAATCTTTACTTTGACTTCTTTTACGACACCAGAGTGCGATGAGGGAACGTCCATCGTTGCTTTGTCAGACTCAAGCACAACGATCGATTGCTCTTTCTCAACGCGATCACCAGCCTTAACCAAGACCTCGATCACCGGAATATCTTTGTAGTCGCCGATATCCGGCACTTTGATTTCGATTGTTTGGCTCATGAATTCTTCTCGTTTTAAACCGTCATTGGGTTTGGTTTAGTGGTGTCAATGCCATACTTCTGTATCGCTTCCGCTAGTTTTTGGCGATCCATCTGACCAGCATCTACTAAAGATCTCAGGGCAGTCACCACAACCCAGCGACGATCCACCTCAAAGAAGTCACGCAGTTTTTCACGGGTATCAGAACGACCAAAGCCATCTGTACCTAATACTTCATAGCGACGACCAATATGCTGAATCGCTGGGCGAATCTGCTCAGCAAATAAACGTATGTAGTCAGTAGCCGCAATGATTGGGCCTGAAGTATCTTTTAAGCACTTCTCTACATGAGAAAGTAAAGGTGCTGCCGTTGGGTTTAAGAGGTTGGCGCGGTGAACCGTATTCCAATCTCTGCCTAACTCAGTAAAGCTTGGGCAACCCCACAAGTCGGAGGCAACACCCCAGTCTTTATGTAAGATTTCTGCTGCCTCAATCACTTCACGGAAAATAGTTCCTGAACCGAGAAGTTGAACACGTAACTTCGCTTTGTCATCGCCCACAGACTTCAGCTTGTACATCCCTTTGATGATGTCTTTCTCGGCACCCTTTGGCATCCCTGGATGAGCGTAGTTTTCATTCATCAAGGTGATGTAGTAATACACGTCTTCCTGAACCTCTAACATACGACGCATACCATCTTGAATCACTACCGCCAATTCAAATGCAAATGTAGGGTCGTAACTGATGCAGTTTGGCACTGCTCCACTCCACAGGTGGCTATGGCCATCTTCGTGTTGTAAGCCTTCACCATTGAGCGTTGTTCTACCAGCAGTACCGCCCAGCAAGAAACCGCGGCTGCGCATGTCGCCTGCTGCCCATGCTAGGTCCCCAATACGTTGGAAACCAAACATCGAGTAGAAGATGTAGAAAGGTAACATCGGTACGCCATGGGTAGAGTAAGACGTTGCTGCTGCAATCCAATCGCATATACCACCCGCCTCATTGATGCCCTCTTGCAGAATTTGACCCGTCTTGTCCTCTTTGTAAAACATCAATTGATCATGGTCTTCAGGAGTGTAGAGCTGACCTAATTGGTTCCAGATACCGAGTTGACGGAACATGCCTTCCATGCCAAAGGTACGGGATTCATCGGGAACAATCGGAACTACTCGTTTTCCTAAAACTTTATCGCGCACAACGGTATTGAGTAGACGCACAAATGCCATCGTTGTCGAAATCTCACGACCTTCTGCAGTGGCCTCAAGTAGCGGAGCAAATACATCTAGTGCAGGAACAGGCAAACTTTCTGCCTTCATACGACGCTGCGGTAAATAACCGCCTAACTCTTGGCGACGCGCCTTCATGTACTCTAGCTCAGAGCTACCATCGGCAAATTTCACCAAAGGCATCTCATCAAGATCTTCATCTTTTACGGGGATCTCAAAACGATCACGGAAACGACGTACATCGTCATCGTTCATCTTCTTCGCTTGGTGAGCAATGTTCATCGCCTCACCAGATCCACCCATGCCATAACCCTTAATGGTGTGAGCCAGGATAACGGTTGGTTGATCTTTGTGATTGACCGCTGCATGAAATGCTGCATACACCTTATGCGGGTCATGGCCACCACGATTCAGTTGCCAAATCTCATCGTCGCTCCAGTCGCTCACTAAGGCTTTTAATTCTGGAGTATTAAATACTGTTTCGCGAACATAGCCGCCATTCTTAGACTTCATGGTTTGATACTGACCGTCCACAATTTCCCCAAGGCGCTGCATCAAGATGCCTTTTTTATCACGGGCAAATAAAGCATCCCACTGACCACCCCACACCACCTTGATGACATTCCAGCCAGCACCACGGAACTCGCCCTCGAGCTCTTGAATGATGCTGCCATTACCGCGCACTGGTCCATCAAGACGCTGCAAGTTACAGTTGACTACAAAAATGAGGTTATCCAGTTTTTCACGGCCAGCCATACCAATCGCGCCCAAAGATTCTGGCTCATCGGTTTCACCATCACCTAAGAAGGCCCAAACTTTACGACCTTCACTCTTAATAAAGCCACGGTCTTGCATGTAGCGCATAAAGCGCGCTTGATAAATCGCCATGATCGGGCCTAAGCCCATCGATACCGTTGGGAACTGCCAGAAGTCTGGCATCAACCATGGATGTGGATAGCTGGAGATACCCTTGCCCCCAACCTCTTGGCGGAAGTTATCTAGCTGCTCGCCAGACAACCGTCCCAGCATATATGCGCGTGCATAGACACCTGGGGCCGAGTGGCCTTGAACAAAAATGAGATCGCCGCCATGCTCTGGTGAAGGCGCATGCCAAAAATGATTGAAGCCTACGTCATACAAAGTGGCTGCTGACTGGAATGAAGAAATATGTCCACCAACGTTGGTGTCCTTGTTCGCGCGTAGAACCATCGCCATTGCATTCCAACGGGTATACGAACGAATGCGGTGTTCAACATTCTGATCGCCCGGTAAGCGCGCTTGATTCTCTACTGGAATCGTATTGATATATGGAGTCTCTGCATGAAATGGCTGTACAACGCCATTCACTCTGGCATGAGAAATTTGTTGATCAATTAAATAAGCAGCGCGCTCAGGGCCCTCATTATGAATAACGCCATCTAGGGCTTGTAACCATTCTTGAGTTTCGCCAGGATCAACGTCCTGAGAATTCTGTTTGCCTAATACTTGTTCTGGAACTGCGGCCATAACTTATCTCCAATGAGTGCTTCGCAATTGATTGTTCACTTTATAGGCAATATTCTAAAAAGGTATACGGGGGTAAACAAGCAATTTTCCACATAATGATAATATTTCTCATAATGTGATATTTTATTGCACTACAAATAAGATCTTGAAATTAAAGAGGAAATGGCGTTTTCAATAGAGCAATCAGGCAAAATAAGCCTCATTCATGAAAATTTCGGTCTCTTTTAGATTACTCCTTAGCCCATTCAAATGGCTCCGAAAAATCCGGGGATTTAGGCTCGTATATACCCCCCTCATTGCCATTGTTATTTTTACGGCAGTGATGGGCGTCATTTTGGGCACTCTGCAATTACAAGAAAAAAACCAACAAGAATCGGCTCTATTTAGAGAACTCTCTTTAGCTAAGCAGCGTATACAACTGCGCTTTGTAAATAATTTTGATGTCTTAGTCAGCATTAATCGAGAGCTAGCGGCTAGTGAGGATAAGGAAAGACTGAGAAAAATTGCTTACGAGCAAGCCGTTGATTTGGTCAACAACAACCATGAAATTGTCAAAATCATCTGGATTGATCCAAAAAATCAGTGGCTATGGACGGCCCCCTTAAGTAACAACAAATCAGATTGGATTAACAGAACACAAAACGACCAATCGGCCAATGAGGGATTGAACAATGCAATCGAACTCAGTAGAAGCACAAACAGAGCATCGTTTAGTCAGTTTATTAACTTAAATCTTCCAAGTAATGATCCACTCGAAAAAGAAAGAAAAACTGTTTTTTGGCAGGTAGTGCCCAATATTGTTGACGGAGAGATTATTGGATATTTGGCTGCCCTCTATACCGCTCAGGGTGTTTTGGATGTTGTGCCAGCAGAGCTCAAAGCCCAATACCGCTTTACCCTTCTCACCGACAACGAAAGAGTATTGTCGATTTCATCTGATAGAAACACCCCAAAACGCGCATTTAGTAATCAGACGAGTTTAGACATTGGCATTCTCAGTCCGAACTTAGTTTTACGGATTGATACCTATCCCCCGCCCACCAATCTCACCTTCCGAATGTTAATTGGCGTTGTGCTCGGATTATGTGCCTTCGTAATTTGGAGTTTGTGGTCCGTCTTAAAGCAAATGCAAGTCCGCCAAGAAGCGGAAGCGAGCCTTCGTACAGAAACGAACTTTCGTAATGCCATGGAAAATTCCACGCCGGTTGGTATTAGGGCGCATGACATGGAAAAGCGCATTACTTATGTGAACCGCGCATTTTGCGAGATGACTGGCTGGTCCGCAAAAGAGCTTATTGGCCTAACCCCACCATTCCCTTTCTGGCCGGACTCTAGGCGCGAGGAGCTGGTCGAGAAAATGAATGAAGCCCTGGAATCTGAGGCCATATCAAAAACAGGAATTGAGGGTGCCATTTTGCGCCGTGATGGATCGCAAATCGAAACGCGTACCTTTATTGCTCCCTTGATTAATGAGAAAGGGACTCAAACGGGTTGGATTACTTCATTAATTGATATCTCGGAACCAAAAAAGATTCGGGAAGAGCTTGCCGTATCCCAAGAGCGTTTTGTTACTGTACTTGAGGGGCTTGATGCAGCAGTATCCGTGGTAGATCTTGAGAATGACAAACTTCTATTTGCCAATCGCTTCTATCGAGAGAACTTTGGCGACAATGCACAAGGCCATTTTAAATTAGCTGGTAATCCCAGCAATCTGGATACCTTACGCGATGTTGCCGAGGAACTACAAGACTCAACACCAGGCATTCCAAGCTCATTCTTATATCAGGAAGCAGAGTCAGAAGAAGTTCAATTGGATGACGGCAGTAATAAGTGGTTTGAGGTACGTCGTCGCTTTATACCCTGGGTAGATGGCCATTTAGCCCAACTGTTGATTGCTACTGATATTACGATTCGCAAAGAAGCAGATGACTTGGCGCGCCAACAAGAGGCGCGTATGCAATTTACAAGCCGTCTGACTACGATGGGTGAAATGGCGTCCTCTCTTGCGCATGAATTAAATCAGCCCCTATCGGCCATCTCTAATTACTGCATGGGTGTTGCAAAACGCTTAGAGGCTAATCTTGATCCCTCTTTAAGTAAAGACATCTTGCCGGCTCTAGAAAAAGCATCTGAACAAGCACATCGTGCCGGCACCATCATTCAACGTATTCGTGGATTTGTGAAGCGCAGTGAGCCTCAACGTAAATTCTCATCGATCAAAACAATCATTGATGACGCAGTAGGTCTTGTAGAAATTGAAGCGCATCGCCACCGCTTAAGTATCACCTCTCAACTGGCAGATGATTTGCCCGAGGTTAATGTAGATCCTGTACTGATCCTGCAGATACTGGTGAATCTCCTAAAAAATGCCCTTGATAGCGTGCGTGAGGCCTATCCCCTCTCCTCCCGTTGGTCAGCGCCACCGGTCATGATTAGCGCCGATTTAGATACCAGCACCTTCCCTGCCATGATGCGTATTCAGGTAACGGATTCTGGGGGTGGCATTGCCGAATCCGTCTTAGAACGCATGTTTGAGCCCTTTTTTAGCACTAAAGCCGATGGAATGGGCATGGGACTCAATATTTGCCGCTCCATTATTGAATCCCATCATGGGCGACTTTGGGCATCGAATGTAATGGACTCCGAACGCACCAAACTGGCCGGCTGCACCTTTACAATGCTCCTACCCCTTGAATCCCCCGATTCAATGGAAAATGGATAAATCCTATTTTTAGATTGACCTTGCGAGACCCCTTATGAACTTAGCTGCTGCCAAACCAAACCAAGCCGAAGTCGTTTATGTCGTTGACGATGATGAGGCTGTACGTGATTCACTCACATGGCTTTTAGAAAGCAATGGTTATGTAGTTCGCTGTCATGCCAGCGCTGAGCGTTTCTTGCAGTCTTTGCAAAGCACTGATAAGTCGACTATCTCTTGTGCAATCTTAGATGTTCGTATGCCGGGGATGTCTGGCCTTGAACTCCAAGAGCGTTTAACTAGTGAAAACTTTCCAATGCCAGTAGCCTTTATTACTGGTCACGGTGATGTCTCAATGGCAGTCTCCACCATGAAACGTGGCGCAGTAGACTTTATTGAGAAGCCTTTTAAAGAAAATGATCTCTGTAGTTTGGTCGATCGCATGTTTGCTAAAGCGAGAGTGGAGTACTCACAAGCAAGTCAACGAAAAGTGACGCAGAGTTTACTGAGCAAGCTGACTGGTCGTGAGCGTCAAGTATTAGAGCGTATCGTTGCTGGTCGTCTCAATAAGCAAATTGCCGATGATCTTGGTATCTCTATTAAGACAGTTGAAGCCCACCGCGCTAATATTATGGAAAAGCTCAACGTCAATACCGTAGCCGATCTTCTACGTTTGGCGCTCTCAGATCCACAGCCGAATTAATTTCTCATGCCTGCCCAATTACTAGATGGCGTTGCCCTCTCTAAAAAAATTCGTACTGAAATTGCAGCGCGTGGTGCAATTGTTACTGCTAAGGGCGTTCGTCCTGGCTTAGCAGTCATCGTGGTTGGTGAAAATCCTGCTAGCCAAGTGTATGTCCGCAATAAAGTGAAGGCCTGTGAGGATGTGGGTTTTCATTCGGTATTAGAGCGCTATTCTGCTGAGCTGGGTGAAGAAGAATTACTTGCTCGCATTGCAACCCTTAATGCAGACCCATCCATTCATGGCATCCTAGTGCAATTACCGCTACCTGAGCATATTGCTGCTGAGCGTGTGCTTGAGGCCATTGCCCCCCAAAAAGATGTAGATGGTTTTCACGTTGCTAACGCTGGCGCTTTAATGGTTGGCCAGCCAGAGTTCAAGCCTTGTACTCCTTATGGCTGTATGAAACTCTTAGAGAGTATTGATTACCCGATTCGGGGTGCCCGCGCTGTGATTGTGGGCGCTTCTAATATTGTGGGCAAACCGATGGCCATGCTCCTATTGCAAGCTGGTGCAACGGTGACTATTTGTAATAGCAAGACCCGTGATTTAGCTCACCATACTAAAGATGCTGACATTCTGGTGGTGGCCACTGGCAAACACAAGATGATTGCTGGCGATATGGTGAAAACTGGTTCTGTCGTGATCGATGTTGGCATCAACCGCCTGCCAGATGGTAAGCTCTGTGGCGATGTGGACTTTGACGCCGCTAAATATATCGCTGGCTGGATCACCCCTGTACCGGGCGGTGTCGGCCCAATGACTATTACCATGCTGCTCATGAATACTTTAGAAGCGGCAGAAAAAGCAGCCAAGCCCTAGATCCATTAAGCTAGAGGGTATGACTACATCCCTACTATCACCCCTAGCCCTACCTTCCGAATTACAAAATAATCCGCTCCTGACTTTTGGTCGTGGCATCGCTGCCTACTCAGAAGTAAAGCCCGAGCACATTACTCCTGCCATTCAGTTTCTACTGAAGCATGCACAAGCTGCTTTAGATACAGCAACGGATCCAAAAACACCGTCGAGCTGGGATGCGTTGGCTGAGCCTCTAGAAGATGCGACCGAGGCACTAGGAAGATCTTGGGGGGTGATCTCCCACCTTAACAGTGTTGCCGATACACCTGAATTAAGGGCCGCTTATGGAGAGATGCTACCTGAGGTCACTGCATTCTTTTCTAGCCTTGGGCAAAACTTAGCGCTCTATCAGAAATTTAAAGCACTCAAAAATAGTTCTGACTTTGCAAAGCTCAATCGTGCACAAAAGAAGGTGATTGAAAACTCGCTACGAGATTTTCGTTTGGGTGGTGCCGAACTCAGTGACGCTGATAAACCACGCTTTTCTGCCATTCAAGATAAGCAAGCCGTTCTAGGCAAGGCATTTTCAGATCATGTCTTAGATGCAACTGATGGCTTTGTTCATCTAGTAAGTGATAAGGAAGATCTTGCTGGCTTACCAGAGGATGCCATCGCTGCAGCAGCCGATACCGCGCAGCAAAAGAATCTCCAAGGCTGGGCATTCACCTTGCACTTCCCCTCCTACTATCCAGTCATGCAATATTCTGAAAATCGGGGGCTACGTCGTCTGATGTATCAGGCCTATGTCACGCGCTCATCAGAGCTAGCACCTCAATACACCAAAAGTAAACTCGATTGGGATAACACTCAGAATATGTTGGAGCAATTGCGCCTGCGAGATGAAGAAGCGCGCATGCTGGGATTCGCCAATTACGCAGCACTCAGTTTGGCTCCTAAGATGGCTAACACCGTTGACGAAGTTGATCTCTTCTTAACGAACTTTGCGCTTAAATCAAAACCATTTGCCCAGAAGGATTGGGAAGAACTGTATGAGTTCGCAAAGGCGGAGCTTGGATTTGTAGATGGCCTTGAGCCTTGGGATATTCCGTTTGCCGCTGAGCGTTTAAAGCAAGCGCGCTACTCCTTCTCCGAAAATGAACTCAAGCAGTATTTCCCATTACCCAAAGTATTAGATGGCTTATTTAAAGTGATTCAGACACTCTTTGGTGTCAAGATTGAAGCTGCTGACTTACCGACTTGGCATGCGGATGTGCAGTCTTTTGCTGTGAAAGACCTGGCTGGAAAAATACGGGCTTATTTCTATCTAGATCCCTATGCACGCCCTGGTAAACGTGGTGGCGCCTGGATGGATGACGCTCGTGGTCGTAGAGAACTAGCCAATGGAGAAATCCAGATACCAGTAGCCTATCTCGTGTGCAACTTTGCTCCTCCAGTAACAGTGGATGGGATATTGCGCCAGCCTACGATTACTCATGATGATGTGATTACCCTCTTTCATGAAAGTGGTCATGGCCTGCATCATCTCCTCACCCAGGTGAGCGCCTTAGGAGTTTCAGGTATCAATGGTGTTGAATGGGATGCGGTTGAATTGCCAAGTCAATTTATGGAAAACTTCTGCTGGGAATGGGAAGTGCTCGAGAAAATGACAGCTCATGCGCAAACTGGTAAGCCATTACCGCGCGAGCTCTTTGACAAAATTCTGGCCGCCAAGAACTTCCAGAATGGTTTAGCAACTTTGCGTCAAATTGTGATGTCATTAACCGATTGGCGCTTACATTCGAGTTTTGATGCGAAAGGCGCTAATGGTCATGCAGTGCTTGAGGTTTCAAGAAGTATTGCGAATCAATACAACATCATTCCACAGCCTGAAATCTCTCGTTGGATTAATTCTTTCAGTCACATCTTTGCTGGTGGCTATGCCGCTGGTTACTACAGCTATAAATGGGCTGAAGTTCTCTCTGCAGATGCTTACTCTGCATTTGAGGAAGCAGCAAAACTGACCGGGAGCGTGCTGGATGCTAAGACTGGAACTCGATATAGAGAAGAAATTCTGGAGGTGGGCGGTAGTCGCCCTGCTGCTGAATCCTTTAAAGCCTTCCGTGGAAGAGAGCCGAGTATTGATGCTTTACTGCGACATGGTGGGCTAGCTTAAATAGCGCAGCCCACCCAAGATGGAAGGGTTTATTTGCCTATTCTTTTGCAAATAGAATCAGAAATAGTCGCCAAGAAATAAACTACCATGCCAAGGACGAAGACGAGATAACTGCCATCGTCAAAAAATTGCAGTAAGCCCACGATGACTATGCCAAGGGCAAGAACGCTGACTGTTGTTTTAGCAAACATATTGATTCCCTAAAAAGATCATTTCTTAATAATGCGTAATCTTAAGACAAAAAGCGATTTCATGCTTTGGAGGATGTAACAGTCAATCTTTTGTCTAATTTTTCTGAATAACAGCTATCACAGGCGCATGATCAGAAGGCTGCTCCCAGGTTCTAGGCTCCTTATCGACTATGCTGGCGCTGCATTTTTCTTTAAGGGCTTCACTTAATAGAATGTGATCAATGCGCATGCCGGCATTTCTTCTGAAACCCATCATGCGGTAGTCCCACCAACTATAAGTTTTGGGCGCTTGCTCAAACATTCTGAAGGAATCAGATAAACCAAGATTGATTAAGTCTTGGAAAGCGTTTCTTTCTGGTGGTGAAACTAGGTTCTGCCCTTCCCACGCTTTAGGGTCGTGCACATCCTGATCTTCTGGCGCAATATTGTAATCACCGAGAAGTGCTAAGCGTTGGTTTTGCTCTAGCTCTTCTGTTAACCAAGTATGTAGTTTGTTTAACCAATCTAGTTTGTAAACAAACTTATCACTATCGGGTGATTGTCCATTTGGAAAGTAAGCTGAGACCAGTCTAATAGGTTTTGTTCCTGCAAACGGAATAGTAGCGGCAAGGATGCGCTGCTGCTCATCATCATTCCCGGGAATATTTCTGGTGGGCTTTAGAAAGGTTGTGGCTGTATCAGAGGCAATTGCTGCTAAAGCAGCTTTACGCACAATGATGGCAACCCCGTTATAAGTCTTTTGCCCTGCGGCGATGCTAAGATAGCCCGCCGCCTCTAGCTCTTGATGGGGATACTTATCATCCGTGAGCTTGAGTTCTTGCAGGCACAAGGCATCAATCGGCTGATGCTTTTTTTCCTGATCTTGCAACCAACGAAGTACGTGTGGAAGGCGAACCTTTAAGGAATTGACATTCCACGCCGCAATTCGAATTGAATCAGTCATCTATCCCCAGTTCCTGCAATTTACGTGTAATCGTATTGCGTCCGATGCCAAGGCGTTGTGCTGCCTCAACCCTTCGACCACGCGTTACTTCCAGCGCGGCTTGCAACACTGCTTTCTCAAACCGCGAGCATAGCGCATCGTAAACCTCTTTATCACCATCCTGTAGCATTTTGGTGGCTAAGCGCCCAAGCCCGTTTTCCCAATCACCTGCAGCCGATTTTGCAGCAGCTGGGTTTGTGGGGGCAGATTCGCCATGCAATATGACAGGCTGCTCACCAGCTTGCGCCATGATGTCTGAAGGTAAATCACTAACGCCGATGATATTTGCAGGCGTCATAACTGTCAGCCAATGACATAAGTTCTCTAACTGACGAACGTTGCCTGGAAATGGCATCGCTGTCATCTCTTTTAATACCTCATCAGAAAGCTTCTTGGGCTCAACGCCTAATGACTTAGCGCAACTGAGCATAAAGTGTCTTGCCAGCATCGGAATATCTTCACTACGCTCACGCAGTGAAGGCATGCGCAAACGCATGACATTCAAGCGATGCAATAAATCTTCCCGGAAAAAACCTGCTGCAACTCTACTATCTAGGTTTTGGTGGGTTGAGGCAATAATGCGAACATTCGCTTTGATGGGATCTTGACCACCAATGCGGTAGAAGTGCCCATCAGTTAAAACACGCAAGAGTCGAGTTTGCAAATCAAATGGTAAGTCGCCAATTTCACCTAAGAATAAAGTGCCACCATCGGCCTGCTCAAAGCGACCACGACGCAAGGTCTGTGCGCCTGGGAAGGCACCACGCTCATGACCAAATAATTCTGATTCGAGTAGATCTTTAGGGACGGCTGAAGTACTCAGTGATACAAATGGTCCCTTGGCTCTGGGACTGTGTTTATGCAATGCATGCGCTACTAACTCTTTACCAGTGCCAGACTCGCCAGTGATCAGTACGGTTGCATGAGACTGAGCTAAGCGACCAATCGCACGAAAGATTTCTTGCATCGCAGGCGCTTGGCCAATAATTTCAGAAGCATCTTGTCTCCAGGTGGATAGCTCCTTTGCTCCTGAATCATTGCGAATACCCTGCTCTATTGCCCGATGAATTAACTCAACGGCTTTCTCGACATCAAACGGTTTGGTGAGATACTCAAACGCACCACCCTGAAATGAGGAAACTGCAGAGTCAAGATCAGAGTAGGCAGTCATGATAATGACGGGTAGATTGGGATGACTTGATTTGACATGCTGTAGCAAGTCCAAGCCATTCCCGCGAGGCATCCGAATATCTGAGATCAACACCTGAGGAGCTTCTTTCTCGAGCGCATTGAGGACATCGTTAGGATTAGAGAAACTCTTATGCGGGATATTCTCTCGCGCCAAGGCTTTTTCTAGCACCCAGCGTATTGATTGGTCATCATCGACGATCCAAATTGGTTTCATGATGTTCTCTCCTGCCTACGGTATGGAATTTGAATATGGAAATCGGTACGCCCAGGGCGACTATCGCAAGCAATAAAGCCCTGATGTTGTTGCACAAAGGTCTGTGCCAGAGTGAGGCCTAAGCCACTACCCCCTTCTCTTCCTGATACCAAGGGAAAGAAGATGCGCTCAATGATTTCTTCTGGAATACCAGGTCCGTTATCGATCACGTGTAAATCCATCGCCAATTTATAACGTTGCTTTGCGATCGTGACCGAACGTGCCACACGGGTTTTGAGTTCGATTTGAGCAATGCCTTGACTAATCTCTTCAGATAGGGCCTGCGCAGCGTTGTGCACAATATTCAGGGTCGCCTGAATCAATTGCTCACGATCACCCATCACATCTGGAAGACTGGTGTCGTAATTGCGGATAATTTTCAGACCCTTTGGAAACTCCGCCAATACCAGACTACGAACCCGCTCAAGTGCTTCATGCACATTAAATGCCTCAATCAAATGAGCCTTACGATGTGGTGCCAAGAGACGATCTACTAAGTCCTGCAAACGATCGGACTCTTTAATAATGACCTGCGTGTACTCACGCAAACCTTTTTCAGGCAACTCAAACTCCAATAGCTGAGCTGCCCCACGGATGCCACCCAAAGGATTTTTAATCTCATGGGCTAGGTTGCGCATTAATTGCTTATTGGCTTCCACTTGCTGTGTAACACGCTCATCGCGCTCACTGCGCAACTGCTGATCGATTGGAAACCACTCCATCAGAATGAGATCTGGGTCATCTAATGCAGCGACGACTACGTGCGCCTGGATAGAGTCTTGATGGATGCTGCCTGGCAAGGAATGTAAAACCATTTCTTGACGTTGAGCGGAAACATGGCCAAGCTTCACCTCTGAAATCATGCCACTCAAGGCGCCCGTATCACCAAATAAGTCATGCACAGACTGACCCTCAAGTGATTTACGCGATAGATCCAGCGCCGACTCTGCAGCTGGGTTCACATAGACCAATTGTTGGGTCTCCGCCTCAAATACCACGATGGCATTGGGCATCTGATCAAGCAATGTCGGAAAAAAAGGAGCAGCCGTAGCTGCTCCCTTGAACGAATTGCGCAACAGACCTGCGCTCAATCTCTCTCCTTCGCTTACAGGGAGTAGTACATATCAAATTCGATTGGATGAGTTGTCATACGGAAACGTGTGACATCTTCCATCTTCAAATTGATATAGGCATCGAGCATAGACTCAGTAAATACTCCACCGCGAGTCAAGAACTCGTGGTCTTTCTTCAAGGCATCCAGGGCTTCTTCTAAGCTTGCGCAAACCGTTGGGATCTTTGCATCTTCTTCTGGTGGCAAGTCATACAAGTTCTTGTCAGCAGCTTCACCCGGATGAATCTTGTTCTGCACGCCATCCAAACCAGCCATCAACAAAGCAGAGAAGCAGAGGTATGGGTTAGCCAATGGATCTGGGAAGCGAGTCTCAATACGACGACCCTTAGGACTTGGAACGTGCGGAATACGGATAGAAGCAGAACGGTTACGTGCTGAGTAGGCCAACTTTACTGGAGCCTCAAATCCTGGAACTAAACGCTTATATGAGTTTGTGCCTGGGTTAGTAATCGCATTCAATGCCTTAGCGTGCTTGATGATGCCACCGATGTAGAACAGAGCAAACTCTGACAATCCTGCGTAGCCGTTACCAGCAAACAAGTTTTCGCCATTCTTCCAAACAGACTGGTGAACGTGCATACCAGAACCGTTATCGCCAACTACTGGCTTAGGCATAAAGGTTGCTGTCTTTCCGTAAGCGTGAGCTACGTTATGAACAACGTATTTCTGCCAAATAGTCCAGTCAGCACGTTGTGTGAGTGTGCTGAACTTAGTACCCAATTCGTTTTGGCCTTGGCCAGCAACTTCATGGTGATGCACTTCTACTGGAATGCCAAGTGATTCAAGAATTAAACACATTTCAGAGCGCATGTCCTGGAATGTATCTACTGGAGCGACTGGGAAGTAACCGCCTTTTTTACCTGGACGGTGACCAGTGTTACCACCTTCGATTTCTGCACCAGATGACCATGGAGCTTCTTCAGAATCAATCTTCACGAAGCAACCTTGCATATCGGCGCCCCAACGAACACCATCAAAAATAAAGAACTCTGGCTCCGGGCCGAAGTAAGCAGCATCACCTAAACCAGTGCTCTTCAAATAAGCTTCAGCACGTTTTGCAATAGAGCGTGGATCGCGGTCATAACCCTTACCGTCAGCTGGCTCGATCACATCGCAAGTCAACACCAAAGTTGGCTCTTCATAGAATGGATCGATATAAGCGGCTGTTGGATCTGGTTTGAGCAACATATCAGAAGCTTCAATACCCTTCCAACCAGCAATAGAAGAGCCGTCAAATGCATGACCGCTCTCAAATTTATCTTCATCAAAGGCAGAGATTGGAACTGTCGTGTGCTGTTCTTTACCCTTTGTATCTACAAAGCGGAAATCAACGAAAGTACATTCTTTCTCTTTAACTAACTTCATCACATCAGCGACGGTCTTCGTCATGCAAATCTCCTCTATTAACTAAATTCGGAATTCAAACCTAAGGCATACACCCTTGTTTATTCCAGGCATCAAACATGCCTAATGGATGTATGTAATTTACTGAAGCAAACAAATGGGAACGCTTATTATTGCACTATTAAAGTGCTCGATTTAGACCTGGGAAGCCTAAAAACCCTCTATTTGCACATATTTGGTGCAAATAGAGGGTTTTACTACCTACTTAATATCGTGAATTTCATAGCCCAGTTCTTGGGTGCCCGTTCTGAGTGCAAGCCAGGCACTGTCTAACAGGTTGGCATTGCCCTTGATTCCTAACTCGATGTGGCGCTGGGCATAGACTCCTCCCTTTCCAGCATCACCAACGGAAGGCAGACTGAAGACCTTGACCCCTGGAAAATTAGCCTCGATACGTTCCATTAAAGGAGTTAAGGCCGACTCAATACCCTTAGGAACAATGAAGCTCTGCTCTGCCCAGTTCTCTTGGTGAAAGAGGTCTTTGTAGTGCGTATCTAGGCACCAAGCCATCATGGGTGCTGCCATGACTGGAAAGCCAGGAACAAAGTGATGCTCTTTGATTCGAAAGCCCGGAATCTGGTTGTAAGGATTGGGAATGATGTCACTACCAATGGGGAACTCTCCCATCTTGAAGCGATGTTGATTCTCTGGCGTATTTAAATCTGCTTTGATGGGATCGCCTTCTGCCGTTGACTGAATGCGGCCAGCAATCAATTCTTGCGCAGTAGGGTGTAATTGCGTTTTGGTCCCTAGCGCTAACGCAGCGCATTGACGGGTGTGATCATCAGGTGTCGCACCGATACCACCAGTACTAAACACCACATCACCACTTGCAAAACTTTCTTTGAGTGTTGCAGTAATCTGCTTGGGATCATCAGCTACATACTTCGCCCATGCGAGGCTTAGACCACGCTCATTGAGTAGCTCGATCAATGTGGCCATGTGTTTATCTTGACGACGACCCGATAGAATCTCATCACCAATCACAATCAGACCAAAGCGGCGTTGCGCTGCACTTGGCGTATTGTGTAGTGAGTCTATTTCAACTTTTTTAATTGCATCAACCATCTCATTAGCCATCTTATTAGTCTTAATACGGAATTTCCGTTTCAACTTCACGCGCTTGTAATGTCAATGCTTGATTTAACTCTTCTTGGCGCAACTCTTTGAGAACATCTAATAAGAAGTGGCTAAACCAAAGACCCGCAAATACAAAGATTAAAGAATAAACCCAGAGAGCAACAAAGCTGACGATCGGAAACAGGACTAAGGCCAATGCTGATGTAGCCCAGAAGAATGTGGGTACTGCACCCAGCATTCCGGAGGCGATGCCCATACAGAGCAAAGGCCAGCGAAATTTTTCCAATAACTGATCACGCTCTTCTACGCTGGCGTGTTTAGCAAGTACATCATAAGACATGAGGCGCATCGTCAGCCATCCCCAGAGCAATGGCGGCAATACCGCTACTAATGGCGGGACCCACCACACTGGCAATGTCAGCATGACCAATACAAGACAGATGAGCGCCGACCATAAGGAGTAAATGAGACTACCCCATAAACCGCCACCCCGCTTGCACTCTAAATCTTGATAGTGCGCTTGTCTGACCACAATCTTCACAATAGTAGGTACCGTTGAAAAGGCAATGAATACCAACAAACTAATAGTGATGAGCGGAATAATCAGCATGACAAAAAACAAAGGCGCAATCCAAGCTCTCGCATTTTCAAAGCCAGCCCAGATCAAACCCTCTTGAATCCAATTCGTAAATAGGGAATTGGTTAGAAACTCACTGAGTACTGCGAGTGCGGGCGTCCATGTCAGCCAGATAAGACAACCCCAGAGAAGCGATACGATCAAGAATGGCCGCAAGCTAAGCCACAGCATTCTTGGATGCATCGTCCCAACTAGAGCCAATCCAAATGATTTAAATACTTGTGGCAGTCCAGTCATAAAACTCCTATTACATACCAACTCGTATGCCTTACTTCATTGATTAACTTCGTTGATTTACTTTGGCCTAAGCTCTTTCACTGCACGTAGCAAGCCTTGCCATTGTTGAGCAAAGACACTGTGCGATACGACCAAGTTTCTGACACCTGTAGGATAGACCTCTTTCGGGAATATGGCTGTTTTAAACAGCATGTCCCACCAGGGAAACAAAATACCAAAATTGCAACCGCCCAATACGCCAGGCTTGCCTTGTGCTTCATGGCCATACCCTACTGCGTGGTGCATACGATGAAACATGGGTGATACCAAAAGATATTGCGCCTTACCTAGATGGACCTTGATATTGGCATGTTGCCAGCTTTGAATAAATTGACTCAATGCAATGAGAATAATAAATTGCCCTGGGGATACCCCAAATAGAAGTGCAAAAAATGCCGTCACTGCTGCATCCATGATGTCATCTAGGATGTGATTGCGGTTGTCTGACCAAGCGGTCATGACGGTTTGGCTATGATGCAAGGCATGCAACTGCCACCACCAATGCACTGTATGTGAGGCGCGATGATAGAGATAGCCTACGAGATCTAGCAGAACCAAATAGACTAAAAAACTGACTAGCGGTATTGAAGTAACCTCTGGCCACCAAGACTCCACATTTAGACGTTCAAAGCGGAAATCATGCAAGATGGCATCCATCTGAAAAAAGAAACCCGACAAAGCAATGAAGATCAGACCATGAAAAATACCCAGTCGATGAAATAAGGTATAGATCACGTCTGCTCTACTGCTCTTCGCAAAACGCTCTTGAGTCTCTGCAGGGGCTACGCGCTCCCAGACTCTGAGCACAACAATGATCAGAAAAATCTGAATACAGCCAAATAAAAACCAATCGATACCATCAAATATGTCTTCTGCCCAAGACATCAAGTCAAATTGATACAGAAGTGGCCCGACAATTTTGGCAAACAAAAACTCCTGAACGCTACCGTAAGCGCTGGAAATTGCTGAAGTGATTGAGTTCAAGTCCATGCTTTATTTTGACTGATTTGCCAAATTTTTGTTTGCCTTGGGCAATATCCCAAAGCAAAAGCCGCGACTCTTGAGATTAATGATGAGCTGCTCCAATACGGCTGGAGCCCAAGGGTCCTTTCTGGACCAAATACCGAGGTGAGCCATCGTAATATCGCCATCCCTGATCTCTCGACTGGCTTTTTGCAAAAGAGTGCTATTGGGATGCTTATCAGAGTTCAGCTCATCACCTAAAAACCCTGCTGGGGACCAGCCAAAGTGTTGATAGCCGCACATATCCCCCATCCGAATCAAGTTTGGTGAGGTTTTGCCACCAGGAGCGCGCCAGATCTTTTGCAATGGCTGACCCGTTAACTCTGCAAAACGAAGATCTACCCGACGAATCTCTTTGCACATAGATGCTTCGTTATAAAGCAGCGTCATACCGGCCTTAGACCCAAACTGAGGCTTCACAAAGACTTCGCCTTGGGGCCCATCTTTGACTAAATAAGTGTGGTCGTAGGTATGACTACCAAAGTGGTGTCCTTCTTTAAGCCGCTCTTGCCAAAAGACTTTCCAGGAGTCGTCCAAAGCAAAATCACCCCGGAAGGTCTTTTCATTAGAGAGGAAAAAAGTTGCTTTGACATCTTGGCGCTTGAGTATCTCAGCCACTTTTTCAGCAACTGCCATATTACCAGTATCAAATGTCAGGTAAACCGTTTTATCACAGCTGGCTGTTTGGGCGTTAGCAGCGAATGGCAGACTGCCAATGACTAGTGCGGCTATGAGATGAATAAGTTGCCTGTACCTCATGGCGAATAATTATTCCCAGGAAGCTCTGGGGTAAAAGAACACACCATGCGGAGATTTGCCCACTGGAATCACTGTCATTAATTTCATGGAGGGGATATCAATCACACCAACTTTTTTGGCAAAGCGTAAGGTAACCCACAAGGTTTTGCCATCTGGAGTAATTTCCATATCATCTGGACCCGCAGGCAGGCCTGTGATATCGCCAACCTTCTCCAGAGTTTGCATATTGATCAGACTAATAGAGGAAGCAATACGGTTAGTGACAAATACATGCTTCTTATCGCCTAATGGACGGAAGTTATGGGCGCCCTTACCTGTGATGATGCGCTTGACTTCTTTACGCGCCTTCCAATCAATCACCTGAACAAAGTCTTCGCCAGTAATGCCCACCAATACATACTGATCACCTGGTGTCATCCACAAGCCAGCAGGGACCTTGCCTGTGGGCATCACCCACAGCACACTTTGTGTTTCTAGATCAATTGCTGCAAGCTCATTGGAATCTTGCAATGTGATGAAGGCAATTTTGCTATCTGCTGTAAATGCAATATGACTTGGTGTCTTGGCTAACTTCACTGTTTTAGCCAGCTTGAGATCGGCGCCATTGGCTGCATAAATATCTACACGGTCTAAACGATTTCCGTTTGCTACAAACCATTTGTGATTTGGTGAATACCCAATTTGGTAAGGATCAATGATGTTCGGAATTCTGCCGGTTAATTCACCAGTGCTTGGATTCATCAACACCACATCATTGCCTACAGCATTGGCAATCAATAATGTTTTTTCATCTGGAGTCAACATCAGATGATGGGGCTCTTTACCAACAGGAATGGTTTTAATCACCTGACGGCTTGGCATATCAATCAAACTCACTGTTGCCTCACCCGAATTGAGAATCACCGCCAGTTTTGGCTGATTAGCCGCAGAATTTGTTGTGGCAGCTGTTTGCGCAATGGCAAAGTGGTTTGCTGAGAATAGGGTCAATATGAAGGTAGTCGCAATATTGCGAAAACCTCTAATCGTGATAAATGTATGCATTCCGCTATTGTAAGCAATCAAGGCTAGATTAAAGACCTCTAAGACCTGATGGATTTGACCTAGCGCAGGCTAGCTAAAACCTTTTCAAGTCGCTTTAGGGACATTGGGGTGGGTGTTTTGAGCTCTTGAGCATATAAAGCCACCCTCAACTCCTCCAGCTGCCACCGGAAATCCTGCAAAGCTTGATCCTCGGTCATGGCATAGGAGGTAGATCCCTTGCCTCCTTGTAATAATTTTTGCCAAGGTCTTGCAACAGACTCCCAATCTTTTTGACATTGCGCATCACGACTGGGGTTAGAGCGCAGCTTATCGATTCTCATAGCAATCGCTTTGAGATAGCGCGGCAAATGCACAAGCTGGCCATAGGGAATTTGGGCAACAAACTGAGGAAAGATCAACGCTTGCATTTGGGTTTGCATATCTGCATAGGCTGTCGTTGAGGATGCTTTTGCGCTCGCCATCTTCTTTTGTAAATCAGCATGAGCTTGCAATGCATTTAAGGCATGGCGTGAGATCTCTTGAGCGATTAGTGCCAATCGGGGTTTGCCAGCTTGCAAGCGTTCTGTAAATTGCTCCGCGCTGACTGGAAGTGGCTCACTCATAAA
The DNA here is from genome assembly GCF_002206625.1 of Polynucleobacter campilacus. Lineage (GTDB taxonomy): Bacteria > Pseudomonadota > Gammaproteobacteria > Burkholderiales > Burkholderiaceae > Polynucleobacter > Polynucleobacter campilacus. The sequence continues at coordinate 123,413 of NZ_NGUP01000004.1, read as the reverse complement.
TGCACGCTCTAATGCCAGATTGAGGATTTGCTCGATTAATCCCTCTACCGAACCAATATTAATAAAGAGCAATCCTAATTCTCGAATACCAGGCAATTGTTTTTGCAATGCTTTGAGAGTGTCCTTATTGCTGAGAGCAAATAGTCGGCGTAACCCCAGGTGATGCTGTTTTCTGGCTTCCAGCAAATCATCAAAGACTTCGAGATCACAGTAGTCCCCCCGGTCAACCAATGCGGGGTAACCGAATAAAGTTTTATTGCCTTTTTGAATCTCTAGGGTTTCTGGTAACTCGCCAAACTCCCAGGAGCGATAACCACCCTGCTCAACTGAACGGGCCTTCTGATTAGATTGAGTGCTGGCTGTCTTAGAAGGCTCAAGCCCAAACTCCACTTGAGCTGTCTCTTGGGCGATTGCCTGGAAAGCACTGCGGGCAGTTTCTCCATACTCGGCACGAAGGCGCGCGAGATTTCTCTCGATTTCAAGTTGGCGGCCATGCTCATCAATGAGTCTGAAGTTCATTGATGAATGCAGAGGAAGTGATTCAGGTCTAAAGTCAGTACGCTTTATTTCTAAACCACGCTCTTTACGAATATCGCTCATCAAGCAATCTAAAAAGTCGCCGACACCAAATTGTTTTTCATCTAACTGGCGCTCTAGGAATGACTTTGCATAGTCAGGTAGCGGCACACAATGACGGCGCAGTTTTTGTGGCAAGGATTTGAGTAGTAGTAATACCTTCTCTTCGCACATGCCTGGCACCAGCCACTCACAACGGCGGCCATCGACTTGATTAAGTTGTGTGAGCGGCACTACTAGAGTCACTCCGTCTTTTGGGCTACCAGGCTCAAAGTGGTAAGTCAGGTTTAGCTCCGCTCCACCCACCATCATTTTTTTGGGATAACGGTCGACCGTAATGCCAGCGGCCTCATGGCGCATCAAGTCTACTTTTTCCAGTCGTAACTGGCTATCTAGATTGGGTTCTTTCTTAAACCAAGCTTTGAGCCCTTCGCGATTACAGACCGCTTTCGGAATGCGTGACTCATAGAAGGCAAAAAGTAGCTCATCATCTACTAAGACGTCAGGACGACGTGAGCGATGCTCTAGTGCTTCAATCTCTTTAATGAGGCGACAGTTATGCCAGAAGAAGCCAAAGAGTCCAGGGTATTTTTTCTTGGCATCAGCTTCAGTTTCACGATAGAGGGCTGGTGTATCCATGCGCCCAAACATTTCTTCTTGGACTAAGGGCTTGGCTAGAAGCGCCTGTATCCGTGCGTGGACAGGTGAAGTATGTGGTGATGAGCCAGGAGCAATATCAATATTTACGTGAATGCGAACTGGAGGCTGCACTGGCTGAATCCAGGGCTGATTTGGCGGGTGGACGCTTTGTTAAAGAAACCGTGGCTCAGCATATTAAACGTCTTAAGCAAATCAACAAGTCAGCCTAATGAGTTGGCAGTTAATCTTTACTGAGCAATACAACCGGCGTGCTGCGAAGTTTCTAAAGCGTCATCCTGATGTGGAAACACAGTATGCCAAAGCATTAGAACTGTTAGAGCCCAATCCCCATCATCCTTCTCTGCGTCTTCATAGTTTGTCTGGAAGGCTTGATGGCTTACAAAGCATTTCGATCAATCTGAAATACCGAGTCACTATTGAAATGATTATTACTGAACATGAGATTGTTTTGATCAATGTTGGTGATCATGAAGCGGTTTATTAAACTAGCTACTGAGTGATTCAATAAAGCACATGAGTACATCCTTCGAAAAAGCCTTCATATTTCACCAGCAAGGTGAAATAGAGAGAGCAAAATTACTTTACGAAGATATTCTTCAAAATGATCCTCATCATTTTGATGCTCTGCATATGCTCGGAGTGGCAGTTACCGATGAAGATCCTTCTAGAGCAGTGCAATTACTCTCCAAAGCACTTGAGATCAATTCAACCATGCCAGAGTGCTTTAATAATGCAGCTCATGCGCTGATGAAGCTGGGGCAGCATGCCTTAGCCTTAGAGTGTTGCCGTCATTCCATCGCACTTGAAGCTGGAAATTGGACGACATACGCGAATGCTGCAGAGGCGTTACGTAATCTCCAGCGCCAAGAGGATGCTTTGGTCTCGATTAATGCCGCTATTAGTATTGCGCCAACCATGGCTAAGCTCTATTCCAACCGAGGCAATCTCTTTAAAGAACTAGGGCAGCATGATCAAGCTTTACTCGAATATCAAACAGCGATTGAGCTAGACCCAGAAGACGCTACTTTCTACGTCAACCTAGGGCTGGCGTATCAAGACTTAAACCTGATTTATCCTGCGATTGAGAGCCAAGAAAAGGCGATTGCTCTAGACCCTCAGTTAGGAGCGGCACACGATAACCTGGCAAAGCTGTACTTACTCAATGGTAATTTGCAATCGGGTTGGGGTATGTATCACTGGCGCTGGAAAGGCCTTGGCCTAACATCCCAGCCCTTAAAAACCAGCAAGCCAAAGTGGCAAAATGGCAGCGCAGCCAAAAGACTATTAGTTTGGGCGGAGCAGGGCGCAAGCGAGCATATCCTCTTTGGCAGCTTACTCTTAGAGATGCAGCGATTAGTGCCAAATCTATTGGTACAGATTGACCCGCGTTTAATACCGATTTTTGAACGCTCGATGCCAGAAATTACCTTTTATTCGGCAATAGAAATCGTAGATGAATCACTCTACGATGCTCATATTGCCTTAGGGGATCTACCTGGGCTCTTTAGAAATCAAATCGATGATTTTCTGAATGTCAAACTTCAGTATCTCAAGCCAAAATTTGAGCAAAGAAACCTCATTAAAGAAACGCTAGCCAAGCAAGATGAGTTACTCATTGGTATTGCTTGGAAAGAAGAAGATCACTCAGCTAATAAATCAAGCAATTCCAACAAAACAAACAACATAGAGCTTACTCAATTAGTCTCTTCTTTAAACATGCCTGGAATTAAATTTGTGAATTTACAACAGGGTATTAGCAATCAAGAGCTTGCAGATCTTCAGTCCAAACTGATGATTCAGGTTTATGGATATGAGCAGCTCAATAGTTCATTGGGATTTGATGACTTAGCAGCACTAGTCAGCGCATGTGACATCATCATCTCAGTAGATAATGAAGCAGCTCACTTGGCAGGTGCTATGAATATCCCTTGTTGGGTCTTATTACCCAAAGCACCTCATTGGCGTTGGCTATCTGGTGTGACTTTAAGCCCATGGTATCCCAGCTTAAGGCTTTACCGACAAGAGCAGCAGGGCGTTTGGGATGCGCCTCTAGATAAAATCCGCCATGATCTGGTACCGCTATTAAAGCAGTCTACTCAATACAACTGAGCAAGGTAATTAATGCATAGCACAAAGCAATACACCTAAGCTACTGCTTAGGTGTATTGAATATCAATCGAATGGAGAATTACAGAATTAAGCAGTGTGCTTCATTGGTTCTGCAGCCTCAGCTGGTGCTGCTATGGTTCCAGCCGTTCCCTTGTTGTAAGGGCCTAAGATAACTTCCATTGATGCAATGACCAGGGGAAGATACTCAAAATTCTGTGACTGAATGGCGCCATTGAGAATCTGAATGTTAGTGCTGTAGATTGTCTTGAGCATGGTGCGGTGTTGAGAATGTAATTTCTCATTGAGGTTCTCTTGCACCCACTGTAAACCCTCAGCGATTTCTAATAATCTTTTGTGATTAGTTACGGGATCGAATTCACCAGCCATGATACGTTTGACCATGCTGATGACAGATTCAAACCAGCGTTTTTCAAAGCTAGCACCAGTCAGATTGTTATCAACTGACACATAAGCATTAATGGCGTTTTTGCTATTAAACATGATGGTCTCTCGTTATCCGTTATTTTGTGTTCTTAGTTAAAAGCATTCTATCTGAAACCCCTTTGATTTGTATGAACTAATGGTGAAATGATCATTAGCGCAAATCAAAGGGTATCAGGGTTCAAATTAACGGAATATTGACAAAATTGCAGCCGCTGCGGTGTTCATTTGACTCACCAAATAGTAGTCAACGCTTTGCTGAGTATTCAATTGTTGTAGATTAGCCTGCAAAGCAGTCGGATCAATATTGGCAATTGCATCGATTGTCTTTTGCATACCATTCTTGATATTGGTTGCATTTTTCAATTGAGCTTGAATACCAGCTGTTGCTGCAGCAAGAGATGCTTGTGCAGTAGAAACGGTATCAATTTGACCGGTAATCACTTGTGTTGCTTTATTGGCATTAGCAATGGCAGCATTTTGGGTATTCCACTTGATTTCAGGCGGAACTGTTGAGGTATTGCCAGGCTTATTATCAATTGCTAAAACGTTATTACCCAAATCAATAGCAGTGAAGTAATTGGTGAATTCAGAAACCTTACTAGTTAAAGAGCCACCACCAACATCGGTATTGGCAAAGGTTCCATATAGATTGCCTGTATCACCATTATTAATGACATTCTTGAAGGCATCCAATACTTGTTGAGGCGTTGCATTTTGCGATGCTGTAAAAGTGAGGCCATTAATGGTGATGCTGTCGCCCGGAAACAAATTAGCAACACCAGTTAATAAATTAGTATTAGTAAAAGTCAGAGCATTTCTGATTGTTGTATTGCTGTTTTGAGACAGCAAAGCAATTCCACCAGGAGCACTACCCGTTGTTAATGGATCTATTGTTGTCAGACTAAATGTGTTGCTAGAAGTAACGGTTGCACTGACGCCGTAGGCGGAGCCACCGGTAATCTTCGTACCAGTATTGGCATTCATGCCAATTTTTGTAATGGTTGAAGCTACAGCTACAGGACTCTGGCCCGAAAGGGTATATGAAGCAGCGCCTGATTGACCCGTTGCCAAAAGATTGGTTAACTGACCACCGGCCGCACTATAGCTCCAGGCAATTGATGTTGTGGAGCCCCCAGCGCTAACTGCTGTGCCAAGGCCGCCTACTTTGGAGCCACTCCAAGTACCATATTGACTCAGCGATGCGGAGTTACCAATTTTGGCCAAAAATGCTGTTGAAAGTTGAGCTGCAGTCACTCCACCACTTCCTGCGAGAAATGTTAAGCCGCCTGCGGAGAAGCTATCGCCGCTTGCTAAATCACGGAATGTAATCGTTTGAACTTGTGTAACTGCAGTTGTTGTAGTGGTAAATGTTCCAATGCTTGGATCAGGTTGAACGCCATTATTAATGTAATTAGCAAATGCCTTGCTAACTGCCGATGGTGATATACCAGCAGCAGTAGTGCCTGGTCCTGGACCTGCAGTAAAGGTTAAATTACCAATTGTTAGAGAGTTGCCCTGAGCCATACTAGTAGTTGGAAGGGTAATTGTTTGAGTTTGACTACTAGCCGGATTGGTAAATGTGGCAGTCGTTGATGTTGCTCCAGCTGCTGTGATGTTAAGAGCGCTGCCAGAGGCTGTTCCAGCTAGACCAGTGCGAGTACCAGTGATGGAAAAATTGCCAAAAGTTGTTGAAGAAGCAGATGTAATATAGTCTGCAAAAGCAGTAGCCAACTGGGCGGCAGTCATATCGCTAGTAACAGCAAGGGTGATAGTTGTCTGTGGTGTTCCATTGACTGTCATTGAATAAGAATCGCCCGCTTTAAGGCCGGCTGCTGGGAAGGTTACTATTGGTGCTGTGGTAGTTCCAGTTACTGCCCCGGTTGATGTGCCAATTGCTGATCCAACAATCGTGCTCACTGGTGTGGTCAAATTAGTCGCTGCAAAGGTCTGGTCGGTAATTTGCATACCAGTAATCAATAACTTCTTTAGAGCCGAAACCAAATCGCCCACATTGGTTGCATTAACTTGAGTTTGAGAATCTGGGGTGCCATCAATACCAGTAGTCACTTGTAGACCAAAATCTGTATTGAGTAGATTGGCGCCATTCACGCTGGCACTAGTAACCAACTGTTGTATTTGGTTTGTTAAATTCTGGAAAGTGAGATTTAAGCTATCGCGATCGGTTGAGGCAAATCCCGCGCTAGAAGCTTGGGTAGCCAAGCCTTTAAGCTGGCTCATGATCGTAGAGATTGACGTTAAGGCAGACTGCGCTACATCAATCGCGCTACCCGCATCAGTTAAGTTTTTGGTAACCGAGCCATAACCCGCTACTTGAGCAGTCATTCGACTGACAACCCCAGTTTCAGCGGCATTTAGCGTCGCCTTACCAGAGGCAAGTTGGGTTTGGGTTTCAACAATGCCTTTCTGGACCTCATTTACAGACTGAGTCAGTGTTGAAGCTAGCGAAGTAATAGTATTGCTCATGATATTTTTTCCTTAAATATCTAATCTTTTTATGTAAAATCCAGGTATAAATTCTTGAAAAACCTGGCCCTATACACGACAAAAATCAATAATTAGGGAAACTATAAGGGTTTATCAACCCTTTGAATCCATTAAAAAAGCCGGGAATTACCCGGCTTTTCTAAGCTTAAACAGCTAAAACACTAGTTAAATCAACGGAATATCGACAAAATCGCTGCTGCTTCGGTATTCATTTGGCTAACCAAATAATAATCGATTGATTGTTGATTGTTCAATTGCTGTAACTTAGCTTGCATCGCAGTAGCATCAATGTTTTGGATTGAATTTACTGTGTTGGTCAAGCCTGTTTTCAGGGCAGTATTAGCAGACGCTTGTGCAGTCAAACCAGTTGCAGATGCAGCTAAGGTCGACTGACCTGTAGATACTGTCTGCAATTGGGTTGTCAAGGATGCCACTGCAGCAGCAGCATTGATCGTTCCAGCATCAACGATCGCAGGTCCAGATACAGTTCCAACAGCGGTGGATGTTAATACAATTGAAGTACCGCTTGGGGCTGCAGTCCAGGAGTTTGAAAGTAAAGTTCTTGCGCCGCTAAAAGAAGCACCATTTGTTGCGGGAGTATTGGAGGTAATGTAGGCTGCAAAATCTGTTGCAACCGTAGAGGTAGCAACTGCAGAAGAGCCGGTAGTGTATGTAATTCCACCAATAGAAAAGCTTGTATTAGCTGCAATGCTGCCTGATCCTAGAGCAATAGTATCAGTTTGATTAACGGCCGCAGTAATCGCAGCTGTTGCAGTCAAGCCGGTAAATGTACCGCTTGACGAAGCTGTTGTTGCTGTTTGCGCTCCTGGGCTGGCCCAGGTCAGAGCAATACTCTGAGTACCAGCAGTTGCAGATTTATAAATAGCCTGCATTGCAGCTTGTGAACTGCCTGAAAAGGTGCCGTAAGAAGATGTTGCAGCGGTGCCATTGATATACGCTGCAATAGCCGCAAACGCTTGAGTTTGAGTAACAGTCGCAGCATTTGCTGTAAAAGTTAACCCACCAACAACTAAGGTTTGGTTGGAGGCCATAGTAGTTGCGCCGGTTGTTGAGGAGACTGTATCAACTTGTGGTGTATTTAAGGCTTTTGTATCAGTTGGAGTTGTAAACGAGCTATTAATTAGCAAGTTACCTACTGTAGTTGCCAATGTTGGGATGTCCACACCTGTAACTGACGTAGAGGATCCTGCATTACCTGCGATACCAGTAGTTACAGTAATTCCTGATGTGCCGCTTAAAAGATTACTGCCGTTAACAGAAGAGCTTGTGCCTAGCGATGTGACTTGAGAAGCTAGGTTTGTAAAGGTGGCATTTAAGCTATCTCTATCCTTCGATGATAGGCTTGCGCTAGATGCTTGGTTAGCTAATGCCTGCATCTGGGTGAGAATTGATGCAATTGAAGTAAGTGATGATTGGGCAACTGCAATGACACTTTGTGCAGTTCCAATATTAGTTAGGGTCTGATCGTATCCAGTAGCTTGTGCGGATAAACGAGTAACTACTCCAGCTTGACCTGGATTCAGTGTCTTAACACCAGCTGATAGTTGGTTTTGTGTATCAACAATTTCAGCTTGAACGCGTGTAACAGAATTTGATAGGGTCTGTGCTAAACCTGATAATGGCATTGGCATGATTCTTTTCCTTTAGTATAAATTTATGCATCCACAATGGATTGCGATAAACGGCCTGGTTACACGAAATGCATAACAACAAACCAACTTACGAAAAGCATCAGTGCGCAGTGCGTAGACCACATCAACAGAGCTTGGCGCTAACTATGACATTAGCTATTTGAAAACTTCCGAAGAAGCCTTCGTTCTATATATTCTTTAACGGAGTGGGTTGGTAAAACTTAAGTATTTTTTTGGATTTAATTCTGTGTTGCCACATCGATATTGGCAACTAACCATCATAAGCTGGTGGGCTTAAATGCTTGCGTTTGCCTTGGCATTAGCAACAATCAGAGCCTTATAGGCATTTGGGTCCAGCTGACTAATCAATTGGTAGTCAACATTTTGTTGGCTTTGCAATTGAGCTAACTGCGCCTTAAGTTTTACTGGGTCAATGTTTTGGATTGCGTTGACCGAATCTTGTGCAGTCTTTGCTTGACCTGTAAGTTTATCGGCCTGGGCTGTGAGTCTTGTTGACGTCATCTTGAGCAAGGCTTGACCATTGTTGATCTGGGCAAGCGCGCTATTGAGAGCATTCATTGCTGCTTGGGAATTTTCTGGAGTATCAAGCTTGATATTACTCATGAGACCTGTAGTCATCATGCCGTAGATATTCACACTATTAATGAATGATCTTGAGGCAGGTGTTTTATCGGTGCCGATGATGACATTCATGCCAGCTGTACCGGAGAGTAGGTTAGTGCCATTTAAGCCTGCTTTAGTAGCTAGCTTACCAATCTCAGTGACGAGTTGTTGAAATCTAAAGTTGAGGTTAATACTGTCAGAAAAACCCAGGGTGGGGTTGTTAGCTTGAGCTGCCAGCTGTTGCATCTGCGGCATCAGTTTTAAGATGGAAGTAATTGCAGTTTGCGCAACCCCAATCGTCTTCTGCGCATTCGCAATACTATCTTGCGGTGTTGCGTAACTTTTTGCTGCCGTAGAAAGTTTGGTAACTTCGTCTTGCTGCGCAGTTGTTAGCGTGGCTTTGCCATTCTTTAACTGCGTATTAATCGAATTAATTTTTGTCTGAAAATCTTTTACATAGTTTGTAAAAGTATCAACTAAGGTAGTTTTGGCAATGCTCATAATGATCTTTGATCTTGCCTAGGTTTTGTGTGTTGTTGCTTTACTTGCTGTAGTTAGGTTTGTTACGTAATTACGTAACGCGTCTAATTATTTTTTGAGCAGAGCAACGGCATCGTTAATCATGCCATCAGCAACTTTGCCAGAATCAACTGTGAATTGACCGCTTTCAATTTCACTGCGGATCATGTCTACTTTTTTAGAATCAAATACTGGGCTATTAGCAATAGCCGCTTGTAATGCTTGCAACTGACTAGAAAGTGTAGTGATATCAGCAGCAGGTGGCTTTACTGAATTAGCACTAGGCCCAATCGTTGAAGTGGGGTTGCTCTCACTCGCAGCGGGTTTTTCCACTACGGTATTGAGCGCGGTCTTCAAAGAATCATTAATTTTCATGGGAACACTTTAGCCTAATTTAGGTACTGCTCGTTTCTCAGTTTTTTTTGAGTCAAACTATCAAAATACTATACAGCTTACTGCCACATCACCTGAACTACTTCTACATCTTCTCTAACGGCTTTATCTAGCCTAACTTTAGCTAAATCCGGCTTTCCTTGGCGCGTTAGAAGAATATAAATTATTGGTTAGCCTACTTGCTTTGGCCGCCTACCTCAACTATGCCATTTTCTTTGGCAATTCCGGTCACAACACTGCCATTACTGACCTTGACTTTGACTAGTTCACCTTCTGAGGCTTCATTTAGAGCCTGACCGTCGGTGCTAATCGAGAATCCCTTGCCGCCACTAGAAACCCTCACAGATTGCCCTTTTTGCACAATCAGGGGCATTTTGAGCATTTCTTTTTTGAGGACGGTGCCTGCTACTAGCGACATTCTGGCGGTTTGACCGATCACTCGGTTAAATTCCGTAAAAATGCCGGTTGGCAGGGTAGTGAGATCGCCTTTTTGGAGTTGTAATTCATTGGCGGAGATGGTTTGACCCTGGCCGATCGGGGCTCCGGCGACGACATAGTTAGCAATGATGCTCACATTCGCTTGGACATACACGGTCCATGGTTTCGGTTGGCCACAGCGCACGCCCACGGTTGTTCTGCCCCAAGCAGCGCTATTTGGGGGAAAAAAGGCTTCTGGAGAAGGGCAATAGGTCAATTGTGTGCCTTCTTCCATGGGGGTGACGGTAATTTCTGGTTTGCCAGGTGATCCGGCACTTTGGGTGGTCAAAAAGTCTTTCACTTTTTGATTAATGATGCGCAGATTCTGGAAAGCAGGTGGATTACCAGCGTTAGTGGCTGAGTTAGATCCTGGGTTCTGTCCTTGGGCTGGTGCTTGATTTTGTACCTGTGCCCAGCTGATTTTGGGGTAGAGCACCACGAAAGAAAGTAATAAGGAGATCAACACACTGGCAATCATGCCAATGATCAAGGTCTCAAAACCACGCAAAAAAGACCCAAAAAGGGGCTTTTCAGTACTTTTCTTGAATTCTAAGGGCGTTTCGTATGAGGAATGCATGCTTAATTCCAGTCCAAAAGGATGGCGAAAACATGATTTTAGGATTTTGGGGGCCAGTCAATGCCTCAATTAGCCGAACTATTACCCCTTTTATTGGCAAATCAAGGAAGGGGTGGGCAAATTACATTAGTGAAAATGCCATTAATAGGTATTTGCACTGCTACATTACCTATTACGGCTGACTTGAGGATTTCTTTAGGGAAATTGGAGAAATAAATGGATAAATTAGACGCGCTCTTTGATTTTAATGCAACCGCCCTGCGGGTGAGGGCTCAACGCCAGGAAATTTTAGCGGCCAATATCGCCAACGCGGATACCCCGAACTATAAAGCACGGGATATCGACTTTGCCGCCTCACTCAAAAAAGCCCTAGAAGCCAATGTGGCTAGTGCTGCTAATAATGCTGCGGTGAGCTCTAACGGCAATATGTCGCTCGCGACTACTCATGGCAAACATATTCCCGGGGGTACTGGCGGCGTTAATGAAGCTGACTTACTCTATCGCCCCTTGATTCAGGGCAGCGTTGACGGCAACTCGGTTGATGGTGAGGTGGAAAGAACAGCCTTCGTGGATAACGCGATTCATTACGAAGCCAATATCACGATGCTCAATGCCCAGATTAAAGACATGACTGCAGCACTCAGTCCTACTTCCTAATTCTTTTCGATAGAACGGTAAATTCAAATGGCCTCCTTACAAAACGTTTTTAATATTTCTAGTTCAGCGATGAGCGCACAGTCGCAGCGCTTAAATACGGTTGCCAGTAACTTAGCAAACGTAGATAGTGCTACTAGCTCAAACGGTCAACCTTACAAAGCCAAGCAAGTTGTTTTTGAAGCAACACCAGTGGGTAGCTCTGGTCATCAAGGCGTCAAAGTCAATAAGGTGATTGAAGATCAGTTACCACCACGTATGGTGCACGATCCAGCAAATCCATTAGCAGATAAAGATGGCTTTGTGGCGATGCCAAACGTCAATGCAACTCAAGAGATGGTGAACATGATTTCGACATCACGCTCTTATCAAAACAACGTTGAAACCATGAATGCTGCAAAAACAATGTTGCAAAGAACATTAACCATTGGTCAAAACTAATAGGGAATAAAGATGAGTGCGATTCAAAACAATACAGTCAGTAACAGTGCAAGCAATAGCGCAAGTAATAGCGCAAGTAATGGCATCAACACTAAATCCATCGGCGGTAGTGCTACTGCAGCCTTGAACGCATCTGCTAGTTCTGCAGCGCAGATCCAGGATCAGTTTATGACCTTGTTAGTTGCGCAAATGAAATATCAAGATCCTACTGATCCAATGAAGAGTGCGGAGATGACCAGTCAGATGGCGCAGATCTCTACAGTAGAAGGCGTTAATAAGCTCAACAGCTCCATGAACTCTCTCTTGTCGCAAATGCAATCGAGTCAGGCATTTCAAGCTTCAAGTCTGGTTGGTAAAAGTGTGTTGGTTCCAGGTAATACATTAAACCTTACAAAAGGACAGGCGACTTTTGGTGTGCAGTTAGATGCACCCGCATCTTCCTTGAAGGTTAATATTTTGAACGGCGCAGGTCAGTCAGTCGATGTAATGACATTGGGCCCACAACCTGCTGGTACCGTGCCTTTAGCGTGGGATGGTAAAGATATCAATGGCAATCAGTTACCAGATGGTCCTTATAGATTTCAACTAGCAGCTAACGTTGCTGGTAAGAATATCAATCCAACTGGCTTAGCAACGGCTAATGTCACTGGCATTCTCAATCCTACGGCGAACACCAGTGCACAGATCATGTTGGATAACAACACGACCACCAATATTTCAAATGTGGCGCAGATTCGCTAATTTGTTAGTTAAACACTAATTACCAAAACACTGTTAATCACTAAAGGATCTATATGTCATTTGTCGAAGGATTGAGCGGTTTAAATGCAGCCTCAGAACATTTGAGCGTGTTGGGTAATAACATTGCCAACAGTGCAACGGTCGGCTTTAAAGCCTCACATGTTGACTTTACCAATGTGCTGGCCCGACAACTCAATGCCGCTAATTCTGGATCACCAGTACAAACTGGGGGTGGGGTACTGGCATCAAATGTGATGCAATCGTTTACCCAAGGCCCGATCAATACAACAACCGTAGCACTCAATGCGGCGATTAATGGTCAAGGCATGTTTGCACTACAAGACCCGGTTTTAGGTCAAACAGTCTATACCCGCAATGGTCAATTCACTCAGAACGTCGAAGGTTTCTTGGTCAATGGTTCTGGCTTTCAGGTACTCGATATTGCAGGTGCACCTATTGAGTTACCAGTAGCACCAAATGATATTCGCCCTGGTTCTGCTAACACTAATCAAGTAGATGCGGTTGGCTTTAATTCACCGCTATCACCTTATGGCACTGTTACTTTTGGCGGCTTAAGCTATACCAATACCGATGGCAAAGTATTAACTGCGGCGCAAGTAGCCTCTCTATTTAGTGGTCTGCAAGCAGGCGATACAACGGCAACGATTGCAGCCCGCTTTAGTAATTCAAGTACAAACAATTACCCATTATTTACTCCTGCAAACAATACAGTGAGTTTTAATAATCTGGCTGCTAACGAGAGCGTTACCGTTGCTGGACTGACCTTTACCGCTGGTGCCTCTGGAGCAACGTCAGCGAATGTGGCAGCAGCATTTACTGGTTTAGCTGATGGCACTGTCAAAAATAGTGTGACTGTCACCAATGGTGTTCTCAATGGTACATTGGCTGGTGTACAAACAAGGAGTGCGCAAGCAAGCAATGGCGCATTAGCGTTTACCAATAGCAATAACACCTTAAATACACAACTGTCTATCAGCGCTTCGAATGGAAATACTCCAATCGTTGCCAATACAGCACCAGTCATGACGGGTATGTTTGGCGGAGTGTTGAGCAACTACAACACCTTAGCTGCAATACCAGCCAATATTCCAACAACGTACTTAGGTCAAAACATCACACCAGCTCAGCAAGCAAATACCAGCTGGGTACAGGCTACCTTTACTGGATTTGGTGAGCAGCCTGCGATTAATGTGACTGCATCTGGTTTCTTAACGGGTTCTATTCCGATGGTGGCGACTAAAACTCCCGGTACCGCTATTGCGCATTTAAATACGATGGCGATTAACGAAACGGGCACCATCATTGGTACTTATAGCGATGGCCTTACTAGTGAACTCGCGCAAATTGGTGTGGCAAGCATCCCAAGCTATACCGGTTTAAAAGCAGTGGGTAACGATACCTGGGTAGAAACCTCTAAATCAGGTGTGCCTTTATTAGGTAGCGTACAACTGGTCGGCAGCAAGATTCAGGGTTCTGCATTAGAAGGCTCGAACGTGAATCAAACGCAAGATATGGTGGCATTGTTGGCAGCCCAGCAGGCTTATCAAGCTAGTGCTCAAGTAGTCAAAATTGAAAACCAAATCTATCAAACCCTCATCGGGATGAATGGCTAAGGCGGCTATTAATACTTTGAATGCCAGAGAAAGCTAAGGAGAAACCATGGATCGTGTAATTTATACCGCAATGACTGGAGCCCAACATATCTTGGACCAGCAGGCGACGAACTCCAATAATTTGGCTAACGTATCGACTACTGGCTTTAAGGCGCAGATTGATTCTTTTCTATCCGTACCAATTCAAGGTGGCAGCTTGGATACACGCTCTTTTGTAGTCAATGCCTCAGGCGGCACAGATTTTTCTCCTGGCGCTATTAAGCAAACAGGGCGTACTCTGGATGTGGCAATCGAAGGCAAGGGTTGGTTTAGTGTGCAACGCCCAGATGGTACAGAAGGTTTGACCCGTAATGGCTCATTCAAAATTAGTGAGAATGGTATTTTGCAAACCGCAGGCGGTCGTAACGTTCTTGGTGGTGGTGGTCCGATTACGATTCCTCCGAACGTCAATATCTCAATTGGTGCCGATGGCACGATCTCCAGTGTGGATCCTGCTGTGAGTGGTGGTCCTTCTACTCCGATTGATGTCATCAAGCTCTCTAATCCTGATGAAAAAAGCTTAGTTCGCGGTGACGATGGTCTATTTAAATCTGCCAGTGGCGCTGGTTTTGTAGCAGATCCTACCGTTAAGGTAGTGAATGGCGCCTTGGAGGATAGTAACGTGAGCGTGATTCATAGCATGGTCAATATGATTTCGTTGGCCCGCAGTTTTGATATTCAAATGCAGCTCATGAAGAATGCCGAGAATAGCGACCAACATGCCGCTCAGCTCTTCAATTTAAGTTAAGACTTTATGTGTCAAGATGCACCTAAATTAAAGGAAATAAGATGATACGCTCGCTCTGGATTTCAAAAACTGGCCTAGAAGCACAACAAACTCAAATGGACGTAATCTCCAATAACTTGGCGAACGTGAGTACTTCTGGCTTTAAAAAATCACGTGCGGTGTTTGAGGATTTGCTCTATCAGACTCTACGTCAGCCTGGTGCGCAGTCATCACAACAAACCCAACTCCCTTCTGGTATGCAAATTGGTACTGGTGTAAAGCCTGTTGCAACTGAGCGCATCTTTACTCAGGGCAACCTACAGCAAACCAGCAACAATACCGATATCGCGATTAACGGTAGCGGCTTTTACCAAGTCTTGATGCCTGATGGCACAACCCAATATACCCGCGACGGTAGTTTTCAGATTAATAGCACTGGTCAGTTAGTGACTTCTAGTGGTTACACCGTTCAGCCACCGATTACGATTCCAGCAAATGCTCAAACCGTTACGGTTGCAGCCGATGGTGTCGTTTCCGTCACCTTGCCAAATACCGTGGCACAGACCCAGGTTGGTCAAATTCAGTTAGCAACCTTTATTAACCCAGCTGGCTTGAGTGCTAAAGGTGAGAACCTCTACGCCGAAACTGCTGCTTCTGGTACGCCAAATCCATCAAACCCTGGTGCAAACGGTACTGGCGTCTTAGTACAAGGCTTTATTGAAACCTCTAACGTGAATGTGGTTGAGGAGATGGTCAATATGATCCAAACCCAACGCGCTTATGAAATCAACAGTAAAGCGATTACGACATCTGATCAGATGTTGCAACGCTTAGCTCAATTAGGCGGCTAATCCAAATGCGTTTAATGTTTAATTCTTGCAACTCCGCTATCAAGCTTGTTAGCGCTGTCTCGGCACTATCCATCTTAGGCGCTTGTGCCGTGACGCCTTCTACTATTACCCAAAACCCTGGTCCAGGTACTGCACGACAATTCAATACGCAGAATGCACCTGGAACAATCTATAGCACTGCAAGCTACCGTCCCATCTTTGAGGGTAATCGTGCCCGTGCTGTAGGAGATATCGTAACTGTGGTTGTTGCTGAAAGCACCACATCTAAAACGACTTTAAATAATTTATCTTCTAAAACCTCTTCATCTACTGCTACTGCAAAAGATCAGTTTGGCAATACGATTAGCCCAACTTGGAGTTGGGCTAACGATCTCTCCAATGAGAATAAAGGTGGAGGCCAGCAAGACAACACCTTTACAGGAAGTATTGCTGCGACTGTGCTTGAAGTATCACCAACAGGTTACTTAACCGTAGCAGGCGAGAAGCAAATTGGCTTTGATGAAGGCGCCCAGTTCATTCGTTTTTCTGGAACCGTAAATCCAAAAATGATTACTGTTAACAATACAGTAGATTCCAATACTGTAGCTGATGCCCGTATCGAATATCGTACTAATAACACCATGGATAGTTCTTACATGGCAAGTTCGATTACCCGTTTTTTCAAAACTATGATGCCTTTCTAATTACTTATGTTATTGCCAACCAGAACCCACCGTTTTTCATTATTTAGAGCAGATAAAACTCCGCAATGGCAAAAAAGTCTAGCGGCATTCTTGGTAGTCTGCGCTGGTGTTTTGGCAAGCATGGTGATTGTTCCTGCAGCGCAAGCAGAGCGCATCAAAGATTTGGCTAATATTCAAGGCGTTCGTAGTAACCAATTAATTGGTTATGGCTTAGTAGTGGGCTTAGATGGTACTGGTGACCAAACTACCCAAACGCCATTTACTCTTCAGACTACTTTGAATATGTTGCAGTCCTTAGGTGTCACACTGCCGCCAGGTACCTATTCACAAATTCAGTTGAAGAACGTTGCTGCAGTCATTGTGACTGCCAACTTGCCGCCATTTGCGCAAATTGGTCAGAACTTAGACGTGACTGTTTCCGCTATGGGTAATGCCAAAACACTGCGTGGTGGCACGCTCTTATTGACCCCTTTAAAAGGTGCTGACGGACAAGTTTATGCGATGTCTCAAGGCAACGTGGTGATTGGTGGCGCAAGCGCATCTGCTAACGGCAGCTCTGCAACGATTAACCAACTCAATGCCGGCCGTATTTCAGCAGGAGCAACCGTTGAAAGAACCATTCCGAGTAATTTGTTGGGTATGGAAATGGTCAGTCTTGAGTTAAGAAGCTCGGATTTTTCTACCGCCAGCATTGTGACTGCGGCCATTAATAAGCGTTTTGGCAAGCCCATTGCTTTTGCCCAAGACTCTAGAGTGATTCAGATTGATCCGAATACTGTCGAGAACGGTAATCGAGTGCAATTCTTAGCTGCCTTAGAAAGTATCGACGTCATTCCAGCCAAGGGTGAGGCGAAGGTCATTCTTAACGCAAGAACAGGTTCGATTGTGCTTAATCAAACGGTTGAGCTAGAGAACTGTGCAGTAGCGCACGGTAACTTGACTGTGGTGATCAGTACAACACCAGTAATCAGCCAACCAAGCGCATTCTCGAATACGGGCAATACGGTTGAGGCGAAGGTATCTCAAGTGAGCTTGAACCAAGATCCAGGCAATGTAATTCAGTTAGCTGGTGGCGCATCATTATCTGATGTGGTTCGCGGACTCAATGCTGTTGGTGCTACACCACAAGACTTGGTCGCCATCTTACAGGCCATCAAAGCCGCTGGTTCGCTACGTGCTGAGCTTGAGATTATTTAAGCAACACCACAATGGCATTGCCTAGTAACTCTATTTCAGCGTCTGATGTCAGCAATCAACTGGCATTAGATACTAATAGCCTATCTAGTCTCAAAAAATCTGCTAAAGAAAATTCTCCTGAAGCTATAAAGGGAGTCGCAAAGCAATTTGAGGCGATCTTTATCAATATGATGCTCAAAAGTATGCGAGAGGCTAGTCCACAGGATGGTGTCTTTAATACTGAGCAAAATAAACTCTACACCTCCATGTTCGACCAACAGTTGAGCCAAAAACTCTCGTCAGGCAAAGGCATTGGCTTAGCCGACGTCTTGGTTAAACAGCTCAGTAAAGCCGCAGGTATACAAACCGATGCGATCAAGCCAGGGGATGAACCCATTAGCTCAAAAGCACTAGGTCTAAATCGATTTGATCCCAATATCAGTTCTAAGGTATCTGCCTATACCTCGGTAGCATCCATGTATGGCAGCACTAAGCCTACTCCCTCATTTATGGATAAGGTCTCCAAACTCTTTAGTTCGCTCGAAGATGCAGGTGACGCAATGGCTTCTTCAGTGGGCAATGCTGTTAAAGAAACCGTTAGCTCATTTACGAACAAAATGTCTAGTTATGCGCAGCAAGCCAGTAATGCTACCGGACTACCAGCACAGTTTATGTTGGGTCAAGCTGCACTAGAAACGGGTTGGGGTAAAAAAGAAATCAAAGGCGCTGATGGTACCCCCAGTAATAATCTATTTGGTATTAAGGCCAGCGGGAATTGGACGGGTAAGACTGTTTCTGCAGTCACGACTGAATTTATCAATGGTGAGAAGCAGACCAGAGTTGAAAAATTTAGAGCCTACGACTCTTATGCAGACTCATTTAAAGATTTCGCGAACCTGATTTCGAGTAACCCGCGTTACCAGAATGTCTTAAACAATCTGAGTAACATCAACAGTTATGCCGATGCAATGGCCAAAGCAGGGTATGCAACTGATCCTGATTACGCTAAGAAGTTGGCTAGCGTGATCAAGCGGGTAGGCAATCCCTCTTAGGGAATGCTTCTGAATAAGTCGCTTTAGTGACTTTATTGCTGCCACTCTTTGAGTGGCAGCAACTGCTCATCAATAAACGCCTCCAATATAAAACGGTCTGCGCCACCGAGATTGGGGTTGATATGCTTATACAAAAGAAAAGTAATCATTTGGATGGCATTTTTACGAAACTCATTCGGAAACATGACATTGACTTGCAGATTCGAGGCTGCCAAGACGCTTTTGGAGTCCAGCGACCTGAGCTCCGGAATCAGCGATTTTTGACCATCCATCATCTTTACCAAAGCAGCCTTGTATTCAGCCCCACTGCGCATCGCATCATTAAAAGCATGGCATAAGAGGCGGGCAGCTCGTTTGTCGGCTACCCTGATTTTGGAGGCACTGGTTTTCATGGGATTTGGGCTATAAAGTCCTGAGATACCGCTTCATTTTAGAAGATGTCATAATGCCATGACTACTGAGATGTAATGCATCTAAAACTATTAAAACTGGACCCTGTATGGCTGCTTTAACCGAATCCGAGCTCATTGAAAGATTATGCAGAACCTTTAACACCCAGTTTTCTGGTAACCGTAATGCCATGCAATCTCTGGCAACGACTATTGAAGTCTCAGAAAATTTACACCCTGGATTACGCGGTCTAAATGGCAAGAATTTTTTGTCCTCATTCACAGATCGTATGAATGTTTGGCACCCAGATGAGGTGAGAGCACTCGTGATTGATATGTTTATTCATTTGGTCAAAGAAAAAATCACTACGGATTCATCAAAACAAGCTCTCAGCAGAGAGATTGACGGCTACTTATTGCCTATCAAATTTTGGTGATGTGAACAGGCTCATTGCAGTTATTCAGGATGAGACTGGAAATGACCTCTTCATGAGACGCAAGATTGAGGGCTAGACTCTCAACGAACTGCATCTTGATAGCCATTATTAAATTGGTGGGTTATTCACTATTAGTTAGTGGTGATATACAGTAATATTTCCCGATCGGGAATATATGCCTATAATTTGAGCAAATAATCTATAAATTTCCCGATCAGGAAATTATGTTGAAAAAATAGGCATATTTGATTAAAATTTCCCGAACAGGAAATATTTATGAGCACATCCATTCAAAATTCAACAGATTTAGGTAGTCTGATCCGTGAAACTCGTAGGCGTTTGAAATTGACTCAACCACAATTGGCGCTCGCCGCTAACGTGGGGGTAAGGTTCATCGTTGAACTGGAGGCGGGTAAACCCACGCTTAGATTGGAAAATATTCTCAGGGTGTTGCAAGCCTTGGGTGGTGTATTAAGCGTAGAGGGCATGGACCCATTTATTGTAAACAAGCAAGAGGGTGCGCGCTAAATGGTTCGAGAACTAAACGTCTGGTTTTTTGGTGAGTGCGTTGGTGTGCTAACTCAAGACGAGGGTTATCTGTCTTTTCGATATTTACCTCAATGGCTAGAATCAAAAAATGCTAAGCCTCTTTCGCACTCTTTGCCTTTAATTCCCGAATCATTTGGCGACAAGATTACAAAACCTTTTTTTGCTGGCTTATTGCCAGAGGGTGAGAAGCGTGCTGCAGTAGCCAGCATCTTAAAAGTATCCAGTAAAAATGATTTTGCATTATTGGATGGTATTGGGGGTGAGTGTGCAGGTGCATTGATTTTATTGGAGCCTGGTCAAATACCTCCTCTAGAAGCGCATGCAAGTGAATCGATAGAGTGGCTTAAGGAAGATCAATTACTTGGAGTCCTAGAGAAGCTGCCGAAGCGACCATTGCTTGCTGGAGAGTCCGGATTAAGACTTTCTCTTGCAGGAGCCCAAGAGAAGTTACCGGTAGTTGTTAGAGAGGTGCAGAGTGAGGTTGCTCGAGGTAATTATTTTGAAATTGGCCTACCAAAAAATAATATTCCCAGCTCGTACATACTTAAGCCAGAGATATCGGATGTGGATGGAAGTGTTTATAACGAAGCCTTTTGCCTTGCCTTGGCTAAGGAGCTAAAGCTAAGTGCAGCTACCGCTCAGATTGGCTGCACAAAAGGTAAAACGTATTTGTTGGTAGAACGATATGACCGTTTTTGTGACAGCAATGGACTATTAACAAGATTGCACCAAGAAGATTTTTGTCAGGCATTGAGTGTGGGTCCAGAGTTTAAATACCAAAATGAGGGTGGGCCATCTATTGTCGATGGATTTGCATTGGTACGTAAGGTCACCACACCGAGTGCCCCTAATCTTTTGAGGCTACTGGACTACATCATCTTTAATTGCTTGGTTGGTAACAACGATGCCCACGCAAAGAACTTTTCATTACTATATGGTCGAAATGGAATTCAATTAGCGCCACTCTATGACGTGTTATCAACAGCGGTCTATCCAGGTCTTACCGATAGTATGGCCATGAAGATTGGCAGCAAATACCGCTTCGATGAATTGCATGCACGCCATTGGGTACAGATGGCCGAATCTGCCCAGTTAGGTGCACCTCAATTAAAGAGGAGAGTACTTGAGATCGCTGATGTATTGCCAGGACTTGCGCAGAGTCTTCACACTCAATTCAAAGCCAATGACTTGGATCACCCAATTCTTGGTCAAATTACTTCATTGATTGAGGGGCGCTGTAAAACAACAATCAAGCGCTTTACTATCAGCGAGTAAATACATGATGACTGGCGGAGATCAATTTTTGAAGTGAGCAATTTTCTCTTGATTAAGCTAGTCGCCGATCAATTAGAAAGGCGAAGAACTTATAGCTCAGTTTTATTTTTTGATCGCCATTTCTTTCATTTTATCCCTCATACCCTTTAGTTCAAACTCGACACTTTCTACGCGGGTGCTGACACTGACCACTTTTTCGCGCGTCGATTCAAAGGCATCAATTGCGTTACGGGCTTCAGCCTGATTTTCCTCAATAATTCTAAATATAGTTTTGATTACTTTTTCTTGCTTATCAATCGCATCACTCAGCTTGACCACAAAAGCAGCAATACCGATCACCATGATGATCAAAATGACAAAGAGGAGGGGGCCGAGTAGATCGAGGAATGACATAGGTTGAGATTATAGCGTCAGTGTGTTTCTGCAGTTACAGATGATTATTGCATCACTATTTTATTGATTCTTGGTTCCCATGGACTGAGGCAGTGTCGATGGTTGCGCTAATTTAGCAGGCGTAATATCAGAGCCTGGTTGTTGACCAGAATCACTTAATAACAAAATAGAGACCCTTCTATTTTTTGCTTTACCCGCCGCAGTGTCATTGGACTCTATTGGTCTGGATGAGCCAAAACCGGTTGCACTCAAGCGTGCCTCACTAATGCCTTTTTGATTCAAGATATTCAGAACAGTAGTCGCCCTGATGGCGGAGAGCTCCCAGTTAGAGTTGAAGGCTTTGGTATTGATGGGTTGGTTATCAGTGTGACCTTCAATATCAATCGCTTGATCACTTTTGGCTAGAATAGGGGCAATTTGGGCAAGCGTATTGAGCGCTGCAGGGCTAGTGACACTAGCTGATCCAGGGCTAAATAAGTAGCTATCAATGATGTCAATGCGCACGCCTTTAGAGGTTTGCATGACGCCAATCTTGTCATCTTCAATCAGCGGTTTTAAAGCCGTAGTCAGGTCTTTTTCAACCCGATTCATCTTCTCCCGCTTGATAAAAGCCATGTCACGTTTGAGTCTAATGAGGCCAAGGGGGTCAATCAAGATAGGGCTTGATTCAGTTTGAGTCCCTGCGATCTCTCCGCTAGGCTTCATTTTGGTATTGATTTTGCTATCACCCTCAGTCGTTTGTACTGGCGCAAAAGCCGATATCAGGGAATTGGACAAGGCATCATACTTTTTCTCATTAATGCTTGAGCTAGCGTACATCACTACAAAAAAGGCAAAGAGGAGGGTGATGAAATCGGCGTAGGATACCAACCAGCGATCATGATGTTCATGATCTTCTGGGCGTTTACGTCGCTTTAAGGGGGGGTTTTTAAAGGAGGTATCCAGACAAACGGTCCTCTATCACCTTGGTATGTTCGCCATAAGCAATCGATGCTAAAGACTCAACTAACATCTCGTATTTTGAGACCTCAAGTTGCAATAGGGTTTTGAGTTTATTGGCAATCGGAATGAACACCAGGTTAGCTAAGCCCACACCGTAAATCGTTGATACGAAGGCGATTGCAATGCCGCTACCCAGCAATGTCGGATCAGATAGGTTTTCCATCACATGGATCAAGCCCATCACTGCTGCCAAAATACCAATTGTGGGAGCATAACCACCCGCAGAATCCCAAATCTTGATCGCATTACGCTCATGTAGTTCATATTGATAAATATCATTGGCGCCAATTTCTTTAATGGTTTGCGGTGGCGCGCCATCAATGGCTAAACGGAGAATCTTTTTCACAAAAGGATCAGGCGTCTCGACCATGAAGTTTTCTAACTTTAAGACACCTTCTTTTCTGACTACCATGCTCCAGTGAGAAATTTCCATTGCCAAAGCAGTGCGCTGATCAATGGGCTCTACAAAGACATATTTGAGTTTGGCAATACCACTACGAAAATTAACGGGGCGACTTTGCAGTAAGACCGCACCAAAAGTGCCAAAGGTCACAATAAAAAAGGCTGAAGGCTGGAGTAGTGATCCAATTCTGCCGCCATCAATCGATTGACCAATCAAAATACCAATGAGTGCAAGTGCAATACCGCCTAGGCTGGCCCAGTCCATAATTTCTCTTTTAAGGTTGCGCGTATCCGAGCGACTGCTTGGCTATGCATTTGGGAAACACGGGATTCAGTGACGCTCATGACGGCGCCAATTTCTTTTAAGTTGAGTTCTTGTTCGTAATACAAACCCATCAACATTTTTTCTCGTTCTGGCAAGGCGTCAATCGACTGCTTGAGGGCTTCTTTAAAGTCTTTAGATAGTAAGCCATTAATGACATCACTTTTATTATTCTGAATAAAGCGATCTAAGAAGTGATCTTCTTCTTCGCCCTTATGGACATCTTCAAAATAAATGAGTTGATGACCGCTACAGTCAGTCAACATCTGAAAGTAATCGGCAATATCAAGCTTGAGCTTTTTGGCAACTTCGCTTTCTGAGGGAGCTCTGCCAAGACTTTGTTGCAAGCTAGCAATCGCTTTTTCAACATCGCGCATTTGCTTGCGAACATTGCGAGGTAACCAGTCTGCATTACGAAGTTCGTCCATGATCGCCCCATGAATGCGCTGGGTCGCATAGGTCTTGAACTGGGCACCTTGGTTATCTTGGTATTTGCCGGCAGCATCTAGGAGGCCCATCATGCCCGCTTGGATCAAATCATCTGCTTCCACGCTGGCCGGCAACTTGGCCTTGATCTGATAAGCCATCTTCTTAACCAGGTCGGCGTATTGATGAACCAGAGTTTCTTTCTGGTCTGTTTTTCCGTCGGCCTTGTACATAATCTTATTGAGTAGGGGCTATACCAAATTGGGTAGTAAAAATAGGGTCTCTAGTAATCATGCGTGTCACAACAAGGGGTGAGTCCATGACGACTGGGCTTACCCAACTGTTGCTAAGTGTACTAAAACCCATGATCTCCAGTTGAATCTGTGAAAAAGCCCGGCTGGCATGCTTGAGGTTGCGAAAGACGGTCTTCGCAGTCTCAGGATTTTGGGCGCTCACGATGATCCCAAAGACCCGGTTTTCAGGGCTTTTCGCCAATAATTTGATGATCCCAAAGGCACGCTTAATAGACTCTGAGCTTTGCGCCAACTTGAGTACGATTTGATGCTGGTTCAAGAGGGCTAGGGGAAGCTCTTGGGTGTGATCCAGACTCATATCGATAAAGTGGATATTGCTCCTATCGATTTCCTTGACCAAATCGGGCAACAGGTAGCCTTTACCTTGGGCTAGCCTCGCACCCAAGCTTTTGATAGCACAAGCCTTGGTAGGCATCAAAATTCGTCTGAGGCCCTCTGCTTGATCGCGTGGATTAAGCATATTGTGCTTGCCCTGATGGCATTACGCTAGATTTGCTGAAAAAAGCGGGCAAGTCTTCTGGTCTGACAATCGAGAGGTGATCGCTAGAGTCTTCTTGTTTGAAGGCTTCTTCAATCAAAGCGATTTTATCTACCAGAGCAATGTCTTCTGGAACGCGCTGACCATTAGTGAGATAGAGTACTTTGAGCTTGTTTTGCAAGATGACATTGATCACGCTTCCCAAGCCAATGGCCTCATCTGCCTTAGTGATGATGCAGCCATCTAAACCTCTGCCAGCAAAAGCCTTGCTGACATTATTGAGGGTATCTAAGGTACCGCTAGCATTTAAGCAAATGATTTTTTTGATATCGCGTGATGCCTCGCAGAGCATATCGAGCTGACTGCTGACCATCTTATCCTTTTGGCTCAAACCGGCCATATCGATCAGAACGAGTTTTTTATCTTGCAACTTCTCTAAAGTTTGTTGTAATTCTTGAGCATCTTTAGCAGCAAACACTTCCACACCCAAAATCTTGCCATAAATGCGTAATTGCTCATGGCCACCAATACGGTAGGTGTCGGTGCTCACTAAGGCAATGTCTTGGTTGCCATGTTTGAGGACAAAGCGTGAAGCAATTTTGGCGATCGTCGTGGTCTTACCAACGCCAGTAGGCCCAAGCAAAGCATAGATACCATGTTGATTCATGATCTCCGCTTCATTTTCTAGAACTTGCATATTCTTGGCGAGTAAGTTCATTGCCCAAGGTTTAGCTTCTTTAGCTGAAAAATCGGACGGTAATTTGCTAATGACGCGTTTAGCTAAATCTAAATTAAAGCCAGCAGATAAAAACTGGCTCATCAAATCACGCTTATTTGGGCTGAACTCGAGGGTGCTATTAGAGAGGGTTTCTAACTGTGCCTGAAACTGGTTGCGCATCTCGCGCATCTCTTTGAGCATCCCTTGAATCTGTGGATGGTTGATGATCTCTACTGGCTGTTCTTTAGGTGCCATGACCTCTACATGAGAAGGTGTCAACTCCACAGGAGTGGAGGTCACCTTAGAGCTAGATCTACCATTAAGTAAATCAACGGTTTCTTGTACCTTTTTAGCTTGCAAGGCTTTTTCTGCCTTTTCCTTAGCACTGCTGACGCTGTCGAGTAGCTTGGAGCCTGGAAGGGTGATCGATTCACTGCGTGCCAAAATTTCGGTCCAGCCGTTAATTGAACGATTAGAAATAATGGTAGCATCTTCACCAAGCTCTTCTTTGACTTGCATCAAAGCCTGACGAGTCGTTTTGGCTAGAAATTTTTTCATGGTCATACTGAACCTCCAATTAAGTTGGCAACGCGGATAGTTTTAGAATCTGGTAATTCTTCATGAGACAGCACACGTAAGTTAGGAGTGACTCTCTTCAAAAATTTGGCTAAGGTAGCGCGTAAGGGTGAAGCAACGAGCAATACCGGAGAATGTCCATTTCTCTCTTGCTCTTTAGCCGCTTCATTGGCTTCATTGGCGAGGGTTTTGGCAATGCCGGGCTCAATCGAGCTATTGTCACCAGAACCCGTGACTGCTTGCATCAATAAACGCTCAAGATTGTTCTCTAATGAAATTACTGACATCTCATTGCTATTAGGGAAGAGTTGCTGCGTAATCGCACGACCCAATTTCACTCTGACTTTGGCAGTCAGATCAGCGGGATCTTGAGTATGAGGTGCATATTCAATCAGCGTTTCCATAATGGTGCGCATATCGCGGATCGTGACACCTTCAGCCAAGAGGTTTTGCAGTACTTTTTGCACTACTGAGATGGTGAGTAATTTTGGAATCAGGTCTTCAACCAATTTTGGTGACTCTTTGCCGAGTAAGGTTACTAATTGTTGAACCTCTTGATGACCTAATAGCTCTGAAGCATGCATGCCCACCACATGATTTAGGTGAGTAGCAATTACGGTGCTGGCGTCTACAACGGTATAGCCTTTACTTTGTGCTTCTTCGCGTAGTGAGTGATCAATCCAAGTAGCTGGTAAGTCGAAAGCAGGGTCTGAAGTGACGGGACCAGGTAATTCACCGGTGACATTGCCAGGGTTGATCGCTAAGAACTGGCCGTAGTGAGATTCGCCTTTAGCAATTTCAACGCCCTTGAGTTTGATTACATAGGCGGAAGGCTTGAGATCTAGGTTGTCACAAATATGCACAGGCGGGGTTAAGAAACCCACATCTTGAGCAAACTTTTTACGCAAGGCCTTGATCCGCTTAATTAAATCGCCACCATGGCGTGCATCGACTAGCGGCACTAAGCGAAAGCCGACTTCAAGACCCAAAGCATCAACTGGCATGACATCATCCCAAGTCGCATCGATAGACTCTTGCGCCACTTCTTCGCTGGCTTTTGTCTCTGACTCCAGCAGTTTTTTGGTTTGACTCTTCAATGAGTAAGCAATACCGCCAAGGGTGGCTGCAAGCAATAGGAATGCCAAATTGGGCATGCCAGGAATGAGACCCATGCCGCCAATAATGATGGCGGTGATATTGAGAACCTTGGGATTAGTAAAGAGTTGCTTGGTCAACTGTGTACCAATATCTTGATTATTGGCTACGCGCGATACCACGATACCAGCAGCAACAGAAATAATGAGTGATGGAATTTGCGCGACTAAGCCATCACCAATGGCTAGCAGAGTGTAATTTTTTACCGCATCACTAAAGCTCAAATCATGCTGGAGCATGCCGACAATCAGGCCGCCCAAAATATTAATGACGATGACGAGGATGCCCGCAATCGCATCACCACGCACATATTTAGAGGCACCATCCATAGCACCATAAAACTCTGCTTCTTGACCAATTTCAGCGCGGCGGCTACGAGCTTCGTCTTGTCCAATCAGGCCTGCATTGAGATCAGCATCAATCGCCATTTGCTTACCTGGCATTGCATCTAAAGT
Organism: Polynucleobacter campilacus; assembly: GCF_002206625.1. Taxonomy (GTDB): domain Bacteria; phylum Pseudomonadota; class Gammaproteobacteria; order Burkholderiales; family Burkholderiaceae; genus Polynucleobacter; species Polynucleobacter campilacus. Next base: position 95,988 of record NZ_NGUP01000004.1, on the reverse strand, counting down.
AAAACGAGCACCCACTTCAGCAATACGACCAGCACCTTTGGTAACCACCGTAAAGTTAATGATGGTCAAAATAATGAAGACCACGATACCGACAGCGTAATTACCGCCAATCAGGAAGTGTCCGAAAGCTTCGATTACCTTACCAGCCGCTGCAGGACCGGTATGACCTTCCGTTAATACTAAGCGGGTAGAAGCCACGTTCAAGCTCAAGCGTAACATGGTGGTGACTAAGAGTACTGTTGGAAAGGCTAAAAAATCCAAAGGCTTGGAAGTTTGTAGGCCAATCATCAATACCAAAATAGACAAGGCAATATTGAAGGTGAATAAAAGATCTAAGCCAATTGCCGGTATCGGCAAAATCATCATGGCTAGCAACAGCACAATGATGATAGGACCCGCAACAGTCTTGCTGTTGAGGCTTTTAAGAGAGTCTAAAAATTGTGTGAAGTTCATGATGCAAGCTCAAGTTGCTTACTGCTAGATAAAGGATCTAATTCATCGGGCACAACAATGTTGTGCGGTTGAGTTGGGTAAGCACCGCTGCGACCATTGAAGTTCTTGACCTGGAATACAAAGGCCAAAATCTCAGCAACCGCGAGGTATAAGGATTCTGGAATTTCAGCATCAAGCTCCGTATTAGCGTAAATCGCACGCGCAAGCTTAGGTGATTCCAGGATCAAAATTTCATGTTCTTTGGCAATCTCCCGAATCCGAAGCGCTAAGGTATCCGTACCCTTTGCTAACAGCATTGGTGCTCGCATATCACCTTCTTTATATTGAATGGCAACCGAGTAGTGCGTAGGGTTGGTGATAATCACATCTGCTTTTTGCACATTGGACATCATGCGGCGGCGTGACATCTCTCTTTGTTGTTGACGAATCTTGACTTTGATTTCGGGGTTGCCGTTACCTTCTTTAGATTCTTGTTTTAATTCTTGACGGCTCATCTTGTGTTTCTCAGCGTAGCTATATAGCTGATATGGCACGTCGACCAAAGCAATGGCTACCAAAGCACCCACAATAAAAATAAATGACTGCACAAGAAATAAACCGGTCTTTGCTAAACCCACTTCTACTGGAATGAGTGAGAGGGTGATCAGCTCAGCAAAATCAGCAGCAATAACGTAATAGGCCACTATGCCAATGAGCGTTGCCTTGGCGATGGATTTAAAGAGTTCTACTAAAGAATTTTTAGAAAAGAGATTGCCCATACCTTTGATGGGATCCAGTCTTTCAAAGTTAGGAACCAATAAGTTGGTACTGAAGTTCCAGCCGCCTACCAATACTGGCGCTGCTAAAGCGGCAATGGTTAAAGCAAAGCCTAATGGAGCAAAGGCGATTAATAAGTCGATGATTTGATCGGATAGGCGCCCAAGACCTGCTTCAGTATTAAACGCTAGTCTGCTATCAAAGGTCAGACCACTACTTAAGAGATCTTTAAGGGAGGCGTTTAGGTGCGACCCTAAGCCCCAAACAGATAGGCCGGCAGTAAACAGCAAGACGCAAGTTGCCAATTCCCTTGAGCGAGGAACGTCACCCTCTTCGTACGCTTTTTCTAGTCGCGTCGACGAGGCCTGTTCTGATTTTTCTAAATCGCTTTCTTCTGCCACCGCTACACCTTAAAAAGGATTAATTTGCTGATAAATGATTTTCAGCGAGCGGGGTGTAAATGAATTGCTGGAAAAGGAGGGTGAACCCCCCTTAATTCAAGCTTCTAAAACTTGGATTATTAGCAATAGATAGCTAAAAACACCGGTTTTAGTCAGATTTTTGGGTAAAAAACTTACCCAAATTTGGGCTTAAAACAGCTTCCAGTCAGGATCTTTTTCAGCAGGGTTTGCTGGGGGATTTTCAGCTTCTGAACTTTTTGGAATATCAGGTGAAACGGTATTCAAAGGGGCATTTTTAGGCTCTGAAACCGTTAATTGACCGAAAGTTTGGGCTAGGGTATTGGCGTGTTGTAAGAGCGCCTCGCCACTATGGATCGTATCTTTCATGGTTTCTACATTTTTCTGGGCAATTTTTTCGACCTGAGATACCGCGCTGTTCACTTCATAGAGGTTCAAGCTCTGATCTAAAGAGGCGGTCGTGATATTGGCGCTCATATCGGCGACATATTGTGTGGAGCTAGCAATACGCTCGACCACCTTATGAATGCTATCCATTTTTTCAGCAGGAATTCCTGACTGAGCTACTTCAGCAGTGAGGGTATTTGCCATCTCAGAGGTGGAAACTGCCATGAGACGGGCCTGTTTGGCGTTTTCAGCGTTTTGTTTTGTGCTATCACCCAAGCTTTGCATCTTGAGATTAGAGCTTTGCAAGACCTGAGCTTGCTCTTCGGCGCCCTTGATGAGGCTTGTATGGTAAAGCGTTAACTCTTTAGCCAATTTTTGAATCTCAACCCCTTGGCCTTTGGCAAAGCTACTGAGCTCTTCCATCTTATCTAGGAGTTGATTCATGGTTTTATTGAGTAAATTGACTTCTTCCAGTTCGCTATCAACCGCAAGACGTTTGCTCAAATCATGATTTTGTAGCGCTGCGGGAATGGCTTGAGCTTGTGTTAAGGCTTTTTGGAGGGCTTGTTGCACACTGCGTTGGGCAGACTCAGAGACTTGACCCTTTTGCATTGCCAAATCAATAGTGGTGTTGAGCTCTTGCGCAAATTCATAAAAAGCACCACGATGTTGATCAGCATCTCGGCGACCCAATAACTTTCCATCTTGCATCGCGGCATTCAAAATGCTGGTATCGAGCATGAACTGCTTCCATTCACCCTGAATCGCTTTAATGGCTGCCATCGCACTGCTATGGTCACCTGCGCTCAATGTAATGCGGTAATCCAATTGACCACTAGCGATATAGCCTGCAGCCTTAGTTAATTCTTCAGGGCTAGCACCTAAGCTGTGTTTCAGAGTTCTTGAGATTAGGAGTGCCAAGCCAAGCATGATCAGCATGCCAACAGTAATGATCATGAGCTTATCAGTAGGCATGCCATTAACAGAGGATGGCGCATTTGACTTAACTGAAGAGACTTCACCACTTGGCGTGTTTGATGTTTCAACTACTGGAACTGAAGGTGCTGCAGGTGCAACTTCTGTCACACTTTTCTTTTGTAAGGCAATGAGTTTTGTACTCGCTTGGGCTTTGATGAGCGCATCTACATCAGCTATTACTTGTGTTTGCATGCCTTGGGTGCGGGCGAGCAGAGCGCTGGCTTGCGATAAGTAGTTCACTTGTAAAAGATCAACAGTCGGCTTGATTGATTGGTTAACGAGTTTGTCAAAATCGCTGGTAAATTGCGTTGCTAATGTTTTTTCTTCGGCGCTTAAAGGACTTGCTAAATAAGATTGCCATATAGCATTCATATCGGCGAGATCTTGAGTAACACGGTCCGCTAAATTACGCACTTCATCCGAAACAGGATCAGGCGTCTTTTTTTTCTGCATAAGCAGTATTTAAAAAGATGCGATTTTGTGCAATTAACTCTTTGAGCTTATTTAAATTGACAGGTGCTGGAGCCTCATCTTTTGGTGAGTCAGGAGTTGTGTTTTTAGTAGAAGTAGAGCTTGCAGACTTACCAGAGATTTTGAACTCCGGTACCCAGCTTTGGGTATTGAGTAAAAGTAGACCTGCCATCAAGAGCGAGGTCAAGAGCATGCCGATTAAGCCAACTTTGACTGGCAAGTAAGGGAGCTTAGGGAGACCGGTCTTTAGTGTCATCATGATCTACATTATTACAAATAGGCGAAAGGGTAAATGCTTTTAATAGTGAGTAGAGTAGAGGCGATAGGTATCACTGATTAGGGCTCAGCATTACGGCTTAGCGGCGGGCTTAACATCAGGCTTAGTATCTGTTGCCTTGACTGCAGCTGCCTTTGCATCAGGAGCCCCTGCTTGAATGCCTTTTTGAACTGATTCGGCATTACCTGCCTCAATAGACATATTTTTCTCTATCCGTTCTTGGGCTTTTTTGTTCATCACAATAATCGAGATGCGGCGATTGATTGGGTTTAATGGGTCTACCTTATCGTATAAAACCGCAGAAGATAGACCGATAACCTGCAATAGTTTGGTTTCATCCATGCCGCCATTCACTAACTCTCGTCTCGCAGCATTGGCGCGGTCTGCAGATAATTCCCAGTTGCTATAAGACTTTTCTTTATTAGGGAAAGGGTGTGCATCGGTATGGCCAGATAGGGTGAGTTTATTTTCAACACCATTCAATGACTTGCCAATGGCCTTCATAATATCGCGTGCATAAGACTGGAGCTCATCATCGGATAAGGCAAACATCGGTCTCTTGAGGTTATCTACAATCTGAATTCGCAAACCATCGTCAGTAATGTCAATTAATACTTGTTGTTTATAGCTTTTAAGTTGAGGATTATCTTGAATGACAGATTCAACTTTGGTCTTCAGTTGCTTAAGACCTTCTTCATCCAGCATTTTTTGCGGAGATTTATCGCTGTTGTCATCCGCTTTAGAAACTTCACCATCTTTACGTGTGAGATCTTTACCGCCGCCAACAAAAATGCCGCTTGCTCCTGTAGTGCTAGGGCCGGTGGAGACAATTTTTTCAATTGGCATCTTAAAGTATTCAGAGATACCTTTTAAATCTTCTTTAGAGACTGAAGCTAGTAGCCACATCAATAGGAAGAAGGCCATCATGGCCGTTACGAAGTCTGCGTACGCAATCTTCCATGCACCTCCGTGATGTCCGCCAGCAACTTTTTTAACGCGTTTAACAACAATGAGCGGCTTTTCTTCTTTAGTAGCCATGGATTAACGCGTTTTGGCGCCCTTAATATATTCTTCGAGTTCAAGAAACTCAGGACGCTCAGTTGAATTTAATACCTTACGTCCAAACTCCACGGCAATTGTCGGCGCGTAACCATTTAGGCTCGCCAGCAAAATGATCTTAGCGGTTTGGAGCATCTTGGTGGATTCGTTAAGTTTTTGCTCAAGGATGGTAGAGAGTGGGCCCACGAAGCCATAGCAAAGCAAAATACCCAAGAAGGTTCCCACGAGAGCGTGTGCAATCATGACGCCCAGTTCATTGTTGGATACTTGACCAACAGATGACATGGTGTGAACCACGCCCATCACCGCAGCAACAATACCAAACGCTGGCATACCGTCAGCCATTTTTGCAATCGCATGACAGACTGCATGACCTTCATTGTGGTGAGTCTCGATATCGATATCCATCAAATTTTCAATTTGGAATGGCTCCATATTGCCGGAGAGCATCATGCGTAAGTAATCGCATAGAAAGTCCATCAAGTGATGGTCTTTCATAATCTTTGGATACTTGGTGAAGATCGCACTGTTCTCAGGATTTTCAACATCTTTTTCGATGGCCATCATGCCGTCTTTACGAATCTTGGTCAAAAACTCAAACATCATGGCTAGCAAATCTAAATAGAGGGCTTTGCTATAACTAGATGGAGCCAGCACAGTCGGTAGGGCTGCAACCGTTGCTTTAATGGTCTTCATGTCATTACCGACTAAAAAGGCACCAAATGCAGCGCCACCAATCATCAATAACTCGATCGGTTGAAGTAGAGCCGCAAGGTGACCGCCGGCCATCATAAATCCGCCGAAGACTGAGAAAATAACGACTACGTAACCAATGATGACAAACACAAGAAGCCCCTTTTTGCCTGAATAACAGAAGAATACCTGTAATTACGACATTTAATTGCCTGAATAAAGCAAGATTATGGTGCCTGTCTTCCCGTTAAGCGGGGCGATATTGGCTCATTTTGTAGACATAGCACTCCCGTTGATCTGAGCTAAAGATCAATTTTTGGGATTCTTGAATATTGGGCACGGGAAATTCATGACTCAGTAAGAGGCTTTCACCACCCATCTCTAGAAGGGCTTTTTGCCATAAATCGGGCATAGCGGCTGGCGAAAGGTAGGCAAAAATCAGATCATAGTTGGCAAAATTAATCTTTTCATAGTTCCCGAGGCGAAAAAGAGCGGGTGATCTGAGAAATTTGGACTGAATAACGCTCATCATCCAGGGTAAAGGGGCTATTTCAATGCCCTCAACGTAAGATTCTGGTCGTAACTGGGCCATGCGAATTGCAAAATTGCCTAGGCCACTGCCAATTTCCAAAATTCTGAGCTTTTTGCCTGGCAAAAGTTCAGAAACGGCATTCCAAACCTCGGGCTTGGAGGGGTAAAAGGGCACTTGAGTGATAAAAACCGACCAAAAAAGGGCTGCTGTGAGTAGAAAGCCGAGCAAAAAGTAGCCAGTCGGAATATCCAGTGCCAGCGCAACCCAAATAGCCAAGGGAAAAAGCAGGTGAATATAGCGCCACCAATGGGCCATTCGAAAGGTAATGCTTAAAAAATAGGCAATGATTCCTTGTGCTATTAAAAGAACTGCCAGATTGGGAAAGGCACTAGGTAAAAAGCCTGGGAAATGAAAGTCTAGTTGTATCGCAAGCCAACATAAGGCAGCCGCCAGAACAAAAGCGCAGCCTTGGACTATCAGGGCAATCAGCGCATGCGGAACCTTGCCAAATAAAAAATGCTTTGCCATTAAATCGGTGACTTCTGAAAATTCATTTCACTAAATCCTCATCAATCGCAATTTTGAGCCGTAAAGGGAATATAGGAATCTATACAAGCGCGCCATATTAAGCAGTGCGGTGTCAAAACGTTTGTTGGTATTGAAGTATTCAAATGAAGCAGTGTCGAAGTTTTTGGGCTAAGGATATGTTGCGTTTAAATTATCTTTCATTATTGATTGCGAGTCTTCTGATTTGTTCAGGATGCACTTCTGCGAGCTCGCCCTATGCAGTCAATTGTGATAATTGCAACTCACAGCCTTACTATTCAGTCATGATTATTCAGCCAGGAATGTCCAGTGATTTTCCGGTGAGTTATCGCGTTCGACTGCCTGATAGCGATACCAAGGTCAATAAGATGATGCCAACTGAGACCGTAAGTTCTAGATCGGTTGCGCAATGAAACTACTATTAAGCACACTCTTCGCCATGGGGCGTGGCACCTTTGCCTGCACTTTATTGACTGCATTCACTTGCCTCACTTCTGCTCATGCACAGACCCAGCCAGGTCAAGAAAAGACAGTTTCACCTTATCCGTTTCGCTATGAGCCGATTTCTTTAGTACCAAGTACTTCATCAACCGGGGCACTCAATACGGCTTCGATGTTTATTGCTGAGCAGCTTGAGCGCAATCTTTCTCCAGAGATGAGAAGCCGCGCTTTGGTAGTGACTGATTTTGTTGCTCTCAATACCTTGAATGAGACTTCTCAGTTGGGCCGTCTCTTAGCGCAAAACTTAATGCATGAAATGCAATTAAGAAATTGGTCCGTCACAGATATCACCTTCAGAAAAAATATTCTGATTGAAGCTAGCGGTGAGTTTTCTTTGAGTAGAGATGTTAAGCAACTCAAGCCACCAGTACAAACTGGCAGCATCATCACTGGTACTTATGTGAATACTACTGAAGGTTTGATTTTGAACGTCAGAATGATTCAGGTGATCAGTGGCGCGGTAGTGTCTACAGCCCAAGTGAAGTTGCCTGCTGATCGTCTGATCTCGCATTTGTTGGATGGTCCTCCAAGACCGCCAACCATGACAGTCTTAAATCTCACTAATTAATCCCACTAGCATCCACTAGTAGAATACGACTTTTATTGATATTCTGAATCGATATGTCTATTCGTCCTGCCTCTCGCTTTACTTTCCTCCCTCTCGTCATTGTTTTGCTCGGCGCGCTATTGGGTCTGACAGCTTGCGGCACTACCAGTCGCAGTGATGCGCAATGCCTCACGTTTGAAGATAAGCTGCAAGCAACCGATTTGACTGCGCTGGTATCTGGTATGGCAACCGAACTGAATACGGCATTACCTAAGTTTGATCCTAATGGCCCAGATGAATACGGCGTATTGCTCGTTGCCGATTTTGTGAATGTCAATACACTCAAAGCAGAGCCGAATGTCTTGGTGATGAGCGAGATGATGCGTACTTATCTAGCGCGCATACCAGGCAAGAGAGTTGTGCAAGTTGAGTTTGGTAAAGATATTCGCATCAGTGATACCGGTATTGTGTCTTTGACTCGTAAGATTGGTCAGACTGGCAATACCAAGGTTGGCGCTAGCCAGGTGATTGTTGGCACTTATCTCAACATGCCCAATAAGCTGGTGATTAATGTCAAAGCCATTGACCCAAGCAATCAAATTATTAGTGCAGCGATTGTGCGCGAGTTGAACTACACGTGCAGCGGTGGCAAATTAAGACTAGATAAATAAGTCTCTAGTTCATCCAAAGAGCGAGTTGCTTGACTAGCTCTTGAGGGTCAACTGTTTTAGCAATACAGCCATTCATTCCGTGATCAAGGCATTGCTGAGAGGTATCAGCGCATACTCTGGCACTCAGCCCAATAATTGGTAAATGCTGAAGATGTTCTTGTTGTCGAATGAGTTTGCATGCTTGCAAGCCATCCAATACAGGCATGTGAATATCCATCAACACCGCGTCGTATTGCTTGGTCTTGAGTAGCTCTAAAGCATCTTGACCATTGCTGGCCACGTCAATGCTCGCCCCAAAGATTTCTAAAAATTCTTTGAGAGCCTCTTGTGCTGTCACATTATCTTCAGTGAGAAGAATGATGCGATCTTGCAGTAGCTTATCTTGGAGATCTTGCTTGACAGTACTGCGCTCTGAGCGCGCTTCCGATTGATCAAGATATTGTTTTACTTTGATCCTTGTGGTCGTGAGCATCTCTAAAAAATGGTGGTAGTTCTCTGTTTGGAGTTGACCCAGCCTTAAATCTGCCTCCAGAAATTCAGCGGCAGCAAAAACTGCTTCAGCACCAATCGTGGCTGCAGATCCTTTAAATCCATGAATACGACTTTGTGCAGATTGGTAATCATTCATGGCAATTTCATTTTGAAGACCCACACTGCAATCGCGACAATCTAATGCAAAGAGATTTAGAAGTTTATGGGTCAAAGAGATATCAGCCATGAAGAGGGCTAGTTTTTTGAAGTTAAATCCAGACAGTTCTCCTAGGGGGCTGTCGGCAAGATCTTGATCGGGCGCCATGCTTGGATAGGAAGTATGCAAATCAGTATCGGAAACCTTCAATTGCGAAATCCAACTCACCAATGTTTGATATAGCTTGTCTGGGTCGATGGGTTTGCTAATAAAGTCATTCATCCCATGGTCAAAGCATTGCTGAACCTCATCTGCAAATACCCCCGCACTGAGTCCAATGATGGGTAAAGACTTCAGATGTTCTTGCTCTCGAATTTGTTTGCATGCTTGCAAGCCATCGAGCACGGGCATCTGAATATCCATTAAGACTGCGTCGTAATGCTTGGTCTTTAGTAGTGCTAAAGCATCTTGGCCATTGCTAGCAATATCAATACGAGCACCCGCGCGAATTAAAAATTGCTTTATGACGGTTTGATTGATGAGGTTGTCCTCAACAATCAGGACTTGAGACCTTGCTAACACCAAATGGTGGTGATTTTTTAAATCCTCAGCAGATGTGGTGTTGTTTATAGTCACAACTTCACGCTTTATTTGCTGTGAATTGAGTGCGGTAAATCTGCTGATCTTGATTTACAGGCTGCAGAACAGGGCAGTAGGGCAATGTACCCAAGCCATTGTTGGCGGCTAAGTTTTGAATGCTTTGCGGCGTATACAAAATCTAGTCTCCATGTGTGCTCTAGCTTGATGGCTCGGGCTTCTGCTGGCTATTTGAATAGCCATTCTTTTATCCATTTTCTAAGATCAACTGCGCGACATTGCCGCTCATTAATCCCTACTCAAAATGGATTTTATACATATTTGTAAGTATTTTCCTTACTAAATTTGTAGCATTTATCTCATTTAGAAAAAAAATGGGTCGGGCAAACTACATCCATCGCGAAAGTACTAAATCGCATAAATTAAGTGAGATAGAACATGCAACTGATTGATAAATCACAAGAAAGCATTATGACAGAAATTCGTGAAGCGAATCTGAATTATTTAATGCTGGCTCAACAGATGATTCAAGCAGACAAGGAGCAGGCTGTTTTCCGCCTTGGCGTGAGCATGGATATCGCTGATTTAATTGGGGATTTAAGCAATTCTCAGTTGATTAAGTTGGCCAGCTCCAACATGATGCTGATGCGCTTCCGCTTTGACGATGCTGCTATGTTGGGTATGCTGACCAAAAATACTAAGGGTTTATCCCAATCTATCGTCCACAGCTCTATTTTGATGGCCGGCCAAAAAGCCGAAGCCATTGCCTAAGTTCTGCAATATTCATAACGAAAGCGGAATTTAGATCATGAAAGTCAAAAGCATTGTTGGTGAAACTGAGCAACTGCAATTAGCGATTCAGTTAATTAATTTGGGTGCGCGTTTACAGTTGTTGGAGTCACACACTTCTTTATCACGCGAGCGTTTGACTAAGCTTTATAAAGAATTAAAAGGAATCTCGCCTCCCAAAGGCATGTTGCCATTTTCAACCGATTGGTTCTTGACCTGGCAACCGAATATTCATTCTTCTTTATTTCTCAATATTTACAATTTTTTAAAAGAAAATACTGGAGTTACCGGTATTCAGGCTCTGATTAAGTCATATCAGCTCTACCTTGAGCAATATCACATCATTGAGCAGGCTGATGACCATCCGATCAGCGATGAGCCAGTCATTAGTTTGATTCGCGCATGGACACTGATTCGTTTTGTAGAGCAAAAACTTCTGAAAACTGAAACTTGTTCATGTTGTAAAGGCAAGTTTGTGGTTGATGTGTATGACCTCCACGAAGAGTACGAGTGCAATCTATGCAATGTGCCCTCCAGAGCAGGCAAGTACCAGAAGAACAAGAAGTATCTGTTGGCTGCTTAACTGAATAAGACAAGCTAATTCAATAGGCTTTACCCGGCTGTAAAGCCATCTCAAAGCAACATTTCTCAAAGAGTTTAGGAATTAAGGCTATTAAGTGCCTTTTTTCTAACCATTAAAAAAACAGTTATTAATTAATATGGCTTAGTTACCTAAGCCATTAATTTTATTGTGTTTTTTAGTTCGTATGAATAATTCGATCACAACCTTAGCATCAAGCCTGCAAAGTGCAGTCAATGATGTTCAGGCACGTCTTGAAGCGACGCATACGCAGATTGCTGATGGCAAGCAACCACTATCTAAGCAACAAGCTAGTGTCGTTGCTAGATTATCTAATCAGGCCACTAGCCAAGACGCTGTTCAAGGCAATATCACTAACGCCAACAACATCATCGATATTACGCAAACAGGCTTAAGTTCAATTTCATCGATTCTGGCGCAAATGCAGAGTTTGGCTACTCAAGTATCTAATGGCTTATTTAACTCAGTTGATCAGACCAATTTGTTTACTCAATTTGCTAGCCTCAATAGACAAATTGGGCAAATTGCTGCTACGACCAGTTTGAACGGCAATAATTTACTCACTGGTAATCAGACTTTATCGGTAGTCAGCGGCACCGATGGTGTGAATAACCAAACTACTTTAATTCAGGGCATTGATATCACCCGTTTGCAAACAGCTCTAAATGCGATTACTTTTGCAGTTGCTTCTCAAAATTTAACTCCCACTACGGTAGTAGATGGCGTACCTACTGTCAGCAATCCTACAAGTGCACAACAAACCATTAGCTTTAATGGCTTAGCATATGGCGATAGTGCAACCATTGGTGGTTTAACATTTACTGCCAATAGAGACTTAACTGCAGCACAAGTGGCAACCGTTTTTGCTCAAAAAGTAAATACCCCTGGTGGTACCTCTGCATACGGTACTTTTACAAATAGCTTCACAGGCAGCTTTACTGCATCTGATAATGGCAGTGGCACGGTGATCTTCACTGGATCTATCACTGGACCACAGTCTATCTCTGTTAGCGGCAATATTGCGAGCATAACAACTAGAATCAGCAGTAGTAATATCACTGGTAATACTCCCGGAGTAACTGATGTAGCACCCACCTCTGCTCGGCAAACTATTAGCTTTAATGGCTTAGCCAATGGTGATAGTGCAACCATCAGTGGCTTAACCTTTACCGCTAATAAAGATCTAAGTGCGACGCAAGTTGCGGCGATCTTTGCCGATAAGGTCAATAATCCCAGCGGTACCCCCCCTATGGATGGAAGTTTTACCGGTAGTTTTTCAGGAAGTTTTACTGGTGTTCATGATGGTAGCGGCACGATAGTATTTAGTGGGTCAAGTACAGGACCACAATCAATTTTAGTCGGCGGCAGTATTGCTAGTGGGACGACCCGCATCAATGTTAGTAATATCACCAGCAACACCCCTGGGGTAACTGATGTGCCATCAAGTCTCGCACAGCAAACTATCCGTTTGAATAGTATGGCTAGTGGTGATACTGTGAATGTGGGTGGCTTGATATTTACTGCCAATTCTAATTTGACGGCAGCAGAGGTAGCAACAATTGTTGCAAGCAAGATTAACTCAAATTCCTATTCCCCATCTTTTGCTTTGGGTGCTTTTGATGTAAGTAGCTCTTTTTTGGGCGGTTTTGATGCTCCTGTTATTACCAATGGCACTATAACCTTGCGCGGTCAGGCTGCTGGACCAAGGGGTCAAGTGCCGGTTAGTTCAAGTGTATCTGCCAGATCACCATTGGGCACATCGAATGAGACGGTTATATCGTCCGGAGAGTTTTCAACAGCAAATATCACCGTTTCTTTTTTGCCTCTAGCGGCTGGTAATACGGCTACTGTTGGCGGTCTAAGCTTTACGGCAAACACAAACTTAACTCCAGCAGAGATTGCAACTGTTTTTGCAGAGCAATTTTCTTCACCAGGAAGCCTCCCCTCTATTGGTAGTTTTACGGGTAGTTTTCAGGGTGGATTTAACATTAGCAATAACGGTAGCGGTATTCTGACTTTTCAGGGTGATTCTGCTGGAATAAGAACTCTAGGAATTAGTGGACGAACTGCTAATGCGACTATTCAACTCTCAGATGTGTCTGTATCAGATTGGGGAAGTGGTTCAAGTTCGGGCTCAAATGCAATTCAGAGAATCACGCTGCATGATATATCCGCAGGACAGACTGCAACGATCGGGGGTCTTACATTTACTGCAAATACTAACGTTAGTGCAGCAGATCTTGCTAGTAGATTTTGGTTAAAGATGAACAATACGGATACAGGTACTGGTGGCAGTTTCAATGGTACAAATTTTACTGCACCATTTAACTCTCCTTACAACTCATCAGCCCTCAACTCAGGATTGCTCTACGTTACCGCTAACAGCACTGGACCGCAAAGTCTAATATCAGTTTCTGGCAGTACTTTAACTTCATCTGACGTAACAACTACATCGGATGGTATTGCAGGTGGACCAGGATCTCCATCTCGACAAAAAATTCAATTTCATGACATGTTCCCCGGGGAGAGTGTTAGGGTTGATAACCTAACATTTATTGCTAATACATTTCTCAATGCTACTACCGTAGCGACTAATTTCTCTGAAAGAATGAGCAGTAATTCTAGTTCGCCTACAGGAGGATATTTCAGTGGTACATATGGAGCCTCTTTTGTACCGGGATCCATATCTAATGGCGCCTTATCCATCACTGGTTCCTATAATGGTTATCAGGGCTCTATTTATGTTACGGGCAGTACAGGCTCAATTACGAGCACTAGCGCCTATTTATCTTCTTCAAATGTCACTACGCAAGCTGCTGGTTCTAACGGCACACCAGGAGTTCTTGCTCTGCAGACGATTAGTCTGAATGCACTCAATAAAGGTGACACAGCAATCATTAGTGGCCTAACACTAACTGCCAATGAAGATCTAACACCTGATCAAGTTGCTAGCTTTTTTGCAGACAAGATCACATCTAACGCCAATAATCCATCATCAAGCTTAGGTAGTTTTAATGGCACCACCTTTACTGGGGGAGCATTCAACGCCTCCAGCCTAGGACGAGTTCTAACCCTTACAGGTCAAAACTTCGGACCGATGGGCACGGTGAGCGTAGATGGTAGTGTGACTGCTAGAGTTGCCTTATCTTCTTCAAATGTCACTACGCAAGCTGCTGGTTCTAATGGTGTATTAGGTGTTCGTGCCGTTCAGACGGTCACCTTGTATGATCTCAATGCGGGTGATAGTGCAACAATTGGTGGTCTGACGCTGACTGCTAATACAAACTTAACGCCCTCTGAAGTCGCTTCATTATTTGCTAGCAAAATTACTGCGGGTAGAGAGCCAGGCTCAAATCTTGGAGCCTTCAGTGGCACATTCGTAGGTGGTTTTACTGGAGTGAGTACCGGAAGTACTTTGACCTTAACGGGAACCTCCTATGGACCAATGGCAACCGTGACTGCCAGTCAGATGGTTTCTGGGCAAGACAATGCACCCAAAGCAATCGCTTTGATCAATCAATTTATTTCACAAATTTCTTCTACCCAAGCATCTTTGTCAGCTGCTAGTACAGATCTCAATAGTGCACTAGACAAGAGTACTAAATTAGTCACCAGTTCACAGAAAACAGTGGATGATATTCAGAATATTGATTTGACTGCCTTGCAAGCTAGTTTGCAGGCTTTAAGCACGCAACAAAGTCTAGATTTTCAGGTGATCTCGCAGATGAATAACGCGGCATCCTCCTTACTGGCGATTTTTAGATAATTCGCATCCAAAATTTTTGATGCACAAGAACTATTGATTTAGTTACTCAGTCTTATCTTCAGCATCTTCATCTTGATGGGCCTCAAATTGTTCGGGCAGGCCAGCAATCTTCAAAACCGCATTAGCAGTATGGTGCGAGAGTATTTTGCTATCTAAGGGGAAGTAGACACTGGTTACTGGTGAAAACCAAATATCGTGATTCCCTCTGTGAGCTGGCGCATGATAGTGGCAGCCAGCCTCTTTGAGTATTGCAACTAAATCTGTCGAAAAAGAGTTTCCCCGATAGGATCCGATGACTTTAGCCATGATTACGCCTCAGTTGGAATGTGAGCCGTAGCACATTTACGGGCCAGCACTTCATACACAATTTCAGCTTGATCCGTCAGTTTGTTTAAGAGCATTAATTCCGGAAGCATGGAAGAGAGCTTATTAAAAAGGACTTCAATTGAATCAGCTTCGGTTGCTAATCCCACCACATCATCGGAGGTAGCCGACCAGATGCTAGCATCGCTGTCCCATTCTGCGCTGATGGTAAATACTTTTTGCATGTGATCTCCAGTAACTTGCATAGGGCAGCCTCAAAACGGCATCAAGGCAATGTAAAGATAATATAATAGATTGGCGCGGAAAATGAACCCTCACACCATCTAAAATACCTATATAAATCAGTCACTAAGCTATGAAACCTACCAATATTCTAATTGTTGATGATACCGCTGAAAATATTGATTTACTAAAGGCTGTATTGGAGAGTCGTGGCTATGCCGTCAAAACGGCCTCTAGTGGTGCATAGGCTCTCAATTTAGTTGAGTGTGGCGAAGACTTGCAGGGTCAGCTTGAAAAGCAGTGCCCAGATTTAGTGTTGATGGATATCCAGCTACCAGGTATGAGTGGTTTTGATTGTTTGAAATGGATGCGTGCTGATGCTCGTTATGCCGCTATCCCCGTTGTTGCTTTTACAGCTTCAGTGATGCAAGATGACAAGCAGGCAATCATCGATTCTGGTTTTAATGGCCTGATTGAAAAACCTATCGGGTTTAAAGAGTTCCTCAATACTATTTCATCTACGCTGGAAAATTTGGCCGCTTAAGTTATATATTTCATTCGCCAAATTTTCTGCTCTAGAATGAAGTTTTGCCAAATCGGCGGGTAAATCTATAATTCGACTTTATGACTAGCTCCAATCAATCCCCCGATATGAGTAATCAAGCGGCGAAGTTACTCGAGGATCCCTCTTTCTCCATCGTTGATCGCGAGGAATTTGTCAGGTTAGCTGGCGTCGTGATTGCGAATACGAATGATATTGTCGTAATTACAGATATTCCCACTGACGATCAAGAGCCGCGCATTGTGTATGTGAATGAAGCTTTTGTGCGCGAAACAGGTTATGCGCCACACGAAGTGTTAGGAAAAAATCCTCGCATGCTTCAAGGCCCAAGATCTGACCCAGAGACCAAGAATAGAATTTTTAAAGCTCTGGGTGAGTGGAAGCATGCTCTGGGTGAGTGGAAGCATATTCGTGAAGAAATCTTAAATTATAGAAAAAATGGTGAGGAATTTTGGCAAGAGCTCAATATCTTTCCGATTGCTAATGAATCCGGTTGGTTTACCCATTGGGTTTCTATTCAGCGTGATATCACCGAGCGTAAAGTTTCTGAAAAAATTATTTTTGAAACCAAGAATCGCTTAGAGCTAGCTGCTCGTGCGGGTGGTGTCGGTATTTGGGATTACGACTTCTTTAATAATCGCTTGGTTTGGGATGGGCAAATGCTCAAGCTCTACGGCATTACTCGGGATCAGTTTACGGGTACCTATGCTGACTGGGCTGAGAGGCTTCACCGGGACGATAGGGAGAGTGCGGAGTCGGCAATTACCAAAGCTCTCGAAGGGGCTAGTGAATTTAATACTCAATTTAGAACGATTTGGCCCGACGGTAGCATCCACTTTATTCGTGGTTTAGCACTTGTAGAAAGAGATGCTGACAATAAACCCCTGCGGATGGTCGGCACTAATTGGGAAATTACTGAGCTAGTGCAGGCAAAGACCGACGCTGAGTCTGCACTCAATATCAAAACCCAGTTTTTAATGAATATGTCTCATGAGATTCGCACTCCTATGACGGGGATTATTGGCTTATCTGCTTTGGCCTTGTATGAGCCCTTAAGCCCGGTAGTTCGAGAGTATTTGCAAGGCATTGAATCTTCAGCCAAGTTACTCCTTGAGATTGTGAACGACATTCTGGATTTCTCTAAATTAGAAGCCGATAAGGCGCATATTAATACTGCGCCATTCACTATTGAAGACCTCTTTACTAGGGTGCGTGCTTTATTTTTAGAAAGTGCAAAGGCTAAGGGCTTGCAATTGAATCTTATTTGCAACTTAGAACCTAAAACACAATTGATTGGTGATTTTTTTAATCTCAGTCTTGTAGTTAATAATCTGGTTGGTAACGCAATCAAGTTTACTGAGCAAGGTTCAGTAGATCTATCGATTCAGACGCTTAAGCTAGAGAATTCCACATTAACCTTGCGCTTTACCGTCAAAGATAGCGGAATTGGTATTTCACAAGAGGCTCAAAAGCAAATATTAGAACCCTTTGCACAAGCCGACGGTTCGATTTCTCGCCGTTTTGGAGGTACTGGACTGGGCTTAACAATCGGCAATCGTATTTTGGAGTTAATGGGTAGTAAGCTCAATATCCACAGTATTGAAGGGCAGGGATCAAGCTTTAGTTTTGACTTGGTATTGGTCCAAGAGCGTCGTAAATAAAGAATGTCTAAAAAACAAGCTTGCTAGCTTATTTAGGTCTACACAAATAAGTAAACGCTTTGAAATTTAATACGTTGGGTGGAATGCTGATCCAATTTTCTGGCTTGTTAGATGAAAAGATACGATCACCTTGCCCATTCTTATCGGTATAGGCATATTTTTCTAAAAAACGGGCTTTATTTTCTGTGCAGTCATATTCGTAAAGCGCTACTCCAGAATAAAAATCTCTATCGCCCTCAAAGATTTGTTGTGGTTTCTTAAGGTCGTATAAAACCCAAGCTTGAATGGAGTAGGGGTTACGTTTAATCGTGCTGGTATCGATCTTGATCACGGCGGTATCGTTGCTACCCAGTTCTAACCAATTAGCCATAGCTACAGAACTAAAGCAACACAGCATGATGATGACTAATTTTTTCATTGAGGCGCTCTCATTCAATTGAAGAATTGGATACTTCAAAATATTTTATTCTGTATTTTATGATCAATGTAGTCCTCATCTTTGATTTGGTTCAAGCTATTCCCTGGAAGATGGTATCAAGTCAATCTGGATATGACCTCAAAGAGGAAAAGGGTCCGGATTTAGTGCAGATAAACGGCTAAATTATGAGCCAATTGTGGTAAAAATGAGCTTAATGCTTCACTCGTTTTTATTACTTTAGTTATGGCACTCTTCAAGAAAAAAGCACAATCTGCACCGATTCAGGCTCCCAAGGGGCCTGAGAAAATTGCGCCTGAAAATCCTTATCTTGGACGTGAGCCCATCATCAATAGAGAACAAGCGATTATTGGGTATGAGCTTTTCTTTCGACCAGGTACCACACTCAAAGCTAAACGGCTGAACGATCGTAATGAGGTATTGGCACAAATTGCTAAACGCTTAGCTGAGGACCCCAAAGCCGAAGTAAGTTACCCAGAAGAGGTGACTGACGCCAACCTGAGAGATGATGATGGGAAAGAGGTGACCCAGGTCACTCTCCCCGAAATCTTTTATTCCCTCAAGACTAAGGGTGTCACCCAATCTCTAGGTCAGCATTTAGGTTTTATTGATATTCGCGTCGATCAACTAGGGGATGAGCTGCGAGGTTTCCCGGCAATTAAGTTTCCGCTACAAATTCATCTTGCAGAGATCTTAGAGGCAATCAAGACTGAAGCAAGTCAGGTTACAGAAACTGTAGAAGATCCCGAGGTCAAGAAAGATCTTGATGATTCTGGCGAGCCCCCAGCTCCTGAAATTTTGCAAAAGCTCGAGCGATTGAGAAGTGCTGGCTATAAATTCGTATTAACGGGACTGACCGAAGTCTTTGATGGCCTTGATGACATTTTGCCCAAATTTCGTTATATCAAATTGGATCTGCAAAAAGTCGCTCAGCCATCCAGTCTAATTGATTACTGCAAAGGCATTCCACTGCCGCGCGATGAAAAGTCCAAGGGCGCTACTAATGTATTGCAAATCATTGCAGTGAACGTTCATGAGCCAGAAGAATTTCATCAGGCGCGTGATGTAGGCTGTGACGCATTTGAAGGTTTCTACTTCATTAAGCCCGATCCCGAGCTTTCTTTGCATCGAGGTGAGGAGTATCGCAAGTTATTACAGCTGTTGACCTTGTTGCTCTCTTCTCCAGAGTTAAAAGACTTAGTGACTGCAATTGAGGCTAACCCAGTCGTTTCCAAGCATCTGATGGTGATTGCTGAGATTGACTCGCGTCGTAAGCGCGATAAGCCCGAAAATATCCGAGATGCTGCTGTGATCTCTGGCGTAAAGCGGATTACTCGTTGGACGCAACTTTTGCTATACGCAGATACCAAGGCAAAAGTAGCTTTGGATGCTACGCCTTTATTGCAACTCGTTTGTGTGCGAGCTTTCTTCATGGAATCTCTATCAACCAAGTTAGGTGCAGGTGGCGGTTTAGGTTCTAGCGATTTAGCCTTCTTGGTGGGTGGCTTATCCTTAATTGATAACCTGTTTGATGAGTCAGCACGTGAGTTGCTATCGCACTTCAATCTGCCTGGTGTGGTCGTAGACGCCATTGTTGATCGGTCAGGCATTTTGGGCCAATTGCTATCATTAGCTGAGGCGGCAGAAGTGGGTGATTTGGAAAAATGTCGCCACCTGTGCGCCGATGAGTTAAAGACGGTGACCTTGGATGATGTTGCCCAAGATTCATTATTGGCGATCAAAAACTTCGTCTCCCAAACCCAGTTTGCACCTGAAGAGGATGTTTGGGAGAGCGCCAATACGGCAGATGAGGATTTGGCCTAAGGGCTCGTCCTCTGTTTTTACCCCCCCCGTTAAAGAAATCGGCTAGATTGGCAAAAAATTGTCATCTATTTGAAATATTTGCATTGTGACAATTAGTGTATAAACTACCTTAAGTTCATGATTAATATGGGCAATGTGCAGTAATTTGATGTTGTTTGGTTAAGGTATGGCGGCATTAGGCAGACGAGTACTTTCTTGTTTCATCCTTAAAGGAGATTTTGGTGTCCGACAAGCAGAACAATCCACTACCCAAAATATTGGGTGAGCGCTTTAAGGATGCCAGAGAAAAGATGGGGTTATCTATCGAGGAGTTGGCAAATAAAGCCATCCTTTCGAATAGTCAAATTCGCCAAATTGAAGGTAAGGAACAGGGTGCATTTTATTCTGCAGCTATTAAATATTCAAGTGCTCAAAAAGTAGCGAAAATTTTGGAGCTGCCTGAAGATCAAGCGTTTGATATAAGCCAAACTGATCTCGATCACGATAGTCAAGAGCTCAAAGAGCAAAAGGAGCTTAAAGAGATTGAAGCCATGCTGGCTCAAAAAATGATCAATGAGCTTCAATATGAAAGGCCTAGCCTAATTCAAAAAATCATTGGCAAGCAAACCTCTGCGCAACTACCGCTTCAAGGTATTGAGGTGCCCCAAGCCAACAGACCCAAATCCATCCTTAAGCGTTCAGTTTTTTTATTGATTCTGATTGTGGGGATTGGATTATGCTATTGGTTGCTCAATCCATACTTTAACGTTTCTTAAATTGAGTTCAATGCTCAACATCTTCAGTATCGCCATGAATCAATCCCTCGAAAGATTGGCTAATGATTAAACAGATATTATTTCTTACGTCACTATTGTTTGCTAGCCAGGCTTGCGCAGATTGGACTAAGGTAACAGCCAATCAAGATATTTCTGTTTATATTGATGCTCAGGCTATTCAAAAAAGCAAGGGGCTAGTTAAGGTCAAAGTTTTAGTCAATGAAACCAAAGAATTGATTGTTGATAAAGATCGCTACTCATATCAATCATTTAGAACTTATATTGAGTACAACTGTAAAAAAGAGCTCCAAAGAGCACTATCTACGAAATGGTTTTCTGCGCCCATGGGTGAAGGCAATATGATTTATCAAGATAAGCAACCATATCCTTTCGCACCAGTAGCAGAGGGTACCCTGGGTCTAGTTGTAATGAAGCGGGTTTGCAAGGGTGCTTAATGGACGGTTTCTTGAAGTGTTTGCTTTAAAGCGCCCAAATGTTCAATCTAGTACCATCTCTTTATTCATTTTATTTCCAATAAAACATGCAAAATCCAGTTAATTTATACCTACCCATTGGCATTGCAATTGGAATTCTTCTCGTTGCTACATTTCTGTATTGGTCTTGGTCAAAAGTCATTCATCAATCGAGTAATGAAATTAAAGATCTCAATAGCGAGCTAGATAGCAGGTCAGCGACTAGCGGGGATATTTTTACAGCGGCAATTGAAGTGACCCAAAATGCTCGCATTTTAGATTTATTACAAGAGTGCAAAAGAAATCTGATTACGATTCGTGGCGATTTAGGATCTAAGCAATACTGCCTTAAGCCTTATTCCGATATCTGGACTGCCAGAAATATCTTAGCTGGCAGAATTAATCTCTCGCTGTATGAAACCATGCCTAATATTTTGATTGGTGTGGGATTGATGTTTACCTTTATCTTCTTGGCATTAGCATTAAATGATGCAGGACAAGCGATGACTGGCAATCAAGAGTCTCGCGATGCTGCCCTCAAAGGTTTGATTGCCACAGCTGGTGGCAAGTTCATCACTTCGATTGCTGGCTTATTAAGCTCTTTAGTTTGGAACTGGGGTGCAAAACTTACACTTGAAAAGTTAGAAGCATCCATTGATGATTTACAGACTCAGCTCAGAGTAGTTGTGCCTGATAATGCTCCACAAGCAGTCATTCAAGCGCAGCTAGGCATGTTCCATGAAATGCTGCAGCAAAACCGCGAACAAGTAAATCAATTAAAACGTTTTGAAACGGATTTTGCTTTATCCATATCTAAAGCGATTGGTAACGCTCTCGAACCTTTATTTAATGATCTCAGCGTAAAACTCATTGATGCTTTCGATAAGTTAACTGAACGGATTAGCCGCATTAATGAAGAAGCTCTTAAAAATATCATGGAGAAATTCTTAGAGGCTATTAAGGGTGACTCTGCTAAAGAGATGGAGCAGTTCAGAAAAACTCTAGTTGAAGTGACTGAAAAGCTTAATACTGCTGGCGTAGGGGCTGGCGTCTCTCTAGCACACGCTGGGGATTCTTTTGGGAGTGCTATCAGCGCCCTAGAGAAAACAGTTACTAAGACAAATGAAACTATGCTTGGCTTAGAGTCTGGTTTGCAAAGAGCCAAAGAGTTCACTAGTGAAGGTGCTACTAAATTAGAGTTTGTTTTGGGCGGATTAATTGGTTCAGTAAATGGTATCGATAAAGTTATTGTCAATGTCGATTCCTTTGTGCAAAAAATTCAATCGAGCACAGAGTCTCTCAGCTTAATAGCCCGCAGTTTAGATGGCACCGTTGCCTCACAAGAAGTGATTAGTAAAGAGTTTGGTGTAGGTATTCCTGCGATGTCCAGTGCCTTGAGGGATGCTGTTAATGAGATTAAGTTAGGTACCGACGCTTCTCGTGAAGCGCTGAGTTCTTTGCGGACTGAGTTTGAAACGACTAAGAACTCTATTGATCAAACCGTCAATCATCTAACTAGTGGTGTATCGGATTATTCTAATAAAGTAGTGCAGCTACACTTTAAGTTAGATGAAAAATTAGCTCAGGCTATTTCTTCGATTCACACAACGATTACAACCTTAGAGCAAACGATGGATGATTTTGTTGAATCGCTACCTAAAACTTAATTAAAGATAAAGTATTGCAATGATTTTTTTACCATCTAGTCATCATAAGCAAACCGAGCGAGTCGAAGAGGCGGGCTACCTTGCTTCTGCTAGCGACTTGATGATTGGCTTATTGTTTGTATTCATCATCATGGTTGTGATGCTCTCTCAGAGGGTAGATTCTATTCAAAGAGGAGAAAGTGTTAATGATCCCCTTGCTAGTGCTGTGCTGATTATTGGGCAAAAGTTTAAAGAGGCTGGTTTGAATGTGGTGATCGACCCCCAATCAGGCGTCATTGGTCTGCCAGCAGATGCCCTATTTGGGTTTAATAGCGCTGTACTCAATGACAATTCTACTCAAACACTAAAAAAGGCAAGAGAGTCTCTCATTAAGATCCTGCCTTGCTATGTCCACTCAGAAAGAGCGGTTAGACCGCTAAACTGTCCCCCAAATGATGAGGAGGCAGAAATTGAAACCATTTTTATTGAAGGGCATACCGACTCTAAACCTCTCCAGCAAGGCAATTATACAAACTGGCATCTTGGCTTAGATCGTGCTCGTGCCGTTTACGAAGTGCTTACCGAGGGTAAGCCTCAGTACTATCAAAATGAGCGTAAGTTAGATGTATTTGGGATTAGTTCTTACGCTGATAAGCGCTTAGTAAAAAGTATTGGTATAGAGGACTCGGAAAAAAGTAGACGGGTAGAGCTACGTTTTATCTTGGCGTTCAAGCCTGACTCTAAAAAAGGTAAGGCCGCTAGAGATGCTTTAGATGCTGCTAGTACTCTACCAACTCAAACAAGTTCAACAGTTCCTGCGGCTACTATGACACCTGG
This sequence comes from Polynucleobacter campilacus, assembly GCF_002206625.1. Classification (GTDB taxonomy): domain Bacteria; phylum Pseudomonadota; class Gammaproteobacteria; order Burkholderiales; family Burkholderiaceae; genus Polynucleobacter; species Polynucleobacter campilacus. Next base: position 72,577 of record NZ_NGUP01000004.1, on the reverse strand, counting down.
CGCTAATATCATTCAGGGCCCTATCAGTAAGCCCGCTACCTTGCCAAAATGAATTTAGCGGCACTACCTGAAGACTTTCCTCTACTAGCTAGCGCTGCGCAAAGTATTGCCTCACAAAAAATATCGATTGAAAGAATTGGTCTACCGCCTGATATATTTGGAGTTGGTGAGCGTACTTTTATTCGCTTTTCCTTGGCGCAGCTTTCTGGTCATCAAGTCGATCAACGTTATTGGCGCTATTTTCCCTATGCTATTTGGCTTGAGCCGGAGCGTAGTTTATCAACGAGGACTGATTATTTAACTGAATACTTTGAGATATATCTGCCGCGATCTCTGAGGATCGCTAAAAGGGCTATGAAATGGGCTGAGCCCTTATTTTATGTTTATCTCTATCACTTCAAGCCTAATGACCCTGTATTTGAGAGCTTGTCTCAAGCAGCACAGCGTTTTTTTACCAGTAGCGCTATTAAATCAGGCTCCCCACTAAAATCCTTAGCTCAGGAGTTAAATTGCTTCAATACTAATGATGGCCCTGGTTTAGTTGCTGAGTCGGTTCTCAAAACAAAACGGGGATTAATAGGATGGATCAATCAATTTGATCTCTGGCCTGGATTTGCGGCAACTCCCTTTGCCAAATGTGCCTTTATTGAGTTGCTAAAATTTCCGAAAGAAAAAAGGCGGCAAACAGACTATATCCACTTGGCCTTTGATTGGGGCATTGATGTCCATAATCAATTTCGCTACCCGGAAGTTAAAGCACTATTCTCGGACGCTTTGCTCTTAGCCTGGAAAGGGGTAAAGCCACCAGAGGATTTGAAAACTGCCATGAGTGCAAAATTACTCAGTGTGATCGGCGATCCCAGGGTTGATCAGGAGTCGTGGCAAGGAAGTAGCGCCGAAGCCATTCAGGTGCTGGTCGGTTGGCTCAATACCAAAGCAAGTTAATAATCCCCAATCACATCAGTCAATTCAGAATCTTTATAACGTTAGCGGAAAATTCTTAGCTCATCCGAAGCGGCCGCATTCATTTGACCCACTAAGTAGTAATCAATACTTTGCTGATTGTTATAAGCTTGCAGATCATTTTGTAAGGCAGTCGTATCAATTCCGTGTAAATCAGATATGTAGGAATTTAGGCCATCAGCTGTTGAGCTTGCAGCGTTAGCTGTTGCTGTTAAAAGATCGCTGTAAGCACTTAATGAGGTTTGCACTGTGGAGAGCGTAGTAATATAGCCACTGAGTAAAGTCACTTTAGCTGCAGCATTAGCTCCGCTATCGCCACTTGGGAAGCTATATGAGGTTGCTAGAGTGGTGCCAACGGTCGCAAAGTTATAACCATAAATGGTTGAAGTAGTGTATGAGCTCAGCGCGGGATAAATAGTAATACCAGAACTGGTATTGAGAAGGTTGCTGCCATTCACGGAGGCACTATTTGCTGTTGATTGTATTTGGGTGGCTAGACTTAAATAGGTAGCGCTAAGGCTTGCGAGGTCACTTGTTCCAGTAGTAGTCTCAGCTAATGTAGCAATATTCTTCATCTGATAAAGCAGGGTCGATATTGAAGTGAGGCCCGTTTGAGCAACGCTCACAATGTTATCGACCAACTTAAGGTTAGATGCTCTAGTGTTCCAGGTCGCAATATCTGATGTTAACGATAGAATCACGCTTGCTTTTGTACCGCTGATCTCAGGGTCCAATCCAGTAGCTAGCTTAGTTTGTGTTTTTGTAATGTTTTCCTGAACCGTATTGATGGCATTAGTCAGAATTGGGGAAAGCTTAGGAATTTAGATGGACATGAGATGCACTCCTATGAAAATGGCCTAAATCCATTAAATCATAAATTTTGCTTAAAACCATGCCCCTACATATCAAATTACGGAAAACTTAAGGAAAACTTGAGGTTTTAGATATGTTTATTTAGCAAAGTGCCCGTTACGGGGCCTTAGGTCTTTCGATTTAAGGGGCTTCTTTGGATTATTTGCCAAAAATTTACTTCAGTAAGAAAGCTTAGCGTAGGCAAAATAACTTCAAACTTTTCTCATAAAATTAAGTAAGCAGTAATCATTCAATAATTAAAAGAGAACGTGGAAAATACAGTAAAAAAAAGATTAGCAGTCGCCCCCATGATGGAGTGGACCGACAGACATTGCCGTTCTTTTCATCGAACACTTACTAAAGATGCAGTGCTCTATAGCGAGATGGTGACTACTGGCGCACTGATGCATGGTGATGTGCCACGCCATTTAGATTATTCGCAAGATCAGCATCCAGTTGTTCTCCAGCTAGGCGGTTCAGAGCCAAATGACTTAGCAAGATCAGCAGAGCTAGCGCAGCAGTGGGGCTACGACGAGGTCGATCTCAATTGCGGTTGCCCCTCAGAGCGAGTGCAACGTGGTGCTTTTGGCGCTTGCCTCATGGCTGAACCTAGCTTAGTTGCTGACTGTGTTAAAGCAATGAGGAATGCGGTGGATATTCCGATTTCGGTAAAGCATCGTCTTGGATTGGATTCCATGGATGCGGCTAGTTCAGAAAAAGATTATCAATTTGCGTTAGATTTCATTCTGGCAGTGGCAGATGCGGGGGCAAGTCAGGTCACGATTCATGCGCGTAATGCAGTGCTCAAGGGGCTCTCGCCAAAAGAGAATCGCAGTAAGCCACCGCTGCGTTATGAGGTGGCTGCAAAACTCAGATTAGATGCGCAAAAACAATTTCCGAATCTTAAAGTTCTACTCAATGGCGGCTTAGAAACTAATGAACAAATTGCTGGTCATTGGGATGACTTTGATGGCTTCATGATTGGTAGGGCGGCTTATCATTTTCCGGCGATGTTGCTAGGTTGGGACGATTTGATTAATACTCATGGTGATGCTGCAGGCTACCTCTTTAGCGAGACAGAGTGGCACAGAATTCAGATTGCTCTCGTTAAGCAAGTGCAGAACTGGTTTGACGAGTGCAGGGCAAAAGAGAAACCTTTTTATATTGGCGCATTCACAAGACATGTCCTAGGCTTAGCTCATGGCAGAGCAGGGTCTAGATATTGGCGTCAACGGCTGTCTGATCATCATGCATTAGCCAAGGTTCAAAGCAAAGCAGCTATTGCAGACTTCTTTCTAGATGCCAGTCTGACCCTTGGGGATTGGGCCGCTTTTGAGCTAGAAACCGATAATTAGGCCATTTTTGACAGGTTTTTGAGCAAAAAGCTATAATGTCTTTTCTTCAACGGCGGACGTAGCTCAGTTGGTAGAGTCCCAGATTGTGATTCTGGTTGTCGCGGGTTCGAGCCCCGTCGTTCGCCCCAAATACCTCCTCAGATCACTTCCAATTGCTGCACTTCATAGTTCCGCTACCACCATATTTAGAAGTTCATGGACTTATTCCAGAATGGTCTGGGTTGTTAATTGCTGTCACAGCAATGATTCAGATTGGTATCGCGATGTGGATTGATTCACGCTACGACGAAAAAATTTGGCGTAATTATGGATTCACGATTTGGTATCCGATTGCATTTTGGATTCTATCGATGATGACAACTGTCATTGCCTTCCCAAGAGCACTCATTAGAAGAGAGAAGATTCGCGGTCGGTGGACTAGCCCAGATAGGGGGCTGCAATGAAAAGACAGAAGAATATTCAAGTCACACTGCCCGATAACCGCTCACTCATTTTTTCTAGAGTAAGGCACCATTCAAAATCTGAGTTGGTAATCTCACTAATAACCAATGCAGTTGGTTGGGGTATCTGGCTCTATTTCTGGAAAGTGCTATTTACTTCACTTGCTTGGTATTTTGGTATTAATCTAGCCTATGAGGATTGGATTATTTATGGCGGCTGGAGAAAGTTCCTCACTTTCTTTGAGTCCACCGCGCCTTTTGGGTTTGTCTTATGTCTCGTCTTAATGATTTGGGTGATACAAGATATTTTGAGATTTAAAATAGAGCGTCGCCGAAGTGGTATGCGGCAACCCTCTATAGAGAAAGATGTGCTCTGGACTAAATTAACTTTGGAAGAGCTGCAAAAAGCACGAACCTTAAAAGTGATGCAATGCCACCACAATCCCGATGGTGAAATCGTTAAAGTAAAGCCCCTCAACTAACAAGCTAGTTTTTGGTGGGAAATCCAGCGTGTCCTTAAGCCAGATTCTTCAGTTTTGATTAGAATCTTCAAGTCCATTAAATCCACTCTACAGGTACACCTGTCCAATGAAAAAGTTTGATTTCTCCACCGTTCTTTTTGGTTTGCTGCTAACGGCTATTGCAGCCTACTTCATGTTGAGAACGTCGCCGAGCCAAAGCGCCCCCAAGTCCTCTATCCCCACGGTACAAATCGGTAGCCTCATTTGGGATCAAACCGAGATGACGATTGGAGATGTCAAAGGTTTTGCAGCAACTGGTTTTGTCAGCGCAGCTGAAAAGAAGGGCGGCGGTTTAAATTACGAAAGTGGTTTTGTGCAAAAGCCAGGCTGGACCTGGAAAACTCCTTATGGTGTTCCTGCTGGCGATTTTGAGCCTGCAGTGCATCTCAATCAAAAAGAAGCCGAGTCTATTTGTCGTTACTACGGCAAACGTTTGCCGACTGATGCTGAGTGGACCTCAGCTGCATTCTTAGAGCAAAGAGCCAATCCTCCTGCTGGCTATGTCAAAGGACAACGTTACCCATTTCCTGGTGGTAATACTCCAGCGGTTTCTCATTGCTTAAGTGGTTGTGGTGACTACAAAGGTTTGGCTCCTGCTGGAGCCTTAAATCGTGGCACAGGACATGTCACTACAAAGACTACGAAGCCCGGTGTCAATGGTATGTTCGATATGGGTGGCAATGTTTGGGAGTGGACGGCTACAGAGCGTAACGGTGGGTACATTACCCGTGGTGCCTCATGGTGGTATGGTCCAGAGAGACAGCAAGAGTCTGATGTGGAATCTAAATCTAGCGATATCACAGTGGTTTATATCGGATTTCGGTGTGTGGCTGATGCCGTGAAACAATAGGGCATGACTAGTCCTGCAGTAGATTCATCCGAGATCGAAGTTACGCCTGATTACCAGGCAGTTATTGAGGCTATTGAGCGTCACGACCCCTATATCTTTGTCAGCGGTAAAGCAGGTACGGGCAAAACAACGCTCATTGGCCATCTTCGAGAAACCATTCCTGGGAATGTCGTCGTTGTAGCCCCCACGGGCGTTGCTGCCCTTCAGGTGAGGGGCGTCACAATTCATTCATTCTTCAGATTGCCGCCGCGCTTGATCTTTCCCGAGGAGGATATCAAGCCATTGCGGGATAAGCGCCTCTATAAAGATATACGCCTTCTGATCATTGATGAAATCTCCATGGTGCGTGCTGATGTAGTCGATGCGATGGATTTATTCTTACGCGAGAACGGCCCACAAAAAGGTAAACCTTTCGGCGGCATTCAGGTGATGTTTGTGGGGGATTTGTTTCAGTTGCCGCCAGTCGTATCAAGTAGTGATATGCAAGTGCTGGCTGATCGTGGTTACGAGGGACCTTATTTCTTCTGTGCGATGGCATTACATCGTAAAGACGTCACCATGATTGAGCTGTCTAAGATCTTCCGTCAGAAAGATGAGAACTTTGCCAACCTTCTGAATCGTATCCGCATCAATCAAGACGTAGATGAGGCCTTAGATACATTAAATGCTCAGTGTTATCGTAAAGATACTGAGGTAGATGAAGAAACCATCACGCTCACCACTACCAATGCGAGAGCAGATCAAATCAATGGCGCAGGATTACGTGCCATTACTAATGAAGTTAAAGTCTATGCAGGTAAAACCACTGGTAAGTTCAATGTTGATGAGCGCAACTTACCTTCCGCTAATAATCTAGCTCTAAAGGTTGGCGCAAAGGTGATGTTTACTGCAACAGACCCAAATTTTCCGAAGCGCTGGGTAAACGGCACGATTGGCGTTGTCCGAGAACTACTCCCCGATAAGGTGAAGGTCATGGTCAAGAATGGACCTTACTCCAATACCGTGGAAGTAACAGGTCATCAATGGGAGTCCTATCGCTACGATCACGACATGATGTCAGGCAAGATCTCCCCCAGCATTATTGGTACTTATGTTCAGATACCCTTAATGCTTGCTTGGGCAGTCACCATTCATAAGAGTCAGGGCAAGACACTCGATAAGGTCAAAGTAGATCTATCGTCTGGTGCATTTGCATCCGGCCAAGTCTATGTAGCCCTCAGTAGATGTAAAACGATTGAGGGTATCTCTCTTCAAAGACCTATTGAACCCAGAGATGTGAGCTGTGATCAGGAGATCAAGCGTTTTTATCTGAACTGCTTGCCAGCCTCTAAATAGCTTTAGCAGCAATCTATTAATTAAAACCCAGCAGCTAAACCATCTCTGCGGTGATCACTACCAGCAATGTAGGCAGAGTCAGCGTCATCGCTGATCTTCGCAATGGCCTGTGCACTACCAAAATCTAAGCTATCCGCAGGCATCACCATGACCTCATGCCCCATCTTTCTGAGGCCCTCAATAATCTCTGCAGGCATCGCCGCTTCAACGGTTAGCTTGCCTAAGTCATCAATGCGCCAGCGGGGTGCATCTGAACATGCTTGAGGGTTGAGATGCTCATCGATAAAGCGAATGGCAAATTGAATATGACCTTGTGGCTGCATATTGCCACCCATCACACCAAATGCCATAGTCGGTTTGCCATCCTTTGTTAAGAAGGCCGGAATGATGGTGTGAAAAGGGCGCTTGCCTGGTGCAACTTGGTTAGGGTGTCCATCTTTAAGGCTAAAGCTCATGCCGCGGTTATGGAGTGCAATTCCACCTGGCGCAACAACTCCTGAACCAAAGCCTTTGAAGTTCGACTGAGTATATGAAATCATCATGCCGGATTGATCTGCGGCGCAAAGATAGACTGTGCCACCAGAGTGCGGATCACCAGGACTATAAGAGCCTGCCTTATTGTGATCAATGAGGGCCGCACGGCTAGCTAAATACTCTCTATCGAGTAATGAGCTTGCTGGCATTGTCATTGAGCGTGCATCAGAAACATACTCATAGGCGTCAGCAAAGGCCATACGCATTGCCTCGACTTGCAGGTGAATATGCTGTGCAGAGTTAGTGGGATATTGCTTCACGTTTGCAGCTTGCAAAATACCTAAGGCAATTTGCGCAGCAATCCCGGAACCATTTGGGGGGATTTCATGGAGGGTGTAGTCGCCGTAATCAAAGGCGAGTGGCTCAACCCATTCCGGTTTGTTATCAGCAAAGTCTTGCATCGTAAAGCAACCACCAGAAGTTTTTGCAAAGTCAACCATGCTTTGAGCAAGATGGCCTTTATAAAAAGACTCGCCTTGAGTGGTCGCAATTTCTTTTAAGGTTTTTGCTTGATTAGGAAACTTCCAGATCTGTCCCGCTTGAGGTGCTTTGCCATCAATGAGAAAAGACTCTTTAAATCCTGGCTGATCTTTGAGAATCGGAATGGCTTCGCGCCATTGCCGCGCAATCACAGGCGAAACCGGAAAGCCATTCTCTGCGTAATCAATTGCACGTTTAAATAATTGTGCAAAAGGGAGTTTGCCAAATTTCTTGGATAACTCAACCCAACCAGCAACAACACCCGGAACAGTCACAGTGTCCCAGCCAATGAGATCCATCGCCGATTTGCCAGCAAAATGTTCTGGAGTCCAGGCAGCAGGAGCACGGCCCGAAGCATTTAAACCATGGAGCTTATTGCCATCCCAGAGAATGGCAAAGCTATCCCCGCCTATGCCATTCATGGTTGGCTCTACAACCGTTAAGGTGATGGCAGTAGCAAGTGCAGCGTCGACTGCATTGCCACCATTTTGAAGGGCCTCAATACCTGCTTGTGTTGCAAGAGGCTGAGAACTGGTGACGGTATTTTTAGCTAAAACAGGCGCACGACCACCGCCAAAGGGAGGAGAAATCAACATAGGGACTTATTTACTTATTCTGATTTACTGTGTTATTGAAAGGTTCAATCAACTTCGATATTCGCTGACTTTACTACCTTCTCCCATTTGTTATGTTCTTCCGTTGAAATCTCAGCTAATTTCTCTGAGTTAGCAAACTGAGGATGGATACCTTGTGTTGCCATGCGGGCTTTGAAGTCAGGATTCGTCAGAATCTTGCGGATCTCACGCTCTAATTTAGAGATGATGGCTGGAGGCACACCTTTTGGTACAAATACGGCATAGAAGTTCTCAACATCGAACTGCTTCATACCATCTTGTCCCAAGGTGGGGACGTTTGGCATAAGTGGTGAGCGCTCTGCAGCTGCAATTGCGATAGGGCGCAACTTACCACTCTGAATATGCGGCAAAGAAGCAGTCACGCTATCAAACATCATTAAGGTATTGCCGGCAATTAAATCTGGGAGAGCAAAGCTACTTCCTTTGTAAGGTATGTGTGTTCCCGTAGCGCCGATACGCTGCATGAACAAAGTAGACTCTAAGTGAGAGAGGCTGCCATTGCCCTGAGAGGCGTAATTGAAATCTCCCCTTTTTGATTTAATAAAAGTAATTAACTCTGGAAGATTTTTAGCAGGAACACCGGGATTGATAACGATAAGGTGAGGCACTGTACCAACAAGTGCAACCGGCGCAAAGTCTTTGCGCAAATCCGCAGGTGGGTTTTTAAAGAGAGCTTGAGAAATGACTTGATTTGTCAAAGCGCTGAAGTGAATCGAATAACCATCAGGTGTAGCCTTGGCTGCAGCTTGAAGACCAATCATGCCCCCAGCACCGGGTTTATTTTCAATCACAATAGATTGACCTAAGGCTTCACCGAGTGGCGCCATGACAGCCCTGGCAAATACATCGGTAGATCCACCGGCAGGGAAGGACAATATTGCGACAATAGGTTTCTTGGGCCAATCCATATCTGGGGCTGCCAGCAGTGATGTATTCACTAGAAGGCCAATAAAACCGATCAATAGGGATCTCATTGGATGTTTAAGTGCTTTCATTTTGGGTTCCATTCAGTGTCTTAAGGGTGATCAGTTATATAGTATTAGATATTCAGAATGAGTTCATTAATTTCAGCAGAAAGATCTATGGCGGCTTCCGGTTCCAACAAAATTGATATGTCAGCTTATTGGCTGCCCTTTACACCCAATCGTTACTTTCATCAGAATCCCAAGGTGATGCAGTCTGCTAAGGGAGCTTACTACTACGATAACCATGGGCGTAAGCTCTTTGATGGTCTCTCTGGGCTCTGGTGCTCACCCTTGGGGCATGCTGATCCACGTATTGGTGCAGCCATTAACAAGCAATACGAAACCATGGATTATTGCCCTGCATTTCAGATGGCAAGTGAGGCTACTTTTACGCTAGCAAGTCGTATTGTCAAGATGGCGCCCAAGGGATTAAACAAAGTATTTTTTACCAACTCTGGCTCTGAAGGGGTTGATACCGCAATTAAGATTGCTATTGGATACCATCGCGTGATGGGCAATGCTTCCAGGGTGCGCATGATTGGACGTGATCGTGCTTATCACGGTGTAGGGATGGGCGGCATCTCTGTTGGCGGCATGGTCGCTAATCGGAAAATGTTTACTAGCTTAATGATCCCTGGCGTAGATCATTTACCCCATACCTTAAATCTTTCTCAAATGGCTTTCTCTAAAGGGCAGCCGAAGTGGGGTGCTCACCTAGCCGATGAATTAGAAAAGATCGTCGCCTTGCAGGATGCCAATACGATTGCGGCAGTGATTCTGGAACCGGTGCAAGGATCTACGGGTGTGATTGTTCCGCCAGAAGGTTATCTCCAAAAGATACGCGAGATTTGCACTAAGCACGGCATTCTCTTGATCTTTGATGAAGTGATTACGGGATTTGGTCGCTTAGGCGCCAACTTTGGAGCTGATCGCTTCGGTGTGACCCCTGATATGCTGATTTTTGCTAAAGCCATTACCAATGGTGTCATCCCTATGGGCGGTGTCCTTGTCCGTGGAGATATCTATGACAGCATTATTGGTCATGGCGGCCAAGAGCAGGCAATTGAGTTCTTCCATGGCTACACCTACTCAGGACATCCCATACCCACTGCAGCTGCCCATGCAGTGCTTGATATTTTTGAATCAGATGATTTGGTCAATCGCGCTAAAGCACTAGAGCCTGTTTTAGAAAACGGACTTCACGCGCTAAAAGGTAAAGCAGGAATACTTGATATTCGAAACTTTGGATTATCTGGTGCAATCGATTTAGAGCCTGTACCAGGAAAGCCTGGGCTACGTGCGTTGAAAGTTCTAGAGGCTTGTATTGAGCGGGGAGCCCTAGTGCGTGTAGCAGGTGACTGCATTGCGGTTGGCCCACCATTTATTTCCAAGCCAGAAGAAGTAGAGTTCTTGTGCAGTGTGCTTGGTGAAGCAGTAGATATCGCTATGAAAGTAAAATGAAGTTAATGAATAAAAATTTTCTATTACTTCACCCAGGGCTAACCTTACGGGATGATATTTTGCCTGCCCTTGGTATTACTGTGACAACTGCTGCTGAGCAGTTGGGGGTTACTCGTCCCGCTTTATCCCGAGTCTTAAATGCTAGGGCCGCAATCTCTCCAGAGATGGCACTTCGTATTGAGGCATGGCTTGGTGTAAAGAACGGTGGTAGCGCAAGTGTTTGGCTGGCTCAACAGTCCGCCTACGACCTATGGAAAGCAAGAAAGGCAATTAAGCCTAAGGTTAAGCACGCCCGTATCCCGCAATTATTGGCTGCTTAAGATTCACTTATTAAATTCTAGAAAATCAATAGATTAAAAAAAATAAATAGAAATGAGAAGATAAATGACTACCCAGAGAACGCTTTTTAATGAGCGACTAAAGAAACCCGGCTTAATTGTTGCGCCTGGTGTTTATGAAATGGTTTCATTGCGCCTTGCCGATCGCATGAATTTTGATGCACTTTATATGACGGGCTACGGCACAGTAGCATCCCTATTGGGATTGCCTGATGCAGGCTTAGCAACCTATTCTGATATGGTCGGTAGAGTAACAGCGATGGCGGGTATGGCAAAGACCCCTTTGATTGCCGATGGCGATACTGGGTATGGTGGATTGTTAAATGTTCGCCATACTATTCGAGGATATGAAGCAGCCGGCGCCGTTGCAATACAGCTAGAAGATCAAGAGTTCCCCAAAAAATGTGGACATACTCCAGGTCGCAGAGTAATTCCTATGGAGGATATGGTTAAAAAGATTGAGGTGGCAGTAGCATCACGTACGGACCCCAATTTTAAAATTATTGCGAGAACGGATGCTCGAACAACCTTGGGCTTAGACGAGGCGCTAAGACGTGGCGAGGCATATGCTCGTGCTGGCGCTGATATCTTGTTTATTGAGTCCCCTGAAACTGAGTTAGAGATGAAACGTATTGGTCAAACGTTTCCTAATCATCCTTTAATAGCCAATATGGTTGAAAAAGGTAGAACTCCTATATTGCCGAAAGCAGCGCTAGAGCAATTGGGTTTCAAGATCGCAATCTTTCCAGTAACTGCTTTGCTCGCTTCAGTTCAGGCGATGACTAAAGTTTATGATCACTTCAAAGATTCTGGATCATCGATTGATAATCCCGTAGAGTTGTACGACTTTGCCGATTTATCTAAGTTGATGGGTTTTGAAGATGTGTGGGAGTTTGAAAAACGCTTTGTCGAAACTAAATAAGAGGTGACTATGAAATTGGATCGCTACCTGGTATCTGCAATCATTCTTTTTGCAGGCCTGACTCCTATGCTCAGCTTCGCACAAGCGAACTATCCTAATCGACCAATACGTCTCATTATTCCATTTACGCCGGGTGGTGTAACCGATACATCGGGCCGCTTTATTGCAGAGCAATTATCCTTAAAGTTAGGCCAACAGGTTATTGCTGATAACAAACCTGGAGCCTCCGGAAATATTGGTTCTCAAATGGTTGCGGCAGCAGAGCCTGACGGATATACCTTGTTATTAGGTTATGCGGGCACCTTATCCATTAACCCATTGCTGAATGAAAAAACTCCTTTTGATAGCGTGAAAGATTTTGCGCCGATTGGAAAAATTGGCGATGCCATTTTGATTCTCGTAGCCAACAATAATTTTCAAGGTAAGACCCTGGCAGATGTGATCGCGCTCTCAAAAAAGGATCCGAATGGCCTTTCGTATGGGACGTCTGGCTCTGGCGGTACCCCTCACATTGCTGGCGAATTGCTTAAGCAAAGAACGGGAGCTAACTTAGTTCATGTTCCTTACAAAGGAGGGGGTCAAGCTCTGCTTGATTTGTTAGGAGGCAATATTCCTTTGGTTTACACAGCAGTTGCTGGAGCAAACCAATATGTTAGTTCAGGACGGATTAAAGCAATCGCAGTATCGAGCGCAAAGAGAAGTCCAAGCATGCCGGATGTGCCAACTTTTATTGAGGGTGGCGTTAAAGATTTTGTGATCGATGATTGGGTGGGTTTATTAGCCCCTGCAAAAACACCTAAGCCAATTATTGACAAACTGAATCAAGCGCTAAATGAGATTTTGAATTCCTCAGAAGGCAAGGCAAGGCTTTTTGTAATGGGCATTACTCCTTCTCCTGGCACCCCAGAAAAATTTGGCGAGCAAATAAAGGCGGACCTAGTCAGATTTTCCCCCATTGTGAAGACTGCCCTAAGCAAGTCTGAGTAATGCCAGTCAGCTTCCTTACTACTTTCAAATAACAGATCACTGGTGTTACTGCGGCGCTAGTAACACCATTCATGCCCATTGCTAGGCTTACATAAGCACTCTCTTCAGGGCGAATGCTAAGCGCCCTTGAAGTGTCTATCCCTTGATAGCGATACCAGTCTGAAACCCAGATTTATATTGCATCGCAATAAATATATTCTTGTTTAATATAGGCACAACATTAGTAGGGTATAAAAAAGCTGGAATTCACCCCAATCCGGAGAATTCCTCAACATTAGAAAAACGATAGGGGAGCAAGCATGGCTGAGTTAAATGTCAATGGCAAAAAATACAAGGTAGACGTAGATCTCGATACCCCATTGCTGTGGGTAATCCGTGAGCAGATCGGCTTGACTGGCACCAAATATGGTTGCGGTGTTGGTGTCTGTGGCGCTTGCACGGTGTTATTTGAAGGCCAAGCAATTCGTAGTTGCTCCTTGCCTGTATCGGCAGCTGTAGGTAAAAAAATTGAGACCATTGAAAGCCTAGAAAAGAATGGTCAACTCTCTAAAGTTCAAAAAGCATGGGTTGATAAGCAAGTGCCTCAGTGTGGCTACTGCCAATCTGGCATGGTGATGGCAACCACTGCGCTCCTCCGTAACAATCCGAAACCGACTGACGCCCAAATCGACGCGGCAGTTACCAATATTTGCCGTTGCGGCACCTTCCAAGAAGTCCGTGCAGCGATTCATGCTGTGAGCAAGGCATAAGGGGATACAGATGACTACAAATACAAATACTTCCCGTCGCCACTTTATTGTTGGCTCTAGCGCAATCGCTACTGGCCTTGCAATTGGCTTTGATTTCTCAATCATGTCTGAAGCAAATGCTGCGATGGGCACTGGCACTACAGCAATGGCACCCCTCGTATCACCTGAAATTGGTGTGTGGGTAGTGGTTAAGCCAAATGATGATGTAGTGGTGCGTATCGTTCGCTCAGAAATGGGTCAAGGCACAATTACTGGCTTGGCACAAATGGTTGCTGAAGAATTAGAGTGTGATTGGAAAAAAGTTTCCTATGACTATCCATCTCCTGCAGAAAACCTCAAGCGTAATAAAGTTTGGGGTAGTTACTCAACTGGTGGTAGCCGCGGTATTCGCACTTCGGAACAATATGTTCGTAAGGGTGGCGCAGCAGCGCGCATTATGTTGGTTCAGGCTGCAGCAAACCAATGGAATGTTCCTGCTTCTGAGTGTGTAGCAAAAAATAGCGTCATTACCCATACCCCGTCTGGTCGTAAAACTACTTTCGGCAAGGTATCGGTTGCCGCTTCCCAATTAGAGGTGCCAAAAGAAGTTCCACTCAAGGATCCAAAAGAGTGGCAGTTGATTGGTAAATCGGTCAACCGTATTGATGGTACGTCTGACAAGGTCACGGGTAAGCAAATTTATGCAATTGATCTAAAGCTACCGGGAATGCTCACGGCAACGATTAAAGAGGCCCCAGTCTTTGGTAGCAAGGTAAAGAGCTACGATGCCGCTAAAGCCCAAAGCATGAAGGGCGTGAAAAAGGTTGTTCAAGTGGGGGATGGAGCGATTGCAGTATTGGCTGACACTTTCTGGCAGGCAAAGACTGCATTAGATCAAGTCAATATTGTTTGGGAAAGTAGCCCTAATGAGAATGTATCAAGCGCCTCCATTAAGAAGATGCTTGAGGAGGGCTTGAATGCGAGCGATACATTTGTAGGTAATGCAAATGGTGATGTGAACGCTGCACTCGCTAGTGCATCTAAAAAGATTGAGGCTACTTACTTTTACCCGTTCTTAAATCACGCTACTTTAGAGCCACAAACGGCCACTGCTAAGTGGACGGCAGATTCTTGCGAGGCATGGGTACCTACCCAAGATGGTGAAGCTTCACTTGCTGCAGTGATTGCAGCCTCAGGTTTACCTGCAGACAAGTGTAATGTCTACAAAGTGAACCTTGGCGGTGGATTTGGTCGCCGTGGTGCGTTTCAGGACTACACCACTCAAGCGGTCAATATCGCTAAGCAAATGCCAGGTACTCCAGTCAAATTGATTTGGACGCGTGAAGAAGATATGACTCAGGGCCGTTACCATCCAGTCATGATGTGCAAGATGACAGCCGCCATTGATGATAAGAAAAATATCACTGGCTTAAACATGCGCCTATCAGGGCAGTCTATTTTGTCGGCAGTACGTCCCGCTGTTGTTGCTGCTAACAAAGGTAAGGACCCTGTTGTGTTTCAAGGATTGGATCCAACGGGAGAGCATGGCATTACTTATAGCTTCCCTAATCTGAATATTGATCATGCTATGCGCAATACCCATGTACCACCGGGTTTTTGGCGCGGCGTTAACGTGAATCAGAATGCGGTCTTCATTGAAACCTTTATGGATGAGATGGCTGAAGCAACGGGTATGGATGCAGTAGAGTTCCGCCGTAAGCATATGAAAGAATTCCCACGCGCAGTCGCAGTACTCAATGCTGTTGCAGATGGTATCGGCTGGAACAAGCCTGCAGCACCTGGCGTATTCCGTGGTGTGGCGCAAATGCGTTCTTTCGGTAGCTATGTAGCCGCTGCTTGTGAGATCTCTGTGAAAAATGGCAATGAAGTGAAGATTCATCGCATCGTAGCTGCTACAGACCCAGGCTATATTGTTAATCCAGCGCAAGTTGCACGTCAGGTATCTGGCTCATTTGTTTATGGCCTATCAGCTCTATTCGAAGAAGAGATCACTATCGAAAAAGGTGCGGTAGTTCAAAAGAACTTCGATACCTTTGGCTCCATTCGCCTATCTCAAATGCCTCCTGTTGAAACGATCGTCATTCAAGGCGGCGGTAAAGATTGGGGCGGTGTAGGTGAACCAACGATTGCAGTTGCAGCGCCAGCTGTACTCAATGCGTTTTATCGTGCAACCGGTAAGCGCTTGCGTACAGTGCCATTAAAAAATAGTGGCATCAAGCTGGTTTAAAGCTACTGTGATATTGCACCGATGAGAATGAGGTTTGCACTAGCAACATGCTTGCTAGGCTTCCTCACTCTCAGTTTTGCAAACGCTCAAACCATTGTAGGGGATTCGATTGCCGAATCTCTTTCTTCTACCGCCGGCGATATCACTCGAGGCAGAGCGATTGTTGCGAGTCGTCAAACAGGTTTATGTCTCTTGTGCCATAGCGGACCATTTCCGGAAGAGCGGTTTCAGGGAAACCTAGCACCTGAGCTCAGTATCAGTGTTGCTCGCCTCACTGCACCCCAGTTAAGGGCGCGGATTGTAGATGCTAGTCACTTTAATCCGAGCACCATCATGCCGGCCTATTACAAAACTGGACACCTGAATCGAGTTGCTTCAAAATTTGCAGGACAAACTATCTTAAATAACCAAGAGATTGAAGATGTTGTAGCCTTTCTCGTGAGTCTTAACCCCCAGAATTGAAAATGAAGAAACAGATTAATTTCCCTCTCAAAATGCATCGTCGTTATTGGCTCCAAAGATTCCAAAAGTTTGGCCTGTTCACTCTGGGCGCTTGGCTTAGCCCTTCATTCATTTTTGCTAAAAAAGAAGATGCAGATGAGGCCATTCAAAAAATTACTGGTAATGCAAAAATTCAGGATGGGCGCGTTACTTTGACCATTCCACCGTTGATTGAAAACGGTAATCTAGTAGTTTTAAAGGTAAGCGTTGAAAGTCCAATGACTGCTAATGATTATGTGAAGGCCATTCATGTGATTGCAGAAGGCAATCCATTGCCTAATATCTTTACTGCTTACTTAACGCCACGTTCGGGAACTGCCAATATCACTACCCGAGTGCGCTTGGCCGATAGTCAGCGTGTTTGGGGTATTGCGCAAATGAGTAATGGGAGCTTTTGGCAAGGCTCGGCAGAAACTTTGGTGACCTTATCTGCTTGCGCGGAGATGGTATGAGTAAAACATCGCGTACCCAAGTGACAGTGCCAGCTTCTGCCAAGAAGAATTCCATTATTGAGATCCGAGCGATTGTCCAGCATGATATGGAGTCAGGATTTCGTTATACCGAATCCGGAAAATTAATCCCAAGAGATATTATTCGTGTCTTTACGTGTAGCTATAACAATGTTGAAGTGTTCAAGGCCGACTTCTATCCTGGTATCGGCGCTAATCCACTAATTATTTTTACTACCATTGCAACGGAATCAGGAACCCTAGAGTTCAAGTGGCTTGGCGATGATGGCTATACAGCAGTTAATCAAGCCCGTATTACGGTTGTCTAGGAGCTCTGTGCGCGTAGCAAGATCTCTTTGTTTTACGGCTTTTTGCTGCTCCGTGTTATTAGCGGCACCAGCTTCTATAGCTGCCAACACCAAGCAATCTAGTTACGAGCTCATGTCTGCTGAAAATAAGGCGATGCAGGATGATCCGTCTCTTAACCCTGCAATGTTTTGGGTCGCAGAAGGCGAAAGCTTATGGCAAACCAAACTAGGCCCAAAAAATATGGCCTGTACTAGTTGTCATAGCGATGCCAAAAAATCAATGCGTGGTGTGGCAACCCAATTTCCGAAGATGGTCAAAGGTAAGCTGCAAACTCTGGAAGGGCAAATTAATCAATGTCGATCTACAGCACAAAATGCACCAGCACTTGCTTATGAGAGCAAAACCTTGTTGGCCTTAACTGCTTATGTTGCAGTTCAGTCAAAAGGAATGCCGATTACTGTCAAAGAAACGCCAACCAATCAAGCGGAATTAAAAAAAGGCCGTCAGTGGTTTAACGAAAGAATGGGGCAGCTTAATTTATCTTGTGCTCAATGTCATGATGATAGGTCGGGATTAAAGCTGGGTGGTAGTCTAATACCGCAAGGCCACCCCAATGCATACCCCATTTATCGCTTGGAATGGCAAACCTTGGGATCTTTACAGCGCCGCTTACGTAATTGTATGAGCGGGGTGAGGGCGCAGCAGTTTGAGTATGGTTCGCCTGAAATGGCTCAGCTAGAACTCTTCTTGATGTGGCGAGCCAGGGGCATGCCTTTAGAGGCTCCAGGGGTCAGGCCTTAGCCAGAGGGTTACTGCTTGACTACTTCCATACTTTGATCTGCAGGACCCAATAGGGGTGTGCTGTTATCAGTTACCTTCGGTACGGATATTTCCATGCAGATGGGCTGTCCTGAGAGCGGGTTAAAAAAACTACATTCTTTTTTGGTGGCTGCTGACGCTGCATGCTCTAAGGGAGATTTACCCGTGGCTGCAGTGGATGCAAGGCTTGCCGCTGTTGCTGGGCTTGAAACTGCAGCAGTAGCTACGGCACTTCCAGTTGTACTAGCGGCAGTTGTGCCAGAAGCGCCAACAGCTGCAAGTGGAGCAATACAACCCTGTAAACCTAGACTACAAAAGATGGGGATTAGGCAAACCCCAAAATTGAATTGAGACTGCGTATGCAGGCTATTTTCTTTGGCAGACAACATTAAATACTCCGGCTGTCCATGACTCATTAATGATCGGTTCAAACTTGCTATCAGGAGTATTGTTATCAGAAACTACTTTGCCAGTACCTTTGCTTCCAGAAAATTCTTTAAAGGCAATTGGGCGATAACTAATCTCAGGACAGCTATATTCATTAAGGCCAACAATAGAATTTACAGTCTCTTTATTACTTGGATTTTTTCCAGGTTTCTTCAAATCCAACATTGACATGACTTGTGTCTTCTCGCCACTAGTCCTCACGGTATCTAAATCAACATAAACAACCATCACCTCGTTAAAGCCTAACTCTTTCCATTCCGCATAGGCATTACCAATGCCAGACATCGATGCGGTAAAGATGGTAGCAGTAATTAAGTGAGTCAATTTTTTCATGGGTCAAAGTCCTAATGAGTGACTGATTTATTGCAATAAGACATTCTAAACGCCATAGCTAGCACTTCTAATAAGTCTTATTTGTTATTCAATTCTAGCTGCCGTTTACTGCTTTCGGGCTTCATTTGTAATGGGAGGTATTCACTCTTCGCCCATAGAGTGTTCATATTACGATAGAGCTTGCTTTGAACCCATCCTGATTGGCCGGTCTGATAGATAAAGAGTGATTTTTCTAAATCAGATAGGTCATAAACAGCTCGCATGCTGGGGCCCTGGACAGTCTCATACGGATTCTGAGATTTTAGAAACTCAGGCCTTCCAACATTGACAGTGTAGGCATCACCAGGGAAGGGCGTTGTAATATTAAAGAGACTTCCCAATACAGGAACTTTGCTGAGTGGACGATGTTCTGAAATGGCAATATGGGCTTTGCCCCATGACCAACTTTTTGGATCATTACCGTACTCTTTGCTTAAGTACTCCAGTGCCTTATCAAAGGCATTGTTGGATGACTCCAAACATGATTCCACGGGTTTTGTTTTGGGATCATCACACCAAAGGCTATCGGGGCTTTGTAATGCCAGCAACAAAGGCTGTCTAAAACTTCGTGAACCATAATTCTCAGTAAAGAGATAACTTAAGCGTGAGAATAGATTGCGAGTAAGCTGATCGGCCCAGGCGTTAAAAATGAGAGCGCCAGCACTATCGACTTTCATATCACCATCAAAGTTCTGAATGATTTCTTGTGCTTGAGAAGCTAGCTTATGACTTGGCTTACTGGATTTAAATAAACCTAATAGTGGCGTAGCCCCTAGCGATAGCGTATCTGCCTGCATCGTTTTCATGTAATCAAGATCATGGCTATTTCTAGATTTAATGAGCTCAGCGATGCGGTCGTAACGCGTTGGCAAATCCCAGTCAGCTGTTAATGGATTTGGATCATTGGTGGCAATAATTCTTTGATTGGCTGTAGCAAGCCATCCTTGTTCTGGGTTATTGCTAGCTGGTAATTGCTCAAAAGGAACATAGCCGTTCCAATCAAATTGTTTTTCCCACCCGAGGGCAGGGGCAACACCATATAAGCCCTGATGCAAGATGCGTTTAGGCGCAACACCTGCTGCCTGATAGATGATATTGCCTTCGGTATCTGCCATTACAACGTTTTGCATTGGGGCATAGTTTTTGCGAAGCGCTTGTTTAAATGAATCAAGATCTTTTGCACGATTCATTTCTAAAAGGCCTACGACGGATTGATTTTCAATATCCAATGCTGTCCAGCGCAGGGCTAAAGCAAATCGTTTGGTATCGATACTTCTTTTAGCGCGTGCATGGGAATCAGAGATCACGGGCCCGTGACGTGTTTCCTTCACTAAGAAGGTTAGAGAAGGAGCGCCTTTGATATCAATGATTTCTTGATGCACCTTAAAAGGTAAGAGTCCATCTGGACCGCGATACATACCCGGATTATTAAGGTCAATCTGCTCAATATATAAATCTTGAACATCAGGATTGGTATTGGTAAAGCTCCAGGCAAACTTATCCGTTCTTCCAAGGACAACCGCTGGTATGCCTGGTAGGGTGCTACCAATCACATTCATGCCGGGCGCATCGAGATGGGCAAAATACCAAATCGCTGGGGCCGATAATCCCAAATGAGGATCATTCGCTAGCAAGGGCTTCCCGCTAGCGGTGAGCTTGCCACTCAGGGCCCAGTTATTTGATCCAATACCCTCTTTACCGCCAGGAAGCCCGAAAGAGCCAAGCTCGGTAGAGGGAAGATTTTTCGATTTACCTTCAGCAGGTCCTGCCGCAGGATTAAAGATATTGAGATCTTTGTACATCTTAGCGAAATCGATATTACTTACAGGTGAGCCTGGTTCGAATGAAGGCAGGATTTCCCAGATTTGTTTAGTCGTGAGGAACTGGGATAGTTCAAGTCGTTGCAATTCTTTATCCCAGTTGCCGCCAAGATCGTATGCCATCATTAACATCCAGGCAACACTATCAGTAGGCGACCAATGTCCAGGCTTCGAACCTGTTAAGAAATACTCTACTGGTAGTGCCCAGCCTAGTTGGGCGTTGCCAGTATTCACGCCATCGGCATAAGCTTGGAGCAAACGTTTAGTGGCAACGGGGTAATGATCAAATTGACGCTCGGCGGCGCGCTTAACGCCGAGCGTGCGAATAAAGCGATCAATTTTGACAGTCTCGTTCCCTAAAATTTCAGAGAGGCGGCCACTAGCTAGGCGTCGATTCACCTCCATTTGCCAGGAGCGCTCGGTAGCATGCAGATAACCTAAGGCAAATATTGCATCGGTTTGTGAATTCGCTTTAATGTGCGGAATGTCAGACTCATCAAAGGTAATGATTACCGAGTCACCGATGCCTTTAATGACACGCTTGCCTGAAGGGGAGCTCTGGGCCGAATACAAATAGGCGATTGTAGTGATTAAGCAGATCGCCAAGACACTAGCAATAATCCAAAAAACCGGGCGCAAGAGCTTGCCAAGTCCGGTTAATTTGCTATCCAATTTCATGGCAACAGTTTAGTGGTTTTGGCTTGCACAAGCCACAAGTCAGCCTAGGGCTTGCTTCCTGAGGCTTTCTGGGCTTGCGTGCTAAAATTTGACTTGTCTTGATTTATTTAGCGCAGCAGTTTCTGTTTGTGCGAGCCCGAGTGGTGAAATCGGTAGACACAGCAGATTTAAAATCTGCCGACTCAAAAAAGTCGTGCCGGTTCGATTCCGGCCTCGGGCACCATCAATTCAGTCTTTTCCTCTTTCAGATCTTGAGAAAATTACATTTAATCTTCCTCACATTACTTTCTTGCACAGTTACTTCGGTGATGGGGCAGTCTGCTTTCTTTGGCTGCAAAAGATCTGAAAAGGATTATGTTGAAGAGTATTCAATGCAACTGACGCTTGCTTCTAAAACCCAGAAAGCAAAAGTCTATTTGGATGGCCGAGATTTGGATCAGTCTGATTCCTTTGGGGCACAAGTCGTTAAGAGTGTGACACTTGCCAAGCCGAATATTTTTATAGTGATAGAGGCGAATTTTGCACCCGAAGATATTATGGGTGTTGTATATCCCGCTGGCACAGTGTTAACCCACATTACCCTAGATCCGGCTACCGGCAAATTAAAGAAGGTTGAAAAAATACAGGGTGGTATCTTGGGTGCATCTTTAGGAAACGGAACTCACACAAGTGAAGAAACCTGTTTCCCAGCCAAGGCACCTTCAAAACCTAGGTAAGACTTAATCAGGTTCAGTTACAAAGCCCAACTTCGTCAAGCCAGCGCGACGAGATGCGGCCAATACTTGAGCGACATACTCATATTTCACAGATTTGTCAGCACGCAAGTTTATTTCTGGTTGCGGCTCTTTTTGAGCAGCTTTCTGCGCATATCCATCAAAGGTTTTTAAGTCAATAGCAGTGCTATTCCAAAAGATTTGACCTTTACCATCAATCGTTAGTTGCACAGATTCTGGCTTTACCTCATTACGTACGCTATTGGCTTTGGGAAGTTCGATCTTGACTGCTTGCTGGATGACAGGGAGGGTGATGATGAAAATAATTAATAAGACCAACATCACGTCAACCATCGGCGTCATATTGATCTCAGACATGATGCTGTCATCACTTCGATCATCTTGGATATTAAAAGACATATTTATTCTCCAGATTTAACGCGGGCACCAGTAGCAAAATAGGCCAGAAGGTCATTTCCAAAGCGATTAAGATCGGCAACCATTAATTTGTTAGCGCGATTAATGGTGTTGAAGGCTAATACCGCCGGAATCGCCACTGCTAATCCAAGGGCAGTCATGATGAGGGCCTCACCAATCGGGCCTGCAACCTGATCTAGCTGCGCGCTGCCAGAGCTGCTAATTGCAATGAGGGCGTGATAAATGCCCCATACCGTCCCAAATAAGCCGATAAATGGTGAGATCGCACCAGTCGATCCAAGAAAGGTAAGCCCTTTCTGAAAGCCTGCAG
Source organism: Polynucleobacter campilacus (assembly GCF_002206625.1). GTDB lineage: Bacteria > Pseudomonadota > Gammaproteobacteria > Burkholderiales > Burkholderiaceae > Polynucleobacter > Polynucleobacter campilacus. The sequence goes on along the minus strand of NZ_NGUP01000004.1, from coordinate 50,107 downwards.
CAATACCATCAATACTGTTCTTTAAGCTTCTAGCCATCCACTCGGAGTAATTGAGTGTTTGTAATAGCTCACGATGATCATGTGCTTGATTTTGATGATGTGCAGAAGCGGTAGCTGCAGATTTGGCAAGATGATAGAAGGGGTTTAGGCCTTGATTGCTAAATGACTGCAGACCTTGCTCATACGATGTCGCTCTCCAGAATTGATCTAACTCAGGCTTCAGTTTGCGAATGTTGCGCAATTCCCAAAAGCGAGTTAGCAAAATGACCCAAGTAATGATTGAGCAGACGAGAAGTGCAATAGCCACAAAGCGGGTAACGAAATCGCCCTCAAGCCAAAGATTTGCTATGCCAAATGGTGTATTCATAATGATGTTTACTTAAGATTAAATTTAATTAAGAGATTGGTGGAAATTCTTTGTGGTGAACCATTCACCAAATAAGGCTTAAAGCGATAACGTCTCCCGATTTCAGTTGCTGAACGATCAAGCCTTGGGAAGGAGCTTGATTGCAAAAGGACAACATCTTCTACATTACCATTTTGATCAATAATCAAACGCACTATCACCGTACCTTGTTCGCCAGATCGCTTTGAGAACGACGTATAGTAAGCATCTGCATCAGGTTGATAGAGCACCTCCAGTTTACCAATGTCAGTTTGAATCGGTGTGCCACTCGTGCCCCCACTGGTTGAGGGGGCAACAGCAGCGCTTTGAGGCTGGGAGTCGCTCTTGGACTCTGCTTGCTTTTGGGTAGCTGTCGATTGTTTGGGCTCCGCTTGCTCAGGTTTTAGAGTTAGCTTTTCTTCTATCTTTTTCTTGGGTTCTTCTTTTGGCTTTGGCGGTGGCGCTTTAGCTGCGGCTGGAGCCTCTTGGCTTTTAGCTGGTGAAGGACTTACTAAATTTGCCATGACCCGATCGTCATCCATCTTGGGTGGACGAGCGCTGAGATGGATGAACTCTAAAGCCGGCAAAGCATGTAATACCAAAACAATCGCAATAATGATGCGTTCTGATTTGGTAAATGGCAGACGGGAGCTCAACCTTTGTAAGAGGGTGCTCATGACACATCACCCAACAACACAGTACTAGTGAAATGAAGATTCAAATCACTTGATAGTAGATCTTTAGCCATCGTTAGCAGTGATGCCTCATTCTTGCTGCTGATGAAGGCAACAGATCCACGTTCTTCAGAGTCAGGATTTAGACCTAAGCTTTCGAGTTGACGCCCAAGCTGTCTTACAACGGCATCACTAGTATCAATCAAGGTGATGGTGTCACCCAATAGCTTGCGAATGGGTTTTCTTAAAAAAGGGTAGTGCGTACAGCCCAGCACTAAGGTATCTGAGCCTGCATCTAAGATGGGCTCAAGATGCTTGCCTAATAAATCGAGCGTTTCTTCGCTATTTGCTTTGCCAGCTTCAATCAGAGGTACTAGACCTGCGCCAGATTGTTTAATGAAACGACAGTTACTAGGAAGAGTTGCTAATAGGGCATTAAATTTATCGCTGTTCAGAGTGGCTTCAGTAGCTAAGACGCCCACGATGCCATTTTGAGATTGCATGGCTGCTGGTTTGATTCCTGGCTCAACTCCAATGATTGGAATGCTCAGCTCAGCACGAATCTGTTTGATTGCTTCGGCTGTCGCAGTATTGCAAGCGATCACAATGGCATCACAGCCCTTACTTGCTAAGTATTTACAGAGGATCAGGCTGCGGGCTGCAATCCACTCACTAGATTTTTCTCCATAGGGTGCATTGGCTGAGTCCGCAAGATAAATATAGTCATGCTGGGGAAGCTGGCGCAAAGCCTCATCCAATATGGATAAGCCTCCTACCCCAGAATCAAAAACCCCAATGAGTGCCAATGCAGTGCTAGCTTAGATAATCTTGACCGGAATGCCGGCAATTTTTACTTGCCATTCTTTTGGGCCAGTCTCGTGCATTGAGATGCCTTCAGAGTTCACGGCAACGGTCACCGGCATGTCTTTGACATCGAATTCATAAATGGCTTCCATGCCTAAGTCGGCAAAGCCAACTACTTTGGCAGACTGAATGGCTTTTGATACCAAGTAAGCAGCACCACCTACGGCCATTAGATAAGCAGATCGATGCTTCTTGATCGCTGCGATTGCTTCTGGACCACGCTCAGCTTTACCAATCATCGAAATTAAACCTGTCTTGGCGAGCATCATCTCGGTGAACTTATCCATGCGAGTAGAGGTCGTAGGGCCTGCGGGGCCTACTGCTTCGTCACGCACAGGATCAACAGGGCCAACGTAATAAATGATGCGGTTCTTAAAGCTCACTGGCAATTCTTCGCCCTTAGCTAGCATATCTTGGATGCGTTTATGAGCGGCATCACGACCAGTCAAAATCTTGCCATTCAATAACAGGGTATCACCTGGTTTCCAGCTTGCTACCTCTTCAGGGGTCAGCGTATCAACATTGACATGCTTCGATTTTTTAGTATCAGCAGTCCATGTGACGTCTGGCCAATCAGACAATGAAGGTTTTTCTAACTTAGCAGGACCATCGCCATGCAAGTGGAAATGAATGTGACGGGTAGCCGCACAGTTCGGAATCATTGCCACTGGCAGAGATGCAGCATGCGTTGGGTATTCCATGATCTTGATATCGAGGACAGTTGCCAAGCCACCGAGGCCTTGCGCACCAATACCCAATTTGTTTACTTTGTCATAGATCTCAAGACGCAGCTCCTCAGCACGAGTCTTCGCGCCACGGGCAATGAGTTCTTGAATATCGACTGGGCCCATCAAAGATTCTTTTGCCATCAACATGGCCTTCTCAGGAGTGCCACCAATACCAATACCCAGAATGCCAGGAGGGCACCAGCCAGCTCCCATGGTTGGAACGGTTTTCACTACCCAATCCACAATCGAGTCAGAAGGATTGAGCATCACCATCTTGGCTTTGTTTTCTGAGCCACCACCTTTGGCGGCGCAAATCACTTCAACATCATCACCCGGAACAATTTCATAGTGGATGACAGCAGGGGTGTTATCACCCGTATTTTTACGCTTGCCAGCTGGATCAGCTAAGACCGAAGCGCGAAGCATATTTTCTGGGTTGAGGTAGGCGCGACGCACACCTTCATTGACCATATCAGAAACACTCATCGTGGCATCAGGCCACTGAACATTCATACCAATTTTGAGGAAGACAACGGCAATACCAGTGTCTTGGCACATCGGGCGGTGGCCTTCAGCGCACATCCGGCTATTGGTCAATATTTGCGCCAAGGCATCTTTAGCAGCTGCACCTTGTTCAAGTTCGTAAGCCCTGCCCATGGCGCTAATGAAGTCCTTGGGGTGGTAGTAAGAAATGAACTGAAAGGCATCTGCAACGCTTTGAATGAGGTCGTTTTGTTTGATATTTGTCATGGTTTTCTGCTTAATTTTTCAGGTTTGCGCTATTTTAAGGGTTTGCCATAGAGCAAATCCTGGGTGTTTTCACTTATCTTGGAGTGTCGTGAGTGTCTAATGCCACCATTTTGCGACATTTTGGCAAAAATAGACGACTGATTATTTGATTGAGGGCTGTGAAGTATGGAACCATTAAAGCAAGAAAACCGCGTTTTTCACCCACCTGCAGATTTTATGAAGGGTGCTGCAGTTCCTGGCATGGATGCCTATAACAAGCTTTGCGCAGAGGCGAATGCTGATTATGACGGTTTTTGGAGTCGTCTTGCCAAGGAGAATATTCACTGGAAGCAACCTTTTTCAAAAGTATTAGATGAATCCAAAGCGCCTTTCTATAAATGGTTTGAAGATGGCACAACTAATGCCTCTTATAACTGTTTGGATCGCCAAGTCGCAAATGGTTTAGGTGACAAAAAAGCGATTATTTTTGAAGCTGATGATGGCACAGTGACCAACGTTAGCTACAAAGAGCTGCTCGAGCGCGTTTGCAAAATGGCAAACGCCTTACGCAAAATGGGCATCAAGTCTGGTGACCGCGTCATTATTTATATGTCAATGTCGATTGAAGGCATTGTGGCGATGCAGGCTTGTGCCCGTATTGGTGCAATTCACTCGGTCGTGTTTGGCGGATTTTCTGCCAAGTCATTGCAAGAACGTATCGTTGACGTAGGCGCATGCGCAGTGATTACTGCTGATGAACAATTACGCGGCGGTAAAGCTTTGCCACTCAAAGTGATTGTGGATGAGGCTCTTGCATTAGGTGGATGCGAAAAAATTAAAAACGTGATCGTCTACAAACGTACCGGTGGCAATATTCCGATGGTTGCGGGCCGTGACTCCTGGATGCATGAAGTAACTGCCAATGAGGCAACTACTTGTGAGCCAGAGTGGGTCAGTGCAGAGCATCCACTATTTATTCTTTACACATCTGGCTCAACTGGTAAGCCAAAGGGCGTACAACACTCCACTGGTGGTTATCTCTTGTGGGCAATTTTGACAATGAAGTGGACTTTCGATATCAAGCCAGACGACGTGTTCTGGTGTACGGCAGATATTGGTTGGGTAACAGGCCATTCTTACATTACCTATGGCCCACTTGCAGTTGGCGCCACTGAGATTGTGTTTGAAGGTGTGCCGACTTATCCCAATGCTGGCCGTTTCTGGCAGATGATCCAAAAACACAACGCAACCATTTTCTACACAGCACCAACAGCGATTCGCTCTTTGATTAAAGCGTCAAGCAATGATGAGGCTGTGCATCCGAAGAGTTACAACTTATCTTCCTTGCGTCTCTTAGGCTCTGTAGGTGAGCCAATTAATCCAGAGGCATGGATGTGGTACTACGAAAATGTGGGCGGTTCACGTTGCCCTATCGCCGACACCTTCTGGCAAACCGAAACTGGTGGCCACATGATTTCACCATTACCAGGTGCAACGCCAATGATTCCGGGTTCATGCACCTTGCCATTGCCAGGCATTCAGGCGGCAATCGTGGATGAGGCGGGCGCCGATGTACCCAATGGTCAGGGCGGCATCTTGGTTGTGAAGCGTCCGTGGCCTTCTATGATTCGAAATATTTGGGGTGATCCGGACCGTTTTGTGAAGTCGTACTTCCCAGAAGAATTGGGTGGGACTTTATATCTGGCGGGTGACGGTGCAATCCGTAACAAGGACACTGGCTACTTCACGATTACTGGTCGTATCGATGACGTCTTGAACGTTTCAGGTCACCGCATGGGAACCATGGAAATCGAATCTTGCTTGGTGGCTAATCCATTGGTTGCTGAGGCAGCGGTAGTTGGTCGTCCAGACGAGCTCACTGGTGAGGCAATTTGTGTGTTTGTCGTGCTGAAGGGTGGTCGCCCAACTGGAGACGCTGCTAAAAAGATTGCGACTGAACTGCGCAACTGGGTTGGTAAAGAAATTGGCCCCATTGCGAAGCCAAAAGACGTGCGCTTTGGTGATAACTTACCAAAGACCCGTTCAGGCAAAATCATGCGCCGCCTCTTGCGGGTGATCGCTAAAGGCGAGGAAATTACGCAAGATACCTCTACCCTTGAGAATCCAGCGATTTTGGAGCAACTCAAAGAGGCTCTTTAAGCGCTTCTGACTAAAACCCTTTCGGGAAACGTATAATCATTCCTTTCCGGAAGGGTGGATGAGCGGTTTAAGTCACACGCCTGGAAAGCGTGCGTAGGTTAATAGCCTACCGCGGGTTCGAATCCCGCCCCTTCCGCCAAGTAGCATCGAAACCATCTTCGGATGGTTTCTTTATTTCTACTTCCCGTAAGATGCTAGTTAGAAATTCATTAAACAAAATCAACATGGAGACACTATGATTTTTGCAATCTTATTAATGGATCGACCAGGCACCGCACAATTACGAGTAGAGGTAAGACCGGAGCACCGCGCCTATCTTGCTCAGCAGGCGGAGCGGATGGCTTTTGCTGGGCCGCTCACCTCAGAGGATGGTAAAACCGTTGTAGGCAGCTTATTAGGAATGGATTTTCCAAGTAGGGCAGATGTCGATACTTGGTTGAAGGATGAGCCATTTACCAAAGCAGGTGTTTATGAAAAACCGATCATCCATGTCTTTAATAATATGTGGGAGCAAAAGGTTGGATTTCCGCCGGCGAAGTAAAGCCATCGTTTAAGTAGGGATGTTACTTTTGGTATATCATCAGGTGATATATTAGAAGGAATGCGAAAACGTGGGATTGCGACTCTTTTAGATCTTCATCAAGAAGTCATAGATCAGGATGATGGTTACTGGGTGAAGATTGAAGCCTGGGAAGTACAAGCGAGTGATGCAGTGCCACATGGGGTGCGGTATTCATTAACTTTGCACAACCCAAAGGGTTTAAGAATTCTGGGTTATGACAATGCTCATTCTGTGAAGATGAGATCGGGTTACTCTGGAAGAAGGCTGGCATACGATCACAAGCATCGAAGTGCCACTGACCCAGGGATTCGATATGAGTTCAGAGACGCACACCAACTATTGTGTGATTTTTTTTGAAGACGTTGACAGGACCTTAACAGCGGAAAAAGAAATATGAAAATAATCAAAATAGGGATTGCATCACAAAAAGATATTAGGGCGCGCATACTCGCCATTGCTAAAGGCGATCTAAAGCCGAAAGCAGGCGATCCAAAAATATGGTTTACCTCGATGCGCTCTTTGGCGCAGGTCTTGAGTGATGAAAATAGAGCTTTGTTACATGTTATACGTGCATCTAAGCCAGTATCGATTTCTGAGTTAGCAGAACTTACCGGCAGAAAACAGGGGAACTTATCTCGAACATTAAAAACAATGTCGAATTATGGTTTAGTCAAAATGCTACAGGAGGCTAAGGCCTTAAGGCCTGTAGCCTGTGGCGATCGTTACGAAATAACACTTCACTAATTTAAATCGGCTTAATCTCTAACTTCCTAAACTTAATAGTGCCGCCAGCAGATTGCAAAGCGATTGGCCCATCTGCAAACTTACTATCTTTCACATCAACGGTTACTGCGCCGTTCATAGATACTTTTAGCCCAGAGCCGTTAGCAACGATTTCCATCGTATTCCAACGACCGCCGGCTTTATGGATAGGATTTACTTTAGCCACATCCACAATTGCTCCAGTAGAATATTCTTGGCCAGGGCGCGTATCCCAAATATTGACCTCATATGAAGTTGCTGCGGCAATCTTAGTAGAGTCTTGGCAACGAAGAAAGATTCCACTATTGGTGTTGGACTCTGCCCAAAACTCTGCGCGAATAATAAAATTTTTATAACTTTTCGTGCTGACTAAAAATCCATTCGGTTTATTTCCTTCGATGATTCCGTTGCCGATTACCCAATTTGCATTGCCAACAATGTTCCAGCCTTCTAAGCTGACCCCATCAATCAGGTTGGTATAGCCACTAGACGATTGGGCATTTACAGTGTTGATGGAAAGTAGGGCGCTGGCAAAAGAAAAGACAATTGCTGCAATCCGTTGCTGGGTCGATTTCATGAAGTTCTCCCGATTGAATATTGTGATTTTTAATGCTGCCTCCAATGATTATTGTTGCTGAGTTTGCCAAAACATGACAAGTCAATACTTTCCCTTAACCCCCATTCAATAATCCAGTAGACTTCAGGTATGAATTTAAGAAAACTACCCATTCTCCTTGCGGCCACCATGATTGCAATGCTCTCAGGCTGCGGCTCGATTGAATCTGCGGCCCAAGACGACTGCACTTCTATTGGCTGGGTGATTGGTAGCAAGGGCTATCAAGACTGCTTCAAAGCCCGGGTATATGAGCGTAAGCTCGATTACTCTAATCCTCCAGGCGATAAGCCATCCCCATCCCTTTTATAGACTAGGGTAAACCCTTAATTAATTCCCTTGAGCGCCGTCAAGGACTTAAGGGGTGAAATAACCCAAAATCGAGCGATTATTTGAATATCTAGTACGGTAAGTTCAATCTTGCCCAGCTTTGGGATGCTCAGACGCTTAAATGCAATGCCAGTAAAAATTAGAGATTACACACTATGAATCACCCAAAGCCTTCCGATGCAGTTAAAGCCGTTGCGGTTGCTACTGCAGATGATTTAAGGGAGACCATTCGACGCAAGAGTAAACTCAAGGGCCGTCAAGCGGATGATGCTTCATTAGCAGAAGTGCGACAACTGATTGGAGATGCTGTTCATCGTCGTGATTTGTTGATTGAAAATCTCCATCAGCTCAATGATGAGTATCGCGCTTTGCATGATCGTCATTTAGTTGCACTGGCAAAAGAAATGAATTTGCCGATGGCTGAAGTATATGAAGTAGCCACTTTCTATCACCACTTTGAAGTAGTGCGCGGCAACGATCCTGTAGCCGATATCACTGTGCGCGTATGCGATGGGATTGCCTGTGAATTGGCTGGTGCACAAAACCTACTAGCAAAGCTCCCGGAAATTTTAGGCAATCCTAAAGTGAAAGTGATTGCAGCTCCTTGTGTTGGGCGTTGCGAGCAAGCGCCTGTAGTGGTAGTACATCAGTATCCAGTGCTGTTTGCAACGACAGATAAAGTGCAAGCCGCAGTAAAGAATAATTTAATAACACAGCCGATGGCTAAAGATGATGCTGTCTTTGATCCAGCATCATTAGCAGAGCAGGGCATCTCCCACCAAGGCGAAAATCAAGCAGTGTCTCCTGGCTATGTTGGCTACGAGGCTTATCGCGCGCAAGGTGGCTACGCTCTTGCCAAAGAAATTATCGATGGCAAGCGTGATGCGGAAAGCGTCATTAAGGCAATGGAAAGTTCTGGCTTACGCGGTCTTGGTGGCGCAGGTTTCCCAGCAGGGCGCAAGTGGCGTATTGTGAAAGATCAAGTAGCGCCAAAACTGATGGCCGTCAATATTGACGAAGGAGAGCCAGGAACTTTTAAAGACCGTACGTATTTAGAGCGCGATCCTCACCGTTTCTTAGAAGGCTTATTGGTTGCTGCAAACGTAGTTGGTATCGATGCTTGCTATATCTATTTGCGTGATGAATATCACGGCTGCCGTGAACTCCTCGAAGCAGAATTAGCTAAGCTTAAAGCAAATCCCCCATTTACATTACCGACGATTGAATTACGCCGTGGTGCAGGCGCCTACATCTGCGGTGAAGAGTCTGCCATGATTGAAAGTATCGAAGGCAAGCGCGGTGAGCCACGGATGCGGCCACCTTACATTGCTCAAGTGGGTTTATTTGGACGCCCAACACTAGAACATAACTTTGAAACCTTGTATTGGGTGCGCGATATTGTGCAGCGTGGCCCTGAGTGGTTTAGCTCTTTTGGTAGGCATGATCGCAAAGGTTTGCGTAGTTTTAGCGTTAGTGGCCGTGTCAAAAAGCCAGGCGTAAAGTTGGCTCCAGCGGGGATCACGATTCAAGAGCTCATTGATGAGTACTGTGGCGGCATGCAAGATGGCTACAAGTTCTACGGTTATTTACCAGGCGGAGCATCAGGCGGTATTTTGCCTGCCACCATGAATGACATCCCATTAGACTTTGATACTTTGCAGCCCTATGGTTGCTTTATCGGTTCTGCAGCAGTGATGGTATTTAGTGATAAAGATAAAGCGCGTGATATGGCGCTCAATGTAATGCACTTCTTTGAGCATGAGAGCTGTGGTCAATGTACGCCATGCCGTGTTGGCACTGGTAAGGCGGCAACATTAATGCAAGCCAAATCATGGGACCAAGCTACTTTAGAAGACCTAGCAACCGTGATGGTCGATGCATCTATCTGTGGCCTCGGTCAGGCAGCACCTAATCCGATTCGTTGTATTGCGAAATATTTCCCGAACGAAGTAGCCTAATATGAACGCACCAACCAATCCAAAAGAACTCGAATTACCAACCGTAGAGTTCAAGCTAGACGGCAAGACCATAGTTTCCTATGAAGGCGAAACCATTCTCAAGGCCGCCAAACGTCACGGTATTGATATTCCGTATTTGTGCTTCAAAGATGGCTATCGCCCTGATGGCAATTGCCGTGCTTGCGTAGTTGAAATTAATGGTGAACGCACCTTAGCCCCGAGCTGTTGTAGAAGTGCTACCCCAGGAATGGAGATCAAGGCCAATAGCGAGCGCGCTGTTAGGAGTCAGAAACTCGTACTAGAGATGCTCCTCTCCGATATGCCCGATGTAGGCTTTAAGTGGGTAGGGGATAGCAAAGCAGAAGAACTACAGAATCAACATGGTGAGCTCAGTACTTGGGCTACTCGCATGGACGTCACAGTGCGCCCAGAGTTAAAAGCCTTGCGTCGCGAGAAAGTTGCGCACGACATATCCCATCCGGCGATGGCTGTAAATCTAGATGCTTGCATTCAGTGCAACCGTTGTGTCCGTGCTTGTCGTGAAGAGCAAGTCAATGATGTGATCGGCTACGCCATGCGCGGCTCTCATAGCGAAATCGTCTTTGATCTCAATGACCCAATGGGTGATAGCACTTGCGTTGCTTGTGGCGAGTGTGTGCAAGCTTGCCCAACCGGCGCATTAATGCCTAAAGGTTTAATCGGTTCGCAAATGGTTGATCGCAAAGTGGATTCTGTTTGCCCATTCTGCGGCGTCGGCTGCCAAATTACTTACAACGTCAAAGATGAAAAGATTGTGAGTGTAGAGGGTCGCGATGGCCCAGCAAACCATAATCGCCTTTGCGTTAAAGGTCGCTTTGGTATGGATTACATTCATAACCCACAGCGTCTTACTAAGCCATTAATTCGTAAGGCGGGCGTCCCAAAAGACGAGACTGCCACTCAGAACCCTCAGGATTGGTCTAGCATCTTCCGTGAGGCAAGCTGGGAAGAAGCATTGGAAGTTGCTGGTGGTGGCCTGAAGAAGCTGAAAGACAAACACGGTTTAAAAGTATTGGCTGGCTTTGGTTCTGCTAAGGGTAGTAACGAAGAGGCTTATTTATTTCAAAAGCTAGTACGTACTGGGTTTGGTAGCAATAACGTCGACCATTGCACGCGCCTTTGCCACGCCTCTTCTGTAGCTGCATTACTTGAAGGCGTTGGTTCTGGTGCCGTAAGTAATCAAGTGAATGATGTTGAGCACTCGAGCATGATTTTCTTGATTGGCTCAAATCCGACTGCCAACCACCCCGTAGCAGCAACGTGGTTTAAGAATGCCGCTAAACGTGGCGCCAAAATTGTCTTGTGTGATCCACGCAGTACTGAGATCAGTAAGCATGCTTGGCGTACGATGCAGTTCAAACCCGATACTGATGTGGCAATGCTTAATGCGATGATCTATACGATCATTGAAGAAGGCTTGGCTGATCAAGAGTTCATTCAAAATCGTGCCAATAATTTTGAAGCTTTAAAAGAAAATATCAAGGGCTATAGCCCTGAAGCTATGGCGCCGATCTGTGGTATCCCAGCAGAAACTTTGCGTGAAGTAGCAAGAGAGTTTGCGACTACAAAATCGGCAATGATCCTGTGGGGCATGGGTGTGAGCCAACACGTTCATGGTACGGATAATGCGCGTTGCTTAATTGCGCTGGTGAGCATTACTGGTCAAATTGGTAAACCCGGTTCTGGTTTGCATCCATTACGCGGTCAAAACAATGTGCAAGGCGCCAGTGATGCTGGATTAATACCGATGATGTTCCCGAACTACCAACGTGTAGACAATCCAGAGGCGCATGCATGGTTTGAAAAATTCTGGGGTATGCCATTAGATAAAAAGCCTGGCTATACCGTAGTCGAGATCATGCATAAGATCACAGCCCCAGATAGTGATCCCGATAAGATTCGTGGCATGTATGTCGAAGGTGAAAATCCTGCAATGAGTGACCCCGATTTAAATCATGCACGTCACGCATTGGCATCCTTAGAGCATCTCGTAGTACAAGATATCTTCATGACAGAGACCGCTTTACTGGCGGACGTTGTTTTGCCAGCAAGTGCTTGGCCAGAGAAGGTGGGTACAGCAAGCAATACCGATCGTATGGTGCAGATGGGTAAAAAAGCAATTGATCCTCCTGGCGATGCCAAGCCGGATCTTTGGATTATTCAAGAGATTGCAAAACGGATGGGCCTGAATTGGAATTACCAGGGCCCTGATGCCGGCGTAGCTGCAGTCTATGACGAAATGCGTCAAGCGATGCACGGGGCTATAAACGGTATTACTTGGGAGCGCCTGGAAAAAGAATCTAGCGTTACTTATCCTTGCCTTTCTGCTGAAGACCCAGGTCGCCCCATCGTATTTGATGACTCCTTTGCAACTCCTGATGGCAAGGTCAAGCTAGTACCAGCAGATATCATTCCTGCAAATGAGCGTCCAGATACCGAGTACCCATTTGTGCTGATTACAGGACGTCAGTTAGAGCATTGGCATACCGGTAGTATGACAAGACGCGCTACTGTGCTTGATGCGATTGAGCCTATGGCTACTGTCTCGATGCATGGCGAAGATATGACTCAGCTAGGTGTTACTGCTGGTGATGTGATTACTGTGCAATCTCGTCGTGGTGAAGTCGGTATTCATGTGCGTAGAGATGATGGCACTCCAAGAGGTGTAGTGTTTATTCCGTTTGCTTACTATGAAGCTGCAGCAAACTTGATCACCAATTCTGCTTTAGATCCATTTGGCAAGATTCCAGAATTTAAGTATTGCGCAGTCAAGCTGGCGAAGGGTGGGCAGGTAGCTAAGGTGATGGGTTATGGCACCAATAATACTAAGCTCAATCAGGCGGCAATCACCACCTAAGCATTTGCTTTAACATGCGCTAAAACCCAAAAAGGCTTCACTGTTGGAGCCTTTTTGTATTTGCCCAGTAGAATGATCCATGGCCAGTTCAAAACCATCCTCCTCACAAGTCCAAGCTGAGTTACCCGTTCTGATCATTGGTGCAGGCCTTGCGGGCTTAACTGTTGCCTTGCATATGGCTGAGACCCAGCCAGTGATTCTGATGGCTAAGCGTGGTCTAGGTGATGCTGCTACTGCCTGGGCACAGGGTGGCATCGTAGGGGTAGTGGATAAGGAGCATGACAGCGTTGATTCTCATGTTGCTGACACCATCGATGCAGGCGCAGGACTCGTAGTCGAATCTACCGCACGCTATATTGCCGAAGAAAGCGCTGATGCAATTAAGTGGTTGGTAGAGCAAGGGGTGCCATTTACAACCGACGAGTCTGGTCCGATGGGTTTACATTTAACTCGTGAAGGTGGACATAGTCATCGTCGTATTGCACATGCTGCAGATACAACAGGCAAGGCAATTCATGAAGTTCTTTTAGATAAAGCAAGAGCCCATAAAAATATTCAGATCTTAGAACATTGGATTGCGCTTGATCTGATTACCAATCGTCATCTTGATGCTAAGACACAGCGCACTAAACCGAATCGTTGTTACGGCGTATATGCCTTGGATATTAAAAATAATCGTGTAGAAACGATTCAGGCAAAGTCAGTGGTCCTTGCTACTGGTGGCCTAGGAAAAGTATATCGCTACACCAGTAATCCTGATACCGCTACGGGAGATGGTATTGCGATGGCTTGGCGTGCAGGCTGCCGTGTCGGCAATATGGAATTTATTCAGTTTCATCCGACTTGTCTGTATCACCCTAACGATCGCACCTTCTTAATTACTGAAGCTATGCGGGGTGAGGGCGGACTCTTAAAATTACCAGATGGTACTCCTTTCATGTCAGAGCACGACGAGCGTAAGGAGTTGGCGCCACGTGATATTGTTGCAAGAGCAATCGACTTTGAAATGAAAAAGCACGGTTTAGATTATGTTCATCTTGATGCCACCCATTTAGGGGAAGTCTTCATCAAAGAACACTTCCCCATGATTTATGCGCGCTGCTTAAGTCTTGGTCTAGATATTACTAAAGAGCCAATACCCGTAGTGCCTGCTGCTCACTATGCCTGTGGTGGCGTGGTGACTGACCTCAAGGGCAGAACCGATCTACCAGGGTTATATGCAGTCGGAGAAGCTACCTATACTGGATTGCATGGCGCTAATCGCCTAGCAAGTAATTCATTGTTGGAGTGTGTGGTCATTGGTAAGGCCGCCGCAGAAGATATCTCTGGACTTAAAACACCAGCGATGCCAAATCTTCCACTTTGGGATGAAAGTCAGGTGGAAGATGCTGATGAGCAGGTAGTGATTGCTCATAACTGGGATGAATTGCGTTCTTTGATGTGGAACTATGTTGGTATTGTGAGAACCAATCGAAGGCTAGAGCGTGCATTACATCGTATCAAACTCCTGAGATACGAAGTGCAAGAGTATTACGCGAACTTTAAAGTGACGCGAGATCTGATTGAACTACGCAACTTACTTGAGTGTGCCGAGTTGATTGTGAGATCAGCACTCATGCGCAGAGAGAGTAGGGGATTGCATTACAGCCGCGATTACCCTGGTACTTGGGCGGTCTCGTACCCAACTATCTTGACCCCTCAAGCAGAGGGTGCAGAAAGTAAAAAAGAAACTTAGTCAACTTAAAGAGCTCCTTTTAAAACTGCCTCTTTGATATGTTTGCTCAAACGTGTTTGCCATCCCTTACCACTGGCACGTAATCTTTCCAGAACATCAGAATCTAGTCTAAGACTGAGCATTTCTTTCGCGTTCTTAATGGGTGGACGACCAACACCTCTTTTAATAAGGGTATCGCCAATATAGACGTGAGCATTTCTGAACCATTCTTCATCTGCTTCTGGTGCATCGTCTGGATCAACCCATTCTTCCTTCATATTTTTTGATTTCACGTTCATTTGCTCTCCTCATGCTAATGATTCTTCTATTAGAGCCCCTATAGGTCCAAACAATAAATACTGGTTTTGAATCTAGGTAGCCAAATGTTCTGATTCTTAGTTCTCCATAATCTTTTCTATAGTCAATTTGATCCATATGGGACGCTTCAAATATCTCATTTGCTCTAGCCATATCTAAGCCTCGAACGAACAAGGTGATTTCACGCTTCACATCATCAAACTCAATCAAATATCTACCCTATTAATGTATATACATAAATAATTAATGTCAATACAAAAATTGAGAAAAAAGGACTTAACCCAAGCAATGTATGGGCTTTAGTCTAGAAATGAAAAACCCCACTGAATATCGGCGGGGTTTGAAGAGTTTGTCAGCTAACGCCAACGAAGGGGGGTATTACAAAATGCGCATCGAAAAATCAACTGCACTAACATCCTTGGTTAACTTCCCAAGCGAGATGCGATCAACACCAGTCGCAGCAATAGAGCGCATCTGATCTAGATTAATGCCACCAGAAGCTTCTAGCAATGCACGGCCTGCTGTTAAGGCTACCGCTTGCTTCATTTGATCAGTGGTGAAGTTATCAATCAAAATACTTTTAGCACCTGCAGCGAGGGCTTCTTCTAATTCAGAAAAGTTTTCCACTTCAATCTGAATATCAACGCCGGCATTAAGTGCTTGAGCATTCTTGAGCGCTGCAGTGACACTGCCAGCTGCAGCAATATGGTTTTCTTTAATGAGGATGCCATGCCAAAGGGCAAGGCGTTGGTTTTGACCGCTGCCAACACGTACTGCATATTTCTGGGCTTGGCGTAAGCCTGGAATCGTCTTGCGAGTATCTAGTACTGCACAGCCTTTAGGGTTTGGGCTAACGCCTGCTATAGCCTCAACATGCTGGCGAGTGATGCTGGCAGTCCATGAAAGTGTCTGCAGAAAGTTGATGCAAGTACGCTCAGCAGAGAGCAGGGCTTGAGAATCAGCTTCGATATCGCAAACCTTAGTATCGGCTTTCATGAGATTGCCTTCTCGGTAATACCAGGTCACTTTGGCATTGGGATCGAGCTTCTTGAGGGTGCCCTCAAACCAATCCACACCACAGAGAACTGCCGCTTGGCGGACGATGAGTTGAGCCCGAACAGTTTTGCTGGGTACCAACTTAGCAGTCCAATCGCCAGTACCAATATCTTCCATTAGTGCATCAGCAATATTGCGTTGGCGAGCTTGTTCTAGGGATTCGTTGTAATCAAACATAAATTAAGCAGCGCCAATATTCTTCACAAAGCCATGCTGGGCTTTGGCTAGAAGGTCAGGGTGATTCTTAGTGAAATCGAGCATACGATCAATACAGGTCAATGCTTTAGCACGCACCGACTCTTCAATGAAGATTTCGCCAGAGGCGTTCTCCAGGCAATCCAAGATTCCTTGCAAACCATTCATGGCCATCCAAGGGCAGTGGGCACAGCTTTTACAAGTAGCGCTATTACCAGCGGTAGGTGCTTCAATTAATTTCTTGTTTGGAGCCAACTGACGCATGCGATGCAAGATACCTTTATCAGTAGCAACAATATATTCAGTAGCACTACCGTCGACTACTGCTTTGATCATGGCTGAAGTAGAGCCAACTACATCGGCTAAATCAACGACAGCTTGTGGAGATTCAGGGTGAACCAAAATCATGGCATTGGGATGGGCAGCCTTCAGAATCTCTAGCTCAGCAGCCTTAAACTCATCGTGAACAATGCATGCACCATTCCATAACAACATATCAGCGTCAGTTTGCTCTTGAATATATCTACCAAGGTGACGATCTGGCGCCCACAAAATCTTTTTACCTTCCATTTTGAGTTGATGCACGATCGCTAATGCACAGGAGCTAGTGACCATCCAATCGGCTTGTGCTTTTACAGCAGCGCTGGTGTTGGCATAAACCACGACAACACGATCAGGATGCAAAGAACGGAACTTAGCAAAATCAGTTGCATCACACCCTAAATCTAATGAGCAGGTGGCCTCTAAGTCAGGCATAAAGACGCGTTTCTCAGGGCTGAGAATCTTAGCTGATTCGCCCATAAAGCGAACGCCAGCAACAATGAGATTCTTGGCGGGATGATTTTTACCAAAACGCGCCATCTCTAAAGAGTCGGCAACAAAACCGCCGGTTTCCATGGCCAGATCCTGAATGTCACCGTCGACATAATAGTGAGCGACCAAGGCAGCATCTTTTTCAATCAGTAATTGTTTAATGCGAGCAATTACAGATGCCTTTTCAGCACCATGAAGATGGGGCGGCGTCTTTGCCCATGCTTGGGCAGTACAGGTGACTCCTGCAGCATCTTGCTGGGGGTAATCAAAGGCAATTGGGGCGCTAACGGGTGAATTCATACGAAATCTTAATCGAACCTTCGTATTTATGTAGAGAGTTAAAACGGCAACTTCGCATCTGGCTTGGCTGCCAGTAAAACAGCCTTAAACTCCGCCTGAATACGGGCAATTGCCTCTTCACTGTCTGCCTCAAAGCGCATTACCACGACTGGAGTGGTATTCGATGGTCTGGCAAGTCCAAAGCCATCGGCGTATTCCACGCGGACGCCATCGATCGTATTGATGGACTCAGAGGTAGGAAACTTGGCATTCGCTTTGATAGTCTCAAGCAATGTAAAAGGCTCACCTTCAGCGCAAGCGAGTTGTAATTCTGGAGTGCAGATGGCGTTAGGTAAATCATTGAGGGTTTTGTTGGGGTCTTTTTCTTTAGAAAGAATCTCCAAAAGACGTGCGCCGGTGTATAGGCCATCATCAAACCCAAACCAACGGTCTTTAAAGAAGATATGGCCGGACATTTCACCGGCTAGTGGTGCACCGGTTTCCTTGAGTTTTGCTTTCACTAAAGAGTGACCGGTCTTCCACATCAAAGGCTCACCACCATGCACTTTCACATAAGTTGCTAGATTGCGGGTGCACTTGACGTCATAGATAATCTGGCCACCAGGATTGCGAGAGAGCACATCTTTAGCAAAGAGCATCATTTGACGGTCAGGGAAAATCACTTGTCCATCTTTAGTCACAACGCCCAGACGATCAGCATCACCATCAAAGGCGAGACCTAATTCGTTATCGGTAGTTTGTAAGTTTTTAATGAGATCTTGCAAGTTCTCAATATGTGCAGGATCGGGATGGTGATTGGGGAAGTGGCCATCAACTTCACAAAAGAGTTCTTGGACTTCACAGCCCAAAGCTCTAAATAATTTGCCAGCAAATGCGCCACCCACACCATTGCCACAATCAACTGCAATCTTCATAGGACGAGCCAACTTCACATCGCCAACGATGCGCTCTAAATACATTGGGAAGACATCAAAGGTAGAGCGGCTACCTTGGCCGGAAATAAACTTCTTTGCTTCAATTCTTTTGCGCAAAGCCTGAATCTGCTCACCGTAAATGGCGGCACCACCCAAAACCATTTTGAAACCGTTGTAGTTTGGTGGATTATGACTACCGGTGATCATGATGCCCGACTTAGGCTGTTTACCATCAAGTACTTGGTTAGCTCCAAAGTACACCATCGGTGTGGCAACCATGCCCAAGTCAATGACATTGATACCGGTAGAGAGCAAACCTTCGGTTAATGCCTCAATTAAAGAGGGACCAGATAAGCGCCCATCACGACCAATCACAATCTCGGTTTCACCAAGCCCACGCATCTCAGTTCCAAAAGCCTGGCCAATAAGCTTTGCAATGGATGGATCTAAGGTTTCATCAATAATGCCGCGAATGTCATAAGCTTTAAAAATGGAAGGGGATAGCTGCACGGTAAATCCTAACTATTTAATAAATTAATACGCGCTGCGGTAACAGCATCAATATTGTCATTGGCTTCTACATGTGAGTCGCCTAGAAGTGCTTTCTCAATCGGCTTCGCAAGCACTTTGCCATATTCCACTCCAGGTTGATCAAAGCTATTGATATTCCAAAGTGCACCTAGACTAGCAGCACGGTTTTCATAAAGAGCCAAGAGAGCTCCTAGATAAAAAGCATTGAGCTCTGGCAAAAGGATGAGGTTGCTTGGGCGATTACCTGGATAAACATCATTTGGATTCTCAGCCTTTTTGCCGTGTGCTAAGGCTTGGGCTTGAGCTAAACAGTTAGATAAGAGGATGCGGTGATGTGCGACAGCTTCTGGTCGATCACTCATTGGCTTGCGCACTGCAATGAAATCAATAGGGACAACATCACTACCCTGGTGAAGGAGTTGGAAGTAGGAGTGCTGCGCATTGCTGCCTGCACTACCAAAGACTACTGGTGAGGAGTGCTTTACTGGCTTGCCATCTCTATCAACGGACTTACCATTACTTTCCATATCGAGTTGTTGTAACCATTTGGGAAACCAATCTAAGGCATCCGCATACGGAATCGCTGCATAAGCTTTAATACCCATGGCTTCTTGTTGGTGCAATAAAGCTAAAGCCATAATGACTGGCAGATTTTGCTCTAAGGGCGCATTCTTAAAATGCAAATCCATCGCATGAGCACCAGCCAAAAATTGCTCAAAATTTTTGAAGCCATATTGCAAGGCAATAGGAAGTCCAACTGCAGACCAAACTGAATAACGACCACCGACCCAATCCCAAAATGGATAAATATTTTCTTCCGCAATACCAAACTCTCTAGCAGCAGGAATATTGGCAGTGACAGCATATAAAGAATGTGCAATTTGACTATGGGTACAGTCGCTATTTTTGAGCCAATTGACTACTGCCTTGGCATTCATGGTGGTTTCCAAAGTGGTAAATGACTTTGAAACAATGATGACGCGGGTGCTGTTGGGCTGAGCGCGATCCAGAATGCGTGCTAGCTCGGCAGTGTCAATATTGGCCAAGAAGTGCATGCGCATGCCACGACTCGCAATGCCGGGAACATGGGCTAATGCTTCAATGGCCAAGCGGGGGCCAAAGTCAGAGCCACCAATACCAATGTGAATGACATCCGTAATGCCTACCCATTTATTGCAGAGGGCTTCAATACGATGCCATACCTCGGTAACTGCTGGCATAACATCTTTGCCATCGAGCATGACAGGTGATTTAGAAAGATTGCGCAGCGCAGAATGCAAGGCAGGGCGATCTTCGCTTAGATTGATATGTTTGCCGGCAAACATATCGGCAATAAAACCTTCTAGCTTAGATTTGCGAGCAACGGAGAACAGCTTTTCCCACTGTGCCGGACTGATATTTTGGTAAGCAGTATCGAGCACCACATCGACAGCTATATGGGTACTGGCAGCGATATTTTCTGGGTTTTGCATGGTGCTAGAAGACATTTCTAGATTTTATCAAGAAGGACCCCTAAATCTCCTAAAACGCTGAAATTGCTAGGAATTCGGTATATTCCTAGTTATGAATGCAAAGATGGGCAAATAGATGGAGCAAGTTGACTGTGTCGTAATCGGCGCTGGGGTGGTTGGCCTGGCTGTCGCTCGAGAAATGGCTCTCCAAGGCCGTGAAACCATTCTGCTTGAGAGAGAAGGCTCTTTTGGCACCATTAGCAGTGCTCGTAATAGCGAAGTGATTCATGCCGGCATCTACTATCCAAAAGACTCACTCAAAGCAAAGCTTTGCGTTGAAGGCAATCGACTCCTATATGAATATTGTCGTACTCATCTAGTAGGAACTCGGCCTTATGGCAAGCTCATCGTTGCAGAGGACTCACAGATTGATGACTTGCAAGCGATTCTTTACAAGGCCCAAAACAATGGAGTACCTGACATTAAGATGATTTCAGGTGAAGAGGCAAAGCAACTCGAACCGAAATTAAAATGTTCAGCAGCAATCCTTTCTGCAAGCACAGGCATCATAGATAGCCATGCTTATATGCTTTCACTTTTAGGTGGCTTTGAAGATGCCGGTGGCATGATTGCCTACCATTCACCTCTGATCAGTGCAAGGCCTATTGGACAGGGAGCAGAGGGTGGTTTTGAATTAAGCATCGGTGGTCCTGATGGCATGAAATTACAAACGAAATTATTGATTAATTGTGCCGGGATGAGTGCACCGGCGGTGGCTCAAAAGATTGAAGGAATAGAGAAGGATCAAATACCAAAAGCCTACTTTGCAAAAGGGAACTATTTTTCACTCTCGGGTAAATCACCATTTACCCATTTGATTTATCCCATTCCAGAACCAGGCGGTCTTGGGGTTCATCTCACTTTAGATATGGGTGGACAAGCGAAGTTTGGCCCCGACGTGGAGTGGCTTGATATAGACAATGAAGAGCAGATTGATTACACGGTAGACCCAAAAAGAGGGGAAGGTTTCTATGAGGCCGTAAGGCGCTATTGGCCAGAGCTCAAAGATAACTCCTTACAGCCAGATTATTCGGGCGTAAGAGCCAAAATAGTGCCACCCAATAGCGCTGCAGAAGACTTCTGTTTCAATACTCCCCAAGACCATGGCCTGCAAGGACTCTACAACTTATATGGCTTTGAGTCCCCAGGATTAACCTCCAGTATTGCGATTGCTAGGTATTTAGAGGGAAAAATCAAAAATTCCTTATAATCTAGGGCTGAAATCGCAAAGGAAGAGTGGCAGAGCGGTTGAATGCACCAGTCTTGAAAACTGGCGAGGATGAAAGTCCTCCGTGAGTTCGAATCTCACCTCTTCCGCCACAAACATAAGCCCTAACTCATCAGCTTGGACTATGGCGTAAAAGCGCCTCCAGCTTCGAGTGCTTTCAGTTCATCACCAGCGATTCCAAGCTCAGCAAGAACTTCGCTTGTGTGTTCGCCCAGCAAAGGAGGATGCATACGCACCTGCTGGGGTGTACCCATCATCTTGACTGCAAAACCAATATTGGGAACAGTTCCTTCAATCGGATGATCAATGTCCATGCGCATATTGCGATGACGACCATGTTCACTATCAAATGCTTCTGGGTATGTATTAATTGGTCCTGCCGGAATACCTGAAGCTAATAAATCATCTACCCATTCATGGCTCGTTCTAGTGACGAAAGTTTTTTCAAGTTCAGTTGCGAGCTCTAAACGATTAGCTAAGCGCAAAGGGTTGGTTTTAAAACGGGCGTCTTCAATTAACTCGGGACGGCCAATTTTGTCGCAGAGTAATTTCCACAGCTTTTGATTGGTAGCGCCCATCACAAAGTAGCCATCAGCAGCTTTCATAGCCTGATAGGGTGCGCTCATGTGATTTGCAGTTCCAAGCTTATAGGGCTCAACCCCAGTACCCCAATATTGCGCGGTATCCCAGATGGAAAATGCTAAAGCAGAGTCAAATAGCGAGGCGTCGATAAATTGACCTTCACCTGTTTTGGTTTTACCAATGTAGGCAGATAAAATTCCGTAGATCGCGAAGAGCGCGCAACCAATATCAGCTACCGGAACGCCAGCTTTTACTGGCGGGCCATCGGGATAACCAGTCACACTCATCACACCTGACATGGCTTGTGCCATCAAATCAAAACCAGGTCGATCTGCCCATGGGCCGGTTTGTCCAAAACCAGAGATGCTGGCATAAACTAAACCAGGGTTGATGGGTTGAAGTGAAGGGTAATCAATTCCCAGCTTTTTCATGACACCAGGACGATAGTTTTCCACCAAAATGTCTGCTGTCTTCACCAATTCAAAAAAGACTTTTTTGCCAGCCTCGGTTTTGAGATTGAGAGTCAGGCTGCGCTTATTGCGGTTCATGTTCAGAAAGCCCATGCTGTCTGAACCTTTCATCTTGAAACCCATCGCCCCGCGGGTCTGATCACCAGTTCCAGGCGGCTCAATCTTAATGACATCGGCGCCTAAGTCGGCTAAGAGCATGCAGCAGTAGGGGCCAGCCATGACTTGACAAACATCTAGTACCCGCACACCAGCAAGGGGTAAAGGTCTGGTTGACCCCTTTAAAGAAGGGCTGATGGGTGTTTTGCTCATTGTCTCGCTTGTTTTTTATATGATTAGAATGATTATCCAATAGTATCAAAAACGACTTAAATAAATTTGGAGGCTGTATGTTGGTTCAATTACCTAAGTGGGTGCTACGTAGCCTGATTGCTGCAACCCTGAGTTGTGCTTCATTTCTTGCGCTCGCTCAGCAAGCCTTCCCAAGCAAACCGATTCGACTAATCGTCGGATTTGCTCCAGGTGGCGGCACGGATATTGTGGCTAGAGCCATCGCACCGAAGATGGGCGAGATTTTGGGTCAAAGCGTTATTGTTGAAAACAAATCAGGAGCAGCTGGAACGATCGCTGCAGATCAGATCGCTAAAGCTAATCCAGATGGTTACACCTTGTTGGTTGGCCACTCTAACTCCAATGCTATTGCACCATTTGTTTTAACCAACGTTCCTTACAATCCTGCAACCGATTTCACGCCCATTACCTACTTAGGTTATGTGCCAAACGTATTGGTTGTTAAATCATCATTGCCAGTGAATTCCGTAGCGCAATTGATTTCGCTTGCTAAATCCAATCCAGGACAGATGACCTACGGTTCATCTGGTATCGGTAGCACACAGCATTTAGCGGGCGCGTTATTTGGCAAGATTGCTGGCATTCAAATTAATCATGTGCCATACAAGGGTAGTGGCCAAGCCATTATCGATTTGCTTGGTGGTCAGATTACGATGAACTTTGATACTTTGCCTCCAAACTTACAGCAAATTAACCAGGGTGGCCTAAAAGCATTGGCGATCTCTACTCCTAAACGTTTATCAATACTTCCTAATGTTCCAACATTTAATGAAGTCGGCATTACTGGATTTGATGTGACTAACTGGTATTCCATCATGGGGCCTAAGGGCATGGATCCAGCGGTAGTAAATAAGATCGATCAGGCAGTAAAAGCAGCGATGGCGGATCCCCAAATCAAGAAGACATTAGATTCACAGGGATTGCAGCCTGAAGGTCCTGCAACTCCTGCAGCCTTTAGCCTCTTCTTGGCTGGCGAGCTCGCTAAATACCAGCGCTTGGTTAAGAGCTTAAACATTAAAGCTGAATAAGTTTTCTCCATGACAGAAAAAGATCAAGAGGGTAAGGTTGCGCAAGTAGTTCTTGAGTTGCGTGGCAAGATTGCGTACGTTACCTTCGATCATGCAGCTGCGCGTAATGCCATGACGGTAGCTATGTATGAAAGCCTGAAATCAATCTGCCAGGACATTGCTAAGAATCCTGATATTCGGGTGGCTATCTTTCGCGGTGCTGGGGGCAAGTCTTTTGTCTCTGGCAGTGACATTGCGCAATTTACGAGTTTTCAAGATGGTGAAGATGGCGTTCGTTACGAAGCAGCCATTCATGACTATTTAAACCCCTTAGCAACATTGCCAATACCCACGATTGCCGTGATTGACGGAATGGCGGTGGGTGGCGGTCTTGCTATTGCGACATGTTGCGACTTTAAGATCTCCACGCCCGACGCGAAGTTTGGTGTACCGATCGCTCGAACCCTTGGTAACTGCCTCTATCCCGGCAATATCGCCTGGTTGGTTGCTCACATGGGTATGAATATCGTTCGGCGCATGCTGCTCTTAGCAGAAATGATTCCAGCAAACGAACTGAAAGCCCAAGGCTACTTGCTGGCTACGTATGATGCCGATCAACTTGGCAAAGAAGCAGATGCTTTAGCAGAGCGCTTGTCAAAACTGGCACCCATTACTCAAAAGGCTAGCAAACTCATCATGGCCAGAATCATTGCTAACCAACTACCTGATTGCGAAGATCTGATTCGGGAAACGTATGGCAGTGCTGATTTTAAAAACGGTGTCGCTTCCTTCTTAAAAGGTGAGTCGCCCGTGTGGGCTGGTAAGTAATCTCAAAGCTAGCAAGTTACTCTAAGAACATTTCTTGTAAATTGTTCAAGTAGCGAAGACCCAAAGGGGTTGCTTTGAGTTTGCTCGGGTTCTCATCTAATAAACCTTTTTTACTCGCTGCCTCCAGACCTTTGCTAATCACACTCAAAGGCAGGCCAGTGCGCTCACTGAAGGTATTCGTATCAACGCCATCTGTCAGCCTTAAGGTGTTGAGCATAAATTCAAAGGGAAGATCTTTGGAAGCAATGTCGCGGGACTCAATGAGGGCGTTGCCTTTTGTCTCCATGGCCTGCATATAGGTTTCTGGATGACGCTCGCGAACTTGGCGAGTAATTTTCCCCGGATAAGAAATCTTTCCATGGGCACCAGCACCAATGCCCGTGTAATCGCCAAAGCGCCAGTAGTTCAGGTTGTGCTTACATTCCTGATCTTTCTTGGCATAAGCAGAGACTTCATAACGCTGATAGCCTGCTTTGGTGAGGAGTTCTAAATTTTGCTCAAAGATCGCATCAATCTCATCATCATTGGGTAACTTTGGAGGAAAGTTCGCAAAGTAGGTGTTGGGCTCAAGCGTGAGGTTGTAAAGAGAAAGGTGAGGGGTCTTAAAAGACAGGGCAGTCTCTATATCCGATCTTGCCGCCTCAAGACTTTGATTGGGCAAACCATACATCAGGTCTAAATTAACAGATTTGAAGTAATCCAATGCAATTTGGACTGCACGTTTTGCTTCAGCCCCATTATGAATTCGCCCTAAAGCTTTGAGCTGTGCATCTTGAAAACTCTGAATGCCTAATGAAACCCGATTGATCCCAGCTTTAGCAAAGCCAGCCAATTTATCCGCTTCAACAGATCCAGGATTAGCTTCCATCGTAATCTCTGCGTCTGGCTCTAGATTAACTCTGGCACGTACAGCGCAGAGTAATTGATCCATGCCTGCAGCAGATAAGAGACTAGGTGTGCCGCCGCCAATAAAGATGCTGTGTACTTGGCGCCCCCAAATATTGGGTAACTCAGTTTCAAGGTCGGTAATGAGAGCATTGATATAGCGCTGCTCATCAAAACCACCTGTATGTTTTGTGCCATCTTTAATTTGATGTGAATTAAAGTCGCAATAAGGACATTTCTTTTCACACCACGGAAAGTGAATATACAAAGCCAGAGGTGGTAAGGCTGTCAGCGAAATTTTATTCACCATACTCATTAAACACGAGTCTGTAATTGGCTCATGAGCTCGCGCAGCGCTTGACCGCGATGGCTGATTGAATTCTTTTGGGCAGGATCAAGTTCTGCAGCGGTCAGATTGAGTTCAGGTAAGAAAAAATGCGGGTCATAGCCAAAGCCATTAGTTCCTTTTGCTTCATCCACAATGACGCCATACCAGCTAGATTCAACAATCATGGGATTGGGGTCATCAGCACTATTAACTAGCACCAGAGCACAAACATAATGCGCGCTGCGATCAGATTGATTGTTTAATTCAGAGATGAGTTTTCGATTATTGGCGAGATCATTGGCAGGCTCACCAGCATAGCGAGCAGAGTGCACTCCAGGTCTGCCGTCTAAAGCATGAGCGCAAATACCAGAGTCATCTGCTAAGGCAGGTAAACCACTGGCGCTACTCGCATGACGTGCTTTAGCAAGCGCATTCTCTACAAAGGTGTGATGAGGTTCCTCAGCCGCAGGTATGCCTAAGACTCCTTGTGGAATGACTTCAAAATTCAATGGCGCCAAGAGCGCCTGAAATTCTTTCACTTTCCCAGCATTGTTGGAGGCGAGAACGAGCTTATGCATTAACTAATAAATATGAATTATTACCAAGCAATAGTTACTTCAATGCTTCTATTTGTAGCTGGCTTAGTTCCCGAATGCCTTGTTCAGCTAAGTCGAGAAGGGCATTGAGTTCAGTTCTGGAAAATGCTGGGCCTTCTGCAGTGCCTTGAACTTCAATCATGCCGCCTTTGCCGGTCATGACCACATTCATATCTGTATCGCAAGAGGAGTCTTCTGGATAGTCTAGATCTAATACGGGAGTGCCTTGATAAATGCCAACCGAAATAGCGGCAACGCTATCTATGATCGGGTCTTGAGTCAGAGCTCCACTTTTGAGTAAGTGATTGACTGCATCTCGCGCAGCAACATAAGCTCCAGTAATCGAAGCAGTACGTGTGCCACCATCGGCTTGCAAGACATCACAATCTAAATGAATCGTGCGCTCACCCAAAATTTCTAGATTGAAGATGCTGCGCATTGCGCGACCAATCAGACGCTGAATTTCTTGGGTGCGACCAGATTGTTTACCTCGCGCCGCTTCTCGATCACTACGGGTATGAGTAGAGCGGGGCAGCATGCCATATTCAGCAGTAACCCAGCCTTCACCTGAGCCTCTTTTATGTGGTGGCACCTTATCTAGAATGCTGGCAGTACACAGCACCTTGGTATCCCCAAAGGCGATCAGGACGGAGCCTTCAGCATGCTTAGTAAAGGCCCTGGAAATCGTGACAGGGCGCAGGTCTTTTGGCTTGCGGCCGCTTGGACGGGTGATAGATTGGGTGCTCATCAAATTTTGCCTAAAGGTTTGGGTTGGAACAAATAAAGAATCTACAATGTCCCTATGATATCGAGCATGACTGGTTATGGCAGCGCTTCTCGCCAAGTATCCCTAGGGGCTGGCGTAGTTGCTGATCTGCAGGTGGAATGTCGGGCTGTTAACAGCCGCTTTCTGGATTTAGGATTTCGTCTTCCAGACGAATGCCGTGGGGCAGAGCCCGTCTTACGGGAGTTGGTGACTCAGAGCCTTTCTCGGGGAAAAGTCGAATTTAGAGCAGCCTGGCGGATTAATAGCAGTAGCGGAGCTGCCAAAGCCAACCCCCAAGCCCTGGGAGCATTAAATCAAGATCGCTTAGATGCGCTTAAAATCTTTCAATCCCAGGTGCAAAAAACCTTTGCCAATGCTCGAGAGCTCAGTATTTCTGATGTACTCCGCTGGCCAGGGGTTGTTTCTGAGCCGCGCGGCGAGGAAGAGGGTTGGATCGCCGCTACTGTCGAGGCTGGTAAAGCAGCCTTAACGGTTTTAACCGAAAGCCGAAATGCCGAAGGCAAGGCTTTGGTTGGCGTTCTCACCAATATCACAGGCAAGATGCGTGCGATCGTGAAAACGATTGAACCAAAAGTTCCAGAGTATGTGGCTCAGTACCAAGCAAAACTTACCGAACGTTTATCAGAGGCTTTAGCAGTTCAAGAGCAAGCCAAGTCCGGCACAGAGCTGATGGAGCGTATTCGTCAAGAGGTTGTGCTCTATGCAGTGCGTATTGATGTCGCAGAAGAATTTGCTCGCTTAAAAACACATCTACAAGCAGTTGACACTGCTCTGGCTGGCAAAGGCCCTGTTGGTAAGCGTTTGGATTTCTTAATGCAAGAGCTCAATCGTGAGGCTAATACCTTAAGTTCCAAGTCTGTTTCCGAAGAGTGCACCCAGGCCGCCCTGGAACTCAAACTCTTGATAGAGCAAATGCGCGAACAAGTACAAAACTTAGAGTAATCCGTACAATTGAATCATGACTAAGGCAAACCCAACTCCAGCATATCAAGGCAGCATGTTGATGATTGTTGCGCCATCTGGTGCAGGTAAATCTTCTTTGGTTGATGCGCTGCTGCAAGCGGATGCGGGATTGACTCTCTCTTTATCAACTACAACACGATCACCTAGGTCGGGTGAAGTGGATGGCAAAAATTATCGCTTTGTTTCCAAAGAAGAATTCCTTCGCGAGAAAGAACAAGGTCACTTTTTGGAATGGGCAGAAGTGCATGGTCATTTTTATGGGACCTCTAAACCTTGGATTGAATCACAAATGCAAGCGGGTAGCGATGTCGTGCTTGAGATCGATTGGCAAGGGGCGCAACAGATTCGCAAGCTCATTCCCTCCGCTCAGTGGATCTTCATTTTTCCCCCTTCAATTGAAGCTTTAGAGGAGCGCCTTCGTAAGCGCGGGCAGGATGATGAAGCCACTATTGCAAGGCGTTTAGCTGCGGCACACGTCGAGCTGCTGCACGCCCATGAGGCTGACTATATTGTGGTGAATGACTCTTTCGATCAGGCTCTGGTTGATCTTAAGCATATTTTGGCAGCCAGCCGCCTGCGTTCTGGGCCTGCTATGGCCAGAAATCCAGCCCTTTTAAGACGCCTCGGGGTCTAATCAGTTATCCTATGGGTATTGAAGCTAAAGTTAAGTGAGTTCAGCATGGCCCGTATCACTGTAGAAGATTGTCTTAAAACCATCCCAAATCGTTTTGAACTGGTTTTGGCTGCGACTTATCGCGCTCGCCAATTAGTTCAAGGTCACTCCCCACGTGTCGAGTCCAAAGATAAAGCAACGGTAGTTGCGCTGCGTGAAGTTGCAGCTGGTGTGACCGACCGTGACATGCTGACCAAAGTACCTTTGTAATTTAGGAGTTCCGGTGTGGAGCTCCCTCTAGGTACAGCAAAAACATCGGAATTAGTAGGAGGGGTCTCGCCCATTGAATCCTCGATGGGGGCTATCCAAACTGAGTTATTAAATACATCCTCAGATATACCCAAGTACATTCATCAAACCAGCAGTTCACAATCTGTTTTGGCGTCATTGCTAGCGCAATCGAGTCGTCATTTATTCGGGCCAACCTCTGCACCCAGTAAGCCCTTAAAACATCAAGTCGTTTCAATTGAGAATTTACTCTCGAAACTGACTTACTTAAAGCCTGATGAAGTTGTACAAATTAAAAAAGCGTTTCAGTTTGCAGATACTGCTCACTTAGGCCAATACCGCCATAGTGGTGAGCCTTATATTACCCATCCAGTTGCTGTAGCAGAACTCTGCGCTACTTGGCGTTTGGATGCGTCATCCATCATGGCTGCTTTATTGCACGATGTGATTGAAGATACTGGGTCTACCAATGCTGACTTAGTAGAAAAGTTTGGCACTAAGATTGCTGAATTGGTAGAAGGTCTAACCAAGCTCGATAAATTAGAGTTCCAGAGCCATGCAGAAGCGCAAGCGGAGAGCTTTCGTAAAATGTTTATGGCCATGGCGCGTGATGTACGTGTCATCTTAGTCAAGCTGGCTGATCGTACACACAATATGCGCACTCTGGATGCAGTTCCCATGGAGAAGCGCCGCAGGGTTGCTGCAGAAACGATTGAAATTTATGCGCCGATTGCACACCGCTTAGGCTTAAATATTATTTATCGCGACTTACAAGACCTGAGCTTTCGTTATTCCATGCCAATGCGCTTTCGGGTGATTGAGGCATCGGTCAAAAGGGCACGTGGCAATCGTAAGGAAATGATTGAAAAGATTTTGCAAACCTCGCGCTTAGCGTTTGCAAAAGTCAATCTCGAAGTGGATCTGCGTGGTCGTGAGAAAACACTCTATAGTATCTATAACAAAATGCGTATTAAGCACGTGAGTTTTTCTCAGGTTTTGGATGTGTATGCCTTTCGCGTTACGGTACAAAGTATTGATGCTTGCTATCGTGCACTTGGGATCTTGCATTCTCTCTACAAGCCCATGCCTGGCAAGTTCAAAGATTACATCGCCATTCCTAAGCTAAATGGCTATCAATCACTCCATACAACGCTATTAGGCCCATCAGGCGTACCAGTAGAGTTTCAGATTCGTACGGCGGATATGCATGCGGTAGCCGAGGCTGGCGTTGCGGCACACTGGGCCTATAAAGATGGCTCACCGGATATGAGTGAAGTGCAAAACCGCGCTCATCAGTGGTTGCAATCTCTGATTGATATACAAGATAGCAGTGGCGATTCACAAGAATTTCTGGAGCACGTCAAGATTGATTTGTTCCCTGATGCAGTTTATGTTTTTACTCCTAAAGGGCAAATTAGAGCACTTCCGAGAGGGGCTACTGCGCTTGACTTTGCCTATTCCATTCACAGCGATCTTGGAAATACTTGCGTTGCAGTCAAGATTAATGGCTTGCAGCTGCCATTGCGCAGCGAGCTAAAGAACGGCGACATTGTTGAGGTGGTCACTTCAGCCAGCTCACAGCCCAACCCTGGTTGGTTAGTCTTTGTGCGTACCGGTAAAGCCCGCGCATCGATACGACATTCTTTAAAAACTAAGCATTATTCTGAATCATTACAGCTAGGTGAGCGTCTCTTAGCAAATAGCCTTCGTCAGCAAGGTGTTGATGCAGCGCTTCTGACTGCAGAGCTTTGGGAAAAACTCATTCATTGGACGGGTGATAAAACCCGCGAAGAAGCCTGTGTGAATATTGCTTTAGGTCGTAGGTCACCACAAGAGTTAGCCATTCGCCTTAAGATATTGATTGACGATGAAGGCGGCAGTGATCAGATGCGCTTAGGTGCATTAGATTGGATAGCGGCTACCTCAGAAGCGCACCACCATCAGCGTCAGGCTATTTTGGTTGATGGCCGTGAAGGAAACTCTATTCACTTTCAGACTTGTTGTCATCCAATACCAGGCGATAACATCATTGGCTACCTCGGTAAGGGTGAGGGTTTACAAGTTCATACGAATGACTGCCCAGTTGCGCTACGCATGCTCTCAAAAGATGGCGATAAGTGGGTAGAGGTAGAGTGGGGTAAAGAAGTTCATCGTGAGTTTGAAGTAGATTTAGCGATTGACACTCGCCAAGGCAAAGGGGTGCTTGCACGGGTTGCCAGCAGTGTCACCTCTGCGGATTCAAACATCATGAATGTATCGATGGAAGATCGCTACAAGGAAGATTCAGTCACCATTCGTTTTACGATCCAGGTATACGATCGCTTGCATTTATCAAAAGTGATGCGTAGTCTGCGCACCAATCACGATGTCATGCGAGTAACTCGTACCCGAGCAGTTTAAAGTTTGCAAACTGCCTAGAGATACTCGACTGCGAGTATTTCAATCTCAGAAGGACCCGTGGGTGTTTGGATCACAACACTATCTCCCAGCCTTGCTTTAATTAATGCCTTAGCAATCGGTGATACCCAGCTCACATGATTTTTTTCAAGGTCAACCTCTTCGACCCCAACAATGGTGACCACCGTTTCTTTTCCAGCTTCCGATCCCTCCAGTGGGGAGTAGGTCACTGTAGCTCCAAAGAAGACTTGTTCAGCATCCGAATCTCCATTTTTTCGGGCTGAATTATCGACAACTACGGCAAATTCCAGACGTTTATTGAGAAAGCGTATACGGCGATCAATCTCCCGTAGGCGTTTCTTGCCGTAGATATAGTCCCCGTTTTCTGAGCGGTCGCCGTTTGAGGCTGCCCAATGAACCACCTGGACAATTTCAGGCCGATCCACGTTTAGAAGCTTGAGAAGCTCGGCTTTGATGCGTTCGTGGCCAGGGGGCGTAATGTAGTTTTTCTCTTCCATGGCATAATTATGGCTGTTGCGGCTGTAGCTCAGCTGGATAGAGTACTTGGCTACGAACCAAGGGGTCGTGGGTTCAATTCCTGCCAGCCGCACCATCTCATTGAGGGCCTAGTTGAAAAACTGGGCCCTTTTCATATTCATCAAGCCATCACCAGCATCCCTTATAGTTGGGATAAGATCATTTCAAGTTCTGCTAAATAACCCTAATAAAACCCTTTTTGCTGACAATGCCCACCAAAATAGACAGCCCCAGCGCTGATACTTCCATTGCGAAGTGGGTAGCGGTCGACTCGGCTACAGCAAAAATTGTGATTACTGGCAAAGTGGATGTCTATTCACTGGCAAATACATGGACCCAAATACGGTCTGCGCAAGACGAGTGGCTAAAGAAAGCAGGAAGCCATTCCTTAACATTTGATGCTTCTGGTATTTCTTCATTGGATGGTTCAGGCATTGCTTTTTTAATTGACCTAGAAGAGGCCCAGAAAAAAGCTGGCGGCACATTTTCAGTAGTAGGATTAGATTCCCGATATCAGCCGTTGCTAAAAGAATTTGATCCCATCTCAAATTTATTCCCAGTTCCCGTAGTCAGCCCCAAAAGAGGTTTTGTAGTTAGCACTGGAATGGCGGCGCAAAATTTAATCGATGATGCAAAAGGCTTAACCACATTTACCGGACATCTGTCTGCAGATTTGATTTGGTCAGTGCGCAATGTCAAACAAGTGCGTTGGAGCGATTTTGTTAATGCAGCTGTTCAGGCGGGTATTGCTGCCTTACCCATTGTTGGTCTGGTGTCCTTCTTAATTGGCGTCATCTTATCTTTTCAAGCAGCTATTGGTATGAAACAGTTCGGCGCCGTTTCTTTTGTTGGTCCTATAGCGGCCCTCGGTATTGTGCGTGAGATGGGGCCTCTCGTCACGGCTATCTTGCTTGCTGGTCGCTCATCAGCAGCATTTGCTGCTGAGATTGGTACGATGACCGTGAATAGTGAAGTCGATGCTTTAGTGAGCGGTGGCCTAAGCCCAATTCGCTTCTTGGTAGTGCCTCGCGTCCTCGCCGGAATTTTGGTCATGCCGGTGTTAACTTTGTATGCTGACATCGTGAGCATTTTCGCCTCGATGATCACCATGCTGGCATACGACATTCCATTCATTAATTTTTGGAACGGGATGCTGCAGATAGTCACGATTGAAGATATTGGCTCTGGGCTGATCAAGGCCACCTTATTTGGTGTTGTAATTTCTGCCGTTGGATGTTTACGCGGTATGCAAACGGGCACTGGTGCGGCGGCAGTGGGTATATCAGCTACGCGTGCAGTTGTGAGTAGTATTGTCTTGATCGTCCTGGTAGACGGTGTCTTTGCTTATATTTCTTATAAGACAGGGTTCTGATGAGCGCAATAAACAATACCGGCCCTGCGATTGAGGTACAAAACCTGACGGTAGGCTATGGCTCAACCGTACTGATGCAGAACCTTAATTTCACGGTGAATAATGGTGAAATATTTGTGATCTTGGGTGGTTCTGGTTGCGGTAAATCGAGTTTGCTAAAAAATCTCTTTGGCTTGTATCAACCTTTAGCCGGCGATGTGCTGATAGAGGGCCAAAACATTACAAGGGCGCAGGGGGCTGATCGTCAAAGAATTATGACCAGCTTTGGGGTGATGTATCAGCAGGGTGCCTTATTTGGCTCTATGAATCTGTTAGATAACGTGACATTATTTATGCAGGAATACACCCAACTTACCGATGATCAGATGAATCTGCTGGCTCGTTGTAAGCTTGATCTCGTTGGCTTATTACCTTACGAGTCTTACATGCCTAGTGAAATTAGCGGCGGTATGCAAAAGCGTGCAGCCATTGCCAGGGCTATGGCCTTAGATCCAAAAATTCTCTTCTTAGATGAGCCTTCAGCTGGTTTAGACCCCATTACTTCTGCTGATTTAGATAGCACTATTCAAGACTTATCTAGAAATTTAGGTATTACTTTCGTGATTGTGTCGCATGAGCTGGCTAGTATTTATGCAATAGCAGATAAAGTCATTATGTTAGACAAGGGCGCCAAAGGCATGATCGCCGAGGGCGACCCAAAGGTGTTGAGGGATACCAGCAAAGATCCTCGAGTACATCAATTTTTTAATCGCATTATGAGTAAGGACGCAGCATGAGCAATAACTCAAATCCTAATTATTTCCGTCTCGGTGTGTTTGTGCTCGCTGCAATCGGAGTTTTGGTTGCCGTCATTCTCATATTCGGTTCCGGGCAACTCTTTAAGAAATCCTTTATGGTGGAAACCTACCTAAAGCAATCAGTTACCGGATTGGATACTGGGGCTGCAGTGCGCTTTAGGGGTGTAAAGATTGGTCAAGTCACTTTGGTTGGGCTCTCTGGTGATATCTACGAGAAAGATGTTCCATTTGAGAAACGTCTTCAGTACGTAGTAATTCGTATGCAAATCTTTGGTGACAAGGTAACTGAGGACCAAATTGCAGAGTTTGCTAAAAATAATTTACGCGCCCGTGTCAGGTCGATGGGTATTACAGGCGTTAATTATGTTGAGTTTGATTTCTCGAATGCGCCTTCTGACTATAGTCCGCTCTCCTATAGCTGGAAGCCGGCAGACCCTGTTATTCCATCCCTCCCAAATCAAGCTGACGAAATTATTTCTGGAATGCAAAAATTTGTTTCTACGCTAAATCATGCAGACTTTGAAGGCACTCAGAAAAAGTTCGACTCACTATTAGTTAATCTAAATACACTGATGGCAGGTGATGGTAAGGGTAACGAAGGCCTTGTCCGGTCTGTTCAATCCTTAAACGTCATCATCGAGCGGATTGCTAAAGTGACCGATAAGGATGAGCTCAATATTTTGATGCGTGAATTGATTGGCACAATTGTGTCATTGCGTCAAACTGTGGCGAGTATTCAGGGGGATACAGGTGCGACGATTGAAAATCTCAAGCAAACTACTGAGAATCTCAATGAATTTAGTCGTATAGCTAGCCAATCTCCATCGAGCTTGATATGGGGTGAGCCTCCACCGAAAATAGTGCTACCAATGAATGGCACGCAAGGACAATCTGGAGTCCAAAAATGATGAAGCGCATTCTGATAACTGCCCTAGTCTTGAGCCTATTTGCCTGCTCACTACCAACCCGCGCCCCCGTGACTCCAGCCAGTTATATGGTCAATCCTGAGCGCAGCGGTCCACCTCTAAAGAATCGCACAAGCTATTGGCTGAAGATTGGCCCTGTTTCTGTAGCTGCACCATACGATGGGAGATCTTTGGTGTATCGCTTAGGCGATACGCGTTTTGAAAAAGATTTTTATAATGTCTATACAGCGCTACCTGCCGAAATGGTTTCAAATGCGGAGCGCCAATGGATTAATCAGTCAGGCATTTTCTCTGCGGCTGTAGGGCAGAGCAATACCTTCTTTCCGTATTACACCTTACAAGCTAGCGTTAATGAATTCTATGGAGACTACCGAGTGCGACCAGAAGCAGTAGTCAGTATGGAGTTTTTCCTGACCGTAGAAAATGGTGGAAAGGTCAACCCTATGATTGGTAGTAATCGCTATACCAAGCGGATTGCTCTAAAAGACAATACGCCCACGGCATTAGTCTTGGGTCAGCAGCAGGCTCTTGCTGAGATCTTGAAGGAATATGAGGTTCAGCTAGACAAATATGCCGCTAATCTGCCTAAGCCCTTAGGGCATTAAGATTAAGATAAGCGGTATCTATTAATAGCAGTTTAGGAGATGGTATGGATTTAGGAATCAAAGGCAAAGTCGCATTAGTTATGGCATCTAGCCGTGGTTTAGGTCAAGCAATGGCAGTCTCGTTGGCGCGTGAGGGCGTCAAGGTTGCTGTTACTGGTCGAAGTGCAGAGGGCTTACAAAAATCAGTTGAACTGATACAGGCTGCTGGTGGTACAGCCCTAGCACTGAGCTGGGATCTCTCTGATGCATCCGTGATTGATAGCTTGGTTTCAAAGATAGAAAAAGAGCTTGGCCCAATTGATATCTTGATCAACAATACCGGTGGACCGCCACCAACGCCCGCTGCTGGACAAGATCCTGCGCTTTGGCAAAAAAGCTTTAACGATATGGTTCTATCCCTCATTGCGATTACTGATCGTGTTTTACCTGGTATGCGCCAGCGTCAATGGGGCCGAATTATTACTAGCACCACCTCAGGCGCCATTGCCCCGATTAAAAATTTAGCTATCTCTAATACCTTGCGTGCTGCTTTGCTAGCGTGGTCTAAAACATTGGCTGCAGAAGTGGCTCACGAAGGCATTACTGTGAACATCATCATGCCTGGGCGTGTCGCAACGGATCGCTTGCGTCAATTAGATGAGGCCAGAGCAAAGCGCGAAAGTACTTCCTATGAAGAGGTTGTGAAATTAAGTTTGAAACAGATTCCGATGGGTCGCTATGGCGATCCTCAAGAGTATGGCGATGCTGCTGCCTTTTTAGCCAGTCAGAACGCATCCTTTATTACTGGTACTGTCATGCGCGTAGATGGCGGCCAGACACAGGCAATTTGAACAATTCATTAGTGAGCTTCCTACGGGGTTTAAAGCAGGAGCTGCGTTCTCATGAGCTAGCCTGGTTATTTGTAGCGCTCACACTTTCAGTAACTGCTTTATCTAGCGTCAGCTTCTTAGCTGACCGGATGCAAAGGGCGTTTCAGTTTGACGCTCGCCAATTGCTGGCCTCTGATGTGCTGATTGCAGCAGATCAACCCTTGCCAGAGCTTTTTCTGATGGAGGCTCAAAGTAGAGGGCTGCAAGTTGCGCAAACGATAGTGTTCCCCAGCATGGCAACTGTTGGGACGCGCAGTAAGTTAGCCTCTTTGAAAGCAGTCAGTTCACTGTACCCCTTGCGGGGCGCATTGCAGGTTCAGTCCAGTAATGCCACTTTGAAGTCAGGGCCACCAACAGGATCCGTTTGGGTTGATCCAGTGATGTTAGCCAGTTTGCAAGCAAAGCTAGGCGATCAAATGAGCCTAGGACAGAAGACTTTTCTTATTGCCGGTGTACTTGAGCGTGAAATTGATCGTGGCGCAGGTTTTATGAACTTTGCTCCTCGCGTCATGATGTCGTTAGATGATTTGCCAGCAACGGGTTTGATTGGTCTTGGTAGTAGGGTGACCTATCGATTACTTCTTGCCGGGACTGACGAGCAGATTCAGTCATATGAGAAGTGGGTAAAGGCCTATATCGATTCTGAAGGCCTACGCGGTTTGCGGATTGAGACCTTAGAAAACGCCCAACCTGTGATGCGAAAGACTCTAGAGCGAGCTGAGCGCTTCCTATCCTTAATAGCGGTCTTAACGGCAATGGTTGCTGCCGTAGCGATTGCCTTGTCAGCACGGCGTTATTCACTGAAACAAGCCGACAGCTGCGCTGTCCTCAAATGCTTTGGGGCTACTTCAGCCATCATTTTAAAAAAACAAATCACCACGATTCTCAGTTTAGGGATCTTTGCTGCGGCCTTAGGTTCAGCTTTTGGATATGTGGTGCAATTGGCGCTGACTTTCTTATTGGGCAATTTGATTTTGACAAGCTTGCCTAGTGTGTCAATCTGGCCGATTGTATGGAGCTCTCTCTTTGCTTGGTTCTTACTCATTGGCTTTGCCGGTCCGCCACTATTTGCATTGGTTCAGGTTTCACCGATACGGCTGATTCGTAAAGAATTTGAAGGCATCAATCGTTCTTCTATTTGGGTTGCTATCTGTGGCTTAGGCACCGCCGCGACTTTAATTGCGCTGGCTGCAAAAGATTGGAGGCTAGCATTTTGGGCAGGGCTGAGTTTTGGTAGCGCAATTATTGTTATTTCTGGAATTTCTTGGCTAGTATTAAAACTTCTCGCCAGAATTCAGACCAAGAATTTCGCTATTCGTTTTGCAATCACCCTACAAAGTAGACGCTCTGGCTATGCGGTCATGCAAATTACCTCGCTAGGTATTGCCTTAATGGCGCTATTGATGATCTTGCTATTGCGGCAAGATCTGCTCAACACATGGCAGGGCAATATCCCAGCAGATGCTCCTAATCGTTTCATGATTAACGTGCAGGGTGAGCAAAAAGAAGACATTACGAAGTCGCTCGTGAATGCTGGCGTGTCAACACCAGATTTTTATCCGATGGTACGAGGACGTTTGATTGCAATCAATGAGCGCAATATTTCTCCTAATGACTTCTTGGAGGATAACGCCAAGCGCTTAGTGGATCGAGAATTTAATCTCTCGTATACCGATCAGTTGCCGCCAGGCAACCGCATCACTGAGGGTAAATGGATCACAGGTAGTAGCCCACAAATCTCCATGGAAATTGGCATCGCTAAAAACTTAAAGCTCAAGATGGGCGATCAAGTCACTTTTGAGGTGGCAGGCGAGAAAATTACTGCCCCTATTACTTCGCTGCGCAAATTGGACTGGGGGTCCATGCGGGTTAATTTCTTTGTGATTATGCCGCCCGGCCAATTAAGCGCCTTGCCACATTCTTGGATTACTTCCTACTATCAAGCCCCGGAGCAAGAAGCTCTTGATTTTCAGGTAAGTCAAGCTTATCCCAACCTCACGGTCGTCGATGTATCAGCTTCTTTGAAGCAGATACAAGATGTCTTAAATAAACTCTCTGCCGCATTGGGCTTATTGTTTGCATTTACGATTGCTGCAGCAGTATTAGTTCTCATCGCTGCAATTTCTGCCACTCAAGATGAGCGCTTTAGAAATGCCGCATTATTAAAGGCAATAGGGGCATCGCGTAAAACATTGGCGAGTATTGCTCGCGTAGAGCTACTAGTCATTGGTTTAGTTGCTGGCACCTTAGCTGGGCTTGCAGCTGGAGCCGCTGCTTGGGCGCTAGGGCGCTATGTCATGGAGATTGAATTCAATGCCTTTGCACAGGCGCTCTTCATGGGAATTGTTTTTGGTGTCATTGCCTGCCTGGCTGCAGGTTATCGCTTTGGACACAAAATTCAGGGCGCTACTGCGATTGAATGCCTAAGAGAGAGTTACTGAGTTTTTAGGCAATTCTACGAGGCGGGTGCCTGCAAACCGATCACTTAAAGCCTGACGTTGCATTGGGTCTTTGCGGTCTAAATAAATCGTGAGAGGCCAAAAAAAGAGGGCTACTGCAAAGAGCATTTCAATAATGTGCCATTCCTCTAAATGAAAAGCCCACTGTAATAGAACGCAAGGAATGACCCAGAGAGAGCCATAGAGGTAGCGCAATAAAGCTTGACGCCTTTTAAGAGTGTGACCCTGTTGATCAATCATACGAATACGCCAGGTTTGCATCGCCAACGTTTGTCCGGAATTTGTCCAATACCAAACAAAGTAAAGTCCTAAGACGGCATAGAGATATAAAAAGCTTAGCCAGCTTGGTAAAGAGACTCCGAACAAAACACCTAGAGCAAGATTGGGGACTAAAAAGGTCAGGGCAATCACTCCCAACAGCACAAGTTGCTCATATAAGCAGCATGAAACACGGCGCCAAAATTGTGGAGAGGGTAATACGCTGAGTTCAGCAGGAGTCATAGCGCTGCTTTAGGATAAATTGAAAATCTAATTGTTAGATGAACCGCTTTCGGGAGCGGGAGGAGCTTCTGCAGTTGGGATGCTTCTGGGATTTGGTGTAGGTGGTGGTGGAGTGCCACTGAGATTAACTGTATGTTGTTGCAGTGTAGGTGCGTTGATGACGCTAGGCTTTTTCTTAGTTTGTACATCAGCTAACTTTTTCTTTTGCTCATCACTGAGTTTTTGATAAGCAGTCCAAGCCTCTGCTTTTTTCTCGGCAGGGAACTTCAAGCTGCTTAAATAATTTTCACGGGCAATACGACGCTCTTTCTGAGAAAGCTTTGACCAGCTAGCCATGCGTGATTGCAAACGTTGTTGATCTTGCTCGCTCATCTTGGGGTAGATATTAACTACCTGCATCCATTTCTTGCGGCTATCGGGAGGCATGTAATCCCAATCACTTTCCAGTGGAGCCAGAATTTGTTGTTGCGAAGGCTTTAAGCTTTCCCATGTACCATCCGGTTTTTTTGCTGGAATAGCGGCAGTCTTCCCATGGGCAGCAGTTGGCGCAGATTGCGCTACGGCACTAGAAATGCCTAAACCCAACACGCACATCACCAATGCTGCAGAAGCACCAGCAATGAATGACCTCGGTATACGTAACATCTAATGTTGTGGAATTATTTGCTTTGCACTGAGTCTGTAGCATCATTGCCAGAGTCAGATAGAGGGCCATTTTTAAGGAAGGCCAAGAAGCCACCATCTGCATAAGCGTCTGGCGGGACGTCATCTGACAAGAGTGCTGCATCTACTTCGGCGATATCGTTAATACGTGAATCATCTTGCCACTGGGCAATTCCAATAAGTCCAAAAACTAAGACCACTAGCGGGGCTATCCAGCCTACGGTGTCCCACATTCCATTTGATCCAATATTCCAGTTGCCGGAAATGCCAGCCAAAGCTGGTTTTTGAGCCAGCACTTTTTCTGCTTTTCTGACTGAAAGTGCCTTCATGCGGGCAGCATGGAGGCGGTCTTTAATGCCAGCAGACAGATTCTGCGTACTCTGGCTCAGCAGGGCAGCGCTAGCGCGACCAAATTGGTCTGCTTGGGTCTCGGTAAGTTGGTCATTAAGGTGTTTCACAGGGTAATTCCTTTTAATTTCAATGCTTTAGCTAGGGTTTGTGTGGCTCTAGAACAATGGGTTTTGACGCTTCCTTCACTACAACTCATTGCTTTAGCGGTCTCAGTAATACTTAGCTCATCCCAATAACGCATCAGGAAGGCTTCTCGTTGACGTACAGGTAATTTAGCAATTTCTGACTCCAAGGCCTGTAAAAGCTGACTCTGTTCGAGCTTTCGTGCCCCATCTTGGTGAATGTCACTGTCATCTGGAGCTGAAAGTGACTCTAAAGGGTCAAAATCATCATTGTCATCGGCTTTCTTACCCATGTTTGAAAACAGGGTGACCCAGGTATTTCGGACCTTTTGACGCCGAAACCAGTCATGGATGCGGTTTTGCAAGATTCTAGTGAATACGAGGGGAAGTTCAGCGGCGGGCCTATCACCGTATTTTTCTGCCAACTTGATCATGGCGTCTTGAACAATGTCTAAGGCAGCGTCTTCATCACGGACGGCATAGATCGCTTGCTTAAAAGCGCGCTTCTCAATACTACTCAGAAAATCGGATAGTTCTTGGGCTGATGCCATGCGATGAATTAGACCTGAAGCAGTAAGAATTGGGCTATTTTAGGGGATTGCTATAGAATATAAGGCTTACTACCTAGATTCTCATTTACGAAGTGGTTTTTCCGGTAGCAGCGCCGTTCGAACTCGGGCCATAAGCAAGGGATAGAACAGACCAAACAATTTTTTGCCGAAAATTGCAAAGGACGAAAGAAAATGAATACAAGCAGCGCCGAATTTTTAGCCACAAAAGCTAATAAAGACTCAGCAAATCCAAATACCGTAGCAGCACCTCCAGAAATGATTGGTGCAGAGATGCTAGTGCAAGCTTTGCACAAAGAAGGGGTTGAATACGTTTGGGGTTACCCAGGCGGCTCCGTTCTGTTTATCTACGACGAAATTTTTAAACAAGACAAGTTCGAACATATTCTGGTTCGCCATGAGCAAGCAGCAGTTCATGCCGCCGATGGTTATGCGCGCGCATCCGGTAAGGTTGGCGTTGCACTAGTCACATCTGGCCCAGGAGTAACCAATGCGGTTACTGGCATTGCAACTGCTTATACCGACTCGATCCCCATGGTGATCATCAGCGGTAATGTACCAACCTATGCCATCGGTGAAGATGCATTCCAAGAAGCTGATACGGTTGGTATTACACGCCCCATTGTTAAACACAACTTCTTGGTAAAAGATGTTAAAGATTTACCTTTGGTGTTGAAGAAAGCCTTTCATATTGCTCAGACTGGTCGTCCAGGTCCAGTATTGATCGACATCCCAAAAGATGTCTCTGCAGCTAAGGGCCCCTTCGTTTATCCAGAAACTTTGGAGATGCGCTCCTATAACCCAGTAGTGAAGGGGCATAGCGGTCAAATCCGTAAAGCAATCACTTTGCTACAAGAGGCACAGCGTCCCTACATCTATACCGGTGGCGGCGTGATTCTGGCTGACGCAGCGCCAGAGCTTAAAGAGTTTGCTGATCTACTTGGCTATCCAGTTACTAATACCTTGATGGGGCTTGGTGGATTCCCGGGAAGTAGTCCGCAATTTGTAGGCATGCTTGGTATGCACGGCACCTATGAAGCCAATATGGCAATGCAACACAGTGATGTGTTGATTGCGATTGGTGCGCGTTTTGACGACCGCGTGATTGGTAACACCGTTCACTTTGCAAGTCATCCACGCAAAATCATTCATATCGATATCGATCCTTCTGTGATTTCTAAGCGCGTGAAGGTCGATGTTCCCATTGTTGGTAATCTCAAAGAGGTGCTGCAGGAAATGACTGCGCAACTGAAGGCTGCTGGCCCACGTAAAAACGGTGAGAAGGTTGCCGCGTGGTGGGAGCAGATCAATGAGTGGCGTAAAAAAGATTGCTTAAAGTATGACGAAGCTTCACAGATCGTGAAGCCGCAATATGTTGTACAAAAGCTGTATGAGCTCACCGGTGGCGATGCCTTCATCACCTCTGATGTAGGCCAACATCAAATGTGGGCTGCACAGTTCTACAAGTTTGATAAGCCTCGTCGTTGGATTAACTCTGGTGGTCTTGGCACTATGGGCGTAGGCTTGCCTTATGCCATGGGTATTAAGAAGGCATTTCCAGACAAGGATGTTTTCACCATCACTGGTGAAGGCTCTATTCAGATGTGTATTCAAGAGCTTTCTACTTGCAAGCAATATGACACACCAGTGAAGATTGTTTCATTGAATAACCGTTACCTAGGTATGGTTCGTCAATGGCAGGAGCTTACCTATAACAAGCGCTATTCCAGTTCATACATGGATTCTTTGCCAGACTTTGTGAAGTTGGCAGAAGCCTATGGTCACGTTGGCATGCTGATTGAGAAGAAGTCAGATGTCGAGGGCGCTCTTAAGGAAGCCATCAGATTGAAAGATCGCACTGTGTTTATGGACTTCCAAACCGACCCAGAAGAAAACGTTTGGCCAATGGTTCAAGCGGGTAAAGGAATCACTGAAATGCTTTTGGGTAGTGAGGATCTTTAATGCGACACATTATTTCCATTCTGATTGAGAATGAGCCAGGTGCATTGTCACGAGTAGTGGGTTTGTTCTCCGCTCGTGGTTACAACATTGAGGCCTTAAGTGTCGCTCCTACCGAAGACTCTTCTTTGTCCCGCATGACCATTGTCACCTTCGGGTCTGATGATGTGATCGAGCAAATTACCAAGCATTTAAATCGCTTAGTTGAAGTGGTGAAGGTATTTGATCTAAGTGAAGGCCCACATATCGAGCGTGAGCTCATGATGATTAAGGTTCGTGCTGTTGGTAAAGAGCGCGAAGAGCTTAAGCGCACAACCGATATTTTCCGCGGCCGCATTATTGATGTAACAGATAAGAGCTACACCATTGAATTAACAGGTGATGGCGCTAAGTTAGATGCCTTCATTGATTCAATCGATCGTGCATCCATTCTAGAAACAGTTCGCTCAGGCGGTTCTGGTATCGGACGTGGTGAGCGCATTCTCAAGGTTTAATTTTTTAACTGATGTATTAAGTAATACACCTATATTTTTCAACACAAGGAAATAGCATGAAAGTTTTTTACGATAAAGACGCTGATTTATCCCTCGTTAAGGGTAAAAAAGTCACCATCATTGGTTACGGTTCACAAGGCCATGCACACGCATTGAACCTAAAAGACTCAGGCGTGAACGTCACTGTTGGTTTGCGCAAAGGTGGCGCATCTTGGAGCAAGGCTGCTAATGCTGGCTTGACAGTAAAAGAAGTTGCTGATGCAGTGAAAGATGCGGACATTGTCATGATGCTATTGCCTGATGAGCAAATTGGCGATGTATATGCCAAAGAAGTGCATGCCAATATCAAGCAGGGCGCTGCACTTGCTTTTGCCCATGGCTTTAACATTCACTATGGTCAAGTTCAGCCACGCGCTGATTTAGATGTAATCATGATTGCTCCTAAGGCTCCTGGGCATACTGTCCGTGGTACTTATTCACAGGGCGGCGGCGTTCCTCATTTGATCGCTGTCTATCAAGATAAATCTGGCTCTGCCCGTGATGTTGCCTTGTCCTATGCAACTGCTAACGGTGGCGGTCGTGCTGGCATCATTGAAACAAACTTCCGTGAAGAAACTGAAACTGACTTGTTCGGTGAACAAGCTGTTCTTTGTGGTGGCGCAGTTGATCTAATTAAAACTGGCTTTGAAGTATTGGTTGAAGCTGGTTATGCCCCAGAAATGGCTTACTTCGAGTGCTTGCATGAGCTCAAGTTAATTGTTGACTTGATCTACGAAGGCGGTATCGCAAACATGAACTACTCCATCTCCAATAATGCTGAGTATGGTGAGTATGTGACAGGCCCACGTATTGTGACTGCAGAAACCAAGAATGCAATGCGTCAGTGCTTAAAAGATATTCAGACTGGTGAGTATGCAAAGAGCTTCATCTTAGAAAACAAAGCAGGCGCTCCAACCTTAATGTCTCGTCGTCGCTTGAATGCTGAGCATGAAATTGAAATTGTTGGCGCTAAGTTGCGTGCGATGATGCCTTGGATTGCTAAGAACAAATTAGTAGACCAAACAAAGAACTAAGCATTCCAATAATCGTAGCTCCATAAAAAGGCTTAGAACAAAGATGATGTATCCACATCCCATTATTGCAAAAGAAGGTTGGCCGTATTTAGCGCTAGTGGGAGTCGTGACTTTATTAGTCCACTTTCTAGGTGGTATTGCATGGTCATGGCC
The DNA here is from genome assembly GCF_002206625.1 of Polynucleobacter campilacus. Lineage (GTDB taxonomy): Bacteria > Pseudomonadota > Gammaproteobacteria > Burkholderiales > Burkholderiaceae > Polynucleobacter > Polynucleobacter campilacus. Next base: position 5,324 of record NZ_NGUP01000004.1, on the reverse strand, counting down.
ACTTTGGATTATTTTTATCTTTGTTCTACAGTTTTTCCGCGATCCGCAGCGTATTCCCGCAATTGGCCGTGACCTAGTTTTATCTCCAGCTGATGGTCGGATTGTTGTAGTAGAAAAAGCCAACGATCCTTATGCTGGTCGTGAAGCGCTCAAGATTAGCGTCTTCATGAACGTATTTAACGTGCACTCCAATCGCAGCGCTGTTAATGGTTTAGTCAAAGAGGTTCAGTATTTTGCTGGCAAGTTTGTGAATGCAGATTTGGATAAGGCCTCTACTGAGAATGAGCGTAACGCGGTTGTGATTGATGCCAATGGTCAGATAGTGACTTTGGTTCAGGTGGCTGGTTTAATTGCGCGCCGAATTCTTTGCTACATCCATGTGGGCGATCGCTTAAAGGCAGGTGAGCGCTATGGCTTTATTCGCTTTGGTTCACGGGTGGATGTTTATTTGCCTCTCACTGCTGAGCCGTTAGTCAGTGTTGGCGATAAAGTATTTGCTACCAATACGGCTTTGGCTCGTTTGCCAGGTCTCGATTAATTCGATCACTCTTTTACTAGGACTATCTTGCCAACATTTCGCCGTCGTGGACGCATCGATCGTAGTCGACTAAACCACTCCCGCTCAGATCGCACGCCAAATGACTGGGCGGATGAAGTTGGTGATGGCGTTGATTACGAAGTAGAAGAGCTACATCCTCCAAAACCTCGTTTACGTAGCAAGGGAATTTATTTACTTCCTAATGCATTCACTACTGCGGCCTTGTTTTGTGGTTTCTTTGCGATTGTGAATGCGATGAACCATCAGTTTGAAGTTGCAGCGATTGCGATCTTTGCCTCTTTGGTGTTGGATGGCATGGATGGCCGAGTAGCTCGTATGACCAATACCCAAAGTGCTTTTGGTGAGCAATATGATTCACTGGCTGATATGGTGTCATTTGGCGTAGCGCCAGCTCTAGTCGCTTATGAGTGGGCTTTAAAAGATTTAGGTAAATGGGGTTGGTTAGCTGCATTTACTTATTGTGCTGGGGCTGCTTTGCGCTTGGCACGCTTCAATGTGAATACTGGGGTCGTTGATAAGAAATTCTTTCAAGGTTTGCCAAGTCCAGCAGCTGGCGCCTTAATGGCTGGATTTATTTGGCTTGCTGATGACAACAAGATTCCAGTGCGCGATACTGCGATTCCCTGGGTTACCTTCTTTATTGCGGTCTATGCTGGCCTAACCATGGTCTCTAATGCCCGTTTTTATAGTGGCAAAGCCTTAGATGTCCGCTACCGTGTCCCATTTGGCGTGATGGTCTTGATGATTTTGACCTTCGTATTAATCTCCTCTAATCCGCCCTTGACCTTATTCGGTGTTTTTGTCGTGTATTCCATCTCTGGCTATGTGATTTGGGCCTGGGAGCACCTTAGCGGTAAGCGTTTTAGCTAATTTCAGAATTTTCGGGTATATTAATTCCATGTTGATCAATTTCTCACCTTTAACAGGTCTCCTTCTGCTAGCACTAATCCTAAAGCTTGGGGCGGGTAAGGCCTGAGTTGATGAGATCAGAATAATTCATTAACCACCAGATACCAGCCCCAGCTAATTGCTGGGGTTTTTGTTTTTCAGATTCAAATTGAGCAATTATTATTAGCGTATTCCAAACCGGAGAGTAGTGATGAGCGATAAAGTAATCATTTTTGACACCACCTTGCGTGATGGTGAGCAATCCCCTGGCGCCTCAATGACCAAGGATGAAAAGGTTCGCATTGCCCGTCAATTAGAGCGTCTCAAGGTTGATGTGATTGAAGCGGGCTTTGCTGCCAGCTCCGAAGGTGACTTTCAGGCGATCTCTGCGGTAGCCGCAGCCATCAAAGACTCTATCGTCTGCTCCTTGGCAAGAGCCAATGAAAACGATATTACCCGTGCGTCAGATGCCTTGAGGGCTGCTAAAGCCAAACGTATCCATGCATTCTTGGCAACCAGCCCATTGCATATGGCAGTCAAATTGCGAATGTCTCCGGAAGAGGTCTTGGAGCAATCGAAGCGCTCCATTCGCTTTGCCCGAAATTTGGCTGATGATATTGAGTTCTCCGCAGAAGATGGTTATCGCTCAGAGATGGATTTCTTGTGCAGAGTGGTAGAAGGCGTTATTAATGAGGGTGCTACCACTATCAATATTCCGGATACCGTAGGTTATGCGACTCCAGAGTTGTATGGTGAATTTATTAAAACCTTACGTACACGCGTGCCAAATTCAGATAAGGCTGTTTGGTCTGTGCATTGCCATAACGACTTGGGTATGGCGGTTGCGAATTCCTTGGCAGGCGTAAAGATAGGCGGAGCTCGTCAGATCGAGTGCACCATCAATGGCTTAGGGGAGCGCGCTGGCAATACAGCCTTAGAAGAGATTGTGATGTCCTTGCGAACCCGTAAGGATTATTTTGATATGGTGTGCGGCATCGATGCCAGTCAAATTGTTCCGGCATCTAAATTGGTTTCTCAAATTACAGGCTTTGTAGTACAGCCTAATAAGGCAGTAGTAGGTGCCAATGCTTTTGCTCATGCCTCTGGTATTCACCAGGATGGTATTTTGAAGAATCGTGAGACCTATGAAATTATGCGTGCAGAAGATGTGGGCTGGTCTACTAACAAGATTGTTTTGGGTAAGTTATCGGGCCGCAATGCATTTAAGCAACGCTTGCAAGAATTAGGCATCACGGTTGAAGCTGAAAAGGAGCTCAACGAAGCATTTGCTCGTTTCAAAGCCTTGGCTGATCAAAAGTCAGAGATCTTCGATGAAGACATCATTGCCATCATGTCTGATTCCGCGGCTGCAGAAGCGGGTGAGCATTATCACTTTATCTCTATGAGCCAGCATTCTGAAACAGGTGAGCGTCCTAAATCACGCGTTACCTTCCGGATGGGGGATAAAGAGGTGAGCTCTGAGGCTGAAGGTAACGGACCGGTAGATGCCAGCTTAAATGCCATCGAAGAGATTGCTAAGAGCGGGGCAGAGCAATTGCTCTATTCAGTCAATGCCATTACCTCAGGCACCCAATCTCAAGGTGAAGTCACGGTACGTTTGGCTAAAGGTGGTCGCATTGTGAATGGTGTTGGTACAGATCCAGACATCATTGCTGCCTCTGCTAAGGCTTATTTATCAGCTTTAAATAAGTTGCATGATCCAAGCCAAGCAAAACTCAATGCACAGATGACGCCTTAATGATCCTCAAAGACGCTTACTTATTTAAGTCGGTGTCTTTGTAGTATTTGGTGCCCTTGCCGGTGATTTCAGCGGCAAGGCCTGTATCGGTGAGTTGGTACATCAGTACACCGGGTGCTACAACAGTAGCGTCTTGGTAAGAAGTACCATTTTTATCATATTTAGCTGCGGCAGTTACTTGCCCACCAAAAGTCCACCCAGAATTGACAAAGTCATTTAAGGCAGCTTCAGTTTGGAATATAAAAATATTCTGAAAGGATTTAATTCCGAGGCCAACCCCTGCCTGAACTTCTGCCATATTCATATAGATGGGCTTTCCTCCTACTTTGTTAATGACAACACCGCTTCCGGTGCCGCCACCAGCAATCAAAATCTTCATACCAAAGTTGCTAAAGCTTGCATAGCCAACCGATTTATCGATCACTTCTTTTGCTTTTGGTTGAACCTTATAAAGATGCTTCAAGATCTCGTCATTCTTTTTAAGAATATCTTCCTTTTGCTGGGCAACTGTCTTGCTGCTGCCAAACGGATTTGAGAATTGTGCGTAAGAATTTAATGGCGCAAGAAGGGCGCAGACGATGGCGCTAATTAAAAGAGTCTTTTTCATATTCAGTAATCGAGGTTGATTGAGGTGCTATTGAAGTTTTATTCAGCAGAGCCACCCAAGGCTAAATAGAGATTGATGCGCTGTGATAGCGCATCAACTTGACCTTGGTGCCAATTGATATCCGTGACATTGGTTTTGATCCGCTGCTGATGAATTTGGCGTTGATCAATTCTTCCAATCTGAAATTCTGCCTCAGTATTTTTCATCACGCGCTGTTGTTCACTAAGTTGTGCCTGTATTTGACCTGTTTTTTCCCGCCAGGATGCCTCGCCACTCAAGGCATTTTCAACATCATTGAAAGCAGCTAATACAACCTTGCCGTAATTGGCCATAGCAGCTTGAGCCTCGGCATTTTGATAGGCAATTTGTGCTTCAATAGCGCCGCCTTGAAATAGCGGAAGGGCAACATTGGCGCCAACACCAAAGCTGGTACTAGCACCATTAATTAAGGTAAAGATCTGGCTATTGATATAACCATATCCAGCCGTGAGGCTAATCTTTGGAAGACGAGCTAATCGTTTTTCATCGGCAAGGTAAAAAGCGCTATTGACCCTAGCCTCTGCGGCAAGCAAATCAGGACGACGTTCCAGTAAATCTGCCGGTAAACCAGGCTCAACTGGTTTTGGTAGGGCGGGTAAGCTAGTGGTTTTGAGTAGCTCTGCCTTTGGATAGCGGCCAAGTAAAACTTCAACAGCGCGCAAGGCTTGATCTCTTGCTGTTGCAGCATTGAGGGCCAGCTCTTGTGCTTGAGCGGCATTCACCTTGGCGATTGCCACATCATTGCTTGAAGATGCGCCAATTTTTTCTCGTACTTGCGTCAAGTCTGCAATTTTTTGAGAGGCTTGCGCATTGTCCTTAGCTAGCTGCGCTTGCTCTTGGAGACTGCGTGCTAGCCAAACTGATTTAGCCAGCGTGGCAATTAAAGAGAGGCGCGCTGCATCTTGATCGGCATTGATTGCTTTAGCATTTTGTTCTGCTCTAGCAACTGCGGTTCGGACTCGACCCCAGAGATCTAATTCCCAATTGGCGCCAATATAAAAACCCGTTAAGCCAGTTCCACTAGAGCCTACTTTGCCTCCTGAATTACCAATGGCGCTAACCCCTGGATATTGGGCTCCACCTGCAGCATTAATGAGGGCTTCTGATTGGAGGCGCCTTGCAGCAATAACCCGAATGCTGGGATTATTTTTCAAGGCCTCAATCACTAAGGCATTGAGTTCTGGATCGTTGAATTGCTTTAACCAAGCATCATCAACAGGGGCAACATCTTTGTCGCCGACTTTAACTGCTTGAAACTGCCCTGGAATAGTCGTGTTTGATAATGATTTATCTACTAGCTCTTTATTTTTCTGCAATGGGCTAATCGTGCACGCACTTAATGCGATAGCCCCCAATAAATAGAGCGCAGCTTGATGAAACGCGTTCATACCGGATTTATGCATCTCTATTTTTAATGTAATTTCGGAATGATGTAATTGAGCTTAGTGCTAATCCGTAACATCACCTTGCGG
>NZ_NGUP01000003.1 GCF_002206625.1 Polynucleobacter campilacus | reverse complement strand
GATGCAAATTATCTTAGCTAGTCTTTACTATTAAGCCTTCTTGGCCCAAGCACTGCAATGGCCTTTAGCAGCCACTTGCTTACCAGCAAACAAAGAGCAACCGCCCGCAGCAGAGTCAGCTTTACCCTGGTAGAGAGCGCAATTATTGCAATACTTACCAGCAACTTTAGAGACTGCAACATACTGCAGAGCCTTAGCTTGTGGATCAGTTTCAGCAACCATTGCTTGAGCTTGAACTTTACCGTTCAACGCCAAGGTGCAAGCACCAGCAGCGGACAAAATCATAAATTGGCGACGACTATTTTTCATGGATTCTCCAAAAAATAAAAAGCGAATGATGTGCAAGTAATCCACACCTCTAAGAAACTAAGAGCGATCATAGTGGAGATAAATTGATACTGCTAGGGAGCACGTAAGCCAATGATTTATATAGAAATATAGTTGAGAATTGTTCTCAGGCAGATTAGCGGCTATCTCCAACCCTTTAATCGCAAGCAAGCGATGCGACTTTTGAGATAAACACCGTCTGGAGTCTCTGGATACGCTTGTGCACAATCCTTGACGTCAGTCTGATAGTTTGCAGAATTACTTTTATTAGGGTCAGGATGGGTAGTTGGAAATCCACCGCATGCACCCAATAGCAATCCAATCAATAAGGATGCGCAAGCACCTTTATCTACCTTGCCAAACGGATTGAATACTTGCATGCCGAATAATCAATCAACGTTTTTCTAGTAGTGATAAAAACTCGCGACGCAGATTAGGATCTTTTAAGAATGCGCCACGCATCACACTATTGATCATTTTTGAGTCGCGATCTTTTACACCACGCCATTGCATACAAAAGTGATCTGCTTCCATCACAATAGCTACCCCTGTTGGCTTAATTTTTTTCTCCAGCATATCGGCTAACTCCACTACCGCCTCTTCCTGAATTTGTGGTCTACACATTACCCACTCAGTTAAGCGTGAGTACTTCGATAAGCCGATCAATGCTGATGCTTTGCTAGGCAAGACCCCAATCCAAACCCGCCCCATGATGGGACAAAGGTGATGAGAACAAGCACTTCTCACAGTAATGGGGCCAATAATCATGAGCTCATTGAGGCGACTGACATTGGGAAACTTGGTGAGTGTAGGTTGCTCGACGTAGCGGCCATTAAAAACTTCTTTTACAAACATCTTGGCTACGCGCTGACTAGTATTTTTGGTGTTGTGATCACTCTTGGTATCAATGACCAAACTCTCAAGCACCGCCTGCATTTTTTGGGCAACCTCATCAACTAAGCCCTCCAGCTCACCTGGCTTAATAAATGCAGCAATATTGTCATTGGCATGAAAGCGCGCTTTTTGGGCTTCAATGCGGCGACGAATAACAACTGACAAAGGCGTGCCAGCATCTCCTTTTTTATTGGCGACCTTGGTAGCAGCCTTAGTAGCTACTTTAGTTACTACCTTGGTTGCTACCTTGGTTGCCACTTTTTTGATAGGTAATTTTTTGGCTGGCATAGTGTCTTAGTAGTCTCGTATTGTTGAATCGTATTTTGCTTATTGTGATTAATTAGTTAAATCTGAAAAAAAAATACTCACTACACAAATCAATCCCAGGACCCAAACAATCGTTCTGGTTGTTGGCCAATTAGCAAGATAACAAACCAAAAAGGCAATGCGGGCTAATACAAAGCCGATGGCAAGAAGGTCGACTCTAGCTTGCGGCGCATTGTTCATGCTAGCGATAATCACTGCTGCAAAAAAGAGGGGTAGCGATTCAAAAAGATTGGCTTGGGCTGCATTAGCTCTGGCTCTAAATCCTGTCTGCTCAGCAAGCCATTGTCTTGGCATGCTGTTATCAAAATTCTCAAAGCCTTTTTTGGCAATCCCAGCAGCCACATAAGGAAATAAGCCCATCAAGAGTACGCAGGCATAAGCAATGGTCATCGTTTTTACTGTGCCTTCTGTTTGGAATCTTTTTTAGAACCAATGCGACTCTCAGTGCCATTTATGAGATTGCGAATATTGCTGCGATGGCGCCAAATGAGGAGTAAACAAACTACCAATAGTGCAATACCCATCGGCTGAAAGCCAAACAAAAATACAAAATAGATTGGCCCAAAGACTGCTGCCGCTAAGGCCGCCAAAGAGGAGTAGCGCAAAAATACTGCCACGATGATCCAAGTGCTTAAAGTGGCTATACCCAAAATCACATTAACGCCAAATAAAATGCCACAGGCAGTAGCAACACCTTTGCCACCTTTAAAGCCATGAAAGATGGGGAAGAGATGCCCTAGAAATACAGCTATCACAACGCCACATAAGACCCACGAGCTGAGCGTCGAAGTTAGGGATTGATCACCCAAGATAATGCGTGCCAACATCACTGCAAAATAACCCTTTAGTGCATCGCCAAGAAAGGTAAGTCCTGCAGCCAATTTATTACCGGTACGCAGAACATTCGTGGCGCCGGGGTTACCAGAGCCATAGGTATGAGGATCTGGCAAACGCATGCATTTACTCACTACCACTGCAAACGAAATAGAGCCTATAAGATAGGCGATAGGGATGAGCAATACATTTGGATGAAAAGTCATATCGCTATCTTAATCACTTATCGTCAATCACTGAGTGCCAGCTTGAATCTGCACTCATGAGCCACGGGGATGGTGCTGCTGGTGAATCGATTTAAGGCGCTCTCTAGCCAAGTGGGTATAGATCTGAGTGGTAGAGATGTCAGTATGTCCCAAAAGGAGCTGCACTACCCTTAAATCGGCCCCATGATTGAGTAAATGGGTAGCAAATGCATGTCTTAGGGTGTGAGGCGATAGAGCTACCGGGATATCGGCAAGGATTGCATAGCGCTTAATCAAAGCCCAAAAAGCCTGTCTAGTTAATCCTGTACCAGTGTGGCGCCCTACAAAAACCGCATCAGACGTTTTTCCTTCTAGTAAGGGCGTTCTCGCTTCTGCCAGATAGCGTCGTAACCACTGTCCCGCTTCACCGCCAAAGGGAACAAGACGCTCTTTGCCACCCTTACCGTTTACCACCCTCACAACGCCTTCATTTAAGCCGAGTGCTACGGTTTTCAGGGAAACGATTTCGGAGACGCGCAAACCACTGGCGTACATGAGTTCTAACATCGTGCGATCGCGCAATCCTAAGGGCGCCTCAATATCGGGAGCATTGAGTAATGCAGTCACCTGATCTTCACTTAAAGTTTTCGGAAAGCGCAGTGCTTGCTTAGCGGCGCGTAGTCCAATACACGGATCACTCTTCACTAAATTAATGCGCAGAGCATGGCGATAAAAACGCTTGAACACAGTTAAGCGTCGATTAGCAGTAGTGGCTTTATCAGCACGGCGATGCGCGATGTATGCTGTGAGATCTTTTTCTGTCACCGCATATAGATCAGAAGAATGATTTTTGTAGAGCCACTGCGCTAGCAGCAACAGGTCTCTGCGGTATGCGGCCAGACTGTTTTGTGCCAGCCCATCCTCTAGCCAGCAAGCATCACAAAAGCGTTCGATCGCTTCTTGGCTGATCACAGAGATTAGCGGTACATTGTTTGTCATAAATCTTTAGATTTAATAGGTATCCGTAAATTATTGTTGATTTGGATATCTCCAGATCATCTAGCTTCGTTACTCTATCGGCTTAATGCTGCACGATAAGCCGCTTCAACAGCGCGAAGAATCGTTGCATGCAAAGTGCCTAGCTTGGGCGTATTGCCATGCGGGCTGCTGGCGGGCAGTATCCGAGGCTGACTCATGTAAATAATACGTCTCGTACCAGCAGTTTGCCTTTTGGTAAGCGCTTGGCTACATCATTACGTAAGGCCAAGACTTGTTTTGCTGTCAGCGGACCATCATCAGGAGCATCATTGATTTCCCAAAACCTTCTCTCATCAAGCTCTGATTGAAATATAGGAATGGGTTTAAGTATTTTCATGGCGCCTAAGCCGCTTCTTAGTCGCGGAAATTATTAAAGCCCAATGGCGCTTCTGTTACTTCTTTTTTCAGCAAAGCCATGGTTTCTTGTAAATCGTCGCGCTTGCCACCAGTAACACGCACGGCATCACCTTGAATGCTAGCTTGTACTTTGACCTTGCTGTCTTTAATGATGCGCACTACTTTTTTGGCGAGCTCTTGTGTAATGCCCTTTTGAATCTTCATGGTTTGCTTGCGCTTATCACTGCCGATAGTCTCTTTTTTGTCATCTTTGAGATAGCGCACATCCACATTACGCTTGGCCATCTTGCCAAAAAGTACATCCCGTACTTGGCCTAATTTAAAGTCATCGTCGCCAAACAAAATCAAGGTTTCATCTTTTTGCTCTACACGGCTATCAGAGCCCTTAAAGTCAAAACGATTGCTGATTTCTTTATTGGCCTGCTCGATGGCATTTTTAAGCTCCACCATATCGGGTTCGCAAACTACGTCAAATGAGGGCATTTCTAACTCCTTCTCTATTTCGATGAGCTATGGGTAATTTCATTACTAATTTGGCAATTATCTGCGGATTTGCCAGACATTCGAATAAGATTGTGGCATGAACTCCGCCCCAAATGTGCCCGCACCAGCAAAATCGCTGCCCAATTTGGGTCTGAAGGGCCGCAATACCTTTGGTCTAGATGCTGTAGCCGATATCGCTTTTGAAGTTACCGCCCCAGAGCAAATTGCGATGGTAATGAAGCAAATTAATGAACAAAATCTGCCATGGCGAGTATTAGGGGGTGGTAGCAATGTGATTTTGCCCAAAGTTTTACCTGGCGCCACATTGCTAATGAATATCACCGGTCAAGAAATTATTGCTTCTGACCAAAATGCCACTGTGATTGCAGTGGGTGGCGGAGTGAACTGGCATGAGTTTGTTGCTTGGACTTTAGAAAATAATTTACCTGGCCTAGAAAATCTAGCTCTCATTCCAGGGACAGTTGGCGCTGCGCCGATTCAGAATATCGGAGCATATGGTGTTGAGCTTGCTGACTACATTGATCACATTGAAGCGTTTGATATAGAAAAGCAAGCCTTTGTCACTCTGAGTAAAGATGCATGCCAATTTTCCTATCGCGATAGCTACTTCAAACAACATCCCCAACGCTTTATCGTGACAAAGGTCGTCTTTAAAATACCTAAGTCCTGGCGAGCGAAGATTCATTACGCAGATTTAGCAAAACAGTTTGAAGGCAATAGCAATCCAAGCGCGGAAGATATCTTTCTAGCGGTATGCAAAATACGTACTCATAAATTACCTGACCCTAAGGTGATTGGTAATGCCGGTAGTTTCTTTCACAACCCCGTTATTCCCAATGAGCAATATGAAACGCTCCTAAAAAAATATGCAGCCTTAGTGTCTTATCCGGATGTCCCTGGTAAACGTAAGCTCGCTGCTGGCTGGCTGATTGACCAATGCGGCTTTAAAGGTCAGCGCATGGGTAATGTTGGAGTCTATGAAAACCAAGCACTTGTTTTAGTAAACCATGGCAATGGCACTGCGCAAGATATCTTAGGTCTTGCTAAATGTATTCAAGACAAAGTGCGCAAAGAGTTTGGTGTGAGCTTAGAGATTGAGCCCAATATTTTCTAATCAACACTTGAGCAGTGGAGAAAAATTGCTATTGCTCACTCAAGACCATGAGTCCAACTGGCAACATGGATGTAATAGCGCAAAGCCTTACCTTGGCCCACTGAAAACAACATCTTGCTTTCAAGTAAATCAGATAAGTCTCTTGTAGCAGTAGCCTTTGAGCTTGCAGTGATCTTCATATACTTTTCTGCATTTAATCCGCCCAAGAAACCGCCATCACCCTCATCTAGCAATCTGTGGATGACTTTCTTTTGCCTATCATTTAGCCGTACGTGAGAATACTGAGCCCAATAATGCGATCTATCAATGGCTTTTTTCATCACCTCGCACGAGACCTCACAAGCAAGCTCACAAGTATGCGCAAACCAAATCACCCATTCGGAGATATCTAGATTTCCATGCTGTGCAGCATTTAAGGCATCGTAATAACTTGAGCGATTAGCCATCATCTGCTCAGAAAGGCTATATAGCTTTTCTCCAGACTGCGCATCTTGAGCCATAGCCATCTCTACGATTGCCCTACCTAACCTTCCATTCCCATCCTCAAACGGATGAATTGTTTCAAACCATAAATGTGCAATAGCTGCACGCGCAAGACCATCTATCTGAGTGCCCAGTTTTTTTGAGGGTGCATCTGCAAGGCGATTAGGGCGAGTTTGATTAAACCAATCTAAAAATACCGCAATCTCACCTGCAACGCTTGATGATGGTGGGGCAGTAAAATGGACAACCTCTTTGCCTTGTCTGCCACTAATAATTTGCATCGGGTCTTCATGATCCCGGAAGTTGCCGACCTTAATACGTGATCTAGCATTTATTTTTCCGGGGAACAGTGCTTGATGCCATTGAAAAAGTTTTTCCACACTTAAGTCGTGCCCACGACTCTCTAATGCATCTTGCAATATATCCACCAGACCATCTACTTTTTTATCCAAGGGCGCAAGATCGTTCGCCAACGCAACCCCCAGCTTACGAAATACGGAAGACCTCACAGAATCGAGATTTAACTTCTCCCCTTCAATTGCTGAAGTCGCAATAATTTCTTGAATGTACCTACTTTGAATCAGATCTTGTGCGCCTTGCAATCCAATGGCATTTGCCTGGCCAATCACCTCCCCCTGTTTTTTGCGAGCACGCAATAGGGCGCCCTGCACCCCAAGACCTTGTATCTTCAAATTGGGCCAATCAGGATGCTGCCAAATGGCTTTTAAGCTCGATTTTGGGGTAAGTGGGGTACTCATGAGCCGTATTTTAGCATATACGGCTCAAATACTGAGCCGTATTTTAAAAATTACGGCTCACGTAAGACTTCTGAAAACGTCACCTCTGCCCGGCCTTCTGCTAATTGCACCTGATAGCCCTGCTCGGTATTAAGCTCACTGGGCTTGCGTACTGCCTGCAATTTCTCCTTATCTTTACTCAGGATTACTGCATAACCTCGCTCGAGTGTTCTTTGGGGATTGAGCATCTCCAATTGCGATTGGTAATGAGATTGATTGCGTTTCCAGTTTTCCATGCGTACTGACCACGCTTGATTTAAGCGCAGTTGCCAATTGGTGATTTGTTCACGCATGCGATCGGGGTTAGGCAATGCATGACCTAGTCTTAGCGCCAACTGATCTAGTGTTTGTGCTTCACGCTCTACCCGTTGATTCACGCGCTGGAGTAACGCTTGCTTAATTGCATCTAACTCTTGCAATAGCTGATCTTTACGTGGGGCTGCTAACTCTGCCGCGCCGGTTGGGGTTGGCGCCCGCAGATCCGCTACAAAATCTGCAATTGTGAAATCAGTCTCATGCCCAACGCCGCTCACTACCGGAATCTTTGAGCTGGCAATGGCATAAGCAAGTTGCTCATCGTTAAAGGCCCATAGGTCTTCAATGCTGCCTCCACCGCGCACCAACAAAATGACATCAACGGCATTTTCTTTTTCTGCAGCCTTCAGTGCTGCAATCATTCCGCCAGGTGCATCAGGTCCTTGCACTAGTGTTGGATAAATCACAATCGGAATATGTGGTGCGCGTCTTGCTAAAGTTGAAAGAACATCTTTTAATGCTGCAGCTTGCGGTGAAGTGATGATGCCAATCGATCTGGGATGTGTTGGAATATCCCGTTTACGGTCTTCATCAAATAAACCTTCTTTGGCTAATTTGGCTTTGAGTTTTAAAAAGGCTTCATACAGGCCGCCCATACCAGCACGACGCAGCGTTTGAATAGTCAGCTGTATGTCGCCTCTAGGCACATACAAACCCAAACTGGCGCTCACTTCCACTAAATCGCCTGACTGCGGCATAAAGCCAACTTGACCATTGCGACCGCGGAACATGACGCAGCGAATCTGCCCTTCCTCATCCTTAAGTGAGAAATACCAGTGCCCGCTGTCATAAGCCTTGAAGTTGGAAATCTCCCCGCCAACCCAAACGGTATCGAATCGATCCTCTAAAGAAGCAGCAATGGCGCGGTTTAGATCGCCAACACTCAGAATTTCCCTTGATATTTCAGGCATTTTTTCTCTTTATTCACAGCGCCGCTTGGTCTAGACGGCAATAAATATCCACAGAAGCATATACACCCTAGGTCTAGTAGTTAAAAGTAAGCAATTACTGACCCAAAACGTCTCATTAATCCAACAGCTAAAAAATAAGTCATTGATTTATATAGCTAATTTTTTGGCTTCAACCCGATGCTTTTAGGCCAATTCCTACCCGTTGCACCATCAATCAAGGACTTAGAGCGCCATCTCTAAAAAGTTTTGCACAGAGTTATCCACAGGCTAGCTTTCTGAAACAGGCTTCTTAATTCAGCTAAAGTATTGAGCTTATGTACTCAATCTTACTATCTGCTGGCTGGCCTATTTGGCCTCTTTTGATTATTTCGATTATTGGCTTAGCTATTGTTTTAGAACGTAGCTGGTATTTGCGCCAAATCCATATTTTCCCTAAAGGCTGCCTAGAAACCGCTTTTAGTCTTTGCAATCAATTGCTTAAAGAAAATAAGCCCTCTGATGCGCAGATTAGTGATCTAGCCAATTTCTCTCCAGCAAGTCCCTTATTAAGCTGCGTATTAAAAGAGAAGCTCAATGGCAGCAGTTCTGAAGCAGCCCTAGAAGAGCTCCAAGCAGTAGCCCAGATGACTTGGTTCAAATTGGATCGCTACCTTGGGATTCTGGCAACGATCGCCACCATCGCCCCCTTATTGGGTTTATTTGGCACTGTCGTTGGCATGATCGAAATCTTTGGTAGTCAAGGCGCCATCAGTGGCGCTGGTAGCCCACAACAATTGGCTCATGGAATCTCGGTTGCGCTCTACAACACTGCCTTTGGATTGCTCATTGCTATTCCAGCACTTGCAGCATGGCGTGGATTAAAAGCTATTGCGAACCAGCGTCAACGTGAGTGCGAAGAATTCACGCGCCAGCTATTTAAAAAACTCTATCCTGCTTCACCTCAATGAGCTGGTTAAGTTTGCACTCACCATCTAAGAGAAGTTTTTCTCTCGGAACCGCTCCCGCTTCTGCCGAACCAGAAATCAATCTCATTCCCTTTATTGACGTTTTATTGGTAGTGCTGATCTTTTTGATGATCTCCACCACCTTTACCCGTTATCAAGAATTGGCCATTACCCTGCCTACTGCTAACGGAAGTGAGAGTGCGGCAGATAATAAGCAAGTACACATTGCAGTCAGTCGTGACGGTCGCTTTGCGATCAATGGTAAGGTCACTGATCGTAGTCAATTGACTAACGCATTAATACAACTGAGTAATCAAGGCGCTACTGTAAAAGATGGCATCAGCAATATTCAAATCAATATTGATGCGGATGCAAAGGCGCCGCATCAAGCCGTAATGAGTGCTCTTGAAGCGGCGCGTGATGCTAATCTATCCAATATTGTTTTTAGCAGCCAAACCAAAAAGTAAGTCTCGAGAACAATACTTTTATGGCACTTTCTTTTTTTCGTAAAGCACCCCGATTTTGGGAAAGACGAGGGCCTACTGCTCTATTGCTCTGGCCACTATCCTGGGTGTACGGTTTGGTCTTGCGAATTCGCAAACTCATTTACGACTTAGGCATAGGCAATCATCAAGCTTCGCCAGTTCCCATCATCATCGTCGGCAATATTCGGGTGGGTGGCACCGGTAAGACGCCTATTGTGATTGCAATTGCGCAGCAACTAGCGCAACTAGGATGGAGACCTGGAATTATCAGCAGAGGCTATGGTTCTAGACAAATATCTCCCACTCAAGTGCGTAGCGATTCAGATCCGATGCAAGTGGGTGATGAGCCCGTTCTGATTGCAAAACGTACTCATGATCAATTTCCGATTTGGGTATTTCCAAAACGCCGGCAAAGTATCAAGGCACTACTCAAGCACTCGCCTGATGTCAACGTCATCATTAGCGACGATGGCTTGCAACATAGCGGACTGTCGCGCTGGCCTGCACGAGAAGGTGGCCGCGATATTGAATTGGTAGTACGAGATAGTCGTGGTGAAGGCAATGGTTTTTTATTACCAGCCGGCCCCCTTCGTGAATCTGCCGATCGTGGACGTGATGCCACTTTATTTACCGAGTCTGCCGGGAGCAATAAGAGTGGTTTATTGGAAGAATATTTTGTGGGTCGACGCGCATTTACTTTGCTAGGCACTTTGGGGATCCCATATCAACTCAATAATTTAGCTAATACTCAAACGCTTGCACAAATTGCAGAGCAGTTTTTGCCAAACCAAATTAGCGCAGTAGCTGCACTTGGGAACCCAAAACGTTTTTTTAATGCTCTCCAAAAACAAGGTATTGCTGGCAAATGGATCCCATTACCAGATCACGCAAGCTATACCCCGGAGTTTTTTAATGACATCCAGGGTCAATGCATCCTCATTACCGAAAAAGATGCCGTGAAGTGCTCCGCTATTACTGATCAGCGTATTTGGGTAGTGCCAATGAACCTGAATCTGCCAGATAACTTGGTAGACTGGATGCAATCGATTTTGCAACGACCTGACCCCAATCGCTATAACTTATAAAACCTTCTTCTAAGTTAAATTCATTAAAGCGCTAAACTGAGCAAACCCTATTGCACCAAGCTTTTACTTTTAATACTTTAGAAAATCATGGATAAACGTTTATTGGAAATTTTGGTTTGCCCTCTATGCAAAAGCCCTTTGCATCTCGATGCCGCCAAGAGCGAACTCATTTGTAAAGCTGACCGCTTGGCTTACCCTATTCGCGATGATGTGCCTGTCATGTTAGTAGATGAAGCTCGCGCCCTTAGCGCCGATGAAGTTCTCTAAATAATTGATTCAATCTTTTTTTGCATGAGCGCCTATAAAACTCCAGAATTCTTGGTAGTCATACCCGCAAGACTGGGCTCCACCAGATTGCCACGCAAACCACTGGCTGATATTGGCGGCAAACCCATGGTGGTTCGAGTGGCAGAGCGCGCCCAGCAATCACTTGCACAAAGCGTAGTAGTGGCAACCGATTCTGCTGAGATTGAGGCAGCCTGTCGTGAGCACCGGATTGAGTGCTTACTGACGAGTGCTGATCATCCTACTGGCACTGATCGCTTAGCTGAGGTAGCCCAGTTACTTAAACTACCAGCCAATGCCTTGGTTGTAAACGTACAAGGTGATGAGCCACTTATTCCACCAGAACTCATTAATCAAGTTGCCCAAGCTTTGGCTAACAATGTCCAATGCGCTATCTCGACTATTGCAGTACCCATTAGCGATGCATCTGAAATCAATAATCCCAATGTGGTCAAGGTTGTTCTTAATCATGCTGGTGAGGCCTTGTATTTTTCAAGAGCGCCGATTCCATTTGTGAGAGACTCACAGAGTACTCAGAAAATAGTGCACTTACGCCATTTGGGTATTTATGCCTATCGAGCTGAGTTTTTACAGGCCTACACCCGCTTAGAGCCTGCACCCCCAGAACAAGCAGAAGCCTTAGAGCAACTGCGCGCCCTCTGGAATGGCTACAAGATTGCGGTCCACACTGCCACAGAGGCGCCTCCGGCAGGTGTAGACACTCCAGACGACCTAGAGCGGGTTAGACGGCTACTTGAGCCTTAGGGAAGCAGCTAAAGTTCAACCTCCATCTTTCGAGGGTTTCTCGGGGATAATCCTAGTTATCAGAGATAAAGGATCCCGACAAAACACGGGACAATGACAGATCTTGTAAGGGGAAAATAATGCGGTTAATCCTGCTCGGAGCACCAGGTGCTGGTAAAGGCACTCAAGCTCAGTTTATTTGTGAAAAATTTGCCATTCCGCAAATCTCCACTGGCGACATGTTGCGCGCCGCTGTCAAAGCAGGAACAGAGCTAGGCATTGCTGCCAAAAAAATTATGGATTCTGGCGGCTTAGTATCAGATGACATCATCATTGGCCTGGTCAAAGATCGCTTAACTCAGCCCGATTGCAGCAAGGGTTATTTATTTGACGGTTTCCCAAGAACCATTCCACAAGCACAAGCCATGAAAGATGCTGGTGTGCCAATCGACTTCGTTTTAGAAATCGACGTGCCATTTGATGCCATCATCGATCGTATGAGCGGACGTCGCGTTCACCCCGCTTCAGGCCGTACTTATCACATTAAGTTCAACCCACCAAAAGTAGCAGGTAAAGATGATGTCACTGGCGATGATTTAATTCAGCGCGATGACGATAAAGAAGAAACAGTTCGTAAACGTCTCCAGGTATACAACGATCAAACCCGTCCATTGGTTGAGTACTATTCCTCCTGGGCTGCGCAAGCCAATTCTGCTGATAAAGTAAAAGCGCCTGCTTATTGCAAGGTAAATGGCACCGGTAGCGTAGATAACATCACCGCTTCTATCTTTGCAGTACTCAAGTAAATTGACAGTCAAAAAAGCACTAATCATCGGCATTACTGGGCAAGATGGTGCTTACTTAGCAAGGCACCTCTTATCCAAAGGATATGCGGTAACGGGCTCATCGCGCGATGTGATGGCCTCTTCTTTTAATAATCTCAATACTCTTGATATCCGCAATCAAGTCAACTTAATTTCTGTTTCGATTAATGACTTTCGAAGCGTATTTAATGCAATCCAGCAGGCTGATCCGGATGAGATTTATAACCTGGCAGGCCAAACCTCAGTCGGCCTCTCATTTGATCAACCAGTTGAAGCGATTGAGAGCATTGCCATTGGTACGCTCAATATTTTGGAGGTGATTCGCCTTCTGAATAAACCAGTACGTTTTTACAATGCTGGCTCAAGCGAGTGCTTCGGTGATACTGGCGATACTCCTGCTAATGAACAAACTCCATTTGCACCGCGCAGCCCTTATGCTGTGGCTAAATCTACTGCTAAGTGGCTAATTAATAGCTATCGCGAATCCTATGGTCTGCACGCGTGCACTGGAATCTTGTTCAACCATGAGTCACCCTTACGCCCTGAGCGTTTTGTGACCCAAAAGATCATTACCAGTGCCGCCAAGATTAAAGCGGGTCAACTCGACAAACTGCAATTGGGTAACTTGGATATCTCACGTGACTGGGGCTGGGCACCGGAGTATGTTGAGGCGATGTGGCTCATGATGCAACTCGAGACACCAGATGACTTTGTTATTGCCACTGGTAGAAAAGAATCTCTGAAATATTTTGTTGCTAAGTCTTTTGAATATTTTGATTTAGATTGGCAAAAATACGTTGAGATTGAACCGAGCTTCTTTCGTCCCAATGAAATTGCTTCTAGCGTTGGCAACCCCGAAAAAGCAATCAAGGTATTAGGCTGGAAAAAACCAACTGATATTGATGGGGTAATTCAGATGATGTGCGCTGAAAAGGCAAAGTCGATCAAAGTTTAATTACTTTTGCTCTAGCAATATCGCCAATAGCAGCAACAAATAAGGCGGGGTCTCTATCTTCTAATACAGCCGAGAGATATCCCGCAATATCTTTTTCTGTTTTTAAATAATCAATGACATCAAATTTCGGTAAATCTTTTATTTTTATCTTCATTTATGCCAAAAATAGTTGAACAAATCTTTTAGCCATCACGATATCGGCTAGGTGCAAGCCAAAAACCTACTTCAACTCTTTGAGTGCGCTCTCAAAAGACTCGATATCTGCAAAACTTCTGTAGACCGAAGCAAAGCGAATATAGGCAACCTTATCTAAGCGCTTAAGTTCCCGCATAACAAGCTCACCTACGCGCTCACTGGGGATTTCTTTTTCACCAAGACTGAGTAACTTCTCTTCAATCCGAGCAATCGATTCATCTACGGAGTCTGATGACACTGGACGTTTTCGCAGGGCCAGCTTGATAGAGCCCACTAACTTTTCATGACTGTACTCAACCCGGCTACCATTCTTTTTCACAATGGCTGGCAGGGCTAGCTCAACGCGCTCATAGGTTGTAAAGCGCTTGTCACACTTGGCACAACGGCGACGCCTGCGAATGGTATCGCCTTCGTCTGATACCCGGGTATCAAGAACCTGGGTATCGTCGTTATGGCAAAAAGGGCAGCGCAATGTAGACTCTTTTCTTTAGTGCTTCAGGTTAACCGTATACAGGGAAACGTTTGGTGAGCTCAGCTACTTGCGCGCGCACTTTAGCAATGTTTGCTTCGTCATTGGGGTTATCTAAAACATCCGCAATGAAGTTACCCACTTGCCTTGCTTCAGCTTCCTTAAAGCCGCGGGTTGTCATTGCTGGTGAACCCAAGCGAATACCGCTTGTCACCATTGGTTTTTCTGGATCATTTGGAATGCCATTCTTATTACAAGTAATGTGCGCATCACCCAAAACTCGCTCAGCTTCTTTACCAGTCATCTTCTTAGCGCGTAAGTCCACCAACATCACATGTGAATCTGTACCGCCAGAAACGATGCGAAGACCGCGTGCGATTAATGTCTCAGCTAATGCTTTGGCATTAGCTATCACTTGCTTTTGATAATTGATAAAGCCTGGTTCTTGCGCTTCTTTAAATGCAGTTGCTTTAGCGGCGATCACATGCATCAAAGGGCCGCCCTGTAAGCCTGGGAATACCGCAGAGTTAATCGCCTTCTCATGCTCCGCCTTCATCAAGATGATACCGCCACGTGGGCCACGTAAGCTCTTGTGTGTAGTAGAAGTCACGATGTCTGCGTGTGGCACTGGGTTTGGATAAACACCGGCAGCAATCAGGCCAGAATAGTGCGCCATATCCACCATAAAAATAGCGCCCACTTCTTTAGCTAACTTACCAATGCGCTCCCAGTCGATCACGAGAGAGTATGCAGATGCGCCAGCAATAATCAATTTGGGTTTGTGCTCGCGAGCTAAACGCTCCATTTGCTCATAATCAATTGCTTCATTTTTATCGAGGCCATAGGAAATTGGGTTAAACCACTTACCGCTCATGTTAAGTGCCATGCCGTGAGTTAAATGACCACCTTCAGCCAGACTCATACCCATAAAAGTGTCGCCCGGCTTTAAAAATGCCAAGAACACGGCTTGGTTCGCAGATGCACCACAATGCGGTTGTACATTGGCTGCCTCAGCACCATATAACGCCTTAACGCGATCAATGGCCAGTTGCTCAGCAACGTCTACAAATTCACAGCCGCCGTAATAACGCTTGCCTGGATAGCCTTCAGCATACTTATTGGTCAGCTGAGAGCCTTGCGCCTGCATTACTGCTGGTGAGGCATAGTTTTCAGAGGCAATAAGCTCAATATGGTCTTCTTGGCGCTTATTTTCCTTCTGGATGGCTTCCCACAACTGGGGGTCGGTTTTGGCTAAATTGTTCTGACGGTCAAACATGGTGATAATCCTGATGAAGTTGGATTGCTGAATTAATTAACTTAGTAAAATCTACCTACATCATACAAAATCCACCATGACCACTACACAAGACCTCTCCTTTCTCTCTCTAGTCCTCAATGCCAGCCTATTAGTCCAGTTGGTAATGTTGTTATTACTAGGGATGTCCATTGCCTCTTGGACCATCATTTTTAAGAAAACCGCGGTTTTGCGTGGGGTTAGGCGCGATACAGAGCGATTTGAACGTGATTTTTGGTCTGGCAGAGATCTGAGCAGCCTTTTTACGGCTGCCCAGCGCAATACCCGCAGCGCCGCCGTTCTTGAACACATCTTTGAGGCCGGCATGCAAGAGTTCATGAAGGCTCGCGAAATCGATGCCGCACGTCGCGCCATGAAAGCGACCTACCAACGTGAGATGGATATTTTGGAGGCCAACCTCCCTTTCTTAGCGTCTGTCGGTTCTGTGTCACCCTACATTGGCCTCTTTGGAACCGTATGGGGAATCATGCATGCCTTCCGTGGATTAGCAAACGTTCAGAACGCCACCTTAGCGGCTGTAGCGCCTGGTATTGCAGAAGCGCTAGTTGCAACAGCAATTGGTTTATTTGCGGCGATTCCTGCAGTGGTTGCTTATAACCGCGCCGCTACTGATGTTGATCGTCTCTCGATTCGCTTTGAAACCTTTATCGAAGAATTTACCAATATTTTGCAACGTCAAGGCTTAGGAAAATAAGCATGGCTGGATCATCACTAGGAAGAAGTAGAAAACGTAGAGTCATGGCTGACATTAATGTCGTTCCATACATCGACGTGATGTTGGTACTGCTAGTGATCTTCATGGTTACAGCGCCAATGGTCAATCCTGGTGTCGTCAATTTGCCTACTGTTGGCGGAGCTAAGGTACAGGTATTGCCTCCTGTCTTTTTAACGATTGATGCCAATGAAAATGTCATCGTGCGCAAAGATGGTGAGCCCGTTCAAACCCTCAACCGCTTTGAGCTTGGAGCATTTGCCAGAACACAAGCAGAAAAGTCTGCGGAGCAACCGGTTGTGCTAGCAGCTGACAAATCCATTAAGTACGAAGTGGTCATGGATGTGATGTCTAAGCTCAAAGAAAACGGCGTCAAACGCGTTGGTCTTGCAGTCAAGAGTCAATAAAGTAATTTGAGAGCTCTTTTTATTTATCCATGAATAGCGCCCAAAGTTTGCAGCCAAATCTTTCTCCATTTAATCGGGGACGCCTCACAAAAGCAGAAAGCACTAAACGCGCCTTCAGTCTTTCACTTGTTGCGCACTTAGGCCTGCTTGCTTTTTTGGTCATCGGCATTAGCTGGAATAACAGCACCCCCTCTGGAGTTGAAGTGGAGTTATGGGATTCTGTGCCACAAGTTCAAAGTACACCTGAACCAGAAATGAAAACAGTAGCCAAAGAGGAGGCTGCTGACATTGCAGTAAAGAAAAAGATAGCAGAAAAAGAGCCCCCTAAAAAAGAAGTGGTGAAAGAGACTCCAAAAACAGTTAAACCTCCTCCGCCAAAGGAGAAGGAAAAAGAACAGCCCAAAAAAGCTGAAGCTCCCAAAGCGCTTACTCCTGCAGAAATGAAAGCCAATGCCGCAGCTGAAAAAGTGCGTGCCGATCAATTAGCCCGCCTACGAGCAGCTGCAGGAGCTGAGGGTGGCAGCGGAGGTACGGTTGGCAGCGGTATGGGTGGAGGTGGCAATGCGCCCCCTGGCTGGAAAGATAGAATCAATAAGAAAGTTAGACCGCTCATCGTTTTTAACCAAGAATTTATCAGTGGCAACCCAGCGGCTGTTATTAAGGTCAACCTTGCTCCAGATGGGGCAATTATGAGTACGAGTGTTTTAACTTCTAGCGGTAATAATGATTGGGATCGTGCAGTGCTCTTGGCACTCTCTCGCGCAGAAAGTCTACCCAAGGATGACAATGGCAAAATTCCACAACGCGAAATCTCGCTGACATTCAAACTCAAGGACTAAAGCATGTTGCAGCCAATAAAAATAGTTATTTTTAAATTACATATCTTGATTGTTGTAATGACTGCCTTAACTCTTGGTGTTGTAAGTCCAGTATTTGCTCAAATGATGAATATTGAAATCACTGGCGTTGGTCAATCGCTTTATCCCATTGCTGTCATGCGCTTTAAAGATGAGCAAAAATTACCGATCAGCATTACTGAAATCATTCGCCAAGATTTAGTACGCAGTGGTTACTTTAAGAATACTGAAAATGGCAACGCCACTGAGGGTGATGAAGGCACACCGAATTACAAATCTTGGGCTGCACGTGGTGCTGATGCTTTAGTAGTTGGTTCGGTTGTGCAATCGAGTGGATCGCAGTTCGAGATTCAATACAAATTATTTGATATTCGAAAATCTGAAAGTTTGGGCGGCTTAAAGCTCAACTCAAGCGCCGACAATTTGCGTGCGGTAGCCCACAAAATTGCTGATGATATTGTTCTCAAATTATTGGGTGAACGCGGCATATTCTCAACCCGCCTGTCGTACGTCATCAAGGATGGCAAGCGCTATCGCTTAGTGATTTCCGATGCAGATGGCCAGAATATTCGCAATGCTATGAATAGTGGCGAGCCCATCATTTCTCCTTCGTGGTCACCTGATGGTAAGAAGGTGGCTTATGTATCTTTTGAAGATCGCAAGCCAGTGATTTACGTTCATGAGCTAGCAACTGGTCGTCGCATCGCTCTTTCAAATCAAAAGGGAAATAACAGCGCGCCAGCATGGTCACCTGATGGCAGAAAACTGGCTATCTCACTTTCTAAAGATGGCAATACCCAAATCTATAGTATTAATGCCGATGGCACAGGCCTGCAGCGCTTAACTCGCGGCAACACCATTGATACTGAACCACAGTACTCTGCTGATGGTCGTTACATTTACTTCACGAGCGATCGTGGTGGTAACCCACAGATCTATCGCATGAGCGCTGAAGGTGAGCAAGCTGAAGGTGTCAGGAGAATCACTTACAAGCAAGGCTTTGTTACTTCACCACGCATCTCGCCGGATGGAAAGTATTTAGCCTATATCGCCAACATTGGTGGCGCCTATCGTCTCTATATTCTGAATTTAGCTACTGGTGATGCGCAAGCTTTAACAGACGGCACTAGTGATGAGTCTCCTTCTTTTGCCGCCAATGGTCGCTATGTGCTGTACTCCACCAAAGTCAATGGCAAGCGCGTCTTAGCTGCCGTCTCAGTTGATGGAAACTCAAAACAGGTTCTGAGCATTCCGGGTTCTGATGTTCGTCAGCCATCCTGGGGGCCCTTTATGGATTAAGACTGACTCAGCCTTAATCCATAAATCCTTTCTTCCTTCCCCCCTTTTAGGGCTAAATCGTTACTTTTCATACTCTTAGAGGCATAATATTGTCCATAGACTCAGATATTGACTGGGTTATTGAATTAGCTTGTAAGAAAAGGAAAGACCATGAAGATTTCTCTCGCACGCCGTGCCGCCACATTTACCTTGATCGGAGCAACTGCAATTTTGCTAGCAGCTTGTTCTAGCGTGAAATTAGATGACGTTAATAGCGCTGGCGGCAGTGGTGGTACTGGTGGTAGTGGCAACTTTGGCTCACAGCCATGGAATGACCCAAAGAGCCCACTCTTCGAGAAAAGTGTTTACTTTGGTTTTGACGAGTACACCGTGCAGACTAAATACCAAAAAATGTTGTCTGCGCATGCAAGCTATTTAAAAGCGAACCCAAAACAGAAGATCATCATTCAAGGTAATACCGATGAGCGCGGCACTGCTGAGTACAACTTGGCACTGGGTCAACGTCGTTCTGATGGAGTACGCAAATCATTGAACTTGATGGGCGTATCGGATGAGCAAATGGAAGCTGTCAGCTTTGGCAAAGAAAAGCCAAAGGCAGAAGGTGATAACGAAGCAGCTTGGTCAGAAAACCGCCGCGCTGACATTGTTTACATTACCAACTAAATGAAGATGCTTTTCACTTCTACAAAACAAACGCTCTCACGAGCGTTTTGTTTAAGTGCTGCCCTCATCTGCTTAAGCACATCGAATAGCGCCTGGGCCCTCTTCTCGGATGATGAAGCGCGTAAGGCCATCCTAGATCTACGTAAGACACTTGCCACGACCCAACTGGAGTTGCAAGGCCAAATTGAAAAGCTCAAAGCAGATAACGCTGAACTACGCGGCAAAATTGAAGATCTTCAGAAGCAAGGCGAAGACATCAACTCCAGTCAAAAAACCTACTACCAAGATTTAGATAATCGCCTAGGTAATTTTGAGCCACGCTCAATCACGATTGAAGGCGTCAGTGAGATAGTCCAGCCTGAGGAGAAAAAAGCCTATGACGATGCCTTAAAAGCATTTCAGGCGGGTAATCTGAAAAAAGCGAGTGAAGCTTTCTCTGCATTTGCGGCAAAGTACACTAAAAGTCCTTACCTGCCATTAGCACTTTACTGGGGCGGAAATAGTAAATATGCCAATAAAGATTACGCTGGTGCAATCAGTCAATTGCAAAGCCTGATTAAAAAATATCCTGATCACCCCCGCGTTCCTGCAGCAATGGTCACCTTGGGTAATTCTCAACTAGAGAGTGGCAATAAAACAGCTGCTAGAAAAACGTTTGCTGAAATCGTTTCCAAGTATCCCGATACTGAAGCGGCTAAAGATGCACAGCAACTTCTGGCTACTACTAAGTAATATCAACTAGTTTATGTCTAAGCTCTCTGCTGCATTTGAGAATCTAGCGCCACGCAAACCTGGCGCTCCCGCAGTCATCTTATTTTCTGGCGGCCTAGACTCCACGACTGTTCTTGCTTTAGCCAAAGACTTAGGCTACTCGCCTTACGCACTTTCGGTAGCTTATGGTCAGCGCCATTCTTCTGAGTTAGCAGCAGCCAAACATATTGCAAAACAAATTGGCGTCATCCGCCATGAAGTGGTCAACCTTGATCTCACGCGCTTTGGCGGTTCTGCATTAACTGACTCCTCCATTGCAGTTCCAACCACTCTCGGCAAGGATCAAGAGATTCCAATTACTTATGTACCTGCACGCAATACGATTCTTTTGTCGCTAGCTTTAGGTTGGGCTGAGTCATTGGGTGGCTTAGATGTGTTCTACGGTGCCAATGCTGTTGATTACTCAGGCTACCCTGATTGCCGCCCTGAATATGTTGCCTCTTTTGAGCACATGGCTAACTTGGCCACTAAAGCTGGAGTAGAAGCAATCAATGATGAGAATCGCTTCAGAGTACATGCGCCGATCATCAATTTGACTAAAGCGCAAATCATTGAGCTTGGCAGCACCATGGGGGTGGATTATTCCCAAACCGTTTCTTGCTATCAAGCTAATGATTTAGGCGAAGCTTGTGGAGAATGTGAATCTTGTCGCCTAAGACAGGCGGGCTTTAAGCAAGCCAATGTGAGCGATCCGACTAGATATCTTAAGAATTAAACTAGGCTGCTCGCAATTCATCATCTGGCCGTATAAGGCTTTCAGCTGGAATACCCAACATAGAATGCAAGTTCCAAATCATTCTTAGTGTTAGTGGGCGCTTATGATTCAATATTTCATAGACGCGATTTAATCCACCAATCATTGGTTGCAAGTCCTTGGGCTTTAGCCCCGCTTGCTCCATTCTAAATTTAATGGCCTCTACAGGATCGGGTGGAGAAATTTGATAATGCTTGGTCTCATAAGCCTCGATCAACATTAATATAATTTCAAATCTATCAGCTTCTTTGCTGCCAAATTTTGGCTCAGCATCAAAAAAAATTGAGGCCTCAACTAACGCTGCCTTGTATTCACTTTTATTTCTAATTGGCTTCAAATCTTTCATATGCCCTCCATATTTACTGTTTTTGCATTAACGCCATCATATGCTGCATGCGTTCCTATAAACTTTACGTACACAGCTCCATACTGATACGCAACTGCTACTATTAATCTGTAATCATTACCTTTAATATTAAAAACCACTCTATTGTTTCCAATAAAGCTTGCATTTCTATAAGAATTTTTTATATCTTGAGGTGTAGTCCATTTAGCATTTAGCGCCTCATCGTACCAAGCCCGTAGAGGCTGCTCCGCATTTCGATGGCTTTCCCAAAACTTTACCAAGTACTTTCTAGCAATTACCCTCATCTTGCAATTATAGTCCCATAATGGGACTATTGTCAACATGGGCATTTACCCAAGACAAGAAAATGGTCAATATCTAAAAGTCTTAATGGATGCTAAGGAAGTCTATAGCTAACCATTTAGAGTGCTTGGCTAGAAAATGAAACAAATTAATAAGAAAGCCTCCGCACCGAATAATGATCTAAAAACGGTAAAGCGTTTAAGAGCCTTAAAAACACCCAAACCTAGCGAAGGTTTTATAGATGATGCATTGCTTATCCAAATAGCGCGCTCCAGAAAAGGCGGGCTCACAGTTAAGGTTGAATTAGAAAAGCTCTAGAGTTTATTTAGCATGCGCGCCACATAACGCGCAATTAAATCAATCTCAAGATTCACGGCATCGCCTTGCTGCAACTGACCTAGAGTAGTACTTTGAAGCGTGTGCGGAATGAGGTTGATGTCTACCATGCAAGCATTTAGACTATCTTCTGTTTTATTGACTGTCAGTGAAACGCCATTGACAACAATCGATCCCTTATAAGCTAGAAATTGGGCTAATTCTTTTGGGGCCTCAATGCGCAGCAGCCAAGAACCATAGGCATCGTTAGCCACTTGCGAAAAATGCGCTACCTTGCCAACACCATCTACGTGCCCGCTAACTAAGTGACCACCCAAACGATCATTCAAACGCATTGCCTTTTCAAGATTCACAGGGCCTACTTTATCCAGACCTACTGTTTTATTGAGAGACTCGCGAGAGATGTCCAAAGTAAACGAATTGTCTTTAAATTGCGTTGCAGTCATGCAAGCACCCTGAATCGCAATACTGTCGCCTAAGACAACATCATCTAGGTAGCCTGCTGGTACCTCAACCATTAATTGCAGGCCATCGCCCTTGGCTTGAGCGCTTGTAATTTGACCAACGGCAGTAATAATTCCAGTAAACATAGGGTGATTTTAGTTCTTAACCAGGTTGAGCCTCAAATCAGGGCCAATTAAGCGCTGATCAATGACTTTCCAATTCTTTGGCGTATCTAATGTGGGGAGAGTGGGCACATTTGCCATCCCAATACCCTCGCCCATAAAAAATGGTGCGTAGTAGAGCAATAACTCATCGACACAGTTTTCTCGCAGCATCGATCCATTGAGCTTGAAACCAGACTCAATATGAATCTCATTCATTTGTCGCTCTTTAGCTAAATAAGAAAAGAGTTTTGGTAAATCCACCTTGCCAAATGCATTGGCCATAGTAATCACCTCAATACCGCGCTCTGTAAAAGCTTTAGCTTTCTCACGATTACCAGGAGAATCTAGCTCGGCACACACAATCAGAACACCCGATTGATCAGCTTGATTGAGAATCTTAGAATTTAGCGGAGTCTCTAATTTAGAGTCAACGATGATTCTCCAGGGCTGACGCTGGGTTGCGACCTCTCTCACATTTAAAGAAGGGTCGTCTTCTTTGACGGTACCAACGCCCGTGATAATTGCACAAGCTTGCGCGCGCCAGTGATGACCGTCTGCTCTTGCCAGAGGTCCAGTAATCCATTGGCTCTTACCGTCAGGTAATGCGGTCTTGCCATCTAAGCTAGCAGCGATTTTCATGCGCACCCAAGGAAGACCTCTTGTCATCCTAGAGATAAATCCACGATTAAGCTCCTGAGCCTGGGCCTCTAATAAACCACAATGCACCTCTATGCCTGCTGCTTTTAATCTTTCTAATCCCTTGCCAGCTACCAAAGGATTGGGGTCACTCATAGCAGCAATGACTTTAACCGGCTTGGCAGCAATTAAGGCATCAACACAAGGCGGTGTTTTACCGGTGTGATTGCAAGGCTCGAGCGTGACATAGATAGCGGATCCCGCCAGATCTTTACCTTTAGATTTAGCATCAGCCAATGCTTGAATTTCTGCATGAGCCTCGCCCACTTTTTGGGTAAAGCCGCGACCAATGATTTCGCCATCTTTCACGATGACACAGCCTACCCGCGGGTTAGGGTTGGATAAATAAAGTGCTTTTTGAGCCTCGGCCAAAGCCTCGCTCATAAACTGGTGGTCAACTGCGCTATACATACTTCTATTAAACCATTCAATGCATTCAATGGCATCGCTTTGCATCTCTGGCTGGGTCACAGATTCTCCAACGGCCCCCGCTGCCTAAAATCAGCTGGCGCTCAAGACTGGGGGCCCTATCGTGACCCAAAATAAGCCGATTAGCCACAAACCCACCTTGCCCGGTTTTAGCAGCCCCAGCAGCGGTAAACAAAATACCTCTTTTTTGAGAATGGGGATCTACAAACTGTCTGCCGCCACCCTTAAAGTAAATAGGATCTATCGCCCCCTGAGAAAACCAATACTGAGGTTGGCAACTTGATTTGGCTCCTTTAGCAATACATCCACTTTGCACAATCCAGCCATCATCCCAGCCACTGTCCGTTGCTGGTGCCAGCAACACTTGTTCACCTAGATGCAAAGCCTGCTGCCGAGCAAAATGCGCATGTGTAATGAATCGCCTTGCAACTGAATCTATTTCTCGCGCAGCAATTTGATTTTGTAAAAGCGGCATTGTGATCATCACAATAATAGCCACGATCAAGATCACCACCATTAACTCGAGCAAGCTTCCACCATAGGATCGATGATGATGATTTTTATTGATCAAATGATTGGCGCCAATTTAAACGTGTAGTCGTGCCAGACTTTGCATCTAGGAGAACATGAACCTGAATTGCGGGTTTTTGTTTGCTACTAATTAACCAAATATTTTTATTAATCGGCTGAATCAAACAATTATTCTCAGTTAATACTGAAAGTATCATCAGATTTTTTTCACAATCCGATACCGCTTTTTCTGTAGCAATAAAATTTTGCTGTACAAGTGAAATTGTCTTAACTTCAATGATACGCAGTGCAGTTAAGCGCTCTAGTTGGGCTATGAGAGAGGCACACAAAAGCAATAAAGAAAGTACCCAAGCTAAAATCATGGCAGATTCCTAGTGCTAAAGATACGCTCTAGATCTAGGTTTAAGAGGGCTCCGTCGGTCATCTGCAATCTCACCTTAAAGAGTTTTTGTGCAGGTGTTTTTTCTGGGGTAGCCATCTCTTCGATTGCTAAGTAGCTCACACCGTTCATCAAAGTCGTGTTTTGCAGACGGCCTTGCCGGTCAAGTGATTGACAAATCAGGGATCCACCATTTACTTTTGCGCCTTTAGCAATCCCAGCCTGTCTGTCTACTAAAAACCCTTGGCGTGCTAAACCGTGTTTACTGCGCTCTTTACTAAGTGTATTACCGATACAATCAAAATCCGTTGCAGCAGAAATCTCATGCTGAACACTTAAAGAATCAGATCCTCGATATCCTGATTTTTTATAAACTTGAATCCATTGATCTTCTTGCTTGCGTCGCGCTGTAGAATGTACATTGCGGTACCCTGCCATTCTGATTGCGCGCCCAATGAGCTCAAATGCACGCTCAGCTTCAGCAGTGAGTGATTGTCTCTTTTCATATTCGATTTGTTTAGCTGCCAAATCAGCGCTTGTTTTTAGAAGGGGGTTGAGAAGTAGCATGCTGAGTGCGATGGCGATGAGACACTCGAGAAGATTCATAGTTTTGACCTTTAGTATTTGTGCTGACACTTGCCCGGGCCTGTTCACTCACTTCAAAAGCATCAAACTCCCTTCTGAGCTGGACTCTTTTGCTTTCTGTTTCAGCAGTGCGCAAGGCTAAGTTTTGATAAGTGCCAACCAAAGCCATCCATGAACCCAAGATCAGACTCATCGCCACGATGACCTCTAATAAAACAAAGCCTTGAGAAGCATCAATTTGATGATCTGACAGGTATTTATAGGTAACTTGGCGTAGCTGGGGCATAGAAGCATTTTCAGGGGGTCTGCGAGCCCTTAAAAGACCTTATGCGCACTCCTCCTGTCCGAAAGTTGCCATATTCTTGTAGTAGCTCACAGTAATTGTCTGCTCAGCTTAAAATAGTGGGCTATGCAAAACACTCTCGCCTCCACAGAAGAAATTATTGCCGACCTGCGCGCCGGTAAGATGGTCGTTCTCGTTGACGAAGAAGATCGTGAAAACGAGGGGGATCTTGTTCTAGCTGCCGATCACGTTACTGCTGAGGCAGTGAACTTCATGGCCAAACATGGTCGTGGTCTTATTTGCCTCACCTTAACGCGCGAGCGCTGTCAGCAATTAAATCTGCCACTCATGGTGCGCGATAACGGCACCTCGATGGGTACCAATTTCACAGTCTCAATTGAAGCTGCTAGCGGAGTCACTACTGGCATCTCTGCTGCTGACCGTGCTTTAACCATTAAAACTGCTGTAGCTCCCAATGCTAAGCCGAGTGATTTAGTACAACCTGGCCACATCTTTCCTTTGATGGCTCAACCCGGTGGCGTATTAATTCGTTCTGGTCATACTGAAGCAGGTTGCGATCTTGCTGCACTAGCTGGATGCTCACCAACGTCTGTGATTTGCGAAATCATGAAAGATGACGGCAGTATGGCTCGCCTACCAGATCTTCTCAGTTTTGCCAAAGAGCATCAACTCAACATCGGCAGCATTGCTGACTTGATTAAATACCGCAGTCAAAACGAAAGTATCGTAGTGCGCGAAGGTACTCGTGAATTTATTACCCCCTGGGGCAAGTTTGCAGGCATCATTTATCGCGATACTCCAAGCTCATGTGTGCATATCGCATTAGTGCATGGCCAACCCTCTGAAGACCAAGAGACATTAGTGCGGGTACATGAACCGGTAACAGTATTGGATTTCTTGGACTCACAGGTTAGTAATCACTCATGGCCACTTGCGCAAGCACTCAAAGAGATTGCAGCTGCTCCAGTAGGCGTTGCAGTTCTACTGAATGCTTCAGGTATCGCAGCACCGAATGATCAAGATTGGTTAGCTCAGTTTCAAAAGCTCAATCAATCCCAAGATGAAGTTAAAAAACCATTAGCGCGTAAAACGGATTTTAGAAGCTATGGTATTGGTGCCCAGATTCTGAAAGATATTGGTGTTGGCAAAATGCGTTTGCTTTCTAAGCCAAGCCCAGTTCCAAATCTATCTGGTTATAAGTTAGAAGTGACAGGCTACCAACCTTATAAACCTACTACCCCATAAACTCTTTAGTAATTCATTTAGAAAAAATATCATGACCAGCTCTAATAATGATTTTGTAGGCGTACTGGAAGCAGACCACAATGGTCAAGATCTTCGGATTGGTATCGTGCAAGCACGCTTTAATGAAGATCATTGTGTGGCCCTCACCAATGCTTGTATTGAGGAACTTATTACTTTGGGTGTTGCGCAGGCTGATATCAAATTGGTTACTGTACCTGGCGCCCTAGAGATCCCATTTGCTCTACAAAAACTCGTTGAGACTGGCGAGTTTGATGGCTTAGTTGCTTTAGGTGCCGTGATCCGTGGTGAAACCTATCACTTTGAGCTCGTCTCAAATGAATCTGCTGCAGGCATTACTCGTATCTCTATTGACTCAGGTCTACCAATTGCAAATGGTGTTTTGACATGCGATACCGATGAGCAAGCGCAAGCTCGCGTGAAAGTAAAAGGCGCAGATTGTGCTAGAACAGTAGTAGAAATGGCTAACCTGGCTTTAGCGCTCACCCCTGATATTGATATCGAAATCAACCCTAGCGAAGAAGAGTAATTATTCTCATGCCGAACTCCAGTCTTAACTCTTCTAGCCCTGCAGCCACAAAAGAAGCGAAGTCAGCAGCCCCTAAGCGCTCATTGACCCCGCGTCGTCGTGCTCGTGAATACGCTTTGCAAGGGGTATATCAAAGTCTTGTAGTGCGCCGCGCAGGTAGCTTGCCAAATAGCGCAGCTATTGCAAAACAATTAGCTGAAGATCCAGCATTTCGTCGCTGCCAGCAAGATTTATTTCAGGGCATCTTTGAAGGCGTCTTAGAGCGTACAGATGAATTAGAAGCGCTCATCACACCAGCACTGGATCGCCCAATCAATGAACTCTCTCCTGTAGAGCATGCTGCGCTCTTAATTGGCACTTATGAATTAGCCGCAGATCTTTCTGTGCCTTACAAGGTTGCCATCAATGAAGCAGTAGAGCTAGCTAAAACCTTTGGTGGTACTGATGGTCACAAGTATGTGAATGGTGTGCTTGATCTGCTGGCTCAAACATTACGTAGCGCGGAGACCAAGGCAAGTTAAAGCCTTTAGCGTACATTACGTGCGGGTTTACTTTTTCCGGTAGACCAAATCCCAAACACCGTGTCCTAGCTTGATGCCACGTGTCTCAAACTTGGTAATAGGCCGATAAGACGGTCTTTCAACATAGCCTAGATGCTCCGAACCCAGCTGCTCAAGAGAGGGCTTAAATTCATTGGCAATTTCACCTGGTTTGGCAGCATCTTCCTTAGTAAAAGTTTCTACTTTGACTTTATTGGTAGAAGTATTTTGCAAAGCAGTCTGGGCATTCAAGACCAAGATCATCTGCTCTGCATAGTTATGCCAATCGGTTGCTAGATGTAAATAAGCTCCTGGCTTTAATTTGGTGACTAATAATTCCACAAATGGTGTCTGAATCAGGCGGCGCTTATGGTGGCGCTTTTTATGCCAAGGATCAGCAAAATAAATATGAATGCCATCCAAAGAATTTGGTGCAATCATTTTTTCTAGGACTTCAACAGCATCATGACGTATGAGACGCAAATTAGTGAGCTGATTTTCACCAATGAGCTTCAGCAGCGCTCCTACACCTGGGGTATGAACCTCGATTGCTAGAAAATCATCTTCAGCTCGAAGAGCCGCAATCTTAGCGGTTGTCTCGCCCATCCCAAATCCAATTTCTAGAATCTTTGGCTTAGTAGCTCCCTGAAATGCAGCAATTAAATCTAGCGGTGCATCTTGAAAAGGTAGTAGAAACTGAGGACCCAACTCATCTATAGCGCGTTGCTGCCCTACAGTTGTTCTGCCAGCTCGCAGAACAAAAGAGCGAATACGGTCAAAACGCTTTTCTGTTACTTGTGATTCTTGCTGCGTCAACTTAAGCTACGACCTTCCTAAAGTAAGCAATCGTCTCTTTCAGGCCATCCTCTAGATTAACCTTAGGCTGCCAGCCTAACTTGGCTTTAGCCAGCTCGATATTGGGTTGACGCTGCTTCGGATCATCTGATGGCAATGGCTGATGAATGATCTTCGATTTACTTCCTGATAACTTGAGCACTGTTTCTGCTAATTGGAGCATGGTGAACTCACCAGGGTTGCCAATATTGACTGGCCCAGTAAATCCTTGCTCTGAGTTCATCATCCTGACCATGGCATCAATTAAGTCATCAACATAACAAAAGCTTCGGGTTTGCTGGCCATCGCCATAAATGGTGATGTCTTTACCTTGCAAAGCCTGAACAATGAAGTTGCTCACGACGCGCCCATCATTGGGGTGCATACGAGGGCCATAGGTATTAAAGATACGCACAACTTTGATATCTAAGTCGTGCTGACGGTTGTAATCAAAAAAGAGGGTTTCAGCGCAGCGCTTACCTTCGTCATAGCATGAGCGAATACCAATTGGGTTTACTTTGCCCCAATACTCCTCTGGCTGAGGATGGACCTCTGGATCACCATACACTTCGCTCGTAGAGGCTTGCAAGATCCGAGCCCGGGTTCTTTTAGCAAGGCCGAGCATATTGATGGCGCCATGCACACTGGTCTTGGTAGTTTGCACTGGATCATATTGATAGTGCACCGGGGAGGCTGGGCAAGCCAAGTTATAGATCTGATTAGTTTCTACATAAAGCGGGAAAGTCACATCATGGCGCATGAGTTCTAAACGAGGATTAGGCAGTAAGTGAGCTAAGTTAGCCTTAGAGCCAGTGAAGTAGTTATCCACTACCAAAACATCATTACCTTCTTTGAGAAGCTTCTCAGTGAGATGAGAGCCTAAGAAACCAGCGCCACCAGTGATGAGGATTTTATTCATAGTTAAGCTTTTTATAAATGAAGAGTTGGTATTGAAATTAATAATGTTTAGGAGAATTCCAGCCGGCCGAGCGGTATGCATAAACCACTTCTGCGAGCACAATCGATAAAGATGTCATAAAGGATATCAGACCCAATACAAAAGTCCAAATGACATAGGTTGCCTGCATAGAGCGGACTGCACCAGCCTGAAAGAAAAAAAGCTCCAATACAGTTAGGGAGATGAAAATCCCACTGAGCACGTTAAAGAAAATAGCTGCTGTACATAAACGACCACGCGTCTTAGCTTCGTTGGCTTCTTTGTGCATGTACCGGATAGCTTCTTCATCCTTGACATCGCCTCGTTGAATTACATCATGAATAGCGCGCATGCGATCAACAGATCGAGCAAGGCGAGTTGAGATCGCATTAATCAGAGTAGCTA
The DNA here is from genome assembly GCF_002206625.1 of Polynucleobacter campilacus. Lineage (GTDB taxonomy): Bacteria > Pseudomonadota > Gammaproteobacteria > Burkholderiales > Burkholderiaceae > Polynucleobacter > Polynucleobacter campilacus. The sequence continues at coordinate 860,832 of NZ_NGUP01000003.1, read as the reverse complement.
CTGCAGTTAATAAAAAAACAGGTGCCAATGCCAGCTGAATATTATTAGTAATCGCATCAATTGATACATCCATATAGGTGACTAGCTTTCTTTTATTATTTTCTTAAATCTGCTCATTAGTGCGACCAAGCGATCAAACCACTATAGGCGGTAATTAATACTAAAAGTCCAAAGGCAATTCGATACCACGCAAATGGAACGAAATTATGGTGAGCAACATAATGAATTAACCAGCGCACGCATATAAATGCAGAAATGAAGGCTGATATAAAACCAACGGCAATGGCAAGACTAAATTCACCGGAGATCGCTACGGGATTTTTCCAAAGTTTTAATAACTCATAAGCCGTTGCACCACCAATCACAGGGATGGCCAAGAAGAAAGAGAATTCAGTTGCTACCGTACGTGGCAAACCAAATAACATCCCGCCGATAATAGTGGCGCCTGATCGCGAAGTGCCAGGGATTAAAGCAGCACACTGCGCCAATCCTACCTTGAATGCATCTAGTGGCGAAAGATCATCTACCGAATGAATATGGCTCTTTGCCAAGTTCGCTCTTTCTTGACGACGCTCTGCCCAAAAAATAATGAGGCCACCAACAATGAAGGCACTGGCAACCGGAATAGGTGCAAAAAGAACCGCTTTAATATATTTACCAAATAAGAATGCCAAGCCCATTGCGGGGATTGAGGCAATCAGAAGATTCAAGACAAAACGACGAGAATTTGGGCTGCTGGTAAGGGATAGGGCTACCTTGAGAAGCTTTTCCCGAAACTCCCAACAGACAGCCAAAATTGCTCCAAACTGAATAATGACTTCAAAGGCTTTGCCCCGTTCATCATTAAAATTTAATAAGTCGCCGACCAAAATGAGGTGGCCAGTACTGGAGATCGGCAAAAATTCAGTTACGCCCTCTACCACTCCCAGAATGACTGCTTTAAGTAACAAAAATAGATCCATAGGCAAATTTTATAGGCATCCCTACAAATCTCTGAGTATTTGGCAAAATAGCCTCCTAAACAGGCATTCTTGATAAATTAGCCTTAAACTGCATGGCATATTGAACAGTATCCGAATTAGATGACAAAAGCCCGCTTTAAACGCTTTCAGATAACCACAATTGGTTTAATCCTGAGCCAGACGCTCGGCTTCATTTCTTGGTCCACCAGCGTTTCTGCCCAAAGCCCAAAAGAAGCCACAAGACCTGCATTACCAACTCCAATAAGCACTTCTACCCTCATTGGCCTAGAGCAACCGCCACAGTTTGTGATGCCTCCAACAAAGGCAGCGCTACCAAGCGCGTCGGCACCCTCAAATGTGACAGGTAATAAAGCTAGTGATGTCAAAGGACAGTTGGTCGATTTAATTCAGCTTTACCAAGAGGCCGCTTTCAGTGATCCATTGTTAAATGCAGCTCGCTTTAACTATCAAGCTAGCAAAGAGCTTTATTGGCAAGGTCTTTCGCTGTTGCTGCCTCAGGCTAATGCAACTCCTACCGGCACTCGTTATTACCAACATGGGGCTGGTCCCACGACGGTATCTAACTCGCCGGGTAACTCACGCGTATTTGATCAAAAGAGTTATACCGTCACCTTAACGCAACCCGTATTTAACGTTAGCGCCCTTGAAGCCTTCAAGCAAGGCGACCTCAATACCAAAATTGCAGACATGCGCTTTTATTTAGCGCAGCAAGATTTAATCATTCGGGTTTCGCAAGCTTACTTTGATGCACTCACTAGCCAAGACAATGTTGAGCTATATCGCAATAAAAAAGGTTTGATCAAGCAGCAACTCGATATTGCCCAAGCAAAGTTTGATGCTGGACTTGCTACTATTGTTGATGTCAATACAGCGCAGGCCGCCTTGGATCTGGCTAACTCGCAAGAAATTGCTGCACAAGCAGATCTGATCGTGAAGCGTGGAGTCTTAGAGCAATTAACGGGGCGTCCAGTGGGCCCTCTGAAGCCTCTGTTGAAGGAAGCAAAAATTGATGGCGTTCTAAAGGATCCTCGCTCTAAAAATAAAGATGCCAAGGGTATTCTGATTGCTGAGTCCGTTAATCCACAACTACCTCCAGGGCAAACTTTAGATGATTGGATTAATCAAGCTGAAGCTGCAAACTTTAACGTCATAGCTGGACAGCTCACTGTCAATTTAGCTGAGAGCACTTTCAGAGCAGCGCAGGCGCTCAATTATCCTTCGGTAAACTTTGTGGGCACAAGTGGCTATAACACTTCAAATGGAACGCCGAATAGCTACTCCCCAGCAAACACGAATATCTACAACAATACTGTTGCCTTACAAATGACTATTCCACTGGTATCTGGCGGATTTAGTAGCTCAGTGATTCGTCAAAATGCTGCGCTGGTGGATCAAGCAAAGGCGAACTATGACAATGCACGGCGTACAGCTGCTCAAAGCACGCGCACGGCATTTACAGGCTTTTATGGTGGCTTAGCGAGCGTCAAAGCATTCGAGGCAGCGGAGCGCTCATCTAGCTCTGCCCTAGAATCTAGCAAGCTTGGATTTCAGGTGGGTACCTTAATCAATATTGATGTTTTGATTGCTTTAGATACCCTCATCACCACTAGATCACAGCTTCAGCAAGCCCGTTACAACACCATCCTGAATGCGGTTAAGCTCAAAGCACATGCAGCAGCATTAACTGACGAAGATCTGATTTCGATTAATAGCCTGCTACGCTAACAGCTCGAAAGAAGCCTTAATAGCCTCTGCTACATTGGGTGACGCTTGAATATCCCCCACATTGCGAATAGATTCTGACCAATAGCCCTCGGTTTTCCATCGAGGTGAATCGCAATAAATTTCTACCGTAGGCTTACCTAAAACTGCAGCTAGATGAGTTAGGCCAGTATCGACACCCACCGTCAGTGCAGCACCCGCAATCACTGAAAATGCCTCTTCAATTGAAAATGCAGGGGGAACTATTGCGCCAGGAATTTGACTAGCCAACTGAGTACTAATTAATTTTTCAGACGGGCTACCCCAAGGAAAAACTGGATGATATCCACGCTGAGATAGCTCTTTTCCTAAAGTAACCCAGTTCTCATTAGCCCAGCGCTTTGCTTCTCTAGCAGTGGAATGAAAACACAGTACATAGGGCTTTTGTAATCCCGGCAGAATCTTTTCAGGCAAGCTATCCAGAAATTTTTGCGGATAAAACTGGGGGGTTGTGGATCGTCCCACTAGCGGCCAATTCAATGCGGAGCACATCACCCAGCGGGAACGATCAACCGCGTGGCAATCAATGGGAACCTGAACACAATGCTTATAAAATAATCTAGCGAGTGGCTCATAGCCAGAGTACTGGGTTGCATTTGCTAAGCCCGCAATAACGGCGTCAGGATTTTTCCTTGCCAGAAAACAAACTAAGGCAGATTTCAGCAAGCCTTGAGTTTCAATCACGATGTCGTATGAAGAATCTTGAAGGCGCTTTTTAAAAGCAAAGAGCTCTTTCCAAGAGTTGCGGCTAAAAATCTTTTTTTTCCAACGACGTAAGCCAAAAGGAATGATGTGATCAATACCTTTAAAACCCTCTCTACTTAATAGAGGCTCCAGAAGATGTACATAGCCCTCCTCTACAACCCAATCAATTTGGGCATTCGGTAAACGAGCACGTAAATCCCAAACCAGCGGCAAATTGTGCAGAATATCCCCGAGCGAGGATAGCTTTACCAACAATATTTTGGGAGATGAGCTCTGAATAGCCATTAAAACTTTGGCGTTTTTTCCCAAGAGAGGCCAGCCAAATCTTTGGCATTCATATTAGGCGCAATACCTGCTGGTAAAGGCCACTTCACCCCTACAGTTGAATCATTCCAAGCAAGACAGGCTTCACTTTGCGGATGATAGTAATTCGTTGTTTTGTATAAAAACTCAGCAGTTTCTGAAAGCACTAAAAAGCCGTGAGCCAGCTTTGGTGGAATCCACAATTGCTGATGATTTTCAGCGCTTAGCTCAATACCTACCCACTTGCCATACGTTGGCGAATCTTGACGAATATCGACCACCACATCAAAAACACTTCCTGCTACCACTCTCACTAACTTGCCTTGAATGTTTTCTAACTGATAATGCAGGCCACGCAAAGTCCATTGGCGGGAGAATGAGTGATTGTCTTGCACAAACTCCACATCTAAGCCTGTGGCAGCTGAAAAATCCCCCGCATTAAAAGATTCTGTAAACCAGCCACGTTCATCACCAAATACTTTTGGCTCAATGACTAATACATCATGAATCGCCGTAGGTGTTACCTGCAGCTTAGCGTTTACAGTCATTGACTCGCCTTCTTTGCAGATAAGGAAATGGGTTGGGCAGAACTATTAAGCTCATTCAAAATTTTATTCAAGTACTGACCGTAGCTATTCTTACTTAATTGAGCGGCAACTTTTTGTACTACTTCGGCACTAATCCAGCCCTGACGATAGGCAATTTCTTCAGGACAAGCCACCATCAAACCTTGGCGCTTTTGCAAGGTGGCAATAAATCCAGCTGCATCTAATAATGAATCATGCGTGCCGGTATCGAGCCAGGCAAAACCGCGACCCATAATTTCTACACTGAGTTCATTTTTTGCCAAGTAAGCCCGATTGATATCGGTGATTTCAAGCTCGCCACGAGCACTCGGCTTAATCGAGGCTGCGATATCACATACTTGATTGTCATAAAAATATAAGCCAGTCACTGCGTAATTGCTTCTAGGCTGCTTAGGCTTTTCTTCAATCGAAAGTGCTTTGTAAGCTTTATCAAACTCTACAACACCATAGCGCTCTGGATCATTCACGTGATAGGCAAATACGGTGGCGCCAGTGCTTCTATCATTTGCACTATAGAGCTGATCTACTAGCTCATGTCCATAAAAAATATTGTCGCCGAGTACTAAAGCGCTTGGTCCATTGCCAACAAAGTTTTTGCCTAAGGTAAATGCTTGTGCCAAACCATCTGGAGAGGGCTGTACACAGTATTCAATATTAAGACCCCACTGCGAGCCATCACCAAGCAACTCGGAGAATCGAGGGGTGTCATGTGGCGTAGAAATCAACAAAATGTCGCGAATGCCAGCGAGCATCAAAGTACTTAAAGGATAGTAGACCATAGGCTTGTCGTAGACAGGCATGAGTTGCTTTGAAACCGCTTGGGTAACCGGATATAAACGTGTGCCCGATCCACCGGCCAAAATAATGCCTTTACGATTTACCGCCATACATTTAACCCTTAAATAAGTCCGTCTCTTGCAAGACCAGCAACATAAGACTGAACTTCTGTTGTCCAATCCTTGTTCCAATGCTGTAATTTTGACATATCGCCACCCTCTTCTAAAGCTAGGCGCAATTTGGAGTTATCCAGACATGAATTGGCTGGCCTAGGAGCTGCTACTGGGTATTGCGCAGCTAGGATCGACACAATGTCATGTGGTTTTAGCTTCAGAGTAATATTGGCATCCAGTGCTGCCTGCGCAGCTAATACCGCCAGCTCATGCCAGTTGGTTTTCCCAGAGGGAACCGCATGATAAATACCCGAGGTGAATTTTCTGAGCCTGAACTGTGAATCTAGAACCAAGTCTAAGCTAACTTGGGCTAACCAATCGGCATTCGTTGGCACGCCATACTGGTCAGAAATGACTTTCAGATCCTCACGCTCTTTGGCTAGACGCAAAATAGTACGAATAAAGTTGGCGCCATCACCATATACCCAGCTTGTGCGAAAGATAGCGCATTGACCTGAGGAGCGATTGGCAAAGACTTTTTCAATAGCTTCTTCACCTGAAGCCTTACTCTTGCCATACATATTGATTGGTTTGCGAGGATCGCTCTCAATATAGGGGCTATCTTTGCTGCCATCAAATACGTAGTCTGTTGAGTAATGCAGGAGAGTGCTGCCGTGTTTTGTGGCATATTGCGCCATCGTCTCAGGCGCTTTAGCATTTATTGCAAATGCCAAGTCTTGCTCAGTCTCCGCTTTATCCACAGCTGTATAGGCGGCAGCATTAATAATAAGATCTGGCTGAGACGAATTAAGGAGATCACTTAGAGCTGCGGTATTGCTTAAGTCGCATTGATTGCGGCCAATATATTGAATGCTGATCTCGAAGGCTAGCGGCGCTTTCTGAAAAAGGTTTTGAAATGCCTTTCCCAGTTGACCATCCTTGCCAAATATAAGGATATTCATTCGTTCTTTAATTGAATCTAGTTGTACTGCTTTTGTAACCAGTCTCGATAAGAGCCGCTGACTACACCCTCGATCCAAACTGGATTATCTAGATACCATTGCACCGTTTTACGAATGCCGGTATCAAATGTTTCGGCAGGACGCCAGCCAAGTTCGCGCTCTACTTTACTCGCATCAATTGCATAACGACGATCATGGCCAGGGCGATCTTTTACAAAAGTAATTTGCTCAGCATAGGGCTTTCCATCTGAGCGAGGCTTTAATTCATCGAGAATGCGGCAAATCGTTTTCACAACATCAATATTGGCTTTTTCATTCCAGCCGCCAATGTTATAGGTCTCACCTAATTTTCCCTTGGCCAATACTTCACGAATTGCAGAGCAATGATCGCCTACATAGAGCCAGTCGCGAATCTGCTGACCATCGCCATAGATAGGTAAAGGCTTGCCATTTAAAGCATTGAGAATGACTAAGGGAATTAATTTCTCAGGAAAGTGGTAAGGGCCGTAATTATTAGAGCAATTGGTTGTGACTACTGGAAACTCGTAGGTATGAAACCAGGCGCGAACTAGGTGATCAGAGGCTGCCTTGGAGGCAGAGTATGGGCTATTAGGCTCATAAGGGTTGGTTTCAGTAAATGCAGGATCGCTTGCAGATAGAGAACCATAGACCTCATCAGTTGAAACATGATGAAAGCGAAATTTTTCTTGAGCAACATCCTCAAGACTATTCCAATATTCACGAGCACACTCTAATAAATTAAATGTACCCATAATATTGGTTTGTACAAACTCGGCCGGCCCATGAATCGAGCGATCTACATGGCTCTCAGCAGCAAAATTGACGATGGCGCGCGGTTGATACTCTTTTAATAATTTAGTAACTAACTCTTTATCACCAATATCGCCATGAACAAAAATATGACGCGGATCATTTTTTAAAGAGTCCAGGGTAGCTAAATTTCCGGCATACGTTAACTTATCCAAATTAACAATGCCTTCGCTAGAATCGGCTAACCAATCTAGTACGAAGTTACCGCCAATAAATCCAGCACCGCCTGTTACTAATATCATGTCGTTGATCTACCAAATATGCGATTAAGGAGTCTGCATCATTTGCAGATACTTATTAAATCGCTTCTTACCAAATAATAAAATTCCTAGTTTCTTTACTAATTTTAATGCGCCGCTAGCCTTGGGTATGGGAGCACCTTCGGCAATATCGCGCGTAGACTTATCGCAATTAATTAAGGCGGGGTTGATAAAAATACGAAAGCCTTTTTGGCGTAACTCTCTGTGATATGGCGTGTGATCAGCCACATCAATGCCACCAGCTAAATCATCTGTCCCAGCATATCGACCTGCCAGAAAAGCCTCGCGCCTATAAATACCCAGGCCGCCAAAAGCTGAGTCTACTTCTATCAGGTCTGCTCGTGGATCTATTGGAGATTGCTTACAGGTCACCGCAATATCTTGAGCCATATCATTACCGAGAATATTTTCTAGTTGGCGCTTTTGCTCCCAACAATCTATTGGATTCCAATGGGGATGGCTTAATCCCCAGATATCGTAATATTCGCCCAGCTGATTAGCGGTAATGACATCCCAGGGCTCATCTACCTCCCAGCATTGTGCAATCTTTGCCGGGGTAACCAAGCCATTCATACCATCTAAATCAGCCATGGCAATATAGTCAATATCTGCAAAAAGCGGATTTTTTGCAACCTCATCAATAATGAGATTTCTACACAGGGCAATTCTATCGGTACGCCGGCGGTACTTTTCACTCAAATTACCCGCACTCACATAAGAAAAGTTTCTAATGACACCCTGTAGTTCTTCTAATTTTTTCAGGGTATCATCACTAGAATCGCTCTCAACCACAAAGCAATAAATCTCTTTAAAGTTGCCAAGACTTGCTACTAGGGTTTCAACCTCATTCTGAATCGTGTGCGCTACATTTCTAACTGGACCAGCCAGCAGTATTTTGGAATCTACAATCGATTTCCGCGCTAACTTCTGAGATTTAAATAGAGCCATATAAATAATGTTATTTGCTAATTACTATCAACAAGATAGAGTGAAAAATGCCTCTTTTGAGGAAATTGATAGACATCATACCTACAACCCAACTTTTACCAACCGATTACTCAGATCTGAATTTCTAAAACACGGTATTGAGCTCAATAATCCTGATATCAACCAAGGTCGAGAAATTGCTTTTAGTATTTTGCACGATGGGCAAGCAATAGACCATATTCCAAGTCCAAAATACCTGATAGCCACTGAAAACCCATATATTTGCCCCCTCAATAGGAATGAGGCATATCTAAGTACTTTTGATGGCGTCTTTACCTGGAATAAAGACTTACTACATCTTCCAAATGCTATTGGCTTATTCATCCCAAATCAGATTCAAATAAAGCCGACGCCGGCCTTCAAAGATCGCCCTATATTTGCATGTCTTATTAATGCTAATAAGGCATTTCCTAAGCCCATGGATGATGATTTATATAAAGAGCGCATCAATGTCATTCGCTGGTACGAAAGAAATGCTCCTGAGTATTTCTCATTGTATGGATTGGGCTGGAGTAAGCCCGAACCCGCTTTCACTTCCACTGAAAAAATCACTCGACGCTTAAAACGTATGGCATCCCAAATTTTTAGATACAAACCTTTCCCAAGCTATGTTGGTGAAATTGAAGATAAAGGGAGCGTGTATCAAAAAGCAAAGTTTGCCTATTGCTATGAGAACGTGGCCAATCTACCGGACTACATTAGCGAAAAAATATTTGATTGCCTACTGAATGGCTGTGTTCCTGTCTACTGGGGATCCCATACTATTGAAGAACATATTCCCAGCACATGCTATATCGATAGACGAAATTTTAAGAGTACGGGCGAAGTACACCAATTTCTTTTAACTATCGATGCCGATCAATACCAGCAATACCAGGACAATATACAGAAATTCCTTGCGAGTCCTAAGGCAATTGAATTTGACACAAGTAGCTATGCATCAACCATTGTCAATAAAGTTCTTCAAGATCTGCAACGATGAATAATCGGTTTTTAATTGACTATGACAATCCTGATGCGGGGATTGGGCACTCGATGGGAATCATGAATCGTGCCATCAAAATTGCTGCCAGAAACAATTTGCAATTTGCGTATTCAGAAAAGCAACTTCAAAAATCACATAAGCAGTCCTTTAGATGGAATTTAAAGCAATCCCTACGTAAATTAAGAGGTAGATGTGCGAACGAAACCCATAATATTGGGGATGACTTAAATCGGATGCTGGATCCCAAAAGGATTCTCACTAGCCGAGAGGATCTTGAGCAAAAGATTAAAAAGGGTGACGTGAAAGTCATTGAGCTGCCCGAATTTGAAATTCACATTCCGACGAATGATCAAGTCGATGATGAAATCTATAAGGCAGTGGATGCATTTATTCAGCAGCATCCAGGCCCAGATATTGCCTTTAAGATTAGCAATAATCGATTTGGTGATTACGAATATGGCCCAAGCCGTGACTGGTTTATCAAGGCCTACACACAAGCCCGCGAACATCTTCCAATTCCCTTGATATTTGATCCAAAGAAGATCAACATTGCGGTTCATATTAGAAGGGGCGATCTTCTTCCGGGCAGACAATTCTCAGACCTCTCTTCCAGAATGCTACCCGACGCTTGGTACCTAGAAATACTCAATACGATTTTGAGTCATTCGCCACGTTCAGTAGCGATTCATATTTATAGCGAAGGTAAAGATGGCCGGTACCATTCTGAAACTGGGGCGCCATTCTCCTGGAAAGAGCGCTTTCAGAACACGGGGTATGAAGTCCATGAGCATATTGATAGCGATTTCATGGGCACCTTTCATCACCTACTTCATGCAGATGTCTTAATAGGATCTAAAAGTGGCATGAGTCATCTTGCAGGGATGTTGGGCGATCAGGTAAAACTCATGCCACAGATGTGGCACTCCTATAGGGGCACCAATAAATTACTTGAATTGCCCAGCTCTATAGGCGATATCGATCAACAAACTATTGCCAGCCACATCAAGCTAAACCTGCGTTAAGAAACTAGCAAGCTTGCCCACAGGGCAACCAAAAGGCGCTCGAGACGAGTAAATGGCGTGTAGATACCATTTCTTCGATACTGAAATCTTGCATAGATCTCAGTATTCGCCTTCAGTGATACTCTAGGAAATCTTCGATTGAGTTCTCGCAAGAGTCCAATACCGTTAACCAACCTTTGCTTAAAGGGAAGATGGCGTGGATAGAAATCAGGATTGATTCCTAATAGCTCGAGATACTTTTTTTGTACTTCAATCGTGGTTAGCTTGAATTTTTCCAAATGGACAGAGCTAGTCTGGGCAGGATAACGACGATAAGTAATTAAACGCTCGGGAAGATTTAAGAAGCGAGATCCGGCTGCAGCCATTTGCACCCAAAGATAATAGTCCTCAGAAGTCAAAATTGAAGTGTCATATTTAAAACGTTTAAAGATTTCTGCCTTACCTGTCATAGCGGAGTTACATAAACCGCAATAAACAGATAAAAGCGCCCGAAGATCTGCATCTGAAAACTTATCTTTTGATTTTTTGATCTGGCCAGTACCCTCATCTAATACCCACTGGGCGCTACCGCAAAGATCATACTGCTCGCTCTCAAGAATACTGATCTGCTTCTCAAGGCGCGATGGATCTGCAATGTCATCTGCATCCATTAAGGCAATGTACTGACCACTAGCCCTATCAATCATCTCATTGCGAGCTCGTACTACGCCGTAATTCTGATCGGAGAGTATTTTAATAATGCGTGAATCTGTAAAACCTTCAATTACCTGTCTTGTTTTGTCAGAAGAACCATCATCAAAAATGATCAGTTCAATATTCTGATATGTCTGATTCAGAATGCTCTGAATAGCCTCCGCAATATATAGCTCCGAGTTATAGGCGGGCATGAGCACGCTAACTAACGGTGTATTTTTCATTAGATAAAGCTTTGCAGGTAACGAGCAAATCGTTTGAGTTTTTTCAAGGCTCTTGAAAAGATCGACTTCTGGCTTCCCCCATAGTCCAAGCCTAAGTCCCAGCTAGATTGATAAATCAAACCTAAATAGTTATCTTTCAACTTGTCAGGAGCTTCACCCAGTCTTCGCAAGAGATAGTAGTGCCAGTCGTAGTAGTAAATTCGGAAGAGCTGCTCAATCGGGTACAGAGGGATGGCCTTAAAGTTTAATAAGGCCTCTAAATACAGTAAGGTTTCTGGATGCTCTGGAGTACATAGATCCCAGAAAGTCTGCCCTCTTGGTTTAAGGTATTGCTCATCCAATGATTTCCATACCGCAGCAGACCATATAAATGGTGGGCAAGGGCAATAGTAGTTCGGCCCTTGGCGCCCAAACAAAGCCTTTACGCGATCACCTTCTGCTTTGAGGTGTGCGGGTGCCTTGCTATAGCCGCGATCAATTGCTAGCTGAAAATATTCCTTATTCTGATAAATCACCGTATAAGGATTTCCATCATCCGCCAAGAAATCTGCGCCATGAAAGTCTTTGATAAAAATACAGTCCGAATCAAGACAAACATAGTTAGCACACAAACCCAAACGCCAAAATTCAGACTTAACAACTTGCTGGGCTAGTCCGCCAGATTTTGTATTTGCAATACCGCTAGGTACCAGCGGGTTGGCATCAATAATCGACTCATCAGAAACCCATTCATAACCCTGAGAGCCAACGAGCTCAATGAGCAATTCTCGATCTGCAGTCGGAGTTGAAATATAAAAAGGAATTTGATCGATATTGTGCTGCGAGATAGATTTGAGCAAGCGCTTTAAGCGCAAGAAATCTTTACGATAAGATTTGCAGTAAAGAACGAGATCTTTCAAGATGCGGCCTTCTATGAAGCAATATGTGACAGGATACTGCTAACCGCTTGATCTACACCAATCGGCTCCCAGACCGGCTTAATTAATTGCTTTTGCTGCCAATCCAACCAGATCCGCTCAAGCGCCATCGCAATGCCAGGCTCATCGCCATCAGCACTCAAATAAGACTTGCGATCTAACAGCATTTGATCTAGCTGTGGATTGCGGTGGGTGATACCCCAGATTGGACGACCAGACCATAAGTAGTCATAGAATTTTGATGGGATGTACTCGGCACACCACTCATCATTACCATGCAAGAGAATCAATACATCCGCCTCCTGCATCTTTTGCGCAACCTGTTCACGACCAGACATTCTGGATACGGGATCGCGCTCTAACCTTCCATGAGCCAATAAAATATCTGAGTAGCCATACTGCTTGATCGCATCATGAGATAAAGAGTCTAAGGGCGCACCATAGGCATGAACACGAAGATGTTTCCTAGCCTCTGGATATTTATCAAATAGACTATGTGCCGCCTTCAAAATCATGGAAAGTGAGCGGTCATTAGCTAAAGAACCAAAATGGCAAAGGTTTAAATGCTCACTGTATTGATGGGTATCTGCTTTGTCGATTGTTCCTGGCGGATTAGCGCCAGGTATCACTACAAATCCAAGAGCATTACCGGGAGTATTTAAATTAGGATTGCGAACTTTAGCGTAATGCAAAGCGCCCTGAGTAAACCACCATACATAATCGGAATACTTACACAGCTGGGCCTCTAAGTAGTGGCGAAAGCGCGCATCCCGATTTTTTGGCTTCTCAAAACCTTGATCATTTTGATCTTTGCGAATCACCAAGGGATCATGTACTTCAGATATCAGTGGCAGGCCGGTGGCTTTCTTCAACCACACACCAGCCAAATGCGCCGACCATGCGCTGCCAATGGAATAGATGACATCCACCTTGCCCCGACGGATCAGAATATAACCACGAATAAATGCTGGGATTGCCCAAGACCATTGACTCGAGTAGCCCAGGAGTAGTTTTTCAATAGCGATTAAGGGTGCTAACAAAATAGATACAGTGCGCGTGAGTAACTTATAAATAAAGCCACGGCCATACTTATTTGCAATCCAATGACGAAAATCAAAACGGAATGCTGCAGGACCCCAAGCTAAGAACTGCTCATGCTGAAAGCGCTGGTCCTTCAAGCCGGTAATGGCGCTCAAGACGATAGGCTGGATGCCCGCCTCTAAAAAATAGGGGATTTTATCGGTAATCGTCAAACTAGCAGCACGACCATCCATATTGAAAGCGTGCGATAGCAAAAGCCAATTTTTCTGATTCTGGATCGACACGGATTTCAATCAACTTCCTTCTGTGGAATAAAGCTAAATACTATAGAAATGGTGAATACTTAAAATGATCGTTAAACTGGTATTAATAAATTATAGTGGTCGCGCGTAGGTAGATTATATAAAGATTAGGTATGAATAAAATTCAAGAATTCATTAAAAAGCTGTCGTTTCGTCTATCGGCGAATGAAAGCTACCTTCTCTATCAGAATCAGTTATTCAGCAAGCACGCTATTACCGTCAAACATGACCGAATCCAATTCATTAGGCGCTGGATTACATTCCCATTTAAGCTAAATACCCAAGAACTTCATGGGGAAGAATTTTATTTACTACTAATTCATACCAATAATATCGCCCATTTTTTTCATGATGTTTTCTTTCCCTTTTATGTAGAGTGGAGAAAAAATAAGAAACGTGTATGTGTCTCTATCAAAGGGGACCACTTTCAAAGGGATTTTCTTGAGTCTGTTATTGATCCTCAAGATTTGATCTTTTTAGACTACAACACCGCCTATTCATTCTCTAATCTCATCATTACGCCCGAGGGAAGAGATCTAAAAATATATCCTGAGTATTTAAATATCTGCCGAGAAATAAAAAATACCTGCTTTACAAAACATCATATTGTCGAAGCTCGCAATAAGAATTTAATCTATGGCAGAAATGAGTTAAGCCGTAAAAATCTCCTCGATATTGATCAGCAATTTTTGCAAGCAAATAATATCGAGCAAGTTTTCTTATCGAAATTGAGCTTTAGAGATTATCTAGACACCCTGGCCAAAGCAGAAACTTTTACCTATATGGTCGGTGCCGGTGTTTTCAACTTGCTGTTCTTGGACTCTAGCGTCCGAGTTTTAGAAATTAACCCCTACAGAAATAACTCATGGGCACAGATGTTTGGCCTGAGTAATCTGTGTCAATTTAATGTAGTTATTAGCAACAACCTTGCTAACTCAAGTGCTGCGACTCAAGATGAGGCCATACTAGATAGTCATGTTTACTTTGATAATCAAATTGAAGCGGCTATCAAATCCCTAGTTACCGGCAACAATTGACATCACAGCCATACGCACAGCAATACCAAAGGTTACTTGGTTCAAAATAACAGATTGAAGTCCATCAGCTACGGCTGAATCAATTTCAACTCCACGATTCATTGGTCCAGGATGCATCACAATCGCATCTGGTTTGGCCAAGGCCAAGCGCGCAGGCGTTAAACCATATTGCTTGAAGAAGGCATCTCCTTCGGGTACTTGCCCAGCTTCCATACGCTCCTTCTGAATACGTAATGTCATCACCACATCGACATCCTTCAGACCCTCTTCCATGCTGTGATAAATCTTGACACCCAACATATCTAGATTGCTTGGTAGCAGGCTTTCAGGGCCAATAGCGCGAATCTCCTCGCAGCCCAATGTGGTCAGTGCGTGAATATTAGATTTAGCTACACGGCTATGAACAATATCGCCAACAATCGCAACCTTTAAGCCTTTGAAATTCTGCTTGAAGTGACGCATCGTATACATATCCAGAAGGCCTTGGGTAGGGTGTTGGTTGCTACCATCTCCCGCGTTCACCACGTGCACATGAGATGGTACGTGATTTGCAATTTCAATTGGCGCTTTAGAGACGCTATGGCGCACTACAAAAATATCTGCTTGCATCGCGACTAGGTTATCAATCGTATCGAGCAGACTTTCGCCTTTAGCGGTTGAAGAAGTGGAAATATCTAAGTTAATGACATCAGCAGATAAACGTTTTGCCGCAATCTCAAAAGTAGTTCTTGTACGTGTAGAGTTCTCAAAGAAAAGATTGAAGACACTCTTACCCCGCAGTAAAGGCACTTTGCGAACTTCTCTAGAAGGATCAGTAACGCTGACAAACTGCTTAGCAGTATCCAGAATATGCAGAATTTGCTCTTTGGGTAGGCCCTCTAGGGTCAGAAGATGGGTTAACTCGCCAGCTGTATTAAATTGATTTACGGGATTCATGATTCACGCTCCTCAAGGACAAAGCTGAACTTGCCAGTCGCATCTTTTTCTAATACTAAAATTTGCTGATCTGGAACTTGGATGACTTCCCCTACAAAATTTGCAGTGATTGGCAATTCCCGCTTGCCCCGATCGGCCAAGACCATTAACTCAACTTGCGCCGGCCTACCAAAATCAAATAATTCATTCAGAGCTGCTCTCACGGTTCTACCTGTAAGCAAGACATCATCAATCAGAATAATGTTTGCCCCGTTCACATCAAAAGGTAATTGAGTGGACATCGTGCTTGCCGTTCTCAATGCAGTCATTCCTTTTTCTGCGTAATCATCCCGATGAAAGGCGACGTTAATCACACCAAAGTGAGGTAGCTTTAAATCTTCGGCTAAACGCTCCGCAATCCATGCGCCACCCATAGCCAAGCCAGCCAGCTCAAAAGTTCCACTTTTCAACTTGCTATGCAAATTTTCTAATAATTTTTTGTATAAGGATTCAGCATTCATTTTTTTATTCCGGTGCTTATAAATATTCTGCAAAATATTGCTCCAAAATGAGCGCGGCAGAATGCGCATCTAGATTGTCGTACATCTGAGGGTCAGCCTCCAAAACTGCCGATGTATAGCGCTCATCAACCCAAGCTACGGGTAAATTGAAGCGCCCTTGAATCTGATTGCCAAAACGCCGTGCCTTGATAGTCATCTCATGCTCAGCACCATCAGGGTGAGTGGGAAGCCCCACAACAACCTGATCTGGCTGCCACTCTTTTAAAAGGCTCTCAATTTCTCGAAATAGTCCATCTGCATTTGGAGCGGCAATAATCTTTAATGCCTGGCTTGCCTTTGTCTCTGTATTTCCTACTGCCACACCAACCCGACGCGTTCCATAATCAAAAGCCAGTATCGTCATCGGCTTCTTGATCGAGTCAAGCATGCCCTGCCTCTCCAGATAAGTGTGAAGGATCAAAGCCCAAATGACTCATTGCCTTTTCGTAGCGCTGACTCGAGGGGGTATCAAAAATAATATCAATCATTTGTTGGCGTGAAAGAGGCACATTCATCCAGCCATTTAAGGTGATCTCTTCTTCAAGCTGACCCGCACTCCAGCCGGCATAGCCTAAAGTCATCAGAAACTTACGTGGGCCATTTCCAATGGCTAGAGCCTCTAAAACATCCTTAGAAGTAGTCATCGTTAAGCCGCCGGGAATAATCAATGAAGAACTATAGGATGGGTTGGGGATGGGTTCATGCAAGACAAAACCACGCTCCACTTGAACCGGGCCACCGAAATACACTGGCTGCTCCAATAAGGGAGCAATTTCTAATTTCAGTTCAATCTTGTCAAATAGGGTTGCTAGATCTAATTCAGTTGGTCGATTCACAACCAAACCCATTGCACCTCTCTCGGTATGCTCAAAGAGATAGATCACCGATCTCGCAAAATTAGGATCGACCATGCCGGGCATGGCAATTAAAAATTGATTTGCCAAATGACTGGCTGAAAAAGAAATTGAAGACTCTGGCACAGATGCTAGATCTGAAGCAGGGGGTGCTTTTTTAGCCGAGGTCATATGGGTTTATTTTACAGAATATCTAGATTTTTCCAGTAATCCAGTAGGCAAAAAGACCAATTATTTCGTGAATCAGCTTATTCCAGTTTTGCGCCCCATCCACTAAATCAAATGCTGTCCAATGAAGACTATTAGCCGTTTGGTAATCTACGAGAACGGGAATAATCTCTACCCCCTGCTTTTGAAAAATCTTCACCGATCGATACATATGACTTGCGGAGGTAATTAAAAGCCAGGGTTTTCCAGTCTTTCCTTGCTCAATCTGAGCAATCATGGGTTTCATGAAAACCACATTCTCATAGGTATTGCGTGACTGGTTTTCGTAATGTCCAGCTCTATCTGCCAAGCCTTGCTCTTGAATGAGCTGCTTAAATGCGTCAGCTTCGGATATACCACTTGGTGTAATACGCCCCGAGAACCCACTAAAGATGAAAGGCAAGTTAGGATACTTTCGGATGAGCTCAAAAGCCTTAGTAACCCTTTCGGCTGAAGAGTAAATCGAAATCTCGCCGCGATCTACCGCAATTTTTCCGCCTTCTATTGCCCCGCCCAAAATAATGATGCCGCCAACCTGATCTGCCGTTAATTTGCCAATATCTATCTTAGGAACAAAATCCTCAAGCGGTCTCAGAAAAACCTCGGAAGCAGGCAACCATCCGACAATGAGTAAATCCAGAACTGCTAATACTAAAAACCGTTTACAAAGATGCGGTTTTCTTAAGCCCAAAAAGAGCAAGCTTAGACAGACGAAAATAATGACCCAGTTGAGCGGTTCAATGCAAAACTGCACTACCTTCGAGAGAATAAAAAAGATCGTATCCATGGTTAGCATTGATCTTAACCCGTCTGGATATCTTCCCTTCAGCAGCACACTCAAATTAGCCCTAATATAGGGGCTATGCAAAAAGCTCTAGTCTGGCTCCGTCGTGACCTTCGTCTTTATGACAATGCTGCACTTTCCCACGCCCTAAAAGAGGCTAAACAGGTCTGGCTCACCTTCATTTTTGATACCGATATTCTAAAACCGCTTATTCAGGGGGAATTAGATGCCAAAGGCTTAAAACACGAGCGCCGTGTTGATTTTATTTGGCAAGGTCTAAAGCAAATTGATGAAGAGCTGCGCGCCATGGGTGGAGGTCTTATTGTTCGCTTTGGTAAGCCCCTTGAATGTATTCCCCAGATTGCTAAAGAATTGGGCGTTGACGCTGTCTTTACCAATCACGACTATGAGCCATCAGCTGTAGCACGTGATGAGTCTGTCAAAGGAGCACTGGAGAAACTCAATATTCAGTTTGCAGAATTTAAAGATCAAGTGATTTTTGAGAAGAGAGAAATCCTTACCAACTCCAATACTGTTTTCTCGATCTTTACGCCCTATAAAAACAATTGGCTCAAAACGCTGCAAGAAAAAGATTTAGCTGCTCATGAATGCAAGCCTAAAGCCGGTCAATTTGCTCCCATTCCCAAAAAGCTAGATACTCCCCTTCCCTCTTTAGAATCGATGGGCTTTTGTGCCACTGGTATTGAAGCCTATTTGCCGCCAGGCTCTGAGGGTGGACAAGCATTTTTGGAAGACTTTCTTTCCCGCATTGATCAATACCAAATCGGTAGAGACTTTCCTGCTATTAAAGGTGTGAGTTATTTATCGACGCATTTACGCTTTGGCATGCTTTCTATTAGAGGTCTGGTTCGCGAAGCACATCGTCGCATGCTGGCCGGAAGCATGGGTGCCACGATTTGGTTAAGTGAGCTGATTTGGCGTGATTTTTATTTCATGATTTTGGCTAACCATCCAAGACTTGCAAAAGGAGCCTCATTCAAACCAGACTACGACAACATCACTTGGGAAAGTGGCGCTCATGCAAAAAAACTCTTTGCAGCTTGGTGCGAAGGTAAAACCGGTTATCCGCTTGTCGATGCGGCCATGCATCAACTCAATCAGAGTGGCTATATGCATAATCGTCTACGCATGGTTGTAGCTAGCTTTCTCACAAAGGATTTGGGTATTGACTGGCGCTGGGGTGAGGCCTATTTCGCTGAACACCTCAATGACTTTGAACTCTCATCCAATAATGGTGGTTGGCAATGGGCCTCCTCCTCAGGCTGTGATGCCCAGCCCTATTTCCGCATCTTTAATCCCATCACCCAATCAGAGAAGTTTGATTCTGAGGGAAAATTTATTCGGCGCTATCTGCCTCAACTTGAAAAGCTCTCCAAGAAATCGATTCATGCGCCCTGGAAAGCGGGACATATTGAACTTGAAGCTGCCGGCGTAGTCTTAGGTAGAGACTATGCTTTGCCTGTTGTTGATCATGATGAGGCACGCAAGAAAACTTTGGTGCGCTATAGCGTAGTCAAAAAAGTCAGCGAGTAAAAGGTTCGGTAGCTTCTTTTCCGCTAAGATAGGGTATGAGCAAAATCTATGCTGTGGGGGATGTCCAAGGATGCGGTCCTTCTCTCAAAGCCCTCGTCAAAAAACTTCCCAAAAAATCTAATCTGATTTTTTTAGGTGATTTAGTGAACCGTGGTCCTGATTCCCTTGGCGCCCTAAGGCAACTTAAATCTCTACAAGAATCTGGTCGCGCTGAATGTATTCTTGGTAATCATGATCTTCATCTCTTAGCAATTGATGCTGGACTGCGCAATACTAAGGGTTTAGATACGGTTGATGCAATTCTAAAAGCGCCTGATCGGAAAGAACTCATCAATTGGATTCGTAAAAGACCCATGGCACTGACTAATGGCAAGGTATTAACAGTGCATGCCGGCGTTCTCCCACAATGGGACCTACAGCAAACCATTGAATGCGCACAAGAAGTTGAGAAGGCCCTGCGTAGCAAATCCTATAAGGATTTCTTGGCTAATATGTACGGCAATACTCCCAATAAGTGGAGTAACTCACTAAAGGGTTATGAGCGTTTGCGGCTTATTACCAATGCACTCACCCGTATGCGCTTTTGCACCCCCAGCGGACAGATGGAATTTGAAAGTAAAGAAGGTTTAGAGAATGGTCCCAATGGTTACATCCCTTGGTTTAATGTGCCTAAGCGTAAAACCACAGACACCCTCATTTACTTTGGTCATTGGTCTACATTGGGTCTTCTGCGACGAAGCAATGTGATTGGACTAGATACTGGTTGTGTCTGGGGTGGAAAACTCACTGCCCTGGAAATTGCCAACTCTAATAAAGACTCAAAAAGCCTTGAGCTTATTCAGGTGGATGGCTACGACCATCCACTCAGAATGTAATCGCAGCCTAGCTTAGAGCTTCTTAAATGAGCTCTCTGCTGCTGCAATGATGGCATTGACTACTTCATCGTCATGCGCAATCGAAGTAAAGCCAGCCTCATAGGCAGATGGGGCAAGATACACGCCTTCATCCAGCATTAAATGAAAGAATTTCTTAAACGCCTCAATATCAGTTTTAGTCACTGCCTCGAAAGAAGTCGGCACCTGATTAGCAAAGTAGAAACCAAACATACCGCCCACGTTATCAACTGCAAACGGAACACCTGCCTTATCAGCGGCCTGCTTTAAGCCCGTCATCAGCTTTTTAGTTTGACCAGTCAGGTATTCATAAAAACCTTCCCGAGAAATAATCTCCAAAGTCTTTAAGCCCGCTGCTACAGCCACTGGATTACCGGATAAAGTGCCCGCTTGGTAGACGCTACCTAAAGGTGCAAGCTTAGACATGATTTCTTTTTTGCCACCAAAAGCTGCCATAGGCATACCGCCACCCATAACTTTGCCCAAGCAAGTGAGGTCAGGAGTAATGCCTTGCAAAGACTGGGCACCACCTAAAGCAACCCTAAAACCTGTCATCACTTCGTCGTAAATTAAAACACTGCCATGCTTACTTGTAAGATTGCGCATCGCTGATAAAAATTCTTTTGAAGGCTGAATTAAATTCATATTGCCTGCAATGGGCTCCAAGATCACTGCTGCAATCTCATTACCCTGCTTATTAAAGACCTCCTCAATCGCAGCCACATCGTTATAGGGTAATACCAATGTGTGCTTGACCAAATCTTGCGGAACACCGCCAGATGATGGTGCGTTTTGAGTAGAGTCAGCAAAGGTTAGTAAGCCAGAGCCAGCCTTTACTAAAAGACTATCTGCATGACCGTGATAACAACCTTCGAATTTAATAATTAAGTCTCGCCCGGTATAGCCACGTGCAAGACGGAGGGCGCTCATTGTTGCCTCTGTGCCACTCGAGACCATGCGCACTTGCTCAAGGCTAGGCATGATGGAGCAAATACGCTCAGCTAACTCAATTTCGCCCTCTGTTGGGGCACCATAACTAAAACTGGTTTCTGCTGCTTTTTGTACCGCCTCGACTACCTCTGGATTTGCATGGCCAACAATCATTGGGCCCCAAGACATAATCAAATCGATATAACGCTTATTCTCCGCATCCCAAAAATAGGGACCCTTGGCTTTTGTAACAAAACGGGGTGTACCACCCACCTGACGAAAAGCTCGTACTGGGGAGTTCACGCCTCCTGGAATTGTCTTTTGTGCACGCTCAAATAAAACTTCGTTTTGATTCACTTTTGCCACAGTCAACTCCTAATTAAATCGCCATCATTTCAAAATCATCTTTACGAGCACCGCATTCTGGACAAGCCCA
This sequence comes from Polynucleobacter campilacus, assembly GCF_002206625.1. Classification (GTDB taxonomy): domain Bacteria; phylum Pseudomonadota; class Gammaproteobacteria; order Burkholderiales; family Burkholderiaceae; genus Polynucleobacter; species Polynucleobacter campilacus. The sequence goes on along the minus strand of NZ_NGUP01000003.1, from coordinate 839,209 downwards.
GTTCAAGGGTACATCTTTCCAGAGAGTGCCTGGAGCAATACCCTCGTCAGGTAGACCAGCTGCTTCATCATAGACCCAGCCACAAATCAGACACATATAGGTTTTAAATTCCATTTACTTACTCTCCGCTTTATTTCTTAATGTATTTCTTTAATAGTAGCTTTATTTTAAAGGGCTTAGCCTTCGCTGGAGGAAGGGCGCTTAGCATGCATCTCAAACTTAAATAAACGACACTCTAGAGGACCATTAAATAATGGGGTGCGCTTTGACTCCTTAATACGCAACTGCCCAGGCAAGGCCATATCGGCAGTCAATACAAAAACATTCCATCCACCAAAAGTATCTTTCAGGTGTTGGCCAAATTGGCGCAAGAACTCGACAAACTTGGGATCCTGCTCTTCTTCTGCCTGAAGCTTCTTCAAAGACTCACGACTAGAGCGCTTGGCACTCTGACGACCTGTCTCTAAATTCATCTCAAAGCGATTTTCTGGCTCAACCCCATATTCAGCATCACGTACATCACGAGAATCATGATCCTGGCCACCTCCCCCTCTGCCGCCTTTAATGACAAGGCGCTCACCATAAGGTGGGTTTAACAACATCACACCTTCTTGAGCATTTGTTGGAGGCTTACTTGCTAGAGCATCAACCTGACGGACAAGCGGTTGCTCTGGCAGCTGTGCTCTCTGCCAATTACCCTTGAACATAGAGACTAATTTTTCATTAATATCGCCACCGCTGATTCTTAAGGAATCTACGTCTGGATATTGCTTACGCTTTTCTAACATTTGCGCCAGCGCAGCTTCTTTTAAATTACCCCAACGCTTTTGCTCAGCAGCTTCATTAAAGGGCTTAAGCCTCTGAAAGCCAAAGCCGTTTGCAGAAGTAATCAATGGGCGATAAGCTAGTCTGCTGGGCTTAGCATCATCGCCATATATCCCTGCCCGAATCGCTCCAGGAGGGATAGATAGAGCCATCTGAGCAGCCTCGATCAAAAAAGTACCGCTACCGCACATCGGATCAAATAATGACTGCCCTGGCTTCCAGCCAGTGATCGACAAAATACCTGCAGCTAAATTTTCCTTCAGGGGAGCATCACCTTTTTCATCGCGCCAACCACGCTTAAAAAGGGCCTCACCAGAAGTATCTAAGTAAATCGTTATTTGGGTCGCAGTTAAGTGCGCCTGAACTCGCACATCCGGAAAGGCAGTATCAATACTAGGACGATCACCAGTAACATCTCGCAAACGATCCACGATGGCATCTTTAATCTTCAAAGTGGCGAAGTTTAAGCTCTTGAGTGGGGATCGATGGGCGGTCACATCCACGCGCAATGTTTGCTGCGAAGTAAACCAATCTTCCCAAGCTAAGCCACTAGCTAATTTGTAAAGATCTTCTTCTTGCCTATAGGGCGCTTGTGCCATCTGCAACAAAACACGACTAGCAATTCTGGAATGTAAATTGAGAGCCATCGCCGCAGAAATCGGCGCGGCAAGCCCAATTCCACCAGTTGGACTAGTTGGGGTTGGATCAATCACCCAAACCCCTAACGCTTTGGACTCGGGGCGCTGAGCAATCTCTGCGAGCTCCTGAGCAAGCGGTACTTCTAAACCGCCTGGACAAACAACAAAAAATCTCATGGGGCTAACAGTCTAAAAAGATAATAAAAAATAAGAGGATGCCTAGGGTTTAAAAAGAACTAAAGCAACAATGACCACCAGCAGAATGACAGGCACTTCATTAAACCAGCGATACCAAACGCCAGACTTTGTATTCACACCAGCGCGAAACTTCTTGAGGATGCCATAACAGGCGTGGTGATAGCCAATGACTAAAAGAACAAAAAATAACTTGGCATGCATCCAAACATCGCCCGCGCCAACACCAAAGTAAAGCCAGAGCGTTACCCCAAGCAATACGGCCGGTACAGCCAAGATAGTCATAAAGCGAAAGAGGCGGTCAGACATTCCCAGGAGACGGGCATAAGTATCGGGGTTTTTCTCATCAGCCAGATTTACAAAGATACGTGGCAGATAAAATAGACCTGCAAACCATGAAGTAATCAAGACGATATGGAAAGTTTTAATCCAGAGATAAGAGTTTGTCATATTTTTTAACTACGAATCTCGCCATGGCCCATGACGATGTATTTCAGGGAAGTTAAACCCTCTAAGCCAACAGGTCCGCGGGCATGTAGCTTGTCATTAGAAATACCAATCTCTGCACCCAGGCCATACTCAAAGCCATCTGCAAAACGAGTGCTGGCATTCACCATCACGCTAGCACTATCCACTTCGCGCAAGAAACGATCTGATTGAGCTTTGTTGTTAGTAATAATTGCATCAGTGTGCTTGCTGCCATAGCGCTCGATATGACTCATAGCCTCATCAATATTAGCGACTGTCTTAATAGATAGAATTGGAGCCAAGTATTCTGTGTGCCAATCTTCTTCTGTAGCATCTACCAGATTCTGAAAACCATTCGACTCCAGCGTTTTACGAGTCAAACCATCCACTCTTAATTCCACGCCTTTGTCTTGATAGATTTTGCAAAGTGTTGGTAACACTTTTTGTGCAACCTCTTTGTTAACCAAAAGGGTTTCCATCGCATTGCATGGTGAATAGCGCTGCGTCTTAGCGTTATCGCAGACCTTCACTGCCATCGCAATGTCTGCATCTGCATCAATATAGGTATGGCAGATGCCATCTAAATGCTTAATCATTGGCACACGTGCCTCAGCCATGAGTCGCGCAATCAAACTCTTGCCGCCCCGTGGCACGATCACATCAATATATTGAGTCATCGTGATCATCTCACCAACAGCACTCCTGTCTATCGTGGTAACAACCTGAACGGCATCTTTAGGCAGATTCGCTGCTGCCAAGCCCTCTTGAATAATTTGAGCTAACAAAGTATTGGAATCAATCGCCTCGGAACCACCACGCAAGATCACGGCATTACCTGATTTCAGACAAAGCGCTGCTGCATCAATCGTGACATTAGGGCGTGACTCGTAGATGATGCCAATCACACCAAGTGGAACACGCATTTGGCCAATCTCAATTCCAGAGGCTTGCTTTTGAAAAGCAGAAATTTTCCCAATCGGGTCATCCAGCGAAACAATTTGCTCAAGACCTAAAGCCATGGTTTCAATTGTCTTTGGGGTCATCGTTAGGCGATCCACAAATGCAGCATCTTGTCCGTTTGCTTTTGCGCGCTCTACATCTTGTAAATTCACTTTCTGAATCTCGGCTGCTTTTTGACGCACAAGCTTAGTAATATGTAAGAGGGCTTGATTTTTTTGCTCAGCAGAAGCACGTGCCATCGCCTGCGATGCGCTACGCGCCCGCTTGCCAATATCTTGCATCATCTCTTTAATATTCAAACTCATCGCTACACCTATATTCCTAATTTTCTAAACCATTACCGCAATAAATTACCAAGCAAACGTAAGCCATCCCATGGGTCTGCCGGCAATTCCGCAGCATGCAGACCTTTTGACTGCCGGTCCAAGCCTGCCGCAACTTGCATTGCTCTGCGCAGCTTGAGGGGTTGCACTCTTCTAATAGCAGCCGGATATAAACGCTCTTTATTGCCCCAAATCCGATTGGCTCGCATGAGCTGCTGAACAGACTCCCCAGCATCGCTCGCAGCCTTTAATTTAGATAGTAGCCTAAGCTCTTCAGTTACGCTCCACAAAATCAATACCAAAGGCTCGCCCTCACCTTTTAAGCCGTCTAACATACGATTTAACCTTGGTAAATCGCCAGCTAGCATGGCTTCGGTTAATTCAAAAACGTTATAGCGCGCCACCTTCAAAATAGATGAGCGAATCTGCTCTTCAGTTAGCTTACCTACAGGGTATAACAAACCCAATTTCAAAATTTCTTGATGTGCAGCGATTAAATTGCCTTCAACCTGGTCGGCAATAAACTCCAGAGCTCGCTGACCCTCAGGGCCAGCCTCGACTTCTTGACTTTGCTTCTTGAGTCGGCCGGAAATCCATTGCGGTAAATGGCTACGATCTAAGGTATCAACCTGAATAGCCATCCCAGAATCATCTAAAGCAGTAAACCAAGCAGAGGTTTTGGTTTTTCCATCTAATCTTGGCAGCACAATGCAAACCACCGTATCAGGACCATTTGCGCCATCTTGCTGAGAAGCGATTTGTGCAGAAAATTGTTTTAAAGCGTCTGCTCCGTCACGGCCTGGCTTCCCAGTTGGAATGCGGAGCTCTACCCAGCGCTTGTCGCCAAACAAAGACATCGTTTGGCCCGCATTCATGAGAGTGCTCCAATCAAATCCCCGCTCTTGCACCATGACCTCACGATCAGTAAAGCCCATTTTCTTGGCGGCTGAACGGAGCTGATCCATTGCCTCCATCATCAAAAGAGGCTCATCACCACTAAAAACATAGAGTGGCAACATAGCAGCGCCAGAACTAAATGATTTGAGATGCGCTTGCAATGCATCAACTTTGACCATACGAGTTCTCTATCTATCTTTAGAAAGATCTTGCTTGTGGGTTTTTTGCCGCAGCAGAGATACGACGCAAAATCTGCACCGCTAAATCCTTGCGCATTAATGTAAAGAACTGCTGCTGCTGAACATCAGTTGCCAACACGGTAGTATTCGAGAAGTCCATATCCCTAGTCATATAAAGCTCACTTTCAGGAACAATCTCTCCACCAGTATTATCGAAGACTCTAAAGGTAATGCGAATAGTCAAGCGATATGCAGAAATCTGACCGTTAGAGTTGTAAGCCAAAATTTCTCGGCCATTAATTTCATTACTTACATCTAAAATTAAATCAGCGTCTTTAGGATTAATTGCAACTTTTACATCCGTACCCGTCAAAATGGCAGTTTGTAAATCGCCACGCAATGGAGGTGAGAGATTGCCTGTAATCGCAATTGCTTTAAAGGGCAAATCAACCATTCCACGCAGGCGATAACCACAAGCAATCAGCCCACTCAGGGGTGCTGTAACTATTAAACCAATTAATGTACGTCGAATGTGATTTGCGCTCATGTATTTATTTTCTAGTTAGGCCACAATATTGACTAAGCGACCTGGGACAACAATCACTTTCTTGGGTTCGCCGCCATTGAGAGCCTTGAGTGCAGGCTCACTTTGCAATGCTAAAGTTTCGATCTGCTCTTTCCCAGCATCTGCTGGAACCCGAATATCGCCACGTAACTTACCATTAATTTGCAGCATCAAAGTGATTTCTGTTTGAACTAAGGCAGCCTCATCTACAGCAGGCCAGGGCGCATCCAGAAGAGGGCCAAAGGTCTTGGCGTAACCCATTTCTTTCCAAAGTATATGGGTTAAATGCGGCACTACCGGATATAAAATTCTCAATAAGATACTTAAGCACTCACGCAGTACTGGAGCGGTAATAGCAGCATCTTGGCCTATCTTTATTGGCTCAAGTGCGTTGAGCATCTTCATCGCTGCAGAAACTACGGTGTTGTATTGGCGACGTTGATAGTCAAAGTTAGCCTGCTTCAAAATAGTATGCACTTCACGACGCAACTCTTTTTCAGCATCACTCAAGTGATTGGGAACAGAATCTTGCGCGCTACGAATGGCGTCAGCCTGACTACTCGAATACATCCAAACACGACGTAAGAAGCGTGAAGCACCATCAACACCAGCCCCAGACCACTCCAACTGCTGCTCTGGTGGCGCAGCAAACATCACAAATAAACGGGCAGTATCCGCACCATACTGATCAATCAAGGCCTGAGGATCTACTCCATTGTTTTTACTTTTGGCCATCTTCTCAACACCGCCAACAATCACAGGAGTATTTGATGCATCACCTTTCAACTTGGCGCCCTTAGGGCGACCTTTTTCATCGAGATCTAATTCAACATCCAAAGGATTGAGCCAAGTTTTCTTACCGGAAGCATCTTCAGAGTAATACGTTTCGTTCAGCACCATGCCTTGCGTCAACAGATTCTGGAAAGGCTCATCAAAAGTAATCAGCTTGAGGTCGCGCATGACCTTAGTCCAGAAACGCGCATAGAGTAAATGCAAAATGGCATGCTCAATGCCGCCAATGTATTGATCCATCGGCATCCAATACTCATTGCGCTCATCCACCATGGTTTTGGCATTAGGGCCGGTGTAGCGCATGAAATACCAAGAAGAATCTACAAAGGTATCCATCGTGTCAGTCTCACGACGTGCTGACTTACCGCACTTCGGACACTTCACATTCAGAAAATCTGCATGCTTATTTAATGGGTTTCCACTCCCATCTGGGACACAATCTTCAGGCAACACTACTGGCAAATCAGATTCGGGAACAGGAACCGCACCGCAGCCTGGATTTGCATCGTCGCCACAATGAATAATCGGAATTGGAGTGCCCCAATAGCGCTGACGAGAAATGCCCCAATCACGCAAACGGTAGGTGGTCTTGATTTCACCTATGCCCATCTTTTCTAAATCTTTAGCGACTGTGCTGACCGCCTCTTCGTGAGAGAGGCCGTCATACTTGTCGCTATTAAAGCAAATCACACCTTCTTTTTGGGCATACCAATCTTCCCAGCGACTTGCATTAAAGATTGGCGACTCGGTCTTAAGTGCAATAACTTGCTTGATCGGCAAATCGTACTTCAGGGCAAAAGCAAAATCACGCTCGTCGTGGGCAGGCACACCCATGACAGCGCCATCGCCATAAGACATCAACACATAATTACCAACCCAAACAGGTACCGGCTCATCCGTTAAAGGATGTGTGACATAAAGACCCGTAAACATCCCCTCTTTTTCTTGAGTGGCTAGATCAGCTTCAATCACACTGCCTGTTTTACATTTCTCAATAAAAGCTGCGAGGGCTGAATTATTTGCGGCAGCTTTTGTTGCCAACGGATGTTCTGCAGCAACCGCGCAGAAGGTGACGCCCATGATGGTATCAGCACGAGTTGTGAAGACGTATAGCAGACCATCTTGTATAAAGTTGCCATGGTCATCAGCAATCTCATGCTTAAACGCAAAACGCACGCCACGACTTTTACCAATCCAATTTTGTTGCATCGTTTTGACGCGCTCAGGCCAACCTAAACCATCCAAACTAGAAAGCAATTGCTCTGCATAGGCAGTGATATTGAAGTAATAACCAGGAATTTCGCGCTTCTCAACCAACGCGCCAGAACGCCAACCGCGGCCATCGATTACCTGCTCATTTGCTAGAACAGTTTGATCGATGGGATCCCAATTTACTACTTGTGTCTTGCGGTAAGCAATCCCTTTTTCTAACATCTTCAGAAAAAGCCATTGGTTCCATCGATAGTAATCAGGATTACATGTGGCAACTTCCCGCGACCAATCAATGGCCAGTCCCATCGCAGCCATTTGCTTTTTCATATAAGCAATATTGTCGTAGGTCCACTTTGCTGGAGGTACTTTATTCTGAATCGCCGCATTTTCAGCAGGCATACCAAAAGCATCCCAGCCCATTGGCATTAAAACGTTATAGCCCTGCATGCGGAGCTGACGAGCCATCACATCATTGATGGTGTAGTTGCGCACGTGTCCCATATGCAACTTGCCAGATGGATAAGGCAACATAGAGCAAGCGTAATACTTTGGCTTTTTCTTACCAGCCAGATCTACCGCATTCTCAGAAACTCGATAGACTTGCGCACTCTCCCAATCAGCCTGCGCTGCCGCTTCAATAGCGCGGTAGTCGTAATCCTTACTCATTCAAGACAACTCTTTTCTTCTAATTTTAGTCATTGGTGAATGCTAGATGCTATTTACGCAAACCCAGAACATCTTGCATGTCATACAAGCCAGAATTTTGGGTTTGCAAGAAACGTGCGGCGCGCAATGAACCTTGTGCATAGGATTGGCGGCTAGAAGACTTGTGGCTAATTTCAATACGCTCGCCATCACCAGCGAACAGAACCGTATGATCACCAACAATATCGCCACCACGTATCGTTGCAAATCCAATTGAACCTTCCTTACGCTCACCAGTATGGCCTTCACGAGCATATACAGCGACGTCGTCCAGCTTTTCACCCAAAGCTTCAGCAATCACCTCACCCATCTTCAGCGCAGTCCCTGAAGGTGCGTCCACTTTATGGCGATGGTGGGCTTCAACAATTTCAATGTCATAGCCTTGATTGAGCATCTTCGCTGCAATCTCAAGCAATTTGAATGTGGCATTAACTCCAACACTCATATTTGGAGCAAACACAATCGCCAACTGATTAGATGCTTTTTTGAGGCTAGCAATTTGCTCAATATTCAAACCCGTTGTACCAATAATCATTTTGGTACCGGTTTTCTCTGCAACTGCTAAATGGACCATCGTACCTTCGGGCCTAGTGAAATCAATTAAAAATTGAGCGTTTGCTAAAACCTGGCCAACGTCAGCCGAAATCATCACGCCTGTTTTTTTACCCAAGAATGCGCCAGCATCCTCACCTAACTGAGGACATGATATGTGCTCAAGCGCCCCAACTAATTGGGCATCAGGGATATTTAGCACGGCCTCAATCAACATCTTTCCCATGCGGCCATTTGCTCCAGCAATTGCGATCTTCATCATTTATTTCATCACTTCAAATTAAAGGTAAGTACAGTTTGACTTGGCTACCAATGCAACAATAATTCTCACTTCTTCGCCTCAGGGGCTGGCGGAACATTCAGTGCACCAGGACCTAAAGTTTCAGGTTGCGATACAGCTTGACCATCTGATGACTTCGAGGAACCAAATAAATCCCAAAATGAGCTCTTGCTTTTAGCAGGTACTGCCGGCACAACAGCGCCTTTAGGCAGGTTGTCTGTTGGGCTTGCGACCAATAGCTCCGGCTTCTGCAGCGGAGGTGTCACTGGCGGCTTATTTGACCCTGTCATAACATCCCAGAAGGAACGCTTTGTTTTGGCATAGTTATCAATCTCAGCAACCAACTCAATTTCGGTTGGCAGCGCATCACCTTCAAACCTGACTAATTTATCGCCATCAAAAAATACAGAGATATGACGTTCCTTAGCAATACGCTGCCCAGAACGTTTAAATTCGAAAACATAATCCCAACGATTTGCATGAAAGTAGCTGGCTAATAAAGGCGTGCCTAAGATCTGACGTACCTGCTCACGACTCATCCCTAATTGCAACTTTGCGTACTGCTCGCTGGAAATGAAATTGCCCTGAACAACGTCTGGAACATAAGGCCTAAATACTGTATTCATCCAGGCCCGCTGAGTATTGTCAACAGCTGAAGTGCAAGCGGCAAGGCCCAAAAGAGCAGTCATGGTAAAAACGGCGAGCCCCAGTCGGGCAAGGCTGAAAATCCCCCCAAAAAGAGGGTTCAAAAAACGATTAAAAAGTTCAAGGCAATTTTGCATGGCTGGCCGTATCATTAAGACATTGATTTTAGCTCCCAAAGCCATGAATACGAACCAAAACCCTACTCCTTCAGATTTGCGCAATATTGGCCTAAAGGCGACCGGTCCACGCATGAAAATTCTGGATTTTTTTCATCAAAATGGTGGCACCCACTTTAGCGCTGAGGACGTCTTTATGGCCCTGGCAAAAGAGGATCAAGAAATCGGTCTAGCTACGGTCTATCGCGTTCTTACCCAATTTGAGCAGGCAGGCTTGCTACTTCGCAGCCATTTTGAGTCTAGTAAGGGTGATGGCAGAGCAATCTATGAGCTGAATGAGGGTCAACATCACGACCACCTGGTATGTCTTGATTGCGGCCATGTGGAAGAGTTTGTAGATGAAGCAATCGAGAAAAGGCAGCGAGATATCGCCAAAAATCTCGGATTTAAGCTCCAAGAACATTCCTTAGCAATGTATGGTCATTGTCAGAAGAAAAACTGTCGAAATAAGCAAAAATAAGCACTTTTCAGCAACTTGGCAATCAAAAAAGACCTCATGTTGAGGTCTTTTCTACTTTTTAGCTACTGTTAGCAACTTTTAAGTACTTTTACTTACTTTACAGCCATTAATGCCTCAGCTGCATTGAGCATTTGTACCGAATAACCCCACTCGTTGTCATACCAAGCCAATACTTTGACCAGCTTCCCATCGGCAGAGACGCGCGTCTGGGATGCGTCATAAATACTTGGGCGTGGATCATGGTTAAAGTCGATCGAAACCAAAGGCAAGGTATTGAAGCCCAAAATTCCCTTAAGCTCACCCTCACTAGCGGCCTTAAGAATGGAATTCACCTCATCCAAACTAGTAGCACGACTTGCCGAAAACGTTAAGTCAACTACAGAAACATTAATCACTGGTACCCGCATCGCAAAACCATCAAAGCGGCCCGCTAATGCTGGCAATACCAAACCAACTGCTTTTGCTGCGCCAGTCTTGGTTGGAATCATGCTGGTCACAGCAGAACGTGCACGACGCATATCCTTGTGATACACATCAGTTAATACTTGATCATTCGTAAATGCATGAATAGTTGTCATCAAACCAGACTCAATACCAATTTTTTCGAGCAATGGTTTTACCAATGGAGCTAAACAGTTAGTTGTACAGCTTGCATTGGATACCACCACATCTGTTGGCTTCAATACATTTTGGTTGACGCCATAAACAATGGTTGCATCTACATCTTTTTCACCAGGAGCAGAGATCAATACTTTCTTTGCACCCTGCTCTATATGAATCATGGCTTTTTCTTTGGAGGTGAATTTGCCAGTGCACTCTAAAACCAAATCAACGCCCAATTCACCCCATGGGGTTTCTGCAGGATTACGAGTACAAAACATTTTGATGCGATCGCCATTTACAACCATGCAATCACCGTCGACCGATACTTCTGCAGGAAAGCGGCCATGCGCTGAGTCATACTGGGTAAGATGGGCATTGATAGCAATATCGCCCATCGCATTGATCGCGACAATCTTGATATCACGCCGTGGCTTACCATTGACCTGATCTTCATACAGGGCTCGCAACACCATACGCCCGATACGTCCATAACCATTAATTGCGACACGAATTGTCATTTATTACCCCTTACTCATTTTAAATTCTGAATGATTATTTTTGTGCGATACATTTTTTTACAGTCTTTGCGATTTGATCTGCTGTTAAACCAAAATATTCATACAACTGACCTGCAGGTGCAGACTCACCAAAGGTGTCTACACCGTGTACCGCTGCACAATCATACTTCCACCAAAAATCACTCACGCCCGCTTCAATCGCAATGCGTGGAATCTTGGCTGGTAATACCTTCGCTTTATAGGCAGCATCTTGCTGATCAAATACCGTAGTCGATGGCATTGAAACTACTCGAATACCAATTTTTCCTGCGCTCTCTTTTTCTAAACGTTCTGCCGTTTGTAAAGCGAGGGCTATTTCAGAGCCAGTAGCGATGATGGCTGCATTGATCTTTCCAGATTGCGGGTCACGCAATACATAGCCACCGCGTGCAATGTCTTTAATTTGCTGAGCATTGCGAGAAACAAATGGGCAGTTCTGGCGACTAAAGATTAAGGCACTAGGGCCATTCTTACGCTCAATGGCAGAACCCCAAGCCACAGCGCTCTCAGTAGTGTCACAGGGACGCCAAACCATCAGGTTGGGGATTAATCGCAAGCTAGCAACGTGCTCTACAGATTGGTGGGTTGGGCCATCTTCACCAAGGCCAATAGAATCATGCGTAAAAACAAAAATACTGCGCAACTTCATCAAAGCAGCCATGCGAATTGCATTACGACTGTAGTCTGAGAAAGTTAAGAAGGTGCCGCCAAAGGGAATGTAGCCGCCATGTAAGGCGATACCATTCATGATGGCGCTCATACCAAATTCGCGCACACCATAATTAATATGATTTCCCCATTGATCACCACGTACTGGTTTGCATGAAGACCAATTAGTTAAGTTTGAACCAGTCAAATCAGCAGAGCCGCCAATAAATTCTGGCAAAGCAGGCGCTAAAGCTTCAATCGCATTTTGGCTAGCTTTACGAGTAGCGATTGTTTCTGCTTTCGATTGGCAAGTTTTTAAGTAAGCATTCAGTGTGCTTGAAAAGTCTTTTGATAAATCGCCTAGCATACGACGCTGTAATTCAGAAGCGAGTTCTGGAAATTTGGTTTTATATTTCTGAAATTCTTTATTCCATTCATGCTCAGCCGCTTGACCACGCTTTTTAAAATCCCAAGCATCATAAATATCTTTTGGAACTTCGAACGGTGCATAAGGCCAGTTCAAAGCAACTCGGGTTTCTGCAATCTCAGCAGCACCTAGTGGTGAACCGTGGACTTTATCGCTGCCAGCCATATTGGGCGAACCCTTGCCAATAGAGGTCTTGCAGCAAATCAGGGTGGGCTTATCGCTCTTTTTAGCTTTAGCAATCTCAGCCGATACAGCTTCAGCATCATGACCATCAACATTGCGAATCACATTCCAGTGGTATGCCTCAAAGCGCTTTGGCGTATCTTCGTTAAACCAAGAAACTACTTTACCGTCAATCGAAATTCCATTGTCATCCCAAAGTGCAATCAACTTATTGAGCTTTAAGGTACCAGCCAATGCACAAACTTCATGACTAATGCCTTCCATCAAACAACCATCACCCAAAAATACATAGGTGTAGTGATCGATGATATTCAGACCAGGACGATTAAATTCTTCTGCTAATAATTTTTCAGCAAGCGCCATACCTACTGCGTTAGAAACTCCTTGGCCAAGTGGGCCAGTAGTCGTTTCAACACCAGGCGTTATTCCATACTCGGGATGCCCTGGAGTTTTGCTGTGCAATTGGCGGAAGTTCTTCAACTCTGCAATTGGCAAGTCATAACCAGAAAGATGCAAGAGTGAATACAACAACATTGAACCGTGGCCATTGGATAAAACAAAACGATCGCGATCAATCCAATGAGGATCGGTTGGATTATGTTTTAAATGTTCGTTCCAAAGCCCAACAGCAATATCTGCCATGCCCATTGGCATACCAGGATGACCTGAATTTGCTTGTTGAACGGCATCCATTGATAAAGCACGAATTGCGTTGGCCATGCGGATTTGAAGGTTTGGCATCGTAAAATTGGTCTCGAGGAAAATAAATTGGCTATATTGCAGTAATGCCTCAATTTTATCTTCCCGGGCCATGGGAATCCGAAAAGCCAACAACCCTCACCACTGAGGTCGCCCATCACTTGCGTGTTCGGCGCATCCAGGCCGGGGAATCCTTTCCTATATTTGATGGAAAGGGTCGGGTAGCCCAGGCTGAGCTCCTTTCTTTGAGCGGAAAAACGGGGCAAGTTCAGCTCAGCAATATCCGCACCGATACTCACCGCGAGACGCCTTATGCGATTACTTTGGCCCAAGGCTTGGCTGGAGGCGACAAAATGGACTGGATCGTGGAGAAGGCTGTTGAAACTGGAGCTCAAATCATTGCCCCCATGCAGTGTGAACGCTCAATTCTTAAGCTCACACGCCCTAGCGATCAGGATCGCGCCCAAAAGCGTCATGCGCATTGGGAAGGAATCATTCAAGCAGCATGCGAGCAATGTGATCGCACGGTATTTACTACCCTAGAACCCATCCAAACTTTTGAAACGTATCTAAAGGCAAACCCAAAGCCAACATTAAAACTACTCTTAAGCCCGGATGCTACTAAAAGCATGTATTCAGTTCTCATGAAAAGTGCTCCACAAGATATTGTTCTCATGATTGGGCCGGAGGGTGGTCACTCGCCAGAAGAGGAAGCTCAAGCAGAGGCGGCTGGTTACCAAATCGTTTCACTTGGGGAGCGCGTATTACGCACCGAAACAGCCGGAACAGTTGCCATTACAACTGTTCACAGTATTTGGAATCCTGAAATGCAAAATCGCCTCAAATAGAGGCGATTCCAGGGGCTTAAGCTACCTGAGCGATTAAGCAAAAGAGTAGAAGACCCTATAAGGTGTGCGACGCTCAGCCCAAAAATCTACAGCGTCACGGAAAACATCTAAAAGAGTTTCACGGGCTTCTTTATCGAATTTCTGAGTACAAGGCAAACCTTCAAGCACTACAACAAATCCAGGTTGTGAACCAGTCTTGTCAATTGTTGTAGTCAATGCATCTAACAAAGGGTCAAAATTTTTGGCCTGTTGTTTTGTAAATGAGTAAGCGATTGCGATTGACTCCAGCACCTCGCCCTTAGTCATCGCATTTGCGCAATTTGCATAAATGAAATGTTGACCGAGTTCAGTAGCCGCTTCCTGTAAATCTGGAGTACGGAAAGCACGAATTGATTGCACGATATTAGTGCGCACACTGCGCAACATTGCCGGCGGTCCGGCATCGCGAACGGCCAAAGCGGCACGCCAAGAAGCTGTCACTTTTTTCCCCGAAACTTGATTTGCTGCATAGGTTTGTAAACGAGATAAACCGCCCTGGGCATAAACATTGGCAGCAGATGATTCAGTCTCTAATCGATCATTGCTGTCCCAACTTTCAGCCCGGCTATGCTCCTCGAAGCTGGCTAAGTCGGTGTTGTCATTACGATTATTCATGATGTTTGCTAGGTTACCCGTAACGCGCTATCAAATCAAGCCCAAATACAGTGCATTTTATATAAACCATTGATTTATATAGGATAAATATATGTAAGTTAATACTAACTTACATATATTTAAATGACTTAGGCAATCCCTCTAGCGTTACTAGCGGCCTCTACTACCGCCAATGTTGTCAGATTCACAATCCTGCGCACGGTAGCCGCTGGAGTCAAAATATGGATTGGCTTAGCCACACCCAATAACAAGGGTCCAATAGCAATACCGTTGCCTGCTGCTGTTTTTAACAAGTTGTAAGAAATGTTAGCGGCATCAATATTCGGTAGAACCAGGAGATTTGCGCTGCCCTTCAATGGGGATGAGGTGACCGCACCCGCCCGAATAGTTTCATCCAAGGCGGTATCGCCATGCATTTCACCATCCACCTCTAAATCAGGCGCTGCTTTTTGAATTAAGGCCAATACTTCGCGCATTTTGATAGCGGAAGGGGCATTACTAGACCCAAAGTTCGAGTGCGAAAGAAGTGCGACTTTTGGAATCAATCCAAGTTTGCGCATTTCACTTGCAGCCATCAAAGTCAACTCAGCCAACTCTTGTGCTGTTGGATCAATATTAATATGCGTATCCACCAAGAATACTTGGCGACCCGGAAGAATCAACCCCGACATAGCACCATAAACATTTGCGCCTGGCTCACGACCCACAACCTCATCAATATATTTCAGATGCGTAGCAGAATTGCCAATCGTTCCACAAATCATGCCGTCCGCTATACCCTTGCTAATCATGACTGAGCCAATCAAACTATTGCGACGACGCATCTCGAGTTTTGCAAAAGACTCTGTAACGCCCTTACGCTCTGTCAGAGCTAAATAGGTTTGCCAAAAATCACGGAAACGCGAATCGTTCTCCGGGTTGACGATTTCAAAGTTATCGCCAGCCTTCATACGCAAGCCAAATTTTTCAATTCGGTGTTCGATCACGGCTGGGCGACCAATTAAAATCGGGGTAGCAAGACCCTCATCAATAATGATTTGTACAGCACGCAATACGCGCTCATCTTCGCCCTCAGCAAACACAATGCGTTTTTGATTTGCTGGTGCCTGCTTCGCAATATTGAAGAGCGGTTTCATCAAGGTACCAGAGTGGTAGACAAACTGCTGCAACTGATTGCGATAGGCATCAAAATCTTTTATGGGGCGGGTTGCCACGCCATCCGCCATGGCCGCTTTTGCGACAGCAGGTGCAATGACCGTAATCAAACGTGGGTCAAATGGTTTTGGAATTAAGTACTCTGGGCCAAATGACAAATTATCAATGCCATACACAGAGGTCACTACTTCGCTCTGCTCTGCTTGCGCCAACTCAGCAACCGCCTTCACGGCAGCCACTTCCATGCCGCGTGTAATCGTTGTAGCGCCCACATCTAAAGCGCCGCGGAAAATAAATGGGAAGCACAAGACGTTATTTACTTGATTAGGGTAATCAGTGCGGCCGGTAGCCATCACTGCATCCGGGCGCACCGCCTTCACCTCTTCAGGCAGAATTTCTGGAGTTGGATTTGCTAAGGCAAAGACCAGTGGCTTAGGAGCCATCTTCTTTACCATCTCTTGCTTTAATACGCCGCCAGCCGATAGGCCCAAGAAAATGTCAGCGCCTTCAATTGCCTGATCCAATGTTCGTAGTTCCGTCTCTTGGCAAAACGGCTCCTTCTCCGGATCCATTAATTCTGTGCGACCTTTATAGGCAACACCAGCTAAATCGGTTACCCAAATATTTTTACGGGGGATACCAAGATCAACCAATAAATCCAAGCAAGCCAATGCTGCCGCGCCAGCGCCAGAGGTAACCAGCTTTACATTAGCCGCATCTTTGCCAACCACCTTCAGACCATTGATGATGGCTGCTGCAACCACAATCGCAGTACCATGCTGATCATCATGGAAGACCGGAATCTTCATGCGCGCTTGTAACTTGCGCTCGACTATAAAACAATCAGGTGCTTTGATATCTTCTAAGTTAATACCACCAAATGTTGGCTCTAGTGCAGCAATAATTTCTACCAATTTATCGGGATCGTTTTCATTTACTTCAATATCGAAAACATCAATACCTGCAAACTTTTTGAAAAGGACAGCTTTACCCTCCATCACAGGCTTACTTGCCAGCGGTCCAATATTTCCCAAGCCGAGAACGGCGGTGCCATTGGTAATCACACCAACTAAATTTCCACGGGCAGTGTATTTGAATGCATTAGCAGGATCTTTAACAATCTCTTCGCAAGGAAAGGCAACGCCTGGGGTATAGGCAAGCGCTAAATCCCGTTGATTGGTCAGCTGCTTAGTTGGAGCAATCTCAATCTTGCCTGGAGTTGGAAACTCGTGATACTGCAGAGCAGCCTCTCTTAGGGCTGCAATTTGTTGCTCTTTATTGTTTTCTTTACTCATCAGTGTGCTCTTTGGTAGGGCGTATTCAAGAGTCTAATTCTATTCCTCTCGAGCGCCAGCTCCCCAAGAGCCATAAAATAGGATATGCATTCTGAATCTAGCCCTCTTGGCGAATTTGACCTCATCCAGCGTTTTTTTAAAGCGGGTGCAGATGCAATGCGCTCCAATGATCAGAAAATGATTGCTCTAGGCATTGGTGATGATTGTGCCCTTCTCAAGCCGGCTGCAGGAGAAGAAATTGCGATTACGAGCGATATGCTGGTCGCAGGCAGGCATTTTTTTATGAATGCTAATCCTGAGCTACTAGGCCGCAAAGCCCTTGCAGTCAACCTTTCAGACTTAGCAGCCATGGGAGCAAAGCCTATAGGATTCACTTTATCCATCGCCTTACCTAAAGTAGATGCAGCCTGGCTTGAAGCTTTTTCCAAAGGTCTTTTTGCCATTGCAAATCAGTATTCCTGCCCACTCATTGGCGGAGACACCACTGCTGGCCCCCTGACGATCTCCATTACTGCATTCGGTAGTATTCCCTCGGGAAAAGCCATACGCAGATCAGGCGCAAAAGTCGGCGACGACATCTGGGCCTCAGGAATTGTTGGAGATGCAAGACTTGCTCTTGCTGCACTGCGTCATGAAATGAATCTACCTGAGAGTGACTTAAAACAAATAGAACATCGCATGCATAACCCAACTCCGCGCGTAGAGCTAGGCATGAAAATACGAGAGGTTGCAAGCGCAGCCTTAGATATATCGGATGGCCTACTTGGCGATCTACAACATATTCTTAACCAATCTCAGGTGAGCGCAGAAGTCTTTTTAGATCGGCTTCCAAAATCTGAAACTTTGCAAAAACAAAGTGAGGACATTCAAAATCAATTTGCTGCTAGTGGTGGTGATGATTATGAAATCTGCTTCACCGCTCCGATTGATAAGAGAGATGCTATTGATCAAATCAGCACAGCACTCAATTTACCCCTCACTAGAATTGGTAGCGTTACAAAAACAGCTGGTGTATTAGAAAAATTATCTTTACTCAATAAAAATGGTGTCTTACTAGACGAGACCAAATCAGCTGCACTCCTGAAATCATTTGACCACTTTGTAAAATGAACACTGCGCAAGATCTCAATCTAGCAACACCCACTTTTAAGTGGGTGAGACAAACCGCTAGTCGCACTATCGCCTTTGGCTTTGGTAGCGGTCTAAGCCCGCTCGCACCTGGGACTGCTGGCACTCTCTGGGCTTGGGCAACTTTTTTGCTAGGCGAGTATTTCTTTTCCACCGAGGACTTTGTTTGGATTATTGGCGGTGGAGCTCTCTTAGGGTGTTGGGTCTGTGGTCAGGTCAGCGAAGAGTTAGGCAGAAAAGATTTCGGCGGCATTGTTTGGGACGAAATTATTGCCTTTTGGATTGTTCTTTTTTTTATCATGCCAACTAATATTTGGATGCAGGTGGTCGCTTTTGGACTCTTCCGTTTTTTTGACGCCATCAAACCAGGGCCTATTGGAATGATTGATCGTTACTTTAAAGAGATGGAGGGTAGCGATCATTCCCAATCTTCCTTATTGCAAATACTTTGGCGGGGCTTTGGGATTATGGTCGATGACCTTGCTGCAGCCTTCTTCACACTATTAGCAATTGCCTTGATACAGAAGATAATTGCAATATGAGCTCAATTGATCACGCTAAAACACTAGCCCCACTTTTACTGGCTAGAGGATGGAAAGTGGCGCTCGCCGAATCTTGCACGGGCGGCCTGGTTTGTGCCACTCTGACAGAATTATCTGGATCGAGCGAGTGGTTCGAGCGCGGCTACATCACCTATAGCAACCAAGCTAAAACAGAGTGTCTAGGAGTTCCAGTAGAGCTAATAGAGTCTCATGGGGCAGTGAGCGAGCTAGTAGCTAAGGCCATGGCACAGGGGGCACAGCGCAATGCTGGCAGCAATATCGGTGTTTCAATTACTGGAATTGCTGGGCCCACAGGGGGCACAGCAGAAAAGCCTGTGGGTACAGTTTGCTTTGGGTGGACCATACCAAATACAAGTGGTGAGCATGTCACCACTTGTCAAACCAAACTATTTATCGGTGATAGACAAGCAATACGGCAACAGGCAACTGAGTATGCGTTGACCGGCTTACTTACACTCCTCAACAACTAATTACTTCATCCAGCCTTTGCTATAGAAGTAGCCTAGCGGAATAACGGATGAAATAATCATCGCACCAATGGCCATTGGATAACCCCAAGTCGCATCCAGCTCAGGCATATGTTTGTAGTTCATACCCCAAACACTTGCCAACAAAGTAGGAGGCATTAAGGCAACTGATACCACCGAGAAGATCTTGATAATCTTTGATTGGTTCAAGTTAATGAAGCCGACCGTTGCGTCCATTAAGAAGTTAATCTTATCGAATAAGAATGCAGTATGGTTCTCAAGAGAATCAATATCGCGCAAAATTTGACGGGCTTCTTCTTGCTGCTCATCAGACAGCAACTTGCTGCGCATCAGAAAAGATAAGGCTCTGCGGGTATCCATCACATTACGACGAATGCGTCCGTTGGTATCCTCTTCTTTCGCAATCGTCTCTAAAACCTCTGCAGCATCAGCATCATTAATGCTGTCAGATAGCACTCTCTTACCAGCTTGTTCGAGGTTTTCATAAACTTCTTCCAGGGCATCAGCAGAATACTCAGCATCAGTGGAGTACAGATCAAGCAATACGTCTTTTGCATTGCTCACTGAACCAGGGCGCAAGCGCGCACGTAGTCGAACCAAGCGGAACACTGGCAAATCTTCATCATGAATCGAGAACAACACTTGCTTGGTCAGGACAAACGCAACTCGCACGTTGCGAGAAGTTTCTTCCTCATCCAATAAGAAATCAGTACGAATATGGAGATGGCCATCGTCGGCCTCAAAATAGCGGGCAGAGGCTTCCAAGTCGCCCAAGTCGTCCAACTCAGGCAAAAGCACCCCAAACGCCTCTTTAATCCAAATAAGTTCCTCTTCCTCTGGATCAACGACATCGATCCAGATAGGATTAGCGTATTGCAACAATTCATTGCGATCTTCGACTTGCTCTTGAGAGAGGCGGCCATTTTGCAGGACGAACAAGTTGATCATGGTGAACTCCTAAGGAATGTGCGCTAGTTTATCCTATACAACATGACAGTTTCACTAAAATAAGCCAAATCCAATGAACTCTCGCTCAAATACCTTTAACCAGCAACTCCAGTCTGCATGGGCTTCCCAAGGCAGCATGCTGTGCGTTGGTTTTGACCCTGATCCTAAGCGCCTTCCCCCATCTTTACAAGGCAAACCTGAGGGGATCTTTGAGTTCTGCCGAGAAATTGCCGATGCCACTGCGGATTTAGTATGCGCATTTAAACCCCAGTTTGCATACTTTGCCTCCCAAAGGGCTGAGGTCCAATTAGAAAGGCTCATTAGGCACCTGAAGGACCAATATCCCCATATCCCCGTGATCCTTGATTCCAAGCGCGGGGATATTGGCAGCACAGCTGATCACTATGCCCAAGAGGCTTTTGAACGCTATGGAGCAGATGCGGTCACCGTGAACCCCTATATGGGCTTTGACACCATTGAACCCTACCTCAAGCACGCTGGCAAAGGAGTCATTGTGCTTTGTCGTACATCCAACCCCGGTGGCTCAGATTTGCAATTTCTAAATGTGAACTCAGGAGAACCACTCTATTTGCATGTTGCCAAACTAGCTGCACAACAGTGGAATAGCTCTGGTCAGATCAGTCTCGTAGTCGGCGCCACCTTCCCCGAAGAAATTGCTAAGGTACGCGCCATTGTGGGTGACATGCCCTTACTGATTCCGGGCATTGGTGCTCAAGGTGGTGATATCGATGCAACCATTAAAGCAGGTCGCATTCCAAATGCACCCGGCACTGGAATGATCATCAATTCATCACGAGCGATTTTGTATGCAAGCGCTGGTAGTGATTTTGCTCAGGCTGCAAGAGATGTAGCGCAAAGTACGCGTGATGCTTTGAGGTCTGCAGCTTCTAAATAAACACCGCACCTAAGAATCCTTTGGCTAATTTATTTGCTACCTTTAGGGTTCGGATAAGGCGCCAAAGCAACGCGATCCATATTTCCTAAGATGAAGTCTTGGCGAGTAGGAAAGTGAATATTAGCCTTACGACAATATTGAGGTTTATCAAAACACTTCGGTGAAGGCAGTGCGGAACCTAAGGCTGCAGCTTGATCTCGGTCTAATGAGGCTGGAGTTGTTGAATAGTAGTAATGGGCAGCAGATCCTATTCCAAAAATACCCTCACCCCACTCTACGGAGTTGAGATAAATCTCAAATAGTCTCTGCTTTGAGAGAGTTAACTCCAAAAGCCCGGCAATGATGAATTCTTGTCCTTTACGAAAATAATTTTGCTCCGAAGAAAGAAAGAGATTTTTAGCCAACTGCTGTGTAATGGTTGAGCCGCCACGCAAAGCCGTCTTTGAGCTACTTCCCGTCTGAGCTTTTTGCTGATTCTTTTCCCAAGCTTTTTTCATATCTTCAAAGCGAAAGCCTTGATGCTGGAAAAAGATATCGTCTTCACTAACCAATACAGCCCGTTTGAGATTATTAGAAATCTTGTCGTAAGGCGTCCACTCAGAATAAACAGGACAGGACCAATGCCATGAACATAAGCGCCAACGCTCAGCCCTTTGAAACGCAGTGCTTGAAGGATTGACAACAATCCATAAGGCGATCTGTATCGCAAAATAGAGCTGCATTGCTACAAAACCACAAAGTAGGCATTTGACTAAATAAGTGAGCCAACGCATCGAAAAATTAAGCCAAATAGGTCAATTAACTGCGAAGTTTGACTAACACTGCGCGTGGATCAATCGCCGCGGCTAAAGTTTCGCCGCGCCATAATAAGAAAGCATCCGCAGCTTGCTCTACTAGCATTCCTAGGCCATCGCTCACCCTTGCGCCTTTTTGCAAAGCTTGCTGCATAAAGGCGGTAGATTTTCCGTAGACCATATCGTATGCAAAAGAGCTTGGTACAAAAATATTAGCCGCTGCCTGAGTACTTAAAGGAGATTCATCACTTAAACCAGCCGCGGTGGCATTAATGACTAAATCAAATGGGTAGGGTGTTTTTGCAGCATCCTCAAGTTCAACTAAGGCTCTAGACTCAAGAGCAACCTCTTTGGAGACCGCAAGATCGGTGAATAATTTCACTAGCTCTTGTGCTTTTGCATTAGAACGATTGGCAATCACTAAACACTTTGGCGATTGCTCTAGCAACGGGCCAATCACACCACGGGCTGCCCCACCCGCACCTAAGAGCAAGATTCTCGATTGATGAATGGCAATACCTTGTGCCAATAAATCACGTACTAGACCAGCACCATCAGTGTTATCGCCATAAATCTTGCCATCTTTTGTCCATAAGGTATTTACAGCGCCTGCCAACTGAGCGCGCGAGCTTAATACATCTGCAAAAGCTTGTGCATCGAGTTTAAATGGCACAGTGACATTCATACCTTTACCGCCAGCTGCAAAAAAAGATTTTGCCTCTAGCGCAAATGAATTAATGTCAGGTTGCAAGCGCCCATAGTGCATTTTTTGCCTAGCTTGTTCTGCAAAGCTTTGGTGGATTACAGGTGACTTACTATGAGCAATCGGATTGCCGGCAACAGCATACACATCCACCCCAGCAAATAAACTGGGATCAGTATGCAGATCGGCTGGGGTAGATGAATTCATAATGACTACAGAATAAGCGAATTTATGAGGTATTTTTCAAAATTAACGTTGTAACTCCAGACGATCAGTACCATCGCGAGCAAACTCAAAGGTCGAAACCCAATCTAGTACATCAATCTGATTTCGCATTTCTGAAGGAAATGGACCAAACGGAGCGGAAGCTCGCACGATGGCAATAGCCTGCCTATCTAACTCTGGGTTGCCTGAGCTGCGACCGATCGATAGACCGTCCTTACCTTGAGCATTCGTAGTAATTCGTCCTTGGGCGTCCACGCTAATCACAATCACCAAGCTACCGTATAAAGGGCGGCCATTGGCACGCGGAAAAAATGCACTTCCATAAGCTTCGATCTTCTGACGCATGGCATCGTAATAGTGTGCAAAAGTCACTGCCTTAGCATTGGTGCCCGTTAAGACTTTGCGACGTGGTTCGCGTCCATCTACCTCCAAACGTTTAGCCAGTTCCGCTTCCAGAGAATTCAGTTGGGGAGTCATTTTTTGATCATCTCCACTTTTACGTCCGCCTGAACGAAGTCGCTCCTCAGTCAACTTTGCCAACATTTGCTTTTGCTGTTTCTCCAAAACCTCAAGACGAGCCTCTGCACCCAAGCGAGCACGATGCAAAGCAGTTGCATCTTGATTTTCTGTTTTGCCACCACCCTGTAAATCCGCTTGCGCTAATTTATTAGCTTCCTTAGGCGGTGTTTTATTACTAGCATTGACCAAAACAATGCTGAGAGGAGTATTGAGGCGACGATTCTCAATCTCTCCAAATCCCCAACGAACCGATAAAAAAATAATATGAATTACAAGTGAGATACAAAGTGCCAAGCGAAATGGATAGCGTTGCCAAGTGGTCTGAAAATAAAGCATGGCTTTTCTTAATTTCTCAGGTATCACGAATTGTTCCAATTTAGTCTGCGCTACCATCTTCTTGAGCACTCACTTGTGGCACTTCAGCCTTAGCCTCGATCTCTAGCACCCTAACAGCGGCACTCAACTGCAATAAATCGATATCTGCCAGCACCACCTCGGCGCGAGTCATTCGTGGATGGCTTGCCAACTCTGGAACAGGGAGATGCAAGGGGACCAACTCTAGTCGAGACATGCCTTCTTTTAAATGACGCACATGTACATTCTTAGAGTCGCCGTCTTGAGTAGCCCAACGCAGACACCAGTACTTTTCTAATCTGTCTTGGTATTCACCATAAGTTTGATAGCAAGATTCAAAGTCTGCTGCAATACCCATCAAACTAGCATCACGCGGCGGAAAAGGCGCAACCATCTTGGCGGTTACCCCATGCTTAGCTAAGGCAATGAGCTGCCATTGATTTACTAAATCAGAATAACGACGCAGTGGCGATGTACACCACGCGTAATAATCTAAGCCTAAGCCTTCATGTGGTCCTGGGGTAGTTTGCATGCGCGTGCGCAACGGGCCCCAACCCTTTTGGGTTCTGAATAACCCTGGCAAACCATGATCAGCTAAGAGTTGACCAGAGGCACTGTTACAGAAAATCATCCATTCAGCAACAATCGTATCGAGGATAGATCCACGCTGACGCGGCACAATCTCTACGCGCTCTACTCCATTCACATCCTTGATCTGGAAGTGAAAATCTCTTGCTAAAGCATTAGGGTCAATAAGCCCTAACTGCTCTGCACGAAGACCATTAGCGATGCGCTTTTCTTGGCGACCAGCATGCAGGAGCTGAGCAGCCTTCCATAAAATAGCGAGCTCTTTGCGATAAGGATAAGTAGCCGCTTCATCAGCCAAACTTTCTTCGCTAACGAGGTGCTCAATATCTTCTAGACGCAAATTGGCAACCATGGGCACCATCTCGGCACGCATTTGAAGTGAATCTCTATTTGTCACGCCTTGCGCATCGATATCAACGTAAATCGATAAGGCCGGTCTTGAGGCGCCTTCATCCAAAGAAAATTGCTCAATGACAGAATCAGGCAACATCGTAATTTTGTCACCCGGAAAATAGACTGTTGACATCCGACTGCGCGCTGCCCGATCTAGGGAATCATCTTTAGCAATCACCAAACCAGGTGCCGCAATATGGATACCAATACGATGACCTCCATCAACGAGCTCTATTACCGATAAGGCATCATCAATTTCCGTGGTTCCAGCATCATCAATTGAGAAAGCCTTCACATCTGCAAGAGGAAGCTCTGCAATAGCGGCGGCATAAGCAGCTTGGTCAATAGCGATACTTTGACTATGCGCAGCCCCATTAGGAAAATGCGTCTTGAGAAACATACCCTGGTGATAAGCCAGGGGTGAATCAATTGCTCCGCAACGAATCATGAGCTGCACAGGCGACTCCCCCATCTCATTACATGCAGTCATCAACGCTTTATACGCAGTGGTATTTTTATCTGGTGAAAATAATAACTGCGAAGCCAAAGACTGAAGTGTTGCTGGGAAGGTGCCTGCGACCAATTCTTGTTGCCAAGCAGACTGCTGCTCTAAGTCTTTTTGCTTACGCTCCAACGCTAATAAGCCAGCCTGCAACTGCTCAAGTGGCGCTCTTTGAAAACGCCCACGCCCTTTGCGACGAAAAAATACCGGGGCTCCCTGCAAAGCAATTCCCAAGGAGACTTGCTGAGCAATAGTGGCTTGCTCACCAAAATATTCTTGTGAGACATCGACGAGACCAAACTCTTCTTCTGGAGCGCAATCCCAAAGTAATTGCAAATCGATGTCTTTAGATAAAACAGTGGCCTCATCCATGACGGCCTGAGCTTCAGGCTTTTCAAAGCGTAGCCAAACTTCCTTGGCTTTGAGCTTAATCTTTTTTCCCGAAAGACTAGTGGCTTGCCAAGACTCGGCATCACCCGAACCTGATGAAGCCTGCACTGTGGCAAGCTTAATATCGCCGCCTTCTTCGTATAAAAGATTCATGCTTAGAGAGAGATTCCGCCACTAGCCTCTAAAGCAACTCCATTGATATAGCTGGCCTCATTGCTAGCTAAAAATAAATACACATTTGCTATTTCCTCCGGAGTACCAAGGCGCCCAAGCCAACTGCGCCTCTCGATATCCTGCAAAATATTTTCTGGCATCGCTTTAACCATCTCAGTTGCAATAAATCCAGGACAAATCGCATTTACCCGAATGCCTTTAGGGCCGAGCTCGCGAGCCCAAGTCTTAGTAAAACCAATTACACCAAATTTAGTAGCCGAGTAATTAGTTTGGCCAAAGTTGCCGTAAATACCAACAACACTAGATGCATTGACAATCGCCCCTGATTTGGCTTCCAACATATGGGGAACAATCAACTGTGTGCAATTAAATACGCCCTTGAGATTGACATCAATTACTGCATCAAATTGCGCCTCCGTCATCTTCACCAAGCGGGCATCCTGCGTAATACCAGCGTTGTTAATCAAAATATCGATACGGCCATGTTTTTGCATCACTTGATCCACAACCGCCTGAATGCTGGCCCGATCGATCACATTCATGGCATAAGCTTCTGCATTCGGGATTTGTGCGGAAGCACCTTTTACGGACTCTAGATTCATATCCGCCATGATCACGATGGCACCTTCTTGTGCAAAGCGTTGCGCTGTAGAAAAACCAATTCCTTTTGCCGCGCCTGTAATGATTGCTACCTTATTTTTTAATCTGTCGCCCATGATTTGCTCTCTGTATTTTGATTTACTTTGATCGTACCGATTAAGCGCTAATCGCTTTTAATATTTTTTGGTGTACCCCACCGAATCCACCATTACTCATCACCAGAATATGGTCTCCAGGCTTTGCCTCTTTTACAAGGGCATTTACTAAGGCATCCAGATCATCAAAAGCATGTGCCTTGCCCTGTTCTTTTGTATTGAGTGGGGATAACACCTCAGCCAAGTCCCAGCCTAAAGACTCCTTACCAGCGTTAGCACCATAGGCAAAAACTTGATCTGCCTGCTCTAAGCTGCCAGGAAGCTGCGCTTTCATCACGCCTAGCTTCATCGTATTAGAGCGAGGCTCTAATACTGCCAGAATACGAGCCTTGCCAACGCGACGACGCAAACCATCCACAGTTGTCGTAATCGCAGTTGGATGATGGGCAAAATCGTCATAGACCGTAATGTTATTTGCAACACCGATTGTTTCAAGACGTCGTTTGACATTTTTAAATTGCGCCAAAGCGCAAGCGGAATCCGCCGGTGAAATACCAATGTGATTTGCTGATGCAATTGCTGCAAGAGCATTAAGTTGATTATGTCGACCCATCACTCCAGAATCTGCAGCCCACTTCACAGTAGCCATCTCTTTGCCAGATTTGCGCACAATAAAGCCGTCACTCTCTTGAGAAATGAATGACCACTCATTATTGGACTCATGACCAAAATGCTCTACAGGCGCCCAAGAACCCCGAGTAATCACACTGGCTAAGGCAGGCTCTTCGCCATTCACCACTAGCAAACCATCGCCCGGGACTGTACGAACTAAATGGTGAAACTGGGTCTCAATGGCCGCTAGATCAGCAAAAATATCGGCATGATCAAATTCCAAATTATTTAATAAAGCGGTGCGTGGCCTGTAGTGCACAAACTTACTGCGCTTATCAAAAAAAGCGGTGTCGTATTCATCAGCCTCGATCACAAAATATTTACTCTCACCTAAGCGTGCAGATACGGTGAAATTGAGTGGCACACCACCAATCAAATAACCCGGTTTGTAACCATTAAATTCTAAAATCCAAGTGAGCATGGCTGATGTTGTTGTCTTGCCATGCGTTCCGGCAACTGCTAAAACATGCCTGCCATATAAAACTTGTTCTCCTAGCCACTGCGGACCAGAAATATAAGGGAGCCCTTGATTCAGAATAGCCTCCATCAAGGGATTGCCACGAGAAACCACATTGCCGATCACAAATAAATCAGGCATCGTCTCAAACTGCAATAATTGATCTGGTGAAAAACCCTCAATCAATTTGATGCCCTGAGCCTCAAGTTGTGTACTCATTGGCGGATACACGTTAGCATCACAACCAGTTACACGATGTCCGGCTTGCCGAGCGATTGCGGCAATGCCGCCCATGAAAGTGCCGCAAATGCCCAAGATATGTATATGCATCTACGAATTTTAGCGAAGGAGTTGCAATGAACCGAAGACAATTACTGACCATCTGTGGAATTGGTCTTTTGGCACTGCTAGGCGGCGTACTGACTTCACAGTGGATTTCGAAAACTGGCTTAGCTAGCGAACCGTCTGTAAAAGCTTTTTTTGCTAACCCTTGGCAAACTCCGGACGGAAAACCAGTAAATACGACTGAATGGCAGGGAAAAGTCCTCGTTGTGAACTTCTGGGCCTCCTGGTGCCCCCCTTGCATCGAAGAAATGCCTACTTTAGACTTGCTTTCGCAAGAGTTTTTACAGCAAAATACGTTATTTGTTGGTATCGGTATCGATTCACCCTCTAATATTCGTGAATTCCTTAAAAGTACCCCAGTCTCCTATCCGATTGTTGTCGGCGGTCTAGAGGGCAGCAATCTTTCTAAGCAAATGGGCAATACCCAAGGAGCTCTTCCTTACACAGTAATTATTAATTCCAAGGGTAAGGCAACGTATACAAAATTAGGGAAGATAAGCGAAGATGAGCTCAGAAAAGTAATTAAAGATGTTTTATAGAGACTGATATCGATTTTTCTAGACTCAGACCGACCTTTTTATTGCTCAAAAATAAGGCAATTAGGGTATTTAGGCTCAAAATCTCACCCTAAAAATGCCTAGAGTTCCTTTTTTCAGAATCTTGAGAAGGTATACTTCTCCCATAGCATTCGATGCAATGAACACCAAACTGCCTCTAAAAACAGGGATCTATGTCGAAAAAAGCTTCAATTCTCGTAATTCAGGGTCCAAACCTCAATTTACTAGGCACTCGTGAACCAGAGGTTTATGGGACAACCACCCTTAAAGATATTCATCAAAAGCTAGAAGGGCTAGCTCAAACTCAATCTGTAGACCTGAGCACCTATCAAAGCAACCATGAAGGTGAGTTAATTGACCGCATTCAAAAAGCGAAACAAGATGGGGTGAATTTCATCATCATCAATCCAGGTGCATTTACCCATACTAGCGTTGCCTTACGAGATGTTTTGGCTGGGGTAGCTATTCCCTTTATAGAAATCCATTTATCCAATATTCATCAGCGCGAAGAGTTTCGTAAACACTCCTATTTATCCGATATCGCTACTGGTGTGATTTGTGGTCTTGGCGCGATTGGTTATGAATTGGCATTGCAAGCAGCGATTGCCCATACGCAAAAATAAGTCTATTTAAAGTATTACAAGAGAGGAAGTACTCCTATGGATCTGAGAAAACTAAAAACCTTGATCGACCTCGTGTCTGAGTCGGGCATTTCTGAATTAGAGGTGAATGAAGGCGAAGACCGTGTACGCATCGTTAACTCTGGCTCTGCAGCCCCTGCTGGACAAATAGTGCATACAAATCCAGCGCCTGCTCCAGCCCCACAAGCTGCACCAGTTGTAGCGGCTGCACTAGCCTCTACCCCAGTTACTGAGGCGCCTGCTGCTGAATCTGGCTCTGTTGCTCGCTCCCCAATGGTAGGCACTTTCTATCGCGCGCCAAATCCAGAGTCTCCCAATTTTGTCAGCATTGGTGATACGGTAAAAGTAGGCCAAACGCTTTGCATCATTGAGGCGATGAAATTACTTAATGAGATTGAGTCAGAATACGCAGGTGTTGTTAAAGAGATTCTGTGTGAAAACGGTCAAGGAGTTGAATTTGACCAACCACTATTCATCATTGCTTAATCTTTTAAGCTCCTCTACCAATCTATTTTTACCTAACTCAGAGCCGACATGTTCGATAAGATTCTGATTGCCAATCGGGGAGAAATTGCTCTCCGTATCCAACGCGCATGCCGTGAGTTGGGAATTAAAACTGTAGTGGTCTACTCCACCGCAGATAAAGAAGCTAAGTACGTGAAGCTGGCTGATGAGGCCGTTTGTATTGGACCAGCCCCCTCGCCACTGAGTTATCTCAATATGCCAGCCATTATTTCTGCGGCTGAAGTGACTGATGCCGAAGCCATTCACCCGGGTTACGGTTTCCTCTCCGAGAATGCTGACTTTGCTGAGCGCGTTGAGAAATCTGGCTTTGCCTTCATAGGTCCTAAAGCAGAAACAATCCGTTTAATGGGTGATAAGGTCTCTGCTAAACGCGCGATGATTAAAGCGGGCGTTCCTTGCGTTCCTGGATCCGAAGGTGCATTACCAGATAATCCAAAAGAAATTATTGCTACTGCCAAGAGAGTGGGCTATCCAGTCATCATTAAAGCTGCTGGCGGTGGCGGTGGTCGTGGTATGCGCGTTGTTCACACCGAAGCAGCTCTGCTCAATGCTGTCAATATGACGCGCGAAGAAGCGGGTCGTGCGTTTGGTAACCCAGAAGTCTATATGGAGAAGTTTTTAGAAAAACCTCGCCACGTTGAGATTCAGGTTCTAGCTGATACCCATGGCAATGCAATTTGGTTAGGTGAACGTGATTGCTCGATGCAGCGCCGCCATCAAAAAGTAATAGAAGAGGCTCCGGCCCCAGGCATTGATCGTCGCTTAATCGCTAAAGTTGGTGAACGCTGTGCAGAAGCCTGTCGAAAAATGGGCTACCGTGGCGCAGGCACTTTTGAATTCCTTTATGAGGATGGTGAATTCTTCTTTATTGAGATGAATACCCGTGTTCAAGTTGAGCACCCCGTCACTGAAATGATTACTGGTGTGGATATCGTTCAAGAACAGATTCGAATTGCTGCTGGCCTGAAATTAAGCTATCGCCAAAAAGATATTGTGTTCCGTGGCCATGCAATCGAATGCCGTTTGAATGCAGAAGATCCATTCAAGTTCACACCCAGCCCAGGGAAGATTGGATCCTTCCATATGCCAGGCGGCCCTGGAATTCGAGTAGATTCCCACGCCTACAGTGGATATGTTGTTCCTTCGAACTATGACTCGATGATTGGCAAATTGATTTCTTATGGCAAAACTCGTGAACAAGCGATTCGCCGCATGCAAATTGCCCTCTCCGAAATGGTGATTGATGGCATCACTACCAACGTGCCCTTGCACCGTGAATTAATGTTGGATCCTAACTTCATGGAAGGCGGCACCAGCATTCACTACCTGGAGCATCGCTTAGAAGAGCAAGCCGCAAGCCGCGGAAAATCTTAACTAATGCGAGTGCCTTATGTCTTATCGTGAACTGGTCTTCACGGTAGTTGCTGAAACAGCAGAACCATTAGGCGATGCGCTCCTGGAGTTAGGGGCTCTATCCGTCACCGTAGAAGATGATGCAGCTGGCGGATATGATGAGAACCCACTGTACGGAGAGCCCGGTTTATCGCCTGATGTGCAGGCTTGGGATAGATCTTCAGTAACCGCTCTTTTTAATCCAGAGATTGATGCTTCCGGTAGCGCGCAATTTATCCCTGAACTACTTGCCTCTCTAAAAGAGGCTGGTTTTAAGTTATCAGCTCCTCAAGAAAAAATTGTTGAAGAGCAAGATTGGGTAAGGCTTACCCAAAGTCAGTTCGCACCGATTCCTATCGGCAAACGCATTTGGGTCGTGCCATCGTGGCACGATGCTCCCACTGATCCAAATGCAATCTGTTTGGCGGTT
This sequence comes from Polynucleobacter campilacus, assembly GCF_002206625.1. GTDB lineage: Bacteria > Pseudomonadota > Gammaproteobacteria > Burkholderiales > Burkholderiaceae > Polynucleobacter > Polynucleobacter campilacus. The sequence continues at coordinate 807,869 of NZ_NGUP01000003.1, read as the reverse complement.
GATCCGGGCCTAGCCTTTGGAACAGGTAGCCACCCCACCACCCATTTGTGTTTGCTATGGCTCGAAGAGCATACCAATCTAAAAAATCAGAGTTTGCTCGATTACGGTTGCGGCTCCGGCATCCTCGCTATTGCTGCTGCAAAACTAGGTTGCAATCCCGTCGTAGGAACAGATATCGATCCTCAGGCGATAGTTGCAGCACGCAGCAATGCCCAAATCAACAACACCGTCATCCAGTTTGTTCTACCAAATGAGGATGCTCCAGAGCTTGCAGCAGAAACCAAATACGATATTGTGATGGCCAATATTTTGGCTAACCCACTTCAAGTGCTCGCTCCAGCGTTGGTTAATAAAATACGCCTCGGTGGACAAATTGTTTTATCTGGAGTGCTTGCACGTCAAGCAGATGAGGTGATTGCCACTTATAGTCAATGGCTCAAAATCTCTATCTGGAAAGAGAATGATGGGTGGGTTTGTTTACACGGAACGCTCTCTAAAGATCAAGAGGGTAGTAAAAAAAGAGATTTTGCTGCACCTGCGCAAAAAAAGGGGGTGAAGTTCACTCTACTCGCCTGTTTTTTTATCCTGTTGCTGGTTTTTAGTGAGCATCTCTCCAGAAATTCTTTACTGCCAGCGTTAGCGCCACGAGTAGATGGCACATCAAATGCTTTTTCAGTGTCCGCCTTTTCTATTTTGCAGGCTATCGATGAAAAAATATGTGGCGTACTAGGATGCGTAAATCGCCCCGTAAGCGATTTTGCTGCATGGAAAATAACTTCCGCCACACTATCACCCGAAAACGCACGAGAGGGCCTTAAAAGCGGCGCAAATCAATCAATACTGCAAGTTGAAATACAAAATCGTCTTGCACTTGCTGTTTTACCTCCAAATTTAGAAATTACTCTGACTGATGCAGAAGAATCTGAGATCAAATCAGTTCGCTTAACTCCAAAAGAATGGTTACCCATTGCATGGCAAGAATCTCATGCTGATTTTTTGCGCTTAGGCATTGCCCCCGGAGAGTTAATCCAAGCTCAACTACCAATTCCATTGCCACAGAATGCAGCTGGCTATCGGGTGAGAGTGGTTTACCCCTAAAACATCCCCAATTGTGCTTTTTCTTTATCCTTAACCCTGATTCTTATTTATCTCTTACAGAAAGTAATTTATGGCTAGCTTGATCTGCGGCTCTGTCGCCTACGACACCATCATGAACTTTGAAGGCAAATTTGCCGATCAAATCCTGCCAGAGCAGATTCATATTCTGAATGTGGCCTTCTTGGTACCAACGATGCGCCGAGAATTTGGTGGTTGTGCTGGCAACATCGCCTATAACCTCAGTCTTTTGGGTGGCGATCCGATCATTATGGCAACCGTTGGTGGGGACGCTAAGCCTTACTTAGAGCGACTCAAGCAATTGCACATTGATGCCAGCCACATTCGCCAAATTGAACATGCATTTACTGCTCAAGCGATGATTACAACCGATCAGTCAAATAATCAAATTACCGCCTTTCATCCAGGCGCCATGAATGAATCCCACTTAAACCAAGTTTCTGCAGTACTTGCCGAGCGCGATAAAAATACTAAAGGGGCTGCAAAGTTTGGCATCGTCGCTCCAGATGGTCGTCAAGGGATGTGGGAGCATTGCCATCAATTGGCAGAAGCGAATATTCCTTTTATCTTCGACCCAGGCCAAGGCTTACCCATGTTTAATGGTCCAGAGCTACTAGAGTTGGTTGATATTGCAAGCTATCTGGCTGTCAATGACTATGAGGGTGAAATGCTTTCCCAAAGAACTGGCTTAAGTCTTTCTAAAGTCGCTGAACGCGTAAAGGCTCTGATTGTGACCAAAGGCGCAGAAGGTGCTGATATCTATTCCGAAGGTAAATGTATTGCTATTCCACCAGTGTCCACAGCAAAAATCATTGACCCCACTGGATGCGGCGATGCTTTTCGTGGAGGATTACTTTTTGGCCTAGAAAATGGCATGGACTGGGAAACTACCGGTCGCCTGGCGAGCTTGATGGGCTCAATCAAAATTAGCCATCAAGGACCACAAAACCACCAATTAAGCAAAGCTCAGATTACAGAGCAATTCAAATCAGCATTTGGGTTCAGCTTCTAAGCTTATAGAGACTTTACCGAGCTGGGCTAGTTAGGCAATAAAAAAGGGGTCTCATTGAGACCCCTTTGAACTTCTTACCACTCGTCTAAAGTTAAAACTTAAGGACGAGTGCCAGTTGGGAAGGGCCAAGCAGCGGCAGTTGTTACTGATGCAGCTTTCTTAGCCGCGGGCTTTTTTACAGCAGAGCCCGCTTTCTTCGCAGCAGGTTTACTTACTTTTTTTTAGCAGCTGGACGCTTTTTAGCAGCTGGACGCTTTTTAGCAGCTGCTTTTTTAGCGGCTGGCTTCTTTTTAGCGGCTGGCTTCTTTTTAGCAGCTGGACGCTTTTTAGCGGCTGGCTTCTTTTTAGCAGCTGGACGCTTTTTAGCGGCTGGCTTCTTTTTAGCAGCTACTTTTTTAGCAGCTACTTTTTTCTTAGCAGCAGGTTTTTTCTTTGTTGCCATGTGTGTTACTCCTTCACGTGAGGATTAGTACGAACTAACGATTAAGAAGACCCGACCATTCATTTCCGCCTGGTTTTGCAACCGATTGGATCTGACGAGCGAGCCATTCATCGGCGCACGGCTTGATGCTAAGTGCTGCACGCTAATGAATCCTAGGAAAAAAAGCCGTGGCCCCGAAGGACAACGGCTTCTTAAATGTGCTGGAAAAAATGGAGCGGATAGACCAGACACCCTTGATCAAGGGTTTTCGGATTTGAGTCTGATTTTGCTGATTTCTACTATCCAACCGTCTAATCTCCTATTCAGCCGACTATGCGCTTACTTACTGCTTACTACTCCCAACTTAGCGCACCGCCAGTTTGATACTCAATAACGCGTGTCTCAAAAAAGTTTCGTTCTTTCTTAAGATCAATCATTTCTGACATCCATGGAAATGGATTCTCTTCATTTGGGAACATCGCGTCAAGTCCTATTTGCAAACATCTGCGATTACAGATGTATCTTAGGTACCCTTTGAACATCGGAGCGTTCAATCCGAGCACCCCTCGAGGCATCGTATCTTCGGCATAACGGTACTCTAATTCGACTGCTTTTTCGAAGATCGATTTAATCTCGTCTTTGAACGCGGAAGTCCATAACTGCGGGTTCTCCAGCTTGATTTGGTTTATCAAATCAATACCAAAATTGCAATGCATTGACTCGTCGCGAAGGATATATTGATACTGCTCAGCAGCACCAGTCATTTTGTTTTGGCGACCCATTGCAAGTATTTGCGTAAAACCAACATAAAAGAACAAACCTTCCATTACGCAGGCAAAAACAATCAGCGAACGAAGTAATTTTTGGTCAGTTTCTAGTGTGCCAGTCTTGAAATTTGGGTCAGTTAATACGTCAATGTATGGAATTAGGAACTGGTCTTTAGCGCGAATTGACTCAATTTCGTTATACGCATTGAAGATTTCGCTCTGGTCTAAACCCAAAGATTCAACGATATATTGGTATGCATGGGTATGAATTGCCTCTTCGAAAGCCTGGCGCAATAGGTATTGGCGGCATTCTGGAGCAGTAATGTGACGATAAGTACCCAAAACAATATTGTTGGCGGCCAAAGAGTCGGCGGTAGTAAAGAAGCCTAGGTTGCGTTTAATAATGCGACGCTCGTCTTCTGTCAGGCCATTTGGATCTTTCCAAAGTGCGATATCGCGATTCATATTGATCTCTTGCGGCATCCAGTGGTTTGCACACCCAGCCAAATACTTCTCCCAAGCCCACTTGTATTTAAATGGAACCAGCTGGTTTACATCGGTCTTGGCATTAATCACACGCTTGTCTGCAGCGTTTACACGCAAGGCTGCGCCACTTGATAAATTAGCAGCCTCTACTTGCGCAGGTGCAGCAGTTTGCGGTGCCATCGATACTTGGTCTGGCTGTGGGCGTTGTGGCTCCGCTGCAACCGGCTGTGGTGCAAGGCTAACTTTCGCTAGCGCTGGAGCAACTTCTTCTTCCCAATTCAACATAACTTTCTCCTCAATTCTTCTATTTCTGACCAATAAGCAAATTGCTTATTGGCATGCTTCACATTCTTCAAAGCCAGCATCGCCAGGACGCATTGTGCAAGCCGGGCCGTCTGCTTCAACTGCGCCACTAGCACCCGCTGGCGCAGCTGCATCTGTACCGTTTACTCCACCACCGCTGGATACGGAATTCAATTGACCGCTTGCAACCGTTGATTTCTCAACGTGGGTTGCAGCCATAGTACGGAGGTAATAGGTCGTTTTCAAGCCACGCAACCAAGCTAACTTGTAGGTATCATCCAATTTCTTGCCAGATGCACCACCCATGTAGATGTTCAATGACTGAGCTTGGTCAATCCACTTCTGACGACGAGAAGCTGCTTCAACCAACCAGCTTGGCTCAACTTCAAAGGCAGTTGCGTACAAATCACGCAAGTCTTGTGGAATGCGATCAATCTTAGACAAAGTGCCGTCAAAATACTTCAGATCAGCAATCATGACTTCATCCCAAAGGCCGCGATCCTTCAAATCGCGCACTAAGTACTCATTTACGACCGTGAACTCACCTGAAAGGTTGGATTTGACGAACAAGTTCTGGAAAGTAGGTTCGATACAAGCAGAAACGCCAATGATGTTAGAAATCGTCGCCGTTGGCGCAATCGCTACGCAATTGGAGTTGCGCATGCCGTGTTGCTTAATGCGAGCACGTAAACCACTCCAATCCATCGTAGAGGAGTTATCCACCTCTACATAGCCACCACGTTGCTCAGCCAACAGCGCTACTGAGTCTTGTGGGAGGATGCCGCGGTCCCATAAGGAACCTTTGTAAGTACTGTATACGCCGCGCTCTTCAGCCAACTCGCATGAAGCCTGGTAAGCGTAGTAGCAAACTGCTTCCATAGAAGAGTCTGCAAACTTGACAGCCTCATCGCTAGCGTAAGGAATGCGCTGCATATGCAAGCAATCTTGGAAGCCCATGATGCCCATGCCGACTGGACGGTGCTTCAAATTAGAATTGCGTGCTTTAGCAACTGCGTAGTAGTTGATATCGATTACGTTATCAAGCATGCGCATCGCAGTACGCACAGTCTTGTGAAGCTTCTCATGATCCAAAATCATCTTACCGTTAGCATCGGTCGTCATGTGAGCGGTTAAGTTCACAGATCCCAAGTTACATACAGCAATCTCGGTCTCATTTGTGTTCAGAGTAATCTCTGTGCACAAGTTAGAGGAGTGAACCACACCAACGTGCTGCTGTGGGCTACGAATATTGCAAGGATCTTTGAAAGTGATCCATGGGTGACCTGTTTCAAACAACATACCAAGCATCTTGCGCCACAACTGCTGCGCAGGGATTCTGCGGAATGGCTTTAACTCACCACGGTCCGCTTTTTGCTCATAGGCAACATAAGCTTCTTCAAAGGCTTTACCAAACTTGTCATGCAAATCAGGAGTATTGGATGGTGAGAACAGAGTCCAATCACCATTTTCCATAACGCGCTTCATGAACAAGTCAGGAATCCAGTTAGAAGTATTCATGTCATGCGTACGGCGACGATCGTCACCAGTGTTCTTGCGCAGCTCTAAGAACTCTTCGATATCTAAGTGCCATGTTTCCAAGTAGGCGCAAACTGCACCCTTACGCTTACCACCTTGGTTCACAGCAACTGCAGTGTCATTCACTACTTTTAAAAATGGCACAACACCTTGTGATTTACCGTTAGTACCTTTGATGTGGCTTCCTAAAGCGCGGACATTGGTCCAGTCATTGCCTAAACCGCCTGCAAACTTGGACAGCAAAGCATTTTCTTTCAAAGCTTCGTAGATGCCATCAAGATCATCATCCACTGTAGTTAAGTAGCAGCTAGAAAGCTGTGGACGGGTTGTTGCTGAATTAAATAGAGTTGGTGTGCTGGACATGAAATCAAATGTAGACAGAATTTCATAGAACTCAATCGCACGACGTTCACGATCCATCTCATTTAAAGCCAATCCCATTGCAACACGCATAAAGAATGCTTGTGGCATTTCAATACGACGCTCTTCAATATGCAAGAAATAGCGGTCATACAAAGTTTGCAGGCCCAGGTAATTGAACTGCAAGTCACGGCTTGCATTTAAAGCAGCAGCCAAACGTGGCAAGTCAAACTCGCGCATCCGTGGATCTAGCAACTCTGCAGAAATACCTTCATTGATGTACTTGGCAAAGTAAGTGCTGTATTCAGCCTGTGTGTCACCTTGTAATACTTCTTTGCCGAAAATCTCTTTACGGATCGTATGCATCAAGATACGTGCTGTCACCTGGCTGTATGCAGGATCTTTTTCAATCAGAGTACGGGAAGCCAAGATAGCAGAGTCATACACTTGTGCCATTGGTACGCCATCGTACAAATTCTTAATTGTTTCGGTGATGATTGGGCTTGCATCAATTTGATTACCTAAGCCTTCGCAAGCAGCTTCAATCACAGTACGCAAAGCAGCCATATCGAGCCACTTCTCTTGACCATCGTCGGTAACCTTAATGCCAGACTCACCAGCCTGATTAGCCACTTGAGTATCTTGTGAAGCTTCTTGCTGGGCTGCACGCTCTTGATTACGCTTTTCACGATAGAGAACATAGGCACGAGCAACATTGTGCTCACCACTACGCATCAAAGCCAACTCAACTTGGTCTTGGATATCTTCAATATGGAAGGTGCCACCGTTTGGGCGGCTGCGCAATAAAGCACGCACCACAGAGTGGGTGAGCTGCTCAACTTGTTCACGAACACGGGCAGATGCAGCGCCTTGGCCACCATTAACCGCCAAAAATGCTTTGGTAACTGCAATGGCGATTTTGGATGGCTCGAATGCAACAACAGAACCATTGCGGCGAATGATTTTGTAATCGGACAACTGGGTTGCCTGGCTACCGCCAACACCACCAGCTACAAAGCCGGCTGAGGGAGTTTGGTTCATGGTTCCCGCAGGACCCATTCCTGGATTATTAGCTCCAGTTGCTTGTCCTGCTGCCTGGGGATTGGCGTATGTCATGTTGCTCCTGCTTATATATATAGTTATTTGGACAAAATATCGTTAAAAAACAATGGGGTATTGCTGTATTGAAACACTACATCTAGTGTTTTGAAGCGCATTGGGTACTAAGTATAGGGAAATAATTCGTTTTTGGTAAGTTTTTTCTTACCAATGTTTATTAGTATTTTTACTAAGTTTTACAGTAATTTAAGAGTCATTTTGGTGCGGATTTTCTAGCCCTTTTTAGCTAAAGGCTAAAAAAGTGAGCGTATGCTCACATACAAAGTTTTGGGTTAGCGAGAAACCAATCCGTAGGGTATTTTTTCCAGCGAAATGCCTGTCTCTTTTTGGAATTTTTCCCAATCAAAATATTTTCCGGGGTCTGTTTTTCGATCTGGAGCAATGTCGCTATGCCCTGCAAATTGCAAATTTGGATAAGTCAGTTGCAATTTCTGAACAAGCTTTGCTAACGATTCGTATTGAACATCCTCAAATGGCGTAGCGCCATCACCCTCCAGCTCAACACCAATTGAAAAATCATTACATCTTTCTCTACCCATAAAATTCGATGCGCCGGCATGCCACGCCCTGTCTTGCGTTGAAACAAATTGGGTTAATTCTCCTGTACGCGCAATCAGGAAATGACTGGAAACTTTTTGATTTGCGATCTCAGAAAAATAGGGATGCGCATTAACGTCTAAGGTATTTTGAAAAAAACTCACGATGTTCTGAGTAGAGCTCTGACTTTTAAATTCACCGGGCGGTAAACTAATGTGATGAATCACCACTAAATCAGGCTTTACTTCATTTGGCCTTGTGTCTTTGTTTGGTGAGGCGCGCCAAGCTGCAGCACCAACCCATCCTTGTTCGTCTAAGGCATGACGATGCTCTTTTGAGCAATAAAACCGATTGTCGTGAGCAATGGCGTCAGCTTTCGGCAGGTGTACTTTGCAATATTGGCACTGCACCATTGCCTCAGGCTCCGTCAGGGTCTGATCCTTACTGGGGCTGGGATTACTTGATTTACTCCGATCAAATTTCGCCTGTTTTTTTCCCTTAAGCCAAAAATATAAAAGGCCTGCTCCGGCAAATAGTAAAAGCCACTTAAGCAAAGATCATGCTCTCTGAAGAACCACTTCCAATACAAAGCGGCTGCCAACATAGGCGAGTAGTAAAACAACATAGGCACTCAATACCCAACGAATTGCTGCCCAACCTCGCAAACCAACCCACCAGCGGGCTATCAGCAATCCAGCAAACAAGATCCAGGAGACAAGCGCAAAAATAGTTTTATGGTCAAACACAAAAGGCTTACCAAACAAAACTTGTGAAAAGAATAAGCCAGAAAAAATAGTCATTGTTAGGAGTGCAAAACCAACATACAGCAAATTAAATAGCAGACCCTCCATCATCATGAGTGGCGGCAAATCTTCTAACCAATGAGACAGACGACTATTCGGAACAATTGCTAATTGACGATGCAAGGCGCGGTCATAAACACTCATCAACATTGCCTGCATCGCTGCTAGGCTTAAGAGGCCGACTGAAATGGTTGCCACAATTGAAGTGTGCCTTGAACCAAGGATCCGAAACAGCCACAGGCGAAATTAATACTCCCGGGAAAAAAATCGGCAAAAGAGAACAAGCCAAAGCAAATAAAATTGACATCCAAAGCAAGCTAGCGATTGGCAAAAACCAGGATTGGAACCAATAAAATGCTAAACCTACCCAGGCAATCAAGGATAAGTCCTGAGCAAACCCAAAAACGAAGCCTTGAGGTGTAAAGACGGAATCATGCAACTCAATGCCATGGAGCATCAAAATCACAAAAATACAGGCTTGCATTAGCCCAGCTGAGAGAGGTGACTCCTTACCAGCCCTAGCTCTCTGGCTCAAAAAGAGCAGCAAAAGTAAATAAAGGACCGGGGGGAGCCAGCCGAAACTTGAGTAACCTAAAATATCCATATGGAAAGTCTAATCGATAAATGCTAGAGAATCTCACCGACCGCCTATCCCGCGTTGTTAAAACAATGCGAGGCCAAGCACGCCTCACTGAAGCCAATACCGCTGAAATGCTGCGGGAGATCCGCTTAGCCTTATTGGAGGCTGACGTAGCGCTACCAGTAGTGAAGTCTTTACTAGAGCAGATCAAGTTTAAAGCCCTTGGTGAAGAAGTGGTTGGCAGCCTTAGCCCAGGACAAGCTCTGGTTGGCGTAGTCCAGCGTGAACTGGCCCAAGTGATGATGGGTGACACCGATCAAAGCGGCGAACTCAATCTAGCCACTCAGCCGCCAGCAGTGATTTTGATGGCAGGCTTACAGGGTGCCGGTAAAACAACCTCCGTTGGCAAGCTAGCCAAATGGCTCCAGGAAAAGAAAAAGAAAAAAGTGTTGACGGTTTCTTGTGACGTCTACCGCCCTGCTGCTATTGAACAGCTTGAAACTGTTACCAAACAAGTTGGTGCAGAATTTTTTCCAAGCAACATTAATCAAAAACCAAATGACATTGCTACTGCCGCCCTAGATTGGGCTCGCCGTCATTATTTTGACGTAGTTTTAGTCGACACCGCAGGTCGCTTAGGCATTGACGAAGCACTCATGCAAGAAATTAAAACTTTGCATGCGAGCTTAAACCCCATCGAAACACTATTTGTAGTTGATGCCATGCTTGGTCAAGATGCCGTCAATACTGCCAAAGCCTTCCATGAAGCACTTCCGTTAACGGGCGTCATCCTCACAAAGCTTGACGGTGACTCTCGCGGCGGCGCTGCCCTTTCTGTGCGCCAAGTGACTGGCGTGCCCCTCAAATTCATTGGTGTGGCTGAAAAAATGGATGGGCTTGAGGCCTTTGATGCGCAGCGCATGGCCAATCGTATTTTGGGTATGGGCGATATTCTGGCCCTGGTAGAACAAGCCCAAGAACATGTTGATGTTGCCAAAGCAGAAAAATTAGCCAGCAAGATTTCTAAAGGCGGGTTTGATCTTGGAGACTTCCGTGATCAACTCATGCAAATGCAAAAGATGGGTGGCATGGCTAGTTTGATGGATAAGTTACCCAGTCAGGTTGCTCAAGCAGCCTCTAAAACAAACCTCAGCAATGCAGACAAACAAACTACACGCATGCGCGGCATTATCGACAGCATGACCCCACGTGAACGAAGCAAACCTGAGCTACTCAAAGCCAGCCGCAAACGGCGTATTGCCGCAGGTGCTGGAGTTGAAGTACAAGAAGTAAACCGCCTACTGGCTCAGTTTGAGCAAATGCAAACCATGATGAAACAGTTCAAAGGTGGCAAGATGGCACGCACCATGGCTGCAAAAGGAGTCGCCAAAGGTATTGGCGGACTCTTTAAAAAATAAACTAAATAAGCACTACGAAGAGCTTAATGAATTGAGTTCTTCGCCGCTTGAATAGCGGCAATCACTTTTGCCTTGATATCGGTTAGCGGAATATTTTGTGAGTCAGCATCGGTGCGACCTTTAAACTCTACTTCAGCATTGGCTAATCCACGGTCACCAATCACCACGCGGAACGGTGCACCAATCAGCTCCCAGTCAGCAAACATCGCGCCAGGGCGCTCGCCACGATCATCCAAAATCACATCGATGCCAGCAGCGAGTAATTCATCATGCAATTGATCGCAGGCTACTTTTACCTGCTCTGATTTTTCATACCCCATCGGGCAAATCACTACCTCAAATGGCGCCATGGAGATTGGCCAAATAATGCCGCGCTCATCATGACCTTGCTCAATAGCAGCACCCAATAAGCGAGTAACGCCAATTCCATAACAACCCATCACCATGGGCTGTGCTTTACCTTGCTGGTCTAAGAAAGTACACCCCATTGCCTCGGAGTAGCGCGTACCCAATTGGAATACGTGACCCACTTCAATACCGCGACAAATATCCACTACACCTTTACCATCTGGAGAAGGATCACCAACTACTGCATTACGAATATCTAAGACCAATGGCTCCGGCAAATCACGGCTCCAGTTAACGCCTGTTAAATGGTTGCCAGCATCATTGGCACCGCACACAAAGTCAGACATATTCGCAACCGTGCGATCTGCCACCACAGTAACATCAGCACTCACGCCAACTGGCCCTAAATAACCAGCAGGAGCATTGCAAGCTTGTTTGATTTCTACTTCAGTGGCAAAGCGAGATTCAGCCATACCAGGTACCTTACTTGCCTTGACTTCATTAAGCTCATGGTCACCGCGCACTAACAACATGAAAAGTTTGGCGGGGCCTTTTTCTTGATCAACTGCAAACAACAAAGACTTCACAGTCTTCTCAAGCGGAATATTGAGGAACTTCGCAACATCTGCGCAATTTGTCTTTTCTGGAGTTGCCACCTTCACCATTGAAGCAGTAGCAGCAGGACGTGAAGCAGTCAAAGCTAATGATTCTGCAGCCTCAAGGTTGGCGGCGTATTCAGATGTTGGGCAATAAACGATTGCATCTTCACCAGTATCTGCAATCACATGAAACTCTTGACTGCCTGATCCACCAATGGCGCCATTATCTGCGGTCACGGCACGAAACTGAAGGCCCATACGTTTGAAGATACGTGTGTAAGCATCAAACATGATTTGGTAGGACTTCTTCAAACCTTCAGCATCACGATCAAATGAATAGGCATCTTTCATGCTGAACTCACGACCACGCATAATTCCAAAACGTGGGCGGCGCTCATCACGGAACTTCGTTTGAATTTGGTAGAAATTGATGGGTAACTGTTTGTAACTCTTAATTTCATTGCGAGCTAAATCAGTAATCACTTCTTCAGAGGTTGGCTGAATTAAAAAATCTCTATCGTGACGATCTTTGATGCGCAATAACTCAGGACCCATCTTTTCCCAACGACCCGTCTCTTGCCATAATTCAGCAGGCTGAATCATTGGCATCAATAATTCGATTGCACCAGCACGATTCATTTCTTCGCGAATAATGTTTTCAACTTTGCGGATCACTCTCAAACCGAGTGGCAAATAGTTATATATGCCTGCGCTGAGCTTGCGAATTAAACCTGCCCGCACCATGAGTTTGTGCGAAACCACCTCAGCGTCGGAGGGGGCTTCTTTTAGCGTGGCGAGAAATGATTGTGATGCTTTCATGAATGGATATAATCAAATCATTGATTTTAAAGGATTTGAGGCACGATCATGCTTGACCGTGAAGGGTATCGCCCCAATGTCGGCATTGTCCTCCTCAACGGCCGTAACGAGGTTTTCTGGGGAAAACGCGTTGGGCAGCATTCGTGGCAGTTCCCGCAGGGCGGGATTCAACATGGTGAATCCCCTGAGCAGGCCATGTACCGCGAATTGCATGAGGAGGTTGGCTTGATGCCAGAACATGTCCAAATTATTGGACGAACCAGGGATTGGCTCCGTTACGACGTCCCTGAGGAATACTTGCGCCGTCAATATACCACCCGCGTCCATCGGGCTGCCTATCGTGGCCAAAAGCAAATCTGGTTTCTCTTGCGTTTAGTGGGTCTAGACAGTGATATTCAACTGCGCGCTTCAGAACACCCAGAATTTGATGCCTGGCGCTGGGTACCCTTCTGGATTCAACTCGATGCCGTGATTGATTTCAAGCGCGAGGTCTACCAAATGGCTTTATCCGAGCTAGCTCGCTACCTTTCGCGCGGAATGCGTATGCAGCAGCTTGCTTGGGGCGCTCCATTAGATTTAATTCAATCCTTCTATACAGACACACAAGAGCACAACCCCAAGGACGAACCAAAATGACCCAATCCTTTCAGCGTATTTGGTCTTATCTTGCTTGCGTATTGTTCAGCATAGGTCTCATTGCTTGTACAGGAGACCCTCTCATTAGTGGTCTAGATCCATTTGCGCCGATGGTATTTAAAGAGGGTACGACTGCCATGCCCTTAAACCCACCCAACAAATCTACGCTGCAATCTTTTTATGTCTCACCGCAAGCTATCTTTAAGTTCTCGGTGGATACCGACTCTATTCTGATCGGCGCCGATGGCATTACGCGCTACATTGTGGTGATGACCAGCCCTAGCGGTGATCAACAAGTGCAATATGAAGGTATTCGCTGTGATTCATTTCAGTGGCGCATTTATGGCAACCTTGAAGAGGGTAAATGGCGGGCAAGCCCTTTATCAGCATGGCGTGCCATCAATAGCAATACGCCTAATCGCTATCAAGCAGCTTTAGCGCAGGGGGCATTTTGCAATTTCAATTCGCAAGAAAAGAATATCAAGACCATTTTGAGTGCCCTAGGGCCCAACGGATTTACAGGCAACACTAAGCCTACGAACTCCAATGGCCTGTTTGCCAACTAAGTCGACTTTAATGAGTTGATGGTGGGACTAAACGGGTACCGATTTGCTCGCCAGCCAAGAGTCGAGTTAAAACATTTGACTCTCGCCCAGAAGCAATTACGGTAGAGGCTCCCGTCTGTACAGCAACCTTAGCTGCCAAGACTTTAGTCAACATACCGCCTTTACTAAGTTCACTAGCAGCTCCGCCAGCCATTTTTTCTAGGGCAGGATCGCCAGCAATAGCTTGCTGCAAGAGAGTTGCATCAGCATGCTGACGTGGGTCAGCAGTAAATAAGCCACCTTGATCAGTCAGAATGATGAGTAAGTCAGCATGAATCAGATTGGTAACCAAGGCAGCCAAACTGTCGTTATCGCCAAATTTAATTTCATCGGTCACCACCGTGTCATTTTCATTAATGATTGGAATGACGCTCAACTTTAATAAAGTTTCTAAGGTTGCCTTCGCATTCGCATTACGCTCTGGGTTTGCCAAATCCGCATTGGTCAACAAAATCTGTGCGCTGCGTAAATTAAAGCGGGCAAAGCAGCTCTCGTAAACCTGCACTAAGCCCATTTGACCAACTGCAGCAGCAGCTTGAAGTTGATGAATTTCTTGTGGACGTTTAGTCCACCCTAAACGCTGCATTCCTTCTGCAATTGCCCCAGAGCTCACCATCAAGACCTCATGGCCTGAGCGTAATAGAGCTGCCATTTGCTCTGCCCACATCCCAATCGCAGCATGATCTAGACCCTCACCATTGTTGGTAACTAGGCTTGAACCTACTTTGACAACGATACGTTTAGTTTGTTTGGTGTTCATAACAACTGATAATTTGAATGAATACTTTAATCGGGTTTTCTATCTTCTAGCTGATCTTTGTAGCGAGGATCTTGAGCGCGCTCGTCTTGTTCATCACGATCACGGCGCACAGAATCCAAGTAATCCTGCAAGGCATAACAAAGCTTATCGCAACCAAGTCCAGTTAAAGCGGAGATCTCAAACGTTGGGCCTTTCCACTTAAACTTTTTCACAAAGTCCGCTACTGCTTTCTTACGATCCTCTTCCGGGATCATATCGACCTTATTCAGAACTAGCCAGCGTGGCTTCTGAACTAGCGCCTCGTCATACTTACGCAATTCGTTCACAATCGCATTTGCATCTGCCACGGGATCTACATTTTCATCAAATGGTGCAACGTCAACCAGATGCAAAAGAACACCCGTACGCTGCAAGTGACGCAAGAAGCGATGGCCCAAGCCAGCCCCTTCAGCAGCGCCTTCAATCAAACCGGGAATATCTGCAATTACAAAGCTTCTCTCACTACCCACGCGAACCACACCTAAATTCGGGTGCAAGGTTGTAAATGGATAGTCAGCAATCTTTGGGCGCGCGTTAGAAACTGCGGTGATCAAAGTTGACTTACCAGCATTAGGCATACCCAACAAACCAACGTCAGCCAATACCTTTAATTCCAATTTCAATTTGCGGCGCTCACCTGGCTTACCATTTGTCTTTTGACGTGGCGCTCTGTTGGTGCTGCTCTTAAAGTGAATATTGCCCCATCCGCCAACGCCACCTTGTGCAAGACAGAGGCGCTCGCCATGGGTAGTTAAATCGGCAATCGGTTCGCCAGTTTCATAATCAGCAATGATCGTGCCAACAGGCATACGCAGTTCAATATCATCGCCTGCACGACCATAGCAATCAGCACCACGACCAGGCTCACCATTTTTTGCAGTGTGTGTTTTAGCGTAGCGGTAATCGATCAGAGTATTAATATTGCGATCGGCTATGGCCCATACACTTCCACCCTTACCGCCATCACCGCCGTCAGGCCCACCAAATTCAATGAACTTTTCACGGCGCATAGAAGCGCTCCCGGCACCACCCTGGCCGGCTATGACTTCAATACGCGCTTCGTCTATAAATTTCATGAATAAAAAAGGCCTCGCTTAGCGAGGCCTGTTCCTAAGAGTTAAATTCGGAATAAATCTGAATCAAACGGATCTCAGTCAGGCGCCTTATGAACGAGGCAAGACTGAAACTAGGGCCTTCTTCAAAGCACCCTTAACGCCGAATTGCACTTGACCGTCAATTAAGGCGAACAAAGTGTGATCTTTACCGATGCCAACGTTTACACCTGGATGAACCTTGGTGCCGCGTTGACGAATAATGATGCTGCCAGCATTAATTTGCTCGCCGCCGAATACCTTAACGCCCAAGCGTTTCGATTCTGAGTCGCGACCATTTCGTGTTGAGCCGCCGCCTTTTTTCTGTGCCATATCTTTCTCCTACCCTGAATTAGGCTTTAATCGTGTTGATCAAAATTTCAGTGAAATTTTGACGATGGCCTTGGTGCTTTTGATAATGCTTGCGACGGCGCATCTTAAAGATTGTCACTTTATCGTGACGTCCCTGGGAGACGACAGTGGCCATCACAGCTGCACCATTAACCAATGGATCACCTAATTTCAGTGAAGCGCCTTCGCCAACGGCGAGGACTTGGTCAAGAGTGATTTCGCTGCCGATTTCCGCTGGTATCTGTTCTATTTTCAATTTTTCGCCTGCAGCAACTTTATACTGTTTGCCACCGGTTTTTATGACCGCGTACATGGTTTGAAACCTCAATTAATATCTACATTTAAGCTAATCCACCCTGGATCAGCTAAGCCGATTATTATATCTTGCATGCCAAGTACTGTCAAAATCAATGACTTAAGCCAAATCCTGGCCCCAATTGCCTTAGATTTCAAGGCTTTAGATGGGGTAATTCGCCAGCGATTAGCCTCAAAAGTCGCCTTAATTGACCAAATTTCCACATATATCATCCAGGCCGGTGGTAAGCGGGTACGTCCAGCCCTATTGATGCTGGTAGCCAAAGCCCTTAGCAATGGCAAAGAAACTCCACACACCCTAGAAATGGCAGCAGTAGTTGAATTTATCCATACTGCCACCCTCTTGCATGACGATGTTGTCGATGAATCATCCCTTAGAAGGGGTCGAGAAACCGCAAATGCGGCTTTTGGCAACGCCGCGAGTGTTCTAGTGGGTGATTTTCTTTACTCCAGAGCTTTCCAGATGATGGTTAGCCCAAATGACTTACGCGTGATGCAGATTCTGTCAGATGCTACCAATACGATTGCCGAGGGTGAAGTATTGCAATTGTTAAATATGAATGATCCAGAGGTAGACGAAGCGAGCTACTTACAAGTCATTCGCTATAAAACTGCCAAACTATTTGAAGCCTCTACCGAGTTGGGCGCAATGTTGGCCAATGCAACAGATGTGCAGTGTGCACAAGCTGCGGCATTTGGTCGTCATATTGGTACCGCATTCCAACTCATGGATGATCTATTGGACTACACGGCGAACGCCGCACAGATGGGCAAGAATGCTGGTGATGATTTACGCGAAGGTAAACCGACATTGCCACTCATTTATTTACTAGAAAACGGTAGCAGTGAAGAGCGTCTTTTGGTACGGGCAGCAATTCAACAAAATCAAGACTTGCCTGATGATGTATTTTTCCAAATTTTGAATGCCGTCCAAACTTCTGGCGCCTTAGATTACACCCAAGCTGCGGCCAAACGTGAAGCAGAATTGGCGTTGGCATGTATTCAAGATTTCCCAGCTAACGAGGCAACATCAGCATTGCGGGCCTTGTGTGAATACTCGCTCGCACGCCAAACCTAAAAAGTAATTAGCCTCCAACGCTTTTCATTCTTAGCTCGCGTGCAGTAATGCGTGCCTGCTCCGCCTCTTCGCTTAAACGTGCAACCTCTGCTGGGGATAATTTTTCTAGATTCGAATAATCTAACTTCCAACTTGGATCGGTAGACCAGATCAAGGGTGACTGCACTGTCGTGCGAGCCGCAGTAGCACTTTCTAAAAGGCTTAGCGCTAATTCAAAATTCAGGGTTCGAGAAATAGGGTCATGAGGCTTTGCTGCCGCATTTCCTAGTGGAAAATCACTAAATAAAAATCTCGGCACTCCGCAATATTCAACAATATCTTTTGCAGCTCCCATTACTACAGTAGCAATACCGTTTGCCTCTAAATACCGTGCTAGCAAACTTTGACTCTGATGACATATTGGGCAATTCGGAATTAAAACTGCAATATCCACTTTGTCTGCACGCAGCATTTCCAAAATGAGAGGTGCATCTATTTCTAGAGTGTGGCGTTGGCTACGATTAGTCGGTAGCCCATAAAAATTCGGTGCTAGTGCTCCCACCCTTCCAGACTGAACCGCTTGTTTAGCTGTTGCTAACGGAAACCAGCAATCACTATCCTCCATATTGGCATTTTTACGATCAATCCCAACGTGAGCAATTCGTAAATCGATATCACCAGTCATAGAGTTTTGATAGGGCTGATAAAACTTGGCAGCAGCGTTGTAAGGGGCACCTGGGCCCTGAAGACCCCTATCGGGGTCATAAGGCACAGCAGTAGTAATGAGGCCCAAGACCGATTGATTGAGTGGTTTTTGGAGTGGCGTAAAGGGCACCTCAATGTAATGAGCCCAGATGTATGGGTTGTCATAACCTAAACCCAAGTAATAACTTCTGGTGCGCTCCATATAGCGGACAGGCTGATCCAATTCTGGTGCAAAAGTAAGTTCTAGCGCCTTAGACATCCGTCGATCCCTGTAAGATATTGCTTATCAAATATTCACTTTATAGGAACTCATTATGGCTCAATGGCTTAGATTTCAGCATCAGGGGAAAAGTGGTTTAGGTCAGGTGCAGGGCGACCAAATTCTGGTTTATGCGGGCGACTTGTTCAAGGATCCAAAACCAACGGGTGAAATACTCAAATTAGCAGATGTCACGATTGATATCCCCTGCACCCCATCCAAAATGGTTGCAATGGTGGACAACTTCCATGCGCTGGTTACTAAACTGGAGCATGCTATACCTGCCGAACCTTTGTACTTCCTCAAGGGAAATAACTCTTTCTTAGCCGCTAATCAAGTTATTCGTACGCCTAAGTCCTACTCAGGCAAAGTGGTTTATGAGGGTGAGCTTGGGATTGTGATTGGTCAACACATCCATGAGGCTGATGAAGCTGAGTCTGCAAAAGCGATTTTTGGCTACACCTGCATCAATGATGTGACAGCTATTGAAATTCTAAACCGTGATCCAGGCTATGCCCAGTGGACACGCTCGAAGAGCTTTAATACTTTTGGTGTCTTTGGTCCTTACATCACTACTGGCGTAGATCCGAGCAAACTAACTATCAAGACTATTCTGAATGATCAAGAGCGTCAGAACTACCCGATTGCAGATATGATTTTCCCGCCCGCGAAATTAGTCAGCCTAGTTTCACAAGATGTCCCCTTGCAAGCTGGCGACATCATTGCTTGTGGAACCTCAGTAGGCGTTGGCTCAATGAAACCAGGGAGCAATGTCAGCATCATCATTGATGGCGTTGGTCGCCTCGATAATCGCTTCGAATAAAAAATAGCTGCCCAAAGAACAAAATCCCTTGCTACTGAACATAGCAAGGGATTTTTGATAACAGCAGTTTATATTTATGTCCTCTTAGTAACCCGACACAGATGGCAAGGCCAAACTGCCCTTGGAGGCTTGCACGTTTTCATCTAGGTACTTTGTCAAAGCAAATACAGCGTTCAAACAAGGCGTTGGTGTTTGGGTGATCTGACCTAACTCAATAGCAGAACCCAAAAGTGCATCGATCTCCAAGCTACGGCCAGCCTCTAAGTCCTGCAACATCGAGGTCTTGTGTTTGCCGACTTTTTCTGCGCCAGCAATACGACGCTCAATATCAACTCGGAAAGTCACACCCAACTTTTCTGCAACACTTTGAGCTTCTGCCATCATGTTGCGCGCTAATTCTTTAGTTAATGGATATTGGCAAATACCTTCCAAGGTTCCATGCGTTAAAGCGCTAATTGGATTAAAAGTCATATTGCCCCACAGCTTAAGCCAAATCTCTGAACGAATATCTTCCAAAATAGGAGACTTAAATCCAGCGGCGGCCATCACCTCAGAGATCTTCTGAATACGCTCAGTAGGCTTACCGTCCAACTCGCCCAACGGGAAACGATTGCCCTCTACGTGTCGGATCACACCAGGAGCTTGAGTAAAGGTTGCAGGGTAAACAACGCAACCAATAATGTTGTTTGGGTTGATGGCTTTTTTTGCTACGCCACCAGCATCTACTGTTTCAACCGAGTGATCTTGATACTCACCAGCAAGCTTTTGGAAATACCACCAAGGGATGCCATTTTGCATCGGAATCAAAACAGTCTCTGGGCCCATGATGGCTGCGAGGTCATGAATGATCGGATCAACTTGATGCGCCTTCACAGCTAGCATGATGACATCTGGTGTTTCAACATCTGCGATTTTTTCAACCGCTTTGACATGGGCCACTAAAGGCTCTGGCTGGTCATCCATGATTAATGCCAAACCGCGCTCTTTAACTGCAGCTAAGGTTGTGCCTCGTGCTACAACCGTTACCTCATTACCCGCTCGCGCCAACATCACTGCTAGGTAGCCGCCAATAGCGCCACCCCCGCCAATCACACAGATTTTCATAGGGATCCCATCAGAATAAAATTTTGTATTACTTAAATACTAGATGAGAATATTTTCCGATACAACAAATTTGATTGCCTAATTTTTAGGCAAAGTGGATCTAAACTGTTTTTAAGTGGTCCTTAGGTACATGGCTACCCAAGACCATCCCCATAATGCTGGCCAGTAAGCCTGACAGCTGTGGCGGCAAAATTGCATTTGGCGCCAAAATTTCACAGCTAATCCAAACAGTCAAACCAAAGACTACCGACAACAAACCGCCTAAAGAATTTGCTCTAGACCAATACACCCCAAATGCTAGGGGCACAAAGGCTGCAACCAGTGTCACCTTATAGGCACTCTCAACCATCTTGAAAATCGATAGCTCAGAGTTAATCGCAAAGAAGGTAACCATAATAGAAAAACACAATACGGTGATACGCATAATTTTTAGCAACTCTTGATCAGTCAGATGTTTGAAAAAGCCTCGCACAATATTTTCTGCAAATGTTACAGAAGGAGCAAGTAATGTTGCACTAGCGCAACTCTTAATTGCTGAAAGTAAAGCCCCAAAGAACATGACCTGCGCGATCAGCGGCGCGTGATTTAGTATCAATTTTGGCAAAATCATCTGTGAATCAGTATATAAATACTCCTTCACTAACTCTGGATTGATCAGTGTTGCCGAATAAGCTAAATACATCGGGACAAAAGCAAAAATAAAGTAAAGGATGCCGCCTAAGATTGCGGCCTGTACAGCAATATTGACGTTCTTAGAGGAAGTAATACGTTGGAAAACATCCTGCTGTGGAATTGAGCCAAGCATCATGGTGCATAAGGCTGCTGTAAAGCCTAAGATAGAAGCCAGATTCATATCCGGCCAGAAGTTACTAAATTGACCAGCAGCTGCCGCATGCTCTATGACTACACCAATTCCGCCGGTTTGCATGGTCATCTCGCCACCGATATACAGCATACCAATCACAATAATGATCATTTGAATAAAATCGGTAATCGCAATAGACCACATGCCACCAAATAAGGTGTAAATCAACACACTTCCAGCCCCAATAATCATCCCAGCAGTTTGAGTGATGCTACCGTCAGACACCACATTAAATACAAGTCCCAAAGCTTTAATTTGCGCAGCAACCCAACCCAAATAAGAGACCACAATACAAAGTGTCACCAATACCTCAACAGTACGTCCGTATTTTTCACGAAAGAAGTCGCCAATCGTGAGCATCCGACGGTTGTAAAGATGGCGAGCAAAAAAGAGGCCGACTAAGATCAAACACATCGAAGATCCAAAAGGATCAGAAACAACTCCTCCTAAACCTTCTTTTAGAAAAGTAGCCGGGACGCCTAAAACTGCTTCCGCACCAAACCAAGTCGCAAAAACGGTTGCAGTAACAATCGGCAAAGGAAGACTGTGACCGGCGGCGGCAAAGTCAGCGGTATTTTTAACCCGTAAGGCCGCCCATAATCCAATACCGATGGATATAAGCCAATAAATGATGACGAACCAGAAAAGCACGTCCTATTTCTCCTTCAATAATTTGGTGAAATTATATGGCCATGTCAACTTTGCTAGTAAGGGAATTTGTGGCTATTTAGGGCATCCTACTCTGACATAATTCAAGGGTGAATTTATCTCAAATCAGCCTTAGCGAGAGCCCAAGCACAGATCTGGCTTACCAAAGAGCCATTTTGAGCTCAGTCTCCCGCACCTTTGCTCTCACTATCCCGCTTTTGCCCACCAAGATTGAAAAAGTAGTGGGTAATACTTATTTGCTGTGCCGTATTGTGGACACCATTGAAGATGCGGAAGATTTAAGCCCAGAGATCAAGCAAAAACTTTCTCAATTATTTTTAGATGCAGTTCTCGAAAAGCTGCCTATTGAGTCCTTTGTAGAGCCTTGTCTTAAGGCGCTAGAGCATTATGGCAATCTTGATGAGTTAGACCTGATTGCCCATACCCCAACCGTTTTACGCATTTTGCATACTTGCTCAAAAGATGATCAAGCAGCCGTGAGTCGCTGCATCTCCATCATGTCAGACGGCATGTCTTATTTTCATGGCAAACAGACTCAGGCAGGCCTTAAAGACTTACGCGAATTTGAGAAATATTGTTATGTTGTTGCGGGTGTAGTGGGGGAGCTTCTAACCACTATTTTTAGCAATCACTCGGCTG
The DNA here is from genome assembly GCF_002206625.1 of Polynucleobacter campilacus. Classification (GTDB taxonomy): domain Bacteria; phylum Pseudomonadota; class Gammaproteobacteria; order Burkholderiales; family Burkholderiaceae; genus Polynucleobacter; species Polynucleobacter campilacus. The sequence continues at coordinate 785,727 of NZ_NGUP01000003.1, read as the reverse complement.
CATTTGCAAAGAGTATGAAGGGTCATGATGAACTTGCTATTGCTTTTGGCCAAGCCCTGCAAATGACCAATATCCTGAAAGACTCTCCCCAAGATCATGCGCGCGGCGTATCTTGGAAGCCAGCCGGCATCAGTCAGAAAGCGCTTTTAAAGATTTCCTATCAGAAGCTCCAAAACTCCTTAAGTTACATACTCCTCATTCCAAAAACAGAACTTGGAATGAGGCGCTTTTGTTTCTTGGCTTTTGGCTTAGCAGTAATGACACTCTCAAAGATTGCCCAGCGAAATGAATTTAGCAATCAAGGTGAGGTAAAGCTTTCTAGAAAAACAGTGATGGCTTTTTATACCTTTACAAAATTTGCTGTGAAGAGCGATGTACTCATGCAGACTTTTTTTAATCTATTTTCTAAATCGCTCAAAACAGAAATCTGAACTCATAGCGCGCCCTCATGCTTTAAAAGCCATAATTTGATTTGGCGATATAGCCCAGGCGCGTCTTCCTTCATAAAACCACCAATCCCTTGGGCAGAAACCACTCGATGGCAAGGTGTGATTAAGGGATAGGGATTGGCGCCGCAGGCCGTCCCCACTGCACGTGGACCACTTTTAATTTGATTTGCAATCTCACCATAGGTTTTCGTTTTACCAACCGGTATCACCTGAATGCTGCTCCAAACTCTTTTCTGATGATCGGTTCCTGATGGCTTTAGGGGCAAGTCAAATTGATGATGCGGATTCCGAAAGTAGGCCTTAAGCTGCTTTTCTGCCTCTCTTGCCAATTGATTTTTAGGGCTCACTAAGACAGTTGTGGCAGGTAGATAGTCAATTCTGGATAACATCAAGCTACCATCAACTAGCTCCGTCAAAATTCCCAAGCCCCCAAAAGGGGCTGCAATAACGCAATATTGAGCGCTCTCTGAGGTAGCTTGTTTTTTGATTGGCGCCATAGGAAGTGATTCTCACATAATTAAACACTGAAGACGACACTACTTTCTTTCATATCTATAGCCTGTGAAATGCCACTTTGCTATATTGATTCATCCTTACTTTTTGCAGGCAGACATCATGGACACCTTTTTTGACGATTGGCCTTTTTATAGCCAAGTTGCTCTAGTCCTCTTTTTACTGGCTCTTTCTGGCTTTTTTTCAATGGCCGAAACTAGCATGCTTTCTTCTAATCGGCATCGCCTTCGCGCCATGGCTAGCAGTGGCAATAAAGGGGCTGCCTTGGCAGAGCGACTCTTAAAGCGGATTGATTCGCTTTTATCAGTTCTCTTAATTTCCAACAATCTGATTAATACTATCCTGCCAATCCTGGTAACGGGAATTGCTCTACATATCTTTGGAGATAGCGGACTCGTACTTTCCTTGGCAACTTTAGTGGTTGCTTTGCTCATTATTATTTTTAGTGAAATCACGCCGAAGGTCATAGGAGCAGCCTTTCCAGAAAAGATTGCTTCTCGCGTCGGCTGGTTCATCTTGCCGCTGACCTTTTTCTTAAAACCCTTACTATGGTTTATTAATAGCTTTGTATCAGGGCTAATGAAGGTCTCCGGTCTGCAATCTTCCTCAGATAGCAGAACCATGAGTAAAGAAGAATTGCGTAGCTTGGTTCTGGAATCGAATCGCTTCGTATCAAACCATCATCGCAATATTTTGCTGAACTTGTTTAACTTAGAAAACATCACGGTTGACGATGTGATGACCCCTAGATCAAAAATTGAACTTTTGGATCTCTCGCGGCCGATTGATGAGGTAGTTCAACAATTAGAAACTTGCTATCACAATAAGCTACCAGTCTGCGACGGAGACTCTGAGCAAATTGTTGGCATCCTATCCGTTAAAAAGGCTCTGTCACTATTGGGTGATACAGACCTGAAACATCAAGACTTTAAAGCTTTATTAAATGAGCCTTATTTCATCCCAAGTGGGACGCCAGTTTTACAACAAATGCAATTCTTTCAAGACAATCAACAACGCTTAAGTCTGGTCGTCAATGAATATGGTGAAGTCCTGGGTTTAGTCACCTTTGAAGATATCGTGGAAGAGCTCATTGGCGAATTCACAACCTCTTTTTCTAATCTTTCAACTGATCCCCAATGGCTAGCAAATGGTACCTACCTAGCCAGTGGTACTGCATCTCTAAGAGATCTCAATCGCTTACTCAATCTCAATCTGCCTTTAGATGGCCCTCGCACTTTAAATGGTCTGATTCTAGAAAAGCTCGAGGCAATACCGGATCACGATGTCAGCTTACGAATTGCAGGCATTGTGATGGAGATTGTGCAGTTTGATGAGCAAGGCGTAAAGACTGTCAAACTCTATCGACCCACCCTCGCTCAAGAGCAAGATTGAGCAACACCCAAGATGACTCACTCATTATTCGTACCTGGCATGAAATCGCAGTTAATGCGCTGGAATCTAGGGCGAGTGATATTCATATTGAAGCTGGATCACAGTCTACTTTAGTCCGTATTCGAGTGGATGGCTTGCTACAAGTGCAAGCGCAATTTGAGATTGCACTTCATGAGCGATTAATCACTCGCATCAAGGTATTGGCACGACTTGATATTGCTGAAAAACGCCTCCCTCAAGATGGCCGACTCTTAATTGGTCCTGATTTTTCCAAACCCAATGTTGACTGCCGAGTTTCAGTCATTCCGACACTGCATGGAGAAAAAGCAGTAATCCGGATTTTGCCCAATTGCATTAATGATCTTGCTATCGAACAAGTTGGCTTACTTCCAGAACAGTTAGTAATATTTCGGAACGCTCTCAATCAAGCCAATGGTCTGATATTGGTGACTGGTCCTACCGGTAGCGGCAAAACTAGAACGCTCTATAGCTGTTTGCGCACACTGAATCAAAGTCATCGCAATCTTTGTTCTATAGAAGACCCCATTGAAATTCGCCTACCTGGAGTAAATCAAGTAGCCTATCACCCTCGTTCAGGCTTAGATTTTCCGACAATCATCCGCGCCCTATTACGGCAAGATCCAGACATCATCATGATTGGTGAAATTCGCGATAGAGCAACTGCACAGCTTGCTATACAAGCAGCGCAAACTGGCCATCTTGTCTTAAGCACGCTACATACCCGCAACGCTAGAGGTGCACTCACTAGATTAAAAAGTTTAGGTATTGACCAAGAGTCTCTCAAATCTTGCTTGCGTAGCGTCAGTTCGCAACGCTTGGTTCGCAAAATATGCCCACAATGTTTAGGTCGAGCTATTGAAGAGGCTGGCTTATGCCCTGTCTGTAAAGGTATTGGTAGCTATGGGCGTATTGGGGTACATGAAGTCTTAAGTGCAAGCCATTTGTTTGATCCCTCCTTAAAGCATCCAAGCATGTATGAGGCTGGACTTCATTACGTCAAGACCGGCTTGATTCAAGAAAGTGATTTACAGACTGAGGTTGGTACATGGCATTAAGTAAATCTGATCAACTGACCTTTGCACAGCAACTTCTATCACTGTTAACCGTTGGTCTCCCACTCTTAAATTCTATGGAGCTCATTCTTAGCTCGAGCCCAAAGCAATGGCAACGCTGTTTAAATAATTTATGTAGGCAGTTAAGGCAGGGGCAAAGCTTTTCTCAAGCTTTACTATTACAGAGAAACCAATTTTCAGCAGAATTTATTAATCTCATTCGGGTCAGTGAGCGCACCGGAAATATTGAACTGGCACTACAAACCATTTGTCAGCAGCTTGAGGCGCAAATTGAATTGCGCCGCAAAGTACAGCAGGCTTTAAGTTACCCCACCATCACTCTTGCCAGCTCTTTTCTGCTAATTCTGGTCATGATGATTTGGGTTGTCCCCGTATTTAAAGATGTTTTTGCCCAATTTCAGGCTGAATTACCAGCGCCTACCAAAGCGCTCATTCAAATATCTACCATCATTGAATATTATTTCTTAGAAATAAGCGCTCTTCTAATCTGTAGCGCTGGATTATTTCTGATCGCTTGGCTCAAAATACCCCGCCTTCAGAAAAAATGTGATCAACTGAGTTTTGGCATTCCGATGCTAGGTAAATTATTTCGTTTAGCAACGCTAACCTATTGGTGCAGAACCTTGGGGCATTTATTAGAGTCAGGTTTAGCTCTTCCCGATGCACTTCGTGTGACTGCGCAATCTTCTAACCATTGGCTTAGCCATGACTTCAGCGCTGAGATATTCAAACACCTTACTAGGGGCTGGCCACTGGGTGAATCTCTCATCCGCGCCGATCCAAAACATATTTTGTTTGATCTTGAAACTTTACAGTTGCTTCGTATTGCTTCGGAAAGTGGAACACTTCCCCAGATGCTAGGTAAACGAGCAAATATACTAGGCGCCCAACTGAGCAATCGTCTCAATACCTTGAGTCAAAGCTTAGAGCCCTTGCTCATCATGTTTGTTGGGATTGTTATTGGTAGTCTTGTCATAATCTTATATCTCCCAATCTTTAATTTAGGACAGATTGTGTAATGGGCTCTCTAGCACTCATTGATCTTATTCGGCTTTTATTAATTTTTGTATTGACTTATTTAGCCTACACTGATTTACGGACTTTTCGATTGCCCGATTTCATTACTTTGCCCCTCATCTTTTTAGGCCTTTGCTTTAATAGTTTCTCAAACCTACAATTTGTAGACCCTCAAGAATCCATCCTTGGCGCCCTCATTGGCTACATCTCCTTATGGTTATTGAATCGCATCTATCGATATATAAGACGGCAAGATGGTGTTGGCATGGGTGATGCCAAGCTATTAGCTGGACTGGGCTCCTGGCTCGGCTGGCATGCTCTGCCCAGCATCCTATTCATAGCATCAGTCCTGGGAATCATTGGCGGCATGCTTTGGCTTAGATTAAACAAACAAAAACATGGCTCACCATTTCCTTTTGGGCCATTTCTGATCTTTGCTGGCATCATTGAGTTGTTATGGCCACAGCTCCTCCAACACCTACTGCTGAGCAATCCGACTTAAGTCCACTGAAGGGGCATACCCCCCTCATTGGCTTAACCGGCGGAATTGGCTCTGGAAAAACTGCCGTTAGCGACTTACTGGCAGAGCTTGGCGCTGGCATCGTAGATACAGACCTCATTGCACACCAAATAACAGCGCCTCATGGAGCCGCAATCGCACTGATTGAAAAGCAATTTGGTCCAGACTTCATTGCAGCTGATGGTGCGCTAAACAGAGACAAGATGCGCTCCTTAGTCTTTAACAAGCCAGAAGCCAGAAAATCACTAGAAGCGATTACCCACCCACTAACACGCCAAGAAACTGTCAGACAAGCTCTGGCTTTAAGCAAAGAAGGTGTTCCATACCTCGTATTTGTTGTGCCCTTACTGATTGAATCTGGCTCCTGGATTGAACTCATTGATCTTCTAGTGCTTGTAGACTGCCCCGAAGAGACCCAAGTTCAAAGAGTGATGCAGCGCAGCAATTTACCCCGAGAAGAGGTTGAGCGAATTCTGGCGGCTCAAGCGAGTAGAGAAGAGCGTCTTAAGCATGCCGATATCGTGATTGAAAACCAAGGAAGCCTAAAGGACTTAGAAGTAGAAGTGCAAGACTTACACCAAAAAATCTTACAGTTTCAGAAAGATCAGCCCAGTTCGTCATAGAATATGAGCTTGTGATTGTCTACGAATACCCATTTAACGAATTAGTTCGAAGCATGCTTCGGCTGGAGTACTTGTTCGCCCGCTTCAATCACTTCCTTCGCTCAGATGACCCAGAGCTTCACCATAACGCCATCGCTATTTTGTTTGATCTTGGTGATATTGGTTCTAGGGGAGATATCAAGTCCTTATTACTCAAAGAGTTCGAGCGCCAAAAATATACTCTCAATGGCCTTAAATCATCACAGAAGGTAGATCAAGAAACTCTATCCCAAACTCTTTCTGAACTTGATGCAGTTGCAAGTAGAGTTAACAGCTCTACCGGTAGACCTAATTCAATGATTACTGAGAGTGAATGGTTAAATGCAATTCGCACTCGACTCAATATTCCTGGCGGAACAAGTCCAATTGATTTACCTAGCTATCATGTCTGGAAAAATAGTCCTTCGACTGAGCGCCGAAAACTTTTAGAAGGTTACATCAGCCCACTTTTACCTTGGCAGGAAGCATGTCAATTATTTTTGCGGCTATTGCGTGAGTCAGGTGAAGCAAAAGATGTGCTGGCCCACAATGGCTCATTTCAGCAAGCGCCTTCTGGCAAGGTATATCAGTTAATGCGCATTACATTAGAAGATGACACTCTTTTTTCAGAAATCAGTGCCAATAAATATTTACTCTCAGTGCGATTCCTAAAAGCCGATCGAGATAAAAAGGCACAGCTGATTAATGCAGATGTGCCATTTAAACTGACACTCTGTCAGTTCTAAGTCAAAGACCTTCTAAGGCACTCCAGCATTGGCCAGGCGGCAGGTAGCAAGGGGCTAACACTCGGGGCATCAGCACCAATCGACTCCCAAGATAAGGCTTGCCCTTCACGCCCTATAGGCGCGCCCTTCCAATCGCGGATGATGCTGACATATAGACGAACATAGGCATGTGGATAGTCATGCTCTAAGACAGTAAGTTCTTCGCTAGACTGAACATCGATCCCAAGCTCTTCTTGAAGTTCACGCTGTAGAGCCTGAAAAACAGTTTCACCTTTTTCAACTTTTCCACCTGGCACTTCCCAGTAACCAGCATATGGCTTACCTTCAGGCCTCTGACCTAAAAGATAACGATTTTCTGAATCTAACAATATCCCTGCAGCAACGACAGTAACAGGACGATTCGCTTCATTCATAGAAATAAATTATCTTAGGCATGTGAGCCTGCCCAGTGTTTTGCAAATTGCCAAGCAACCCGACCAGAACGTGAGCCTCGCTCCAATGCCCAAACTAAGGCCTCTGAACGTGCAGATTCAATTTGCGCCGCACTTAAACCAAAATGATTTAACCAATGTGCAACGATGGCTAAATACTCATCTTGTTTCGGCGGGTAAAAAGAGAGCCACAAGCCAAAACGCTCAGATAAAGAAATTTTTTCCTCCACAACTTCACCCGGATGAATTTCACCATCATCGCTGTAAGCATAGCCTTCGTTATCCTTCATGTATTCAGGTAACAAATGGCGGCGATTTGAAGTGGCATAAATCAAAATATTATCGACTTGAGCAGAAACAGAGCCGTCTAGGGCTGATTTCATTGCTTTATATCCTGATTCGCCCTCATCAAATGACAAATCATCACAAAAAACAATAAAGCGCTCAGATCGCTCAGCCAAGATATCAGCAATGTCTGCCAAGTCTGCTAAATGCTCTTTCTCAACCTCAACCAAACGCAATCCCTGACTAGCAAACTCATGCAGGCTCGCCTTAATCAAAGATGACTTACCAGTTCCCCTGGCGCCAGTAAGCAAAATATTATTAGCTGGTTTTTTCTGAATGAAATTCTTAGTGTTGTCCCGAATGGCATCCCGCTGTCGGTCAATATTCTTTAAGTCTTCAAAAGTAATGTCTGAGATATGCTTAACAGGCTGCAAGAAACCAATGCTACCAAAAATACTATCGCGGCGGCGCCATCTAAACGCAGTAGAAGAATCCCACTCCTTCTCAGTTAAAGGCTTTGGTAGAAAAGTTTCTAGATGATTTAAGAGTTGCTCTAATTTTTCATTCATATTTTTCTAAACTTCTAAGAGCGGTAGTCAGCGTTAATTGAAACGTATTCATGGGATAAGTCACACGTCCACATCGTTTGGGTGGCATTACCACGCCCTAAATCAATCTTGACAGTAATCTCTTGAGCCTGCATCACTCTCTGGCCATCGGCCTCTTGATAGCTTGGGTTACGGCCGCCATCTTTAGCAACCCAAACATCACCAAGCCACATCTGGACGTGACTCACATCTAAATCGGAAATACCTGCATAACCAATCGCCGCTAAAATACGACCCAAATTTGGATCGCTTGCAAAGAAAGCGGTTTTTACTAAAGGTGAGTGAGCGACAGCCTTTGCAACTAAACGGCACTCCTCTGCAGTCTTGCCTCCAAGAACTTCAATGGTGATGAATTTCGTAGCGCCTTCGCCATCACGCACAATCATTTGCGCTAACTTTCTAGCGAGTGCAATCAAGGCATCACGTACCACTGCATAACTTGGATCTGTAACCGATTGAATCTGTACCGCAGACTGACCGGTTGCAATAATAATGAATGAATCATTCGTTGAGGTATCGCCATCGATCGTAATAGCATTAAAAGAAAGATCGGCAATTTCACGAGTGAGCTTACTTAATAAGCCTGGGGCAAAACCTGCATCGCTTGCAATAAAGCCCAACATGGTCGCCATATTTGGATGAATCATCCCAGCGCCTTTACAAATACCGGTAATCACTACTGGCCCCGCTGGTGTTGACACTGTCATTGAAGTTGCCTTGGGCTGGGTATCAGTAGTCATGATCGCCTGAGCAGCATCAAGCCAGTTATCTTCACCCAAATTCGAAACCGCTTTTGGTAAAGCGCTGATGATTTTTTCAATTGGTAAAGGTTCCAGAATTACCCCTGTTGAAAATGGCAGAATTTGCTCTGGATTAATCTTGAGCTCCCGGGCTAGGGCGGCACATGTTTCTAGAGCATGCTTCATGCCTGACTCACCTGTGCCAGCGTTAGCATTACCGGTATTGACCACTAAGGCACGAATTTCTCCATTACTACCCTCTTGCACTAAATGCTCACGGCAAATCTGTACGGGAGCAGCGCAAAAGCGATTGAGGGTAAAAACGCCGGCAACCTGAGTTCCAGGGGCTAAGGTCATTACCAATAAATCTTTGCGATTTGCCTTCTTGATGCCAGCTTCAGCGATGCCCATCTCAAAGCCCTTAACGGGCTTGAGATCAGCTTTTTGGGGGAGGGGTAGATTAACTGTCATAGTCTGACAATTGTAGATGAGGGTTTAACAGGGCGCTAAGGAGCTCCTATTAAGGAGCATCTAGCTTAAAGCGCCGCAGCAATTCTTATATTTTTTACCGCTACCGCAAGTACAGGGGTCGTTACGACCAATCTTTGGTCCTGTACGCGCAGGCGCAGGCAAAATATCAATCGCATCACCACGATCCCCAGTTGAGCCGGCCACTTCTTTATCAGGATCAGCATGTTGGTACTGAACATCGGCCAATTTAGCTAAATCATCATTCATCGATTCAGCAGCTTGATCTAATTCACTAGCACTTCTAATCTTGACAGTCATGATGTTTTTCACAACATCATTCTTGATCACGCTCAGCAATTCGCCATACAACTCAAATGCTTCGCGACGGTACTCTTGTTTTGGATCTTTTTGAGCATAGCCGCGCAAATGAATACCTTGACGTAAATGATCTAAGGCTGCCAAGTGCTCGCGCCAATGGGTGTCAAGACTATAGAGAAGAACAGAGCGCTCAAATCCAGCGAAAGACTCTCGGCCGGACAGGTCGACCTTCTCATCATAGGTTTCTTTAGCAGCCTGTAGTACACGATCCACAATCTCTGCATCATCTACTGTCTCAGCACCATCAACCCAATTACGTAAGTCGATAGTCAAACCCCAGTCGCTTGCTAATGCATTTTCAAGTCCGACTAAATCCCACTGCTCTTCCATAGACTCAAGAGGAACATAGAGGGAGCAAATCGAGCGTAAGACATCTTCACGCAAATTAGCAATTAATTCACCAATATCTTTACTTTCGAGAACTTCATTTCTTAAGCGATATGTCTCTTTACGCTGATCATTCGCAACGTCGTCATACTCTAATAGCTGTTTACGAATATCAAAGTTACGACCTTCTACCTTACGCTGTGCAGACTCAATGGAGCGGGTCACCATGCCAGCTTCAATTGGCTCACCATCAGGCATCTTCAAGCGCTCCATGACAGAGCGCAAACGATCCCCGGCAAAAATACGCAACAATGAATCGTCCAAAGAAAGATAGAAGCGGGATGAACCTGGGTCGCCTTGACGACCGGAGCGGCCTCGTAATTGATTATCAATACGACGGCTTTCGTGACGCTCTGTACCAATGATGTGCAAGCCACCAGCAGCAAGAACATGATCATGCAGACCTTGCCACTCATCTTGAAGTACTTTAATCTTGCTTGCTTTTTCAGAATCAGACAATGCAGAGTCGGCTTCAATTAAAGCGGATTGCTTACCTACATTGCCACCAAGCACAATATCCGTTCCACGGCCAGCCATATTGGTAGCAATGGTGATCATTTTTGGACGGCCCGCTTGCGCAATAATTTCCGCTTCACGTGCGTGCTGTTTGGCGTTCAAAACTTGGTGCGGCAATTTACGTTGGTCGAGTAATTTCGCGATCAACTCCGAGTTCTCAATCGAGGTAGTGCCCACCAGTACCGGTTGACCACGCTCATAACAATCCTCGATATCCTTAGTGACAGCGTCATAACGTTCACGAGAAGACTTAAAGATTTGGTCTTGACGATCTTTACGCTGACTAATTCTATTGGGTGGAATGACTACTGTTTCAAGGCTGTAAATCTCTTTGAATTCATATGCTTCAGTATCAGCAGTACCTGTCATGCCAGCTAACTTGCCATACATGCGGAAGTAATTTTGGAAAGTAATCGTGGCAAGCGTCTGATTCTCATTCTGAATCGCGACACCCTCTTTCGCCTCAACTGCTTGGTGCAGACCATCAGACCAACGGCGACCCTGCATTAATCGACCAGTGAACTCATCAACAATAATGACTTCTTTGTTTTGCACAACATAATGTTGATCTCGGTAATACAGACAGTGTGCGCGCAATGCTGCATAAACGTGGTGCATCAAGGTAATATTTTGTGGGGCGTACAAAGACGCACCATCATTTAAAGCGCCAATCTGCACCAAGATCTCTTCAGCTTTATCGTGGCCCCGTTCGGTCAAATAGACCTGCTGCGTCTTTTCATCTACCCAATAATCACCAGGCTTCTCAACGCCAGTACCATCTGCCTTTTCTTCGCCAATTTGGCGCTCTAAGTAAGCTGGTAGTGCATTGATTTTGATGTAAAGATCAGTGTGATCTTCAGCCTGGCCAGAGATAATCAGCGGTGTACGCGCTTCATCAATCAGAATTGAGTCAACTTCATCAACAATCGCATACGCCAAACCACGTTGTACGCGCTGACCCAAGTCCTGAACCATGTTGTCGCGCAAATAGTCAAAACCAAACTCGTTATTAGTACCGTAAGTAATGTCTGCTGCGTAGGCTTCTTGCTTGGCCTTGTGATCCATCTGAGATAGATTGACGCCGACCTTCATACCCAGGAAGTTATACAAGGCAGACATCCATTCAGCATCACGCTGTGCCAAATAATCATTTACCGTCACAACATGTACGCCGTTACCAGTTAAGGCATTTAAATAGACTGGCAGTGTTGCCGTTAAGGTTTTTCCTTCACCGGTCCCCATCTCAGCAATCTTGCCTTGATGCAAAGCGAGGGCGCCCATAATCTGCGCATCGAAATGGCGCATCTTCATGACGCGAACACTAGCCTCTCGAACCACTGCAAATGCTTCTGCAGAAATATCTTCTAAAGTCTCTCCGCTAGCTAGACGAGTTTTGAACTCGGCTGTTTTAGCAGCAAGAGCAGCATCATCTAAAGATTGCAGGCTTGCTTCAAAAGCAGCAACCTTGGCAACGACTTTGCGATACTGTTTTAAGAGGCGGTCGTTACGACTGCCGACCAGGGTTTTAAGAAGACCGATTACCATGGGATATTGAATAAAATGAAGTCCTTGAGTTTATCACTCGCAACCCCATTTTTTATGAACCTTGCCCGTAAACCGCCTCGTAACCATTCTGCCCATGACTGGATGGAATACCTACGTGAATCCAATGGTCTTGGGAGTATTCTGGCTAAAACAGAGGATCTAAGCAAGCTAAAGGCTAAGCTCTTTCTGGCCTTGGAGTCCCTAGATATGGGGCACTTGAGCCCAAAAATTGAAGCTGGATGGCGCTCAGGGGCTCAAGAAGAGCTTTTTTTACTGGTTGGTAGCGCCAGTATCGGCACCCGTCTACAGCAAGTTTTACCTAGTTTAATCAATGAGTTAGGAAAAATTGGGCTTCATTGCAAGGCTATTAAAGTCAAAGTTAAGCCGACTTCCCCAGACTGGGAAGTGAAACTTAGACAAAACCCAAAAAATATCCCCCCTAGAGGCTTGAATGCTGTGGCAAAAAAGTCATTGCAAGAGCTAATAGAAAAACTTCCACCAGGATCTGAGCTAAGAAGTGCGGTTGAGCGCCTGCTACAAAATAAATCTAAATAACTAAATAATTTTTAGGCCGCCCTAGAAAAAGAGGGGTTGACTCTCTTGAGAATAGGCTGCTGGAGCCTTGGCTTCTGAGAAAGACTCGATGGTATAGGAACTTGGGTCTTCTAAAAGCTTACGCAACAGGGCGTTATTCAGAGCATGGCCTGATTTCTCGGCTACATAAGCACCCACAATAGGGTGACCAACTAAATATAGATCCCCAATCGCATCTAAAATTTTGTGACGTACAAACTCATCTTCATAACGCAACTCTTCGTTATTCAAGATGCGGTGCTCATCTAAAACAATCGCATTATCCAAACTACCGCCGCGAGCTAGGCCCATCTCACGCAGGGCCTCTACTTCATGGGCAAAACCAAAAGTACGTGCGCGACCAATTTCACTACGGTAGGCGTGCTCTGCAAAATCTACAATAAAACGTTGGCCAGTTTTATCAACTGCTGGGTGTTTAAAGTCGATTGTGAAATCTAACTTAAATCCAAAGAAAGGCTCTAAGCGTGCAAGCTTATCGCCCTCCCGCACTTCAACAGGTTTCTTAATCACGACATACTGACGTGGTACATCTTGCTCCACAATTCCAGCTGATTCAATTAAAAATAAGAATGAAGCAGCACTACCATCCATGATAGGTACTTCTTCATCATCAAGCTCTATCAATAGATTATCTAAACCAAGGCCAGCACAGGCAGATAGCAAATGCTCGACAGTTGAGACGCGCACGCCATCCTTCTGAATAACTGATGCAAGCCTGGTATCACAAACAGCTAAGGCAGTTGCAGGAACTACCGACTGCTCGGCAGTATCAACACGCACAAACTGAACCCCTGAATTTGCCGGTGCAGGCTTAATAGAAATAGTCACCTTGCGGCCAGAATGCAAACCAATGCCTACAGTCTTTACTGGAGTAGCAATGGTTCTTTGTTTCATCATGGTGAAATTTCTAAATTCAGGGGGTTATAGCTAATGACTTAAAACAAATTACAGTTTTTTCAAAATAGAAGCAGCGTCACTAACCTCAAACTTACCAGGAGCTTCGCGATCTAGAGATTTCACTACTCCGTCCTCAACAATCATGGCATAACGATCTGAGCGAACGCCTAAACCACGAGCAGTAAGGTCTAGCTCTATACCCATCTTTTTAGTGAACTCGGCACTGCCATCGCCCATCATACGAATCTTTTTACCAACTTTTTGATCGCGGCCCCAAGCTCCCATAACAAAAGGATCATTCACAGAAATACACCAGATCTCATCAACACCTTTTGCTTTAATCGCATCATAGTGCTCAACATATCCAGGCACATGCTTTGCAGAGCAGGTTGGCGTAAATGCGCCAGGCAATGCAAAGATCACAATTTTTTTGCCAGCGACAAGCTTCTCAACTTCAAAGGCATTTGGCCCTAAGGAGCAGCCTTCGCTCTCTTCATTAAAAAATTCATAAAGAGTAGCGTTTGGTAATTTTTGTCCAACAGTAATCATGACATCTCCAATAAGTAATTGTTAGTAAATATGCCAACGCAAGCGCAGGATTCGTCGTCCGGAGGGTCGCCGCGCTGGCATTTCGCAATTACCTATTGTATTGAGGTTTAGTTAGTCTGCTTGTTTACGTAAAAAGGCTGGAATTTCATAGTAATCAGCCCCCTTGTCCAACATGGATTTAGCCTGAGGAGAGCTATCCGCACCTAAAGTCGGTGCGGGAGAAGCCTCACGGGAGCTACGGAATACCCGCGGTAAATCATATTGACTGTAATCAACGCCACTAGTAGCTGCGGGTGCTGCCATTGATGGAGCAATACCAGAACTAGTCGAGGCCATGCCTGCAATGGCAGTCATGGCAGAATCTAAGCCCACCTTGCTCATAGCAGCAGAAGCGCTAGTAGGAGCAAAAGTGTTCAGGTCAGCCATTGTTGGCATTGCATCACTAGTACCAGTAGCCTGTCTCCACACTACTTCTGGCTGATGGTTGTGACGAGCTTGAGGATTATTCAGGCCAGTAGCAACTACAGTCACGCGCAATGCATCACCCAAGCTTTCGTCATACACAGTGCCGAAGATTACAGTTGCATCATCAGCAGCATAGCCACGAATAGCGGCCATGACTTCGCGGGTTTCAGATAATTTCAATGAACGGTTAGCAGTAATATTCACTAATACGCCACGTGCTCCAGATAAATCAACACCCTCTAGCAGCGGAGATGCAACTGCGGCTTCAGCAGCCAAACGAGCACGATCCATACCAGAAACGGTTGCTGTACCCATCATAGCTTTACCTTGCTCGCCCATCACAGTCTTCACATCTTCAAAGTCAACGTTGATCAAACCTTGAACATTGATGATTTCTGCAATACCAGAGACCGCGTTGTGCAATACATCATCAGCACAAGCAAAGGCTTTATCAAATTCAGCATCTTCACCCATCACTTCAAAGAGTTTTTCATTAAGTACAACAATCAATGAATCAACATAAGACTCAAGCTCTGCAGCACCATTCTCTGCAACTTTTAAGCGCTTTACGCCCTCAAAATCAAATGGTTTGCTGATAACACCCACAGTCAAAATACCCATTTCTTTTGCCACTTGAGCAACGATTGGGGCTGCGCCAGTACCGGTACCACCACCCATACCCGCAGTGATGAACACCATGTGGGCACCCTGCAAAGTATCTGCGATACGAGCACGCGCCTCTTCTGCAGAAGCCGCGCCAATTTCGGGTTTTGCACCAGCACCTAATCCGCTAGAGCCCAGTTGCAAATTCACAGATGCCTCAGAATGCTGTAAGGCGCCAGCATCGGTGTTCATGCAAATGAACTCTACGCCACTCACACCACGACGAATCATATGCTGGACAGCATTGCCACCAGCTCCACCGACTCCAACCACTTTAATAATGGTTTTGCCGGCTGTATCTTGATCTAACATTTCAAATTCCATATACCCTCCTAGGTAAATAACTTACTGCATTGACGACGACGAAAAAAGCTTAAAAATTTCCTGCAAACCATTCCTTCATGCGCGACATCACTCCTTGCAACGCGCCTGATTGAGAAACACGACGACCACGCAAAAATTGCGCTTGGCCTTCCATGAGTAAACCAATGCTGGTAGCGTATCTGGGGCTACGAAGAACTTCATGTAAGTGACCACGGTATTCAGGCGTACCAATTCGAGCTTGTCTCAAAAAGACTTGCTCAGCCAGTTCAACCATGCCCGGCATTAGTGAAGTACCGCCAGTGAGCACAATTCCGGAAGAAACCATATCTTCATACCCAGAATCACGGACTACACCCCTCACCAAAGTAAAGAGCTCTTCAACGCGTGGCTCAATCACAGCGGCAAGTGCTTGCTTAGACATTGGACGTGGCTCACGATCTCCCACCCCAGGTACATCAATCATGGCATCTGAATCAGCCATTTCCTGGCGTGCAATTCCATGTGCGATTTTCAAATCTTCCGCATCAATCGTGGGCGTCCGCAATGCCATTGCAATATCGTTAGTAATTTGATCGCCTGCAATTGGAATCACTGCTGTATGACGAATTGATCCCTGGAAATAAATGGCGATATCTGTTGTGCCCCCACCAATATCAACCAAAACAACACCAAGTTCTTTTTCATCGTCAGTGAGGACGGCTAAGCTTGATGCTAAGGGCTGCAAAATTAAGTCGTTGACTTCTAGACCGCAACGGCGCACGCATTTCACAATATTTTGTGCCGCGCTGACAGCGCCAGTCACGATATGAACCTTCACTTCTAAACGTAAACCACTCATACCAATGGGCTCTCGTACATCTTCTTGGCCATCGATAATGAATTCTTGAACCAGGATATGCAAAATTTGCTGATCTGTTGGGATATTGATCGCCTTAGCAGTTTCTAGAACACGCTCAACATCACCGGCACCCACTTCTTTATCACGTATAGCAACCATGCCACTCGAGTTAAAGCTCACAATGTGGTTTCCAGCAATGCCCGTAAAGACTTGAACAATCTGTCGGTCAGCCATCACTTCAGCCTCTTCTAGCGCCTTCTGAATCGACTGTACTGTTGCTTCAATATTGACGACGACACCCTTTTTTAAACCCTTAGATGGAGTTTGACCCACACCAACAACATTGAATTGGCCATCAGGAGTTAACTCCGCTACCAAGGCAACCACCTTGGAAGTTCCTATGTCTAAACCTACCAACAGGTCGCGATTATCTTTACTCATTCACATTCCTCATTGCTTCAACTCACTTTTTTTTCCATCCACTTCATTCCTTTTCATGCTTCCAGAAGCAAGATGTACAGCGAAACCATTTGCATAACGCAGATCTACAGCATCAATTCGATTTGCCCATTTCTCCTGCACTTGAGGCCAGTACTTAAATAGGCGGGCAATCCGTTCCTCAGTTAAATTCTTATCAGAGCTCTCTTCATCGCGTCCAAACTCCACTTTGATTCCATTGGACAACTTGACGTGCCAGGCGTAACGCTCAGTTAACGCTAGACTGACAACTTCAGCATTCCAAGGTTTAAACCAGTTATTGGCTTTTTCATAAAGACTCATCACCTCCTTACCAGCATCATCTGGGCCTGAAAAATCCAGAAGGCGTTTGTCATCCACAATCTCAGAAACACGACCAGCAAACAGCTCACCATATGAATTCATTAAAGTGTTGCTACCTTCTCCGCCCCAAATAGCAAATGGCTTTTGCTCTTCAATATTGACAATCAATCCATTAGGCCAAACTCGACGGACATTAGCGTGTCGCACCCAAGGCATGCTCTCAAAACCCCGTTTCACATCTTCTAAACGTACGCTAAAGAAATTACCTTGCACGGTTTCGATTACCTGACGCTTCACGAGAGATTTATTAATATGCTGAAGTGTTTGTCCAGCAACAGGCTCCACCTGAATTTGCTTCAAAGTAAAGACAGGTCTCTGGCTTAACCAAATCAGAGCCCCAACTACAACTATCACGATGAGGCAGCGTATCAAGAAACGGCTAAGCTTTTGCATCCGCTCAGGATGATTCCAAAGGGGAGACATGATGGCAGAGAAGATCTCTCCGAATCGGTCTAAAAGCGTACTCATGCAGTAGTACCCTCTTTTTGTTGCATAGTTTGATTGAGCAACCACAAGACTAAGTCTGCATAACTAACACCAGCAGCTTTGGCTGCCATTGGCACCAAGGAATGTGAAGTCATGCCTGGTGAGGTATTCATCTCCAGTAAATAAGGTTTACCAGTTTTTTGATCTAGCATCACATCAGCACGGCCCCATGTGCGGCAACCCAAAGTTCTATAGGCAGCCAAAGCTAATGCTTGAACGCACTCATTGACCTCAGGAGCAAGCCCAGTGGGGCACAAGTATTGGGTTTCATTTGAGAAATACTTGTGATGAAAGTCGTAATTGGCTTGCGGCGGAATAATTTTAATCACCGGCAATACTTCTGCTGTGTTGCCCTGACCAACCAATGGGCACGTTAACTCATCACCCACAATATAAGTCTCAGCAATCACTTTTTTATCTAATCCTGCAGCAAGTTCGTAGGCGGCCGGTAATTCATCTACAGACTTCACCTTAGTTAAGCCAAGTGAAGAGCCTTCATGTGCTGGCTTCACAATTAAGGGCAGCCCTAATTTTTTAACGACTGCATTCCAGTCGCTATCTACAGTGAGCTCTTCAAACTCTGGAGTTGATAAACCATTGCTTAACCAAATTTGTTTAGTTGCAATCTTGTCAATTGATAAAGCAGAAGCCAATACACCGCTACCGGTATAAGGCAGATTCAATAAGTCTAATAAACCTTGGATTGTTCCATCTTCACCATAGCGACCATGCAAAGAGATGAATACACGATCAAATTTTTCTTTTACTAGTTCTGTTGGGCATCTTAGGCCTGGATCAAAAGCGTGGGCGTCAACACCCTTAGAACGTAAAGCCTCCAAAACACCATTACCTGACATCAGTGAAATTTCTCGCTCACCAGAACGCCCACCTAATAGCACTCCAACGCGGCCAAGTGATTTGACATCCAACTTGGATAGCTGAGACTTCACGCGATCACCCCACGCGCCAAGGCCTGTATCTAACTTAGACACTCTTTGCCTCCGCCAAGGTATGTGGCAACGCTGAAATTGATCCAGCGCCCATCGTAATTAAGACATCGCCGTCTTTTAACACCTGAGATAACTTTTCTGGCATCTCAGTAATATTGGCCGCAAACACTACAGCGGCAGAATTTAAGGAGCGCTTTGCAATCTTCTCTTCTGCAAGTACCGCCTTCATCAAACTCTTGCCATCCGCACCTGGAATTTTTGCTTCTCCGGCCGGATAAACCTCAGTCAATACTAAGGCGTCAAAATTTCTGAGGACCTGAACAAACTCTCCGAAACAATCTCGTGTTCTAGTAAAGCGATGTGGCTGAAACGCTAATACCAAACGGCGATCTGGGAAGGCGCCTCGAGCGGCCTCTAAGGTTGCTGCCATCTCTACTGGATGGTGCCCATAATCATCGATTAATGTGAAGCTACCTCCAGAAGCTAGGGTAATTTCGCCATAACGCTGGAAGCGACGACCAACACCACTAAATTCAGAGAGTGCTTTGGTAATAGCCTCATCGCCAACGCCTAGCTCTGTAGCAATACCAATTGCAGCTAAAGCGTTACGTACATTGTGCAAACCAGGCAAGTTGAGCGTCACATTCAGCGGTCCGGGCTTATTACCGTGCCTACGAACTGTGCGACGCTCTACCGTAAAGTGCATACGGGTTCCATCGGCGCGCACATTACTAGCTTTTATATCTGCATCTTCTGATAACCCGTAACGCAGCACGGGCTGAGATACAAATGGAATGATGTCGCGCACATTAGCATCATCAATACATAACACTGCTACACCATAAAACGGCATACGCTGAATAAATTGCACGAAGGCTTGCTTCAATCTCGCCATATCGTGCTGATAGGTATCCATATGATCAGCATCAATATTGGTAACGACTTCCATTGCTGGGAAAAGCTGTAAGAATGAAGCATCAGATTCATCCGCTTCGACCACAATGAAATCTCCGCGACCTAAACGAGCATTAGCGCCTGCAGAATTCAACTTACCGCCAATGACAAAGGTTGGATCTAGACCGCCTTCAGCCAACACAGAAGCAACCAGACTCGTTGTAGTGGTCTTGCCGTGAGTTCCGGCAATAGCGATACCTTGCTTTAAACGCATTAACTCACCCAACATCACCGCTCGCTGAATCACCGGAATCTTAGCTGCACGTGCCGCCAGAACCTCAGGGTTATTTCCAGCTACAGCAGTTGAAATGACCACCGCTTCTGCGGTACCAATATTTTTAGGATCATGGCCAATATGAATGACTGCGCCCAATTCCTTTAAGCGCTTTGTTACCATGCCATCAGCCAAATCAGATCCAGATACTTGATAACCTAAATTCAGCAATACTTCAGCTATGCCGCTCATGCCAGCACCGCCAATACCGATGAAATGGATTTGCTGCACGATATGTTTCATACGCCCACTCCTGCACAATCAGCACAAACCTCAGCCACTCGCTGAGTTGCATGTGGTTTAGCTAAAGCGTGCGCACGTAAGGCTATTTCCTTTAGATCCGCACGATTAAAGTTTTGAATCATCAATGCTAAATCTTGTGGATTGAGATTTTGCTGTGGCAATAAAATAGCCGCATCCGCATCAGCTAAAAATTTTGCATTAGCAGTTTGATGATCATCAATTGCAAATGGGAAAGGAATTAAGCAAGAGGCAACGCCGCACGCAGATAGCTCTGATACCGTCATTGCTCCGGCACGGCAAATCACAAGGTCTGCCTGTGCATAAGCAGAGGGCATATCATCAATAAAGGGAAGAACCTTGGCCTCAACTCCTAAATCAGCATAGCGCTTTTGCAAGTCAGCCAAATGCTTATCACCCGCTTGATGAATGACCGTAGGGCGCGCATCTTTAGAAATCAATTTCAATGCTGCGGGAATGTTTTCATTTAAAGCAGCTGCGCCTAAACTGCCACCCACCACCAAGATAGATAAGGGGCCTTGACGCTGCTCATAACGCAGTGCTGGTTTTTGGATGTGATCAAATTCTTCACGTATTGGATTACCAACCCACTCAGCATTCGCCATCGTATTCGGAAAACCCGTTAATGTGCGCATTGCAATTCTGGCAAGGGCTTGATTAGCGCTACCTGCTACAGAATTAGCTTCATGCAACACTAAAGGACGCTTTAATAATTTAGTTACTAAACCACCTGGAAAGCTAATGTAACCACCCATACCTAAGACTACAGATGGTTTTAAACGACGCATAATCTTCCAGCTTTGAATACAGGCGCGCATTAAATTGATTGGTAACATCAATTTAGCTTTGAGGCCTTTACCACGCAAACCACCAAATTCCACCGCTTCAAATGGAAAATCGCAAGACTTCACCAAGCGATATTCCATACCATTTTGATTACCTAACCATGAAACATTCCAGCCGCAGATCCGCAAATATTCAGCGACAGCAAGGCCCGGGAAGATATGCCCACCAGTACCACCAGCCATCACCAAAATCGAGGGTTTTGTCACAACTTCCCTCCACGCATCAAAATACGATTCTCATAATCAATACGAAGCAGCATTGCAATCGCAATGGTATTCATCAAAATTGCAGATCCGCCATAACTTACTAATGGCAATGTCAAACCCTTGGTTGGCAATAAGCCTAAGTTCACGCCCATATTAATAAAAGCTTGCCAACCAATCCAGATGGCCACGCCCTTAGCTGCAAGACCAGCAAAACTCCGATCTAATTGCAAAGCAGTACGCCCAATTAAGAAAGCGCGTCGTACGATCCAATAGAACAAGAAGATCATCACAACCACACCAACGAAGCCCAACTCTTCACCAATCACCGCCATGATGAAATCGGTATGTGCTTCAGGTAGGTAATGTAATTTCTCTACACTGCCACCAAGCCCAGTACCAAACCACTCACCACGACCAAAGGCCATCAAGGAATGTGTTAACTGATAAGCCTTGTTGGCTGCATTATCTGCCTGCCATGGATCAACAAAAGCCATGATTCGTTTTTGTCTAAAGGGGGAGAGTGCAATAATCGTGACGGCACTTGCAATTCCAACAAAAATCAATCCACCAAATAACTTAGCATTAATGCCACCCAAGAACAAAATTCCAAATGCAATTAAAGCGACTACTATGAATGCGCCCATATCAGGCTCAGCCATCAAGAGGCCGCCAACTAGAGCAACTGCAATACCCATTGGCAGCATACCCTTAACAAAAGATTGCAAATATTCTTGACGTTGAACTGTGTAGCTTGCTGCAAAAATAATAGCTGCAAACTTCATTAACTCAGATGGTTGGAAGTTCATTAAGCCCAGCGGAATCCAGCGCTTAGCCCCGTTGACGCCTTTACCAATACCTGGAATTAACACTGCAATTAATAGCAGCACGGTAAAACCAAAAATCAGAGGGGAATAACGATCCCACATCTTGGTTGGGATCTTAAAAGTCCAAATACCGACTCCAATAGCAATTGCCAACGAGATCGTATGACGAATTAAGAAAAAATTACTGCTGTAGTTTGCATACTTAGGACCATCCGCCAAAGTAATAGATGCTGAGTACACCATTACCAAACCGATCAACATCAGAGAAAGGACTGCCCATACAAGCAACTGATCGTATTCCATCATGCGTGAACGAGTTTGCTCAACTCCGGATACCGCGTCCCTTAATCCAGTGCGGAAGTTATCAATACCGCCTCGAGAAAAATTCCAGAAGCGATCCAAGCCTAGGCGGTTGTCTGGAAAAAGCTTATCTTTTAGATTCACGCTTGCACTCCCTCAAAACGCATTCCCAGCTCCTCAACCTCACTAACAAATGCGTGAGCACGGGCAACATAATCTTTGAATTGGTCAAAGCTCGCACATGCTGGAGAAAGCAAGACCAAATCGCCAGACTGCGCTTGTTCTGCGGCTGTTCTGACAGCAAGCTCTAGAGTGCCACTGATTGTGCAAGGTACTTCCCGACCGATAGCCTCGCCAATTGCAGCGCCATCTTTGCCAATCAAGAAAACGCCCTTAACAAAACGTAGAGCAGGTTCGCGTAACGGGCTAAAGTCTTGTCCTTTTCCGTCGCCGCCTGCAATCAACCAAATCCTCTTAGCGGATTCATTGCCACCCAAACCATTTAGGGCGGCTACAGTCGCACCGACGTTAGTGCCCTTACTGTCATCGATATATTCGACATCATCGACTATCGCAACACTCTGAACTCGATGTGGCTCCCCGTGATAATCGCGCAACCCATGTAGAAGAACATTCATAGGCAAGTTAGCAGATCTCGCTAATGCCAGTGCTGCTAGTGCGTTCAAGGCATTATGACGACCACGAATTCTGAGTGCGTCAGCCGGTATTAAACGCTTCAAGTGTAACGGTTCATCCTCTTCAATGGCACTTGATTTGCGACGGCGTTTTGGCTTTGGCTCATTATCTTCATCTACCTCTGCCCACACTAGCCAGTCAATTCCGCCTGCTCTTAAGTCATGCTCGATACCAAAAGCACCCTGCTCATCGGGGGTATTAGAACCAAAAGTCACAATCGACTTGTCTGCTTTTTGATCATCAGAAAGTAAATTCATCACTACAGAGTCATCGCGATTTAAGACGCAAATAGTGTCTGCACCAAATATTTTTCCTTTTGCATCTGCGTACGCATGCATGTCACCATGCCAATCTAAATGATCCTGGGTGATATTGAGAACAGTGGCTGCAGTTGCGTTGAGGTTATCTGTGTAAACCAATTGGAAACTAGATAATTCAAGCACCCAGATATCGGGCATATCTTCAATTTGGTCAGCCTCATTTAGGCAGGCCATCAGCTTATCTAATGCTGCAGGGCTGATATTTCCGGCTACCGCAACCTTCTTGCCAGCCCGCTCGCAGAGTCGTCCTGTTAGGGCGGTAGTAGTTGTTTTTCCATTGGTGCCGGTAATGGCCAAGACTACTGATGAATAAGGAGAATGATTTACCTTTGCCATACGATCTAAATCAGCAATTGCACGCGCAAAAAATTCGATCTCACTCCACACATCAATCTTGGCTTTTCTAGCCTTCTCCAAGAATGGTTTAGTTGGCTCTTGAAGTGGGGATAAGCCAGGACTGATGCCAATAACATCAATCTCAGCCAACAGCTCATCGCTCAATGGTCCAAACTGAATATCTTTTAATCCAGCTATTTTCAATTCATCAAGCCAAGCATTCTGGCGCTCAGAAAACTGAGATTGGTCACGTGTATCTATCAAACGAACGGTGGCTCCATTAAGTAGGCACCACTTAGTCATCGCAACACCAGACTCGCCCAGTCCCATAATCAAAAATCGGTGGGGGGATTGATAGCCTGCATCATCTACCAAAGTAGGATTAGCGAAAGTATTTTGTAAGTTCAGCATATTTACTTTTAGGCTCACCGTAATTTCAGGCTAGATAAGCCAATTAATACCAATAGGATGGTAATGATCCAGAAACGAACAACGACTTGCGTCTCTTTCCAGCCACCCAGCTCAAAATGATGATGTAGTGGAGCCATGCGGAAAATACGACGGCCTTCACCAGAATATTTTTTAGTTAATTTGAACCAAAATACTTGCAGCATTACCGAAACTGTTTCTGCAACAAATATTCCACCCATGACAAAGAGCACAATCTCTTGGCGCACAATTACTGCAATAGTTCCAAGTGCTCCGCCCAAAGCAAGTGCTCCAACGTCACCCATAAAGACTTGCGCTGGATGGGCGTTGAACCAAAGGAAAGCTAAGCCCGCTCCACCCATGGCGCCACAAAAGATCAATAACTCACCAGCACCCGGGATATAAGGGAACAATAAATATTTGGCATAGATGGCATTACCCATCACATAAGCAAATGCACCTAATGCAGCGCCGACCAGTATGACAGGCATGATCACTAAACCATCGAGGCCATCGGTTAGATTCACTGCATTACTACTACCAACAATCACCAAGTAGCTCAAGATGATGAAGCCCATCATCCCCAGTGGATAACTAACCTCCTTAATGAATGGTAAGAGCAAGTTGGTTTTTGCTGGAAGATCTAATGCAAAACCACTCCTTAACCATTCATAGAAAAGTTGGAGCACTTTAAGGTTATTTACTTCCGATACTGAGAATGCCAAATAAATCGCAGCAAATAAACCAATCAAAGTTTGCCAAAGGAATTTTTCTCGAGAAGCCATTCCCTTAGGGTCTTTATGAGCAACCTTACGATAGTCATCTACCCAGCCAATTGCACCAAATCCGAAAGTGACAATCATCACAATCCAAATAAAACGATTGCTTAAATCTGCCCATAACATGCAAGAAAAAAAAATACCAATCAAGATCAAAACTCCACCCATTGTTGGGGTGCCTGATTTGACTAAATGAGTTTGTGGTCCATCAGTACGAACAGCTTGGCCCATTTTTAAGGCAGTCAATTTACGAATGACCCATGGACCAGCAGCTAAGCCGATTAACAAAGCGGTAACTGTTGCCATCACCGCTCTAAAGGTAATATAGTTAAAGACTCGGAAGAATCCAAAATCATCCTGCAGCCATTGCGCCAAGATTAAGAGCATGTTTTAGCCTCCTCTAACAAGGCTTGCACTACACGCTCCATACGCATAAAACGTGAACCTTTAACCAGAATATTTAAATGCTCATTACTACCCGTTGATTGAGCATGTAATGCATCTCTCAACTGTAAAATTAGGCTATCCATTTCAGAAAAATGCTTTGCACTAGCAATGGATGTTTTATTTTTCTGAGTATCTTCAAAGCCTTTAATAGCAAATCTGCACTGCTCACCCAAAGCAAACAATTTAGTAACTCCCTGCTCGGCAGCGTAGGCACCAACCTCGCGATGAAACTCAGGCCCTTGATTACCAACTTCGCCCATATCACCTAAAACCAACCAAGATATATTGCCTGACTGCTTTAGTGCATCAATTGCCGCTCTCACTGAATCTGGATTAGCGTTATAGCTATCATCAATGAGCGTGTGATTGGGATCAATCTTCTTTGCTTGCATGCGCCCATTTACTGGCGAGAATGCTTCAAGACCTTCTTTAATTTTTTCAAGACTGATCCCGGCTGCTAGAGCAACAGCGCTAGCAGCTAATGCATTACGAGCATTGTGACTGCCCAAGGTATTTAATTGGACTTCTACAGATCCTGAATCTATTTGCACTTGGAGATGGCCATTACTTAACAGACGCCCCATTACCGCAGCTCTTAATGTCGACTGACCGGACAACAGAATGAAGTCGATCACCTTGCGTCCAGCAGCAGCTTCAAGCCAAACACCTGCAAACTCAGAGTCTGCAGGGAAGATTGCAATGCCATCTTTTGTTAAAGCACGAATCGCATCGGAATGCTCTTGTGCTACCGCAGCTACTGTAGCCATAAACTCTTGATGCTCACGCTGTGCATTATTAATCAAGGCGATATTCGCCTGCGCAATATTGGCTAGCTGGGCAGTTTCACCTGGGTGATTCATACCCAACTCAACTATGGCAAGCTGATCTGTCGAACGCAGCTTTAACAAGGTTAGCGGTAAACCAATGTCATTATTTAGATTACCTTTAGTAACCAAGGTATGCGTTTCCCCAACTGCGACTCTAAAAATAGAGGCAATCATTTCTTTAACAGTTGTCTTGCCATTACTACCAGTCACCAAAGCCAGTGGAATTGGATGATTGGCGCGCCAGGCTTTTGCTAATGCTCCTAGGCCTAGACGAGTATCGTTAACGAAAATAGCAGGTAGACTTGTAGGGCAGCTGTCCCTATTGCTGATGAGCGCTCCTGCTGCTCCTGCCTTAGCAACATCAGATAAAAAGTCATGCGCATCAAAGCGCTCACCTGCCAAAGCTATAAATAACTCTTTAGAGTCAATCTGACGACTATCTGTTCCAATCCTTGAAATATTCACTGACTGGGCATCTTGTGCAGAAATATTGAGCAGCGCGCTACCAGGCAACATGGCGTGCACTTGAGCAAGCGTTGTCATAGCAGACATCAAGCCACACCCCCAGCAGCTAAACGAATATGTTCTTGGTCAGAGAAATCAAATTTCTTACCATTGATTTCTTGTGTGGTTTCGTGACCTTTACCAGCAACCAAGACAATATCTTGAGATGCGGCATTACGCACAGCAGCCATGATCGCTGCAGCGCGATCAATAATGATTTGTACATTTGAAGATTTCTGACCGATACCGCTACGAATCATTTCTATGATTGTCTGCGGCTCTTCGGATCTTGGATTGTCACTAGTAATGATGATGTGATCGGCGTATTGCTGAGCTACTGCACCCATTTCAGATCGCTTGCCAGCATCACGATCACCGCCACAACCAAATACGCACCAAATTTTTCCATCGCGCTGCTTTGCTATGGGGACCAAAGCTTGTAGGGTTTTTTGGAGTGCGTCGGGGGTATGTGCGTAATCAACTACCACCAACAGACCCGCTGATTTTTGCTGCTTACTTACTTGAATTAATTCCATACGCCCAAGAACGGGTCGCAATTGACTCACTCGCTTACTTGCCTCATCACAACTTAAACCTTGACTGAGTAATGTCGCCCAAACTGCAAGTGCATTACTTAAATTGAACTCGCCCAATACAGGAATATGTAAGCTATTGCTGCCGACTCCCTCATAGGTAAACAGAGAGTCATATCCAGCACTATTGAAGATGCTATCTTTTGCGTAAATACGCTGTAGACGATCGCCAAATTTTTCAAATCCCTGAAGAGCGCTTTGGGCAATTGTGTATGCCCAGACCTGAACGCTGCCCTTAGCCAAAAGCTTTATGGCAATCTCACGGCCAAATGCATCATCTAAATTAATGATGGCATGTTCTAGCCCAGCCAGCGTAAATAGTTTTACTTTTGCCTCGCCGTAGTTAGCCATACTGCCGTGATAATCCAAATGATCTTGTGTCAGATTTGTAAATACCGCGCAATTTAGCTGCGTACCAGCCACTCGCTTCTGATCCAAGGCATGCGATGAGACTTCCATCACCGCCTGCTTAGCGCCAGCATTGAGCAACTCCTTAAATTGAGTTTGTAGCTTGGGCGCATCTGGAGTTGTATAGCCAGTTTGTATTAAAGAATCCGGGAAGCCTGCACCTAAAGTACCTAACACTGCCGTGCGATGGTTGGGCTCATCCAAGGCCTGCGCCAACCATTGTGAAATACTGGTTTTACCGTTCGTGCCCGTTACTCCAATCACCTTTAATTGCTTGCTTGGATAGCCATACCATTGTGAAGATAGTTCACCAACTTTTTCTGCTAGGTTTTCAACTGCAATACATTGTTGGTGATTTACATATTGAGCGCCAGGTCCTGCAGGGTCAAACACCACCGCAGCTGCGCCGTTCTCTAATGCAGCATCAATAAATTGACGCCCATCTCGTAATGCATTGCCATGACCAACAGGGTAGGCAAAAAAGATATCGCCAGAGTGGATCTGGCGACTATCTGCACTGACCTTGGCCGTACTATTTACCAGGCTGTGCAAGTATTCAATCAGATGATTGGGTTCTATATTCAATGCCGCCCTCATCTTTTCAGAACCACCTGCTGCGTCTGTAAATTTGCAGTACGAATCTCTTCAGGACTCTTATCTTGCAAAACCATTTGCTTCACTTTGTTATCAGGCAGCACGTTGAGAGTGTTGAGTGTTTCACTCACAATAGTTGAAAATACTGGTGCAGCAACTTCACCGCCATAGTGACCACCAACGGTTGGCTCATCAATCATGACTGCAACCACAATCCGTGGAGCACTGATCGGTGCTAAGCCAGCAAAGTAAGCGCGATACTTATTCCCATACCCTTTACCAACCAATTTATGTGCAGTCCCTGTCTTGCCTCCAACCCTAAAGCCTTCAGCCTGTGCCTTAATTGCAGTGCCACCAGGCTCGGTTACGGTCTCAAGCATGGTGCGCATTTCAATTGCCGTCTTTGCAGAAAGCACTCTCGTACCTGGTTTGAAATTAGGGCTACGCTCAATAGTGAGCGGTACTAATTCACCATCACGTGCGAATACTGTGTAGGCCTGCGCTACCTGAAAAAGTGATGCAGAAATTCCATAACCAAATGCAATACGGGCTTGATCAGTAGGCATCCACTTTTTAAATGGATGTA
This sequence comes from Polynucleobacter campilacus, assembly GCF_002206625.1. Lineage (GTDB taxonomy): Bacteria > Pseudomonadota > Gammaproteobacteria > Burkholderiales > Burkholderiaceae > Polynucleobacter > Polynucleobacter campilacus. Next base: position 757,204 of record NZ_NGUP01000003.1, on the reverse strand, counting down.
CTGTCCCGTTAACAGCGCCAGGGAAACCAATTTTTGGTGACCGTCCAAAACCAACCGCTGTATAAAAATCCCACATCTCTTCGGCTGAAAGACTGTTCATGGCAATCTTTGCGGTACCGATATTGCTAGATTTTTGAATGATCTCTGAAACTGTTAGATTTCCATAAGGGTGAGTGTCGGTAATTGGTTTTGGACCAATAAGATACTTAGCGCCAATCACCATATTGGTCTCGGGCTTTACCGCGCCCTTTTCTAAAGCAATCGCAACTGTTAATGGCTTTATTGTTGAGCCAGGCTCAAATGTGTCTGTCAAGACACGATTACGTAGCTGCTCACCTGTAAGATTTTTACGATCATTTGGGTTGTAACTTGGATAATTAGCTAAAGCTAAAATTTCACCCGTCTGCGTATCTAATACTACGGCGCCGCCAGCTTTCGCATGGTGTCTCTCAACTGCATCCTTCACAGCGTTGTAAGCAAGATACTGAATTTTGCTATCAATAGAGAGATTCAAATCCTTGCCATTTTGTGGCAACTGCAAGATCGCCATCTCCTCAACAACGCGACCCAAGCGATCAACCACTACACGCCTTTGACCTGGATGGCCAGCAAGCTCTTTCTCTCTAGAGAGCTCCATCCCCTCCTGGCCACGATCCTCAACATTAGTAAATCCAACGACGTGCGCCATCGCTTCACCCTCTGGATAAAAACGGCGATATTCATTATTTAAGCCAATACCCGGAATTTCTAATTGCTTAATTTGTTGTGCAATTGCTGGCTCAACCTGACGCTTTAGGAAAACCTGCTTACGCTCTTCTTTTAATTTCTTACGTAATTCTGCTTCACTAATTTTCAGCAGAATGGCAAGTTTTTTAACTTTGTCAGCAGATAAGTCATCTGGAACTGTGTCGTTATAAGCGATCACAGATTTTGCTTCTAAACTTGTAGCAATCACCTGACCATTACGATCCAAAATTTTTCCACGACTTGCAGATAACTCCAACTCGCGCTGAGTTCCTCTCACTCCCTTGGCTTCATAAAATTCATTTCCAGGGCCTTGAATCCAGAACGCGCGCAGCAATAGCAGCATGAAAACAAAGAATAATAGGAATAGCATTAAGCGAGACCGCCACATTGGCAGACGCAATACTAAATTTGGTGTAGTAGAAAAACCAACCGGCCTCATTTAGCCTCCTTCAGGTACAAAGTACGTTCAGGAGAAATTGCGGACATACGTAATTGATTGCGCGCAGCATCACGAATACGCGCAGACTTCGAAAGATTGCGTTGCTCATATTCCAAGCGAAGAAAATCTTGATTTAACCTGCGCTCTTCAATGTGGGCACGCTCTTGAGCAATAAATAATTTACGCGCACGTTGCTGAGCTGCTACTAGAGATAAAGAGCAAATTAATAACAAAGCGAGCAAAGTCAAGGTGGCGCGATTCATGCAGATATATCCATCCGCTTTTGAGCAACACGCATGATCGCTGAACGAGCGCGAGGATTTTCTGAAACCTCGGCATCGCTTGGCTTAACACGGCCAATAATTTCTAAAGCACTTTGTGGCAAGTCCTTTTCGCGCACAGGTAAACCACGAGGCAGCTCTACTTTTGAATGTGCCTGCAAAAACTGTTTTACGATGCGATCTTCTAGCGAATGAAAACTAATAACGGCAAGTCTTGCACCTGGCTTTAGTAAATTCATAGCAGCTTTAAGGCCGGACTCTAAATCTACTAGCTCGCGATTTATAAAAATTCGGAGTGCCTGAAAAGTCCTAGTAGCCGGATCTTGACCAGCTTCACGTGTGCGCACCACATTAGCAACCAAACCTGCTAGTTGTGTTGTGGTTTTTGGTGACAAGCCTTCTTCTCGCTTTGCCACAATAGCTTTAGCAATCTGAAACGCAAAACGTTCTTCCCCATAAGTCTTAATCACGTGCGTGATTTCCTCCAGTGGCGCCTGCTCTAACCACTCTGCAGCGGTTAAGCCCTGCTCTGTATTCATCCGCATATCGAGTGGGCCCTCGCGTCGAAAGGAAAAACCCCGATGCGCTTCGTCCACCTGTGGCGAACTGATTCCCAGATCTAACAAAATTCCATCGACTGATTCTGCTTGCGCGTACTGATCCATCTGCGCAAAGCTGTCGTGCACGATCGTTAAACGGGGATCGTTGATTTGCCGTGCTACCGCAATCGCATCCAAGTCCTTGTCGAAAGAAATCATGCGCGCAGATGAGGGAAGCTGTTTGAGCAAGGCCTGTGTATGACCGCCACGTCCAAACGTTCCATCGATTACTAGAATATTTTTCGCTGCGTTTTGTTTTTGAATGAGTGGGCCACTGATTAGCGCCGTCACCGCCTCGGCCAGTAACACTGGGCGATGAGTTATGTTCATAGCACCCTGTCATCAAAAATTAAATTGCTTGAGTGCTTCAGGCATGCCTAGTGCAATCGCAGCCTGTTCTTTTGCAGCGTATGTTGCCGCGTCCCACAATTCCAAGTGACTGCCCATCCCAAGCAAGATCACTTCTTTCTCGATTGCTGCTGCTGCACGCAATTCAGGGCCCACCAAAATTCGGCCGGCATTATCCAAATCGATTTCTGATGCATTGCCGAGAAAAATTCTGCGCCACCAATGCGCATCCATTGGCAGTTGAGCAACCCTTGCTCTAAAGCTTTCCCATTCGGGTCTTGGGAATAGCAAAAGGCAGCCATCTGGATGTTTTGTGAGCGTGAGGCGGCCATCGCCTTGAACCAACAAGGCGTCACGATGCTTGGCCGGAACCGACATTCGACCTTTTGCATCTAAATTGAGAGATGACGCGCCTTGAAACACCATTTACCCCACTTTTTCACACTTCCTCCCACTTTAGAGGATCACAATAAGGGGGTCAAGTGTTTTTGGGTATTTTTTTGGGAAATTCTCTAGTGTTTACAAACACTTAGCGTCATATGTTCAGAAAATGGTGATAATAAAATAGCTACTTGAAACAATGGCTTGGAAAATATACTTAAGAATAGGTCTTAGCTATATGAGTAGATAATACCTAAATATACTGTATTTAAAAACAGTAGTGCTTGAAAAAATATAACAAAATTAATCTGAAATTAAATCTTTTGATTCATTCAGACTAAATCGCAAATATCGATTTTAAATTTTGTAAGCAGCTGTTGTCATGACCTTGGACATTGCTTGCATGATTTTCTGAATTGGCTCTGGCAAATTTGCTCCACCAGCATGCAAAGCTGCTTGCCCATGCTCGATCTCATCCATTCTCATTTGATCTACGATTGCACGTGAACGATGATCTTCTTCAGGCAATGTTTTGAGGTGACTCTCAAGATGACTCTCAACCTGTTTTTCAGTTTCAGCAACAAAACCTAAACTCCACTTATCGCCCGCTAAGCCTGCTGCCAAGCCGATCGCAAAGGATCCTGCATACCAAAATGGATTGAGATAGCTAGTGTGTGAACCAAGCTCTTTCAGGCGAGTTTCGCACCAAGCTAAGTGATCCATTTCTTCTTGAGCAGAGTGATCAAGCATCTCTTTAATATCTGAATTTCTGGCAACTAATTTTTGTGACTGATACAAAGCTTGCGCACAAACTTCGCCAACGTGATTAATCCGCATCAACCCTGCTGCATGTTTTCGTTGTTCTGAATCTAATGCAGCATTTGCTCCAGATTCTGAGCCAGGAGTAGGTCTTTGAGCATTTGCTCCCCCAACCACTGAACGCAGGGCGGTATCAAACTCAAGAATGAAGCGGTCAATTGGGATCATATCCGGAAAATTAGACCAGAACTTCGGCTTTAAAGCTTTGCTTAGTCTTTAATCCTAGCTCCGCCAAGAGCTTACGGTCCTCTTCCGCCTCTGGATTACCGGTAGTGAGTAATTGCTCACCATAGAAGATTGAATTGGCGCCGGCCAAGAAACACATGGCCTGAACAGCCCTACCCAATTGTTGGCGGCCAGCTGATAAACGTACTCGAGCCTTAGGCATAGTAATGCGAGCTACAGCAATGGTTCTCACAAACTCCAAAGGATCTAAAGGCTTCTGATCAGCTAAGGGTGTTCCAGCAACCGGCACTAGGTGGTTGATGGGAACAGATTCAGGATAGGGGCTCAAATTTGCCAAGCGGGCTAAGAAAGCAGCTCTCTGTTCACGGGTCTCACCCATGCCCACAATGCCTCCGCAGCAAACAGACATGCCGGCTGCACGGACATTGGAGATGGTGTCTAAGCGGTCTTGATAACCACGAGTAGAAATCACTGAGCGATAAAAATCTTCGCTGGTATCCAGATTATGGTTATAAAAATCTAAGCCTGCCTCTTGAAGCGCTAAAGCTTGATCTGGTTCCAACATTCCTAAAGTGGCGCAGGTTTCAAGGCCCAAAGCTTTGACGCCCTTAATCATTGCCGTGACTTTTTCAATATCGCGATCTTTGGGCTCGCGCCAAGCCGCCCCCATACAGAAACGATTTGACCCTGCAGCCTTAGCGGCCTTAGCAGCCTCTAAAACCTCCTCTAGGCCCATTAACTTCTCTGCCTTCACGTCGGTGTCATAGCGCGCAGCCTGCGGACAGTAGCCGCAATCCTCAGGACAGCCACCAGTCTTGATTGATAACAAGGTAGCCAACTCCACATCACCTTCAGGGAAATGGGCTTTATGAGCCTCTTGAGCCTGAAACATTAATTGGTCAAAAGGCAGGGCAAATAATGCTTCAATTTGAGCCACAGTCCACTCACCGGAAGCATCCACTTCTTTACGTAAATTAGCCTTAGATTTAACTAGGGTGAGAGGTTTTTCAGTGGTTTGGGCGTCCAACATGGGCAAATTCCAGAAAATAAATCAATACAAGCCATAAACATAACAGATACACGCCGGAAATTGGAAAAACTAGTGGTCAAATATCAAACATGAAGGTTATTTCTGATTTAAACCAACCCACTCTTGTTGATCGCAGCTTAAATGCTGTTTGGCACCCCTGTACTCAGATGAAACATCACGAGTCTTTTCCCTTGATTGCCATCACCAAAGGTAAGGGTCCTTGGCTTTATGACGAACAGGGAAATGCCCTACTCGATTGCATCAGCTCTTGGTGGACTAATTTATTTGGCCACTCTAATCCGCAGATTAGTCGGGCTATTACTGATCAGCTAGAAAAAATTGAGCATGTGATGCTCGCTGGATTTACCCATCAACCAGTAGTTGAGCTCTCTGAAAAACTGTCCGCACTTACTGGTGGAAATTTAGGTCATGTCTTTTACGCCTCCGATGGCGCATCTGCAGTAGAAATTGCTTTAAAGATGAGCCATCATTTTTGGCAACTCAATCAAAAACCAAACAAGAAAAAATTTGTTTGTCTTGAAAATGGCTACCATGGCGAAACACTAGGCGCTCTGGCTGTTACTGATGTTGCCATTTTTAGACAAGCATATGGATCACTCTTACAAGATGTGTATACAGTTACATCACCCGATACACGCAAAGCAAAACCAGGTGAGAGTGCGGATGATGTTGCGACGTATGCGGCCGCACAGCTTGAGAAGTTATTTGAAAAAGAACATCACCATATTGCCGCTATTATCATCGAACCATTAGTGCAATGTGCCGGACAAATGGCGATGCATTCACCAGAATATCTACGCCTAGTAAGAGATTTATGTAATCGCTACGACGTGCATCTAATCGCTGATGAGATCGCCGTGGGTTGTGGTCGAAGCGGCAAGTTTTTTGCTTGCGAGCATGCCGGCATCTGGCCTGATTTTTTAACCCTATCTAAAGGCATTAGTGGGGGCTACCTGCCCCTCTCGCTTTGTATGACTAGCAACACAATTTATCGTGCTTTTTATAGCGATCAAACACAACAGGGCTTCTTACATTCTCACTCCTATACTGGAAATCCACTGGCCTGCTCTGCAGCACTGGCCTGTTTAAATATATTTGAAACTGAAAAAGTATTAGAAAAAAATATTGGGCGCTCGCAAGATTTAGTAAATGCATTTGCTTGGGCAAAAGCAGATTATCGAATAGAACACTGGCGTCAACAAGGAATGATTTTGGCTTTCGATCTTAAAAAAGAAAGTATTAAAAATATCAGTAGCTTTCCACGTGAAATGTTTGTCAAGGGCTTAGAAGAAGGGGTCCTAATAAGGCCAATTAGTAATACGATTTATGTCATGCCTCCCTATATTCTGTCTTCTGAAGAGACTATGCAGATGGGTAAAGCTATTGAGCGTGCACTAGAGAAGGCTCTGGCATGACGAGCTCATTTAAAGCCTTAAAAATTGCGCAAGAGCAAATTGCAGACTTAGATTTGCAGCTGCTCAAACGAACATTACGCATTACTCAATCTCCTTGTGATACCAAGCTAACCATAGGGGGTAGGCAGCTTAAAGCTTTTTGTAGCAATGATTACCTTGGTCTTGCCAACCATGCAGAATTAGTTGATGCCTTGGCGCAAGGCGGCCAACAATATGGTGTTGGTAGTGGCGCTTCACATTTAATCAGCGGCCATAGCGCTGCACATGAGCTACTTGAACAAAAATTAGCGTCTTTTCAAAAGAAGCATATTCAAAATGCTCGCGCCCTATTCTTTAGTACCGGCTACCTTGCTAATTTAGCTACTATTACAGGCCTAGCTAGGCTGGCCCAGCGGGGTGATCTCAGTATTTATTCGGCCAAACTTAATCATGCCTCGCTGATTGATGGGGTTCGATTGGCGGGCGCGCAAATGAATGCGACGGTCAACTTATTCGACCACACTCAACTTAACTCGTTAACTGACGTCCTCAAAAAAGATACAAAATCTCTTAAGCTTATTGTAATCGATGGCGTCTTTAGTATGGATGGCGATCTTGCACCTGTTAAAGCATTGCTTCAGTTAGCCGAGCAGTACGATTCCCTATTGATAGTCGATGATGCACATGGTTTTGGAGTGCTAGGCAAACGAGGTTACGGCATCTTAGAGCAAGCAAGCATTCAATCTGATCGCATCATTTATATCGGCACCTTGGGTAAAGCTGCTGGCGTGAGTGGCGCCTTTGTTTGTGCACAAAATTCTTTTATTGAATGGCTAGTTCAAAAGGGTCGCCCCTATATTTATAGCACTGCAACTCCTCCTGCTATTGCCCACACCTTGCTTAAAAGCCTGGAAATCATTGAAGGTGATGAGGGTACAAAACGTCGTGCTCAGCTCAATCAACTCATCAAAATTTGGCAAGATGAAATGATCTTTTCAGAATGGAAAAAAGTCTCTTCTTGCACACCTATTCAACCAGTCATATTGGGTAGCAATGCCAGCACACTCCTGGCGGCAAAGTTATTAGATGAAGCAGGTTATTGGATTCCGGCAATTCGTCCGCCAACAGTAGCTCCCGGTAGCGCTCGCTTGAGGATTACTTTTTCTGCAAATCATAGCGCCGATGATTTACGTAAACTCATTGCTACCTTAAACAGAATCGAGCAAGAAGTAAGTGAAAAGGTCATGCATGACTAAGATGACTGGCTTTTTTGTAACAGGGACCGACACTGAGGTTGGTAAAACTTTAGTGAGCGGTGCGCTGATTCTAAAGTTACGTGAACAAGGAAAACAAGTAATCGGATTTAAACCCGTAGTTGCTGGAACATATCAAGATGCCAGTGGTCATACCTTGAATGAAGATCTAGAAACCTTACGCATTGCTTCCCAGTTAGCGCCAGGCCAATTTAACTTATCTCCTTATGTTTTAGATATGCCGGTGGCACCTCATCTTGCTGCCGCAATTAAAGGTATTGCGCTTGATATGAATACCATCATGCAAGCACTTGACGATGTTCAAAAACACAGTGATTGCATTGTTGTCGAAGGGGCAGGCGGATTCTTGGTTCCCTTAAGTGATAATCAAGACCTAGGTGATTTAGCGCAGAAAATTGATTTGCCAATAGTTTTGGTAGTTGGTATGAAGTTAGGTTGTATTAACCATGCTCTACTCACGCAAGAAGCAATCAAAGCACGTGGATTAAAAATTGTAGGTTGGGTTGCAAACTCTCTCGAAAATGAAATGCCTCTTTTACAAGAAAATGTTGCCACCTTAAAAGCAGCAATCAATGCGCCCTTTTTAGGGTTAATTCCCTCATTACCAAATGCGCTTCAAAAATCTCATAACAGCCCCTATTCAATAGAGGCGCTCGATTTTGCTGCACGGCACATCCAAATAGCGATCCACTAAAGCCACTAGAACAAGCCCTAAGGTGCAACTGGTGGTACTTTCAGATAAGATAAAGATATGAATTTAATTCCCGAAATCCTTGATTCTGCAGCAGCTATTCAAGATATTCGTCGCAATATTCACGCTCACCCTGAATTACGCTTCGAAGAAAAACGCACATCTGACCTAGTTGCAGAGGCTCTTTCTAGTTGGGGCATTACGGTTTACCGAGGCATTGGGAAAACGGGTGTTGTTGGTCGTTTAGATGGCGACTTAGGTCCTGGAAAAATGATTGGTTTACGGGCTGATATGGATGCACTCCCGCTTCAAGAACACAATAATTTTGAGCATACCTCCCGCAACCCTGGAAAGATGCATGCTTGTGGTCACGATGGTCACACCGCAATGCTGTTAGGTGCTGCGCAATACCTTTCAAATCATCGCGACTTCAAGGGTACTGTGATTTTTATTTTCCAGCCTGCCGAAGAAGGCGGTGCTGGTGCTAAAGAAATGATCCAAGATGGCCTCTTTAAAGAATTTCCTTGCGATGCGGTTTTTGGCTTACACAACTGGCCTGGCTTAGCCGAAGGTCACTTTGGCGTAACTACTGGGCCCATGATGGCCTCTAGCAATGCTTTTGAAATTACCATTACTGGTAGAGGTGGTCATGCTGCGCTACCTCACAATAGTGCCGACCCCGTTCTCACTGGTGCGCAAGTGGTGCTGGCACTACAAAGCATCATTACTCGCAATAAGCGGCCTGTTGATGCCGCCGTTCTTTCAGTTACACAATTTCAGGCAGGCAAAACGAGTAATGTCATCCCTGACAGCGCATTTATCGGCGGTACAGTCAGAACATTTACCTTGGAAGTGCTTGACTTGATGGAGCGACGTCTTCGTGAAATTGCGCACAGTGTTGCAAGTGCATTTGATTGCCAAGCTGAAATTACTTTCTTCAGAAGCTATCCGCCATTAATTAATCATGCTGCTGAAGTTCAGTTTGCCAGCGAGGTTATGAGCGAATTAGTAGGCAAGCAAAATGTGAATACCAATATTGACCCCACCATGGGTGCAGAAGATTTTGCCTTTATGTTGCTTGAGAAGCCAGGATGTTATGTGTTTCTAGGTAATGGAGATGGGGATCACCGTTCGGTGGGTCATGGCATGGGCCCATGCCATCTTCACAATCCCTCTTATGACTTTAACGATGCATTGATTCCAGTAGGCGTGAGCTACTGGGTAAAGCTAGCGCAACGCTACTTAGAAAAAAACTAGATCTCTTACAAAATCATTTCACTTAAGAGTTTGTAAATTTAGCAGGTCGCTTTTCTACAAATGCGGCCATACCTTCTTTTTGGTCATTCGTTCCGAAGCAAGTATGAAACAAGCGACGTTCGAAATGGATTCCTTCTGAAAGAGTCGTTTCATAAGCAGCATTCACTGCCTCCTTCACCATCATTGCTGTTAGTAGCGGCATATCAGCAATCTCTTTGGCAATCGCCTTTACTTCTTTCAATAAATCTGCCTTGGGAAAGACTCGCGATACCAAACCTGAACGCTCAGCTTCTGCAGCATCCATCATTCTTCCGGTTAAAGCCAAATCCATTGCTTTGGCTTTGGAGACTGCCCGGGGTAAACGTTGTGTACCGCCAGCGCCAGGAATAATGCCAAGCTTTACTTCTGGCTGGGCAAACTTGGCATTATCAGCAGCCATGATGGTGTCGCACATCATCGCCAATTCACAACCACCGCCAAGTGCATAGCCCGATACTGCAGCAATCACAGGCTTGCGAACTTTTTGCATATGCTCCCAATTTCGGGAAATAAAATTATGGCGATATACATCTTGAAAGCTACGCTTCGCCATTGATGAAATATCGGCACCAGCAGCAAATGCCTTCTCGCTACCCGTCACAATGATGCAACCAATATTGTCATCGGCATCAAATGAAAGCAATGCTTCACCAAGCTCATCCATTAATTGATCATTGAGTGCATTGAGAACCTCAGGGCGATTTAAGGTAATGGTGGCTACCTTGCCATCCACTTCAGTCAAAATTGTTTTATAGCTCATCAACTTCTTTCTCTCTATGTCGATCAATTAACGTGGTAACAATAACCACATCTTGCCATTTTGCTTCATACGTCCTGCAATTTCTCCTGCAGCATCACCCGAACCCCAATAATAATCAGCTCTGACACCACCCACAATCGCTTTTCCAGTATCTTGTGCCATAACCAGTTTTTGCAATGCCTGATTACTTAAAGGCCTGGTGGTGGCTAAGAATACAGGCGCGCCTAATGGCATAGCCTGTAAATCAACCGCAATGCTACGCTCGCTAGTCAGCGGAATACCCAGCGCACCATTGGGACCTAAATCGGCATCAACATTACTTGGCAACTCTTTGAAAAATACAAAGCGTGGATTGGCGTTGAGCATTTCATTTACCCGATCAGGATTGCGCTTGGCCCATTGTGAAATTCCCTGCATGCTTGCTTCACCCCGTGTCATCTCTTTGCGATCTATCAACCACTGTGCGGATGATTTAAATGGCTGCTCATTGGTACCGGCAAAACCTAATCGTAATATGCGGCCATCCTGAAGGCGAATTTTTCCTGAACCCTGAATTTGCATAGACGCAGCTGCAACAGGATCTTGTACCCAAGCAATTTCTGATCCCTGCAGCACTCCCGAGCTAATGAGCTCAGCCCTTGCTGGTCCTGGATTTGGTCGTGATTTTTTCCAAGCATTTGGATAAGAATACAGTGGCACGTTATAGATACTGGTGCGGGTTTGTGAGCCATTCATGACCGGTTCGTAGTAGCCAGTGACCAAACCTATTTCGCCACCAGAACTATTGCGGATTTCGTAAGCCTGAAAATTGCTTTCAAAATATCGACGAATCGATTGGGTATCACGAGAAGATAAAGCTGTAGCTAGCGTACACACCTGACGCCAATTGACTTCTCCACTACGCTTACGTAATGCATCACAACTTTTTAGCCACGCAGGCCAAGCTTGCGATAAATCATCATCTTGCCATCCTGGCAAGGCTTGCCATGACACGGCATTAAAACTTGCAATCGACGAACTATAAGATGCTGGTGCTGCACCAGAATCGCTAGATCGATAGCCTGTACCGCGGGTAGAAGGTGTTGAGCACCCAACAACGAGGCTCGCAATCAAAATAGCGAATACACTTACCTGAACTAATTTAAATTTAGAAATCATGATTGCCAATTTACTCGATGAATACCCAATGCTGCTTTTTGTACTGGAAGGGGCTATCGCTTTAGGACTTCTGCTATTTATTGTCCTATGGACAGGCAAAGGGAAAAAATAGTTTTTCCAAGTGCTTTGGTCTAATGCAAGGTTCGCGGCATCACTAGGGCAAATTCTGGAATTGGCGCCTGGAAAAACTGCGCTTCCTCAGTAACGCAAAAGTACTCTCCTCGCATGGTTCCGGCTGGCGTGGGTAAAGTAGCCCAGCTGGTGTACTCAAACTGTTCCCCAGCACGCAATAAAGGCTGTTGGCCAACTACCCCTAAACCACGTACCTCCTGGACATCATTGTCCCCATCGGTAATGAACCAATGGCGGGCAATCAGCTGAATACTGGCCTTACCCGTATTACGGATAGTGACCGTATAAGCAAAGGCAAATTGACGATTATCGGGGTCAGATTGCTCTGGAAGGTACTGAGCTTTGACCGTAATGCTAATTTCGTGAGGATTCATGCTCGAATTCTGCTCCATCCTAAGCCCAACTGCAAGCTAGAATCTAGGGATGGAAAGCCAAAAATTACCTACAAATGGTCAATTCGTCATTGCCCCCTCGATTCTGTCGGCTGACTTTGCCTGCCTAGGCAAGGAAGTTGAAAATGTACTGGCGGCGGGCGCCGATTGGATTCACTTTGACGTGATGGACAACCACTATGTTCCCAACCTCACAATTGGCCCGCTAGTTTGTGAGGCTATTCGCCCGCATGCCATCAAAAATGGTAAGCCTGCAATGATCGATGTTCACTTAATGGTTGAACCTGTAGATCGCATCGTGCCCGATTTTGCAAAAGCTGGTGCAAATTTAATTAGCTTTCATCCTGAGGCAAGTCCTCATGTTAATCGCACGCTCAATTTAATTCGTGATCAAGGTTGTCAAGCAGGTCTTGTATTGAATCCTGCAACACCACTCGATCATCTGGACCACACCTTAGAATTACTCGACTTAGTTCTGCTCATGTCAGTCAATCCAGGCTTTGGCGGTCAATCCTTTATTCCAAGTACGCTTGAGAAGATTAAGCAAGTACGCGCACGCTTAGATCGCTATGAAGCTCAAACAGGTCGCCATATTCGTCTCGAAGTAGATGGTGGAATCAAGGTTGACAACATTGCACAAGTTGCACAAGCCGGTGCAGATACCTTTGTCGCTGGCTCAGCTATTTTTGGAAAAGAAAATTACACACAAGTGATTGAGGCAATGCGTACTGAATTAGGAAGGACTGGAAAGTCCTAATGCAGCAGGAAGAATTTAACGCCCTAGCAAAACAGGGTTTCAATCGCATTCCCCTTGTGAAAGAGGTACTTGCTGATTTAGAAACACCGCTATCGCTCTACGTCAAACTCAGTCAAGCGTTTGGCAAGAAAAATACTTACCTACTGGAATCTGTATTGGGTGGTGAGCGCTTTGGCCGCTTCTCCTTTATTGGCTTGCCTGCCAAGACAATTGTTAGAACGGTTGGGACCCCAACTTCACCGGTGAATGAAGTCCTCACTGACGGAAAAGTAGTTGAGAGCAATACCGATAATCCACTGGATTTTGTAGATGCTTATTTCAAACGCTTTAAGGTTGCTGTCCAACCAGGTCTTCCTCGTTTTTGTGGCGGTCTTGCTGGCTACTTTGGTTATGACACCGTTCGGTATATTGAGTCACGTCTAGCTAAACATGCTTTACCAGATGAACTCGGTGTGCCTGATATTCAGCTCATGCTTACTGAAGAGTTGGCAGTGATTGATAACGTTGCAGGAAAAATTTATTTCATCGTCTATGCAGATCCAAGTATTCCCGATGGCTTTGAGAAAGCGCATAACCGCTTACAAGAACTACTCACTTGCTTAGGCAAGCCAGCGAATATGCCAGCATCATTGCCAAGCACAAAGACAGATTTAATTCGCAAGTTCAAGGCTGCAGATTTTGAAGCGGCAGTTCGTAAAACTAAAGAATATATTTTGGCTGGTGACTGCATGCAAGTTGTGATTGGCCAACGCATTAGCAAACCATTTACTGAATCGCCTCTGGTGCTCTACAGAGCCCTGCGTTCCTTAAACCCATCGCCCTATATGTATTTCTATGACTTTGGCGATATGCAAATTGTGGGCTCTTCCCCAGAAATCCTGGTTCGCCAGGAAAAACGCGCTGCAGAAAAAATTGTGACGATTCGCCCTCTTGCCGGTACCCGTCCGCGCGGTGCTAACCCAGAGGAAGATGAGCGTTTAGCAAAAGAGCTACTTGCAGACCCTAAAGAAATCGCTGAGCACGTCATGCTAATTGACCTGGCTCGTAATGACGTTGGCAGAATCGCTAAGACAGGATCTGTAAAAGTCACTGACTCTATGTCGATTGAGAAGTATTCCCATGTGCAACACATTGTGAGCTCTGTAGAGGGCGATCTTCTAGATAATATGAGCAATATGGATGTTTTACGAGCAACTTTCCCTGCAGGCACCCTCTCTGGCGCACCTAAAATTCGTGCCATGGAAATTATTGACGAGATGGAAATTGTGAAACGCGGTGTTTATGGTGGCGCAGTAGGATATCTTTCTTTCTCTGGCGATATGGATGTAGCTATTGCTATTCGTACTGGTGTGATTCGTAATGGCATGCTGCATTCCCAAGCGGGTGCCGGTGTTGTTGCTGATTCTGACCCCACTGCTGAATGGAAAGAAACCGAAGCTAAGGCACGTGCAGTATTAACAGCCGCAGAATTAGTACAAGGAGGACTCGATGCTCCTCATGATTGATAACTACGATTCTTTTACTTATAACCTTGTGCAATATTTTGCAGAACTTGGTGAAGAGGTCAAAGTATTTCGGAATGATGAAATCGCGGTAGAGGATATTGCGACGCTCAACCCTGCTCGCATTTGTATTTCTCCTGGACCCTGCAGCCCTGCAGAAGCTGGTATCTCAGTGGCGACAATCAAACGCTATGCTGGGCAAATTCCAATTCTCGGCGTATGTCTTGGCCATCAAGCCATCGGCGAGGCTTTTGGAGGCAAGGTGATTCGCGCCCAGAAGGTGATGCATGGTAAGACCGATCTCATTCACCACACTGGTGTGGGTGTATTTAAAAACTTGCCAGATCCATTTAAAGTTACCCGCTATCACTCACTCGCTATCGAAAAAAGCTCCTTACCCGCAGCGCTAGAAGTAACAGCTACATCTTCTGATGGAGAAATCATGGGTGTTCGTCATCGTGAGCTCGCAGTAGAGGGAGTGCAATTTCATCCTGAATCTATCCTTTCTGAGCATGGTCATGCCCTGCTGAAGAATTTCTTACTTAATAAGTAACTCAGAAATTAGATATGAGCGCTACGTCAATTACCCCACAAGAAGCCCTACAACGTTGCATTGAACATCGTGAACTCTTTCATGATGAAATGACTGCGATGATGCGACTCATCATGAACGGGGAAATGTCGCCAGAGTTAGTCGCTGGACTATTGGTAGCTCTACGCACCAAAAAAGAAACCGTTGGGGAAATCGCTGCAGCAGCACAAGTGATGCGTGAATTTGCAACTACCGTTCATGTAGATGATCGCGCCCATTTAGTGGATGTTGTCGGTACAGGTGGCGATGGAGCGCATACCTTCAATATTTCAACTGCAGCGATGTTTGTTGCTGCAGCTGCTGGAGCAAAAATTGCTAAGCATGGTAATCGTAGCGTGAGTAGCAAGTCTGGCAGTGCTGATGTACTCGAAGCATTAGGCGTAAATCTAGGACTTTCTGCAGAGCAGGTTGCTAAATGCATCTCAACTGTAGGTACTGGCTTTATGTTTGCCCCAAATCATCACCCCGCCATGAAAAATGTCGTACCCATTCGCAAACAATTAGGTGTGCGAACTATTTTCAATATCTTAGGGCCACTGACTAATCCTGCTGATGCCAAACGCATCTTGATGGGCGTGTTTCACCCTGATCTGGTCGGTATTCAGGCTCATGTATTGCAGGCCTTAGGTATGGAACATGCGCTTGTGGTCCATGGTCGTGATGGCCTTGATGAGATCTCTCTCGAAGGTCCTACTCTTGTAGGCGAACTTAAAGATGGTGTTGTGCGCGAATATGAAATTCATCCAAAAGACTTTGGACTCAATACCGCTCTCACGAATGACTTTAAGGTGGCTAATGCAGAAGAGTCAAAACAAATCGTATTGGACGTGATCGACAACAAGCCAGGTGCAGCAAGTGATATTGTTTGCCTGAATGCTGGTGCTACGCTCTATGTTGCTGGTGTATCCAAGGACATAGCCTCCGGCTTAGCAATGGCTAAAGCAGCAATTGCATCCGGGGCTGCACGTCAGAAGTTAGACGCATTTGTTGCCGCAACCCAATCCAACCAAAACCCATGAGAGATATTCTCGACAAAATTGTTGCAACTAAAAAGCTTGAGATTACTAATCATCTCAAGAAAATCTCTCTTGGAAATCAGCGCGACATTGCAGAATCGAATAATCAAGATGCCCTTCTAAAGCCACGTGGCTTCATTCGCGCTATTGAAAACAAAATTTCCGCTGGCAAAGCTGGTGTCATTGCCGAAATCAAAAAGGCAAGTCCGAGCAAGGGCGTTCTCCGAGAAAATTTTCAGCCTGCAGAAATCGCCCAGTCTTATGAAAAGCATGGCGCTGCCTGTTTATCAGTTCTTACTGATATCGACTATTTTCAAGGCTGCAATGCTTACCTTCAAGAAGCTAGGGCTGCATGTAGCATTCCCGTGCTTCGCAAAGATTTCACGATAGATCCATATCAAATCTATGAAGCTCGTGCAATCGGCGCAGATGCGATCCTCTTAATTGTGGCTTGCCTAGAGCTTAATCAAATGAAAGAGCTTGAGGCCTGCGCTCATGAGCTAGGCCTAGACGTTTTAGTGGAGGTTCACAATGCTCCCGAGCTAGAGCAGGCCTTAGAACTTAAAACACCCTTACTTGGCATCAATAATCGCAATCTCAAGACCTTTGAAGTCACACTACAAACAACACTATCTCTCTTGCCCATGGTGCCTAAGGACAAAATTTTAGTAACAGAGTCTGGAATATTGGGTAGTGCCGATGTACGACTCATGCGCGACAATCAAATCAATGCGTTCTTGGTTGGCGAAACATTTATGAGAGCTACTGATCCTGGGGCAGCCCTTAGAGAACTTTTTGCCTAGCCTTCTTCAACATATCTAAGCTGTACTTGATTAGAGAAATTAGCAGTAATGAACCAAGTACGTCCCCAATAAACATTACAGAGACGTGGTTTATTCCGCCTGCATTCTCTAGCGCCATAGTAGAAAACCACCACTGATGTAATCCAGCACTGAGTAATGCATAGATCAAAATACAAATCACTAGCTTCCGAAAATTGAGATCGCTTAGATCAGGCGACAAGCGAACGTTCTGAATCACAAAAACTCTTGCTACGTAGGGGGCAAATCCAGATACCAATCCAATACCAATACAAATTAGGAGGCCGCGAGGAAAGTCGCCATAGTAGCTAATTAAAAAAGAAGCTAGAGAAATTCCAATGGCGCCTGGAAGTCCAAAAATCAAGGTTAAAAATAAACGCAGACCTGCTGGCAAATAAATCCAATTAACGCCCAGACTAAATACCAGTTCGCTTGTTAACCAATTATTTACGTAGAAAAGAAATGTGTACGATAGCGCACTAATTACAAGCGCAAAGGTGACTTCAGAAAGCGTTCCCAGTTGTTTACTCATTACATTTATTATGAATGCTTTCGATAACGAGAGCCGCTTGAGAAAATCAAGCCAAGGGTATACACTAATACTAGCTCTATAGCTAATAACAATTCACCGCACAACATATCCCTAAATAATGGCCACCACAAAGTCCCCTTCTTACATCCGATTTTTGAATTTGCTCGATGCTTTAGATCGAATCAATCCTGGCAAGAAACTAGACTCTATTGAAGAAAGCTTACTAGACAAGATTGTTCAGTGCGCTAATTTAAAAGAGTCTGTACTGGTTGGTCATTTAATTTCGCTCGCGGAGCTCGGCTCTCAAGCCACATTACATGGTCGCTTGAAGAATCTGAGTGCGATGGGCTATATCAAGATGGCCTCAAATACCGATGGCCGTAAAAAAGAAGTGTTACCAACAAAGTTGGCAATCAAGCGCTATGAAGAAATCTCTAAATGCCTAGAAAAGGCGACTAAGACTGCTTAAGCTCCTTACTCGCTAATAAAAAAGCCCTTAGAACAAGGGCTTTTTTATTGTGTCGCAAAACAGATTACTGCCCTAGACATTAAACAAGAAGTTCAATACATCTCCATCCTTAACGACATATTCTTTACCTTCGGCGCGCATCTTGCCAGCCTCTTTAGCGCCGGCTTCACCCTTAAACTGAATGAAGTCATCGTAGGCAATAGTTTGTGCGCGAATAAAGCCTCGCTCAAAATCTGTATGAATAACGCCTGCTGCTTGTGGCGCAGTATCACCTTGATGAATAGTCCACGCGCGCACTTCTTTAACACCAGCAGTGAAGTAAGTTTGTAAACCAAGTAATGAGTAGCCCGCACGAATCACACGATCTAAGCCAGGCTCTTCCATACCTAAATCAGATAAGAACTCTGTTTTATCAGCGTCATCAAGATCGGCGATCTCAGCTTCAATTGCTGCACAAACAGCAACTACTGGAGCTTTTTCTTTGGCAGCGTGCTGCTTTACTGCATCAAGATGAGGATTATTTGTAAAACCATCTTCTTTTACGTTAGCAACGTACATTGCTGGTTTAGCAGTAATTAAACATAAGGGCTTAATCAGGAGAAGTTCATCTTCGCTCAAATTGAGGCTACGAACTGGCAGCACAGAATCCAAATGGGCTTGCACTTTAGTGAGAACAGCAACCAAAGCTGCTGCTTCTTTATCATTACCTGACTTCGCAGCCTTACTGGAGCGATTCAGTGTTTTCTCAACGGTTGCCAAATCAGATAAAGCTAGTTCAGTATCGATCACGCCAATATCGGCGATGGGATCAATCTTGCCAGCAACGTGAATCACATTCGGATCATCGAAGCAACGGACCACATGGGTAATAGCGTCGGTTTCCCGAATATTGGCTAAAAATTGATTGCCCAGACCTTCACCCTTGGAGGCACCAGCAACCAAGCCGGCAATATCGACAAACTCCACGGCAGCAGGCAGGATGCGCTCAGGCGTCACAATCTGCGCTAAGGCAGCTAGACGATGGTCAGGAACCTCAACCACGCCTACATTGGGCTCAATCGTGCAGAAAGGGTAGTTTTCCGCTGCGATCCCAGCCTTGGTAAGCGCGTTAAAGAGGGTAGATTTGCCGACATTAGGCAGGCCGACGATGCCACATTTCAAAGACATAGGCGTATTGTAAAGGGGCGCGATTCGATATCATCGAGTTATGTCAGAAGTTCACCTAAGCACCCCACCCAAAACCCCTGCGCAATCCGCCAAAATTCGCTCCACAGACGTGGTCGTTGTTGGTGGAGGCATTGCTGGCAAGGCTTGCGCGCTTGGTTTAGCGCAGTTAGGCCTTAATACCATGGAGATTGCCCCCGATCTGGGTCAGACGGTACCGACCGCAGAAGGACTGCAATGGGGTCAACGAATCTACGCCTTTTCTCCAAGCACCCAAAAACTATTGGCCCATTTACAAATTTGGGATGCGCTTGACCACAGCCGAATGCAGTCAGTTCGGGATATGCGGATTTATGGTGACCGGGGTGAAAAAAATGATCAACTTCATCTTTCCGCATTTGAAGCAGGCGTCCCTCAATTGGCCTGGATTGGTGAATCGAATTTAATTGAGCACACACTCGATCAAGCTTCTCGCTTTCAAAATAAGTTGGAGCGTATTACCGATGCCATTGAGAAGATCGAGGTTGATGCAAATGGCGGTACGCTGCATCTAAAAAATGGTGGCGCCATTCGAGCACAACTCATTATTGCTGCTGATGGAGCAAATTCACCCATTCGATCCGAACTTGGTATTGCGGCGAGCGAAGAGAGTTACTCACAAAGCGCTGTAGTCGCTAACTGGACTTGCACATACCCACATCTTGAAACGGCGTTTCAATGGTTCTTGCCTGGCGGCGATATTGTGGCGATGTTGCCTTTACCTGGCAAGCAAGTATCAATGGTGTGGTCTACATCAGCTGAACATGCTGCAGATTTATTAAAACTGAATCAAGCCCAATGGCAAGATCGATTTGCCTCGATTGCGAATGGCGCCATTGGAAAACAATTGGGTGAGCTCACTCTCAACTCGACCCCGGCGGCATTTCCATTACGAAAGATTCAGGCGAAACGTTTTATTGGCCCTGAATCAACACCGAAAGTTGTCCTCATTGGCGACGCAGCCCATGTCATGCACCCTTTGGCTGGGCAAGGATTGAACTTGGGCTTACGCGATGTTGCCGTACTACTCAATATCCTTGGTAAACGTGAATCCTTCCGCTCACCAGGTGATACGGTCTTACTGCGTCGCTACGAGCGTCAACGCCAAGGTGATACTAGTGCACTTTTGTGGGTCACCGACAAACTCAAGAAATTATTTTCTGCTAGCAGCAATACAGAACGACAACTTCGTAACTGGGGGCTTGGACTAGTTAACAAAAGCCACTTTATTAAACAACGCCTGATTGAGCGCGCCTTAGGGGACATTGATTTTGAATAAATTACTATCTGCAGTAGTTCTTATCTACATTACCCTTCTCTTCCCTAGCCTTGCTAATGCGCAAGCTGAGCAGCAGATTAAAGCGGAGATCCAAAAAAGGCTCGGGCCAAATGTAAAAGTAAAAAGCGTATCAGCAGCGCCAGTCACAGGTTTGTATGAAGTGTTGGTTGGTAATGAAATTTTTTATACAGATGTCTCTGGAAAATATTTAATTCAAGGGGAGATTATTGAATTAGCGAGCGGTAAAAATATTACCGAGCAAAGGCAAACTGATTTAAATCGCATTAAGTGGACCGACTTAAACCAAGCCAATGCTATTAAGACGGTGCGCGGTAATGGCAGCCGTCAGCTAGCGGTATTTTCAGATCCTAATTGCGGCTACTGTAAGCGCTTAGAAAAATCTCTACAGCAATTGGATAACGTCACTGTTTATACCTACCTCATCCCTATTTTGGGCGCTGACTCACTACAAAAATCAAAACAAATTTTGTGCTCTGCAGATCCCTATAAGGCCTATATCGACTGGATGATTAACGGGACCGCTCCCAGTGGAAAAACTGATTGCAACACTCCACTGGATAAGAACACTGCGTTTGCAAAAACCTACGGCATCACTGGTACACCTACTCTTTTCTTCACCGATGGTAGTCGCTTCCCTGGCGCGGTTCAGATTACTGATATTGAAAAGAAATTTAGCACCTTGAAATAAATATCATGAATACAGCAGATCTACCAGCAATTCAATATACCGTATGGCCTGCAGACCTTCATGGCCATCGCTATCGGGTGAAATTACATATTGCAAAGCCAAATCCTGAGGGGCAAGTATTGCAGATGCCGGCATGGATTCCGGGAAGCTATTTGATTCGTGACTTTAGTAAACAAATCGAATCGATTGAGGCATATTCCGTTGATGCTAAGAAGAAACTTTCCTTAGAGAGAATTGATAACGATCATTGGCGCTTACCAAAAGTTAATGGCGCTGTTGAGATAGTGACAACGGTATACGCCTTTGATTCCTCTGTGCGCGCTGCCTATCTCGATACAGAGCGTGGTTTCTTCAACGCAAGCAGCTTATGTCTTGCTGTGAAAGATCAAGAAAATTTACCTTGCTTGCTTGCGATTGCAGCACCAGAGAGTAGCTTTACAGATCATTGGTCAGTACAAACTGGTTTAAGAGTAGCAAAAACAGATAGTCGTGGATTTGGTTTCTATCTTGCACAAAATTATGATGATCTACTTGATCAACCAGTTGCCATGGGCGAGTTTCAGATCATTCGCTGGAAATCTAATGGTGTTCCACATAGCATGGCTATTCAAGGATGTGTTAATCCGGTTGATACAAAACGCCTTACACAAGATTTACAAGCAATTTGTACTTCCACTATTAATCTCTTTGAGCCGAGAACCAAACGCGCTCCTTTTGTAAACTACCTCTTCCTAGTAAATACAATGCTCAATGGCTATGGTGGACTTGAGCATCGTAACAGCACAGTACTAGTATCTCGTCGGGATCAGATTCCGCAACAAGATATGCCGCTAGATGAATCTGCATATCGCGAGTTCTTGGGCTTGTGTAGTCACGAATATTTTCATGCGTGGTTAGTAAAGCGGATTCAGCCAAAAGCATTCCAACCTTATGCCCTCAATAAACGTAATCACACTCATTTACTCTGGCTATTCGAAGGCTTTACGAGTTATTACGATGATCTTCAGCTGTTCCGAAGCAAACGCATCGATCTCAAAACATATCTAGGCCTCATCTCCACGAATTGGAATGGCATCCTGCGTGGGCCAGGAAGAAATAAGCAAAGCCTAGCGGATAGCTCATTTGATGCCTGGACCAAGTATTACCAAGCAGATGAAAATACCCCGAATGCAGTAGTGAGCTACTACGGTAAGGGCGCCTTACTGGCGCTAGGACTGGATCTACAAATTCGTGCATTCTCCAAAAATCAGAAATCCTTAGATGACCTTATGCGCCTGATCTGGCAAAAGCACGGTGTCACGCTGGATGGTATTGCCGAGGATGGACTAGATGATTTAATTTCTGAATTACTCGGATCTGGTTTTTCCAAAACTTGGAATGAAATCAAATCACGTTATATTTTTGGCACTGAGGATATCCCCATTCAAAAATGGATTACCTCTAAATTGGTTTCGGTTAAACCAAAATCTCAATCTAAATTGGAAAAGATTAAGCTCCAGCTTGGTATGCGCCATACCGATAGCAATGGCTGGTTAAAGGTAACCCACGTCTTAGATGGGGGCGCGGCTCAATTAGCAGGCCTTGCACCTGGCGACCTTCTTGCTAGTATCAATGGTCAACGCCTTACTAGTGCTCGCCTAGATAAGATTCTTGCTAGCCTTGCGGAGGAGCAAAGTATTCACTTTTGCTTCTATCGCGATGATTTAGGGCATGAGCGGATAGCAAGCTTGCATGCTAGTCAATTGCCGATGCAATTTGAGCTCATTGCTAATAACGCAAACCTGTAATACAGATACATTCTTTCGCTAGATGCCCGCCTTCTCTAAAGACGACATTCCAAAAGATTGGCAAGCTTTACTGGGCAACTATTTTGACTCAAGCGATTGGATCAATTTAACGAGTAATTTACAAGCAGCTCTTGATGTTGATCCTACAATGATCCGACCAGAGCCAAGTCAGTTCTTTAGGGCGCTCAAGCTAACCCCCGTTGACTCAGTGAGGGTCGTAATACTCGGTCAAGACCCTTATCACACTCCAGGTCTTGCTCAGGGCTTAGCATTTTCAATTCCAGAAAACATCCCTACCAACTCGCGCGCATTTCCTAGCTCACTACGCAACATTAGCAAAGCACTTGCTCTGGAAGGGTTTGGTCGGTTGCCTAATGGTGATTTATACGCTTGGGCCAAACAAGGAGTGCTACTTCTCAATACAGCACTGAGCGTCAGATTAGGTGAGGCAGGTAGTCATAGCAATTTGGGTTGGAAAAGTTTGATTGATCGACTGATTTCGGGTCTAGCTTTGCAAAGACCCCATTTGGTTTGGATGCTCTGGGGTGGCTACGCACAATCTAAGCTAGCCTTCATTGAATCGGGTACCGATCAACTAATTCTGCAATCCTCACATCCATCCGGTTTAGGTGTTTATAAAACCGATAAGCCTTTTTTAGAGCCTGGAGCAAAAGCCAGTTGTGGTCATTTCACTAAAGCGAATGCATGGTTAAAACAGCATGGCAAGGAAGGGGTGATTTGGGTGAGTGCCGCACCCCAGACAGCCCTATTTAGCTAAAGCTGTAAAAATACAGCCTGCTAGGCAAGAGGCAAAAATGGCACCCAGCCACTCAAGCATCTGCCCAGACTGAAAGAACCCTAAGTATTGCCCAAGACAGGAGCTAGCAAGGGCGGCTATAAAGCCCAGAAATGCTGCTAGTAGAAGCCTTATCGGCCCTGGGCCATTAGATTTGCCAGGATAAAAAATCCAGGCAGAAGCCCCAGAAATAGCCCCAATCACTAGAAAAGCTAAAAACCCCATTGATACCCCCATTAATGCTGTCATCAAATCTATAATCACCATCATTATGAAGTTGTTGACACTCGGCATCAATCATCACACAGCGCCGGTCGCCATTCGGGAAAAGGTCGCCTTTGCCCCAGAATTTCTTCAAGAAGCGTTGCATGATCTACGCCAACATTTACTTGGTGCGAATCAGGCTGGCCTGCCCGAGGCTACGATTTTATCAACCTGTAACCGCACCGAGGTGTACTGTGCGGCAAATGATGCTAGCGCTGCTGGCCTTTTGCATGAAGCGACTTTTGATTGGCTCGCTAAAACACAACAACTAGCGCCAAGTAGCCTCCAGCCCCATATCTATTCCTTGCCTCAATCTGATGCTGTGCGACACGCCTTCAGAGTTGCCTGCGGCTTAGATTCGATGGTGATTGGGGAAACCCAAATTTTGGGGCAAATGAAAGATGCGGTTCGCACTGCAAATGATGCGGGTGTTTTAGGAACCTATCTGAACCAACTCTTTCAGAAAACATTTGCTGTTGCCAAAGAAGTGCGTGGCTCTACTGAGATTGGCGCACATTCAATTTCAATGGCTGCTGCATCGGTTCGTCTTACAGAGCGTATCTTTGAAAAGATTTCTGATCAGCGGGTTTTATTTATTGGCGCTGGTGACATGATTAGTTTATGCGCTACGCACTTTGTTGCCCGTAAACCTAAAAATGTGGTGATTGCCAACCGTACCATTGAACGCGGTCAAGAATTAGCAGATGCTATTTCTGCGCAAGATATACAAGCCGAGTCTCTCAAACTCTCAGAGCTTCCCGGCCGCCTGCATGAATTCGACATCATTGTTTCTAGTACCGCCTCATCCCTACCCATCATCGGCCTAGGCATGGTCGAGAGCGCCATCAAACAGCGCCGCCATAAGCCAATGGTGATGATTGATCTTGCAGTTCCCCGCGATTTTGAGCCAGAGATTTCAAGACTAGCTGACGTATACCTTTATACGGTAGATGATCTTGGTGTCATGATTCAGACTGGCGTTAATTTACGCCAAGCTGCAGTCAGTCAGGCTGAGGCGATTATTGAAGATCGTGTTGGCAATTTTATGCATTGGATGCATGGACGAGATTCTGTTCCCATCATTCAGGATATTCAATTACAAGGTGAGCGCTTAAGACAGTTGGAATTAGAGCGTGCCATGAAACGCTTAGGGCGTGGTGATGACCCCCAAGAGATTCTGAATGCGATGGCTCAAGGTCTAACGAATAAATTCTTGCATGGCTCTCTGCATGCATTGCAACACTCTAACGGCGCTGAGCGTGACGCGCTAATTAAACTCTTACCCAAACTATTCGCTACACACACTAAGCCAGAAGACCATTAGATGAAGCCCAGCATGCGGGCTAAGCTAGAACATCTAGACACGCGCTTAGCCGAACTCAATTCCCTCTTAACTTCCGAAGAAGCAACCAAAGATATGGATGCCTATAGGAAGCTCACGCGCGAACATTCTGATATCGCTACTGTTGTTGAACAATTTGGTCTTTATAAGCAGGCTGAAGAAGATGCCCAAGCTGCCGAAGAGATGCGCAAGGATCCCGATATGAAGGATTTTGCCGACGAGGAACAAAAGCAGGCCCTAGCGACCATGGAAGAGCTTGCAGGGACACTGCAAAAACTCTTACTACCAAAAGATGAGAACGATGAACGTAACGTCTTCCTAGAAATTAGGGCGGGTACTGGCGGCGATGAAAGTGCGCTCTTTGCGGGCGACTTATTACGGATGTATACCCGTTTTGCTGAACGTCAGAGCTGGAAAGTAGAGGTTGTGAACGCAGCTGAATCGGATTTAGGGGGTTATAAAGAGGTTGTCCTGCGTCTTGTAGGGCAATCCGTTTACTCTCGCCTGAAGTTTGAATCTGGCGGTCACCGCGTGCAACGCGTGCCTCAGACAGAAACACAAGGACGTATTCATACTTCAGCCTGTACTGTAGCGGTGATGCCAGAGGCCGATGAATTACAAGCGGTCAAAATTAATCCTGCTGAATTACGAATCGATACTTTCCGCGCCTCTGGTGCTGGTGGTCAACATATTAATAAGACTGACTCTGCAGTCCGCATTACCCATTTACCCACTGGCACCGTTGTCGAATGTCAAGATGATCGTAGCCAGCACCGCAATCGCGAACAAGCAATGAAAGTACTCGTCTCACGAATTATGGATGCCCGTGAACGTGAGAAACATCAACTCGAAGCGCAAACTAGAAAATCGCTGATAGGCTCAGGCGATCGTAGTGATCGTATTCGTACCTATAACTTTCCGCAGGGACGAATTACCGATCACCGTATTAACCTGACGCTCTATAAGATCGATGCCATGATGGATGGTGACATTGATGATCTGTGCAATGCACTAGCCTCTGAACATCAAGCTGAGTTACTAGCCGCCTTAGGCGATAGCTAATATAAATCATGGGTCAAGATTTGAGTCTGCGCTCTTTATTGAGTGCTACATTACTTCCCCCCAATGAAGCTCGAATCCTTCTGGCTCATTTACTAGATAAGCACTACCAGCTTTCTCGCTCTGCGCTACTAGCACACGATGACATGGAGCTCAATGCCCAAGCGTTTGAGGACTGGAAATTCATTGAGTCAAAAAGGCTCGAAGGTGAGCCGATCGCCTACCTCATCGGCAAAAGAGGATTTCACAATATTGAATTAAAAGTTGCGCCTGGCGTTTTGATACCCCGCCCCGAAACTGAGCTGTTAGTTGATATTGGTCTTTGTGAAATTAAGCGAATTGCAAAAGAAACAGGGGCAGCCAAAGTTCTCGATCTCGGAACGGGGTCTGGAGCCATTGCACTGGCAATTGCACATGAAGCCCCAAGTGCAATAGTTACCGCAACAGATCTATCCTCTGAGGCCCTTGCAATTGCCATGGCTAACGCCAAACGTTTAGGCTTAGATTCTCGTGTGCAGTTTACGCAGGGTAACTGGTACGATGCTTTGAATGATAAGACCTTGTTTGACATTATCTTAAGTAATCCACCTTATATAGCAAACCAGGATATCCATCTCACTCAAGGTGATCTACGATTTGAGCCCATTTCAGCGCTCACTGATCATGCTAGCGGGTTGACTTGTCTGGAAATTATTATTTCTCAAGCAAGTAAATACTTAAAACCAGGTGGTTTAATTGCAGTCGAGCATGGTTTTGATCAATCAGAGGCAGTAGAAAAATTAATGTCTGATTCTAAATTTTTTGATATTAATAAAGGCTTAGATCTAGCTGGAAAATCTAGGACCGTAACAGCAAGAAAAGTGCATTCATAAGCCATGAGTATCAATAAGCGAGATTTACTGAAAAAGGGTGTTATGCATTTGAGGGAGGGATTGCTGGATGATGCAGAGAAAAGCTTTTTAAAAATTCTCTCTCAGGATCCGCATGACTTTTATGGACTTCAAAATCTTGGCTTAACTTATGCCCACTCTGGAAAGCTTCTAGAAGCCAAACGATTACTCCTGAAAGCATCATCTATAAATTCAAATGAAGCTGAACCGCACTACAATCTCGGACTCATTTACTCACTAGAAAAGAATTTTTTAGAGGCCATAGAGGAATACAAAAAAGCTCTTAGGGTGAACCCAAAACATATAGAGGCCCTTACCAATCTTAGCGACCTCTTTAATCAACTTGGGCGCCATGAAGAAGCGCTGATGGTATCCAATTCTGCAATTAATCTGCACTCGAGCTATGCAGAGACTTGGGTAAATCAAGCAAAAGCTTTAAATCAACTGGACAGAAAGCTTGAGGCTCTTGATGCCTTGAAAAAAACAGTTGAGATCCAGCCTTCTCATGCTGATGGACTCTTGCTGCTAGCGGATGCGCTCGACGAACAAGGCTCACATGAAGAGGCCTTGCAAACCTATGATTTATTGCTTAAATACTATCCCAACAATCATGTTGCATTTTGCAATAAAGGAACCGTACTTCATAATCTAAAAAAATATGAAGATGCTTTAAGGTCTTACGATAATGCCCTCTCTCTTCAGCCAAGCCATCTTGAGTCACTATCGAACAAAGGTAATACCTTAAATGAAATGAAACGCTACCAGGAAGCGTTATTTGCTTATGATGCAGCTCTCACAATATTTCCAGATTATCCTGAGGCTCTTAAAAATAAGGGTAATACCCTGATTGAGCTTAAAAGATATCAAGATGCCTTAGGTATCTATGAGCGCCTTCATAAGATGCAACCTGGAATGAAAAATATTAAGGCTCTAATCATGCACCTCAAAATGCATTTATGCGATTGGAGTAATTTTGAATTCCACTATGAACAATTATGGCGAGCCTGCACAGCAGGGAAAGATGTATGCTCACCCTTCATTTCATTTAGTATTTTTGATAGCGCAAATCAACAAAAAATAATTGCTGAAAGATGGGTGCAAAGCAAACAAGCATTATTTAAAAATGAATTTATTACATCAAATAAATCTGATGAGAAAATTCGAATTGGATACTACTCGCCTGACTTTAAGAATCACCCAGTTTCATTTCTTATGGCTGAATTAATTCAATTGCACGATCGCAAACGCTTCGAGGTGATTGGATTTTCCTTTGGTGCCGACAATAATAATCCAATGCATGATCGGCTTTGTAGCGCCTTTGATCAATTCATCAACGTGCAAGATAAATCTGAAATAGAGATCGCTCTTCTCTCAAGAGAAATGGGGATCGATATTGGAATTGATTTATGTGGTCATACTCATGAAAATCGCAGCGGTATTTTTTCTCACCGTGCCGCACCAGTTCAGGTAAGCTACCTTGGTCACCCAGGGACTATGGGAGCTCATTACATTGATTACATCATTGCAGACCCCATTCTTATTCCAATGTCTAATGCCTCGCATTACACTGAAAAATTAATTCATCTTCCTCACTCTTTTCAAATTAATGATCGTAAAAGAGCAATTGCAACGGATCAACTAAATAAAAAAGACTTTGGATTACCGGAGAGCGGCATGATTTATTGCTGCTTCAATAATAATTTCAAAATTACGCCGAATGTTTTTCACTCCTGGATGAAAATCCTTGCAGACGTAGATAACAGCGTCCTGTGGCTACTCAAGGACACACCTGCTGTAGTTGAAAACCTAAGTAAGGAGTGCGTAAAAGCCGGTGTTGATCCTGCACGGATTATTTTTGCAGAAAGAATTTCAACAGAACTTTATCTTGCGAGATATAGACTCGCAGATCTCTTTTTAGATACCTGTCCTTTTAACGGTGGTGCAACTGCAAGTGATGCCTTATGGGCTGGCTTGCCAATCATTACTAAATTAGGGGATGCCTATGCAGGCAGAATGGCCGCAAGCCTATTGCAATCTATAGGCTTGCCAGAGCTAGTAACCAATTCAGAAAAGGAATATGTCGAACTTGCTCAAGCCCTTGGACGAGAGCCATCTAGATTAGCAAGTATTAAAACAAAACTCGCTCATAATAAATTCAGCACCCCCCTGTTTAATACACCTTTAAATGTTCAATACATCGAGGCAGCTTTTGAAAAAACGATGGAACGTTATTTGAATAATCAAACTCCTGATCACATTACAATTAACCCTTAATTTTCTTTAACTCCGGTACCTCTATTCAATACAGAAAATGAAGTACTGAGGTATCATTTATTCATTACTTTTAAAGGATTTATATGGATACTCAAGCTCAAATCAAAGAAATCGTTACTGGCCATCCTGTTGTTTTATTCATGAAGGGAACTGCACAGTTTCCTCAGTGCGGATTTTCTGGCAATGCTATCAATATTTTGCGTGCAAGCGGTGTCGAAACACTCCACACCGTTAACGTCTTAGAAGATGCTGGAATTCGTCAAGGCGTAAAAGAATATGCCAATTGGCCAACCATTCCTCAGCTCTACATTAATGGTGAGTTCATCGGCGGCTCAGACATCATTTCTGAAATGTTTGAGTCTGGTGAACTCCAAAAACTCATTAAAGCTTAATTCATTAGTGTTAGTGCTGTGACTTTTGATCTAAGCTCGCTTCTCCTATTTGGCCTGCCATTGATCTCGTGTGCAGGCCTTTTAGTTTACGCACTGAATTTACGCTCTGCATTATCACGGACTGAGCAACAATCCCAAACCGAGGTAGCGCTTGTAATGAATCTTCGCACTGAGCGAGATCAGGCACTTCAGAGCGCCATACGTCTTGAGGCAGCGTTAGATTCTGAGCGCAAACAAGGTCTTGGAAGAATCGAGTCTCTCAATGAAGCTAAAGAGGCTTTAACAAATCAGTTTAAGAATTTAGCGAATGAGATTTTGGAAGATAAATCGAAGCGCTTTACTGAGCAAAATGCTGCTAGCTTAGATGCACTGCTTAAGCCGCTGCAAACTAAACTCACCGAGTTTAAAGAACAAGTCAGCACTTCTTATGGCAATGAAGCACGTGAACGCTTTGCCCTCAAAAGTGAGATCGAGCGCTTGGCCAATCTTAATCTTCGGATGTCTGATGAAACCCGATCTTTGACTCAGGCTCTCAAAGGTGATTCCAAAGTTCAGGGTAATTGGGGGGAATTGGTTTTAGAGTCCATTCTAGAATCTTCTGGGCTGCGTAAGGGCGAAGAGTATTTGGTCCAAGATAGTCATACCCAATCGGATGGTTCGCGTCTACAACCCGACGTTGTGATCAAGCTGCCCGAAGGCAGAAGCCTAGTAGTAGATAGCAAAGTATCGATTACTGCTTATGCAAGACATGCCCAAACAACCGATCCAGCCAAAGCAGAACAAGAGCTGGCAGCCCATATCCAATCGCTTCGCCATCATATACAAGGCTTATCTGGAAAGAACTACAGCTCCTTATATGGCGTTGGCTCTGTTGATTTTGTTTTGATGTTTGTGCCAATTGAGCCAGCATTCTTATTGGCGCTGAAGACCGCGCCTAATCTATATCAAGAAGCGTTGGCTAAAAATATCGTGTTAGTTTGCCCAAGTACATTGATGGCCACCCTAAGAACTGTTGCTCATCTTTGGAGACAGGATCAGCAAAATCGCAATGCCCTTGAGATCGCCAAACAGTGTGGCAATCTCTATGACAAGTTTGTAGGATTTGTAGAGGACCTAGAAAAACTAGGGCAACGTTTAGATCAAGCGCAAACCAGTTATCACGATGCTTTTAATAAATTGAAATCTGGCAAAGGCAATCTCATTCGCTCTGCCGAAAAAGTTCGTGAGCTTGGAATCAAGCCTAGCAAAAATTTATCTACGCCATTGATCGAATCTTCCACAGATGCTGAATAAATTAGCATCAATAAAAAACCCCGCCTAGTTCACACCAAGCGGGGTCTTATTTAAAACGCGTTTCTGAAATTAGATCTACTAATTAAGCAGACTTACGCGTACGTGATGCAGGTGCAGCAGATTTTTTAACTTGAGCAATTTGACCTCGAATAGCTTCGATCGCTTGATCGGCAGTTTTTTCTGCGGTCACAAAAGCTTCTTTGCTAGCAGAGCGGAACTGCTCAAACCCTTGTAATGCACTACCGTATGTAGTCTTTAAAGATGAGATAAACGCCTCTGAGCCAGCTGGTGCATTAGCAGTAACAGTATTGATCCAATCCTGAAAGCCATCTTGTAACTGGTCAATGCTTGCATCAACTACGTTAGCAAACTCTAAATTGCCATCACGCAATACTTTGCTTACTTTCTTTTGGTACGCTGCAGCTTGGCTACCAGCAGCTTGCAATGCGTCAGCACTCAAAAGCTCAGTAACTTGTTTTGGGTCTTTAGCTGTTAAAACTTGCTGAATGCCATCTTGAGCATTTACCAAAGCATCTTTTGAAGCAGCGTAATTTAACTCAGCTAATTTCTGAGCATTTTCTAAGGCAGCTTCGCTCAAAGAAAATGTAACCTGAAGGCTTTTGCTGTTAATTTGGGACAATTGAGCGGTGATTTGATCTTGGTTCATGTATTTCTCCATAATTTAAGTGGTACAACTAATTCATTAAGTGCGGGATTGAGAGATTGAAAGGTTTCAAACGCCCTAAATATTGCACTGCACCATAAAACTGTAACTGAATAAATATGACAAATCAAGAACTTTTTGCTGCTCTGCAACATATATATTTAAAAACAAACTAAATTGAATAAAATCAGTAACTTAGAAAAAAATAAAGAGGCTCATTCCTATCGAAAAGTGGCTTTTGCTGCCTGCTTTGGGACCTTTTTAGAGTGGTATGACTTTTTAACTTTTGCCACTTTGGCAGTTGTTTTCGGCCCCCTATTCTTCCCCTCCAGCGATCCAGGCACAAGCTTATTGGCTAGCCTGGCGACTTTTGGGGTGGGGATGGTAGTGCGCCCTATCGGTTCAGCCATATTTGGCTCTATGGGGGACCATATTGGCCGTAAGCCCGTCTTTATGATCACGATTGCCATTATGGGGCTAGCCACTGTCTGCGTTGGCTTCTTACCTACCTATGCCGAAATAGGTATTTGGGCGCCCATTCTCCTAGTTACCTTACGTCTACTCCAAGGCTTATCAGCGGGGGGAGAGATTGGGGGAAGCGCCGTATTCCTAGCTGAGCATGCTGGTGATGGATACAGAGGCTTTAAAACCAGCTTTTTACAACTGATGGGCCCACTAGGAATTCTGTTTTCTACCCTTCAGATTGCATTGCTTAGAAGTTACCTAAGCCCAGAGGAATTTATCTCGTGGGGTTGGAGAGTGCCATTTTGGATCTCACTTCCACTGTTGATACTCGCATTTGTTATCCGTAAATCTTTAAAAGAAACACCAGCATTCATTGAGCTATCAAAACAAAACCAAAAAGTAGAGTCACAGCTCATTAATAACTTTAAGAGCGCAGAAATTCGTAAAAGAATGTTTTTGTTATTTTTCTGCGTCTCATCCAGTGGAGCTATCTTATTTTTCTGTGTGCAAGTATATACAGCCATTTTTTTAAAAACCACCGTCAATCTCTCCCCAGAAATCGTCGATCAACTATGCATTTACTCGACGATTGCTCTTTTGCCCTTAACTGTTTTTGCAGGGTGGTTATCTGACAAGATTGGTCGAAAACCGGTAGTCACTGGCGGGCTAATATTAGGCGCCCTGTTAATGCATAGTGCTTTTGATCAATTACAGAGTCTGGGAAATTCCTATCTAGCAAATAACAGCCTCATTACGCTACTATTCATTGAGGGTGTTCTAGTCAGCCTCTCTTTGATATTGGCTTTGGTGGTCGGACCACAAACAGCTTTACTCGCAGAGCTATTCCCAGCAAGAAATAGAAATAGTGCGGCAACCTTACCGCACAATCTTGCAGCAGGGTGGATTGGAGGGCTACTCCCGCTAATAGTTACCTGGCTAAATCAGCAACTAGGAAATAGTCTTGCGGGATTATGGTATCCAGTCATTTTTCTCAGTATTGCCGCCATTCTTGCTATCTACTTATTGCCTGAAACAGCCCATAAAAATCTCAATCAATAGATGCTAATATTCTCATCATGAAAGCTCCAGAAAATATTCATGTCATTGAAGATGTCGTCTCGAAAGAGGTACAGGATGAGCTTGAGAAAAAATTACTCAGTAACCAGTTTCCGCTTTATCTCAATACAAAATCAGTCTATGTAGATGATCAAACAGGCTTTTGGGACAAAAATACTAAAGAATCTGTCAGGCTCAATCACTGTTTTGTGACTGAAGGAAAGTTAGCATCAAATGAATGGGGTCTTATTGAATCTCTGGCGCTAGCCATCGTCAATAAAATTGGCATCCCACCAAAAATGTCCAGCTGTAAGCTAAATGTTAATTTTCCTGTAGTCGAGTTTTCAGAGAAAAATTACTATCCCCCTCATTTCGATACAACTGATAAGGGGATTGTTGCAATTTATTACGTCAATGACTCTGATGGAGATACGCTTTTTATGACCAATGAAAAAGTAGATGAGCAATACCCCGTCATTTATTCATTTACCCCTAAAAAAGGAACGTTGGTTTACTTTCCTGAGAGCCAGCTCCACGCCAACAAGCCGCCTCGGGCAACCCCAGCAAGATGTGTCATCAACTTTAATTTCTTGCAGGGCTTCTAAATAGTAAATATCACAATTGCTTAATGCTATCCGATATACGGCCGGCAATTGCTTGTTTATAGCGAGTCCACCAATCAATACAATTAGCTTGCAGTTTTATGATCTCAGCAGGATTGGTGCTCAGTGTGCTTTTCATTTGCACAAGATAAAAGGGTAATTGCTCCCAAGAATCAATTATTGGAAAAGGTACGGGGCCGATTGCAGCTAGGGCATCTTCTGAAACCAGGAAGTCATGTTTTAAAGAAATAGGGATCGCTCCAACCTCTAATGCATCGTAAAGACGAATCGTTTCAGGCGAATTACCGGCAGGGCATGGCGCAAAAATACTGTCCTCCAAAATTGCGGAATATAGACCTACGTTATAACCATCAGCAAAACCATTCGAGGGCATAACAAATAAATTCTCACCACACAAAGCGGCAGCTTTTGCGAAGCTCGCACGCTCACCCTGATAAGAGGCTGCATTATTAATCCAGCCCAAGAATGCTGCTATTGCTTGTCGTTGATCTGCCTGCTTCAGGGCAGTAGCAGAGCGTGGTCCCACTCCGGTTCTAAAACCATTAGGGGCCCAAAGTACTTTTGGCGAGCCAGCAACTGTAGATACGATGTGGGAAAAGTAATAATTTCTGATCACTAAATCACAGGCCGAATACAGTGCACTATTTTTGTCTGCTCGCTCATCACCCATATGAAACAGAACCACTTTATTGCCAGCAGTTTTGAGCGCCTGAATTAATCCAGAATTAATTTCACCAAGCTCCAAATAGACTACTGTAGAGTTTCTGATTTTTTCCGGATCAAAGCCTGGGTTGTAAGGTGCGCCCCCTAATAGGTCATTCTGAATAAACCACGTCTCGAGAGCGGCGTTTAAGGTATCAGGTGTAGCAACTATTTGTAATGAAGTCATACTCATTAGCCGCTATGGTATTGAATGATGGAATCTTTGCTTTGATAGTAAGCAGTCATCTCATCAAAGAACGGTGGTGGATCTGAATAGTCATGCCACACCTTGATTGGGCCAAAGAAACTGCGATGCCAAATAGGTCTAAAGTTCCAATTTAAGGGCAGGATAAAAGGATTGAAACCCGTATTTTCAATGGCCAATGCAAATGAGCCCTGATCGTTTGCAGGCATTGTATAAACCCCCCGCTCTCCAACTCCAAGAATAGAGGAATCTACCGAATTAGCTAATTTTTTCCACTCTTCAAAAACAACAGCTGACTTCTTGGTAAAGAAGATAACGCCTGTGTTGTACTCAATTTCATCACCCTTAAATAGATTTGGGTAACGACGACCCCATGGGGCCTCACATATGGATAGGGCTAAGCCAAACTGTTTGGCTTTTTCAAACCCAAAACTGAGATCACCCATAACAACTGTATCCAGATCTAAGAACAGGGTTTCGTCGAAAGGCGATAGATCCATCATGGCAGCTTTTTTATTTAAGCTACTTGGATCTCCGCTAGGTGCATCTACCTTAATAATTTCATGAGGTAAATCTGGATGATGCTTTTTTACTGAATTTTTGAGTCGGTCAATGGGTAGCTTTGTTTCATCACCCCAGTAGATTGAAATAATTCCTCTAGACATTTTTAACCTAAATTAGTCAACAATAAAATAAAAAGCTGGCATATTTTCAAAGCCATCCTTTGAGATGATTTGGTAGTCGCGGTTCATGCCAACAAAAAACTCATCGACCGCCTGTTTTACGCCTACCCAACCGATATCATCGCCACAAATTACTCCACCCTTACTTACTTTGGGATACCAAGCATTAAGATCTTTTTTAATGCCTTCATAGGTATGATCACCATCAATGTAAACAAGCCCGAATGAGCCATCTTTAAATTGGTCAGCAGCAGCCCAAGATTTTTCGCGTATTAATTTTGCACGGCCCTCAAATTTCAATAAATTAGATGAAACCACATTAAATAATCGATTCATTGCATTTTGTGGCACCATCTCACCAAATAACCTTTGAACATCTTGGCAAAAAATATCATTTGGGTCGTAGCCAGCTTCATATGGATCCACCCCAACATAGTTAATTCCAGGTAAAACGGTACACATAAAATCAGCGTGATAACCATAAGCAACGCCAATTTCTAGGATGGTTTTTGCGTCAACCATTTCCGCAAGGTGAGGAACAATGCCATATGAACCAAACCAGGAACAGGTTTGTTTATTATCTTCAATTAACTTTTTGTCAGCTTCTAGCATCTCTAACCCCTTGAAAAAGGCTTCTAATATTAAATAATTCCATAGTTAATCTATAGTAAGGTAGATAAAGGAAATCCATAATGAGTTGCGTAATGATCCCTTGCCCCACTGTATGGATTAAGCATGATGTGCCTAGATGTATCCAATTCATTATTGAAGACTGATAACAATCCCCCAATCCAGCTAAATTGAGCATGATACATACCGATAACATAATTACATGCACCAATCATCAGAATATTTTTCGCCGCAGTAATACTCTCCTGAAATGCTAACTCATTATTTGAGGCTACCATGCCAGCATTAAAATTGTTGTAACGAGCTTCGCTTTCATCCCAAGAAAAATCAAACTCAGGAGCCCTTAATACTAAATCCTGAAGAGCATTTGGATCATCACTTGAAACGAAAATTAATATTTTTTTCTGAGGATGCTTATCAGTTAGGCTTTTAATTTGCGCAAGATAGCACTCCGTCGGGACATAGGGGCATTCTGAGTTTTTGTCACCCCTTCGAACATGCAAGCCTATATGCATGTCATATGAGTTCCAATTGATGCGATTCTTTAACTCGTCAATAACCTTCTTCACTTCTTTGCTTGGCGTGCCGCAAATAGCTTTTGCTAAAACTGCGCACCACTGGTGTCGCGAAAGGTCAGCCCCCTCGATAAGAGGGCATTGCGGATATTGGTGATCCCCCTTAATTTCAGGGGGAGCATTCCAAGTATCCCTCATGAAGTCCCACTCAATGATCTCTTGATTTTTAGCCAACTCAATTGGTTGTTTAACCCCAATATCAAACACTGTCTCTACTGCATAAGGTGAATCTATCATGAAGGAGTAGTTGGCATCTAGTGCCAAGGAAATATTTAGCCCCGTCATTAATCTTGAGGTGATGGCGCCAAAACCAGCATGCTCAACCCTATGAAATAAAGTCTGAGAGGTTTTTAACTCATTAGCATTAAGGAGGGCGTGAAGATAATAATCCGGAGATTTATTTGAAGCCATCATTTAAGCCTGGTTTTACTAGAGATTATATGGCTTGCTATTAGTGCCTGACTGCACTGAAATTGGTGCCCCTTGTCCGACTCGAACAGACCACCTACTGATTACAAATCAGTTGCTCTACCAGATGAGCTAAAGGGGCACGGATATTATTTTAGCCTATTTTTTATACTTAAGGTCAAACTACTCTTTTAGACCAAAAAGGTAATCCCAGTGCGATAAGGTATCAATATGATAATACCCATGGCTAACCATATATTCATTTAGCCTGTCGAAACTCCTATTCTCAATGCACATATATTTAAACTTAAATTTCTCATGATTAATGCCTTTGAGAACCTCAATTTCTGCCCCCTCGACATCAAGTGATAAAAAATCTATTAACTTTGGAGCCTCAGCATCTAGCAAAATTTGATTTAACGTTTTTGCAACAGCCCCAAAGCTAACATTCTCCTCAAATTCTTGCAAAAACTTCTTACCTTCATTTGCGTGGCCAAGTGGATCCCTAATATCGGTCTCCAATCCAACTGGCACCGACATCAAATTTGAATAAATAATTTCAACAAATTTTTGATCGTAGGTAAAGGATGTGCAGGCGTTACAAAAAAACTTATTTTTGGGGGAGCGATTTTGACGGCACATTAGATAATTGTGCAAGGTAGGCTCTATTAAAACCCCCCTCCATCCCCTATACTTTTCAAAAAATAGGGTATTAGATTGATGTATTCCATTATTGGCCCCAACTCCACAAAGTATCCATTGTCATAATTTAGATATTTTTCTAGCTTTTCATCTAAATTATTGTGGCCAAAATACTGCTTCACATCCTGAACATATAAGCCCATTACCTAGTCCTCATTTATTTCACAATCTTCAAGGCGGGTCTGCTAGTTTTAGGCTTCTCGGGGGTTCCGTCTGAGGAGTCTGCGCCAGGCAACTGCCGGGCTTGCTTTGGATCGAATGGAAAAGACATCCCCTGCCCATTCTCCCTGGCGTAAATGGCCAAGACATGAGTCACTGGAACCATAATCTTTCTTGGGATACCCCCAAACCTTGCCTGAAAGCTAATCCAATCATTCTCAATCTGCAACTGATGGCAGGCCTCTAAGGAGAGGTTTAAAACGATCTCGTCATTCTTCACAAACTCCATAGGCACTTCTACGCTAGTGTCCACGAAGACTGCGATAAACGGCGTAAAACCAAAATCCGTGCACCACTGATGTAGAGCACGGATTAGATAGGGTTTATTGCTTGGTACGTCAGGCATTCTGACTGAAATGAACCGCTAGTAAAGCTTAGCGGCGCATTACCTTTTCTGAAGGAGTCAAAGCTTCAATATAGGCAGGCCTGCTGAAGATACGCTCAGCGTATTTCAAGAGAGCTGCAGCATTACGAGAAAGGTCAATACCATAGTGCTCAAGACGCCACAATAAAGGCGCAATCGCTACATCCAACATTGAAAATTCATCGCCAAGCATGTACTTATTCTTTACGAAAATTGGTGCCAGCTGAGTTAAACGATCACGAATCGCCAAACGCGCTTTCTCATGAGTCTTTTCAGCGGCTTTACCTTTTTCATTTTCCAAAGCAGCAACGTGAACAAACAGCTCTTTCTCGAAATTAAACAGGAAGAGACGTGCACGTGCTCGTGCTACTGGATCGGGCGGCATCAATTGCGGATGAGGAAAACGCTCATCAATATATTCATTGATGATGTTTGATTCATACAAAATGAGGTCGCGCTCAACCAAGATTGGAACTTGGCCATATGGATTCATTACCGAGATGTCTTCTGGCTTGTTGAACAAGTCAACATCACGGATTTCAAAATCCATGCCTTTTTCAAAAAGCACCAAGCGGCAGCGTTGCGAGAATGGGCAATTAGTACCCGAGTACAACACCATCATAAATTGATTTCCTTAAATTTCTACTTCAATACAACAAACGCACAACAGCGTTAAATCTCGTTACTTATGGAGCCTAACTTCAGGCCCCATCAAATTCAATTAGTGAATATCTTTCCAATATGCTTTATTCAAGCGCCATGCCAAGAGGGTAAAGATTGCTAAAAACAAAAGCACCACTACACCGATGCGTTTGCGCTCTAGCTGCACTGGCTCAGCCATCCATGACATGAAGGCTACTAAGTCGGCGATATTATCGTCATACTCTTGTGGCTTCATCGTGCCTGGAGTGAGCTGCTCAAAGCCTACAAATACTTTCTCCATTCTGCTTGCGTCATGCGGATCTTTACGCTCCTCAAACTTAGCAACACGCTCACCCTGTAACTGCCAGAGTACGTGTGGCATACCTACGTTTGGATATACCAAGTTATTCCAACCAGTTTGAGTTGTATCGTCTTTATAAAAGGTACGGAAATACGTATAGAGCCAATCTGTACCACGGGCTCTAGCCTCAACAGATAAATCAGGCGGGACTTTACCAAACCATACCTTGGCATCTTTTGGCGTCATGGCAATAGTCATCAAATCACCAACCTTAGCATCGGTCAAAATCAAGTTGTCTTTAATTTGCTGATCAGTCAAGCCAATATCGCGCAAACGGTTGTATCGCATGCTTGCTGCTGCATGACAGTTCAAGCAATAGTTCACAAAAATCTTAGCGCCATTTTGCAAAGAAGCATTGCTGCTGACACGGTCCGGGGCCTTCTCTAAAGGAAAGCCGCCTTCGCTTGCATTTGCGCTTAGGCCAAAACCAAGGGCAATAACTAGGCTAGCCGCTTGGCAGACGCCCATTAAAGTGTGCAGAATTTGTTTCATACTATTTCCTAATTTCTCTTAGCTGTTATCTCAGGCGTGAATTAATGGGACTCAAAAGTAACGCGGTCTGGAACTGGCTTGAATGTGCCAAGCTTGCTCCAAAACGGCATTGCCAAGAAAAAGCCCAGATAATAAATAGTGCAAATCTGAGAAATCTTTTCATACACAGGTGATGGCGGCTCGATGCCCAAGTAACCCAAAATTACAAAGGTCACTACAAAGATGCCATAAATATATTTATGGAATTGTGGACGATAGCGAATAGACTTCACAGGAGAGTGATCAAGCCAAGGCAAGAAAAACAGAATCACTACGGAAGCGCCCATGATCACAACACCCCAGAACTTAGCGTCAAGTGCATAGAAGCCAGCAGCTAAAACTATAGCAATGACTGCGCAAGCGCCCTTCACCTTAATATCTTTAGACTGAAGAGCAAACATCCCGAGAATCACTGCTAAGAAAATCCATAAAGGCAATAGGAAGTTCGTAGTAGTCGCGCGCAACATAGAGTAGAACGGCGTGAAATACCAAACCGGTGCAATATGCGTTGGCGTTACAAATGGGTTTGCTGGGATGAAGTTGTTTGCCTCTAAAAAGTAACCATTCATCTCTGGTGCAAAGAAAACAATCGATGCAAAAATGATCAAGAAACCGCCCAGATACATCACGTCATGAACGCTGTAAAAAGGATGGAATGGAATGCCATCTACAGGATGACCATTAGCATCAAGCGTATTTTTGATTTCTACGCCGTCTGGATTGTTTGAGCCCACTTCATGTAATGCAAGGATATGCGCTGCTACCAAACCAATGAGTACCAATGGAATAGCAATCACGTGAAACGCAAAGAAGCGGTTGAGGGTAGCGTCACCAACAACATAATCACCGCGTAACCAAAGCGATAGGTCTGGGCCAATCAATGGAATCGCAGAGAACAAATTCACGATCACCTGAGCGCCCCAATAGGACATCTGGCCCCATGGGAGCAAGTATCCAAAGAAAGCTTCACCCATTAAGGCTAAGAAAATTGCGCAACCAAAGATCCAAATGAGTTCACGTGGCTTGCGATAAGAACCGTAAATCAAGCCGCGGAACATATGCATGTAAACCACTACAAAGAACATCGAGGCGCCAGTCGAATGCATATAGCGAATCAACCAACCAAACGGAACCTCTCGCATGATGTATTCAACAGACTCAAATGCCTTAGCAGCATCTGGCTTGTAGTTCATGGTCAAGAAAATACCGGTAATGATCTGAATCGCCAATACAACAATTGCTAAGGCGCCAAAAATATAGAAAAAATTCAAGTTTTTAGGAGCGTAATACTCGCTCATGTGACGCTTGAAGGCTTCTGTGACCGGAAGACGTGAATCAACCCATGCCATAAGCTTTACGGCGGCGGAGGCGTCTGCTGGGACTTCTTTTTCGTGAAATGCCATTTATATCTCCTTAAGCCTTCTTATCTTCGCCGACCAGAATCTTGGTGTCGCTTAAATACATATGTGGCGGCACTTCCATATTGTCTGGAGCTGGTTTATTTTTGAAAACGCGACCCGCCATATCGAAGGTAGATCCGTGGCATGGGCAAAGAAAACCGCCC
This sequence comes from Polynucleobacter campilacus, assembly GCF_002206625.1. GTDB lineage: Bacteria > Pseudomonadota > Gammaproteobacteria > Burkholderiales > Burkholderiaceae > Polynucleobacter > Polynucleobacter campilacus. Next base: position 715,885 of record NZ_NGUP01000003.1, on the reverse strand, counting down.
TGCCATGTATTTGGCAACGAAGGCTGAGCACCTGCCTCAAACTTCGGGGTTGGAGAGCACCCTAAATGGGTACAAATACCAACTACAACCATGTATTCAGGCTTAATTGAACGCCATTGGTTTTGAGCATAAGGAGGGGTAAATTGGGCTGGATCCCTCAAAGAATTTGGGTCTGCGAGCTCTGAATCAATCTTAGAAAGCTCGGCAACTTGCTCAGGAGTACGGCGTACAACCCATACAGGCTTACCGCGCCACTCAACCATGCGCATTTCGTCTGGCTTCATGTCAGCAATATCGATTTCAACAGCTGCTCCCGCGGCCTTAGCGCGCTCGGAAGGCTCAAAACTGTCAACAAAAGGGTAAAGGGCTGCAGCTGCGCCTACGCCGCCAACCGCCGATGTGGCTATCAGCCAATTACGACGATCCTTGTCCATACTGGGCTTATCACTCATTTACAAAATTCCTAGAAAGGGTATTTTTGGGTGGAAATTACTTAAACTTCGTATTTTAAAGTAAAAAGTAGGGTGAGGAAGAAAGTTATGGGGTTAATCTCGGGCTAATCCAAATACAAGCAAAAAGGAGGGTAATTATGAGTGTTTTGAAGGAATTTCGTGAATTTGCCGTAAGGGGCAATGTGATTGATTTGGCTGTAGGCGTCATTATTGGCGGGGCTTTCGGGAAAATCGTCGATTCTCTTGTAAACGACATCGTTATGCCGGTGATTTCTACCCTTTTGGGAGGGCATATTGACTTTACAAACCTCTTCGTCATTCTTGGTCGGATTCCAGAGGGTGTTCCCAGAACTTTTGATGCACTCAAAAAGGCTGGAGTCCCTATTTTTGCCTATGGAAATTTCATCACCATTTCAATTAATTTCATTTTGCTAGCCTTTGTGATTTTTCAAATGGTCAAGGTCGTTAATAAGATTCGCTTAATGGATACACCTCCGGCACCGCCAACTCCAGAAGATGTAATGTTGCTGCGCGAAATTCGCGACAGTCTCAAAAAATAATTGCACAAAGAAAATTACAACATGTTCAATCGCCTATGGTTACTGTTTGCGCAAGCTGTAACCATTCTTTTTGCTGCATGGTTCATTGTTGTAACTCTCAAACCAAGTTGGATATCAGGAGAAGTTGTCAGCTCAATTGTTGAGAGCGTCACCCTAAAAGAAGGGGCATACGATGGTAGCGCTCTGAGTCCCGGCTCATACCACGATGCAGTCAAAAGATCGATGCCAGCTGTTGTCAATATTTTTACCAGCAAGACCTCTGCAAAAACAAAAACACGCAAAGGTAATAAACAAAACCCTGCCGACCCCTTATTTAAATTCTTCTTCGGCGATCAGCCACCAGACGAAGAGCCCAGCTCCAGCTTGGGCTCTGGGGTTCTAGTAAGCCCAGAAGGAATCATCCTCACAAACCATCATGTCATTAATGATGCGGATGAGATTGATGTGGCGCTTTCAGATGGCAGAAAAGTAAAGGCAAAAATCATTGGTAGTGATCCAGACACAGATATCGCTGTTTTGAAAATTGAGGCTAAACAATTACCGAATCCCATTACGCTTGGAAAAATAGATTCTGTCCACGTTGGTGATGTCGTACTTGCTATCGGCAATCCATTTGGCGTTGGTCAAACCGTGACCTCTGGAATTGTCTCTGCTATGGGTCGCGATCACGTTGGTATCAATACATTTGAAAATTTTATTCAGACAGATGCTGCGATTAATCCTGGCAATTCCGGTGGCGCACTCATCGACACCCGTGGCAATCTCATTGGTATCAACACTGCGATTTTTTCTAATAATGGTGGATCAATGGGAATAGGATTTGCAATTCCTATTAACCTTGCTAAACAAGTAATGGAATCTATCCTGAAGAATGGCAGCGTCACTCGGGGCTGGATTGGCGTTGAACCCCAAAACCTATCCAAGGAGCTCTCTGAATCTTTAGGACTTCCTGGCAATACCGGAGGAGTGCTTTTATCCGGAGTTCTAGAGGGTGGTCCTGCAGCTCGCGGCGGAGTAAAGCCTGGGGATGTACTAACGGCTGTAAATGGCGAAAAAACTAAAGATGTAAAGCAGCTTCTGAATCAAATTGCCCAAATTAGCCCTGGAAACGAGGCTACTTTAACTATTTTGCGCAAGGGGAAAGAGGCGGTTCTTACAGTCCAAACTGGAAAGCGCCCAAAACCCAAAACGCTTAATTAATGAGACTTGCCTACTAGTTAGCCAATATCTTTGACAGGAAGTCTTTGGCCCTTGGCGAGCGAGCTTCTGGATTGCCAAAAAATTCGTCTTTGCTACAGTCCTCAATAATGCGGCCTTGATCCATAAAAATCACTCGGTTGCCAACCTTGCGAGCAAAGCCCATCTCGTGGGTAACGCAGCACATTGTCATACCTTCGTTAGCAAGCTTAACCATGACATCTAACACTTCGCCCACCATCTCTGGATCGAGTGCTGAGGTAGGCTCATCAAACAACATCAGGATGGGATCCATACTTAAAGCACGGGCAATCGCAACACGCTGCTGCTGACCACCCGAAAGCTGACCAGGAAATTTATCTTTTTGAGCAATGAGTCCAACACGCTCTAGATACTTGAGGCCATGAGTTTTAGCTTCATCGCTTGATCGACCCAAGACTTTAATTTGAGCCAGCGTGAGATTCTCAGTGATACTTAAATGGGGGAATAGCTCGAAGTTCTGAAACACCATTCCAACCCTCGCCCGCAACTTGGGAAGATTTGTTTTGGGGTCATGCAAATTAATGCCATCAACAGTAATCTCACCTTTTTGAAATGGCTCAAGAGCATTGATGGTTTTAATCAAAGTTGACTTACCAGATCCTGAAGGGCCACAAATCACCACCACCTGACCCTTGTTAATTGAAGTAGTGCAATCAGTCAAGACCTGAAAGGAGCCATACCATTTCGAAACGTTTTGAAGTTCAATCATGATGGTCTATGTAATCTATAACAATGAATAAAATATTTAGCGAATGATGGCAACTTTTGCCTGAATGGCGCGCACTGCCTTAGACAGTGAAAAACAAATCACAAAATACGTTGCTGCTGCCAATATATAAGTCTCAATTGGGCGGCCATAGTTCTTGCCAGCAATCTCAAAGCCTTTCAATAAGTCGTATGCGCCAATTGCATAGACCAATGAAGTGTCTTGGAACAGAATAATGGTCTGCGTCATAAAGACAGGAATCATATTCCGAAATGCTTGGGGTAAAACCACTAAACGCATATTCTGTCCATAGGTCATTCCTAGTGCCTCGCCTGCATAAGCCTGACCCCTGGGTACTGACTGAATTCCGGCTCTCACAATCTCCGCAAAGAAGGCAGCCTCAAATGCAATAAAGGTAATCGTGGCGGATAAATCTGCTCCGATAGGTTTGCCAATGAGCATTGGGATTAACAAGAAGAACCAGAGGATTACCATCACCAATGGAATAGATCGCATCGTGTTGATATAAAACGTAGCAGGAATAACTAAAATAGGTTTGCCTGATAGCCTCATCAAGGCCAAGAAAGTGCCAACCACAATTCCCCCAACTGTCGCGATGACAGTGAGCTGGACGCTGAATAAAAGTCCCTTCAGAATGTAGTTCGTGAAGAGGTCCCAGTTATAAAAACTTAAATCTAAGCTCAACATATCATTACTATTTAATGAGCCAGACTTGCATCATTCGATGCGGCAATAAAACCAGGGATACGACTTCTTTTTTCTATGAAAGTCATCACACGATTGACGGCAAAAGCTGATAAGGCATAAAGCAAAGTCACTGCCAAGTAAATTTCTACCCCACGAGAGGTTTCTTCCTGCGCTTGCATAGCAAATAAGGTAAGCTCCGGTACCGAGACAGCAAAAGCAACTGAAGAGTTTTTGACAGCATTCATACTCTCAGAGGTGAGAGGGGGAATCACAATACGTAATGCCATAGGCAATAGGACAAAACGATAAGCCTGTGGCGTAGTTAATCCAAGCGCAGTTGCAGCAGCTCTTTGCCCACTAGGTAAAGACTGAATGCCTGCACGCACTTGCTCGGCTATGCGAGCAGAGGTAAAAAAACCCAATGCAATGCTCACTAGCCAATAAGACGGAAGCGCCTTTAAGGGTAAAACAAAAGCAGGGATAACGTGGTACCAAAGAAATACCTGGACTAAAACAGGAATATTTCTAAATAACTCCACCCAAGCCGTTGATAGTCGAACTAGCAATCTACTCACGATTCCGCTGTCAGGCAAAGTCCTGAGAGTACCCATCACTAAGCCAACAATCAAAGCAATCGTCAGACCCAAACCTGCAACGGCCAAGGTCCAGCCCCAGGCTTTCATCAGCCAGTCTAGGTAACTGGCATCTGCATTTTGCCCAAGCCAAAAAATAGAGGAGAAGCAGTGTTCAACTGCTTCTCCATCAATGGTGCTTTTACAAAAAACACCGAAATCTAATGCCATATTAGATGCTTAATTAATTAAATTATTTCTTGTTGTAGTCTTCGGCCGGCTTGTCATTGAGGTTTGCCCAAGCATTTTTGGTGGCTGGAGATAATTCAAGACCAACGACAGCATTTTTTGGTGGAATTGGTGACAAGAACCACTTATTCCAAAGTCCAGGCATTTTTCCATTTGCAACAATCTTCGCAATAGCAGCATTCACAGCAGCCTTGAACTCAGGATCATTCTTGGGGACCATGATGGCAATTGGCTCAGTTGCAAGCACCTCACCAACAATTTTGTAATCTTTTGGATTCTTAGAATTGGCAATATTGCCAGCCAAAATAGAACCGTCCATCACAAAGGCGTCAGCACGGCCAGACTCTAACAACAGGAAGCTATCAGCATGATCTTTACCAAATACTTCGTCAAAGTTCACGCCATTGGCTTTTTCATGTTTGCGCAGTAATTGAACAGAAGTTGTACCAGTAGTAGTGGCAACTTTTTTGCCAACTAATTGAGAAATTGAATTAATGCCAGAGTTAGCTTTAACTGCAATACGCACTTCTTCAACATACAAGGTATTGGCAAAGCCAACATCCTTAGCACGAGTACTATTATTGGTTGTTGTGCCGCACTCAATATCAACGGTACCGTTTTGTACTAAAGGTACGCGGTTTTGGGATGTCACAGGCTGATAGTTAATGCGGATTGTGCTCATACCCAATTTATCTTTGATGTCGCCGAGAATCATGCGGCAAATTTCAACGTGGTAGCCATCAAAACGGCTATCGCCAGTGGTGTAGGACATTGGAATGGATGACTCACGAACGCCCATAGTTACCGCACCAGTAGATTTAATCTTGTCTAGGGTTGCGCTTGCGGCAAACGCAGTAGGGGTAGCCAAAAAGGCGGTGGCAAATAAAGACAGAACGGCTTTTGGAAAAACGCCTTGGGCGAGTACTTTTTTCATTTTTTAATTCTCCTTAATGATTGCTTGTAACAAAGTTTTCATGCCCTGATAACTGGCATATTTTGTAATTGATAATAAATCTTGGAATCCTTACTTTTTAACAGATATCATGTCTTTCAGCCACTATTAATGCTGTAAATAAGGGCAATAATGAGTCGGCTATGTGCGAAAACACTATGATTAGTTTTAGTAAGGCCTTATTAAGAGTCAAATATTAGATATAAATATAACTTGTTAGGGTTATCACTAATTAGCCTGTATAGGTCAAGTATTTTTCCAGAATAGGCTCCAACCCTAGCGCCCTAGAAATCTGCGAAGAGATTAATGACATCAAACATATTTAACCTAATTGATCAAGGGGTTAATCAATTTCAAATTGGGAACCTTGATGATGCGGAACGTTTAATCTCTACCGCCTTAAAACTGCAACCCAAAAATCCAGATGCCCTTCAAATCTTAGGTGTGATCAAAAATTTAAAAGGGCAGCATGAAGAGGGGGTCCGACTCCTCAAAAAAGCAGTCGATCTTAACCCTGTTAATGGGTTTATTCATCTGAACCTAGCCAAAGCCCTATCAGATAACAACAAAGATTATTATGCGTTACCTCATCACAAGCATGCAGCTCGTCTCATGCCTGAAAATTCAAATACGTGGCTCAATCATGGGGTCTCGCTTATCAAGCTCCATAGACAAGAAGAGGCGTTGCTTGTCTTTGAGAGTGGCCTGAAATTACACCCCAATTCTCCTGACCTTTGGACAAATTTAAGCGGCGTTCTGAACGAATTATTGAGGCATGAAGAAGCTATTACTGCGGCACAAAACGCTTTAAGTATTGACTCACGTCAAGCGCAAGCATGGTGCAATTTAGGCTCAGCATTAGGCTCCATCAATCATTTTTCAGAATCTCTTAAAGCATTTGATAGCGGGCTAGCCTTATCGCCAACTCTAATTGATGGATGGATCAATAAAGGAAAAATACTTTTATCTTTAAACGAAATTGAAGGGGCCTTAAATTCATTTCATCGGGCATTGGAAATTAACCCACAATCAGCGGAAGCATGGCTATATATAGGTAATGGGCTCCAAGTCTCTCTCAATATTCAAGGGTCAATTGAGGCCTATTACAAGTCTCTAGAAATAAACCCAAAGTCTGCGACAACACTATCAAACCTAGGCGTCAGCCTGAAATCTAACAAAGACTTTGAGAGAGCTAAGCAGGTACTTGAGGAAGCGATCGCATTGGGGGATGAAGTTGACTATTTACTAGGTAATTACTTAAGCGTACTAATGCATCTTTGTGACTGGGATAATTATGATTCCCTCTATGAAAAAATTACGCAGAGCCTTTCTAGCGCTAAAAATTCAATTATGCCGTTTGATCTTCTTTCTACACCAGCTGCTCTTGGTATTCAAAAAAAATGTGCTGTGCAATTTGTAAAAAAATGGGTGAAAGTCCGTCACTCCAATGGTTTGCCAACCTCACAAATAGGACAAAAAGAAAAAATACGGGTTGGCTATTTTTCCTGCGACTTTAAAGAGCATCCAGTCGGCATGCTGATGAATAATATTGTTGCACTTCATAACCGATCCCAATTCGAAATTATCGGCTTCTTTCTCAATAATGAAACTGGGGATCTAATTGAAAATTCCCTGCTGGAGTCTTTTGATCGATCAATTAACTTAGCCAGCCTATCTGATGCACAAGCAATCGCCCTGATCAATGATCAAAAATTAGATATTGCGATTGATTTAAGCGGACATACCTCTGGTGCCAGAATATCGTTATTCTCTAAACGATTGGCACCAATCCAATTAACTTTCTTGGGGTATGCCGGTACAACGGGCACGGATTTTTTCGACTATTTACTTGCAGATCAAGTTGCAATACCGTCTAGCAATCAAATTGAATTTACCGAAAAGATAGCCTATCTTCCCAACTCATTTTTTCCTGTAAATTCTCAATTGGTACCCCATAATCTAGGGAATGTTCCAAGCAGGGAAAGTCAACATCTCCCCGAGCAAGGCATAGTCTTTGGTTGCTTTAATAATGCCTATAAAATTTCACCTCAAATCTTCAATACATGGATGGACATATTAAAAGAGGTCCCAAATAGTGTTTTGTGGTTATCTCAAATGCCAGCAAAAACCATTGAAAACTTAAGAAAAGAAGCAAAGCGCTCTGGTATAGATTCCGACCGTTTAATTTTTGCAACCCGCACACCCAGTAATAAAGATCACCTCAGCCGCCTAAGGCTAATGGATCTTTTCTTAGATACGCCTCACTACAATGCTCATGCTACTTCTGCTGATGCCCTCACTTCAGGTGTTCCAGTAATCACCTTATTGGGTGACTCATTTTCTGGTAGGGTGGCAGCCAGCCAACTGACTGCTGCTGACTTACCAGAGCTCATCACTCATTCGCTAACTGAATACTCTAAAACGGCAATTGAGTTTGCTAAAAATCCAGAAAGCCTAGCAAGCCTTCGTAAAAAGCTCGCTGCAAATCATCACACGGCCCCATTATTTAACTCCAGTAAATATGTTTGCGATCTAGAAGAGCTCTACTTAAATTTTGTCAAAGCAAAACTGAACACATCAGATTAAAGGCCCCCATATTAGGTCAACTGCTGCAAGGACTCGTAGACACTCTCAAGCTCTAATGTATATGCCTTAGTATCAAAAAGAGGGCATTTCAATCTACTAAGGATAAGTTTGTCTTTGATGCTATCAAGCAATTTCTTGTCCGCTGCCAACTCTAGCGCCCTTGATTCATATTCCTCTAGAGAATGAGTGATCAACTCTGGCACACCTATTGAATCAAGTAGACTTGCCGCCACTCTGCCAGCAAATGATTTACCAAGGCAAGTAAGCACTGGTACCCCACACCAAAGAGCATCACTAGCTGTTGTATGTGCATTGTATGGAAGAGTATCCAAGAACAAATTCATGAATCTAAGTCGCGCTAAATGCTCTGAAAGCTCCATTCTTTGAGCAAAGACCAGTCTATCTGGTGAAATTCCATGTTCAGATGCATGCTTTCTCAAATTCTCTACGGCCAATGGGTTGTCCTCAAATAACCATAGAACACTCCCATTAATCTTGGTCAGTAATTGCATCCAAATAGCAAAAATACTTGGTGTAATTTTGAAATTGTTATTAAAGCAACCAAATACGAATCCAGCCTCAGGCAGGCCCAACTCAGCCCTTGAAAATTCACGGCTTGATATTGGACGAGCCCTATCATTTGGCTGATAGGTATTTGCCATGTAAATCACTTTTTCAGAATAGTACTTCTGTTGCGAATCGGGAATGAGAGTCGAATCTGCAATGATGTAATCGTAGCAAGATGCCCCCATAGTTCCCGGATACCCTAAATAATTAATTTGAATTGGCGCAACACGTTTAGCAAAAACTTCTATACGGTTATGCTCGGTATGGCCAGTTAAATCAAGTGCAATATCAATTTCTAAATCACGTGCTAAATCCACTATTTCCTGATCAGTCTTACCACGTACATCGATAAAATCATCAAAGGCATTTTTTAACCTTAGTCTCATTGCATCTTCGCCACTGGGCCCAAAGGAAAAAGCATAGGTTTCAAAACGTTCTTTATCATGAGCTTCGAAGAGACCGGCGGCCAAATGCGCGACTGGGTGATTACGAAAATCCGCAGAAAAATATCCAATACGAATTTTTTTTCTCTGAGTTGTCTTCTGCTTCGATGGAAGATAGCTAAGTAACTGAATTTTTTTATTAGCCCAAATTTTTGCAGCTTCTAAATGGGCAGATTCGTCATCCGAAATTGCTAACAATGTAAATGGTGAGACAACTTTTTTTCCATTTTTTACTTTTTTCAATAAACTGTTGACTCTTTCCTGATAGCATTTCCAATCACATGCCAAGATATTGAGATGCGCCAACATCCCCTCTAAAAAATCATAATCAGGCTTAATGCTCAATGCTTTTTGGTAAGAAGCAATTGCTTCATCGAAACGTTTTAGCTCAGCAAGTACCGCACCCTGGTTTGACCAGGCTTCTGCGTAATCAGGCTTAATGCTCAATGATTTTTGGTAAGAAGCAATTGCTTCATCGAAACGTTTTAGCTCAGCAAGTACCGCACCCTGGTTTGACCAGGCTTCTGCGTAATCAGGCTTAATGCTCAATGCTTTTTGGTAAGAAGCAATTGCTTCATCGAAACGTTTTAGCTCAGCAAGTACCGCACCCTGGTTTGACCAGGCTTCTGCGTAATCAGGCTTAATGCTCAATGCTTTTTGGTAAGAAGCAATTGCTTCATCGGAGCTCTTAAGTACCCGCAAAGAGATTCCTCTATTAACCCAGGCCTCTGCAAATAAGGGATTTAATCTAAGAGCCTCTTCTGCGGCTGATAATGCATCATGTGGGCGCTCTAGCTTATTTAGAATAAATGCTTTATTACTATGTGCGTTTGCGTATTGTCTATCTATAGCAATGGCCTTGTCGATGGCCTCAAGCGCAACAATATTCTGATTTTGTTCTGTTAAGAGTTTGGAATAATTTAGCCATACATCTCGATGCAAAGGATTAATCTTTATAGCCTGCATATAGCAAGCTTTTGCTGATTCAAAATCTCTTAACTCTTCAAAAAGTATGCCCTTATTTAGATACGCCTCCAAGTATTGATCATTAATAGCCAACGCCTTGTCATAATGCTCAATAGCCTCAGTTGATTTACATAGTTCTTCGTAGAGTCTTCCAAGATTAAAGTGAAGCTCGCTTGAATGAGAATTTAATTGGGCGGCACTTAGAAGGGCATCCAGGGCCTCGCTAGTCTTACCAAGAAGGGCAAGAGCAGCACCAAGATCATGTCGAGCCTCAAAAGACTGCCCGTCCTTCAAGACGGCTTTCTTAAGAAACTTCACGGCATCCGAGTAAGCAGCTCTTTCTAAATATAAGGAGCCTAAATAATAATTAGCCTCGGAAGAGGAATTCACATCAAGGCAAGCCTTAGCCAAGCAAACCTCACCAGCCTCTAGATTCCCTGATGACAGTTCAACGTAGGCCATCAATTCATTGGCACGATAATGAGTGGGGTTTGAATCTAGGAGTGTCTGCAGCAAGCTCTTCGCATTTTTTAGGTCATTTTGACCGTAATATGCCGCAGCCTCAGATAAGAGCTTCGCTTCAGCTGATGAATCTAATCTTTGCATGCGCTAATTTAATGGTCTTTTTTGGAGTTTGCCCAAGAGCGGCCTATATGATTAGGCAATGTTAGCATTATTACCAAAGATAAATTTTTGCTAGAGCCCAGGTGAATACAGACAATCAATTTGAGACGGCAAAGGAATATTTTCAAGTTGGCTTGAATTATTTCGATAATGGCGATTATGACCGTGCCAAATTATCCCTTCTTGATGCCTACAAAATCATGCCGGAACGCCCTTCAATTTTGGCTAGTCTTTCGGCAACTTGTATTCAATTAAAAGAATGGGAGGAAGCTAAAAGTTTTTGTAGAAAATTATTAAAGATTTCCCCCGAAGACTCTATCGGCTGGCTCAATCTAGGCGTTTGTACCGCACATGAAAATTATTACGAATTAGCAATTGAATATTTTTCTAATTGCCTAGCAATCGATCCAAATTTAGTTGCTGCTTGGTCCAATAAAGGTCATGCTCATCTAGAAAAAGAGGAATTTCTAGATGCTAATAATTGCTACATAAAAGCGCTTAAACTGAATCCGAAGTATGAAGATGCACTCATTGGATTAGGAAATTTACTCAACGAACAAAAAAAATATGAGGATGCACTCAAATATTTTGATGGGGCGATATTTACAAACCCCAATAACTATCTTGCAAAATGGAATAAAGCACTCTCACTACTTAGATTAGGAAACTTCGAGGCAGGCTGGCCTCTATTCGAATCACGCCGGCATGTTTCAGGAATGATGGAGCATATGCCCAAGCTCGATGCTCCACTCTGGCTTGGGCATCAATCTCTGGAGGGTAAGACCATTTATATTCATGCAGAACAAGGCTTTGGAGATACGATCCAATTTAGTCGCTACCTACCTCTTCTTGAAAATATAAAAGGTGCAAAGGTTATATTTGGAGCACCAAAATCTCTTGTACCCCTGATGAAAAGTCTCAGCCTCACTATCAAGGCTGTAGATCAGCAAAGTTTCTCAGAAAATTATCACGACAGGATTGATTTCCACTGCCCCATCATGAGTCTTCCTCTAGCATTTGGCACAACACTAGACACCATCCCCATGTCTATGCGCTATTTGAAGACTGATCCAACAAAGAGAGCAATCTGGGCTAAAAAACTTGAATGCTCGAAAGGCAAACCTACTCCACTCAAGATTGGAATAAGTTGGCGCGGCTCCGGGAAGTATGCCAATAAAGTAAGCGAAAAAAGGAACGTTCCCTTTTTACTGTTTGCCGATCTCATTGCCGAATTAAAATCTGATGGTGTTGAGTTTCATGCCATTCAAACTGAGTTTGGATCTGATACTGCATTCAAAGCGCCATCTCTGGAGGGTTTAAATATCCATACAAATGACCTTATCGATTTTTCAGATACAGCAGGGTTAATTTCTCAATTAGACCTTGTAATATCGGTAGATACTGCCTGCGCTCACCTTGCAGGGGCCCTTGGGGTAGCTACTCTCTTACTGATACCAGACCCGCCTGATTTTATGTCCCTGACCGAATGTGACCAAAGCCCTTGGTACCCCAATACCTCTTTACTGAGACAAGATAAAAGGGGTGATTGGGAAAGACCTCTTGCTGAGGTCAAAAAGAAAATATTGTTATTAATTAAAAACGGCTCTTTAGATAGTTAAGATTGTCTAAACTAGCGTGAATGAACCTTCTCACTAAATCTTCCGCATATGAGTAACAATAGCGCCAATCAATTGCTTGCTCAGGCAGTATCACATCACCAAAATAATAATTTGGCTCAAGCTAGATCTCTTTACGAACAATGCAATACGGTTGACCCCAATAACTTTGACTGCCTATATTTCTTGGGGCTTCTTTATGCGCAAACTGGTGAATTCCAAAAAGCAATTAACAAGCTAAGCAAGGCGAGCGAGTTAAATCCTAATCATCCGGCGACCTTTAGTACTTTAGGCTTTGCGCAACTGGAGTTAAAACAATATCTTCCCGCTATAGATAGCTTTAGACGTGCCGTCAAATTGCAGCCAAACCTAGTAGATGCGCATTACAACCTTGGCAATGCCCTGCAAGACACTCATCATCATTTGGAGGCAATCGCATCATATGATGCGGCGCTCCAGTTGACAAAAAAATAATCCCAATATTTACTTCAATAAAGCAAATTCATTGCGATATCTCAAAGATTTTGAGGCAGCCATTCAAGCCTATGATCAGGCGCTTGTTATTGAGCCTAATTTTGCAGAAGCGTATTGCAATAAAGCAGGCTGTTTGGAGCAAATTGGGGCCTATGAGGATGCTATTGCGGCCTGTAAAAAAGCTCTTTGCATTGATCCCAACTTTGCCACCGCCCACTGGAATCTTGCTTTTTGCTATCTATTGCTTGGTGACTTTGAAAACGGCTGGAAGGAACATGAATGGCGCTGGTCCAGCCCTGATCTGCCCATACATCAAGAGCGTAGAAATTTTGATCAGCCCTTGTGGTTAGGGCAAGAGTCCTTATTAGATAAAACTATCTTATTGTATGCAGAGCAAGGTCTTGGGGATACGCTGCAATTTTGTCGTTTTGCTATTCAAGTTAAACAGCTTGGTGCGAAAGTCATTCTTGAAGTTCAAAAACCTCTCGTTTCCCTACTATCTAGCCTTACAGGTGTTGATCAAATTATTTCTAAAGGTGAGGCAGCCCCAGCATTTGACTATCAATGCCCACTGATGAGCCTTCCTTTGGCTTTAAGGGCCTATTCAAAGGAGGCAATGAATATCTCTATGCCATACCTCCAAGCCTCTAAAGAAAGCCTTTCGAAATGGGAAAGCATGCTTGGCAAAAAAACCAAGCCGCGGGTTGGAATAGTGTGGAGTGGTAATCCAGATCATCACAATGACTGGAATCGAAGTATTCCTTTGGATCAATTACTTCAACTAAGTTCATCCGAGTATCAGCTAGTGTCAGTCCAGAAAAATATTAGCGCCGCTGATCGCACACTCCTTGAGGCTCACCCCGAGGTTTTGAGCTTTGACAATGATTTACATGACTTCAGTGATACTGCTGCCCTATGTGAATTACTTGACCTAGTGATTACCGTTGATACTAGCGTGGCACACGTCGCCGGAAGTCTTGGCAAAGAGACGTGGTTATTGCTACCTAAAAATCCGGATTGGAGATGGTTGCTAAACAGAGCAGATACCGATTGGTATCCAAATACGAGAATTTATAGGCAGGAAGAGCTCCTCAATTGGGCCCCAGTAATAGGTCAAGTTAAAAATGATCTAAATACCCATCTCTCTACCTAATCTTATTGAAGTCAAAAGCCACATTTAACTCTAGCGATAAAAAACCCCACTGTGTTTCCACAGTGGGGTTTTTATTTGCTTCTTTGTCTTATAGACTAATTCAGACTAGCTTACGCTAGCGTTAAATTAGAATGTATGACGTGCACCAATAGCGTATTGGTTACCGTTTGTACCTGATCCAGCTGTACCGCCGCTACCTGAAGTAGTAGTGGTTGAACCAAATGCAGCGTACAAGTTTGTACGCTTGCTGAGGTAGTAGTTAGAACCAATTTGGTATGCAGTGAAGCTAACAGTGTTAAGTTGCACACCAGTAGAAAGGTCTGCACCTCTGTAACGACCATTACCTACGCTTGCCCAAGCCTCAATTGCAGGAGTGATGTAGCTGCGTACACCAATCTGTTGAGCATTGCGGTTAAATTGAGTGGAGCTTAAAGTAGATGCGCCAGTAACAGTTTGACCTGAGTTCTGAGTAACTTTACGACCGATCCACTGTGCGTACGCCTTCAAGATACCGAAGTCATATGTACCAGCAAGGTAAGTTTGCTTATCAGCCAAGTTGGTAAAAGCAAGGTAACCAGCAGAAGAAGCTGAGGAAGTTGCTGAGGCTTGAACTGTTAATGGAGTTTGACCGCCACCAATGTTGTAAGAAGGAGCCGCTGCCAAGTCAACACCTGTAACTTTAGTAACAAAAGACTGGTAGTTAGCTGTCAAATACAGTTTCTGCCATGTGTAGTTAGCACCTAAGCCCCAACCGTTCCAGTTTTGATTGCCGCCACTTGAGCTAGAAACCATCTGAGTATTGGTGTTATTCATAGCATACATACCTTTTACTTGGAAACCAGCAAAAGTATCAGATGCAGCTGTCAATGCATTAGAAGCACGGTTTGTAAATCCAATGTTTGTTGATTGACCAGACTCAGCACCAGATTGGTTACCACCAACATAGATTACGCCTCCAGTCATATTCATGTATGCGGTTGGGTCAGTCTTTGCACCCTCTTCATAGATTGGGGTGTATTGACGACCAAATGCAAACTGACCAAGGCCATTCTTTTTCAAACCAACGAAAGATTGACGGTTGTTCAATGCAGAACCTGAATCAGTAGAAGTGCCTTGCACTGCGTCAACAGCTGTACCGCCAGACAAGCTAGCGTTAGCAGGTGTCAAACCAGCTTCAATAGTGAAGAATGCACTTGTACCGCCACCCAAATCTTCAGTACCTTTGAAACCTAAACGGCTAGTAGACTGAGCGCCTTGACCGAATTGGCTACTTGTGGACTTAACAATTCCACCGTTGGTTGCAACTTTTGAGTTGTAGGCGGTTGCGTTAGCTCCAATATAACCAGCGTCAATAACGCCGTATACGGTTACGCTGGACTGTGCTTGAGCAGCGCCAGCAATAGCTGACATAGCTGCAACTGCGAATAGCGATTTTTTCATTCTTTAAATCTCCAAAAATTAAAAGTAATGCCCAAATAAAACCGGGACCAATGAATTTTGCTGGTTTTGCCCATGCAGACTGGGGGTAAGGGCATTTAGGAGTTCTTTTTGCTTGTCAAAAGGTAGTTTTTTGGCTTTCTTCGTTGTATCTCGGCAACAAGGCCTTTGTTTTCTGTCTTTTCAGGCCCTCAGATGACAAAATTGTCATATGGCAAGTCGCGAATTCTTAAAAATCCTCAGTTCTGCCCGTTTGGGTGATGTATTAGCGCAACAAAAATTAGCCCAAGCCTATATGACGGGGGCATTTAAAACCCCAATTCAGCCCACTAATGCTTTAATTTGGCTCGAAAAATCTTTTTTTTCCATTACTAATCAAGGACTTGAAGAAATCGGCTCAATCCAAGAGGAAGTTTCTAGTCTTTTAGATCAAGTGGCCAGCATCCCTCTGGTGGAGACCTTCAATTCCCCTGCTTTTGGCTTTGGTTGGAGTTCGTTTTGGGAGTTGGCAGAAAAAAATATTCAGGATGAATCGAGCCTTGCAGCCAAGTGGCAACTCGCCAATCTTTTAGTAAACCCGGCCTATCAAGAAACTCAATCTCAACTTGTCGATTGGTTAGATAAAACTATGACTCCGCCTTCACTTGAAAAAGTTGCGGGTCTGGATTTCGCTGGGCTTCAAAAACTGGCAAGGGAATACTTGAAAGAACTTTCTGAAATAGATTCGCCATTCACTGCTTCTGCTAAAGAATTATTAATAAAGCTTCAGCCAAAAAATGAGGCCCTGTCCTCTTTATGGAATGCTTGGCTCACGAATAAAAATGAAGAGGCTCTACTTCAGGCAGCAGAGCTAGGTCTGACGTTGGCCAAACTAACATTAGGTTTACGTCTTGCTCAACTAGATGGGAGTAATAGCAAATCAAACGCCTCTCTCAAAAAAGCAGCGCATTGGTTAGAGCTTGCCGCCAAAGATGGTGACCGTGATGCATGGTATGCGCTTGGTGAGATTTATCGTCGTCCGCAATTTTCTGGATATAACGCCGCAGAGAGTGATCGTTGCTTTGATCGTGCTGCTGAGCTAGGGCATGCACAAGCCCAACTTCGCAAAGGCGCCAATCTTTGGCGTAAGCGAGAAAAGTCTGAAGAAAAAGTTCGTGGCTTGCAAGCCTCTTATTGGGTATGGCAAGCGCATCAGCAAGATGTGGCGGAAGCCAAAGAATTAATTGGCAAAATCTTAGAGAGTTGTCCTAACCCCAAATCAAATGAGTGGCTTGAATTAGCCCAATATGCTGAACGCGCCATTAATCATCATGCTGAATATAAATTAGATGAAGATTGGCTATTACTCTGTCATCGTATCGTCATTGCCAATCAATTTAACTTCAGCAAATCAGAGTTACTATTATGCGAAGTTGGTCAACTTCAACATGAACACTGTGTAGTAGTGGATATTCGCTGGGAGCTGCCGAAAATTTTACCGAGATTGATTCAGATTGAAACGATTCAGCAACGGCGCGCCCTATTGGCTGCGGGTAAAGTATTCGCTGGTTCTGACGCAAATATCGAAGGTAACCTACGTCAACGACGATACCGCTTTGATCGAGTGAGCAATTGGCTAACTGATACTTTTTCTCGGGGCACTAAAAATCAGACTGATGCTGAGCTAGTTTGATCTTCTTTATTAGCCTCATCATCAGCAGGCTTGGGGATATAAAAACGGGCAATAAATAGCCCCAATTCATAAAGTAGCGTCATCGGTATAGCCAACAGTAATTGTGAAAGCACATCGGGCGGAGTGACAACTGCTGAGATTACAAAGGCACCCACAATCACATAGGGGCGAATCTCTCTCAGCTTAGCTAAAGGTACGATACCCATCCGCACCAAGACAACCACCACAACGGGCACTTCAAAAGTAATACCAAAGGCCAAAAAGGTATTCATGGCAAAACTCAGGTATTTATCGATATCCGTAGACATCTCAGCACCTAGTGGTGCGTTATAGCTAGCCATGAAATTAAATACTGTTGGAAATACTAAGAAGTAAGCAAAAGCCATGCCGAAAATGAATAGGCTATAGCTACTCACCACTAAAGGCACAATTAATTTGCGCTCATGCATATATAAGCCTGGTGCAATGAAGGCCCACAATTGATATATCACCATTGGCAATGCAATGATGAATGCTACTAGCATGGTCACTTTCATGGGCACAAAAAATGAACCAGTGACATCCGTGACGATCATCTTGCCACCCGCTGGCAATGAATCTAGTAAGGGCTGTGAAAACAAATGAAAAATGTCGGGTGCCCAATAAACCAAGCAAACGAATACAACAATAATTGCTAAAGCAGACTTGATAACACGATCACGCAACTCAAATAAATGCGAGAGGAAAGATTCTTGCAATCCTGAATCTTCAGTGGAATTATTTTCTGACATGCGAAAGTATTTTTATTCTTATTCTATTTATTTGATGGCGCTGTGATGAAAACGTTTCATTCTGGCAGCGCCCGATTGAACACGTGTGCGCACACCCGCTGAACGTTTAAACCAAATGGGTCTGGCTGCCCGTCTAACACCCCAACTACTGCGGCCTTGGCGCTTGGTCTTATCCCACACCGCTCTCTCATCAACAGGTAACTTCTCAAAACTGGTTTCGAAAATATCAGCCTGATCACTCAGATTTGTATTGGCCTCTTGAACCGTTGAATGAATGCTATTTTCAACTTCTTTAAGGGCGGAAGCACTTTCTTCACGGAACTTTTTAAATTCCTCAACTTCCATCTGACGATTGACTTCAGATTTAATGTCAGCCATATAGCGTTGTGCACGACCAAACAAGTTGCCCGCCATGCGAGCAATTTTTGGCAGGCGCTCTGGACCTACAACGATCAAAGCAACTACTGCAATGAGCGCAAGTTTTGAAACCCCAAGATCAATCATTTAAACAGTCTTCTAAAACCACGTGGATTTCTATTGCGCTATCAAAAATCACTTGTTAAGGTCTTTAGCTTGCACATCAACAGTTTTTTCTGTTGCAGCAGCAGCTTGCTGGATTTGCTCTTTAGGTTCTTCGCCCGGCTTCATGCCATCTTTGAAACCTTTTACAGCGCCACCCAAATCTTGGCCAATATTTCGCAATTTCTTGGTACCAAATACCAACATCACGATGACCAAAACAATTAACCAATGCCAAATGCTAAATGAGCCCATTTTGAATCTCCTTGGATTATTTTTTCCAGGGGCGCGGACCGCCCATCACATGCAAATGCAAGTGATAAACCTCCTGCCCTCCATCCGCACCATTATTCACCATTAAGCGAAAGCCGCCATCCTGACCAGGACGGCAACCCTGCTCTTTGGCAAGACGCGGTGCTAATTCCATCATTCTACCCAGCAAAGGGGCGTCAATGCTTTCTACTGAAGCCAGCATGGGGATATGTTTCTTGGGAATCATTAAAAAATGTACTGGCGCGGCGGGATTAATGTCTTTAAATGCGTAGATTTCCTCATCCTCATAGACCTTCTGGGATGGGATTAAACCCTGTGAAATCTTACAAAACAGGCAATTCGGATCGTGCGACATAGGTGTTTATTCTTGGCCAGAAGCTTTTCTGGCCGCCTTTTCTTCGATCCCTGAGGTGCCCAAGCGGCGATCTAGCTCTGCAATCACATCTTCAGGACGCAAGTTAAATTGTGACAAGGCAATCAAGCAATGAAACCAAAGATCTGCCATTTCAGCAACCAGCAGCTTTTGCTGCTCGGCAGCCAAGTTAGAGCTACGAGCATCCTTAGCGGCCATGACTGCCTCGGTTGCCTCTTCGCCAATCTTCTTCAGAATTGCATCGTCACCCTTAGAAAAGAGCAAAGCGGTATATGAAGTCTTGGGATCGGCTTGTCCTGCCTTAAAAGCATCACGTCGTTGATCTACTACATCAGCTAAATGCGCGAATGCAGAATCCAAACTAGAAGGTTTATTGGCTGAACTGGTCATTGGTTCATTTTATGTCTTTTAAGCAAAGAGCTTTAGCTTGTTTATTTTTTAGGGATCGACTGATCAACCCAAGTGGCCTTGGCTGAGTCCCACTGTTTAAAGAAGCAGCTGTGCTCACCAGTGTGACAGGCGATTCCATCCTTTTGCTCAACCATCAGCAAAATCGTATCGCCATCACAATCCAAACGAATCTCTTTGACCTTTTGGGTGTGACCAGATTCTTCACCCTTATGCCATAGCTTTTGTCGTGAACGCGTCCAGTAGACTGCTTCGCCTAAACGAATGGTTTCTAAAAGGGCGTCACGATTCATCCACGCCATCATCAATACATCGCCACTACTCACTTCCTGCGCAATCACAGGCACAAGACCCTGATCGTTCCAGGTCACAGCATCTATTAAGGCTTGGTCTTGAGGATTTTTGTTTATATCTGACATTGACTCAATTTTGACAGAATTGTTAAGACCAAACCAAATAAATAGTTGTCAGAGTCTGCTTTAATGACCCGCCCCACCTCATGGACACTTACCTTATTTGTGTGTATGATGTGTATTAAATTTATAATGTGGGAATGAATAGCAAAGAACTTATTAAGGCATTACAAAAAGATGGATGGGTGTTGCGGGGCTCAAAAGGCTCTCATCATGTTCTTAATCACCCCCATAAAGCTGGGCATATTACTGTTCCTCACCCCAAAAAGGATTTAGGGATTGGGTTAGTTCAAAAGCTACTGAAACAAGCAGGAATGAAATAAAGGAATCATCATGAAATATCCAATTGCAATTGAACCTGGTGGAGATAAGTTGGCGTGGGGCGTAATCGTTCCTGACTTACCTGGCTGCTTCTCAGCGGCTGATAGCGGAATTGATGAGGCAATTGAAAATACCAAAGAAGCGATTGAACTTTGGATTGAGGCAGCATTAGATGCCGGTGAAGATATACCAAAGCCTAGCCCTATTACTAATCTACAGAAGAAGAAAGAATTTAAAGGATATATTTGGGCAATTGCTGAGATTGACCCCGCTTTACTATCAGACGATATCGAAAGAGTAAATATCTCTTTACCAAAAAGAGTATTGGCAAGGTTAGATGCTAAGGCTAAATCAGCTGGAGAAAATCGCTCTGCTTTTATCGCTCATATGGCGATCAGCGCCTAAGAGCTCTCGCTAAATCCGAACCGGAATTCCTTGGGCGGCCATATATTCTTTTGCCTGCCCTACGGTGTACTCGCCATAGTGAAAAATACTGGCCGCTAATACCGCATCTGCATGCCCCTTGGTAATACCATCGACTAAATGCTGGAGATTGCCAACACCGCCAGATGCAATCACCGGTACTGAGACTGCATCGCTCACAGCCGCCGTTAAAGCCAAGTCAAAACCATCTTTGCTGCCATCGCGATTCATGCTAGTCAGTAAAATTTCACCAGCGCCCCGTTTGGCAACTTCACTGGCCCACTGCACGACATCAATGCCTGTAGCTGTTCTGCCGCCATGAGTAAATACTTCCCAGTTTCCAGCAGCAGTTTGCTTAGCATCAATCGCCACCACAATGCATTGAGATCCGTAATAGGCTGCAGCATCAGAAACTAAATCGGGATTAGCTACTGCAGAAGAATTCATACTCACTTTATCTGCGCCAGCATTGAGTAGGCGACGCACATCAGCAACAGCACGCACACCACCGCCAACCGTTAAAGGAATAAAAACTTGTGAGGCAACATCTTCAATGATGTGCAAAATGAGATCACGGCCATCGGATGTAGCAGTGATATCTAAGAATGTAAGCTCATCAGCACCTTGGGTGTCATAACGTTTAGCGATTTCTACAGGATCGCCTGCATCGCGCAAGCCTACAAAGTTAACACCCTTTACAACCCGTCCTGCAGTGACATCAAGACAAGGAATAATTCGCTTAGTCAGCACTAGAGAATTTTCTTCAGGTACTTCAGAGTTAACTCATCCGCATACTTTTGAGCTACCGAAAGATCAAGATCTCCAGCGTAGATAGAGCGGCCAGCAATGACTCCCATCACGCCCTCTTCTTCTGCTTTGCAGAGTGCTTCGATATCTTTGTTGTTTGAGAGGCCGCCACTGGCAATTACCGGAATACGAATCGCCTGCGCCAGCTTGATAGTGGCATCAATATTGACGCCCTTTAACATTCCATCGCGCCCAATATCGGTATAGATGATTGCTTCAACGCCCCAATCTTCAAACTTTTTAGCAAGATCAATAACTTCATGGCCGGTAATCTTGCTCCAGCCGTCTGTAGCCACCTTGCCATCACGCGCATCCAAGCCCACCATCACATGACCAGGAAATGCAGTACAGGCATCTTGTACAAAGCCCGGACTCTTTACCGCTGCAGTACCAATAATCACAGTACTGATACCGTCATCTAATAAACGCTCAATGGTTTCTAGATCACGAATACCGCCACCTAGTTGAACCGGAATCTCATCACCAACTACTTTGAGAATCGATTTGATGGCAGATTCATTTTTGAGTTTGCCCGCAAATGCGCCATTGAGATCCACTAGATGTAGACGGCGCGCGCCTTTACTAATCCAGTGTGCAGCCATCGCGCCAGGATCTTCAGAGAAAACCGTAGCTTTATCCATATCACCTTGTTCAAGTCGAACACAGTGACCGTCTTTGAGATCAATTGCAGGAATCAGCAGCATATCTAAAGTTTAAAAGTTTTAAGGTTGCCAAGAAACAAAATTTTGGTAAAGCTTTAATCCGTATTCTGCACTTTTTTCAGGATGAAATTGTGTAGCAAAAATATTATCTCGTGCCACTGCAGAAGTAAACCAATCTCCGTATTCTGTAGAGCCCGCAACATCCTCTTTGCGTTGCGGCACAACATAGTAGCTATGGACAAAATAAAAGCTTGTTAAATCAGGAATACCGCTCCACAGAGGATGTTTAGAGTCTTGCCGCACCTGGTTCCAGCCCATATGCGGGACTTTATAAGCAGAGCCATCGGGCTGTTTTTTGCCTGCCAATTCAAAACGACGAACCTCCCCCGAAATTAAGCCCAAACAGGGTGTCCATGGATTCTTTTCGGATGTACGTACTTCAGCGCTTTGATCAAAAAGCATCTGCTCACCTACACATACTCCAAGTAGGGGTTTATTTTTGGATGCCTCTAAAAGCGCCTCTAACAAACCAGACTCTGCAAGATGCTTCATGCAATCGGGCATCGCACCTTGACCAGGCAAGACAACCCGATGTGCAGAAAGAATTTCTTCGGGCTTGTGCGCAATCAATACATTGTCATCTGGAGCTACATGATGAAATGCTTGATATACGGAACGTAAATTACCCATTCCATAATCAACGATCGCAATAGTTTGCGCCAATTTAGCTTATCTTTCGCTGTGGTCTACAGAGCAACTAGGTTGTCTAAATTAGAGACTGCCTTTAGTTGAAGGAACGGCACCAGAGGCCCGTGGGTCAATCGCCAGAGCCATACGTAAAGCACGGCCAAAAGCCTTGAACACAGTCTCAATCTGATGGTGTGCATTAATACCGCGCAGGTTGTCGATGTGCAAAGTGACTCCGGCATGATTCACAAAACCACGGAAGAACTCAATGCTGAGATCAACATCAAAGTCGCCCACTCGTGCGCGAGTAAATGGAACATTGAATTCCAACCCTGGGCGGCCAGAGAAATCAATGACAACGCGTGAAAGGGTTTCATCCAAAGGTACATAGGAGTGACCGTAACGGGTAATACCCGCTTTATCGCCAACCGCCTTAGCAAAAGCTTGGCCCAAGGTAATTCCAACATCTTCTACGGTGTGATGATCATCAATATGGGTATCCCCATTGGCCACTACTTTGAGGTCAATCATGCCGTGACGGGCAATCTGATCAAGCATATGGTCTAGAAAAGGGACGCCAGAGGCCAGCTCAGCCTTACCAGTACCATCTAAATTGATGGAAATTTGAATTTTGGTTTCCGAAGTGTTTCGGATAACGTCGGCTTGCCGCATTTCATTGCGCCGCGAGGCGAAGTGTTGAGTGAAGCCTCATAATATCATTCCTAGAAGATTTTTAAATACAGATATTGCTGCACTTTCTTTCTGATTTTTAAGCTGAGTACCCTAATGAGCCGTTTTTGGAGCCCTGTCGTTCAAACCCTAACCCCTTATACGCCTGGGGAGCAACCGCAAATGCAGCGGTTGGTAAAGCTCAACACCAACGAGAGCCCTTACGGTCCCTCGCCCAAAGCCCTCGCAGCCATTGATGGTCAAAATAATGAAGGCTTGCGTCTGTACCCTGATCCAGAAGGTACTGCACTCAAACAAGCTATTGCCAAGCTGCATGGCCTAGATCCAAAACAAGTTTTTATAGGCAATGGCTCAGATGAAGTACTCGCCCATGTTTTTGCTGGCCTACTTAAACAGAACAAGCCAGTTCACTTTCCAGATATCACTTATAGCTTCTATCCTGTCTACTGCAAGCTTTTCGGAATTGACTACAAAGTAGTGCCGCTTGGAAAAGAATTTGAAATCAATCTGGCCGATTACAAAACACCTAATGGCGGAATTATTTTCCCCAACCCAAATGCACCAACAGGTAGATCTATCACCCGCTCAGAAATCGAATCCTTACTTTCTCAAAACAAAGACTCAGTATTGGTCATTGATGAGGCGTATGTAGATTACGGTACAGAGTCTTGCATTCCGCTATTGCGTGGTTCTGACTGCCCGGAAAATCTTCTTGTTGTTCATACACTCTCAAAATCAAGAGCGCTTGCTGGTTTGCGTGTTGGTTTTGCGGTTGGCCACCCTGCATTGATTGAAGGGTTAGAGCGAGTAAAAAATAGTTTTAACTCTTACCCCCTAGGACGTCTTGCGCAAGCAGGTGCAATCGCTGCCATTGAGGATCAAGCCCATCTTGAACAGAGCTCTGCAAAAGTAATGCAGACGCGCAGCAAATTAGTCGATGACCTGAATACCCTAGGTTTTGAAACACTGCCTTCAACTGCAAACTTTATCTTTACTCGCCACCCCCAACATGCCGGTACAAAGCTCTATCAAGCATTACGAGATCGCGGCATCATCGTGCGCCACTTCAAGTTGCCGCGTATTGAAGAATTCCTGCGCATTACGATTGGCACAAACGAACAAAGCGGCGAACTTGTCGCCGCTTTAAAAGAAATCCTAGCTTAGATTTATTTTTAGATTACTTCTGAATTATTTCTTCAAGCGCATTTCAGCGGCGCGTGCATGGGCTTGTAAGCCCTCACCGTGTGCAAGCGTACTTGCTACTGCACCTAGGATTTGTGCGCCAGCTTCACTTACTTCAATCATGCTCGAACGCTTAATAAAGTCATACACGCCCAATGGTGATGAGAAACGTGCAGTGCGGGCCGTTGGCAAAACGTGGTTCGGTCCAGCACAGTAGTCCCCAAGGGACTCACTTGTGTAGTTGCCCATGAAGATCGCGCCGGCATGACGAATTTTCTCTGCCCACTTGCGTGGATCAGCGGCGCAAATCTCTAAGTGCTCTGCAGCGATCGCATTAGCGATCTCGCAGGCTTCACTCATATCTTTCACCTGGATCAATAAGGCGCGATTAGTCAAAGATGCTTCAATGACTTTAGCTCTTAGCATCTCAGGTAGTAGCTTATTAATACTGGCTTGCACTTGCTCGATAAATGCAGCATCAGGACAAAGCAAAATCGATTGAGCCTGCTCATCGTGCTCCGCTTGAGAAAACAGGTCCATGGCAACCCAGTCGGGGTTACTTGTGCCATCACACAGTACCAAGATTTCAGATGGGCCCGCAATCATGTCAATGCCGACAATGCCAAATACCCTGCGCTTAGCAGCAGCCACATAAGCATTACCCGGGCCAACAATCTTATCTACCGATGGAATGGTCTTCGTTCCATAAGCTAGGGCGCCAACTGCTTGTGAACCGCCGATCGTAAAGACGCGATCCACACCAGCTAAGTAGGCCGCAGCCAAAACTAGTGGGTTACGTGCACCATCTGGAGTTGGTACAACCATGATGACTTGCTCAACACCAGCCACCTTAGCAGGGATGGCATTCATGAGCACAGAAGATGGATAAGCAGCCTTACCACCAGGCACATAAATTCCAACGCGATCTAGTGGTGTCACTTTTTGACCTAAGCGCGTACCGTCTGCCTCTTCATATTCCCAAGAGTGGCAGCCCGCTTCAATCTTTTGCTTCTCGTGATACGCACGAACGCGTTGTGCGGCGATGTCTAATGCGCTCTTTTGTACATCGGATAGAGATTTGTAAGCTTGCTCTAAATCTTTTTGGGGAATTTCCAAATCAGAAACGCTAGCGACATTTAAACGGTCAAATTGTTTGGTGAATCCCAAGACTGCTTCATCACCCTTTTCCTTGACCGCTAAGAGAATCTTGGCAACAGTAGCCTCAATCGCGTCATCATCAGCCATAGGCAATGAAAGGCTAGAGAGTAGGATTTCTTTGAAACCCGCATCCTGACTCTTGAGGCGCTTGATTATGATCTGTGCAGACATTTGAGTAAGAAGTAAGGTTGCGCTTTACTTCAGCAACTCAAAAATTGGTTGCAGCTGAGCACGCTTCCGCTTGTATGAAGCTTGGTTCACTACTAGGCGCGCACTGATATCAGCAATCGGCTCAACTTCAACTAAACCATTCGCCTTTAGCGTATTGCCAGTAGAAACCAAATCCACAATCGCATCAGCCAAGCCTACCAGTGGCGCTAACTCCATAGAGCCATAGAGATGGATCGTATCGATGTGTACGCCCTTGTTAGCAAAGTGCTCACGTGCGCAATTAACGTACTTTGTAGCAACTTTTAAACGAGAGCCTTGTTTAACTGCTGCCGCATAGTCAAAGCCTTCACGCACTGCAACCGACATACGGCACTTAGCAATATTGAGATCATAGGGAACATAAAGACCATCAGTCCCTTTTTCCATGAGCACATCTAAACCCGCTACGCCGAAATCAGCACCACCAAATTGCACATAGGTAGGGACGTCCGAGGCGCGCACAATAATTAAGCGCACATCCGGATTTGAGGTCTCAATAATGAGTTTGCGTGACTTTTCAGGATCTTCCTTCGGCACAATACCGATCTTGGATAAGATCTCTGCAGTTTCTTCGAAGATGCGCCCTTTGGAGAGGGCTAAAGTCAATTTCATGGACTAATTATCCATCAGGCTTACTTTATGCGCTCAATCTTTGCGCCTAAAAGCGTCAATTTATGCTCCATGCGGTCATAGCCTCGATCTAAATGGTAGATCCGGTCAACCTGGGTTTCACCTTGAGCTGCCAAGCCAGCAATGACCAAACTAGCAGAGGCGCGTAAATCCGTAGCCATCACGATGGCGCCTGAGAGTTTTTCAACACCCTGCGCAATGGCAGTATTTCCTTCGATTGCGATATCAGCACCCAAGCGATTTAACTCTTGGACGTGCATAAAACGATTCTCAAAGATCGTTTCAGTAATTGTTGAACTACCGCCCGCTACCGCATTGACTGCCATCAATTGGGCCTGCATATCCGTCGGAAAAGCTGGGTACTCAGAAGTGCGAAAACTTACTGCCTTTGGGCGAGTCTGCATGGAGGCCTTAATCCAATCTGGACCCACTTCCATTTGTAGACCAGCTTCTTTTAATTTGGCTATCACCGCATCTAAAGTATCGGGTCGACAATGCTTCACAAGTACTTCACCGCCAGCAGCAGCAACTGCGCACAAGAAGGTGCCCGCCTCAATACGATCAGGTATTACTGCATGCTCAGCGCCGTGAAGTTTTTCAACACCTTCGATAACCAAACGATCGCTACCAATGCCAGAAATTTTTGCACCCATCTTTACCAATAACTCAGCAAGATCGCCAACCTCTGGTTCGCGAGCAGCATTTTCTAGAATAGTCGTGCCTGATGCTAAGGTGGCTGCCATTAGTAAATTTTCGGTGCCTGTGACCGTGATCATGTCAGTCACAATCGATGCGCCTTTAAGGCGATCGGTTGGCGACTTTGTTTCAGCTTGGATATAGCCGCTCTTGATCTTGATACTTGCGCCCATGGCCTTGAGGCCCTTAATGTGTTGATCTACAGGGCGGGCGCCAATAGCGCAACCACCAGGCAATGAGACCTTAGCGCTATGCATTCTGGCTAGTAGTGGTCCCAAAACTAAAATAGAGGCGCGCATGGTTTTCACCATCTCGTACGTTGCTTCTGAACTCTTAATCACTGCCGCACTCAGCACTAAATGACTACGATCACTTGTATCCGGAAAATGAACGGTGACACCGATTTCTTGCAAGAGCTTGAGCATTGTGCGCACATCCTGCAAATCTGGAACATTGCGCAATACCACCGGTTGATCCGTCAGTAAGCATGCGCAAAGAATTGGCAAGGCTGCATTTTTGGCTCCTGCGATGACTACCTCACCTTTAAGAGGAGTGCCGCCAACCATTCTTAATTTATCCATGAAACGATTCCAGTAAAGACTTTTGCAGTGCTGTTAGTAGTGATAGCTAGTGAGTATTTTTAAGCTGCAGGGTTTTGAGCGAACTCTTGAGGCGTAAATGCCTTAATTGATAAAGCATGTACTTCTGCTTTCATCCGATCACCCATTGCGCCATAGACCAATTGATGGCGTTGTACTAAACGCTTGCCTTCAAAGTCGGGGCTCACAATCGTTGCATAAAAATGCTGACCATCGCCTTCTACTTGGATGTGGGTACAGGTAATGCCCTGCTTGATATAGCCCTCAATTTGTTCTGGGGTTGGAAACATAAACCTCTCCTAATAAAACACAATGATATAAATACTTAATGGCGCAGCTTATAGCCCTTTTGTAACAAGCGCAAAGCGATCACGGAAACCACAATAAAGAAACAAACCACGATTGCCAAACTATTCCATGGGGAAATATCAGAAACTCCAAAGAAGCCATAGCGGAAGCCATCAATCATATAAAAAAATGGGTTGAAATGTGACACCACTTGCCATGCTGGTGGCAGCGAATGGATCGAGTAGAAAACACCCGACAACATGGTGGCCGGCATAATGAC
Source organism: Polynucleobacter campilacus (assembly GCF_002206625.1). GTDB lineage: Bacteria > Pseudomonadota > Gammaproteobacteria > Burkholderiales > Burkholderiaceae > Polynucleobacter > Polynucleobacter campilacus. The sequence goes on along the minus strand of NZ_NGUP01000003.1, from coordinate 687,520 downwards.
AAAGTTCTGAAAGGCAGCAAGTTGATCGTATTTATCGGCCCAGATGCCCGCAATCAAACCCAAGCTTCCTAAAATAGCGGCGCCAAAGAATGCAAAAGTTAAAATCCACAGTGGGTAATCTATTGCAGGCAAGCCGTACCAAGAGGTGATTAACAAGACGCCGAAGCCCACTACTACACCACGAAACACGGCCGCCAAAATATAGGCTGCATAGAATTCAAAATGGCTCAAGGGGGCAAGCAAAACAAAGACTAAATTGCCCGTGACCTTGGACTGGATTAAAGATGAGGAGGTATTTGCAAAAGCATTTTGCAAAACGCTCATCATGACTAACCCCGGTATCAAGAACGCCGTGTAACTTAAACGGCCATAGACTTCTCTACCTTCAAGAACGTGACCAAAAATCATGAGATACAAAACAGCTGTTAATACTGGGGCAGCTACGGTCTGAAACCCCACCTTGTAAAAACGTAATACTTCTTTACGCAACAATGTTGGGAAACCACTACCGTACTCTAAGGGTGGCCTACTCAGTCCATGCTTCATGAATTGTCTCCGGACATGATGTTGACAAACACCTCTTCTAAATCCGTCTTACCTTCGCCATCTTTTTTGACCGAACCATGACGAGCCAAAAGATTGGCGGTGGTATCTAAAGCAACAATCTTGCCTTGCTTGAGCATAGCAATGCGCTGACATAAGGCTTCGGCCTCTTCCAAGTAATGCGTCGTCAAGACAATCGTATGGCCATCTTGATTCAAGCGGCTAATAAACTGCCATAAAGACTGGCGTAACTCTACGTCTACGCCAGCAGTGGGCTCATCCAAAATAATGACTGGAGGCCTATGCACCAAAGCTTGAGCAACCAATACTCGGCGCTTCATACCACCAGATAAAGATCGCATATTGCTATCTGCTTTAGATGTGAGATCAAGGTTAGCCATGATCTCGTCAACCCATGCATCATTATTTCGAATGCCAAAGTAGCCCGATTGAAAACGTAAGGTTTCACGAACAGTGAAAAAAGGATCAAAGACTAACTCTTGAGGCACAACCCCCAACATACGACGCGCTTCACGAAATGTCTTTTGCACATCGGCACCCATAATTGCTGCATGACCTTTGCTTGGGGTAACCAAGCCAGCCAAGATAGAAATGAGGGTAGTTTTGCCAGCGCCATTAGGGCCAAGTAAGCCAAAAAATTCACCAGGCTCAATAGTCAAACAAATATCATCTAGAGCCTGAAGTGCCCCGTAATGCTTAGATATATTTTGAATTGAAATTGCAGCTTGCATGCGATTACAAACCTAGCAATGCAGATACACCATAAACACTAGCTAGTACTTTTAACTTTTCTGGAGCATGCTCTACAGAAAGGGAATGACCCTCAACTTGGAGTCTTTTTTGCCACTCCAATAGAACGGTTAACACTGTTGAATCAAAATCTTTTAGCGAAGAGCAGTCAATAACTCTTAAGTCAGCTAGATTTAACGAGCCTTCTTTTTCAAGCTGCAGAGCATTTGCCTGCGTAACTGTCTTGGGCAAAGAAAAGGTCATCGTCAAATATCTAGGTTATTAATTTGCTGGTTTAGCATTAGCCAGCTGCTTATTGCGGTCTTGCAAGAACTTCACTAGACCATCAATTCCATTTTGACTAATCTGATTTGAGAATTGATTGCGATACGCCTCAACTAACCAAACGCCCATGATGTTCATATCGTAGACTTTCCAGCCCTTGTCTGTTTTCTCGAGACGGTAATCTAATGGCACCGGGTCTCCACGACCAAGAACGACGGTTTTAACAACAACTTCTTTGTCATCTGGGGCAGCACGCAGTGCCTTAAATTGCACCGTCTGATCACGCAGCTGACTAAGAGCACCAGAATATGTCCGAATCAATAAGTTTTTGAACTCCAGCACCAATTGATTTTGCTGTTCAGGAGTGGCTTTCTTCCAATTGGGTCCCATTGCCATTTCGGTAGTGCGTCGCATATCGGTATAGGGAACAATTTTCTTCTCAACCAAATCAACAATCTTTGGAATATTGCCTTTTTGAATATCTGGATCTGACTTTACAGAGGCCATAACATCAGATACCACCATCTTAATAAGTGCATCAGGAGCTGTAGCTTGGTCAGGAGCTTGCGCAAATACCGCGCTAGAGATCAGTAGCAAACATGCCACTAAATACTGAGTGATTCTTTTGTAACTATTCATATCCAATGATCTCGCTATCTTTATCTAGATTGAGGCCCATTTTAGCCCCTTAAGCAAACTACTTATTCGTAAGGATTCTGGTAAACAGGTGGCGTTGACTCTTCATCATCACGACCCTCGTTAATCTGATACTGACGACGCTGAATATAGGCATCTCGCATGAAGCTGTACTTATCAATTGCGGCCCCATCCAATAAGTCACCAGCTTCGTAGTAGGTATTGCGAGCATTAATTACTCGTAAACCTGTAATGCTGTTTCGTAAGGCTACATCGGGCAACAATCTAAACAGGTAATCAGACTGTAAGTCAGCAGCCGTACCGAATGTATCTCGTACATTACTGGGCCCAAAGAATGGCAATACCACGTATGGGCCTGCAGGTACACCCCAAACACCTAAGGTCTGACCCCAGTCTTCTTTATGCTTTTCAAGGCCGCCAGGCGTTGCCAGATCCAAGAGCCCACCCAATCCCATAGTGGTATTGACGACTACCCTCATGAAGTCATTGAATGCATCACCCGGCTTACCTTGCAATAAGTTATAGATTGCTGTGTAAATATCGCTGTAGTTACTAAAGAAGTTATAAACTCCATCGCGTACAAATTCAGGTAACACAAAACGGTAACCAGCCACTACCGGCTTTAAGACATAGGCATCTAGTCCTTCGTTAAATTCAAAGACCGAACGGTTGAAGGGTTCCCAAGGATCCTGGGGTGAGCGCTCAACTCCTGCTGGTATAGAGGCGCAGCCTACCAAGGCACAGACGATACAAAGCAAGGCACATTGTCTAGCTTTGCTTATGAACTTAACAGCTGACAGCATTATTTTGCTGCGCCCTTGTCCTGACCGCTATCGGCTGCTTTGTTATAAAGGAATTGGCTAATGAGATTTTCTAAAACAATCGCTGATTGAGTCTGGGTAATTTTTCCACCATCAGCCAAAAAATCATCGGAGCCGCCAGCCTCAAGACCGATGTATTGCTCACCTAATAAACCTGAAGTCAAAATCTTAGCGGATGAATCCTTTGGAAACTTGTAAGAGTCTTCAATCGTCATCACAACAGTTGCTTGATAGGTTTTATCGTCAAAAGAAATACTAGCAATGCGGCCAACGACTACACCGGCACTCTTTACAGGTGCGCGCGGCTTTAAACCGCCGATATTATCGAAGCGGGCAGCAATTTTATAAGTCGGGGCAAATGACACTGCGTTCATATTGCCAACCTTTAATGCCAGAAATAAAGCTGCCAGCAAACCAATGGCAACAAAGACTCCTACCCAAATATCAATTGCACTTTTTCTCATAAGAGCCCCAGTTTATTCTTTCTAGTTCGAGAACATCATTGCGGTTAGCAGGAAATCCAATGCTAAAACCGATAAAGAAGAAATCACCACCGTCCGAGTGGTAGCTTGCGATACGCCCTCAGGCGTAGGTTTAGCTTCATAACCTTGATAAAGGGCAATAAACGTCACTGCCACGCCAAAGACCACACTTTTAATTAGGCCGTTACCGATATCTGAAAAGAGATCAACGCCACCCTGCATTTGAGACCAAAATGCACCAGAATCAACACCAATCAGTGGGACGCCAACAAAATAACCGCCCATGACGCCTACTGCCGTAAAGATGGTTGCCAAAATTGGCATAGAAATAATGCCGGCCCATAATCGTGGGGCAATCACACGGCCCAATGGATCCACAGCCATCATTTCCATTGCGCTTAACTGTTCACCAGCTTTCATCAACCCAATTTCTGCAGTCAATGAAGTGCCGGCTCGGCCAGCAAATAACAGGGCGGTAATGACTGGGCCCAATTCACGCGTCAAAGAGAGTGCGACCAATAAACCCAATGCCTGTTCTGAGCCGTAGCGATTTAAGGTGTAGTAGCCCTGTAAGCCCAACACGAATCCAACAAATAAACCTGACACTGCAATGATGACAAAAGAGTGGTTGCCAACGAAGAGAATTTGATCGATGACTAAACGAGGTCTTTTGAACAAGAACCCCGAACGTAAAATCACAGCAAGAAACATTCGCGCAGCTAGCCCAAGACTACTCAAGTTGCGGCGAACAAAAAATCCAAGGTCTCCGAATAAATCTAGAAGTTTATGAAGTGTGGTCATTAAATGCTGACTCCAAAATCTTCTGCCAAGCTTTGACCCGGGTAATGGAAAGGTACAGGACCATCAGGAGCTGCATCTAAAAACTGTCTAACAAACGGATCTGTAGAGCGACTTAATTCATCAGGCGTACCTTGTGCACCAATACGGCCCTTGGCAATGAAATACACATAATCAGCGATTTCAAAAGTTTCCTCAACATCGTGCGTAACCAATAAACTCGTGGCTCCTAGGGCGTTATTCAGATCCCGTATCAATCGCGCAGTAATGCCTAAAGAGATTGGGTCTAGGCCAGCAAAAGGCTCGTCGTACATGATGAGTGGAGGATCTAGAGCAATTGCTCTAGCGAGCGCAACGCGCCTTGCCATTCCACCAGAAATTTGCGATGGCATTAAATCACGTGCGCCTCGCAAGCCCACTGCATTTAACTTCATCAATACTAAAGAACGCAAAAGCTCTTCGCTTAAATCAGTGTGCTCGCGCAATGGGAAAGCAACATTCTCAAAGACACTTAAATCCGTGAACAATGCGCCGAACTGAAACAGCATGCCCATACGACGACGTGCAGCCATCAGTTGATTGCTAGTCATCTTGCCAATGTCTTTGCCTTCAAACAGCACTTGGCCAGATTGAGCAGTAAATTGACCGCCAATTAAACGCAGAATAGTAGTTTTACCGCAGCCTGATCCACCCATCACTGCGACTACTTGACCACGACGAAAATCCATATTGAGCCCAGACAAAATCTGCCGCTCGCCTGGAGCATAGGAAAAGTCTACGTTCTTAATAGAAACGATAACTTCGCCTAGAGCTTGATTGCTTGCGTCCAAAGAGGTTGAGTCGACACTGTTCATATCCCCGATATTATCGGGGTAAAACAGATGACCCCATCAAATACTCATCTACTGCCTGAGCACATTGGCGACCCTCACGGATTGCCCAAACAACTAAAGACTGACCACGACGCATATCACCAGCTGCAAACAGCTTGGGAACGTTGGTTTGATAGGCATTTTGGCCATCTACAGTAGCCTTGGCATTGCCACGGGCATCTTTCTCAACACCAAAAGCATTGAGTACCTGCTGCGCTGGGGATACAAATCCCATGGCTAAAAGTACTAAATCTGCTTTGATCTCAAATTCAGAGTTTGGAACTTCAGTCATCTTGCCGTCTTTCCACTCCAAACGAACGCCAATGAGTTTTTCTACCTTGCCATTTTTACCTTCAAAACGCTTTGTTCCTACCGACCAGTCACGCTCACAACCTTCCTCGTGAGATGAAGATGTACGTAACTTTGTTGGCCAATAAGGCCATACCAAAGGTTTATTCTCAACTTCAGGAGGCTGAGGGAGCAATTCAAACTGAGTAATTTGCTTTGCGCCATGACGGTTAGAAGTTCCAACGCAATCAGAACCAGTATCGCCACCACCAATGACTACAACATGTTTATCAGTAGCGCGAATTTCATTTTTGAAGTCGCCAGCATTCTCTTTGTTTTGTGGAATTAAAAAATCCAATGCATAGTGCACACCAGCCAACTCACGGCCAGGCACTGGCAAGTCACGTGGTTGCTCTGCGCCACCACTAATCACCACTGCATCAAAATCTTTCATCAACTGCTCTGGCGAAACAGTCTTTGTAGAGTAATTCTTGACTTCAGTGCCCATGGCTTCTTTGCCAACAAAAACGCCTGTTTCAAATTTCACACCTTCAGCCTGCATCTGCTCTACACGACGATCAATCAACCATTTTTCCATTTTGAAATCAGGAATTCCGTAACGTAGCAATCCACCAACGCGATCATTCTTTTCAAATACGGTGACGTCATGACCCACACGCGCTAATTGCTGAGCCGCAGCCATACCAGCAGGACCGCCGCCAACAACGGCTACTTTTTTGCCAGTCTTCGTTTTAGATGGTTGAGGCTTAACCCAACCATTTTCCCAGCCCTTATCAATAATGGCGTGCTCGATAGACTTAATGCCAACAGGAGCACGATTGATTCCTAAAGTGCAGGCAGCCTCGCAAGGCGCAGGACAAATGCGACCCGTAAATTCAGGGAAGTTATTGGTTGACTGCAAAACATCTAAGGCATTCTTCCAATCGTTATGAAAGACTAAATCGTTGAAATCCGGAATAATATTGTTTACAGGGCATCCGTTATTGCAGAACGGAATACCGCAATCCATACAACGCGCACCCTCAGTCTTAGCCTCATCATCAGTTAAAGCAATAACAAACTCTTTGTAATGGTGGAGACGTTTGGTAGGCGCTTCATATGTTTCAGCGACGCGTTCAAACTCCATGAATCCAGTAACCTTGCCCATATCTAATCCTTAGTATCTTTTTCTTAACGTCTATATTAATTAAGCAGCGACAGTTTTGTTTTGTGCTTTGTCCCATAACTCACCTAGAGCACGCTTGTACTCAGTTGGAAGAACCTTCACAAAATGACTACGGGAATTTTCCCAATCTGCCAAGAGTGATTTAGCCCGCTCTGAGCCTGTATGGCGGAAGTGACGCTCAATTAAGCTCTTCAAAATTTGCTCATCAGTTAAACGCTCGCCGCCATCCTTCACGTCAACTGGGGCATGCCATTCAGACTGAGGCATCTTGGCAATTTGCTCTGCTGCAGGCAACACTTTTTCTAAGGTTGCCATACTGGTATTACAGCGCTTAGCGAATAGGCCATCTTCGTCGTAAACATAAGCAATACCACCGCTCATACCGGCAGCAAAGTTACGGCCAGTAGCACCAAGCACCGCCACAGTTCCACCAGTCATATATTCACAACCATGGTCGCCAGTACCCTCAACAACCGTAGTGGCTCCAGAATTACGCACTGCAAATCGCTCACCAGCAACGCCATTAAAGAAGGCTTCGCCAGCAATAGCACCGTACAAAACGGTATTGCCAACAATGATGTTTTGAGCTGTATCACCACGGAACTCATGTGGTGCACGAACAATCACACGCCCACCAGACAAGCCTTTACCAACATAGTCATTGCCATCACCAACTAAATCTAAAGTGATGCCGTGAGCCAAGAAAGCTGCAAAGCTCTGGCCAGCCGTACCATTTAATTGAATATGAATAGTGTCATCAGGCAAACCAGCATGGCCATAGCGCTGTGCAATTTCACCTGAAAGCATTGCACCAACAGTACGGTTTACGTTCTTCACTGGAACAATAAATGAAACTTTCTCACCACGCTCTAAAGCAGGCTCACTCTTCTCAATCAAGATATTGTCCAAAGCACTTGCTAGGCCATGATCTTGCGTGAGTACTTGATAGCGTGGAACATCACTTGCTACCTGTGGCTCAGCAAAGATCTTACTGAAATCTAAGCCATGTACTTTCCAGTTATCAATACCCTTGCGAGTATCCAATAAATCAACGCGGCCAATCAAGTCATCAAACTTACGAATGCCCAATTGCGCCATGATCTCGCGAGCTTCCTCTGCAATAAAGAAGAAGAAGTTCACAACATGCTCTGGCTTGCCCGAAAACTTCTTACGCAACTCTGGATCTTGAGTAGCAACACCTACTGGGCAAGTATTTAAATGGCACTTACGCATCATGATGCAGCCTTCAACTACTAATGGCGCTGTGGCAAAACCAAACTCATCTGCGCCTAGCAATGCACCGATCACAACATCACGACCAGTCTTCATTTGGCCATCAGCCTGAACACGAATACGGCTGCGTAAACCATTGAGAACCAAGGTTTGCTGAGTTTCTGCTAAACCGAGCTCCCATGGCGAACCAGCATGCTTAATGGAAGATAGTGGTGAAGCGCCAGTACCGCCATCATGTCCAGCAATCACTACGTGATCCGCTTTTGCTTTAGCAACACCAGCTGCAACTGTACCAACACCAACTTCAGATACCAACTTCACAGAAACATCTGCTTTTGGGTTGACGTTCTTCAAGTCATGAATCAACTGGGCAATATCTTCAATTGAGTAAATGTCATGGTGTGGAGGTGGAGAAATCAAGCCAACACCTGGCACGGAGAAGCGCAGCTTACCAATGTAGTCAGAAACTTTGCCCCCTGGCAATTGACCGCCTTCACCCGGCTTAGCACCTTGCGCCATCTTGATCTGAATTTGATCTGCAGAGCGCAAGTACTCAGTGGTTACACCAAAACGACCAGAAGCAACCTGTTTAATTTTGGAGCGCAATGAATCGCCATCGAGCAATGGAATATTGGCTTCCACAACGTCGCTACCCAATACGCTAGCAAGCGTTTCACCCTTCTTGATTGGGATGCCTTTGAGCTCATTAATGTAGCGGTTAGGATCCTCACCGCCTTCCCCAGTATTGGACTTTCCACCAATACGATTCATCGCAATTGCCAAAGTGGCATGCGCTTCAGTAGAAATTGAACCCAAAGACATCGCGCCCGTTGCAAAACGTTTCACGATTTCTTTAGCAGATTCGACCTCTTCTAATGGAATAGCTTTAGCAGGATCGATCTTAAATTCAAACAGACCGCGCAGTGTCATTTGACGTTTGGTTTGGTCATTGATGATATTGGCGTACTCTTTATACGTCTGATAACCCTTCTCTGCACCAATACGAGTGGAATGCTGCAACTTTGCTATCGTATCTGGTGTCCACATGTGATCTTCACCACGGATACGGAAAGCGTATTCACCACCAGCATCTAGCATATTAGTTAATACTGGATCATTACTAAAGGCAGAAGTGTGCATGCGCAGCGCTTCTTCAGCCACTTCAAATACGCCGATACCACCAACGTTTGATGGGGTGCCCTTGAAATATTGATTGATGATTTCAGGGTTCAAACCAATCGCTTCAAAAATCTGTGAGCCGGTATAGGACATATAGGTAGAGATGCCCATCTTGGACATCACCTTTTGCAAGCCCTTACCAACTGCTTTGATGTAGTTCTTAACTGCTTTTTCGCCAGACAAATCACCCGATAAGCCTTTAGCCATCTCTGTCAAGGTTTCCATCGCCAGATATGGATGAACTGCTTCAGCGCCATAGCCAGCCAAGAGTGCAAAGTGATGCGTTTCACGAGCGCTACCTGTCTCAACCACAAGGCCTACGCTAGTACGCAAACCTTTTTGTACTAAATGCTGGTGAATTGCAGAGGTGGCCAATAAGGCTGGAATCGCAACATGCTTCTCGTCAATTTGACGATCGCTAACAATCAGAATGTTGTAGCCAGAACGTACGGCATCAGCTGCTTCAGCGCATAACGATGCTAGGCGCGCTTCGATACCAGCTTTGCCCCATACAGCCGGATAGCAAACATCCAACTCATAAGAGCTGAACTTACCGTTAGTGTAGTGACCAATATGACGAATCTTCGTGATGTCATCAAAATCCAAAATTGGTTGACTAACTTCTAAGCGCATTGGTGGATTGATATTGTTGGTATCTAATAAGTTAGGCTTTGGCCCAATAAATGACACCAATGACATCACCATATTCTCGCGAATAGAATCAATCGGGGGATTCGTAACTTGTGCAAACAGCTGCTTGAAATAGTTATACAAAGGCTTGTTCTTGTTAGAAAGAACCGCTAATGGGCTATCGTTGCCCATTGAACCAATTGCCTCTTCACCATTCATAGCCATGGGAGCCATGAGGTACTTGAGATCTTCTTGGGTATAACCAAATGCTTGTTGGCGGTCTAATAATTTAGCCATTGGTCGAATGGTCATTTTTTCATCGAGCAAGTCAGCCTTACTTGCGTCAATTTCATCGAGCTTTACCCTTACTGCATCGATCCAACTCTTGTATGGCTTAGCTTTAGAAACAGCGTTCTTGAGCTCAACGTCATCAATGATGCGGCCTTGTTCCATGTCAATCATGAACATCTTGCCAGGTTGCAAGCGCCATTTTTGAATAATCTTGCTTTCCGGAACTGGTAATACTCCAGCTTCGGAACCCATGATGACTAAGTCATCATCCGTGACGTAATAACGCGCTGGACGCAAACCATTACGATCCAAAGTTGCACCAATTTGACGGCCGTCAGTAAATGCCATTGCAGCTGGACCATCCCATGGCTCCATCATGGCTGCATGGTATTCATAGAAAGCGCGGCGGTTTTCATCCATCAATGTGTGCTGCTCCCATGCCTCAGGAATCATCATCATCATGGCTTGCGCTAATGGGTAGCCGGACATCACCAATAACTCTAAGCAGTTATCAAAACATGCAGTGTCTGACTGGCCTGGATAAATTAGTGGCCATAATTTTTGCAAATCATCGCCCAGCACTGGAGAAGTGATAGCGCCCTCGCGTGCGTTAACCCAATTGACGTTACCTTTAACGGTATTAATCTCGCCGTTATGCGCAATCATGCGGTATGGATGAGCCAATTCCCAGGCAGGGAAAGTGTTTGTAGAGAAGCGTTGGTGCACTAATGCAAGTGCTGAGATGGTGCGTTGATCTTGCAAGTCCTGGTAATACGCGCCCACTTGATTGGCCAACAGTAAACCCTTATAAACAATCGTTCGTGCAGACATGGAAGCAACAAAATATTCCTTGCCGTGCTTCAAATGTAAATCCTGAATTGCATGACTCGCAGTTTTACGTATCACATATAACTTGCGCTCAAGCGCATCCGTTGTCATGATGTCACGACCACGGCCAATAAAAATTTGACGAATGAATGGCTCTGTCATTTGCACTGTTTGGGACATCGGTAACTTCACATCTACCGGCACATCTCTCCAACCTAAAACAACTTGACCCTCTAAACGCACGGTGCGCTCTAGCTCTTGCTCACAAGCTAAACGTGATGCCTGCTCTTTTGGCAAGAAAATCATGCCAACACCGTACTCGCCTAATGGCGGCAATGTGACACCTTGCTTGGCCATTTCTTCGCGATACAAAGTATCTGGAATCTGAATCAAGATGCCAGCGCCGTCGCCCATTAAAGGATCGGCACCAACCGCGCCCCGGTGATCTAGGTTCTCAAGAATCTTGAGGCCTTGAGCAACGATTTCGTGAGATTTCTTACCCTTGATGTGCGCAACAAATCCTACGCCACAGGCATCATGCTCATTACGGGGGTCATATAGACCTTGAGCGATTGGGCGAAGATCAGTATTCAATTGTGTAGTCATAGTATTTCCGAGGGGCGACAATGGCCCGATAACTTTTGGAGGATCAAATATAGGTGAATACCCATACCGATGCAACAGAAATAAAATGAGTCTGTCCCATTTATTTATAGCATGCACCACAATGAGTTATTAAAAAGGGGACAGAGTGAAAGGCGTACAACTACCACCGAATACCAGGAAATCTCTAAGTTACTGAATTTATTAGCTTAATTTTTCTAGGGCGGCCACGATCCCGTATTTGAGTCACCTCTGGAACATCCTTAAATACTTTATTTGCATAAATATCACTAACCCAAGGCTTGGATCGAAGTAAGGATTCGGTGATTTGCTGATCCTCCCAGTGAGGCGCGCCGTCTTTTACGAAGTTCGCCCAGTTCATTTGCCTTTCAAAAGGCGTATTGCCTAACTTCCAAAAGTACTGGTGGTCAGCCAACCAAGGCTCTGTCTTTCCTCCAATATGTGAGGCAAAGCTAGTCCAACTGGAATCTTGGGGGCTTGACTCATGCCCAGCCCTTACCGGATTGAGTTCAATATAGCGTTGGCAACGTAAAAAATAGTCTGGGTCAATTAAGGAGGAGCGATAACGTCCTTCCCAAATCGTTCCAGAACGATGATGCTGTTGATTGAAGTATTGGGCATAACGCCTACCTAAAGATTGCATTGTTTTAGCGAGCGAGTCTTTGGTTTGTGGCGTCATCAATAAATGCACATGATTGGGCATTAATGCAAACGCATGAACTGCACAGCCAAATTGGCTGGCAGCTTCTCGCAACCAATCTAAATAAATACGGCGATCTTCAGGGCTAAAGAAAAGAGTTTCTCGATTATTGCCACGAACCATGACATGCATTGCTTGGCCAGGGATTACAGTACGCGCTTGCCGAGCCATGTTGAAAGCGAACTACTGTAGTTCGCGTGGGCCACCACTACGAGAAAATTCAGGAATGAACCAATCTCCGTCTACCTGTGTCACACCACTTGGAACTTCGCGCGCTTCTTGTGGTGCATCTTTTAACGCTACGGACATATAAGAGATCCACATCGGCAAAGCAAGGCCACCACCTGTTTCGCGATCGCCCAAGCTGGCTGGCTTATCAAAACCAATCCAAGCAATCGCTACTATCTTAGGGTTATAACCGGCAAACCAAGCATCATGAGAGTCATTGGTAGTTCCAGTCTTTCCGGCAATATCACTACGACCTAATTTTGCTCTAGCGGAGGCCGCCGTACCAGTCTTAGTTACCTCTTGCAACATGCTATCCATCACGAAAGCAGTACGCGCATCTAAAACACGTGTCGCGCCGTCTCCAACACGAACAGGTTTTGCCTCAAACAAAACTTCTCCTTTGGAATCCACCATCTTATTAATTAAAAAAGGATCTACACGATAGCCACCATTTGCAAACACACTGTAGGCCGAGGCCATCTGCAAAGGCGTTACTGAACCAGCGCCCAAAGCCATTGTTAAATAAGGCGGGTGTTTTTCAGGTTCAAAACCAAATCTCTGAATATATTCCTGGGCATATGAAGGTCCGATTGCACGAATAATGCGAACAGAAACCAAATTTTTTGATTTCGCTAAAGCAGTGCGTAAACGCATCATGCCTTCATATTTACCATCGTAGTTCTTTGGCGCCCAGGCCTGACTACCAGTCTCCAGACTACCAATTGATAAAGGTGCATCGTTCACCATGGTGCTCGGTGTAAAGCCCTTTTCAATTGCAGCAGCATAAATAAAAGGCTTGAAGGAAGAGCCTGGTTGACGCAATGCTTGGGTCACATGGTTGAACTGATTACGGCGGAAATCAAACCCACCAACCAGAGACAAAATCGCGCCAGTATCTGCATTCATTGAAACAAAAGCTGCTTCGACTTGGGGCAGCTGTGCTAACTTCCACACTCCTCCATCCGAAAGTAATCTCACTATCGCACCTGGACGCAAACGTTTTTTGGGCTGAGTACTATCAGTAATAGATGCTGATGCTAATTTCAAGCTATCGCCTTTTAAGACGACTATATCGCCAGTGGCAATCATGACTTGCATTTCTTTTGGCTTCACATCGAGCACAACGCCAGATTGCAAATCATCTAACTGTGGGTGGGCAAGCAAAGCCTCATCGATAGCGCGTTGACGCTTGACACGATCCTCTGGAAGATCAATAAAACCCTCTGGACCACGGTAAGTGTGACGCAAGTCATACTCAAAAATACCCCGACGCACAGCCTTATATGCAGCATCTTGGTCCGCTTTTAAGATCGTGGTGTAAACATTGATTCCCTGAGAATAAATAGCCTCACCGTATTGAGTAAAAAGTAACTGTCGAACCATTTCTGCGGGGAAGTCTGCACGCACTGTAAATTCATTACCCAGCCCGCGAATACGCAACTCCTCGATCATGGCTTTTTGATATTCCTCAGAGCTGATGTATCCCAGATCACGCATACGCTGCAAGATATATTCCTGACGAATCTTGGCTCGACGGAAATTTGAAACAGGGTTATATGCAGAGGGGGCTTTTGGCAATCCCGCCAACATTGCAGACTCTGCAATCGTGATGTCTTTTAATTCTTTACCAAAGTAAATCTGAGCAGCACTTGAAAAGCCATAAGCCCTTTGACCCAAGAAAATCTGATTCATATAGATTTCAAGAATCTTATCTTTTGTTAGTTGAGATTCGATTTCCCAGGCCAATAAAACTTCATAGATTTTTCGACTGAAGGTTTTCTCATTGCTCAGAAAAAAGTTTCGGGCCACCTGCATGGTGATGGTGGAAGCACCCTGAGATAAGTTCCCACGCAAATTGGTCAAGGTAGCTCTCAAAATACCCACATAGTCAACACCGCCATGGGAGTAGAAGCGATCGTCCTCGATTGCCAAAACAGCATTACGCATGCTTTTTGGAATTTCATCTAGAGGGATCACGTTGCGGCGCTCTTCCCCAAACTCGCCGATCAAAACCTTATCGGCCGTAAAAATCCGGAGTGGAGTTTTCGGGTTGTAATCGGTTAAAGCGGAGATTTTCGGTAGATTGGGTTTGGCCACTAAAAATGCGTAGCCCATTAACAACATCACCACCATGGCAAATACGACACCAATAATCAAGATGGCTTTTACCAAAGGATTGCTAGATGATTTTTGGGTTGTGCCAGACCCTAGTCGGGAATATCGCGGACTTCTATCGACTTGACGAATTGGTCGCTGGTTTTGTGGCGGCTTGTCTTTTGGGGGGAGGGCCATAAGCTCAAATTATAGGGTGCTTAAGTAATTTGCCTAAAAGCTCCAAAACCCTTGTTTTTGAGTTTTGATGCTTGTCTTTACTTACATTAGCTTCAAACCAAGCTGATGGCCATTGCTTGCTTAAACTTGAAAAATAAAGGTATGCCATCTCGCCATATCTCTCCCCAATCTTTCGACGATATTTTAAGTGAGCTTGGTGATGATCCAGCCATTCCTGATCCCCATGGAATTCGTAAAACTACTTACCCTAAGGGCCCCCCTTTACAGCCCCCAAAACCGACCAAAGAGCCCACTTGGCCAGAAGCCTTCGGCAGCCAAAATCTATTGGGTCAAGTTCCAAAATTAGCAGGATTCCTGACTTTTGGCGCCTGCGTTTTCGGCATTGGTATTGCGCTTTTGATTGGCTATGAATCTCTAAAAACTAGCTCTGAATCCCAGGTCCAAGAGTCCCTTAAGGAAATTTCCGAGCTTAAAAAAGAGTTTTCTCAGTTACGTACTGAATTACAAATGGAACAAGATGATCTATATGAAATAATAGATCAAATAGAAGTGAGTGTTCACTCATTAATAGAAAACAGGTCAATCCATAAAGTCACCGCTAAGCCTCAAGCACTACCTCATGAGGCGGAGTTAAGTCGCTGGCGATATTTGGGAGCTAGCCAAATGAGGGGCTCCCATCAGGCATTTTTTGATTCTGGGCAAGGCACTGTGATGTTTCAAAAGGGGATGCTTGTTTTGGGAGATTGGCGTTTGACTCATCTTGAAAAAGATCTTGCCACCCTAAGTCACGGCAAAGGCAAAACTCTGAACCTCAAACCCTCGAAAACAGAATAAAGCAAGGCCTAAAACGCATGCATAAATACATACAAAAATTCAGTCTTTGTATTGGCCTCTTATCCATTTTTTTACTTAGCCCAATACACGCCAATATGCCAGCACAAAACTTACTTGAAGCCCCCATTAGTTTGCAATTTACCGACATTGAAGTGACCGCACTTTTACAAGTACTTGCAAAACTTGCTAACACCAACTTTTTGCTAAGCGAATCCATTAAAGGCAAGGTAACGATTGAACTTAATAACACGCCGTGGCATACAGCACTTGATGCGATTCTAGCAAGTAGGGGATTAAGGCTAGTTCGTAACGGCGATATTTACTGGATTGGTCCTCATGCAGAAATTACTGCATTCCAAAAGTATCGTCGTGAAGATGCCGCCCTGCCCTTTGGTGGCGACCATATTAATAGTCCAAGGCAAATACTCATTGAGGCCCGCATTGTAGAGGCTGATGAGCGCTTTGCCCGTGAACTAGGAGTGAAGCTTGGCTACCAAGCAAACTCCTTGGGCGGCAACCAGGATAGGAAAGTTTCTAGCAATATTGATTTAGGTGGATCGGGCTTAAGTGGATTTAATCCAGCAACCGTGGCTGCAACTCTAGTCTCTAGAAACGGTAGTCGTCTTTTACAAATGGAACTATCAGCCCTTGAATCGGATGGTCAAGGAAAGATTCTTTCTAATCCCCGCATCATGACCGGCGATCAAGTGAAAGCCACTATCGAACAAGGTACTGAACTCCCCTATCAAACGACTTCACAAAATGGCAGTAAATTGCAATTTCGGAAGGCTAATTTGCGTTTAGAAGTTTTGCCAAAAATTCATCCAGATGGAAAAATCTCCATGCTCGTTGGGATTAATAAGGACACCATTGGCATGAAAACAGAGCAGGGATACGCAATTGATACTAAAAGCCTGAGCTCTGAAGTGACTGTTGAAAGCGGTGGAACAGTCATTATTGGGGGCATTTTTCAGACAACCGAGAGGGAGGATGAAGTCAAAATCCCCTTACTAGGAGATATCCCTCTCATTGGCCACTTATTTCGCCATAAATCGAAATTACAAGACAAAACTGAGCTACTTGTCTTCCTAACACCTACCGTTATTGATAAACCCTAATAAAATCAAAGGGTGAACTCTCCGACAAACAATATCTTTCTCATTGGCCTCATGGGTGCCGGAAAGTCGACCGTGGGTAAAGTGCTGGCCAAGAAATTAGGCCGCCGCTTTCTGGATGCGGATCATGTGATTGAAGAGCGCTGTGGCGTCAAGATTCCAGTGATCTTTGAGATGGAGGGCGAGGAAGGTTTTCGCAAACGAGAGGCGCAAGTCATTCGAGAAATCACCGCTGAGCACGACATTGTCCTAGCCACCGGTGGGGGTGCTGTTTTATTTCCCGATAACCGTCAAGCACTCCGTGAGCATGGCACCGTTATTTATCTCCATGCAAATCCAAATGAGCTTTGGCATCGCACTAAAGGAGGTGACGGACGCCCTTTACTTCTCAATGGCGATACCAAAAAAATTCTGGGAAATTTATATACTATTCGCGATCCTCTTTATCGCGAAATCGCCGATCATGTGATTGAAACTGGCAAGCCCAGCGTGAATCAGTTGGTCAATACCTTAATCATGCAACTTGAACTTTCCGCTTAAATATATTGGCACTATGATGAAAACCCTTGAAGTTGATCTTGGTAACCGTAGCTATCCAATCTACATTGGTAGTGATCTCATTGATCAAGCGAGCTTATTTAGCGCCTGTGAAAAATCCACTTCAATCTATATCGTTACCAACACTACGGTTGCACCGCTTTATGCCGCCCGCCTGACTAAGACCCTAGAAGCATTTGGCAAGCCCATTAGAACAATTACCCTCCCAGACGGCGAGTCCTATAAAGACTGGGAAAATCTTCAGCTTATTTTTGATGATCTTTTAAAGTTTGGCGCGGATCGGCAAACTATGTTGATTGCTTTGGGTGGTGGCGTGATTGGCGACATGACAGGCTTTGCTGCGGCCAGCTTCATGCGTGGCGTTCGTTTCATTCAAGTTCCAACCACCTTATTGGCCCAGGTTGACTCTTCTGTTGGCGGTAAAACTGGTATCAATCACCCATTGGGTAAAAACATGATTGGGGCATTTCATCAACCTGTTGCGGTAATCGCAGATCTCAACACACTGAAAACTTTGCCGCCGAGAGAGCTCTCAGCAGGCCTTGCTGAAGTGGTGAAGCATGGTGCAATTGCTGATGCCCAATTTTTAGATTGGATTGAAGCAAATGCAGAGGCATTACTAGCCTGCGATACAAGTGCTATGGGACATGCAGTACTCCGTTCTTGTGAAATTAAATCTGCAGTAGTTTCAGCAGATGAAAGAGAGGGCGGTATTCGTGCAACTCTCAACTTTGGCCATACCTTTGGGCATGCGATAGAGGCTGGAATGGGTTATGGCGAATGGCTTCATGGGGAAGCTGTTGGCTGCGGCATGGTGATGGGCGCTGATTTATCTTGCCGTTTAAACCTCATTAGCAGAGCTGAGCTCGAGCGTCTCATCAAGATTATCAAATCAATGAATCTGCCTACTGTTCCGCCTAAATTTGGCGCAGAACGTTATATGGAACTGATGCAAGTGGACAAGAAAACTGAGGGCGGCCAAATTCGCTACGTCATCCTAGAGAAGATTGGTAAGGCTCAAATCAAGAGTGTTCCCGATACCCAAGTGATCGAAACTTTATCCGCTACTGGTGCTGCCTAAATGACTTAAGGCTTGGTCAAAGTAATCTTGACTGCTTGACCAGCCTGGGCACTTGCAAACTGCGTCAAATCCCCCAATAACTCTCTACCAGTCTTTGTATCAAGCCACAAAGGCATTGCCATGGTTCCTGCCCAACGGTAGTGATAACCGCCAGACTTCGCTGCTACCCAAATTTCATGTAAAGGTGGCTGGGTATTGACCACAATCACGCTTTTATCCCTAAAGCGGATATTGATAACATTCCCGCCTTGGCGTTCTACATCCAAATCCAGATCTAATTCGTCATCAGCGGCCTCCAAGGCTACTTCAATAGACTGTAATAAATTACTGCCTAGCTGATGAAACTGCTTGTCATCAATGGCTTCCACGGTCAAATTATTTGGATTCATTCCAGAGTCCTGCATGCTATATTCAATCATTCGTTTTAGAGACATTCATGATAGCGATTCTTAATAGAGCCTTTGGCATTACCCTACTAATAGCCCTTGTTGGATGTGGGGTTAGGGGTCCTCTGTTTATGCCAAATCCACCCATCGTGCCACCAGCCCCTAAAGAGCAGGAGCCTAAAGGAAAACTCTATCCACCACAAACCCCTGCTAGCACAAGCAATCCGTCACCGGCAAAGCAATGACAAGTAAAGCAATTCCACTTCCTCCATTATCTGGATTTACTGAGCGCGAAGGCAATTGGTACGCTGAAGAAGTTCGGCTGACGGATTTAGCAAAAGAATTTGGTACACCACTTTATGTCTATAGCAAGAAAGCGCTGACTGAGGCTTACCAAGCTTACGACAAAGCCTGCGTCGATAACACAGGCAAACGTCGCGCACGCGTCCATTACGCCATGAAAGCAAATAGCAATTTGGCAGTGATTGATTGCTTCAAAAAACTTGGTGCAGGATTTGACTTAGTGAGCGGCGGAGAATTAGCGCGTGCGGTAGCAATCGGTGCCGATCCTAAAAGTCTAGTATTTGCCGGCGTTGGCAAATCTGCTATTGAAATCGCCGCCGCTTTAGAGGCTGGTGTGAAGTGTATCAACGTTGAGTCAATTGCCGAACTGCATAATATTAATCGTGTGGCTAGCAAGCTAAATTGCCGCGCGCCAGTCTCCTTACGCGTTAATCCAGATGTCGATGCACAAACACACCCTTATATTTCCACTGGCTTAAAAGGAAATAAATTTGGGATTGCGTATCACGAAGTTTTAAAAACATATCGCGAGGCTAGTCAACTCTCACAGATTGATGTGGTGGGAATTGATTGCCATATTGGTTCTCAAATTATTACTACTGCGCCCTACTTAGATGCCTTGGATAAAGTTTTAGACTTAGTCGAGCAGCTTCACAAGGAAGGTATTGTGATTCACCATCTTGATCTAGGTGGTGGCCTCGGAATTTCCTATGGCGATGAAACACCGCCCGACATCACAGAGTTCACGAATGCACTTTTAAACCATGTGGCGCAGCGTGGCTTTGCTCATTTAGATATTGTTTTAGAGCCTGGCAGATCTTTAGTAGGTAATGCCGGCGTGCTACTTACCACTGTTGAATACCTAAAACCTGGTGCTGAGAAAAACTTCTGCATTGTTGATGCTGCTATGACAGAGTTGATGCGTCCAGCCTTATATGAAGCGCATCATGGCATTGTTCCCGTTCAAGCTAAAGAGGCTAAGAGCTCAACCTATGACGTCGTAGGGCCAGTCTGCGAGTCTGGTGATTGGTTGGGAAGAGATCGCACACTTGCTGTGGAAGAAGGCGATCTTCTAGCAATCCTTTCGACTGGTGCTTATGGTTTTGTTATGGCATCTAACTACAATACGCGCCCAAAACCAGCTGAGATTATGGTTGATGGAAAAAATGTTTACGTCATCCGTGCACGTGAAAAAACAGCTGACTTATTTTCAAGCGAAACTATTTTGCCAAAGTAATTGTCGGAAAAATGAGGCAAATAAAAACCCCGCTACTTGAGCGGGGTTTTTATTTGAAACTGAGAATGATTTCTTAATGCAAGCCAGCCATGTAATCAGAAACTGCCTTCATTTCTGCATCAGAAAGCTTTGTAGCAATGGCAGTCATTTGGCTGCTATTTTTACGGACGCCTTCACGGAATGCGATCAATTGTGCATTCGTGTAATCAGCCCATTGGCCACCTAAGAGTGGATATTGAGCGGCAATACCAGCGCCTGTTGGGCTGTGGCATGCAGCACAAGCTGGAACGCCTTTTGCAGCAATACCACCACGGTAAATACTTTGGCCTAACGCAATAGTTTCTTTATTTTGAGCTACCCCTTGTGAAAGAGGCTGCTTGACTAAATATGCAGAAATATTTTGCATGTCTTCCTCAGTCAATGCTGCAGCCATACCCATCATGATTGGGTTAGCACGAGTGCCTTCTTTGAAGTTTTTCAATTGCTTATTTGTGTATGCAGCATGTTGTGCAGATAACTTGGGCCATGCGCTGACTGCACTTTGACCCTTAGGGCCATGGCAAGTAATACAAGCTGTGACGCCACGTTTTGCATCTCCATTAGAGTAAAGAGCCTCGCCAACAGCAAGATCAACCTTTGGCTTGCCTGGCACTCCAGCCTTGGCTTGAGCTTCTGCAGGCATTGGGGCTGGATCGGCGGCCATAGCAACCCCAGAAATACCGATCAGAGCGAAAATAGAAAGAACAGCAAAACCGGCACGTAAACCAGTTAATTTGGAGATTTTGGAGCTTTGACGCATTATGTTTACCTTGGCAAAAATTCCTAAAAGTGTTTGGGCCCTGTATTTACAACTCTTTTTACCCAACACCATGAATTATTTCATGATTTTACAATAGCTTCAGGACATGTCTAAACTCTTTCAAGCCCGATTTGCCACTACAGTCAATGACACCCATTGCCTGCCTGCTACGCCCTTACGTGAGGTGGCGTTTGCTGGCCGCTCAAATGCGGGCAAATCGAGCGCTATCAATGTCTTATGCAATCAGAAAAGGCTGGCTTTTGCCAGTAAAACGCCTGGCCGCACCCAACACATCAACTATTTCGGGCTTTTTTCAAAGGATGAACTTTTAGCCTATTTAGTGGACTTGCCTGGCTACGGCTATGCCGCAGTGAATCGTGAAACCAAATACCACTGGAATAGCCTCCTGAGCGACTATCTCCAGGAACGTGAGCAGCTAGTTGGCATGGTTCTCATTGTGGATGCCCGGCGCGGCATCACCGACCTGGATGAACAAATGATTGAGTGGTTTGTACCTACCGGTAAACCGATCCATATTTTGCTGAGCAAATGCGACAAACTCAATAAAAGTGAGTGCAAACATGCTCTTGAGGCTGTTCAGAAGCAGTTACAACAATATGACCCGGCTTTGCCAGACGGCACTGGTGACTCTAAGAAACTTACGGCACAATTATTTTCAAGCACAAAACGGATTGGCCTTGAAGAGGCAGATAATTTAATTATTAAATGGCTATTTGAACCAGAAACCCACGAAGATGAAATCACCAATTAACTCTTTGCTCAACTTTCCAGGGCACCGCCCACGCCGGATGCGTCGTGATGATTGGTCGCGGCGCCTCATGCAAGAAAATAGTCTTTCTGCAAATGACTTGATCTACCCTGTGTTCTTACTAGAGGGCAAAGGCAAATCCGAGGCAGTTGCTTCGATGCCAGGCGTCAATCGTGTTTCATTAGACTTACTGTTTAATGTTGCACAAGAATGTGTAGATTTAGGCATTCCAGTTTTAGCTTTATTTCCGGTGATTGATACAGCATTAAAAACACCTGATGGCAGAGAAGCCTTTAATCCAAATGGTCTCATTCCTAACGCGGTTCGCGAACTCAAAAAACGCTTTCCTAATTTAGGCATCATGACAGACGTTGCGCTTGACCCATATACCAGCCATGGCCAAGACGGCGTCCTCGATGAACAAAGTCGCATACTTAACGATGAGACCACTGCGATCTTAGTACAACAAGCAACCACTCAAGCGGAAGCAGGTGTAGATATCGTTGCGCCATCAGACATGATGGATGGGCGCATCGGAAAAATTCGGGAAGCGCTCGAACAAAAGAAATTAATTCATACGCGCATCATGGCTTATTCAGCTAAATACGCCTCTGCGTTTTATGGCCCATTTAGAGATGCCGTAGGCTCAGCAAAGAACCTTGGCAAAGCAGATAAAAAAACCTATCAAATGGATTGCGCCAATAGCGACGAAGCTTTGCGGGAGGTTGCCCTCGATATTAGTGAGGGCGCAGACATGGTCATGGTTAAGCCTGGAATGCCCTATTTAGATATCGTGCGTCGCGTTAGAGAAGAATTTGATTACCCCACTTACGCCTATCAAGTGAGCGGCGAATACGCCATGCTCAAAGCTGCTGCGCAAAATGGCTGGCTAGATCATGATGCTGTAATGATGGAATCTCTATTATCATTTAAACGCGCTGGTGCAGATGGCATTCTGACTTACTTTGCACTCGAAGCTGCAAGACTCACAAAGTCAGGCAAGTAAGGTCTAACTCAGCTGGTCGCCAACCTTAATATCGCCAGAGTCTAGTATTTGAGCTCTAATGCCGCCTCTGTTTGTAAAGGCTGATAGAAAGTTTAGCTTCTCACTGAGCTTTGCTGGGCGCTCGCACGGAATACACAACTCTGTGGCCCTCAGCCTAATGAAGCCTAGAGAGAACTCCTTTCCAATTAATTGATTGAGAGCATCCGAACTCATACCCTCAATGACAATATTTCTTCTGACCTCACTAGGAAGATAAGCCTTTAATCCACTTGCCTCTAGCTCTTGATTCGCATCTTCAATTCCGGCCAACGCAATGAGCGATACATCTCTGACCTTTGCTGGAATTGAACCTGAGAATGCGCCGATACCAAGCGCATATCTATCACCCTCAATTCCGGCCCCAACAATCAGCCTTGCACCTTCCCTTTTATTCATTAGCTCCCCTGCCTGAGAGGCTATATAAATAGAATGTATTTTGGGCATGAACTAGCTCTAAGGTAGTTTTTGTAAACGGTCAATGAAGCGTTGGGGTGGCATATAGCCAATCAAGCGTTGATCTTTTTGTTCTTCAGAGTTGAGATTAAAGAACAAAATACCTGGCGGGCCGAATAAACCAAAGCGCTTTAGTAATGCTTGGTTTTCAGGGCTATTCGCGGTCACATCAGCCTGCAACAAAATAAATTGTTTTAACTCTTTACTCACTTCTGAGTTGGCAAAAGTATTGATCTCCATCTCTTTGCAACTGATACACCAATCAGCATAGAAATCGAGTAATACCAATTTTTGCTCTTGCTTTGCCTGACGAAGCTGTGCATCAAGCTCTTCCAGAGAGTGGATCACTACGAAAGATAAATCACCAACTTGATGAATTTTTTGTCCATTGATTATTTTGACAGACCCACTGACATCCTTCTGCCCCAACAATGGAGAGGCTATCCAGGCTGCGGTTGCCACGAGCAACACCCCCAAGGTGCGCTGTAACCAAACCATCCAAATACCGGTCGAAGGAATCAAAACGCGTGCCTCAATGGCAATAAAGAGGAGCGGCAAGCCCATTCCCAAGGCCATGACAAAAAGTAATCCAGCACCTAAAGACATAGATCCAGTTTGGGCAATAAATGCCAATACGCCTGCTAATGGTGCCGTGATGCAGGGGCTGGCCACTAAAGTGGAGATTCCGCCTAAAGCGAAGGCGCCAAAGACGCTACCGCCCTTTTGACGTCCTGCCAGACGATCAACCTGCTGGTGCCATGAATGCGGCAAACGAAGCTCATACAACCCAAATAAGCTACCTGAGAGGGCTAATAGCAATAAAGCAAAGGCAGCCAATGCAACTGGGCTTTGTAAAACCCTTTGTACGCTACCGCCTAGGGCGGCCATCAAGGTTCCGGCCAAGGCATAGACCAAAGCCATGCCCAGGACATAAGAGAGTGCCAAGAGGCTTGCACGCCCCTTAGAAATCGCTTTACCACCTTGCGAACCAAAGATCACGCTAGAGAGAATTGGGAGCATTGGTAAAACACAAGGCGTAAACGCCAATGCAAGGCCCAACACAAAGAAAGCCAAGAATAAATAAGCTGTAGAAGTGTTTGCTAAAAAGCGGCTAATCGCATTAACGTCATCTCGATTGCGCCATAAATCAGTCAGGCTAAATTCAGCCTTGGACTGAGTGATCTTTTGTGAACCTTCAAGAGCTTCTGGTATTGGTGCTGCTTTAACCCCAGGCGCAGCTAACAAAAACTTTAAAGTCATGGGTGGATAACAAATACCGGCTTCTGCACAGCCCTGCAGACCAACTTCAATATGAAGTGGTTTTCCTACTTCTGGCTTTACATCCAACAGCACTATCAATGGCTGCTTATAAATCTGCATTTTTTTCTGAAAAGTTTCATCAAACTTTTCAATGCCTAATGGCAGATAGGGGCTTATTTTATATAGCTTAGAAGCCTCTACACCCACATTAAATTGAAGCGACTCCTGATAGATGTAATAACCCTTAGCAGGAATAAATTCAATCTCAAGTTGATTAGAGTTTGCTGACCATGTGGCTTCTACGCGGAAAGCTTTTTCTGGCGGCAAAAAATCTGGCGCTGCAAATACATGCGTCGATAAGAGCAGTAATAGCCCAAAAAAATTTGTCAGAAAGTAAGACAATCTCATACCTTTGAATTTACCTCAGACCTTACCCACCGAGCATATTGCTGGTCGTATTGCTCTGGTGAAAAAGCCAAAATCTCAGGAAGATCATAAGGATGACTTTCTTTGATGAATGCGCAGATCTCTTCCCATTGATGAGACATCGTTTTTGCAGACAAGAGAACTTCTTGCTCCTCGCAAACCCTTCCTTCCCAACGATAGATTGAATAAATCCCTTCATTCATCTGAACACAGGCAGCAAGATGTGCCTCAACCAGGGCTTTAGCTAAGGCTGTAGCAGCCTCTATACTCGGCAGAGCAGTCACCACTACCAGAAGCTGATTGGGATTGACTGAGAGGTTTTGAGGCATACCGTATTTATAAACCTATTAATGAAAAAAGCCAGACCGAAGCCTGGCTTTTGAAATGGCTGTGAGACTTAAGCCTCTTCAACCGTAGCTGCTGTTTCATCAACTTCTGGACGATCAAGCAACTCAACCAGTGCCATTGGCGCATTGTCGCCATGACGGAAGCCAAACTTCAAAATACGAAGGTAGCCACCTGGACGCGTTGCATAACGTGGACCAAGCTCTGTGAAGAGTTTAGTCACGATATCGCGATCACGTGTGCGATTGAATGCCAAGCGACGGTTTGCCAAGTTGTCTTTTTTGCCTAAGGTAATTAAAGGCTCAACAACCATGCGCAATTCTTTTGCTTTTGGCAAAGTGGTTTTAATCACTTCGTGCTCCAAAAGAGAATTGGACATGTTTCGTAGCATCGCCAAGCGATGTGAAGATGTTCTATTTAGTTTGCGTAAGCCGTTTCCGTGACGCATGATGCTTCCTTTCTAATTATTTCTCGAGGTTAGCTGGAGGCCAGCTTTCGAGTTTCATGCCAAGACTTAAACCACGAGCAGCCAATACGTCTTTAATTTCATTCAAAGACTTACGACCCAAATTAGGCGTCTTCAACAATTCATTCTCTGTACGTTGAATCAAGTCACCGATGTAGTAAATATTCTCAGCCTTCAAGCAGTTTGCAGAGCGAACTGTGAGCTCGAGATCGTCAACCGGACGCATCAACATTGGATCAACCATTGAGGAGCGGCTTGGTGCGAGATCACCAGAAACTTCGCTGCTCTCAAGAGCTGCGAATACAACCAACTGGTCAACCAAAATAGTTGCTGCTTGACGAATTGCTTCCTCAGGCGACAATACTCCGTTTGTTTCGATAGTCATTACGAGACGATCGAGGTCGGTACGTTGTTCAACACGAGCAGATTCAACAGCATAGCTAACACGACTTACTGGGCTAAATGAGGCATCCAATACGATACGACCGATGATCTTAGTAGTTTCGTCGTTGTATTGACGCACGTTACCTGGGACATAGCCACGGCCTTTTTCAACCTTGATCTGCATATCTAACTTACCACCTGCAGATAAGTGAGCGATCACATGATCAGGATTAATGATTTCTACATCGTGTGGCAAATCGATATCTTTTGCTGTAACGACGCCTGGGCCTTCTTTACGCAAATTGATAGTCACTTCATCACGTGACTGCAACTTAAATACGATACCTTTGAGATTGAGCAGGAGATTAACTACGTCCTCTTGAACGCCATCTAAGGTGGAATATTCATGAACTACACCTGCAATTGCTACTTCAGTTGGCGCATAACCAACCATCGAGGACAAAAGTACACGACGTAATGCATTTCCGAGTGTGTGGCCATAGCCACGCTCGAACGGCTCCATAACAACCTTAGCTTGGTTGGCGGAAAGCGCTTCAACAGAAATAATTTTTGGCTTGAGCAAATTTGTTTGCATATTTTTTCCTTGATAGTGCCTAATTAGCGTGAATACAATTCAACGATCAAACTTTCATTAATTTCACCGCTAATTTCTTCGCGGTCTGGCACTTGCTTGAAAGTTCCCTCCAGCTTGCCTGCGTCAACTGAAACCCAGCTAATAGCAGTCATTTGCTGAACTAAATTGAGTGATTCTGTAATACGCGTTTGCTTCTTCGCTTTTTCACGAATAGCAACCACATCGCCAGGCTTAACCTGAATTGATGGGATATTCACTGGGCTACCATTGAGCAAAATTGCGCAATGAGAAACCAGCTGACGTGCTTCTGCGCGTGTTGAACCAAATCCCATGCGATAAACCACGTTGTCGAGACGTGACTCAAGCAACTGGAGCAATGTTTCACCAGTATTGCCCTTACGACGCTCAGCTTCTGCGAAGTAACGACGGAATTGACGCTCTAAAATGCCGTAAATACGTTTAACCTTTTGCTTTTCACGCAATTGATTACCGTAATCTGATGTTCTTGAGCCAGACGTACGACCATGTTGACCAGGCTTAGTATCTAACTTGCACTTGTCTGACAGGGCGCGACGTGCGCTCTTTAAAAATAAGTCGGTACCTTCCCGACGTGCTAATTTGGCCTTAGGCCCTAAGTAACGTGCCACGATGCTTTCCTTTCTTTGCCGCAGTCTTGCGACCAGCGGTGAGTTCACCCTTTAAATCAGATGAACAGTGGGCTTTAAATAAAAAACTACTCAACTTTTTACTACTAACTCCACAGCTTAAATACGACGACGCTTTGGAGGACGGCAACCATTGTGTGGGACTGGAGTAACGTCTTGAATCTCAGTGATCTTGATTCCCAAAGAGTTCAATGCACGAACTGCTGATTCACGACCAGGGCCTGGACCCTTGATCTGAACTTCCAGGTTCTTAATACCGCATTCAACAGCTGCCTTACCAGCAACTTCTGCGGCTACCTGAGCAGCAAAAGGTGTTGATTTACGGGAACCCTTGAAGCCCTGGCCGCCAGAGGTTGCCCATGAAAGCGCATTTCCTTGACGATCAGTGATCGTAATAATGGTGTTATTAAAAGAAGCGTGAACGTGCGCGATACCGTCAGCAACGTTCTTTTTAACCTTCTTGCGAGTGCGCTGTGAAGCAGCAGAAGCGGATTGTTGTTTTGCCATGTCAATAAACTTTCTTGATTATTTCTTCAGTTGCACGCCAGACTTGCGTGGGCCCTTACGGGTACGCGCATTGGTCTTAGTACGCTGTCCACGTACAGGCAGGCCCTTACGATGACGTACGCCACGGTAGCAACCTAAGTCCATCAAACGCTTGATGCTCATAGTTACTTCGCGACGAAGATCACCCTCGGTGATGAACTTACCTACTTCATCACGCAACTTTTCCAAGTCGGCGTCAGTAAGATCTTTGATTTTTTTATCAATAGCCACACCTGTGGTTTGGCAAATTTTGCGAGCACGAGTTGTGCCAATGCCAAAAATTGCTGTCAAACCAATGACAGTGTGTTGATGATTTGGGATGTTTACCCCAGCGATACGTGCCATGAGATTTCCTCTTAATTAACTAGATCAGCCTTGACGCTGCTTATGACGTGCGTCTGAAGAACAGATCACACGCACAACACGTTTGCGCTTAATGATCTTGCAATTTCTGCAAATACACTTAACGGATGCTAAAACTTTCATAACTCACCTCTTAAAAATAGGTACTACTAAATCTTTACTTCGCCCGGAATATAATTCTGGCGCGTGTCAGGTCGTAAGGAGTCATCTCCACTGTTACCTTATCTCCCGGCAAAATACGGATGTAATGCATCCGCATCTTTCCAGAAATGTGCCCTAGAACTACATGTCCGTTTTCAAGCTTCACGCGAAACATTGCGTTCGGCAAATTCTCAACAATCTCACCCGCCATCTGAATTGCATCGTCTTTAGACATTCAGTTAGGCGCCCATATTAAAGTTGGCTTTTTTCATCAAAGAGCCATACTGCTGCTGCATCACGAATGACTGAACTTGAGCCATGAAATCCATCGCAACAACAACAATAATCAACAAGGAAGTACCACCGAAATAAAACGGCACGTTGTACTTCAACACTAAAAATTCTGGCAACAAGCAAACCAAAACCATATAAATTGCACCGGCCAATGTCAAACGCACCAAGATCTTATCGATATAGCGTGCGGTTTGGTCGCCTGGACGAATACCGGGAACAAACGCACCACTCTTCTTGAGGTTCTCAGAAGTATCACGGCTGTTAAATACCAAAGCGGTATAGAAAAAGCAGAAGAAAATAATCGCTGCCGCATACAGAATGGTGTACACGGGTTGACCTGGGGCCAAAGTAGCAGCCAAGTCTTTAATAATTCTGCTAAACATATTAGTTGGCTCGCCTGATGTAAACCAGCCAGCAATCGTTGCAGGGAACAAAATAATTGAAGAAGCAAAAATAGGAGGAATAACGCCTGCCATATTTAACTTCAATGGGAAGTAGGAAGATTGACCGCCATAAACCTTGTTGCCTACTTGACGCTTAGCGTAGTTCACTAAGATACGGCGCTGACCGCGCTCTACAAACACTACAAAATAGGTCACTGCCACGCAAATCACAACGATGAGCAATGCAGAAATAATATTCATCGAACCAGTACGAACTAACTCTAACAAGCTAGCTAATGCGCTTGGCAATCCAGAAACAATGCCGCCAAAAATAATGATAGAAATGCCATTACCAAGACCGCGCTCAGTAATTTGCTCACCAAGCCACATCAAGAACATCGTACCAGTGACTAAGGTCACAACAGTATTGAGTTCAAACATCAAGCCTGGATTTAATACCAAGCCAGGCTGAGCTTGCAAAGCAACTGAGATTCCCAAGGCCTGGAAAGTTGCCAATAGCACGGTGCCATAACGGGTGTATTGAGTAATCTTGCGCTGACCTGCTTGGCCCTCTTTTTTCAGAGCTTCTAAAGATGGGAGAACAATGGTCATTAACTGCATGATGATCGATGCAGAGATGTAAGGCATGATTCCCAAGGCAAACACAGTGAAGCGCGATAAAGCGCCGCCTGAGAACAAGTTGAACATCCCCAAGATACCGTCTTTTTGATCTGAAAATAATTGAGCCAATTGGTCGGGATCGATACCTGGAACTGGAATATGGGCACCCAAACGGAACACGAGCAAAGCCAACACCAAGAAAATCAAGCGTTGACGTAATTCGCCAAACTTGCCTCCTGCCGCTGCAGTGCCTAGGTTAGTGGTAGGTGCTAATGCCATATTAAGTAAAAAGACCTATTAAGCTACTTCAAGCAATTTGCCGCCAGCCGCTTCGATAGCTGCTTTTGCACCGGCAGTAGCTGTAATACCTTTGAGGGTTACAGCAATCTTGAGTTCGCCAGTTTTAACAACCTTAACTGAGTTGATTTGTTCACCAGCAAAACCATGTGCCTTCAAAACTAACAAGTCTACTTCTGGCAAATTGATTTTTGCCAAGTCATTCAAAGTAATTTGACCAACGTGACGACGTGTCAAAGATACGAAGCCGCGTTTTGGCAAACGACGATACATCGGCATTTGCCCGCCTTCAAATCCAACCTTGTGGAAACCACCGGAACGGGATTTTTGACCTTTGTGACCACGGCCAGCAGTTTTACCAAGACCAGAACCAATGCCGCGACCAACGCGACGACGATTTTTCTTGGAGCCCTCTGCGGGTTTGAGTGTATTAAGTTGCATATTATTCGCCTATTTACTTGCTAGTTATTAACCAAGGACTTTAACTAGATAAGAAACTTTATTAATCATGCCGCGTACAGCTGGTGTGTCTTCCAATTCAGAAACAGAATTGATGCGACCAAGGCCTAAGCCACGGACAGTTGCACGATGGCTTTCGCGTGTACCGATCAAGCTGCGTACTAGCTGCAGTTTGACTTTAGAGTTAGATTTTGTCATTTGTAGATTCCTAATCTTTTAGTCTTAGCCGAGAATCTCTTCAACTGACTTACCGCGCTTAGCAGCAATCTCAGCAGGAGTACTCATCTTGCTTAAACCATCAATCGTTGCGCGAACTAAGTTGTATGGGTTTGTAGAACCGAGTGACTTAGCAACAACGTTGGTTACGCCCATTACGTCGAAAATCGCGCGCATTGGACCGCCGGCAATAATTCCAGTACCGTCTTTAGCTGGAGAAATCAAAACGCGTGATGCGCCATGTTGACCAGTAACAGTGTGTTGCAAAGTACCTTTACGCAAGGAAACTTTGATCATCTTGCGACGAGCTTCATCCATTGCCTTTTGAACGGCAACTGGAACTTCTTTTGATTTGCCTTTACCCATGCCGATGCGGCCATCGCCATCGCCAACTACAGTGAGTGCAGCGAAGCCGAGAATACGACCGCCCTTAACCACTTTAGTAACACGATTAACAGCGATCATCTTCTCGCGAAGACCATCATCACGCTCTTCGTTTTGCATCTTAGTTTGCATTTTTGCCATGTTTTTTCCTAAACCCTATTAGAACTTCAGGCCGGCTTCACGCGCAGCTTCAGCTAAGGCCTTAATACGGCCGTGATAACGATGACCGGAACGATCAAAAGCAACATCAACAATGCCTGCTTTAACAGCACGCTCAGCAACTAACTTGCCAACTTGTTTTGCAGCTTCAGCGTTGCCGCCATTTTTGATTGCTTGGCGCAAATCTTTTTCCATTGTTGAAGCAGCTGCTACAACTTTGGTTCCACATGGGCTATAAACCTGCGCAGAAATATGTGAATTGCTACGGATAACTGTTAAGCGATTTGCCAATGCTTCGGCAATGCGAATACGAGTCTGCCGAGCACGTCTTTGTCTGGATTCGTCTTTATTCATTTTCTAATCTCGCTTACTTCTTCTTAGTTTCTTTTAGATGCACAACTTCGTCGACGTATCGAACACCCTTGCCTTTGTATGGCTCTGGTGAACGGTAAGCACGAACTTCAGCTGCGACCTGGCCAACTTGCTGCTTGTTGAAGCCTTTAATAATGATTTCGGTTTGCGTTGGAGTCTCAGCTTTTACACCCTTTGGTAGGTTATAAATAATGTCGTGTGAGAAACCTAACTGCAACTTCAATGTTTCGCCTTGTGCAGCAGCACGGTAACCAACGCCTACCAAGCTGAGCTTGCGCTCAAAGCCAGCAGTTACGCCAACAACCATGTTGTTAACTAAAGCACGTGCTGTGCCTGACTGCGCGCCAGCCTCTGGTGAGTCGTTATTGACAACCACTGTCAATACGCCATCTGCTTGCTTTAAACCAACAGAAGGGTGCAGGTTATGTGTCAAGGTGCCCAATGGGCCTTTAACAGTAATGTTTGCACCGTTGATGCTGATCTCAGCTCCCTTAGGAACTGTAATTGGTGATTTACCTACGCGGGACATATTTCTCTCCTTAAGCTACGTAGCAAATAACTTCGCCGCCCACGCCTGTTGCACGTGCTTTACGGTCTGTCATTACGCCTTGAGGGGTTGAAATAATTGCAATGCCCAAGCCATTCATTACTTCTGGAATGTCATGGCGACCTTTATAGATACGTAGACTTGGTGTAGATACACGGTCAATACGCTCAATAACAGGACGGCCTGCATAGTATTTGAGATCAATGTGGAGCACTGGCTTAGCTGCTTCACCTTTGATTTCGAAACTTTCGATATAGCCTTCGTCTTGCAATACTTTTGCGATGGCTACTTTAACTTTTGACGACGGCATCAAGACTACGGGCTTCTGCACTGCTTGCGCATTGCGGATCCGGGTCAACATGTCGGCGATTGGATCGCTGATACTCATGAGTTCTCCTAATTCTTTCGCCGCTTACCAGCTGGCCTTGGTTAAACCGGGGATTTCGCCACGGAAGGCGATTTCGCGAATCTTGCTACGGGCCAAACCGAACTTACGGAATGTGCCACGTGGGCGACCGGTTAATGAACAACGATTTCTTTGACGAATCGGGCTTGCGTTACGTGGAAGTGCCTGTAGCTTCAAGCGAGCTTCATAGCGCTCTTCATCGCTGCGGGATTGATCAGCAATGATCGCTTTGAGTTCAGCACGCTTTACAGCGTACTTCTCTACAGTTTTTGCGCGCTTATTCTCGCGCTCAATCAGGGATAGTTTTGCCACGTTAGCCTCTTAATTGCGGAAAGGGAATTTGAATGCTGCCAACAAAGCTTTTGCTTCTTCGTCGGTTTTAGCAGTCGTCGTAATACTGATATTGAGACCACGCAGGGCATCAATCTTGTCGTATTCGATTTCAGGGAAAATGATCTGTTCTTTAACGCCGATGTTGTAGTTACCACGGCCATCAAATGCTTTACCGGAGATGCCGCGGAAGTCACGTACGCGTGGCAATGCAACAGTAACAAAACGATCCAAGAATTCGTACATGCGTTGACCACGCAATGTCACCATGGCACCGATTGGGTAGCCTTGACGAATTTTGAAACCTGCAATCGCTTTTTTAGCTTTAGTTACTACCGGCTTTTGGCCTGCAACCTTAGTTAAATCGCCAACTGCATTTTCGATAATTTTCTTGTCGTTCACTGCATCGCCCAAGCCCATATTCAGGGTTACTTTGGTAATGCGCGGAACTTCCATTGCAGACTTGTAACCAAACTTGGTAATCAAATCAGCAACAACTTTTTGTTGATAGTGTTCTTGAAAACGTGTGCTCATAATTTCTCCGTGCCCCTTATGCGCTTAAGGTTGCGCCAGTGGTTTTGAGGAAACGCTGTTTTTTACCATCAACGAGTTTGATACCAACACGTGATGGTTTGCCGTTACCGTCAACCAAAGCCACATTAGAAATGTGAACAGGCATCGTCTTGTCAATCATGCCGCCGGTTACACCAGCTGCTGGGTTTGGCTTAACGCTCTTTTTATAAATATTCACGCCTTCGATCACTAATTTGTTTTCGAGAACGTCCGTTACAGTTCCTTGCTTGCCTTTATCGCGGCCAGTCAATAAAACTACAGAATCACCTTTACGAATCTTTTTCATATCAGCCTCTTAAATCACTTCGGGGGCGAGAGAAACGATCTTCATGAACTTTTCAGTACGCAATTCGCGTGTAACTGGTCCAAAGATACGTGTGCCAATTGGCTCTAATTTAGCGTTGAGCAATACCGCAGCGTTTGCATCGAACTTAATCAATGAACCGTCTGGACGGCGAACACCCTTAGCTGTTCTCACCACTACAGCGTTATAAATATCGCCTTTTTTTACACGGCCACGTGGAGCAGCTGACTTAACGCTGACTTTGATGACATCACCGATACTGGCGTAACGACGCTTAGAGCCGCCCAATACCTTGATGCACAAAACTTCACTGGCGCCTGTGTTATCGGCGACCTGCAATCTACTTTCGGTTTGTATCATTTCTAATCCCCAACTTATTAGCCAAAGGCAAACAGTCTTGGTTCCGTCTAGGGGCTTTAACGAAAGTTAAAACCCGGAATTAATGAAAAACACTGCTTCTCCAATAAAACCAGAGAAGCCTTCTATTCTACTACGTAAAACAGGGATTTGGGGAGAATTTCCACCAAAATCCCTTAAATACCCTTTGAAGCCTCTACTAAACGGGTCACAACCCAAGATTTTGTACGTGAAATTGGCTTAGATTCAGCAATTTCAACGGTATCACCCATCTTGTATGTGCCAGCTTCGTCATGAGCATGGTACTTTTTGGACTGGCCAACGTATTTACCAATCACCGGATGCTTAACTTGACGCTCAACCAATACCGTCACAGTTTTTTGCATTTTGTCGCTAACAACACGGCCCACGAGGGTGCGGCGCAAGGGTTTAGATAATTCTGTCATATCCCTTTTTCCTTATTTCTGTGCAGTCTTTTGGGTAATAAAAGTCTTCACGCGAGCGATGTCGCGCTTAGTCTTACCCAATTGGCTGGTATTAGTGAGTTGCTGAGTGCCTTTTTGCATACGGAGCTTAAAGTTAGTCTTTAAGAGCTCTGTCAATTCTGCATTCAAGCCAGTCAGATCTTTAGCTGCTAATTCTTTATTTTTCATAATCTCTATCCCGATCAACCTAAGTGGCGAATCACGAAAGTGGTTTGCAAAGGTAATTTAGCGGCAGCAAGCTTGAAAGCTTCGCGCGCCAAAGTCTCATCCACACCATCCATCTCGTAAAGCACTTTGCCTGGTTGAATTTCAGCTACGTAGTACTCTGGGTTACCTTTACCGTTACCCATACGTACTTCAGCAGGTTTTTGTGAAATTGGCTTATCTGGGAAAATACGAATCCAGATACGGCCACCACGTTTAATATGACGGGTCATTGCGCGACGTGCTGACTCGATTTGACGAGCAGTTAAACGACCGCGGCCAACGGCCTTCAATCCAAAGTCACCAAAGGCTACAGAACTACCACGTGTTGCCACGCCAGTGTTACGGCCTTTTTGTTCCTTACGATACTTGCGACGCTTTGGTTGTAGCATGCTTACTCTCCTGACTTCTGCGTATCTGCGGCAGGTGCTTCAACCTTACGCACACGCTTGATTGCTGGCTTAGCAGCAACTAATGGCTTATCGGTTCCGGCAGCTGGTTTACGAGCAGCTGTTTTGCTTGGAGCACGACGAGTTTTCTTTTCTTCGGCAGCAGGCTCAATAGATGGAGCAGCTGCTGGAGCATCAGCACCACGACCCAATGTGTCGCCTTTATAAACCCAAACTTTTACACCAATGATGCCGTACGTTGTTTCAGCTTCTGATGTTGCGTAATCAATATCAGCCTTCAATGTATGAAGTGGAACACGGCCTTCACGATACCATTCGCGACGAGCAATCTCAGCACCATTCAAGCGACCAGACGACATGATCTTGATCCCTTGCGCACCAAGACGCATAGCACTTTGCATTGCACGCTTCATTGCGCGGCGGAACATAATGCGCTTTTCTAACTGCTGAGTAATAGAGTCAGCGATCAATTGTGCGTCAACTTCTGGCTTACGGATTTCTTCGATATTTACATGTACTGGAACGCCCATACGCTTTTGGAGTTCACGACGGAGAACTTCAATGTCCTCGCCTTTTTTACCAATAACTACACCTGGACGTGAGCTGTAAATAGTAATGCGCGCGTTCTTTGCAGGACGCTCAATGATGACTTTGCTAACGGATGCATTCTTTAGCTTTTTCTTCAGATAGATGCGGACATCTACGTCCTCTTTCAGCATCTTTGCGAAGTCAGTATTGTTTGCATACCAACGTGATGTCCAATTCTTCGTTACCGCGAGTCGGAATCCGGTGGGGTTTATCTTTTGGCCCATATCTTTCCTTAGTTACTCAAGGTCACGCTAATGTGACAAGTTTGTTTTTCAATTTGATTGCCACGACCCTTAGCGCGTGCTGTGAAACGTTTCAAGGATGTTCCTTTATCAACAATGATTGTTGATACCTTGAGCTCATCAATGTCTGCGCCTTTATTGTGTTCAGCATTTGCAATCGCTGATTCAACTACTTTTTTCACAATGAAGGCAGCTTTTTTAGGGCTGAAATTCAAAATGTTTAATGCGCGAGCAATCGGCAAACCACGAATTTGGTCAGCGACCAAACGTGTCTTTTGCGCTGAAATGCGGGCGCTCTTGTGAATAGCTTTAACTTCCATCATCATCCCCTTACTTCTTCACAACTTTCTTGTCAGCAGCGTGACCTTTGAAAGTACGGGTCAAGGCAAATTCGCCTAACTTATGACCCACCATGTTTTCTGATACATAAACCGGAACGTGTTGACGACCGTTGTGAACAGCGATTGTCAGACCGATAAAGTCTGGAAGAATCGTTGAACGGCGTGACCAAGTTTTGATCGGCTTTTTGTCTTTGTTGGCTTGTGCGACTTCAACTTTATTTACTAAGCTGGCTTCGCAAAATGGGCCTTTTTTAGCTGAACGTGTCATATCTATTTTTCCTTAATCGCTTAGCGCTTTTGACGGCGTTGAACGATCATCGATGTTGTACGCTTATTACGACGTGTACGATAACCTTTGGTTGGAGTGCCCCATGGAGATACAGGTACACGGCCTTCGCCTGTCTTACCTTCACCACCACCGTGTGGGTGATCTACTGGGTTCATTGCCACACCGCGAACAGTTGGGCGAATACCACGCCAGCGATTTGCACCAGCTTTACCAATAACACGTAAGCTGTGCTCTTCGTTGCCAACTTCACCAATAGTGGCGCGGCACTCAATTAAAACGCGGCGAACTTCACCAGAGCGCAAACGCACTTGAGCGTATACACCCTCGCGAGCCAGTAGTACTGCAGAACCGCCGGCAGAACGTGCTACTTGAGCACCTTTACCTGGCAATATTTCTACGCAGTGAATAGTGCTACCCACTGGAATATTGCGTATCGGCAAGTTATTACCAGATTTGATTGGGGCTTCAGAACCATTCATGATTGCTTGGCCAACAGTCATACCTTTAGCAGCCGGAATATAACGACGCTCGCCATCGGCAAACACGATCAATGCAATATTGGCACTGCGGTTTGGATCGTATTCTAAGCGCTCAACTTTTGCTGGAATACCATCTTTGTCGTTGCGCTTGAAATCCACAACACGATAGTGATGCTTATGACCACCACCTTTATGACGGGTAGTGATATGACCATTATTGTTACGACCTGCTTTTTGGAATTGTGGCTCTACCAACGCTGCAAAAGGCTTACCTTTATGCAGGTCAGGATTGACCACCTTGACCATTGAGCGGCGACCTGGTGAGGTCGGTTTTGTCTTCATCAAAGGCATGATTAATTCGCCTCCGCTTCAAAGTTAATTTCTTGACCTGGCTTCAAATTCACATAGGCCTTCTTAGTGTGGTCACGACGACCTTCAAAACGGCCATAGCGCTTAGGCTTACCCTTTTGATTCACGATTTGAACTGAGTCAACTTGCACTTTGAAGAGCAATTCAACTGCTTGTTTTACATCGCTCTTGTTTGCATCGCGAGCTACTTGGAAAACTACTTGTTCGTTTTTCTCTGCAACCATAGTCGCTTTTTCAGAGATAACAGGACCAAGCAGAACCTTCATTAGGTTGTGATCGTTTTTACGGACTTGGCTCATTTCAGCAACTCCTCAATTTTTGCGATCGCAGCTTTGCTTACCAATACTTTTTTGTATTGAACCAAAGCTAATGGATCAGCATGCTGCGGCTCACAGATGGCAACCTTATGCAAGTTGCGTGATGCCAAGTACAAATTCTCGCTAACCTGATCAACGATGATCAAGACTGAATCTAAGCCCATTGCTTTAACTTTGTCAGCTAATGCTTTGGTCTTAGGAGCATCAAGATTAAATTGATCAACAACATTCAAACGACCTTCGCGTGCTAACTGAGACAAAATAGATCTCATACCAGCGCGGTACATTTTCTTGTTTACTTTTTGGCTGAAATTCTCTTCTGGAGAATTTGGGAATATACGGCCGCCTCCACGCCACAGCGGGGAAGAGCTCATACCAGCACGTGCACGACCAGTACCTTTTTGACGCCAAGGTTTCTTAGTTGTGTGCTTAACTTGCTCACGGTCTTTTTGTGCACGGTTACCGCTACGTGCATTTGCTTGGTAAGCCACTACAACTTGGTGTACCAATGCTTCGTTATATTCACGCTCGAATACTTCTGGTGAAGCTTGTACGCCCGCACCTAAAGTACCGTTGTCTTGGAGAAGCTTAAGTTCCATATTCGCTCTCCTTATTTCTTCTTCAACGGTGTTTTCACCGCTGGAGTAACAATGACCTTACCGCCTGGGGCACCTGGAATGGCGCCTTTAACCATGATGAGATTACGTTCTGCATCAATGCGTGCGATGACTAAATTTTGAACTGTTTTGGTAACGTCACCAAGGTGGCCAGTCATGCGCTTACCTGGAAAAACACGACCTGGATCTTGTGCCATACCGATAGAACCTGGTACGTTGTGTGAACGAGAGTTACCGTGAGAAGCACGACCAGAAGCAAAGTGATAACGCTTGATAGTGCCTGCGTAACCTTTACCGATAGATACGCCTTGCACATCTACTTTTTGGCCTGTTGTAAAAGCAGCTTCAGCAGTAATGACTTGTCCTGGTGTCATTTCAGCGATTTTTGCTGCGTCTAATTGGAACTCGTTAAGCCCGTTACCAGCCATCACACCTGCTTTAGCAAAGTGACCAGCCATTGATTTGGTAACGCGAGTAGCTCTACGTGTGCCATGTGCCAACTGGATAGCGTCATAGCCATCAGTTGCCTGGGTCTTGATTTGAGCGATTCTGTTATCGCTCACGTCGATTACGGTCACAGGAATTGAATCCCCTTCGTCCGTAAATAGACGGGTCATGCCGACCTTGCGGCCGATTAAGCCTAAGCTCATATTCATGCTCCACGCCGACTTCGATTGGTCGGCAAAATTAATTTAAGTGATTTACAAGTAAAAGTACTTCTAAATCAATAACTTACAACGTTTTTAATGCTGATAAAACCTGAAAATTCGCCCAAATAATCCAGCGAAGCCTTAGATTCTATCCCGAAAGTCCAGCCTTGGCAATAGCTAAGACCGGAAAAAATACATTACTGCAGCTTAATTTCGACGTCCACGCCTGCTGGAAGGTCTAATTTCATCAAAGCATCAACCGTTTTCTCTGTAGGATCAACGATATCCATCAAACGAAGATGGGTGCGAATCTCTAATTGGTCGCGGGATGTCTTATTCACGTGTGGTGAACGCAAGATATCAAAACGCTCAATACGGGTTGGCAAAGGTACTGGACCCTTAACAACTGCACCAGTACGCTTAGCTGTATCAACGATTTCAGCAGCAGACTGGTCGATTAAACGGTAATCAAATGCTTTAAGGCGAATACGAATTTTTTGGTTTTGCATATTAATTCCAAAGAGCGGTGTGGTGCTGCCACGTTATACATCTAAAGAGCACGGTGACATCAGCAGCACTGACGTCACCGGTTAGCAAACCGCTAAATATTATTTACTGCTACTTCCTTAAGCCAAAATCTTTGCAACCACACCGGCGCCAACAGTACGGCCACCTTCGCGGATCGCAAAACGTAAACCTTCTTCCATCGCGATTGGTGCGATGAGTTTTACAGTAATCGTGACGTTATCACCAGGCATCACCATTTCTTTGTCTTTTGGCAACTCGATTGAACCGGTTACGTCCGTAGTACGGAAGTAAAACTGGGGACGATAGTTGTTAAAGAATGGAGTATGACGACCACCTTCGTCTTTACCCAAGATGTAAACCTCGGCTGTAAAGTGAGTGTGTGGGGTGATTGAACCTGGTTTGGCCAATACTTGGCCGCGCTCAACTTCTTCACGTTTTGTACCGCGTAACAAGATACCGACGTTATCGCCAGCTTGACCTTGGTCGAGCAATTTGCGGAACATTTCAACACCAGTACAAGTGGTTTTCAATGTTGGCTTGATACCGATGATTTCAATCTCTTCGCCAACCTTCACAATACCGCGCTCAATACGGCCGGTAACAACAGTACCGCGACCAGAGATTGAGAACACGTCTTCTACTGGCATCAAGAAGGCGCCATCAATCGCGCGCTCTGGAGTTGGGATATAACTATCCAGTGCTTCAGCCAATTTCATGATGGCTTCTTTACCCAATGGGCCTTCATCGCCTTCAAGAGCTAACTTAGCAGAACCTTGAATGATTGGAGTGTCATCGCCTGGGAAGTCATATTTAGATAGAAGTTCACGAACTTCCATTTCAACTAACTCGAGCAATTCAGCATCATCAACCATATCGCATTTGTTTAAGAACACGATGATGTAAGGAACACCTACTTGGCGTGCCAAGAGGATGTGCTCACGCGTTTGTGGCATTGGGCCATCAGCTGCAGAGCAAACCAAGATTGCGCCGTCCATCTGCGCAGCACCAGTAATCATGTTCTTCACATAGTCAGCATGTCCTGGGCAATCAACGTGAGCATAGTGACGATTCGCTGTCTCATACTCTACGTGCGCTGTATTAATCGTAATACCGCGGGCTTTTTCTTCAGGAGCAGCATCGATCTGATCGTATGCTTTTGCTTCGCCACCAAATTGCTTAGAGAGCACGGTTGCAATCGCTGCAGTTAAGGTGGTTTTACCGTGGTCAACGTGACCGATGGTGCCTACGTTTACGTGCGGTTTTGTCCGCTCAAATTTTTCTTTTGCCATTTTTGTCTGCCTTCTTTAGCTAGTCAATATTCAAAATAATGTGGATAAATTACTTCGCTTTAGCAGCCATGACTGCTTCAGCAACGTTCTTAGGTGCTTCGGTGTAATGCTTAAATTCCATAGTGTAGGTAGCGCGACCTTGGGTCAACGAGCGCAAGCCAGTTGAATAACCAAACATCTCTGCCAACGGCACTTCAGCGCGGACGATCTTACCGCCGCCTGGAATGTCATCCATACCTTGTAATATTCCGCGACGAGATGAGAGGTCTCCCATTACGTTACCCATGAAATCTTCTGGAGTTTCTACTTCAACAGCCATCATTGGCTCTAGCAATACTGGAGCTGCTTTTCGCATACCATCTTTGAATGCCATTGAGCCCGCCATCTTAAAGGCGTTTTCATTGGAGTCAACGTCATGGTATGAACCGAAGAACAATGTTGCCTTGATATCAACCACAGGATAGCCAGCCAAAATACCGGAGTTCAATGTTTCACGAATTCCTTTTTCTACTGCAGGGATGTATTCGCGAGGAACTACACCGCCTTTAATAGCATCAATGAATTCAAAACCTTTGCCCGGCGCTTGCGGCTCAAGCTTCAATACGACGTGGCCATATTGGCCGCGACCACCGGATTGCTTAACAAACTTACCTTCGATCTCTTCGCAAACCTTGCGAATTGTTTCGCGATAGGCAACCTGTGGCTTACCAACGGTTGCCTCTACACCAAACTCGCGACGCATACGATCAACCAAAATTTCCAAATGCAACTCACCCATTCCGGAAATAATCGTTTGGCCTGATTCTTCATCAGTCTTAACACGGAAAGAAGGATCTTCTTGTGCCAAGCGATTCAAAGCCAGACCCATTTTTTCTTGGTCAGGCTTAGTTTTAGGCTCAACAGCCTGTGAGATCACCGGCTCTGGGAATACCATGCGCTCCAAAATCACGATGCTGTCTGGATCACACAATGTTTCGCCAGTAGTTGCGTCTTTCAGGCCAACTGCTGCAGCGATATCGCCCGCATAAACTTCTTTAATTTCTTCGCGTTGGTTTGCATGCATTTGCAACAAACGTCCAACACGCTCTTTCTTGCCCTTAATTGGGTTGTAGATTGTGTCGCCAGACTTCATTACGCCTGAGTAAACGCGGAAGAAGATGAGCTGGCCAACGAATGGGTCAGTCATGATCTTAAATGCCAATGCAGAGAATTTTTCCTTATCGGAAGCTTCACGCGTTGTAGGTGTTC
The DNA here is from genome assembly GCF_002206625.1 of Polynucleobacter campilacus. Lineage (GTDB taxonomy): Bacteria > Pseudomonadota > Gammaproteobacteria > Burkholderiales > Burkholderiaceae > Polynucleobacter > Polynucleobacter campilacus. The sequence goes on along the minus strand of NZ_NGUP01000003.1, from coordinate 645,304 downwards.
CATCTTCCAATTCGCAAGGAACTGGTGGAACATCCAATGGGGATGGTAATAACTCAACTACCGCATCCAACATTGCCTGAACACCTTTGTTTTTGAAAGCAGTTCCACACATCATGGGAATGATTTCATTGGCAATAGTGCGTTGACGCAATGCGCCTTTAATTTCATCTTCAGTTAGCTCTTCGCCACCGAGATACTTTTCCATCAACTCTTCTGAACTTTCAGCGGCTGCTTCAACCATCTTTTCACGCCACTCATCAGCTGACGCCTTTAATTCAGCAGGAATTTCTTCATAGCTAAACTTAGTGCCTTGTGAAGCCTCATCCCAATAGATGGCCTTCATCTTGACTAAGTCTACAACGCCTTTGAAGTTTTCTTCTGCGCCGATTGGAATTTGAATCAAGATTGGATTTGCTTTGAGACGCAACTTCATTTGGTCATAGACCTTGAAGAAGTTGGCGCCAGTACGGTCCATCTTGTTTACAAATGCTAAACGTGGAACGCGATACTTGTTAGCTTGACGCCAAACTGTTTCTGATTGTGGCTGTACTCCGCCTACCGCACAGTAAACCATGCAAGCACCATCCAAAACGCGCATTGAGCGCTCAACTTCAATCGTGAAATCTACGTGCCCTGGGGTATCAATAATATTGATACGGTGCTCAGGCATTGTTCCTGCCATACCCTTCCAGAAAGTGGTGGTAGCAGCAGAGGTAATCGTGATGCCACGCTCTTGCTCTTGCTCCATCCAGTCCATGGTAGCTGCGCCATCATGCACTTCACCGATTTTGTGGTTCACGCCGGTGTAGAACAAAACGCGTTCTGTAGTTGTTGTCTTACCTGCGTCAATGTGCGCAGAAATACCAATATTGCGGTATTTGTCGATGGGGGTTTTACGTGCCACTGTTGGTGCCTTTTCTTAACTATTGGATTAGAAGCGGAAATGTGAGAAAGCTTTGTTAGCTTCTGCCATACGGTGAACTTCTTCACGCTTCTTCATTGCGCCGCCACGACCTTCAGCAGCCTCTAATAATTCATTGGCCAAACGTTGAGCCATCGATTTCTCGCCACGCTTTTTAGCAGCTTCGCGCACCCAGCGCATAGCTAAAGCAGAACGACGTGATGGACGAACTTCAACAGGAACCTGATAGTTAGCACCGCCAACACGACGGCTCTTCACTTCAACCATTGGCTTAACGTTGCCCATGGCTGTAGAAAAAATTTCAAGCGGCTCTTTTTTAGCTTTTTTCTCGATGTGATCAAAGGCACCGTAAACAATGCGCTCTGCAACCGATTTCTTGCCGTCCAACATGAGGACGTTCATAAATTTAGCTACTTCTACATTACCGAATTTTGGATCCGGCAAAATTTCCCGTTTGGGAACTTCACGACGACGTGGCATAACTATTCCTTCAGTTCAGTTAGGGATGACCCATTTGGATCACCCGCTCCGGTTGCACTACTATCTAGAAAAAATTTCTAGACGGAACAACCACTTACTTGTCTTTTAAGTCTGACAAAAAATGACTTATTACAAAAACTCAAACTGCTTAATTCTTAAAAAATTAAGCAGTTTTCTTAGCGCGCTTAGCACCGTACTTGGAACGAGATTGCTTGCGGTCTTTAACCCCTTGCAAGTCTAGTGAACCACGAACGATGTGGTAACGAACACCTGGCAAATCCTTTACACGACCACCGCGGATCAACACTACTGAGTGTTCCTGGAGGTTATGGCCTTCACCACCAATGTATGAAATGACTTCAAAACCATTGGTTAAGCGAACTTTGGCTACTTTACGCAGCGCAGAGTTAGGTTTTTTAGGAGTGGTTGTGTACACACGTGTACAAACACCACGGCGCTGCGGACTGTTTTCAAGTGCAGGGCTTTTGCTTTTAACGATCAGCCTTGATCTTGGCTTACGTATTAATTGATTAATTGTTGGCATAAAATAGCTCGGTTAGTACTTCTTTGTTGCTTTCTTCAAGAAAATCAATGACTTAGACAATTTCTAGGTCAAAAAAGACCTTCTTCTGAATCAGTAGAACTCAGCATTCTAGCTTGGCCAGCCTTTTCCGTCAACCAAATGAGGAAAAAACTGGCCATTTCAGGCCAGAATGACTAAATTAGCTCGGATCGGCCTCCCCAGCAGGAGCAACGACTTCAGCCTCGATTTCTACAGGCATATTGGCCATTGCTTCCTCTTCGGCGGCAATCATTTGAGCGCGATCACGCTCGAATTGCTCTCTGACCTTGCGTGCACGGCGGTAAGACAAGCCGGTACCAGCAGGAATCAGGCGACCAATAATGACGTTTTCCTTGAGTCCACGGAGTGTATCGGTCTTGCCCATAATCGCGGCTTCGGTCAATACACGGGTAGTTTCTTGGAAAGAAGCTGCTGAAATGAAGCTATCTGTCGACAAGGACGCCTTGGTAATACCCAGTAATACGTTCTCAAACTGCGCTGGGCGCTTACCTTCAGCAATCACTAAATCGTTCGCATCGTAGAGTTTTGAACGCTCAACTTGCTCACCAGTGATGTAAGCGGTATCGCCACCATCAGTAATTTGCACGCGACGTAACATTTGACGCACGATCACTTCAATGTGCTTGTCATTAATCTTCACGCCTTGCAAACGGTAAACGTCTTGAACTTCGTCAACGATGTAGATAGCCAACTCTTCAATACCTCTGAGTGTCAAGATATCGTGTGGATCGGCAGGGCCTTCCACAATCATCTCGCCCTTGTTCACAACTTGACCGTCATGAACGAGAACTTGCTTCTCTTTAGGAATCAAGAATTCATTAGCTTCGCCGTCCATATCGGTAATCACCAAACGTTGTTTACCTTTGGTTTCTTTACCGAAGGAGACTGTTCCAGTGACTTTCGCCAATACAGCTGCATCTTTTGGTGAACGTGCTTCGAACAATTCTGCAACGCGTGGCAAGCCGCCAGTAATGTCGCGAGTCTTCTGTGATTCGATTGGAATACGCGCCAATACTTCACCAACTTCAACCTTCTGACCATCCTTGACAGTAATCAAAGCGCCAACTTGCAGGCCGATGTTTACTGGATGATCGGTGCCGGCAATCATGACTTCGTTACCCTTAGCATCAACCAGGTTGATCATTGGGCGAACGCCTTTGCTTGCTGCTGAACGACGCTTACCGTCAATAACCACCAGAGTGGAAAGGCCGGTAACTTCGTCAACCTGCTTGGCAACAGTTACACCCTCTTCTACGTTATCGAAGCGAGCGGTACCAGCGTACTCAGAAATAATCGGGCGTGTTAATGGATCCCAAGTCGCCAAGCTTGCGCCGGCCTTAACTGCTGCATCTTCTTTTAACAAGAGCGTTGCACCATAAGGCACTTTATGACGCTCGCGCTCGCGACCATTGTCATCAACGATCAAGGCTTCGCCAGAACGTGAAATCACTATCTGCTCGCCCTTCGCGTTCTTCACAACACGCATCGTGCCGGAGAACTTCAATGTACCGTTAGACTTGGCTTCAATATTGCTTGCAACTAATGCCCGTGATGCTGCACCACCGATGTGGAAAGTACGCATCGTCAACTGGGTGCCTGGCTCACCGATGGACTGAGCAGCAATAACACCTACTGCCTCACCAACGTTGACCAAACCACCGCGACCCAAATCACGTCCGTAGCACTTCGCGCATAAGCCGAAACGAGTTAAGCAAGACAGCACTGTGCGAACTTTAACTTCGTCGATACCCAATGCCACGATTTGATCAACATGATCTTCATCGAGTAATGTGTCGTTAGGAACAATGACTTCTTGCGTATCAGGGTGAACGATGTCACCGATACATACACGACCCAAAATACGATCACGTAATGCCTCGATAATTTCGCCGCCCTCAACAAGGGCCTTCATAGTAACGCCAGAAGTTGCACCGCAATCATCTTCAATCACTACGAGGTCTTGAGTAACGTCGCATAGACGTCGTGTCAAGTAACCAGAGTTCGCTGTCTTTAACGCTGTGTCAGCCAAACCTTTACGAGCACCGTGGGTAGAGATGAAGTATTGCAATACGTTCAAGCCTTCACGGAAGTTTGCAGTAATTGGAGTCTCAATGATGGAGCCATCAGGCTTCGCCATCAAACCACGCATACCAGCCAACTGACGAATCTGCGCTGCAGATCCACGCGCGCCGGAATCCGCCATCATATAGATAGAGTTAAAGGATTCTTGACGCACAGTCTTACCGTTACGGTCGAGTACGTCAACGTGTGACAACTCATCCATCATCGCCTTACCAACTTGGTCGCCAGCAGCACCCCAAATATCAACGACGTTGTTATAGCGTTCTTGATTGGTTACGAGTCCTGACATGAACTGCTTGTCATATTCCTTAACCTTATTAGAAGCTTCGGAGATGATGCGCTCTTTTGAGCTAGGAATCAGCATATCGTCGATTGCAACTGAGATACCGGCATTAGTCGCTAAGCGGAAACCAGACTGCAAGAGGCGGTCAGCAAAGATCACTGTTTCACGCAATCCGCACTTACGGAATGAGGTGTTGATCAAGCGTGAGATTTCTTTTTTCTTCAAAGGCTTGTTAATTTCCTCGAAAGACATGCCTTTAGGCAAAATCTCAGACAGGATTGCGCGGCCAACTGAAGTTTGGTAAATCTTGGTTTTTTCAGCAAAACGGGCATCGCCCTCTGCTTTCTTATCAACAATCTCAAACTCAGTAATACGCACAGCAACGCGTGAGGCTAATTCAACCTGACCGGCTTCGTATGCGCGCACTACTTCAGTAATGTTGGCGAAAACCATGCCTTCGCCTTTACCGTTGATCTTGTCACGAGTAGCGTAGTACAGACCCAACACCACGTCCTGTGAAGGAACGATAGATGGCTCGCCGTTAGCTGGGAACAATACGTTGTTCGAAGCCAACATCAATGTACGTGCTTCCATTTGTGCTTCGAGCGACAAAGGAACGTGAACCGCCATTTGGTCACCGTCAAAGTCAGCGTTAAATGCCGCGCAGACTAATGGGTGCAATTGGATTGCCTTGCCTTCAATCAGCATTGGCTCAAAAGCCTGAATACCGAGACGGTGCAATGTAGGCGCACGGTTGAGCATGATTGGATGTTCACGAATCACTTCTTCGAGAATGTCCCAAACGATTGGAGTCTGGCTCTCAACTTCTTTCTTCGCAGCCTTAATAGTGGTTGCAATTCCTAAAGTCTCAAGCTTGTTGAAAATAAATGGTTTGAACAATTCCAAAGCCATCAATTTTGGTAAGCCGCACTGATGCAATTTCAATGTAGGGCCAACCACGATGACTGAACGACCTGAGTAGTCAACGCGTTTACCCAACAAGTTTTGACGGAAACGACCGCTCTTACCTTTAATCATCTCAGCCAAGGACTTGAGAGGACGCTTATTGGCGCCAGTCATAGCCTTACCGCGACGACCGTTGTCGAGCAATGAGTCAACCGCTTCTTGCAACATGCGTTTTTCGTTACGAACGATGATCTCTGGTGCACGCAACTCTAACAAACGCTTTAAACGATTGTTACGGTTGATCACACGACGATAGAGGTCGTTCAAATCAGAGGTAGCAAAGCGACCGCCATCCAATGGCACCAATGGGCGCAATTCAGGTGGCAATACTGGCAATACTTCCATGATCATCCAGTCAGGCTTAATCCCTGAAGTCTGGAACGCTTCGAGAACTTTTAAGCGCTTAGCGTATTTCTTGATCTTGGCATCACTGCCGGTCGCTTTTAGATCGGCACGAATCGATTCTACTTCACGATCGATATCAATACCGCGCAAGAGATCACGAATACCTTCAGCGCCCATGATGGCAGTAAATGCACCGTCACCATACTCTTCAGTCTTAGCAATGTACTCATCTTCAGACATAATCTGTCCGCGCTTCATTGCGCCTTCAGGAGTCATGCCGGGATCAACGACTACATATGCTTCAAAGTAGAGAACGCGCTCAATATCACGCAATGTCATATCGAGAACCATACCCAAGCGGGATGGCAAGGACTTCAAGAACCAAATGTGCGCTACAGGGGCTGCCAACTCAATGTGGCCCATGCGCTCACGACGTACCTTAGCGAGGGTTACTTCAACACCGCACTTCTCGCAGATAACGCCACGGAACTTTAAGCGCTTGTACTTACCGCATAAGCACTCGTAGTCTTTGGTTGGTCCAAAAATCTTGGCGCAGAACAAACCATCACGCTCGGGCTTAAAAGTCCGATAGTTGATGGTTTCTGGTTTGCGTACTTCACCAAACGACCATGAGCGAATTTTCTCAGGAGATGCAAGGCCAATCTTGATGACATCAAACTGCTCATCACCCTGCGTTTGCTTAAATAAATCGAGCAATGCTTTCATATCAGTTGCGCTCCATGTCAATGTCAATACCCAACGAACGGATTTCTTTTACCAGCACGTTGAAGGATTCGGGCATGCCAGCATCAATCGTGTGCTCGCCCTTGACGATGTTTTCGTAAACCTTGGTACGGCCTGCGACGTCATCGGACTTCACTGTCAGCATTTCCTGCAAGACATATGAAGCACCGTATGCTTCGAGGGCCCAAACTTCCATCTCACCAAAGCGCTGACCACCAAACTGGGCTTTACCACCCAATGGCTGCTGCGTTACTAATGAGTAAGGCCCAGTTGAACGTGCGTGCATCTTGTCATCGACCAAATGGTGGAGTTTCAAGACATGCATGACACCAACAGTGACTGGACGCTCAAATTGATCACCAGTTCGACCGTCGCACAAAATCATTTGCTGACGTGATGGGGTCATCTTCAAAGATTTAGCAACATCTTCTGGATACGCCAACTCAAGCATTCTGCTGATTTCTGACTCAGTAGCACCGTCAAACACTGGTGTTGCAAATGGCAAGCCTTGGCGGAGATTCTCAGCCAAAACATTGATCTGCTCATCAGTGAAGTTGTCGATGTCTTCGATACGACCAGTTTCGTTGTAAAGCTGCTTGAAGAACTTACGTAATTCAGTTTGCTTAGCGTGCTCACGAACCATCTCGTCGATGCGCTTGCCAATGCCTTGAGCAGCCCAACCTAAGTGGGTTTCCAAGATCTGACCAACGTTCATACGGGAAGGAACGCCCAATGGATTCAAGACGATGTCTACAGGGCGTCCGTCAGCCATAAATGGCATATCTTCTGCGGGAGCAATTTTAGAAACCACACCCTTATTACCGTGACGACCAGCCATCTTGTCACCAGGCTGTAAGCGACGCTTAACAGCCAAGTACACCTTCACCATTTTGGTTACGCCAGGCTGCAAATCGTCGCCCTGGGTAAGCTTGGTGCGCTTCTCTTCAAAAGCTTCATCAAACTGCTTACGCTTGGCTTCAATAGAAGATTTAATTGCTTCAACTTGAGAAGCAACATCATCATCTGCTGGACGAATATCAAACCAATGGTACTTATCCAAATCAGCCAGGTAATCTTTGTCGATCTTGCTGCCTTTGGCTAACTTCTTAGGTCCGCCGTTAACAACCTTGCCAACCAACAGCTTTTCTAAACGCATGAAGGCATCGCCCTCAACAATACGCAACTGGTCGTTTAAGTCCAAACGATAGCGCTGTAACTCTTCTTGAATAATGGCTTGTGCACGTGCATCGCGCTCAATGCCTTCACGGGTGAAGACTTGAACATCAATGACAGTACCAATCATTCCTGAAGGAACACGCAAAGACGTATCTTTAACATCAGATGCTTTTTCACCGAAGATCGCACGGAGGAGCTTCTCTTCTGGAGTGAGAGTAGTCTCGCCCTTTGGAGTTACCTTACCAACCAATACGTCGCCAGCCTCAACTTCAGCACCGATGTAAACAATACCGCTCTCATCCAGGCGGGAGAGTTGTGACTCTGCCAAATTGGAGATATCGCGAGTAATTTCTTCTGAACCTAGCTTAGTGTCACGCGCAACAACCGACAACTCTTCAATATGAATAGAGGTGTAACGATCGTCGGCAACAACCTTCTCAGAGATCAAGATTGAATCTTCGAAGTTGTAACCGTTCCATGGCATAAATGCCACAGTCATGTTTTGACCCAAAGCTAACTCGCCTAAGTCGGTAGATGCGCCATCAGCAACAACGTCGCCGCGTACAACGCGATCACCAACCTTCACGATTGGACGTTGGTTGATGTTAGTGTTTTGGTTTGAACGGGTGTACTTGATGAGGTTATAAATATCCACACCGACTTCACCAGCTGCAGTTTCATCATCGTTCACACGAATCACCACACGGTTTGCATCAACGTAATCGACAATACCGCCGCGGTTAGCTAATACAACAGTGCCTGAGTCAACAGCAACAATACGCTCTAAGCCTGTACCAACCAATGGCTTATCTGGACGCAAGCAAGGAACTGCTTGACGCTGCATGTTCGCACCCATCAAGGCACGGTTCGCATCATCGTGCTCTAAGAATGGCACGAGTGAAGCAGCAGCAGAAACGATCTGGCTAGGAGCAACGTCAATAAAATTGATGCGCTCTGGGCTAACCATCAGAGTCTCACCAGCTTCACGAGCAGAAACTAACTCATCAGCCAACTTGCCATTTTTGTCGATCGTTGCATTCGCCTGAGCAATCACATACTTGGCTTCTTCAATCGCAGAGAGGTAAACCACTTCATCACTTACCTTGCCATTGGAAACCTTGCGGTATGGAGTCTCGAGGAAGCCATGTTCATTCAAGCGTGCAAATAACGCGAGTGAGTTGATCAAACCAATGTTTGGTCCTTCTGGAGTCTCAATTGGGCAAACACGTCCGTAGTGGGTTGGATGCACGTCGCGTACTTCAAAGCCTGCACGCTCGCGGGTCAAACCACCAGGCCCCAATGCAGAAATACGACGCTTGTGCGTGATCTCTGAAAGTGGATTGGTTTGGTCCATAAACTGGGATAACTGTGAAGAGCCAAAGAACTCACGAATCGCAGAAGAGATTGGCTTGCTGTTAATCAAGTCATGCGGCATGAGGTTTTCTGTTTCGGCTTGACCGAGACGCTCTTTAACCGCACGCTCAACACGTGACAAACCAGCACGGAATTGGTTTTCAGCTAATTCGCCGACGCAACGTACGCGACGATTACCTAAGTGATCGATATCGTCTACTTCACCCTTACCGTTACGTAAATCTACGAGGGACTTAATAGTGTCCAGAATATCTTCGTTAGATAGCACCATGAGACCTTCCATCTCAGGGCGATTCAGACGGCTATTGACCTTCATACGGCCAACACGAGATAAGTCGTAGGTATCTTCGCTATAGAACAAGCGCTGAAACAAAGCTTCAACAGCATCTTCTGTTGGCGGCTCACCAGGACGCATCATGCGATAAATAGCAATACGAGCAGCCATTTGATCAGCAGTTTCGTCAGTACGTAATGTCTGAGAAATATACGCGCCAGAATCTAAATCATTGGTGTAAATAGTTTCTAATTGCTTGATGCCTGCATCGCGCAATGTAGCCAATAACTCTTCAGTGATTTCATCGTTAGCATAAGCCAAGATTTCACCAGAATCTGGATCAACAATATTGCGTGCAACTACACGACCAATTAAATAATCATCTGGTACAGCGATTGTTTTGGTCTTAGCAGCTTCGAGTTCACGAATGTGCTTTGCATTGATACGCTTGTCTTTTTGAATGACTACAACGCCATTCTTATCAAGCACATCAAAGTTAGCCAGCTGACCACGCAAACGCTCTGGAACAAATTCCATAGAGCCGCCATTGGCTGTCAATGCAAAATGATCAAAATTAAAGAAGTTTGCAAGAATCTGTTCGTTGTTTAAGCCAATTGCTTTGAGCAAAATGGTGACAGGCATCTTACGACGGCGGTCAACGCGGAAATACAGAATATCTTTTGGGTCAAATTCGAAATCAAGCCATGAACCACGGTAAGGAATGATGCGTGCTGAGAACAGCAACTTACCTGAGCTGTGTGTCTTGCCCTTATCGTGCTCAAAGAACACGCCTGGGGAGCGGTGTAACTGAGAAACGATCACGCGCTCAGTACCGTTAATTACAAAAGAGCCGTTTTCTGTCATGAGTGGAATTTCACCCATGTAGACTTCGCTCTCTTTTACCTCTTTAACCTTAGTAGGCGCTTCGCGATCATAAATAATCAAGCGAACTTTTGCGCGTAAGGCAGAGTGGTAGGTGTAACCACGTTGTTGACATTCTTTAACGTCAAATGGTGGCTGTGATAACTGGTAAGACACGTATTCCATACGTGCATAGCCATTGTTAGACACAATTGGGAATGCTGATGTAAAGGCAGCTTGAAGTCCCTCAGTAAGACGAGACATTGCTGGCTTTTCAGCCTGTAAAAATTTAGCGTAGGATTCCAGCTGCGTTGCGATCAGGTACGGAACCTGGTGGTTATTTACTCGCTTAGCAAAGCTTTTACGGACTCGCTTGCGTTCGGTGAAGCTATAGTTCATTTCATCTCCGAATTCAGCGACTGTACAAAGATTTGGCGATTGGCCACTACCAATCACTGGCGGACAACACTAAATCGTTTCGATCTAGTGTCCGACCAAACTTGCATTCTGCAGTCGTATCAGAAGGCAAACCCGATTTCAATCAGAAATGAAATCGGGTTTGACCACTAATGGTCAAACCCAACATAGCTAACGCTCCTTTTTGAGAAGCGTTAGCGCAGTTTGTATTACTTAAGTTCTGCTTTAGCGCCAGCTTCTTCAAGCTTCTTCTTAGCTTCTTCAGCAGTTTTCTTGTCAACAGCTTCTTTGATTGGCTTTGGTGCACCATCAACCAAGTCCTTAGCTTCTTTCAAGCCAAGGCCAGTAATTTCGCGAACTGCCTTAATTACTGAAACTTTGTTTGCGCCAGCTTCGAGCAAGTTCACAGTGAATTCTGTTTGCTCTTCAGCAGCAGCACCGCCACCGCCAGCACCAGCAGGACCAGCAACAGCCATAGCCGCAGCTGAAACACCAAACTTCTCTTCGAACGCCTTAACCAAGTCGTTCAAATCCATAACAGACATGCTGCCTACTGCATCAATGATTTCTTCTTTAGTAATCGCCATTTTTAGCTCCTAATACTTAAATAGTTAATCTGTCGCTTATTCAGCGGCAGGGGTTTCGTTTGCTTCTGTTCCAGCTTCTGGGGCTGCGGCTGCAGGCTCAGCGGCTGCTTCAGGAGCGGCGGCTTCAGCAACGACTGCTGCTGGGGCTGCTGCTTCTGCTACAGGTGCTGCTGCGGGAGCGGGTGCTCCAGCTGCCTTTTGTGCTGCTACTGCGCCCAATACACGAGCCATCGCAGATACCGGTGCCAACATCACACCTAACAACTGAGATAACAACTCGTCGCGGCTTGGAATTGTTGCGAGCGCTTTTACGCCTGCAACGTCTAACAACTTGCCGTTGTATAAGCCAGCTTTAATGACTAGCAAATCTTGAGTCTTAGCAAAGCCCTGCAATACTTTTGCCGAAGCAATCGGATCAGCAGAGATGCCGTAAATCAAGGGGCCAACCATCGAATCAGCAAGAGGCTCAAACTGTGTGCCTTGTGCAGCACGGCGTGCCAATGTGTTCTTCAAAACGCGAAGATATACACCTTGGTCACGTGCGCTAGCACGTAGCTTTGTCAACTGCTCAACTGGAATACCACGGTATTCAGCGAGCACGACGGTTTGGGCTCCAGCCAATTGAGCGCCGACATCAGCAACAATCGCTTTTTTGTCTTGTACATTCAAAGGCACGGTTTAACTCCATAAAAACCAACTGTTTCCAGTTGGGGTTACACACCAGCGTCTGATCATTTGTTCACAAAGACTCTTGTGAAAATCTTTTCAGGGTCGCCATCTGCGCTGGCTCTTACTTTCGCAAGGATTAAGAATTCATTCTTTACAAGCAACTCATTCGCCAACGGTCTTTGATGTTCGACTCTCACCCAAAGAGCGGGAGTCGACCCAAAGTTCTTTTTTGTTACAAGCTACTTATTGAGCTGCCTGTAACGATGCTTGGTCTACGCGTACGCCTGCACCCATGGTGCTGCTTACGGCAACCTTCTTTAAAAATATTCCTTTTGATGCAGGTGGCTTTGCTTTATTCAAAGCCTCAAGCAACGCGAGCAAGTTTGATTTCAGTGCAGTTGGCTCGAATGAACGACGGCCAATACTTGCGTGCACGATACCGGCCTTGTCCACACGGAACTGAACTTGACCCGCTTTTGCATTCTTCACTGCAGTAGCAACGTCCGGAGTAACAGTTCCTACTTTTGGGTTTGGCATTAAGCCGCGTGGGCCCAATACTTGACCTAAAGTACCAACAATTTTCATTGTGTCTGGTGATGCGATCAAAACGTCAAAATCAATTTTGCCGCCTTTAATTTGTTCAGCAAGCTCTTCCATGCCAACGATTTCTGCACCAGCAGCCTTAGCTTGCTCAGCCTTCTCGCCTTGTGCAAATACAGCTACACGAACATGCTTGCCTGTACCGGCTGGGAGCACTACTGCGCCACGCACAACTTGGTCAGATTTCTTAGCATCAATACCCAACTGAACAGCAACGTCGATAGACTCATCGAACTTCGCAGTAGCGCACTCTTTAACGAGAGTCAACGCATCTTCTAATGAGTAGAACTTGTTGCGATCAACCTTAGATTGAATAGCTTTTACGCGCTTAGATAATTTAGTCATGATTAGAGACCTTCCACAGTGATGCCCATGGAGCGGGCGCTACCAGCGATTGTTCTAACAGCTGCATCCATATCGGCTGCTGTCAAGTCTGGCATTTTTGCTTTAGCGATTTCTTCCGCTTGAGCACGTGTAATTTTTCCTACCTTATCGGTATGCGGACGTGGTGATCCTTTTTCGAGCTTTGCAGCCTTCTTAATCAGAATCGTTGCTGGGGGAGTCTTCATCACAAAGGTGAAGCTCTTATCAGCAAATGCTGTAATTACGACTGGAATTGGCAAGCCTGGTTCCATGCTCTGAGTTTGAGCATTGAACGCCTTACAGAATTCCATAATATTCAGACCGCGTTGACCCAATGCTGGACCTACGGGTGGTGATGGATTTGCTTTACCTGCAGGGATCTGCAGCTTGATAAAGCCAATAATCTTCTTTGCCATGTGTTGCTCCTGAAAGCGCGCCTGACCTCGTTGGAAAGACCGCTGTTGAGTAAACGCTTTGCTAGTTTTTGGCTTTCTAGCTCCGCTCCTCGGTTATTACTAACCACTTAAAACTACTGCCACTGCATAACAGGACTAAGTCCTTGTTTTTACATCTTTTCTACCTGGCCGAACTCCAGCTCAACTGGGGTACCGCGGCCAAAAATTGTAACAGAAACGCGCAATCTTGACTTCTCATAATTGACTTCTTCAATATTTCCATTGAAATCAATAAATGGACCCTCTTTAACACGCACGATCTCGCCAACCTCAAACAGGGTCTTAGGCTTAGGCTTATCGACCCCAGCCTGCATTTGATCCATGATTTTGGCTACTTCAGCTGTAGAAATAGGACTTGGGCGGTTACGAACACCCCCAACGAAACCAGTCACTTTTGGCGTATTTTTCACCAAATGCCAGCTTTCATCGGTCATTTCCATCTCAATCAGGACATATCCAGGAAAGAAACGGCGCTCTGTAACTGATTTTGCGCCGGCTTTGATCTCAACAACCTCTTCGGAAGGAACCAAAATACGGCCAAATTTCTCAGGCATGCCAGAGCGTGCAATACGCTCTTCAAGGCCTTTTTTGACGCTCTTTTCCATGCCGGAATAAGCGTGAATAACGTACCAGCGCATATTGCCAGAAGCTTGTGGGTTTACGGCTACTTCAGAATCAATCATTTTTCGCTCACTTCCAGCCTAAAAAGACTGAAAAAACTAGCCATTCAATCAATTTGTCTGCAATCCATAAAAACAGGGACATGATCAGAACAAAGCCAAATACGACTAGAGTCATTTGGGTGGTCTCTTTACGAGTTGGCCAAACAACCTTTTTCACTTCATACCAAGAATCTTTCGCATAGGCGATAAAGCGACGCCCATCCGGTGAAATCGCCACAATCAAAATAGCAGCAGCAATGCCACCGAACAAAACACCTAAGCGCACCAATAAAGATTGGTCGATGAGCGTGTAGTAGAGCACCAACGCAGCAACGACGATTAAAGCAGCCAGTACAGAGACCCAGCTACTCTTTTCTTCAGATTGACTTACAGTTTGTTGAGACATATTGCTTTCAGTTCAAATCGTGGCAGGGGCGGAGGGCATCGAACCCCCAACCTTTGGTTTTGGAGACCAACGCTCTGCCAATTGAGCTACACCCCTTTATAAAAACTCATTACAAATTAACTACTAAGCCAAAATCTTTGCAACCACACCGGCGCCAACAGTACGGCCACCTTCGCGGATCGCAAAACGTAAACCTTCTTCCATCGCGATTGGTGCGATGAGTTTTACAGTAATCGTGACGTTATCACCAGGCATCACCATTTCTTTGTCTTTTGGCAACTCGATTGAACCGGTTACGTCCGTAGTACGGAAGTAAAACTGGGGACGATAGTTGTTAAAGAATGGAGTATGACGACCACCTTCGTCTTTACCCAAGATGTAAACCTCGGCTGTAAAGTGAGTGTGTGGGGTGATTGAACCTGGTTTGGCCAATACTTGGCCGCGCTCAACTTCTTCACGTTTTGTACCGCGTAACAAGATACCGACGTTATCGCCAGCTTGACCTTGGTCGAGCAATTTGCGGAACATTTCAACACCAGTACAAGTGGTTTTCAATGTTGGCTTGATACCGATGATTTCAATCTCTTCGCCAACCTTCACAATACCGCGCTCAATACGGCCGGTAACAACAGTACCGCGACCAGAGATTGAGAACACGTCTTCTACTGGCATCAAGAAGGCGCCATCAATCGCGCGCTCTGGAGTTGGGATATAACTATCCAGTGCTTCAGCCAATTTCATGATGGCTTCTTTACCCAATGGGCCTTCATCGCCTTCAAGAGCTAACTTAGCAGAACCTTGAATGATTGGAGTGTCATCGCCTGGGAAGTCATATTTAGATAGAAGTTCACGAACTTCCATTTCAACTAACTCGAGCAATTCAGCATCATCAACCATATCGCATTTGTTTAAGAACACGATGATGTAAGGAACACCTACTTGGCGTGCCAAGAGGATGTGCTCACGCGTTTGTGGCATTGGGCCATCAGCTGCAGAGCAAACCAAGATTGCGCCGTCCATCTGCGCAGCACCAGTAATCATGTTCTTCACATAGTCAGCATGTCCTGGGCAATCAACGTGAGCATAGTGACGATTCGCTGTCTCATACTCAACGTGCGCTGTATTAATCGTAATACCGCGGGCTTTTTCTTCAGGAGCAGCATCGATCTGATCGTATGCTTTTGCTTCGCCACCAAATTGCTTAGAGAGCACGGTTGCAATCGCTGCAGTTAAGGTGGTTTTACCGTGGTCAACGTGACCGATGGTGCCTACGTTTACGTGCGGTTTTGTCCGCTCAAATTTTTCTTTTGCCATTTTTGTCTGCCTTTAGTTAACTCTTAAACCAAAACACGAAATACATAATTAATAAAAAATAATGCGAAACCTTGGTGCCCATGGGCAGGATCGAACTGCCGACCTCTCCCTTACCAAGGGAGTGCTCTACCACTGAGCCACATGGGCCAATCTTTTGCAACAAATTCTGGAGCGGGATAAGAGAATCGAACTCTTGACCGAAGATTGGAAATCTGCTGTTTTACCATTAAACTAATCCCGCACATCTGGTGGAGGGGGTAGGATTCGAACCTACGTAGGCATAGCCAACAGATTTACAGTCTGCCTCCTTTAGCCGCTCGGACACCCCTCCGCGAACCCAATATTCTGACTCCAAACGGAGTATCTGTCAATCACTCTAGCGCTCTGCACAAGTAAAAACGCCCAGACCTAAAGGGGTCTGGGCGTCGCGTTGGTGCCCGGCAGTTACCTACTTTCACACGGGTAATCCGCACTATCATCGGCGTAGAATCGTTTCACTGTCCTGTTCGGGATGGGAAGGAGTGGTTCCAATTCGCTATGGTCACCGGGCGTAGAGGGTCGAGTTGCTGATAAATCAACAACTCTATTTGAGTAAGCATGTAATCAGGATGCAGATTAAATCTGGCAAACATCCAACACAATAGTGCTGGTTATAGGATCAAGCCTAACGGGCAATTAGTATCGGTTAGCTTAACGCATTACTGCGCTTCCACACCCGACCTATCAACGTTGTGGTCTTCAACGACCCTTTATGTAGGTTAAACCTACGGGAGATCTCATCTTCAGGCAAGTTTCCCGCTTAGATGCTTTCAGCGGTTATCTCTTCCATTCATAGCTACCCTGCGATGCTTCTGGCGAAACAACAGGTACACCAGCGGAATGTCCACTCCGGTCCTCTCGTACTAGGAGCAGCCCCCGTCAAATCTCCAACGCCCATGGCAGATAGGGACCAAACTGTCTCACGACGTTTTAAACCCAGCTCACGTACCTCTTTAAATGGCGAACAGCCATACCCTTGGGACCGGCTACAGCCCCAGGATGAGATGAGCCGACATCGAGGTGCCAAACACCGCCGTCGATATGAACTCTTGGGCGGTATCAGCCTGTTATCCCCAGAGTACCTTTTATCCGTTGAGCGATGGCCCTTCCATACAGAACCACCGGATCACTATGACCTGCTTTCGCACCTGCTCGACTTGTCGGTCTCGCAGTTAAGCACGCTTTTGCCATTGCACTTTAGGTACGATGTCCGACCGTACCAAGCGTACCTTCGTACTCCTCCGTTACACTTTGGGAGGAGACCGCCCCAGTCAAACTGCCTACCATGCACTGTTCCCGACCCGGATAACGGGCCAAGGTTAGAACCTCAAATAAATCAGGGTGGTATTTCAAGGTTGGCTCCAACAGAACTAGCATCCTGTTATCAACGCCTCCCACCTATCCTACACAGACCGATTCAAAGTCCAATGCAAAGCTACAGTAAAGGTTCATGGGGTCTTTCCGTCTAGCCACGGGTAGATTGCATCATCACAAACATTTCAACTTCGCTGAGTCTCAGGAGGAGACAGTGTGGCCATCGTTACGCCATTCGTGCAGGTCGGAACTTACCCGACAAGGAATTTCGCTACCTTAGGACCGTTATAGTTACGGCCGCCGTTTACTGGGACTTCAATCAAGAGCTTGCACCCCATCATTTAATCTTCCAGCACCGGGCAGGCGTCACACCCTATACGTCCACTTTCGTGTTTGCAGAGTGCTGTGTTTTTATTAAACAGTCGCAGCCACCTTTTTATTGCAACCCTTTCGTCCTTCCGTTGTTCACGGTCAAACTACAAGGGCGTACCTTATCCCGAAGTTACGGTACAAATTTGCCGAGTTCCTTCTCCTGAGTTCTCTCAAGCGCCTTAGAATACTCATCTCGCCCACCTGTGTCGGTTTGCGGTACGGTCTTGTTAGACTGAAGCTTAGAGGCTTTTCTTGGAACCACTTCCAATTGCTTCGTGAATAAATTCACTCGTCTCACGCCCTTGAATTACGCTACCGGATTTACCTAATAGCCATCTCCAACGCAAGAACCGGGACATCCAACACCCGGACAACTCTCCGCGATCCGTCCCCCCATCGCATCTAACAATGGTCAAGGAATATTAACCTTGTTCCCATCAGCTACGCATCTCTGCCTCGCCTTAGGGGCCGACTCACCCTGTTCCGATGAACGTTGAACAGGAAACCTTGGGCTTACGGCGAGGGGGCTTTTCACCCCCTTTATCGCTACTCATGTCAGCATTCGCACTTCTGATACCTCCAGCATCCTTTACAAGACACCTTCACAGGCTTACAGAACGCTCTCCTACCATCACATTGCTGTGATCCGCAGCTTCGGTTATATGCTTAGCCCCGTTACATCTTCCGCGCAGGACGACTCGATCAGTGAGCTATTACGCTTTCTTTAAAGGATGGCTGCTTCTAAGCCAACCTCCTGACTGTTTTAGCCTTCCCACTTCGTTTCCCACTTAGCATATATTAGGGACCTTAGCTGGCGGTCTGGGTTGTTTCCCTCTTGACACCGGACGTTAGCACCCGATGTCTGTCTCCCGTGCTTGCACTTGTAGGTATTCGGAGTTTGCTATGGCGCGGTAATCCGCAATGGACCCCACAACCATGACAGTGCTCTACCCCCTACAGTGATACACGAGGCACTACCTAAATAGTTTTCGGAGAGAACCAGCTATTTCCAGTTTTGTTTAGCCTTTCACCCCTATCCACAGCTCATCCCCTAACTTTTCAACGTTAGTGGGTTCGGTCCTCCAGTACGTGTTACCGCACCTTCAACCTGGCCATGGATAGATCAACTGGTTTCGGGTCTACACCCAGCAACTAGCGCCCTATTCGGACTCGCTTTCGCTACGCCTTCCCTATTCGGTTAAGCTTGCTACTGAATGTAAGTCGCTGACCCATTATACAAAAGGTACGCAGTCACCCCTTACGAGGCTCCTACTGTTTGTATGCACACAATTTCAGGATCTATTTCACTCCCCTCCCGGGGTTCTTTTCGCCTTTCCCTCACGGTACTTGTTCACTATCGGTCGATTACGAGTATTTAGCCTTGGAGGATGGTCCCCCCATATTCAGACAGGATTTCTCGTGTCCCGCCCTACTTGTCTCTAGCCTAGTACCACTCAATAATTTTCACATACGGGACTATCACCCTTTATTGTTGGACTTTCCATTCCATTCTGTTAATTACTGAGATATCACTAGAAGGCTCTTCCCATTTCGCTCGCCACTACTCTGGGAATCTCGGTTGATGTCTTTTCCTCTTGCTACTTAGATGTTTCAGTTCACAAGGTTCGCTTCTCATACCCTATGTATTCAGGTATGGATACCACAAAAGTGGTGGGTTTCCCCATTCAGAAATCCCCGGATCAAAGCTTATTTACCAGCTCCCCGGGGCTTATCGCAGGTTATAACGTCTTTCGTCGCCTGTAATCGCCAAGGCATCCATCATGTGCACTTATTCACTTGATCCTATAACGAGCACCATTGCTAGCACCTGTTACAGGTTTTACTTCTACTTCTGACATGTTTGCCGTAATCCAAACTGTAAGTACTTTGTTAAGAACTTGGTAAAACTCGTTTGTATTACTGATTGATGATTCAATCTTTACCCTTATTACATTGTCAAATGTTCTCTCAAAGAAACATTTGACACTTTGCTTACTCAAATTTTTAAAGAACAGCCATAAATGGCAAAACTAAACAATCAATAGATCGCTTAGTTTTGACATTTAGATGTTGGTGGAGGATGACGGGATCGAACCGACGACCCCCTGCTTGCAAAGCAGGTGCTCTCCCAGCTGAGCTAATCCCCCAACGTCCACTAAGTATGTTTCTGGCTGGTGGTGGGTCTGGTAGGACTTGAACCTACGACCCCTGCGTTATCAACACAGTGCTCTAACCAGCTGAGCTACAGACCCGTGGCTTTTATTGTCAACCGATAAGTGTGGGCACTATAGCTCCAACATCTTTTCTCTAGAAAGGAGGTGATCCAGCCGCACCTTCCGATACGGCTACCTTGTTACGACTTTACCCCAGTCATGAACCCTGCCGTGGCAGTCGCCCCCCTTGCGGTTAGGCTAACGGCTTCTGGCAAAACCCACTCCCATGGTATGACGGGCGGTGTGTACAAGACCCGGGAACGTATTCACCGCGACATTCTGATCCGCGATTACTAGCGATTCCAGCTTCACGTAGTCGAGTTGCAGACTACGATCCGGACTACGATGCATTTTCTGAGATTAGCTCCCCCTCGCGGGTTGGCAACCCTCTGTATGCACCATTGTATGACGTGTGAAGCCCTACCCATAAGGGCCATGAGGACTTGACGTCATCCCCACCTTCCTCCGGTTTGTCACCGGCAGTCTCTTTAGAGTGCTCTTGCGTAGCAACTAAAGACAAGGGTTGCGCTCGTTGCGGGACTTAACCCAACATCTCACGACACGAGCTGACGACAGCCATGCAGCACCTGTGTTCACTTTCTCTTACGAGCACCTAATGTATCTCTACTTCGTTAGTGACATGTCAAGGGTAGGTAAGGTTTTTCGCGTTGCATCGAATTAATCCACATCATCCACCGCTTGTGCGGGTCCCCGTCAATTCCTTTGAGTTTTAATCTTGCGACCGTACTCCCCAGGCGGCTGACTTCACGCGTTAGCTACGTTACTCAGGATGTAAATCCCGAACAACTAGTCAGCATCGTTTAGGGCGTGGACTACCAGGGTATCTAATCCTGTTTGCTCCCCACGCTTTCGTGCATGAGCGTCAGTGTTATCCCAGGGGGCTGCCTTCGCCATTGGTATTCCTCCACATATCTACGCATTTCACTGCTACACGTGGAATTCTACCCCCCTCTGACACACTCTAGCTATACAGTCACAGGCGCCATTCCCAGGTTAAGCCCGGGGATTTCACGCCTGTCTTGTATAACCGCCTGCGCACGCTTTACGCCCAGTAATTCCGATTAACGCTTGCACCCTACGTATTACCGCGGCTGCTGGCACGTAGTTAGCCGGTGCTTATTCTTCAGGTACCGTCATTCCCGGACTGTGTTAGAGCCGGTGTTTCTTCCCTGACAAAAGAGCTTTACAACCCGAAGGCCTTCTTCACTCACGCGGCATTGCTGGATCAGGGTTGCCCCCATTGTCCAAAATTCCCCACTGCTGCCTCCCGTAGGAGTCTGGGCCGTGTCTCAGTCCCAGTGTGGCTGATCGTCCTCTCAGACCAGCTACTGATCGTCGCCTTGGTGGGCTTTTACCCCACCAACAAGCTAATCAGGCATCGGCCGCTCTAATCGCGCGAGGTCTTTCGATCCCCCGCTTTCCCCCTCAGGGCGTATGCGGTATTAGCACAGCTTTCGCTGCGTTATCCCCCACGATAAGGTACGTTCCGATGTATTACTCACCCGTTCGCCACTCGCCACCAGGTGCAAGCACCCGTGCTGCCGTTCGACTTGCATGTGTAAGGCATGCCGCCAGCGTTCAATCTGAGCCAGGATCAAACTCTTCAGTTTAATTCCTGTGATCCTTGCGGATCGTCGCACCCATTCAAGAAATTGACTTGGTAATAAAACCAAATCTTTTTACTGTCTATGAGTACTATTTGTTTACATCTGTCCCGAAGGACTGGATGCTTTCGCCTAGTACCCACATTTATCGGTTGACTAATTTTTAAAGAGGGGCTAAATCGTTTTTTGAAAAACATTCAGCGAAGAGGTGAGACTATGACACACAAAAAGTGGGTTGTCAACACCTTTCGCAGTCTTTTTCCTAAAAAAAGGGGGTTTATTCCTACTTTAAAAATAAACTCAATCAAATCATGGGCTCAGAAGGAAAACAACATTTTTGATCCCTTTTAATGTGCATTACTTCATTTACTAGGGTAAACCCTGTAATTTTCATATAAGCCTGCTACTATATTGCAATGCACAATAAATTAGCTAGTAAACACTCACCCGGTAAGCCCTATTTGGCAAGGCAAGCTGTTCCCATACGAGAGCTACATGCTGGGCATACCAAAGAGATACTCCGGCACTTGTTGCAGCTCAATGATGGTGATCGCCGCCTACGATTTGGCACTCAGACTTCCGACGAAGTAATTGCACGCTATGTTGCTGGCCTGGATTTCAGTAAAGACGCAATTTTTGGCATCTTTGATTTGAATTTAAAGCTCATTGGGATGGCTCACTTAGCCTATTTACCCGAAGTAAGGGGGGGTGTGCGTGCAGCTGAATTTGGCGTTTCAGTTCTGCTAGACGGGCGCTCGAAAGGTTTTGGCACTGCGCTATTGCAGCGCTGTGCCGTTCATTCGCGCAATACTCACATTGATACTCTGTACGTTCATTGTTTAACAAGTAATAAGGCAATGATGCATTTAGCGCAAAAGGCTGGGATGAGCATTGAATATGCCCATGGAGATGCGGATGCTTACCTAAAGTTACCACCAGCAAATTCTTCAACAATTGTTGAAGAGGCTGTAAATGAACAGTGGGCCGATATGGATTACGCATTGAAACAAAACCTAAAGAGATCTAATCAAGCCTGGTGGTGGTTCCTTGGCAGACCAAAACTCGCACCTTAATTTTTATTTGGCGCACCACGCAATATCCAAGACGTTAAGAGCGATAAATCTGCATCGCTTAATTTTGCATTAGCAGGCATTGGCACAACACCCCAAGACCCTGCTCCACCTTTAGCAATTTTATTTTTTAAGAACGCTTGCGCACTTGAGTCGGCTTGATATTTTTGCGCTACTGATTCAAAACTAGGCCCTACAATTTTTTTATTAATTGCGTGACAGCCTAAGCATGCGTTTTGTTTTGCAACTGCAAACGCTTTTTGATCTTCACTACTTGCTTGCACATATTGAAAATGAAAAACTAGCAGTGCAAATGAAAAAAATATTTTCACAAATTTAGACAACGAATATATCAACATCTATTCGTAAAAAAGATTACTGATATTTTGGCGGGCTATCTGATTGTGATTGCTCAGCTTTCCCTTGCTTTTCTAGGCGCACCTTCTCGGCCTCAGAAATAATGTCGAAATAAACATAGACATCCTTAACGCCGTTTGTATTACTAGCAATCTTCTTAGCCAAATCTGCTTCACTTTGCGTCAAGATGCCCATCAAGTAAACGCTGCTACCTTCAGCGATGATCGCCATTGAGTTTGATGGTAGCTTCTCTGTAAAAATCATTTGTGTTTTGATCTTAGACTCTAAATAAGAGTCGTTGGCGCGGGCTGTGTAGCTGCTATTGGGTCCAATGATGAGTTCGTTATATACAGTGCGTGCATTCTTCATTGCCTTCACATATGCGCCTGCTTCACCCTTGATATCAGCATCTTTCACTTCACCAGTTAAGAGTACTTTCTGATTGAATGAAGTGACGTTGATGTGAGCCTTGTCTCCAAACTTTTTATCAAGAGCATTGTTTGCTTCAAGTGCAATTCCTTTGTCGATTGCCTGTACACCTGGACTACGTCGATCGGACAATACAGTTGCAGTTGCGGCGACGCCTCCAACGGCAACAACTGCGCAAGATGACAATTGGGATACTGTCAGTACTGTAACAACAAGCTTAAGGAAAGAAGAGGTTTGCATTTGTCTATTTTCTGAAATGAATTGAACTAAAAAGCTTAGTCGTACAAAACGTGATCGACGCCATCGCACAGGCCATGTAATAGAACTAAATGTGTCTCTTGAATACGAGCAGTGCGGGTAGAGGGAACGCACAGATGAACGTCATCTTTGTCGAGCAAAGTAGCAATCTTGCCACCCCCATTGCCAGTAAAGGCAATAACTTTGATGCCCATCTTCTTTGCTGCCTCGATGGCTTTCACTACGTTCTTAGAGTTGCCTGATGTTGAAATGCCTAAGAGGATGTCGCCTTTCTTGCCAAGACCACGAACTTGCTTACTAAAGATATCGTCATAGCTGTAATCATTTCCAACTGCGGTGAGAATAGATGAGTCTGTTGTTAATGCAATCGCTGCCAGCTCTTCACGCTCTCGCTCAAATCGACCAATGAGTTCAGCAGCAAAGTGCTGAGCATCGGCCGCAGAGCCGCCATTGCCGCAAGCCATGATCTTGCCCCCAGATTTCAAACAATCCACCATAGCCAATACTCCGCGAGCAACAGATTCCGGAAGGACTTTTTCAGCCTCTTGCTTTACCGCAATGCTGTCTAAAAAATGCTGTGATGCGCGTTTGCGCAAGTGCTCAATAGTGTCTTTATCCATAACGATATTATGCGCCAAACTGGGGGTAATTTCTAAAGCAACGTATCCTCTTACTTATGACCAATCTTACGCAGAATATTGCCCCATGGAAATAGGCTCTTTTGATTTTTTAAAACAACAGGATTTGCCTGCTGGGGCTCTCTACATGCTTGCCACGCCCATTGGCAATATGGGAGACATCACTTTGCGCGCGCTGCATGTATTGAACGCAGTAGATGGCATTGCCTGTGAAGACACTAGGCACAGTGCGGCTCTATTACAGCAATTTGGTATTCATAAAAAATGTCTGGCACTGCACGAACATAACGAAGTTGGAGGCGCACAAACCGTCATTCATGGTCTTGCGAATAACGAGCGCTGGGCATACATTTCTGATGCGGGTACTCCAGGAGTCTCTGACCCTGGCGCCAGGTTAGTAAACGAAGTACAGAAAGCAGGGTTTCGAGTGATTCCCATTCCTGGTCCTAGCTCAGTGTCTTGTGCAATCTCAGCAGCGGGTTCTGTCATGCTGAATTCAGAAGGGCACTTTCAGTTCCTAGGCTTCTGGCCTAATAAAGCTAAAGAGCGAGATGCACTGCTACACGATATTTGTAGCAGCATAAAAACCAGTATCTTTTTTGAATCTCCGCACCATATTCGTGAAACTCTACTTATTCTTGCAAATGCATTGGAGTCAGAGCGCCAAGTATTGATTTGTCGTGAACTCACCAAAAAGTTTGAACAGATTGTTTCAATTCAGGCGGGTGAAATCGCATCATGGCTAGAAAATGCGGAGAGCTTAAAAGGTGAATTTATTATTCTGGTAGCAGGGCGCCAAGCCAGCTCCGGCGAGACTCCGGAGTATGCATCTCTCTTGCTATGGGCAAATACTCTGAGCCCCTATCTGGGCAGCAAAGAAATTGCCGCTGTTTTGTCACAAGCTTTAGATATTACAAAAAAAAGAAGCTTATCAAATTGCCTTAGACGCAAAAGACGGGAGTAAGCAGAAATAAAAAGTTGGCATGTAGCCAACTTTTTATATTGCGCTAAATTTTATTTAGCTGCCGGAGTAGTGGCTTCCTGAACATTTAACTGGGCTACTGGTTTAATCAGTTGCTCAGTGGTGTCAGTAGACTCGCCGCGCTTACCGTTATTCACAAACACCATCAGCAACAAAATAATGATCAGGGGTACAAAAAAGCATACAAACACCATGATGATGAGTTGTTTTGGGGACTTAATTAGACTACCGTGCTCGTTGCTCATAGGAATTTATTATTTAACGGGTTAAAGGGCTGCTTGGCGAAGATTATAACTAGTGAGTATGGCAATAAGGCACTTACAATATAGAGGCATGCAGTTTCGCTGGCGCCCGTAGCTCAGTGGATAGAGTATTGGCCTCCGAAGCCAAGGGTCGCAGGTTCGATTCCTGCCGGGCGCGCCAAAACAAGGGGTTTTGACCTTCATCATGCGCAAGGTTGCAAAAGCTACTATCATTTGGGCTAACTTATTGATTCTTATCATGTCTACACATCTAAATTCAGCCCTTTCAGAGCCGTCCCTAGCTAATCCACTGCCCCCAGAGGCGCCATTGCCACACCGCAAAATTATTCGGAGTTGGCTAATCCCAATGGCACAAGGTGAGACTGGCCGCGCCATCATGCTCCTCATGATTGATGCTGCCCTATGGCTTGGCTGTATTGCCGGGACAATCTTTGTTGAAAATATTTTCCTAAAGCTGGTATTGGGCGTAGTTGCTGGTTTTGTCACTGGTCGCATCTTTATTTTGGGTCACGATGCTTGCCATCAAAGCTTCACACCCAATCGTGAGCTCAACAAAGTATTGGGCCGCATTGCATTCTTGCCGTCACTAACACCATATAGCTTGTGGGATGTTGGACACAACGTTGTGCACCACGGACAAACAAATTTAAAAGGTTTTGACTTCGTTTGGGCGCCTTTATCAAAGTCTGAATATGATGCGCTACCCTCATGGCGCAAGGCTCTAGAGCATCTTTACCGTAGCGGCTGGGGTCCGGTTTTCTACTATCTCATTGAGATTTGGTGGAGACGCGAGTACTTTCCAAATGCTAAAAACAAGCCGGGCGATCGCCCCATTTTCCTGAAAGACAACTTGCTTGTTACAGGTTTTGCAATTGTTTGGCTGGTTTGCTTAATTGCTGGTGCAATTGCTACTGGCCAATCCATCTGGCTCGGCCTCATTACCGGTTTTGTAGTTCCTTTCTTGTTCTGGAACGGCATGATTGGTTTTGTGGTCTACGTTCACCATACACATCCGTCTGTCTCTTGGTATGACAAAAAATCGGAGTGGTTGCGTGCCCAGCCGTTTGTTTCAACCACGGTTCACCTGACATTTAACTGGATTTGGGGTGCCTTAATGCACCACATCATGGAGCACATAGCCCATCACGTAGATATGAGTGTCCCCCTTTATCGCCTCCAAGAGGCTCAAAATACCCTGGAAACCATCCTTCCAGAGCGTATTTTTGTGCAAAAGTTCTCTTGGGACTGGTATTTCGATACTGCCCGCAAGTGCAAGCTATATGACTTTGAGAACAAAGCCTGGCTAGACTTTGATGGCAATAAAACGGCTGATTCGGTCAGGGTTGTCTTAAGCCCAGCCCCAGTGGGACAAAACGGGTAAAATAGACCTTCTGTTTAAAGATCGCCTTACCCCGGATTGCTCATGACTACTTCAACTCCAGCCGCTACCCAAGATACCTCTCAGAGCCTTAAGTTTTGCTCTTCTTGTAGTCGCGAAAAGCGCCTTGAGGGTGGCACATGGATTCCGACGAGCAATCGCAAACAACGTTGGATTTGCGCGAGCTGCCTATACAACCGTACACATCGTACCGGTTCAGCCAAAACTTAATACGTAGTGATGGCGCGGGCCATCACTCACAGGCGGATTGAAATTCAATCCCAAATGAAACGCTGAAAATGAATACCCAAGATACATTCCAATTTGCCCAGACTCATGAGTGGGCCGATCTTGAAAGCGATGGCTTAGTGTGGGTGGGTATCAGCAACCATGCTCAAGAAGCTTTGGGTGATGTGGTGTTCTTTCAAGCCCCCAAGCTTGGTCAACAAGTAAAGCAGGGCGAGGCCATTGCGGCGATTGAATCAGTAAAAGCAGCCAGCGATATTCATGCGCCAGTCAGTGGAGAGATTGTTGCCCTCAACGAAGAGCTTGATGCATCTCCTGAAGTGGTTAATGAAAATCCTTATGGTGTTTGGTTATTCAAAATCAAACCAAGCTCAGACAGCAATCTTGCGTCCGAGCTTGAGCAACTAATCAGTTTAGAAAAATATAACGCTACTGCCGGCGCTTAACCCTAAAATCAGATTGCGCTAGGGTCACGCTCAATCAACCAGCGGACGCGTGCTGCTTTACTAATACGCCCCTGAGAGTTTTCGCGCAAACCTCGATCCACCGCCTCCAAAACTTCCTGCAACTGTTTGCGACTATCAGATTCAATTAGGAGTTGAGCGCGCTCCGAGCCCGCCACTCGCATAACTGCTTTTGGAACAGGATCATAGACTCGCAGACCTTTTGATATATGACCTTGTGACTTTAATTGCGCCTTGAGAGTGCTTAAAAGTTGAATGGCTTTATCCAAACTTTTTGCCTCAGCATGTATTAGAGCTTGATATGAAAAAGGCGGTAAACCAGCCTCCTGTCTCTCACTAGTAATGTGCGACAAAAAGCCATCTACATCGTGTCCAAGTAAATATTGAAATACTGCCGACTCAGGGTATTGAGTCTCAATATAAATATCCCCGCTATCTTGACCATCTTTTCCAGATCGCCCTGCACGACCTGCCACTTGGACTAATTGTGCAAATAGCCTTTCTGCTGCTCTAAAGTCTTGAGAGAACAATCTCGCATCTGCATCCAATACAGCTACGAGTCCGATGTTTTGATAATCATGTCCTTTGGCAATCATTTGTGTACCGACAACAATGTCTACCTTGCCCTGATGAATTTCTTGGAATAGCTCCTCTGCGCCTTTACTACTTTTGCTAGAGTCTGTATCAACTCGCAAGACTCGGGCGCGCGGCCACATTTCCTCAATTGCGTCTTCAATCTTTTGCGTACCCTGTCCGAGGGTTTTGAGATCGGCATTGCCGCAATCAGGGCAATGACTTGGAATGGGTTTCGCTAAGCCGCAATGGTGACAGCTCAAGACAGATTTTTTAGTCAATGCACCCGCTTTATGCATCACCATATAGGAGCTGCATTGCTGACATTTAGAGAGCCAGGTACAAGCGCTGCAACTTAATACTGGGGCATACCCCCTGCGATTAATTAAGATCAGGCTTTGTTTTTTATCTTCTAAATTTTTACTGATGGCATTAGCTAATGTCTTGGTAATTAGACTTTTGCCCTTAGGCTTGCTGACGTCACCAGGGCTAAATTGATTCTGAGGATCGCGGGTGTTGATGAGGTGAACCTTAGGTAAGCCAGCTCCCTGAGCCCTCTGATCAAGCCGGATGTGCTCATAGCGTCCAGCTTTAGCAGCTAACCAGGTTTCTAAAGAGGGCGTAGCCGAAGAAAGCAGAATCGGCACTTTCACATCGTGTGCTCGCCAAATCGCAAGGTCTCGCGCCGAATACCGAATACCGTCTTGCTGTTTATAGGATGGGTCATGCTCCTCATCCACAACGATTGCGCGCAGATTTGGTAACGGGGTTAATGCCGCCAATCTTGTTCCCAAAATAATTTGCGCCTTGCCAGTCATTGCCTCGTGCCAAGCAATACCTCTTTCTTTTTCTGAGACTCCACTATGCAGCACTACCATTTTCTTTTCAGGAAAATAGGTGCGCACTCTTCGCTCTAGCTGCGGTGTCAAATTAATTTCGGGGACAAGGATCAAGACTTGTGCGCTAGCATCATCCAAGATCGCGCTTAACCAATTCAAAAAAACTGCAGTTTTTCCACTGCCTGTTTGGCCTTGAAGTAGCATGGTCGTGAATTCATTTTTCTTACTGCTGCAATGGCGCAATTTCTCTAGGGCCTGCTTTTGTTCTGCATTAAGGTCTACTTCTTGAATGAATCCTGCGCCTTGATCTAGCTGAACTTTTTTCTTTTTCTTCTCTTGTGCAGCAATGAGTTTTTGAGGGATTTTTTTCCAGCTATCTGGCTTTTTCCACATCTGTGGAATGGTTGGAATAATCGTTTCGCCAAGCGCATGAATGTAATACTGGCTTGCAAAGTTAATCAGCCTTAGGGCTGCTGGATCTAGAGGGGGAAGGGGGGCAAAGCCATTAATTGACTTTAGCTTTTCCAAATCAAAATCAGAGTGAGTGCCAACTTTGATAACCACCCCAACCACGTTAGAGCGCCCAAATGGCACCTCAACAAGCTGTCCTATTTCTGGAGAACCCCCGAGCCTTTCGGAATCCCACAAGTAATCAAAGCCCTGGGCCAAGGGCCTGTCAACAACTACCTGAACCACAATTAGTGGGGCCATTTTTTACTTGGGACTTTCTTTTACCTGTGGATAAGTCTGTGGATATCATCTAATGATTTTGATTTATAAGCCAATTTACCAGTTATCTAGCTTTGCACTGTTTTCGGGCTTTTTTAATAAAATCTATATAAATCAATGAATTACAAACAATTTCGGAGGTTAATGTTTATCTTTATTCCGAATCTTCATGAATTTTGAGTTTTGCACTGATCTGTGCATAACTTTCATCAAAATTTCAAACCTAAGTTAGCGGCTACTCAGGATTATTACTTCGATCTAAGGGCCCTTGAGCGCTGAATAACGGTTTCTGCCAATGCAGTCACGCTTTCAGGCGGGGTAAATTGCGAGATTCCATGACCCAAATTGAAGATGTGTCCATCTAGGGGGTGTAACGCTGGTTTAAGGGCTGGAGCGCTCGCCAAATCCTCCAGCAGTAGATTTGCCTGCTCAGCTATCTGCTTGGCTTCAGAGAAGAGAATTAGAGGGTCTAGATTGCCCTGCAATGCCAGAGGCTTATTCAATGCAAGCAACTGTTTGCGAGCACGGCTTAGTGACATGGTCCAGTCCATTGCAATAACATCGGCGCCAACCTGTGCCATGTCATTCAACCAAATTCCGCCACCTTTAGTAAACATAATCACGGGGACTTTTCTGCCCTCATGTTCGCGAGGCAATAGGGCAATCACTTTTTGCATGGATGCCAAAGACATTCTTTGATACCAGCCGTCTGGCAGCATGCCGCCCCAAGTATCAAAAATCATCAGCGCTTGTGCGCCGGCTTTTAATTGCTCAGTTAAATACGCAGCCACTGATTGAGCGTTGATTTCGAGAATATGCTCTAACAAATCAGGGCGACTAAACATCATCGTTTTAGCATGACGAAAATCTTCTGAACTAGAGCCATCAATCATGTAGCAGGCCAATGTCCATGGACTTCCGGAGAAACCAATCAAGGGCACGCGTTGCTTGCCATCCTGAATTAAAGCTTTGCGAATTTCAGACACTGCATCAAATACATATTGCAACTGACCCATGTCAGCTACGCGTAATTTTTTTACCGCCTCTTCAGTACGAAGAGGGTGATCAAAGCTGGGGCCTTCACCTGCGGTAAATTTAAGCCCCAATCCCATTGCATCAGGAACGGTCAAAATGTCAGAAAACAGAATCGCTGCGTCTAACGGATAGCGATCCAAAGGCTGAAGGGTCACTTCAGTTGCATAAGCAGGATTTTTAGCTAACCCAAGAAAGCTTCCGGCCTTAGCGCGTGTAGCGTTGTATTCAGGGAGGTAGCGGCCCGCTTGGCGCATAAGCCAAAGTGGCGTTTGATCAATAGCTTCGCCCAGGCACGCCTTCAAAAACCGATCATTTAAGAGCATTGGAATGGTCGGAGATTATTTTTTGCGACGGAAACGGGCAATTGCGGCCAATTGTGCAGCCGCCATAGCAAACTCGGATTGTGCCAAAGCCAAATCAAAGTCGGCACCACGATTTTGCATCGCCTCTTCTGCGCGTCTCTTTGCTTCTAGCGCTTTTGCTTCGTCAAGATCATGTCCACGAATAGCGGTGTCTGCCAATACAGTGACGCGATCTGGCTGAACTTCTAAATAGCCGCCAGCGACAAACACGAACTCTTCATCGCCATCTGCCTTTTCAATGCGCACAGATCCAGGACGAATGCGTGTAATTAACGGGGTGTGGCCATGCAAGATGCCGAGCTCGCCACCTTCGCCTGGAAGGGCTACAAACTTCGCCTCTCCACTGAAAATGGACCTCTCTGCACTCACTACGTCGACATATATGTTTGACATAATTTCCCTAGATGAAAGCGATTAAAGCTTCTTGGCTTTCTCGATGGCTTCATCAATTGAACCCACCATGTAGAACGCTTGCTCTGGCAAGTGATCTAACTCACCGCTACAAATCATCTTGAAGCCGCGGATGGTTTCTTTCAGTGGCACGTATTTGCCTGGTGAACCAGTAAATACCTCAGCAACGTGGAAAGGCTGGGACAAGAAACG
This sequence comes from Polynucleobacter campilacus, assembly GCF_002206625.1. Lineage (GTDB taxonomy): Bacteria > Pseudomonadota > Gammaproteobacteria > Burkholderiales > Burkholderiaceae > Polynucleobacter > Polynucleobacter campilacus. Next base: position 613,952 of record NZ_NGUP01000003.1, on the reverse strand, counting down.
CTGAATCTTACGCGCGCGGGATACGGCCAACTTATCTTCTGGTGACAATTCGTCCATGCCCAAAATTGCAATGATGTCGCGCAACTCTTTGTAGCGCTGCAATGTCATCTGCACTTCACGAGCTACGTCATAGTGCTCTTGACCAACTACTTGTGGATCCAGCTGACGGCTGGTTGAATCCAAGGGATCAACCGCTGGATAAATACCCAAAGCAGCAATGTCACGTGACAACACAACAGTGGAGTCTAAGTGTAAGAAGGTTGTCGCTGGTGATGGATCGGTTAAGTCATCCGCAGGAACATACACGGCCTGAATAGAAGTAACAGAGCCCGTTTTTGTTGAAGTAATACGCTCTTGCAATTTGCCCATCTCTTCAGCCAATGTAGGCTGGTAACCCACAGCAGAAGGCATACGACCGAGCAAGGCAGAAACTTCCGTACCAGCCAATGTATAGCGATAAATATTGTCAACGAAGAACAAAATATCACGGCCTTCGTCTCGGAATGCTTCAGCCATTGTCAAGCCAGTCAATGCAACACGTAAACGGTTGCCAGGAGGCTCATTCATTTGACCAAACACCATTGCCACTTTATCTACAACGTTTGATTCTTTCATCTCGTGATAGAAGTCATTACCTTCACGAGTACGCTCACCAACACCAGCAAACACGGATAAACCTGAGTGTTGCTTTGCGATGTTGTTAATCAATTCCATCATGTTCACGGTCTTACCAACGCCCGCACCACCGAACAAGCCAACCTTGCCGCCCTTAGCAAACGGGCAAACTAGGTCAATAACTTTAATGCCAGTTTCTAACAAGTCAACGGAGGGTGATAGTTCGTCAAATTTAGGTGCTGGTTGGTGAATGGCGCGACGCTCTTCAGTGGCAATCGGACCTGCGTCGTCAATTGGGCGGCCCAAAACGTCCATAATGCGGCCCAAAGTTGCTGGGCCAACCGGTACAGAAATTGGCTTACCAGTAGATTTCACTTCCATGCCACGTCGCAAGCCATCGCTTGCTCCCATGGCAATTGCGCGAACTACGCCATCACCAATTTGTTGCTGGACTTCAAAAGTCAAACCTTTTTCAGCAAATGATTTTTCACCGCTCTCAACTAATGTCAACGCATCGTAGATGCTTGGCATTTTGTCTCGTGGGAACTGAATGTCCACAACTGGACCGATACATTGCACGATATTTCCGTTACTCATCGCATTTCTCCGCTTTTAATTCCTGAATTCTTTCGTATTTCTAAATGCTGACCGCTTAAACAGCGGCCGCTCCGCCAACAATTTCAGACAGCTCTTTGGTAATAGCAGCTTGTCGTGTTTTGTTGTAATCCAATTGCAGCTCACCAATCACGTTCTTTGCGTTATCTGACGCTGCCTTCATTGAGACCATACGGGCAGATTGCTCAGAAGCCATATTTTCGGCAACAGCTTGATAAATCATTGCTTCAACATAACGCTTTAATAAGCCATTCAAAATGGACTCAGCATCAGGTTCGTAGATGTAATCCCAAGATGGTCCTGCTTTATCTTCAGACGTCAGCTGCGCTGGCTCCAAAGGCAAAAGCTTTTCTAAAACAGGCTCTTGTTTCATTGCATTTACAAAGCGGGTGTATGCCAAATAAACAGCATCGATCTCGCCACGCTCAAACGCTTCTAATTGGGCAGTAATTGCGCCGATCAACACATCCAAATGCGGTGTATCACCAATGTGGATTGTTTGAGAAAGTAATTTTGCTTTTGAGCGGTTCAAAAACTGCAGACCCTTTGAGCCAATTGCGGTATAGGCAATCTCAATGTTTTTTTCCTGAAAATCGCGTACTTGGTTAGCAATTAAACGCAAGACGTTGGTGTTTAAACCGCCGCACAAGCCTTTGTCTGTTGTGACCAAAATAGTGCCAGCCTTCTTGACTTCGCGAGTTGCCATATAAGCAGGTCGGAACTCAGGATTTGCTTTAGAAAGATTGGCAACAATTTCACGAATTTTTTCTGCATATGGGCGCGCATTACGCATACGCTCCTGGGCGCGACGCATCTTGGATGCGGCGACCATTTCCATTGCCTTAGTGATCTTGCGCGTGTTTTGCACGCTCTTGATCTTGGATCGTATCTCTTTTGTGCTTGCCATGATTTATGCGAGCCCTCTTAGAAAGAGGCTGAGCGCTTGTAGTCCTCAATTGCAGCACGCAAAGCAGCTTCGTCATCTTTACTTAAGTCTTTGGTTTCTTCAATGCGCGCAACTAAATCAGCGTATTTAGATTTCAAATGATCTTGCAAGCCTTTTTCAAATGCCAATACATGCTTTACTTCAAGATCATCGAAGTAACGGTTATTCATTGCATAAAGTGAGACGGCCATTTCCCAAACCTGTAAAGGTTTGTACTGAGCCTGTTTGCACAACTCTGTAACACGCTTACCGCGCTCAAGTTGCTTACGGGTTGCATCATCAAGGTCAGACGCAAACTGCGCAAATGCGGCCAATTCACGATATTGCGCCAAGTCAGTACGAATACCGCCGGACAATTTCTTGATCACTTTGGTTTGTGCTGCACCACCAACACGGGAAACAGAAATACCAGCGTTAATCGCAGGGCGCACGCCAGCGTTGAACAAGTCTGTTTCTAAGAAGATCTGGCCATCGGTAATCGAAATCACGTTCGTTGGAACGAATGCAGAAACGTCGCCAGCTTGAGTTTCAATAATAGGCAATGCGGTCAAAGAACCGGTTTTACCTTTTACTGCGCCATTGGTGAACTTCTCAACATACTCAGCGTTTACACGAGCAGCACGCTCAAGTAAGCGTGAGTGAAGGTAAAATACGTCTCCAGGATAAGCTTCGCGTCCTGGTGGGCGACGGAGTAATAAGGAAATTTGACGATAAGCAACCGCTTGTTTAGTCAAGTCATCGTAAACAATCAAAGCATCTTCACCGCGATCACGGAAGTATTCACCCATCGTGCAACCTGCATAGGCAGAGAGGTACTGCATCGCTGCAGACTCAGAAGCGCTTGCTGCAACAACCACGGTGTACTCCATCGCGCCCAATTCAGTGAGCTTACGAACAACGTTAGCAATCGTAGAAGCTTTTTGACCAATCGCAACGTAAACGCAATAAACGCCTTTACCTTTTTGGTTAATGATCGCATCAACTGCAACTGCAGTCTTACCAGTTTGACGGTCGCCAATGATCAACTCACGCTGACCACGGCCGATTGGAACCATTGCATCAATTGCCTTCAAACCAGTTTGCAGTGGCTGGCTAACAGATTGCCGTGCGATAACACCAGGAGCAACTTTTTCAATAAAGTCCGTTAATTTGGTATTGATTGGACCCTTGCCATCAATCGGCTGACCAAGCGCGTTTACAACGCGACCGAGCAACTCTGGGCCCACTGGAACTTCCAAAATACGGCCCGTACATTTAACTGAATCGCCTTCTTTAATGTGGGTGTATTCACCCAACACCACAGCACCCACTGAATCACGCTCAAGGTTCAAAGCGAGGCCAATAGTGTTGTTTGGGAATTCCAACATTTCGCCCTGCATCACGCCAGACAAGCCGTGGACGCGGCAAATACCGTCGGTCACTGAAATAACAGTGCCTTCGTTGCGAGACTGGGTGTCAACACCCATTTCGCTAATTCGGCTTTTGATCAGCTCGCTGATCTCGGAAGGGTTGAGTTGCATTACTTACTCCTGGGTCTTATTTCGTATGTTCTTAATAGGGATAACTTATGCGCCAAGACTTACTTGCATTTGAGCTAACCGTGCCTTCACAGAACTATCCATCACCTCGTCACCAACTTGAATGCGAACACCGCCAATCAATGCTGGATCAATCTGAATAGTTGGGCGTAAATCTCTACCCCCAAAGCGCTTCTTCAAGCTTGACAACAAATCATTTAACGCAGAGCCCTCTATCGGGAATGCGCTGGTAATCATTACTTCTGCTGCACCTTCGCTTTTGTTCTTCATCGCCTCAAATTGACTTGCAATTTCAGGGATGGCTGCCAAGCGATGGCTTTGATTCACGAGACTTAAAAAGCTTGAGACTTTGACATCTAACTTTGTCTTCACCATGCCAGATAAAAGCTTAGTCAAGTCAGCCGCAGAAACTTTTGGGTTGTTAGACAAGCTAGCAACTTCAGGCAGCGCAGCAAGCTGTGCTAACTCGTTTAGTTGCTCCAACATTGAGGCAAGCTCGGCAGGCTTGGCGCTTTGAAAAAGCGCTTCAGCATAAGGACGGGCAATGGTGGCTAACTCAGCCATATCAAAGCTCTGCCTTCAATTGATCAAGCAATGCACCGTGCGCTTTGGCATCAACTTCACGACGCAAAATTTGCTCAGCGCCTTTAACGGCCAATACAGCAACTTCGGCACGCAACACTTCGCGTGCGCGCGTCACTTGTTGATCTGCATCTTCTTTGGCTTGAGAAATAATGCGCGTAGCTTCCGCTTGTGCGTTGGCACGAATTTCATCGGCCGACATTTGTGCGCGTTTTTCTGCTTCAGCTACACGTAGCACACCTTCTTGACGTGCTTTAGAAAGCTCTTGCTCAGCCGCATTATTTGCGAGCGCTAATTCTTCTTTTCCACGCTCGGCAGCAGCCAAACCATCGGCAATTTTGGTTGAACGCTCATCCAATGCCTTTACTAATGGAGGCCACACAAAACGTGCAACTACCCACCATAAGACAAAGAAGACGATCATTTGCGCGAATAGGGTCGCGTTCAGATTCACGATATTCCTTTCAGTATTGTTGAGAACGGTTGGATGAACCGTTGGTCATCCACGCCAAAACAATTACTTAATAACTGCGAGCAGTGGGTTTGCGAAAGCAAACAACATTGCAACACCAACGCCAATCAAAAACGCAGCGTCGATCAAACCGGCCAAAAGGAACATTTTGGTTTGCAATTCGTTGATGAGTTCTGGTTGACGGGCAGCGCCCTCAATGAACTTGCCACCCATGAGGCCAATGCCCAAACAGGCTCCTAAAGCGCCGAGGCCGATGATAAGGCCAATACCGATCGCGGTGAGTCCTTGAATGTTGGCTAAGAATGCTTGCATGTCTACTCCTAAGTATTGAAAGTGAGGTTAAAAATAAAAAGATTAATGGTGACTATGAGCTTGGCCTATGTAGACCAAAGTCAACATCATGAAAATAAAAGCTTGCAACAAAATGACCAAAATATGGAAGATTGCCCAAGCAGAGCCCGCGAGCACATTGCCCACAAAGCCAAGCATGTACAAATCCAAATTAAAAGTCCACATACTTCCTAAAAGGGCGATCAACAAAAAGATCAACTCGCCTGCGTACATATTTCCAAAAAGTCGCATTCCTAAGGAAACACCTTTAGCAACATATTCAATGATGTTCAAAATGAGATTGAATGGCGCTAAGTACCACTTTGCACCGAAGGGAGCTGAGACAAGCTCATGCATAAAGCCGCCAAAACCTTTGACCTTGAAGCTATAGAAAAAGACTAATAGCAACACTGAGAAAGACATTCCGAGGGTGGCATTCAAGTCGGTGGTGGGAACAATCTTGTGGTGCGGAACGTGCACACCAAAACCTTCAATGAAGTGATTTACACCAACAACCCAATCAACTGGGACCAGGTCTAGCGTGTTTAAAAGAATGATCCAGCAAAAAACAAAGAGTGCTAAAGGTGCAATATAAGACCTGTCGCCGTGAACAATTCCCTTTGATTGGCTCTCGACCATTTCAACCAACATTTCAACTAAACATTGAAAGCGTCCTGGAACACCAGGTGAGGCTCTGCGAGCAGCAATCACCAATAAAAATACCGTGACCAAGCCCATGAGGGTGGTCCAAAAAATGGTGTCGAAATGAATAACACTGAAGTCAATGATGGATGCCTGTGGCCCCCCAATATTATTGAGGTTTTGCAGATGCTCTGCAATGTAAGCGGTGGGTGTAAGCGCTTCTGTGGCCGCGTGTTGGCCTACTTCTGCTGCTACTTTAACTTCACTAGACATCTCTTACTTGTCCTTGTTTATATACATCTTGCTACTTCCAGAACCACGCCAACAAATAACATTTAAGCGTAGCTAAATACGTAACAAGCAACGGGATCCATTTCAAATCAGGCTGCTTTAGGGCAAAGCCTATGAACAAAACGATAGTTGCTAGGATTTTGATAAATTCACCAGAAACCACTGCCGTCAAAAAACCGCCGGGGCTAGATTTGACGCTCTTCTTTGCCGCCTCTATTCGCATCAAAAACAACGCGGAAGGCAAAAATCCAATCAAACCGCCTACTAAAGCCGAATAAGTATAAACGCTTTTGTCAGCTAGACTCGAAAATACATAGCAAGCGGTGGCAATTAGAAGGGTAATAGCAACCTGACTTAAAACAACCCACCATGCATTCATCGAGGCAAAGTTGCGTGGCTTTGCTTTTCGCAAGGCATTCATTTCCTCTTTGCTGAGGGTCTTAAAGGAATCGTCCTCGACTTCGTCCCATTCGCGCTTATTGAGTGGCTGCTTTCTATTCACAAAATACTTTTCTTCAAGCTGGCAAAGGCTTGCTAGGCAGCCTCAATACCCAACTTTTTTAATAAGGAATCAAGCTCATCAAACTGGCTAAAGCCGATTCGGATCTCTCCACCCTTACCTTTAAACTTAAATTCCACGTTTAACCCTATTAAATCAGCGATGTCCTGTGAAAGACGACGCATATCAGGGTCGCGGCTTGGCGCACTAGCGCCTGCCTTGGTTTTGGGCTTTTTATCCCCAATCTGACCACCGGCAATTGCTAAGGCCGCAGACATTTTTTCCGCTTCGCGCACCGATAGGCCTTGAGCGGCAATTCTTTGGGCTAGCGCAACCTGGCTAGCGCCCGGCAATGGCAACAGAGCACGGGCATGGCCCATGTCGATATCGCCAGCCAATAGCATCGCCTGAACAGGTTTTGCCAGCTGAGCTAAGCGCAATAAATTGGTAATCGCGCTACGAGATTTTCCTACTGCTTTTGCAGCCTGCTCATGAGTAAAGCCAAACTCTTCAATCAGCCTTGCCAGGCCCTGTGATTCTTCCAGAGGATTTAAATCCTCCCGCTGCATGTTTTCAACTAAAGCCATTGCCGCCGCTGCCTGATCATCTGCACCAGAAACTAAGACGGGCACCTCTTTCAGTCCAGCAATAGAGGCCGCCCTAAAGCGTCGCTCGCCAGCAATGATTTCGTACTTGCCTGGAGCTACAAGCCTTACTAACAATGGCTGCATCACGCCCTGTTCACGAATGCTTTCTGCTAATTCTTGCAAAGCGCTGGCCTCCATTTTTTGACGGGGCTGATATTTGCCGGCCTGAAGTGCGGTCAATGGCAAACGGTTGATATCTGTAGTGGAGTTTGCTTGCTGAGTTTTTTCGCCGAGGAGCGCCTCTAGCCCTCTGCCCAAACCTTTTTTCTTAATGGCAACCATACTGTTTTAATCTTTCTAAAAGTTACAGGTGTTTGATGCGCTCGATCATCTCGGCGCCAAACTCTAAATACGCCTTTGCACCTCTTGATGAACGATCAAAAGCTACCCCAGGAAGCCCATAGGATGGGGCTTCTGCCAAACGCACATTGCGGGGAATAATGGCCTTAAATACTTTGTCACCGAAGTGTTCAAGCAACTGATCGGACACTTGCTGTTGCAATGTCATACGCGCATCAAACATTACACGTAGCAAACCAATGATGGCTAAATCGGGATTCAAATTTGCATGCACTTGTTTAATCGTGTTCACCAAATCTGACAAACCTTCGAGCGCAAAATATTCACACTGCATTGGAACGATGACGCCATTTGCTGCGCACAATCCATTGAGCGTTAACAATGACAGTGCGGGGGGGCAGTCAATCAAAATGAAATCGTAATCATTGGCCACTTCTGCTAAAGCATCTTTCAGACGTGATTCGCGTGCATCGATATCTACTAATTCGATTTCTGCACCAGCCAAATCACGATTTGCTGGCAACACATCGTAAGCAGAGCTTTCGCAGCGTTGCGCACAATCTTTGACTCTGGCTTGCCCAATCAAAACCTGATAAACGCTGTTATTTAAATCTGCTTTTTCAACCCCAGAGCCCATAGTGGCATTGCCCTGCGGGTCTAAGTCAACCAGCAATACCCGCTGCTTAAGTCCAGCCAAGCCAGCGGCCAAATTTACAGCTGTAGTGGTTTTACCAACGCCACCTTTTTGATTTGCGATACAGAATATTTTTGCCATGGCTGCTGTGTTTTTTCTAAAGGGAGGGGTGTGATTTTCTCATGGGGCTCAACACCAAAATGCGTCGCTCCACTGATAAATTGGGTATATGTAAGGGCTCGTCGACTAACAAACGCCAATCACTCATACAAACCTCTTGCATCTCTTCATCTGCACGCTTGCCTTTCATTGCAAATACAAGTCCATCAGGCTTTAAAAAGGGCAGTGAAAGCTCTAAAAAGCGCGCAAGGCTAGTAAAGGCCCTTGAAATTACGGCATCGAATTGGCCTTTTTGATGCATTGCAGCATTTTCAACTCGCTCACTCAGAATATTGATGTTTTTTAACTTCAACCTTCCTCGAGCATGCTGAAGAAAAGCGGTCTTTTTTCTAACCGCCTCGATTAAGCTTAGGTGCCATTCTGGCTCAACAATGGCAATCGGAATTGCGGGTAAGCCGCCGCCCGACCCAAGGTCTGCAATTTTAGGGTTGGGGGCTTTTAAAAACTGCCTTAAAACAGGTAAAACTGCAATAGAATCAATAAGATGTAATTGAATAGAATCGGCTTCACCCTCAATTGCAGTGAGGTTATGAACCTGATTCCAGCGGCCCATTTCTTGCAGAAAAAGCTCTAAGTCAGCTATATTTGCCGCGCTTAAATTTAAACCTAGGCCCTCAATTCCCAGAGCAAGCAAACCTTGGCTCATGTAGTTTCTTGGGGGCGCCCCAAACCTTTTTTCAGATGAACGAGCAGCAAAGAAAGTGCTGCTGGAGTCACCCCAGAAATCCTACCGGCCTGTCCCAATGTTTCAGGCTTGTGCTGATTCAACTTTTGTTGAACTTCCTTGGATAGACCCAATACATGGGAGTAATCCAGGGCCCCGGGGAGAGGAAAGCTCTCGTTATGCTCTTGGCGGGCAATTTCAAGGGCTTGACGCTCAATATAGCCTTGATACTTCACCGAAATCTCGACCTGGTCACTAATTTGTGCAGCAAGCCCAATATCGTCATCCAAGGTTCCGGGCGACCATAAACCATTGCCCAGGCCTGTAATCGCCTCATAAGTAACGCCCGGGCGCCTCAAAAGCTCAGTCAGGGTGCACTCATGCGACAAATCTTGGCCCAACAGCTCCGAAACCAAGGGGGCAGCCTCATGCTTTGGCCCGACCCAGATATCCTGCAGACGAGATGTTTCACGTGAAACAGCCTCCTGTTTCCTGCAAAATACTTCCCAGCGGCAATCACCAACTAAGCCTAGGTCGCGCCCAATAGGGGTTAAGCGCATATCGGCGTTATCTTCCCTCAAGCTAAGGCGATACTCAGCTCGACTAGTAAACATTCGATAGGGCTCCTGAACCCCACGAGTAATTAAATCATCCACTAATACGCCAATGTAAGATTCGCTTCGCTTAGGCAACCAGGGCTCTTTACCCTTGGCAGCAAGTCCAGCATTAATGCCGGCCAGCATTCCTTGGGCTGCGGCCTCCTCATAGCCAGTGGTGCCGTTAATCTGCCCAGCAAAGTAAAGACCAACAATGGCCTTCGTTTCTAGGCTGTGGCTTAACTGGCGGGGATCAAAGAAGTCATACTCAATCGCATAACCAGGACGAACAATCACCGCAGACTCCAGGCCACGAATACTTCGGACCAGATCCCACTGAATATCAAAAGGCAAGCTAGTCGAGATTCCATTGGGGTAGAACTCGTTTGTAGTTAAGCCCTCTGGCTCCAAAAAGATCTGGTGACTATTTCTAGAGGCAAAACGATGAATTTTGTCCTCAATAGAAGGGCAATAGCGCGGGCCAACCCCCTCAATTAATCCGGTATACATGGGCGAGCGATCTAAGCCACCCCGAATAATGTCATGGGTCTTTTCGTTGGTATGAGAAATCCAGCAGGGCACCTGTTTTGGATGCTGCTCCGGACGCCCCAAATAAGAAAACACTGGCACTGGGTCCAAATCTCCTGGTTGCTCAAGCATGGCCGAGAAATTAATGGTTCGACCATCAATGCGGGGTGGAGTGCCAGTCTTGAGCCTGCCCTGTGGGAGCTTTAGCTCTTTTAATCGTGCAGACAGAGAAACTGCTGCTGGATCACCGGCGCGGCCACCAGCATAATTATTTAAGCCAACATGAATTTTTCCATCCAAAAAGGTTCCCGCAGTTAGGACAACCTTTTTGGCCATAAACTCTAAGCCCATTTGAGTTACAACACCCCTAACCTCATCGCCCTTAACTAAAAGATCATCAACTGCAGCCTGGAAAAGGGTGAGGTTTTCTTGATTTTCTAAGCGGCTACGTATGGCCGCCTTGTAGAGAATTCGGTCGCCCTGGGCTCGGGTTGCTCTTACAGCGGGCCCCTTGCTGGAGTTGAGAATACGAAACTGGATTCCAGCCTCATCAGTGGCTGCAGCCATGGCGCCGCCCATAGCGTCAATTTCTTTGACCAGGTGGCCCTTACCAATGCCGCCGATAGAGGGATTACAGCTCATTGAGCCTAGGCTCTCAATACTGTGGGTTACTAATAGAGTATCGCAACCCATGCGTGCCGCAGCTAAGGCGGCCTCAGTTCCAGCGTGGCCGCCGCCAACTACGATGACATCGAAACTTTTGGAATAACGCATGATTTGCCTCAGATAGGGCGATGATCATAGCATTTTGTTTGTTTCACGTGAAACAAAGGTCAACAAGATAAGGGGAAATTAAGGGTAGGTTTTGTAAGTAATTGATTTAATTCAAGAAATAAGCATTCCATGCAGACTTCAAAATTAAGGCGCTCACAATTACCAGAAAAGCTTTTCTCACAAAAGCACTTCCATGCTGAATTGCAAGCCGGCTACCGAATTGGCTGCCCACAATATTGGCCACCATCATGGCGATTCCAAGTGGCCAATTAATTTGCCCCAAGCTAGCCAGCAACAAAATCGCCGCCAAATTTGTTGCAACGTTCACCAACTTTGTTGCAGCAGATGCATGCAAAAAGTCAAAAGCGAAGAATCGCACAAAACCAAAAAGTAAAAAGCTACCGGTACCAGGGCCAAAGAAGCCGTCGTAAAACCCAATAGTGAGACCAAGGACAGCAGCTTTAAATTGCTGAAAACGACTTTCGCCTTTGGGGGCGTGGGCCTCACCAAGCGATGGTTGAAACCAGGTGTAAAGCAAAAGAAAGAGCAAAACGAAGGGCAGCGCCTTTCGCAAAGGCTCTGCGGGGAAGGTGCTGACGGCGCTGGCACCCAAAAGCGATCCCACAAAACCGGCCACAATTGCAGGCAACACAACAGCCCAGGGCAAAGAAACATGACGTAAATATTTTCGCGCAGCATTTAAGGTTCCACCAACAGCAGAAACTTTATTAGTTGAAAGCAATGTTGCGGGATGCTCGTTAGGGTAAGCAGCAAATAGAGCGGGGACCTGAATTAAGCCGCCGCCGCCAGCCACTGCATCGACTAAGCCAGCAAAAAAAGCCGCCGCCAGTAGCAAGGGCCAAACGAAAATTGAAAATTCGATAACAAGCTCAATTAAAAAAATTAATCATAAGGTCTTACATGGCAGCCTCATTCAAAACGTATTTTAGTCGTAGGAGACTTTAAGTGTGATTTGAGTTTTACCTGCTATTACAATCGAGCGATGGACTTCTCCTTAACGCCCAAACTAGAAGAGTTGCGGGATCGGACGCGATCATTTATTCGTGATCAAGTTATTCCATTCGAAAAAGACTTGCGCCAAAATGAGCATGGCCCAGGTGAGGATCTCCGCAAAGAATTAATGGAGTTAGCGCGTAAGGCGGGATTGCTGACGCCCCATGCCTCTGTTGAAATGGGGGGATTAGGCTTAAGTCATATAGAAAAAGCGATTGTTTTTGAGGAGGCCGGTTACTCCTCACTAGGGCCGACCGCGATGAATATCCACGCCCCCGATGAAGGCAATATTCATTTACTGGAAGAAATTGCTAGTCCAGAACAAAAAGAGCGCTGGCTTCGCCCCTTGGTTGCCGGAAAAATTCGTTCGTGCTTTGCCATGACAGAGCCTGCTCCCGGCGCCGGCTCAGATCCTTCAATGCTCATGACCACAGCCATCAAAGATGGCGAAGACTATCTTATTAATGGCCAAAAGTGGTTTATTACTGGGGCCGATGGAGCTGACTTTGTCATCATCATGGCTCGCGGCGAAGACGGCTCTGCAACTATGTTTTTGTCAGACATGAATGCGCCAGGCATTGAGCTTGTTCGAAATATGGATGCGATGGATAGCTGCTTTGTTGGCGGACATGGCGTTCTTCAGTTTACAAATTTACACGTCTCTTCCAAACAAATATTAGGCGAGCTTGGTAAGGGCTTTAAAAATGCCCAAGTACGTTTAGCGCCTGCCAGGCTAACCCATTGCATGCGTTGGCTTGGTCAAGCCCAACGTGCGCAAGACATTGCCATTGCCTACGTAAAGAAAAGAGAGGCCTTTGGGAAAATCTTAGGCGAGCACGAGGGCGTTGGATTTATGTTGGCAGATAACGACATGGATTTGCAAACCTCTCGCCTAAATATTTGGCATACTGCCTGGCTTTTGGATCAAGGAGAGCGTTGCAATTTTGAGTCTAGTCGCGCTAAAGTTATTTGCTCTGAGGCCGAGTGGCGAGTGGTAGATCGTTGCGTGCAAATGTTGGGCGGGCAAGGCGTCACTGGTGAAACCGTACTGATGAAAATTTTTAAAGATATGCGTGGCTTCCGAATTTATGATGGGCCAAGCGAGGTTCACCGCTGGAGTATGGCTCGAAAAATGATTGCAAACAAAGAGCTCAAGTAATGGATATCGGTCAGTTGTTTCGCTTAGATAACAAAACAGCCTTAATTACAGGCGCATCTAGCGGCATTGGCAAACACTGCGCCATGCTGCTGTCTCAAGCGGGCGCAAAGGTAGCCATCGCATCGCGTCGCATAGATCAGCTGCAATCTGTTGTAGATGAAATTGCACAATTGGGTGGCCAAGCGAAAGCATTTGAATTAGACGTTACGAACAAAAAAAGTGTGACGAAATGTTTTGATGAGATTGCGCAATGGTCATTGCCAACGATCGTTGTCAACAATGCGGGCATGAGCATCAATCGCAAACTGCTTGATCAAACCGAGGAAGACTGGGATCGAGTAATCGATACTAATCTGAAGGGTTGTTGGTTGGTTGCTACTGAGGCGGCGCGGCACCTAGCAGCCACTAATACACCGGGAAATATCGTCAATATTGCCTCGATCTTGGGGGAGAGAGTTATCGGTGGAGTGGCTCCTTATGTCATCTCGAAAGCGGGCGTAGTTCAACTCACAAAAGTAATGGCTCTTGAATTAGCGCGCCATCAAATCCGAGTCAATGCCTTGTTGCCAGGTTATGTGATTACTGACCTCAATCGCGAATTTCTGCTGAGTGAGGCTGGTCAAAAAATTCTGTCGCGCATACCTTCGCGGCGTTTCAATAATTTGGAAGATTTAAATGGGCCATTATTGTTGCTAGCCTCTGATGCCAGCACCGCAATGACTGGTGCAACTATTGCGGTAGATAGCGGCCACCTGATTAGCGGCCTATAAATACAAATTGCTTATGCAAACCCTCTCTTTTCAAGAGTCGCTTGGTAAACACTTAAATGCATTAGGCCTCTGCAAAGGCCCCATCGAGCTTAGCCAACTAACTGGTGGCCAATCGAACCCGACATACAAAATTAGTAATGGCAATTCTCATTACGTGCTCAGAAAAAAACCGAGCGGGGCTTTATTACCATCAGCACATGCGGTAGATCGGGAGTATCGAGTGATGAAAGCGCTAGCGGCTACAGACGTTCCCACCCCCCAAATGCTAGCCTATTGTGATGATGAGAGCGTTATTGGAACTGCGTTTTTCATCATGGAATATTTAGATGGGCGCGTCTTTGCAGACCAATCTTTACCTGGGCTCGCGGCCAGTGAACGTCAGCATATTTACGAACAAATGAATCGCACTATCTCTGCCATACATCAGCTAGATTATGTATCGCTTGGATTAGAAACCTTTGGCAAGCCCGGCAATTATTTTTTGCGGCAAATTGCGCGCTGGTCTCGGCAAGTACGAGAAGCCAACATTGCCATTCCAGATTCTCTTAATCGATTAATGGACTGGTTACCCGAGCACATTCCCGCTGAGGACGAAACCTCACTAATCCATGGTGACTTTCGGATGGACAATCTCATCTTTCACAAAACAGATTTACGCATCATTGGTGTTTTAGATTGGGAGCTTTCTACGCTTGGTAACCCACTGGCTGACTTTGCTTACCAATGCATGGCCTGGAGAATCCCGCCGACCCTGTGGCGCGGAATACAAGGCCTTGACTTGATTGCCTTAGGAATTCCTAGTGAATCTGAATATATCGCCATGTATGAGAAACAAGCGGGAAGATCAATTTCAGAGCATTGGCCATTTTTGATGGCTTACAACCTATTCCGGATTTCAGCAATTTTGCATGGCATTACCAAGCGCGCGATGGGTGGCAATGCCAATGCGAGCGATGCAATTGAAAACGGGGCAAAAGCGGGGGCGCTTGCTGATCTTGGCTGGGCTTGTACCCAACAGTAAAGCTATTGCTTTTTAGTAAAGATCCCGACCAGGCCGCGGCGAAAAGCCATTACACAGAAAATAAATATCAGGCCCGTAACAATCGTGACGGATTCGCCCAAAGAGTTAAACCAATTTACACCAGTAATTTGAGCCAAGAAGTTTCCAATCTCGCCCACTCTATGTTCAAGCAGCACAATTACCAACGACCCAACGAACGGGCCCGCCAAGGTACCAACACCACCAACCAAGGTCATCAAAATAACTAGGCCAGACATTGACCAGTGCACATCTGTCAATGTCTCAAAACCCAACACCAAAGCTTGAACGGCTCCAGCCAAACCGGCCAGCGCAGCAGACAAAATAAATACTAAAAACTTAAAGCGATTGACGTTGTAACCCAGAGATATTGCACGTGGTTCGTTTTCTTTAATCGCCTTAAGGATCTGCCCAAACGGGGAAGAGATAATCCTAGAAATAAATAAGAATCCGGCAAGCACCGTAGCTAAAACACAGTAGTAAAGATTCAAGTCAGCCTGCAAGTCAATTAAGCCAAACAGCTCGCCCCTTGGAATGCCCTGAAAACCATCCTCACCGCCAGAAGCTGGGGCTTGCAGGCAAATAAAGTAAAACATTTGCGCTAAGGCCAAAGTAATCATCGAAAAGTAAATGCCTTGTCTTCTAATTGCAAGGCCGCCAATCAAGGCGCCCAAGGCTGCTGCAAACAGAACGCCAAGAATGATTGCGCCGCCAGGGCCAACGCCCATGTCGCGCATCAAATATCCCGCACAGTACCCAGCGCCACCAAAAAATGCGGCATGACCGAAAGATAAAAGCCCTGTGTAGCCCAACAATAAATTAAATGCTGCCGCAAAAAGAGCGAAGCACAAAATCTTCATCAGGAAAATGGGATAAGCAAAAAATGGTGCCGCTATTGCGACAGCAAGAATGGCCAGAAAAAGCCAGAACTTAAATGATTTCATTTTTCGCGCCCAAACAGGCCTGCTGGCCTAAAGAGCAAAACAATCACCATGATCGCAAACACCACGGTACTTGAAGCCTCTGGATAAAACACCTTGGTTAAACCCTCAACTAAACCCAATCCTAAGCCGGTAACAATTGAGCCCATGATAGAACCCATGCCCCCAATCACCACCACAGCAAAAACAACAATGATGAGGTTAGAGCCCATCAAAGGCGAAACCTGAATGATCGGCGCTGCGAGCACGCCTGAAAAAGCTGCGAGCGCCACTCCAAACCCGTAAGTCAATGTTGTCATCAGAGGAAAGTTCACTCCAAATGCCTGAACGAGTGTTGGGTTTTCTGTGCCAGCGCGCAAATAGGCGCCAATGCTAGTTTTTTCTATCACGTACCAAGTAGCAAAACACACCGTTAGGGAAGCAAACACCACCCATGCGCGATAGTTTGGCAAAACCATAAATCCTAAATCGGTGGCCCCACGTAAGGCATCGGGAGCACTATATGACAAGCCCGAAGCGCCATATATGGAGCGCAGCACGCCCTCTATAAAAAGCGTTAAACCAAAAGTCAACAACAATCCATACAAATGATCGAGCTTATACAAATGCCTTAGCAATAAACGCTCAATCACAATACCAATCAAGCCAACAACGATTGGCGCCAATATCAGCATCACCCAATAATTGATTCCAAAATATTGTCCGGCCATCCAAGTCACAATGGCGCCCAACATAAACATGGCGCCATGTGAAAAGTTAATAACATTTAAAAGGCCAAAGATCACCGCCAATCCCAAACTGAGGATTGCATAGAAACTGCCGTTAACCAGCCCCAAAAGGAGCTGGCTTAACAAGGCGGAAATAGAAAGGCCGAAGATTTCCAAGATTACTTATTGCCGCACTGAGAATAGGCCTCTGGAGCAAAAGCTTTCTCACCAGGTACGGTAGCAACTAGCTTGTAGTAATCCCATGGGCTTTTAACTTCGCTTGGTGTTTTAACTTCAAACAAGTACATGTCGTGAACCATGGTTC
Source organism: Polynucleobacter campilacus (assembly GCF_002206625.1). Taxonomy (GTDB): domain Bacteria; phylum Pseudomonadota; class Gammaproteobacteria; order Burkholderiales; family Burkholderiaceae; genus Polynucleobacter; species Polynucleobacter campilacus. Next base: position 597,144 of record NZ_NGUP01000003.1, on the reverse strand, counting down.
CGTCCTTGCGGATATAACCGTTTTTTGTAAACATATCGTTAATTTTGACCTTGCGTAATTGCTGCATCACCTTGTCTGAATCGCTGGTACCAGCCGCTTTAACAGCATTCAAATAAGTCATCGTAGATGAATAATTTCCTGCCTGAACCATCGTTGGCATACGCTTCATTTTTTCAAAGAAGCGTTTTGCAAACTTGCGAGTCTGGTCATTCTGATCCCAATACCAGGCTTCAGTAGCAAGCAAACCTTGTGCATTTTGGATACCAATTGCGTGTACATCAGTAATAAACACCAACAAACCAGCAATCTTCATGGTTTTGGTAATGCCAAACTCATTGGCGGCCTTCACGGAATTAATTGTGTCGCCACCTGCATTCGCTAAACCCAAAACTTGGGCTTTTGAAGCTTGTGCTTGCAATAAATAAGATGAAAAATCACTCGCATTTAGTGGGTGCTTCGAAGTTCCCAAAACCTTTCCACCGCTCGCATTAATCACGTTAGTTGCATCTTTCTCAAGTGCATAGCCAAACGCATAGTCAGCAGTCAAAAAATACCAAGTCTTCAAACCTTTATCCATCATCCCCTTGGCCGAGCCGTTTGCCAAAGCAACCGTGTCATAGGTGTAATGAATGGTGTATGGGGTGCACTGCTCATTGGTTAATGCAGAAGTACCGGCGCCGTTGTTAATGTAAATCCGTTTTTTTTCTGCAGCCACCTTTGAAGTTGCCAGCGCAGTTCCCGAGTTAGTTCCACCAAATACAACAGTAACGCCGTCCTGGTCAATCCACTCTCTAGTTTTAGATGCAGCAATATCTGCTTTGTTTTGGTGGTCGGCAGAAACGACTTCAATTTTTTTACCTAAAACAGTACCACCAAAGTCGGCAATGGCCATCTTGATCGCCTCCAAACCCCCCTGACCATCAATATCTGAATACAAGCCAGAGATATCAGTAATAAAGCCGATTTTGACGGCAGATGGGTCCGCCGCATTTGCACCGCTAGAAACTGCAGCCAAAGCCGCCACCGCCATAGAAATTAAAGTCCGTTTCATTATTTTTTCCTTTAAAAATAAACTCTCAACTAAACGCCTAAATACCCGTTTAAGACCTCGGCCTTCGCCTTTAAGTCCGCCCTCTCAACCACCTCTACTATCAACCCGCTTTCAACTACATAATGTCTGTCTGCAAGCTCAGCCGCAAATCTAAAGTTTTGCTCTACCAACACAATCGTAAAGCCCTTATTCCTTAATTTAGTAACCACTTCGCCCAGCTTTTCAACAATGACGGGCGCAAGGCCTTCAGTGATCTCATCTAGCAACAACAGTTTGGCGCCAGTTCTTAAAATTCGAGCCATTGCTAACATTTGCTGCTCGCCACCAGAAAGCCTAGTACCGGGGCTATTCCGTCTTTCATAAAGATTGGGAAACATCTCATAAATTTCTTCTAACTCCATCCCACCAGAAGAAACTTTTGGTGGGAGCAGTAGGTTTTCTTGGGCATCTAAGCTGCCAAAAATTCCTCTCTCTTCTGGGCAGTAACCAATGCCCAGGCGAGCAATTTGATAGGTTGGGAGATCAACAGTCTCCACTCCAAAAACATTAATAACGCCCTTGCGCCTACTGGTCATGCCTAGAATCGTTTTAAGAATGGTGCTTCTGCCAGCACCATTTCTACCTAAAAGCGTTACAACCTCGCCATCGCGCACCGCAAAATTGACGCCATGCAAAATATGGGACTCCCCATACCAAGACTCTAAATTTTTAACCTCTAGCGCCATGCTGCTCATAAATTGTCGCCCCCGTGGCTGCCCATGTAGGCCTCAACTACGAGTGGGTTTTTAGAAACCTCTTGATATGAGCCTTCTGCCAAAACGGCCCCGCGCTGGAGAACGGTAATCCGATCAGCAATCGAGGCAACAACTTTCATATTGTGCTCAACCATCAAAATAGTCCGGCCCTTAGCAACGCGATCAATTAACTCTGTTACGCGCTCAACATCCTCGTGGCCCATGCCTTGCGTCGGCTCATCTAAGAGCATTAGCTCTGGCTCCATGGCTAAGGTGGTTGCAATTTCGAGTGCTCGCTTACGCCCATAAGCCAGGTTTAGGGTTTGCTCATGGGCAAACTCCTCCAGGCCAACCTCATGAAGAAGTTCTAGGGCCCGATCGTTGAGAACATTAAGGGAGTCGCCAGACCTCCAAAAATAAAACTCTGTCCCCAGCTCTCGCTGCAGTGCAACACGAACGTTTTCTAAAACAGTTAAATGGGGGAAAACTGCAGAAATTTGAAAAGAGCGAATAATTCCGCGACGGGCAATTAAGGCTGGGGCCTCGCTTGTGATGTCTACGCCATTAAATAGAATTTGACCACTACTAGGCTCTAAGAATTTAGTGAGCAAATTGAAGCAAGTGGTTTTACCGGCACCATTTGGACCTATTAGGGCGTGAATAGCCCCTCGAGCAACCTTGAGGTTTACGTCGGTCACCGCAGAAAACCCCTTAAAGGACTTTCCTAATCCAATTGTCTCTAATATTGTTTCTGGCAAACTTATGTCCTCTGCCCCCAAGCGGGGCAAGATGTTGAGGATAACCCAAGATAGCCTTGCTTTATATAGCGATAACCCTAAATAAGAGGTTTGATTAAGGGGCTTTAGTGATTTTTTGAAAGCCCTGAATTGCCGCCTGTGCAGCGCCATCTAAAACATCCATTGGGACGCGCTGGGATCCTTGGACAATCATCAAGGCATAAGGCTTTGCAAGGGCAGAGGCCTCGGAACACAAACGCAACTCCTCACCTTCTGCGGGCGACTGACTCCGCCAATAATTAATCGCGGCCTCAAGCTCTTGAATGCTGACATACAACATGTGTATTGGGTGCCTTACTTACCCTTGAGGGCAAGCATGGTGCCACGACATTTTTTTGGCACCACAGCGACACTCATAATCTTTTTTCATTTGCTTGGTAATGCGGCCCTCTATGTCGAGGGAGTAGTCATAAAAAAGCTCTTCGCCAACCTTGAGGTCGCGCTTGGCATAAATAAAAACACGGGGCTCGCCCTTATAAATACCCTCTTTCGTCTCGCAGATTGGCTTACAAGAATGGTTGATCCAACGCGCAGCATTGCCGCCATACTTTGCATCAATTACACGGCCATCATCCAAAGAAAAGTAAAACGTATGGTTTGGATCCTTCTTGTCGTGGGGGTGGCGCTTGATGGCCAGCTTCCAACTAATGCGCTCACCCTTGTACTCAATAATGGCTTGGCCTTTTTTGATTGGCTTTGCTACAAAAACACCCTTGCCATGTATGGGTGAGGATTTCACAACAATAGAAGATCTATCCACCTTAGGTGGTGTTATTTTTTTTGATTTCATATTTAAACGTCTAGGTTGCGCGCAATGAGTGCATTTTTTTCAATAAATGCTCGGCGAGGCTCAACCTCATCCCCCATCAATGTTGTAAAGACTTGATCTGCTGCAATAGCGTCTTCGATCTTCACTTGTAATAAGGTGCGTGAGCTGGCATCCATGGTGGTTTCCCACAGCTGCGATGGGTTCATCTCGCCCAAGCCCTTATAGCGTTGACGACTCAGAACGCGCTCAGCCTCTGACAACAACCAAGAGAATGCGGCCCTAAAGTCGCCAATAGTTTGTTCTTTTTGATTCTTGTCGGGATCGCCACGACGAACTTTTGAGCCCGGCAAAACTTTGCCCGACAAAACAGCGGCAGCATTAGCAAGACTCTGATAATCATCCCCATGGACAAAGTCAGAATTAATTGATGACAGCTTGAGGTTGCCATGGATGCGCCGCGATAACAACAATCTAAAGCGCTCAGTACGATCCTCTTTTTGCACAATGATTTCGGGTGGTAGAGCCAACGGGTTTAGTGATGCTGCCAAAGCAACCCTTAGGCGGTCAGCAGAATCATTTGCAGATTTCTCAGTATCTAAATTTAATTGGGTGCCCGAGGCAATTGCCCTCAACGCATCTTCGTCGATTGTGCGAGATAGGCGATCAACAATTGATTGAATAACTTGATAGTGTTTGGCCAGCTCGTTTAAGGCAGCGCCCTCAACTATTTCGCCGGTAGGTGTTTGTAGGGAAGCGGTTTCTAGTGCTATTTTTAGCAAGAGTTGATTAAGCTCCACATCATCTTTTATATATTGCTCGCTCTTACCGAATTTCACTTTGTAAAGCGGTGGTTGCGCAATGTAAATGTGCCCGCGCTCAATTAACTCCGGCATCTGCCTATAAAAGAAGGTGAGTAGCAGTGTGCGGATGTGGCTACCGTCAACGTCAGCGTCGGTCATGATGATGATACGGTGATAGCGAAGTTTGTCCGCTTTATATTCTTCAATGCCGATGCCCGTCCCGAGAACGGTAATTAAGGTAACAACTTCTTGGCTCGCCAGCATTTTGTCAAAGCGGGCCTTTTCTACGTTCAGGATTTTTCCTTTTAAGGGGAGAATTGCCTGAAAGCGACGATCACGCCCTTGCTTGGCGGAGCCGCCGGCGGAGTCGCCCTCAACAATAAACAGCTCTGATTTGGTGGGGTCTTTTTCTTGGCAGTCGGCCAACTTTCCAGGAAGGCCAAGACCGTCCAACACACCCTTGCGTCTTGTCATGTCGCGAGCTTTGCGAGCGGCTTCGCGCGCTCGTGCAGCGTCGACAATTTTTCCACAAAGAATTTTTGCGTCTGCTGGGCGCTCTTGCAAATATGCCGAAAGCGCCTCTGCAACGATCTCTTCTATTGGCCCACGAACCTCACTAGAAACTAATTTATCTTTTGTTTGGCTTGAGAATTTTGGCTCTGGCACCTTGACTGATAGAACGCAAGTTAAGCCTTCCCGCATGTCATCACCAGAAATTTCTACCTTCGCTTTTTTAGCAACCTCATGCTCATCAATATACTTATTGATAACGCGGGTCATTGCTGCGCGCAGGCCTGTTAAATGTGTGCCGCCATCGCGCTGAGGGATGTTGTTTGTAAAACAAAGCACTTGTTCACTAAAGCTGTCATTCCACTGCATTGATACTTCAGCGGTAATTTGTCCACCAAGATCAGATGGGCGAACACCTTCCGCATAAAAAATGTTGGGATGTAAAACGTTTTTGGTTTGGTTGATGTACTCAACAAAACCTTTCACTCCACCCGAAAAGGCAAAGTCTTCTTCTTGGCCCGTGCGCTGATCAATTAGTTTGATGTGTACGCCATTATTTAAAAATGAAAGTTCGCGAATGCGCTTTACAAGAATTTCATAATGAAACTCTACGTTTCCAAAAATGGTCTCGTCAGCCAAGAAATGAACTTCTGTTCCCGATAGCTCTGTATCACCTGTAACGGTAATGGGAGATACAGCAACGCCGTTCTCCTCTTGAATATTGCGATTTTTAATAACGCCGCGCTCAAACTCCATATAGTGGGCTTTTCCGTCGCGACGAATGGTGAGTTTTAGCCATTTAGACAATGCGTTTACACAGCTTACGCCCACACCGTGCAGGCCGCCTGAAACCTTGTAGCTGTTTTGGTCAAACTTACCACCCGCATGAAGCTCGGTCATCACAATTTCAGCCGCGCTGCGCTTTGGCTCATGCTTATCGTCGTGTTTAATCCCGGTTGGAACGCCACGTCCATTATCAACAATGGAGATAGAGTTGTCGGTTTGAATAACAACGGTAATTTCTGAGCAATAGCCAGCCAAGGCCTCGTCAATCGAGTTATCTAAAACCTCAAAAACTAGATGATGTAATCCTGTTCCGTCGGAGGTGTCTCCGATATACATTCCAGGGCGCTTACGTACAGCCTCAAGTCCCTCTAAGATTTGAATCGATGCGGCGCCGTACTGCTCTACTACTTTTTTTTCTTCAGTCATTTTTTTCTAAGTTAAATACGCATTGGCATCACGACATACTTAAAGCTCTCTGAGCCAGGCAGAGTAATTACGGCGCTACTATTTGCATCGCCCAAACTAATTTGAATTTTTTCGTTCTTTAGATTAGATAAAACATCCAATAAATAACTTACATTAAAGCCAATCTCTACAGTCTCGCCACTGTACTCGGTTTCAATATCCTCTTGGGCCTCTTCTTGTTCGGCATTAGTAGATTGGACGGTGATACGGTTTGGTGATAAAGAAAAGCGAACACCTTTAAATTTATCTGTAGTTAGAATAGCTGCGCGCTGAAGCGCTGCTTGCAATACGTCACGACCAACAACCAGTGTATTTTTGTGTCCCTTAGGGATAACTCTTTGGAAGTCCGGGAACTTACCTTCGACTAACTTAGAAATTAATTCAATGTCTCCAAACGCAAACTTCACCTGGTTGGTTGTTAGGCTTATTTCCAAGGGCTCATCCGAATCCTCTAAAAGATGTTGGCACTCTAAAATAGTTTTTCGAGGAATAATAATTTCCTGTCTTTGCCCAAGGCCTGATGGTGCTTCGGCTAATTCAACTTGGGAGTAGGCAAGACGGTGGCCATCTGTTGCAACCGCCACAACCTCCTTACCCTCTACAACTAACAACATTCCATTTAGGTAGTAACGAATGTCCTGCTGCGCCATCGAAAAATGAACCTGGCTAATGAGCTGACGAAAACTTTTTTGCGACATCTTCCACGTAGCAGTAACTTCACCAACACTTTGCATTACTGGAAACTCAGCGGCCGATAGAGTTTGCAGTGAGAAACGGCTTTTGCCGCTCTGAACAACCATGCGGTTATCTTTTAGGTTAAGAGAAACTGGGCCCTCTGGGAGTGCGCGCAAAATATCAAGCAGTTTTCTGGCGGCAACCGTTGTTGTTGCCTCTTCTGTACTAACACCAAAATTTGCGTTCGTGGTGATTTGAATTTCAATATCAGTTGAGATAAAAGAAACTTTTTCACCACTTTTTTTAAATAGTAGGTTTGCCAAAATTGGCAGCGTGTGTCTACGTTCAACAATTCCACTAACAACCTGCAGGGGTTTTAGTAAGTTATCGCGAGAAGTGTTAACGAGTTGCATTGCTTTTAAATCCTTGTATATATCTTATTAGTAGTAGTAATAAGGCTTCTTATTTTAGTGGATAAGTCAAAAAAGCCATATAAATCAGCGCATTGAAAGACAAAAAAACTGTGGAAAACCCCTGTATAAGTACCGCATAAAAAGTGAACAACTTTCTTTCAACATCCTATTTTTGCATGAAGCCCGGACTTTCCACAACTTATCCACATACAATCCCCAAACTTATCCTATGGCTTATCCACAAGTAAAAACTAAGCCTTTAAGGTTTGTTCAATAACATGAATTTCATGGTTTAGCTGCCCATCATGGGCCCTCTCCTCCGCTATCTTGCGAACCGCATGCAAAACAGTCGTGTGGTCCCTGCCACCAAAAAGCTCGCCAATCTCCGGAAGGCTTTTTTGGGTCAACTCTTTGGCCATAAACATGGCAATTTGGCGTGGGCGCGCAATATTGGCAGGCCGCTTTTTCGAGTACATATCAGCAACTTTAATGCTGTAAAAATCAGCAACAGACTTTTGAATATTTTCGACAGATATTTGACGGTTTTGTATTGAGAGGAGGTCCTTCAGTGCCGCTCTAGCAACCTCAATGGTGACCTCGCGCCCGTGAAAGCGAACAAAGGCCAATATCTTTCGCAGCGCACCCTCAAGCTCGCGCACGTTTGAACGCAAATGCTTCGCCACAAAGAAAGCAACATCCTCACTCATGGGGATGCCCTCACTAATTGCCTTTTTCATCAAAATAGCAACTCGCATTTCCAGTTCTGGCGGCTCAATCGCTACCGTCAAACCAGAATCAAAGCGCGAAATTAAGCGATCATCAATACCAGCCATTTCTTTTGGGTAGGTATCACTGGTAATGATGACTTGGGCCTTGTTGCTAAGCAGTGCCTCAAAGGCATAGAAAAACTCTTCTTGAGTTCTCGACTTACCGCTAAAAAATTGAATATCGTCAATTAATAAAAGGTCTAGCGAGTGGTAGTAGCGCTTAAAGCGATCAAACGCTTTTTGTTGATAAGCGCGCACCACATCTGAGACATATTGTTCGGCATGTATATAGCGAATGCGGGCGTTGGGCTTCTCTTTTAAAAGGTGGTTGCCAATTGCATGAATTAGGTGGGTCTTGCCAAGCCCTACCCCACCATATAAAAACATGGGGTTGTATGAGCTACCGGGGTTATGCGCAACCTGAATTGATGCCGCCCTGGCAAGCTGGTTTGCTTTACCGGTAACAAAGGTTTCAAAGGTAAGGTTGGGGTTAAGTTTTGAATGATCTTCAATCTCAAACGCACCCTCATCTAGTGAAGTGGCGGCTTCGACCACACTATTTTGTTGGGGTTCGGCTACTAAAATCTCGAGTGCCGCCGGGGTCGCAACCGACGGTGCACCCATGTCAAGATCAAGTACAAAACTAACATTTATAGGCAGACCAAAATACTGTGAGGCCAGCTCCTGGAAGCGGTCTGCAAACGTTTTCTTGATCCAATCAAGCTTGAACCTGTTTGGAGCGCCAATTGTTAGCAAGTGCTCACTCTCATCAAAAGAAACGAGTGTTAAGGGCTGGATCCATGTTTTAAACTGTTGGGGCGACAACTCACGGGAGAGCGTGCTAACGGCACCATCCCAAAAACCCAGAGGGTTGATTGAATTCAAGGCGGCGGGATTTTGTAGGTTACTCATATTTTTAGAGGATCCATTGTAGCGATGCTGCAAAGTTATCCACAAGCTACAAAAACGTGGAAAAACTGTGGATAACTTGTGTATAAAGACAAAAAAGCCATATAAATTAATGGTTTAAGATAAAACAGAAGCAAAATAGAGAAAAACACCTAGATATTCATCAAGATAGATTGACCTTTTGCCTTGCAACAAGGAAAATAATCGGTTTTCCCAGGATATATCATGAAAAGAACCTACCAACCATCAGTAACACGTCGTAAGCGCACACATGGCTTTCGTATTCGCATGAAAACTAAGAGCGGCCGCGCAGTATTAAACGCACGCCGCGCAAAAGGTCGCAAGCGTTTGGCCGTTTAATTTAACCATTGAACAGCGCCAGGATTTCTGAATTATTAAAAATACACCCTAAAACAAGTTTGTTTTGGGGTATGTATGTTGCACCCACTCAAGACGGGTGCAAACCGGATTTAGGTGTTGCGGTAGCTAAAAAATTAGCAAAAAGAGCTGTCGACCGCAATCGCCTAAAGAGAATGATTCGAGAGTTGGTTTGGACTGCGCAAGCCAACACACTGAACAAAGATGTGGTGGTCAAGCTAAAAAAACCAATTGGTCGCCAAACGCAGGGCAGGCTCAGAAAAAAAGAAAAAGAACTTCTGCGCTCAGAGATCTTGGAATTAATTTAAAGTGCGATTTCTAAATAATGCCGCTGTAAAGTTGGTCAAAATTTATCAACTGGCTTTGAGCCCCTACCTGGGCATGCAATGTAAATATGTACCAAGCTGCTCTCAATATGCCTGCGACTGTTTCAATCATTATGGATTTACCAAAAGCTTAGGCCTGGTTGGTTGGCGCATTCTGCGCTGTAACCCATGGTCACACGGTGGTTATGATCCTGCAGTAAAACAAACATCTCCTTAACTTAAGTGAATACAAATGGACTTTAAAAAAACAATTCTTTGGGCAGTGTTCTCGATGTCGGGCCTGATGCTCTACAGCAATTGGCAGGTTCATGAGGGTAAACCATCTTTATTTGGCGGAACGCCCGTCAGTGCAACAGCGCCTTCAGAAAAGTCCACCACAAACAGCAAAGCAGATCTCCCAACTCAAATATCAGCTGCGCCAGCAATCGCTACAGCTCCGATTGTTACCTCAGGCGCAATTGAGGGCGCGGAAAAATTCACATTAAAAAATGATGTGTTGGTGTTAGAAATTAGTGCTAATGGCGCCAATGTCATCGATGCGAAATTACTGAAAGCGTTGACCGCTGACAATAAACCGATTGAGCTGTTTCAATACACGCCAAACCACAAATATTTTGCACGCTCTGGCTTGATTTCTCTAAATAACAATGATTTGCCAAATCACACCAGTACATTTAAGTTAACTCAATCTGGTAAAGACGGGGCTGGACGACCCTTTCTTACTCTTGCTAGTGATCGCAACGGGGTTAAGCTAGAAAAAACTTTCAGCCTTAACCCTGGAAGTTATGTTGTTGAGGTTGATCACCGCGTTACTCAGTCAAGCAGCAATGCTACTCCCTTAGTTCTCTATACAGAGCTAGTGCGTGATGGCAGTCAAGAGCAAAAAATTGGCCCGTTTGATGGCGCTTTTTCGGCGAGCACATTTACTGGCCCGGCTGTTTATACCGATAAAGAAAAATTCAATAAATTAGAATTTACGGCGATTGATAAAAATAAAATCACAACCCCAACCCAAGTTCCTGCTGGAGACCCGGGCTGGATTGCAATGGTGCAGCATTATTTTGCTGGCGCATGGATTCCAAGCGATAAATTTGCTCGCGACATTTATGCTGGAAAAATTGATAACGGTTTATATCGCATAGGCATGCAAACGCCGCTTGGAGTAGTTGCCCAAGGCTCAACGGTTGTTGAAAAGTCCCGCCTCTTCGTTGGGCCACAAGAGGAAAGCGTTCTAGAAACGATTGCACCTGGTTTTGAGTTGCTGAAAGATTACGGCTATTTGACTATTTTGGCAAAACCCATTTTTTGGCTCTTGGAAAAAATTCATGGCTATGTTGGAAATTGGGGCTGGTCAATTATTCTCCTCACGGTTTTGATCAAGTTAGTGTTCTTCCCCCTCTCTGCGGCAAGCTATAAATCTATGGCGCGCATGAAAGAGGTGCAACCACGATTAATGGCCATGAGAGACCAATACAAGGGCGATCCACAGAAGTTAAACCAAGCGATGATGGAGATGTATCGCAAAGAGAAAATCAATCCACTGGGGGGGTGTTTGCCAGTGGTAGTTCAGATCCCAGTATTTATTGCTTTGTATTGGGTGTTGTTGTCTTCCGTTGAGCTACGCGGCGCCCCTTGGATCTTGTGGGTGCATGACCTATCTTTGCCAGACACCTCAATTAGTGACCTATTGGGCTTTACGCAGCACTTCCCTGTCGGAATTCTGCCGATCATTATGGCCATTTCGATGTATGTGCAAACCAAACTCAATCCAACGCCACCTGATCCAATTCAGGCTAAGGTGATGATGTATATGCCAATTATATTTTCAGTGATGTTCTTTTTCTTCCCGGCTGGCTTGGTCTTGTACTGGGTGGTGAATAACCTGTTGTCGATTGCACAACAATGGCAGATTAACCAAATGTTTGGCAAAAAAGAAGCCAAGTAATTTTTGATGGCATAGCAATGATGACCAGAAAGTTGCCCATCATTGCTGTAGCTACCGCCCCAGGTAGGGCGGGTGTTGGGGTTGTGCGCATTAGCGGACAAAACCTAAGTGCAATTACAAAAGCACTTTTTCAAAAAGTGCTTTCTCCACGACAAGCAAATTTACTCACTTTGCGTGATGCTACAGGTCAAGCTATCGACCAACTCATTGCGATTTATTTTGCTGCGCCAGCTTCATTTACGGGCGAAGATGTCTTAGAGCTGCAGTGTCATGGTGGGCCACAGCTTCTCGAGCTGGTCATGAAGCGCTGTCTTGAGCTCAGCAAAGATGAGGGCTTGGTGATTGCAGAGCCTGGCGAATTTACACTTCGCGCTTATCTGAATAACAAAATCGATTTAGCTCAGGCTGAAGCAATTGCTGATTTAATTGATGCGCAGAGTGAGGCCGCAGTTCGTGGCGCCGCCAGATCACTGCAGGGTATCTTTTCAGAGAACATCAACGATCTGATAGAAGAAATTACACAGCTACGCATTTTGGTTGAATCAACCCTAGACTTTCCTGAAGAAGAAATTGAGTTTCTAGAGAATGCGCAAGCGCGCGAACGTTTAGCCGCAGTGAAAGAGAAATTACAGTCTCTACGCAGCGAGGCCAAGCAGGGAAAAATTTTGCGTGATGGCATCCAGCTAGTTTTGGCAGGCGCCCCCAATGTGGGGAAGAGCTCTTTGCTCAATAGGCTTGCAGGTGAAGAGGTGGCAATCGTGACTCCCATTGCGGGCACTACACGTGATCGCGTGAAGGAAAGCATTACCATCCAGGGCGTACCGATGCACATTATCGATACAGCGGGCTTACGAGCGACGGATGACTTGGTCGAGGCAAAAGGCATTGAAAGATCTTGGGATGCAATTCGCTTGGCAGACCTCGTGATTTTTTTGACTGACCCCAGTTCTGGTGAAGATGGTCTGAAAGAACAAATTCTGCGAGAGCTGCCGCCAAAATGCCCCGTTTTAGAGGCGCTTAATAAATCAGATTTGATGTCATCGGGTTCAGTTGCCCCTCCAAAAGACGCGATTTGGATTTCAGCGAAGACTGGCGAAGGGGTTGAGGCCCTAAAACAGAAGATATTAGAGATGGTGGGCTGGAATGGCTCGCAAGAGGGGGCAATTGTGGCTAGAAGAAGGCATTTAGACTGCCTGGAGCGGGCATCCGAGCATATTGCAAGATCAGAGCAATTCGCTGCAAATGGCAACAATTCGCTCGAATTATTCGCTGAAGAGCTATTTTTAGCGCAAAATCACCTAGGACAAATCACTGGAAAATTGCTTCCAGACGATCTTTTGGGCAAAATTTTTAGCCAATTCTGTATTGGCAAATAAGGCCCCTTTGTATCCGCTTAAAGGGCCAAATATCTCCAAAATGATAAAATCACCGGATTAAAAAATTAAATTTTCACGGGTAAATATATGACTACAGCAACTACTGACCAAATTGATGCGAATGCGCCAGCTTACGTAAAAAACAAGCAATTGATTGGGTGGGTTAGCAAAATGGCCGCCCTTACTAAGCCAGACGCAATCCGTTGGTGTGATGGCTCCCAGGCTGAATATGACGAATTTTGTGAGCTCCTGGTGAAGGCTGGAGTATTTAAGCGCTTAAACCCAAGCAAGCGTAAAAACTCATTTTTAGCCCTTTCAGACCCAGAGGATGTAGCGCGAGTCGAAGACCGAACGTTTATTTGCTCTGCAAAAAAAGACGATGCTGGCCCCACCAATAACTGGGTGGAGCCAAGCGAAATGCGTGCAACACTAAACCCTTTGTTTGATGGCTGCATGCGCGGCAGAACAATGTATGTTGTGCCATTCTCCATGGGCCCAATAGGATCCCCGATTGCTCACATTGGTGTTGAGCTCTCCGACAGCCCTTATGTTGCAATCAATATGCGCCTGATGACCCGCATGGGCAGAGCTGTGATTGATCAGCTGGGCGCTAATGGCGCGTTCGTGCCCTGTGTCCATACTGTTGGCAAGCCCCTAGCCGCTGGCGAAAAGGACGTTGCTTGGCCAAACAACAAGACTAAGTACATTGTTCACTATCCAGAAACCCGTGAGATCTGGTCGTTTGGGTCTGGTTACGGAGGCAATGCATTGTTAGGTAAAAAATGTTTTGCACTGCGTATCGCATCCAATATGGGCCGTGAACAAGGTTGGTTAGCAGAGCATATGTTGATCTTGGGAGTAACTTCACCCGAGGGCAAAAAACATCATATTGCCGCTGCATTCCCATCGGCTTGTGGCAAAACCAATTTCTCTATGATGATTCCACCCAAAGGATTTGATGGCTGGAAGGTCACTACGATTGGTGATGACATTGCATGGATCAAGCCGCGTAAGGATCCGGTTACTGGCAAAACCCGTTTGTTTGCAATTAACCCGGAGTCCGGTTACTTCGGTGTAGCGCCTGGCACAAATCGTCAGACCAATCAAAACTGTATCGACTCTTTAAATCAGGACGTGATCTTCACGAACGTTGGTTTGACTGACGATGGTGATGTTTGGTGGGAAGGCTTGACAGAAACCCCGCCAGCCCATTTGATTGACTGGCAAGGCAAAGACTGGACTCCAGCAGATGGTGCCGCAGGTCGCAAAGCTGCACATCCAAATTCACGTTTTACTGTTGCTGCCACCAACAACCCAGCTGTTGATCCTAAATGGGACGATCCAGAAGGCGTTCCAATTGATGCATTCTTGTTTGGCGGCCGTCGCTCAAACACGGTGCCTTTGGTTAGTGAGGCGCGGGATTGGGTTGAGGGTGTTTACATGGCTGCTACCCTTGGCTCAGAAACGACCGCAGCGATCACTGGTCAAATTGGTGTCGTGCGTCGCGACCCGTTTGCGATGATCGCATTTGCTGGCTACAACATGAGCGACTATTTTCAGCATTGGCTCAATATCGGCAAGAAGTTAGAGGCCGAAGGCGCCGTTTTGCCTAAGATTTATTGCGTTAACTGGTTCCGCAAGGATGAGAATGGCAAATTTGTTTGGCCAGGCTTTGGCGAAAACATGCGCGTGCTTTCTTGGATTTTGGAGCGAGCACAAGGAAAGGCAGAAGGCAAAGAAACGCCTTTTGGCATTTGCCCAGAGCACGGCGATATCCATTGGAATGGCCTAGATTATTCAGCCGAGAAATTTGCTAAAGCCATTCATGTTTCCGTTGATGACTGGAAGAGCGAGTTGAAGCTTCACACCGAATTATTTGATCACCTTGGCGATCGATTACCAAAAGAGCTCAAAGAAACTCGCGCGAAAATTGAACAGCGCTTAAACGCTTAAGCTTTTTTCTAATTAGTTAAATGACCAAACCCCAACACCATGAAATAGTGGTGATAGGGGCAGGCATTTGCGGCGCAACCATCGCAAATGAGTTGCTCCAACTTGGCAAATCTGTATGCATTGTTGATGCTGCATCATCTGCAGCTACCGCCTGTTCAAGTCATGCATATGCTATTGCGCATCCACACATAGGTAGAGGATCGCCGCGTTTATTGCGCTTAACGCGCATCGCCTTTTTGTTGGCTGAGGCTAGATGGGGCAAGGTCTGGAACCAGCACGGTATTTTTCAGCCCAGCAAAAAAGACAAGCACTTTGACCGAGTAGAGGTTGCCAATTATTTGAAGTCATTAGGCCTTGATGAAGATATTGCGGTTGCTTTAGATGCCCAAGAAGCAGAAAAAATTTGTGGCATTAAACAAAATGGGGTGTGGCTTTCTCGTGGAGCATCCTTAAACATATTTGAGGCGAGCAATGCACTACTGCAAGAGCAACAGCATTTAACTTGTTTATGGAACACGCGTGTCGCAAAACTCGAACAAGCTAATGGCAAATGGCTTTTATTGAATGAGGCTGATGAAGTCATTCTTACTGCAGATAAGGTGGTGCTTGCAACGGCAATGGATAGCAAGGTTTTAATGAGCAGTATCGGAATAAAGCTGCCCTTAAAACCTGTGCGTGGACAACTCAGTATTTTTTCAATCAAAAAAGAGGATGCTTGGGCATCAAAATTACCGCGAGTTGGAATATCGGGCGATGGCTATTGTCTTCCTGCCCAGCGGCTTGAGGACGGTAGCTATCGTTGGATGGTTGGCTCTAGTTTTGATGAGGGCGAAGATGATCTGGGCTCAAGAGATAGCAGCGATGCATTCAATCGTGAGCAAGCACAAGGCTTGCTTGCTTATTCTGAAGGAGATCTCAAGGGGCTGATTAAGGCTGGCGATTTTGTTGGGGTGCGCTGCGTTGCCGGCGATCGCTTGCCAATCATTGGCGCGCTTACTCAAAGACCAGGAATCTTTTTAGCTACCGCTTTGGGCTCACGAGGTATTTTATGGTCAGCGCTAGCAGCCAAGCTGATTACCGCTCAGCTGCTAGATGATGACTTTGCTTTGCTTACGCGCTTGGGCTTTGCAGTAGACTTAGTTGCGGCACTAGCCCCCACACGTTTCTTTGCCGGAGCCTTAGCCGCACCTGCAGCTTTGGCTTCAAACTCAAAACCAATTTTGCCATCAGCGCCTAAGGCTAAATAGGCCTTAAAGCCACGACCAGTTCGGTTTGATTTGAAGTTGGTCAAGAGGTCAGTCTTACCTTCTGTCAGCAGTTTTTGCACCTGCTCAGGTGAAATTTCTTGTTGCAAAACTACCTTGCCTGTTTTGAAATCACACGTTTTGCTTGGCCCAGTATTTTTCTCGCAAAGGTAACGCATGCCATCTTCATATACTGCGCCAGAACATTTTGGACAAGCACCCAAAGCCAGGCGACCCGTGAAATCGATTGCCTCAGTTTCTTCATCTTGAGTGTTGCCAAAATCAAACTCAAGCTTGAAGCCCGCATTTGGATAGTCAGCATCATCTTCTGGAATTTCGCTTAACTTAATAATGGCAGCAAATGGGCGACCTATTTTGCTGCGGAAGCCTTGCAGAGGTCCGATTGTTTTCTCACGCAGCAATTCTTCTACTTCAGGATATTCAAACGCCCGCCCGCCCGGAGTTTTACTGATCGTAAAGCCACACTTTTCACAAGCAAAGCGACGATAGTTTTCTTTCACCGAGCCCTTACAGTGCGGGCATGGTGTGGTCAGCGTTGCATAGTCGCCCGGAATAGTATCGCTGTCATATTCCTTGGCGCGTTTGACGATACGCTGAGTCATTTGTGCAATTTCTTGCATGAAGGTATCGCGATTCATTTTGCCCTGCTCAATGAGAGAGAGCTTGTTTTCCCAGCTACCAGTCAAGTCAGGGCGGGTTAGTTCTTCAACATCTAGGCCGCGCAATAAAGTCATTAGCTGAAACGCTTTTGCTGTGGGGATGAGTTCACGCGCCTCGCGCACGATATATCTTTCAGCGAGCAAGCCTTCGATAATTGCTGCGCGCGTTGCAGGCGTTCCCAAACCTTTCTCTGCCATAGCCTCACGCATGTCATCATCATCAACCCATTTGCCGGCGCCTTCCATTGCTGAAAGCAAAGTCGCCTCTGTGTAGCGAGCAGGCGGCTTTGTTTTTAGTGGTACCGCTGCGATCGATTCGCTTTGAACGGCCTCACCCTCTTGAACGGGCACCAACTCATCATCGGCTTGATTTGATTTGCCATAGACGGTGAGGAAGCCAGGATGGACTAGTACGCGACCCTCGGTTTTGAAATGGTGTCCAGAAACCTCGGTAATTCGGGTGGTAACTTTGAATTCGGCAGCAGGATAAAAGACTGCTAAGAAGCGCCGGACCACTAAGTCATATAACTTTGCCTCTGGCTCGCTTAAGGTCTTGGGCGTTTCCAGGGTTGGAATAATGGCAAAGTGATCTGAAATTTTAGAGTTATCAAAGATGCGTTTGTTTGGTTTGATCCAACCATAACCCGCTTTTGATTTTGGATCTTTCGGATCGCCCTTCAGAATTTGATTGGCAAACGCACGATAGTCTTGAGAGTTCTCTGCAAGAATTTCCATGGTTTGTTTAACGGTATCTAAATAGTCTTCTGGCAGTGCTTTTGCATCGGTACGGGGGTACGTTAAAACTTTGTGACGTTCATAAAGCGCTTGCGCAAGACCCAAAGTATTTTTTGCAGAAAAACCAAAACGGGCATTTGCTTCACGTTGTAAGCTGGTGAGATCAAAAAGTTGCGGGGCAAGCTGGGTTGCTGGCTTGGACTCCTCTGTAACACTTGCTTTTTTATCGCGACATGCCGCAACAATGCTTTGCGCTGCAGCCTCACTCCAGAGGCGATTCTCACGTGCATCTGGTTCGGCGACATCTTTCTTGAATTTGGGGTCAAACCAGCGACCCTCATAAACTCCAGCAGCAGCAATAAATTCCGCTTTTACTTCCCAATAATCTTTGGAAATAAACTTACGAATGAGTTCTTCTCGCTCGACAACAATCGAGAGGGTTGGGGTTTGAACGCGACCCACGGTGGTTAAAAAGAAGCCACCACTCTTGCTGTTAAATGCAGTCATGGCACGAGTGCCATTAATGCCAACTAGCCAGTCAGCTTCTGAGCGGCAACGTGCTGCATCAGCAAGCGGTTGCATATCTACATCAGTGCGCAAGTTTGCAAAGCCATCTCGAATTGCTGCTGGAGTCATTGACCGGAGCCACAAACGCTTGACGCTCTGCGATGCTTTTGCATGTTGTGCAATTAAGCGGAAGATCAGCTCGCCTTCGCGTCCCGCGTCACATGCATTAATCAGAGCAGTGATGTCTTTACGCTTGATGAGTTTTTGCAAAACCTTCAGGCGCGATTCTGTTTTTACAATCGGCCGCAAATCAAAATAGGGGGGCACTACCGGCAGGTTAGCGAAAGACCATTTGCCGCGCTTAACATCATGCTCTTCGGGGGCCGCTATTTCTAAGAGATGGCCAACTGCAGAGGAGATAACGAAGTCGTCGTTTTCAAAATAGTCCTCATGCTTAGTAAAGCCGCCCAGGGCCTTAGCAATGTCATTGGCCACAGATGGCTTCTCCGCAATGACGAGGGTCTTTGGGTGATCCACAGATGCGGTCTTGGTGCTGCTTTTAGTAGATGCTTTAGCCACGCGTTTGCCTAAATTTGAGCCTGAAATGATGTTTCTAATAGAAAAAAGATGAACAATTTAAACCAAATCAGGGTTTGGTCAATTGCTTACCCCCTTTTTTATTATTAACCGATAAATTGGGAAAAGTCCAAAAAGGTCAGCTTTTCGACGACATAGAGACCCCCTTTGGGGCCGTTTATGGGTAAAAAACCGCATTTAAACCCTTTTAAATAGGGGTTTTCTCAAAAAACCAACTCTTCTAGCACTTCTTTGGGGTTGCGCACCAGTTTTGCGCCTTGCTGAATTAGAAGGTGGCAGCCGCTAGAAAGGGGGTGACGAATCGACCCTGGCACAGCAAAAACCTCTCTTCCCAGCTCTGATGCAAGCCTTGCTGTGATGAGGGAGCCCGATTTTTCGGCTGCTTCAATCACAACGACGCCAATTGATAGCGCTGCAATAATCCGGTTGCGCCTAGGGAAATGACATGATTTGGGCGGGGCGCCCAAGGGCAGCTCAGAGACTAAAAGTCCTTGATTTCTGATGTTTCTGGCTAAATCAAGATGTTCTTTGGGGTAAATCACGTCCAGGCCGGTCCCACACACTGCCATGGTGAGGTGCTTGGTGCCGAGCCCAAGGGTTGCTTGATGGGCAGCCCCATCAATGCCCCTTGCAAGCCCTGAGACAATCAGCAAGCCTGCTTGCGAGAGCTCCTTGGCAAAAGCGGCGGCGTTTTTAAGGCCCTCAGTGCTAGCCTTGCGAGAGCCCACAATGGCAATCATGGGGGTTTTGAGTAAGCCAAGATCCCCGTCTATATATAGACGCTCGGGCGGATCATACAAATCATTAAGACGGGGCGGGTATTTTTCATCGCCCCTAGCAATACAAGAGATTTGATTTGGTTTTGGGAATGGATGCATAAAAAGATTTTGATCTTCAGGGGAATTACCGCAATCAGGACAGACTGATTGCTCTGTTAGATAATTCCTAGATGGCTTTGTTAAACGTCCTTTGTTACCCAGACCCGCGCTTAAATCAGGTTGCTAAACCGGTAGCGCAAGTGGATGCGCGCATAAAAAAAATCGTTGCTGATATGGCCGACACAATGTATGAGGCCCCAGGGGTTGGCCTAGCTGCAACCCAGGTTGATATTCACGAGCGCATTGTCGTTATCGACATATCAGAAGACCAAAATGATTTGAAGGTTTTTATTAATCCAGAAATTATTTGGTCAAGCCCTGAAAAAAAATCCTGGCGCGAAGGCTGTCTTTCGGTTCCCGATTTTTATGATGAAGTTGAAAGGCCATCACAAGTTCGAGTGAAGGCCTTAGATATTGATGGAAAAGAGTTCGAGCTTGATGCAGATGGTTTATTGGCGGTCTGTTTACAACATGAGCTTGACCATTTACAGGGCAAGGTATTTGTTGCGTATTTGTCGATACTCAAGCGAACTCGTATTTCTCAAAAACTAAAAAAGCGCGCCAAAGAGTTTGCGGGTGAGCGCTAGGCGCTGCCGATGAAAATTGTATTTGCTGGAACCCCTGAGTTTGCGGCGTGCGCAATGCGCGCAATTGATGATGCAGGCTATGAAATTGTTCTTGCGCTGACCCAGCCTGATCGTCGCGCCGGAAGGGGCATGCACTTGCAGGCAAGCCCCGTCAAAGAGTTTGCATTAGAAAAAAATATTCCTGTGCTTCAGCCAGAAACGCTAAAGCGTAATAGTACCGATCCCGAAAAACAAGCTCAGGCTCAAGAGGCGTACGAGCGCTTATCCGCTATAGATTTTGATGCTATGGTGGTAGTTGCTTATGGACTTATCTTGCCACAAGATGTTTTAGATATTTCGCAGCAGCCCGGAAGAAACGGCAGTTTTAATATTCACGCATCCTTATTGCCGCGTTGGCGTGGCGCCGCACCGATACAGCGAGCGATTGAGTCGGGCGACACAAAAACGGGCATTTGTATTATGCAAATGGATGTCGGTCTTGATACGGGCGATACGGTCCTTGTTAGTGAGCTTGAAATTGCGCCTGAAGAAACCAGTAGTAGCCTGCATCATCGATTGGCAGAATTAGGCGCCCAATCAATTGTGGAAACGCTAAATTGTTTGCAAGTAGGCAAAGCTTTAGTACGCACCCAGCAAGCAACAAACGGCGTAACTTATGCAGAAAAAATATTAAAGAGCGAAGCAGAAATTGACTGGAACTTGAGTGCCCAAGAAATTGATCGACGGATTCGGGCCTTTAACCCTTTTCCTGGCGCCACTAGTAATGCCCAAGAGCTCGAGATCAAATTTTGGAACTCTCGTATTCCAAAAGCGGGTGCTGTTAGCGCAACTGGACATCCCGGCGAACTATTAGGCCTTAGTGAAAACGGCGCCTATATTCAGTGCGGGCAGGGAGCGATAGAAATTTTAGAAATGCAAAAGCCGGGTGGCAAGAAGATGCCTGCCAGTATTTGCTTGCAGGCGTTTACTTTCCGTGAACAAGTATTGCGCTTTCATAAAAAGGAGTAGGAATGTTTAATTTCGCAAAAACTGCTATTTTGATGGCAGCAATTACTGCATTGTTTATTGTGGTTGGCGGCATGTTAGGTGGCGAGCAAGGAATGTTGATAGCTTTGTTGCTCGCAGTTGGCATGAACTTTTTTAGCTACTGGTTTTCCGACACCATGGTGTTGAAGATGACAAATGCTCAGCAAGTTGATGAGCGGTCTGCGCCCCAGTTTTATGCATTGGTAAAAGAGCTTGCAGATAGAGCTGGTTTACCAATGCCCAAAGTTTTTTTAATTGATGAAGACGCGCCTAACGCCTTTGCAACAGGACGAAACCCTGAGAACGCTTCAGTAGCAGCTACCACGGGCATTCTTAAGATTTTGTCTAATCGCGAGTTGCGTGGTGTGATGGCTCACGAGCTAGCGCATGTGCAGCACCGCGACATTTTGATTTCAACCGTTGCGGCAACGATGGCAGGCGCAATTTCAGCCCTTGCTAACTTTGCAATGTTTTTTGGTGGGCGTGACTCTGAAGGTAGACCCCACAATCCGATCGCCAGTTTATTGGTTGCTATCTTGGCGCCGATTGCCGCAAGTTTGATTCAAATGAGTATTTCGCGAGCAAGAGAATATGAGGCAGATCGTGGCGGAGCAGAGATTAGCGCCGATCCCGAGGCTTTGGCCCATGCGCTAGAGAAAATACATAACTATGCACAAGGCATGCCATTTAGAGCAGTAGAGCAGCACCCAGAAACGGCGCAAATGATGATCCTAAATCCCTTAAGCGCTGGCGGCCTTGCGCAATTATTTTCAACCCATCCACCTACTGAGGAGCGGGTGGGGCGCCTGATGGCTATGGCAAAAACCGGGTCATACCCCAGAGCAAATTCAGTTGACTGATAAAAAAACGTCGCTTAGTCTTCCACTTTCTGAGGCAATCACTATTGCTGCTCAGGCTGTCGGTGAGGTAATGAGTGGGAGGTCGCTAACGGAGGTTTTGGATGAATTAGAGCCCCATGAGCGCCCTATTGTGCAAAGCTTAAGCTTTGACGCTTTGCGTAAATGGGTGCGATCGCATGAGCTCATCAAACAATTTATCCCAAAGAACCCCCCTCCAGAGGTAGATCATTTGTTGAGCGTTGCTATTGCGCTGTTCTTAAATGAAAACGCAGACGGCAAGGGCTATGCAGCTCACACTATTGTTGATCAAGCTGTCAGTGCCTGTGACAATTACGATAAGACCATGTATGCCAAAGGCTTGGTGAACGCGGTACTTCGCAAGGCAAGCCTTGTCGTTCAGCCAGCAGATGGCGAAACCCGTTTTGCGCCAGACCCTATTCCAATGTTTGTTCCGCCTTGGTGGCGCGCTAATCTAAAGCGGCATTACTCAAAGACATGGCAATCGATTCTGTTTGCACAAGCAAAGCGGGCGCCATTAATTTTGCGTGTCAATCAAAAACAATATTCACGAGATCAATATCAAGCCTTGTTAAGCGAGAGTGGAATTACATCCGCTCCAGTCGAGGAAGTTGCTGGGGTAAAGCTGGCTGCAGCTTTGGTATTGTCTAGCCCGGTCCCGGTTTCAGATCTACCAGGTTTTTATGCTGGCGCAGTCTCGGTTCAAGATGCTGGAGCACAGTTGGCAGCAGCCCTCTTAAGTCCTCAGTCAGGTGAGCGAGTTTTGGATGCTTGTGCGGCGCCTGGCGGCAAGACTGCGCATTTACTCGAGTTGGCTAATTGTGAGATGGTGGCTTTGGAGCTTGACGGCGAGCGCCTTAGTAAAGTCAGCGGTAATTTAGATCGCTTGCGTTTGCATTCTGACAAAGTACAGGTGCTGCGGGGCGACGCTTCAAAAGCATCTTGGTGGGACGGCCGCCCTTTTGACAAAATCTTGCTCGATGCGCCATGTTCCGCCTCAGGCATTGTGGCTAGACACCCAGATATACCCTTTCTAAGACGCGAGGCTGATATCAAGTCCTTGCAGCAAAAGCAGCGCGGAATCTTGGAGCAGGCCTGGAAAATGTTGAAGCCGGAAGGGCTCATGCTCTACGTTACTTGCTCGGTATTTCCCGAGGAGGGAGAGGAGCAGGCCATTTGGTTTGCTGCCCAGCATGGCAATGCGTTACGATTAGGCGCTCCAGGACAGATTCTGCCGACTGACGTAAGCGACGGTTTTTACTATGCTTTGTTTAAGAAGAATGGGCAATGAGCCAAAGAATTAAACAATACCTCTTTTTATGCTTGATGGCGCTGACTGTATTTTCAATAAATGCAAGCGCAGAAGGAATAAAAATCAAATCCTTTGAGTTAGAGAGGGTAGATACTGATTGGCTTATGAATGCCACTTTTCAGATTGAACTTTCTCCCGATCTTGAGGATGCGGTTCAAAAAGGTGTAGTGCTTTACTTTCAAACAGAGTTTGATTTAACGCGCTCGCGTTGGTATTGGTTTGATGAAAAACCTGTGATTATTCAGAGACAAACCCGACTGTCTTACCAGCCCCTAACTCAACAATATCGAATTGCTTCAGAGGGATTTACATTTTCCGCACAGACAATTTCAGAGGCCTTGCAAGTAGTTGGTGGTGTTGGTGGTTGGCGCGTAATTGATAATAGTCAGTTAGATGTAGGCAAGTCATATATAGCGTCTCTGCGGATGGCTTTAGATTTGAGCAAGCTACCCAAGCCCTTCCAAGTGAATGCCTTAAATAACCGTCAGTGGAATGTTTCTAGCGATTGGCTGCGCATTCCCTTTTCACCATCTGGCCCGAATCTCATCAAGCGATGAAAGTATTTTCAACACTGTTTCAGAGCACTTTTTTTACATCCAAAGTCTGGAGAAAGAAGGCGATTCCCATTTCTATAGGTGTTATTGGCGTATTTGCTTTGTTTCTTCTGGTTTTACTATCGATCGCATCATCCAATACAGATTTTTTTGATAAATATTTTATTTGGCTTTATGCAGCCAATGTCGTTATTGGAGCTTGCTTAACTCTAGTGATTTTGATTTTGGTAACAGTGATTGGTATTCGTTGGTACAGAGGACATTTTGGTACTCGCTTGATTGCCAAGCTTGCAATGATTTTTGCTTTGGTTGGCGTTGTCCCGGGCTTGATTTTGTACGGCGTCTCACTGCAGTTCGTGTCACGCAGCATTGAAACTTGGTTTGATGTGAAGGTTGAATCAGCGCTGAACTCTGGTCTAGAGTTGGGGCGTGTGACCTTGCAAATTGCCCAAGAAGAGATTTTAGCTGAGGGAAAATTTATTGCGGAACAGGTTGTTCAGGTTCCCCCGGGCGCGAGCTCTGACCAGGTTGGCGTGATGATTATGAAGATTCGTAATCAATTTGGCATTCAAGAGGTTACCCTGTTTAATGTACAGCGCAATTTGATTTTGACTAGCGAGCTAAGGCCCAAAAAATATTTACCTGCGCCCAGCGCTGAAATAGTGGCTGAAGCTTTTAAAAAGAAAGGCATTACCTTTTTAGATCAAGTCGAAATAGAAGGTGGACAGCAGGGCTATCAAGTAAGGGCTATCGTACCGATTGTGCGCAAGAAGAGCGGCCTTAGTAAACAAGACGGCAACAAAGATGCAGAGGATCGATATTTCTTACAATTAGTGCGCACTATCCCGACTCCATTGGCTAAAAATATTTTTGCAGTTGAGTCTGCCTACACTGAATATCAAGAGAAATCTTTAGGGCGTACTGGTTTGCGAAAAATGTTCGTTGGTACGTTAACGCTCACCTTATTTTTTGCCTTATTTGTTGCTGTCACCCTGGCCTTATTGTTGGGCCGCCAATTGGCTCGCCCACTATTAATGTTGCTCAAAGGAACCCAGGCCGTTGCGCAAGGCGATTTATCTCCAAAGCCCGAGTTAGATACTGGAGATGAGCTGGGAATGTTGACTCGTCAGTTCAATGTGATGACCCGGCAACTTGCCGATACACGTAACTCCCTGCAAGAATCAAAGGCTTTCCTAGAGAAGGTTCTAGGCAACCTCACTGCAGGCGTTTGCATTTTTGATAAGCGCTATAACGTGGTATCCAGCAACGCAGGCGCAGACCGTATTTTTGCGCAAGACCTGACCCATTTAGATGGTAAGCCGTTAAGCAGTAATCCGGCACTTGCTGAGTTTGAGGGCGCCATTAAAGAGGGCTTTGCAACAATGCGGCTTGCGGTTACCAATGAAGGCGCTCCTACCTCCCAGGGCACGCTTAAGGCTGCTCCCGTTTGGCAAAAGCAAATTCAACTACACACGACTAATGAATTTGAGAATGAGTTAGGCGTTACTTTATTTGTTCGCGGTACAGAGTTAACTGAAGATTTGCGCATGGTGGTGTTTGATGACATCACTGATGTAGTCAGCGCACAAAGATCCATTGCTTGGAGTGAGGTTGCAAGGCGCCTAGCCCATGAAATCAAAAATCCACTTACCCCAATTCAGTTATCGGCTGAACGTTTGCAGCACAAGCTTGCTGGCAAACTGACTCCCGAGCATGAAGAAATGATCAATCGCAGCACCGAAACCATTATTGGTCAGGTACAAGCGATGAAGGAGATGGTGAATGACTTTAGAGATTTTGCTAAAACACCTGCGCCACAGCTTAAACCCCTGTCTATCAATACGCTCACCTCAGAAATCCTGGGTCTGTATGAGGGAAGTCCATTGCGCACCCAGCTAGATCCACATTGCCCAGACATTATGGGCGACCCTACCCAACTCAGGCAGGTGATACATAATCTATTGCAAAACGCTCAAGATGCAACTCTGGAGGGCCCGCATCCTGGCGAAGCAGTCGAAGTAAAAACAGAGCTAGTTCCCTATGGAGAGCACAATGGCATAGAGCAAAAGGCAGTGCGATTAACAATAAGCGATTCTGGGGTAGGATTTCCAGCTAAGATATTGGTAAGAGCATTTGAGCCTTATGTCACAACAAAGAGCAAGGGTACGGGATTGGGTTTGGCAGTCGTTAAAAAAATTATTGATGATCACTCTGCCAAAATTGAAATACGAAATCGTATGCATGGAGCTGAAGTAGTTGGTGCGCAGGTATCAATATTGTTTATGAATTTAGCAAAAGAGGCAGCCTAAACATGGCTAGTATTTTGGTTGTTGATGACGAGATGGGAATTCGTGAGCTTCTCAATGAGATTCTGACCGATGAAGGCCATACCGTGTATGCAGCAGAGAGCGCTATTCAGGCTCGAACTATTCGTGAACAAATGCGCCCCGATCTGGTCTTGCTCGATATTTGGATGCCAGATATCGACGGCATCACATTACTTAAAGAGTGGTCTAAAACAGGGCAGCTCACTATGCCTGTAGTAATGATGTCTGGTCACGCTACTATCGATACAGCGGTTGAGGCTACCCGTATTGGCGCATTGAATTTCCTGGAAAAGCCCATCGCCCTACAAAAGCTGTTAAAGACGGTTAGCAAAGCGCTAGAGAGCTCTCCAAAATACGTTGAACCGGAAACGCAGAGAGTCGCTCAGTCCAGCGCTAATCAAGCGGCGATCCCTAAGCCAGCAATAAATGAAGCAGCCCCAGCACCCTTGGAGGGCGAGTTCATTAGCGGCATTGCAAAAACTTATTTCGATTTGCCGTTAAGAGAGGCAAGAGACCTCTTTGAGAAGGCCTACTTTGAGCATCAAATGCAAATTATGGGTGGCAGCATGACAAAGATTTCTGAGTACACCGGATTGGAGAGAACGCATTTATATCGCAAGCTCAAAGCCCTAGGAATTGATACCTCTCGCAACAAGGGTGAGCAATAAGGCCTTGCGCAGCAAGCGCCGATTCTTTACATTGGCGTTGCAAGGGACAATGATGTCCATATCGCCCTCCCATTATCTTTAGAATTTTCCCATGGAAATTAAGGTCAACTTTCTCGATAAGCTACGTCTTGAAGCCAAGTTTGATGACTTCACGGTGATTGCTGACCAGCCTATTCGCTATAAGGGCGATGGTTCTGCGCCCGGTCCTTTTGATTATTTTCTAGCATCCTCTGCCTTATGCGCCGCTTATTTTGTAAAGCTCTATTGCGACACTCGCAATATTTCTACAGAAAATATTCGCCTCTCACAAAATAATATTGTTGATCCTGAAAACCGGTATCAACAGATTTTCAAGATTCAGGTTGAATTACCAGAAGACATTTCTGCAAGTGATCGCAAAGGTATTTTGCGCTCCATTGAACGTTGTTCAGTTAAAAAAGTAGTACAAGCTGGGCCGGAGTTTGTGATCGAAGAAGTACAGAATCTCGATGCAGATGCGCAGACCTTGTTGACCTTAAATCCGGCTTCTGACACTAGCACTTTTATTGTCGGCAAAGACCTTCCCCTCGAGCAAACAATTAGTAATATGACTGGTGTGTTGGCTAATCTAGGAATCAAGATTGAAATCGCCTCGTGGCGCAACATCATTCCTAACGTGTGGTCTTTGCATATCCGCGATGCGCATTCGCCGATGTGCTTTACGAATGGGAAGGGATCTACAAAAGAAAGCGCGCTGGCATCAGCTTTAGGCGAGTATATCGAGCGCCTCAGCAATAACCACTTCTATGCTGGCACATTTTGGGGGGAAGACATTGCCAATGCCGCTTTTGTGCATTACCCAAATGAGCGCTGGTTCAAGCCAGGTAAGGACGATGCGTTACCAGAAGAAATTTTGGATGAGTACTGCCTGAAAATTTTTAATCCCGAAGGCGATTTGCGCAGCTCACATCTCATTGATACGAACTCTGGCAATGCGCAGCGTGGCATTTGTTCCTTGCCGTATGTGCGCCAGTCAGATGGAGAAACGATCTACTTCCCATCTAATTTGGTTGAAAATCTTTATGTCAGTAATGGCATGAGTGCTGGTAATACGCTGGCTGAAGCGCAGGTGCAATGCCTATCAGAGATTTTTGAGCGGGCAGTGAAGCGTGAAATTCTGGAAGGTGAAATCGCGCTGCCTGACGTGCCGCAAAAAGTGCTCGAAAAATATCCGAGTATTTTGGCAGGCATTCGGGGCTTAGAAGAACAGGGCTTTCCAGTATTAGTAAAAGATGCATCGCTAGGTGGCATCTATCCAGTGATGTGCGTTACTTTAATGAATCCAAGAACAGGCGGAGTGTTCACATCTTTTGGCGCACATCCAAGTTTAGGGGTAGCGCTTGAACGCAGTTTGACCGAATTACTACAGGGGCGCAGCTTAGAGGGCTTGAATGACTTGCCGCCACCGACTTTTGCAAGTGAAGCGGTGACTGAGCCAAACAACTTTGTTGAACACTTCATTGATTCAAGCGGTATCGTATCGTGGCGTTTCTTTAGCGCTAAATCAGATTACGATTTTGTTGAATGGGATTTCTCTAGCCATGGCGAAAACGCTAATGCACAAGAGGCAAAAACTTTATTTGGCATCCTCAAGGACCTGGGCAAAGAATCTTATGTAGCGATATACGATCAGCTAGGTGCGACTGCATGTAGAATTTTAGTACCAGGCTATTCTGAGGTTTATCCGATAGAGGATCTGATTTGGGATAACACCAATAAGGCTTTGTTGTTCCGAAATGATATTTTGAATTTACATCGGCTTGATAATGCAGGCTTAAGTGCGCTGCTTGAGCGCCTAGAGAATAACGAGCTCGATGAGTATGGCGATATTGCTACATTGATTGGTATTGAGTTTGACGAGAACACCCCTTGGGGTCAGTTGACTGTTCTGGAATTAAAGTTGTTGATTAATCTAGCAATAAAAAAACTTGATGAAGCGCATGAGTTAGTCGGTGCCTTCCTTCAATATAACGACAACACAGTAGAGCGTAGATTGTTTTATCAGGCCCTAAATGCAGTACTGGAGATTTTGCTGGCCGATGACCTTGAGATTAATGACTACATCATCAACCTTCGTCGGATGTTTGGCGACGAGAGAATGGATGCGGTAATAGGGTCGGTAGATGGTAGCGTGCGCTTCTACGGATTGACCCCAACAAATCTAAAGCTGGAGGACCTGGATAGGCACCACCGGATGATCGATAGCTACAGAAAATTGCATGCAGCTCGGGCAAAAGCTATGGCCTAGCCATTTTTCAAGCCAGAATGCAGTTTCATCTATAATTCCAAGACTTGGCCTGGTAGCTCAGTCGGTAGAGCAGAGGATTGAAAATCCTTGTGTCGGTGGTTCGATTCCGCCCCGGGCCACCAAGAATTCTCCGAACACGAGATGTGGTCCATAGAATCTCTGGTGTCAGCCGCGGTCAGGTACCATTTCCCAAGCTCTTCCAACTTCCCTCTTGACTAGAAGCGTCCTTTAAAAGGACACATTATCTATTGGGGATTTGTCATCCCTGCGTCAGTCAAGCGTCGCTTAAATCGACGCTGATCTACCATCACTGCTTGGGATGTCGTTTTGAACGACAAATATTCTAGTGATTTAGTTATCTTTTGATTGGCTGCTTGCGGCCCTTTGCGGTCGATGTGCTTAATTTGGTGCGCATTGTTATAGCGGCGTCATGCATGTTTGGTATAAAGTTGGTAACTTATCTGGCTTACATCCCTAATCGCTTTGAAGCGTTACGGTTTGGATAGGGAATATCCCAATTAATCTACTGTGATTTGCCATGACATCTAATTCTAGTAATGCCCCATCAAACCCATCACGTCGTGATTTACTTTCCACAGGCGCTGCCGCATTAGGTGCAACTTTATTGCCTGCTGGAATGCAAAATGCACAGGCACAATCAATTGTAGAAAAGCCTCAGACAATTGCGCCGAATACACCACCTGCTGGCTACAATATTTTGTTTGTTCTGGTTGATCAAGAACACTTCTTTTCAAAGTGGCCAATGCCCGTTCCTGCACGTGAGGCGATAAAGAAAAAGGCCATTACCTTTACGAATCACCAAGCGGCATCAATGCAGTGCTCATCTGCTCGATCGGTTATTTATACGGGTTTGCACATTCAGCACTCTGGTATTTTTGATAACCTTAATTTTTTATGGCAGCCTGATTTATCGCTAAAGGTTAAAACAATTGGACATCGCCTTCAAGAGCTGGGCTATCACTCTGCCTATCAAGGTAAATGGCACTTATCGGCCAATATGGATACAGTCAAGAATGCCTATGACGCTCCGATGGATACTTATCGTAAGATTATTAAATCCTATGGCTTTGATGACTTCCTAGGCGTTGGTGATATCGTCGATCAACAGCAGGGTGGCTATACCTTCGATAAACTAACACTCTCATCAGCGATTGGTTGGTTGCGTAATGAAGGGCAAGAGCTCAGAGCTAAGAAGCAGCCTTGGTATTTGGCGGTCAATATCGTTAACCCTCATGATGTGACCTACGTGAACTCGGATTTGCCCGGTAAACCTGTGCAAGGCGCTAAGCATGCGATGACCATCTTACCTCCGCCTACAACTGAGCTATATCAAGCGACATGGGATAACTACCCACTGCCAGAAAGTCGTCATCAAGCTCTAGATGCTCCCGGCAGACCAAAGGCGCACAAGCTGTATCAAGAGATTTGGGACTTGCTAATGGGCTCATGGCCTAATGAAGATCGACGCTGGAGGTTGTTGCTTGACTACTATTTTAACTGCATGCGCGATAGTGATGAGAATGTTGCAGCAGTCATGCAAGGCTTAAAAGATAGTGGCATGGAAGAAAATACTATCGTAATCTTCACAGCCGATCATGGTGAGTTGGGTGGATCCCACCAAATGCGTGGCAAAGGCACTACAGCCTACAAAGAGCAGAATCATGTACCTTTGATGATTATTCACCCGGCATATCCAGGTGGTAAAGAGTGCCAAGCGATTACTTCACAAATTGACTTAGCAACAACTATTTTGGCAATGACCGGAAAAGATCCGCAGAATATTCAGAAGGCTGCGGAAGGGCTCAAAGGCCGTGACTTAACTCCACTCTTCAAGGAGCCAGAAAAGGCAAGGGTAGATTCAGCAAGACCAGCCTCTTTGTTCAACTTTAATATGTTGATGTTTACCAGCTGGTTTTGGGCTGAGAAGACGTATTCTTGGTTAATGTCTGGTAAGTACGACTATAAAGAGTCGGCTAAGATTTTGAATACACATCAACCCAACTTTGTTAACCGGGTTGGTATTCGTAGTGTGTTTGATGGAAGATACCGTTTCTCACGATATTTCTCACCGCTCCAGTTCAACACCCCAACCACGATGGAAGAAATGTTAGCAAAGAACGATTTAGAGCTTTTTGATCTTCAAAACGATCCGAATGAAATGAATAACATGGCTATGGATCCTAAGAAGAATGGCGATTTGATCATGGCCATGAATAAAGTTATGAACGAACGGATTGCTCAAGAAGTTGGAATTGATGACGGCAGCTTTTTACCAATCCGAAATGGTAGATGGCATGTGGCAAAACAAGGCCAGAGGTAGTTTTTGGGTTTGAGTGAATGAGGGCTTTGGGTCGTTAGCCGCCCATGACAACAGATTAACTTAAGCGTCGTTTTAAACAACATTTAAAGACGCCATGGTGGTTGACTGGAGGGGTATGGCAACGCATTCTGTACACACAGAAAAATTGCCCGTTGCAAGATTCTGATTCCATTGCCAAATTCGACCAGCACAAGGACGCACAATTTTTTGACAAGTTAAAACTGGTGACTCAAGCCTTTGAAATCAAAGCGAAAGCGGTCTATCGGAGGATATTTGAAAATCCTTGTGTCGGTGGTTCGATTCCGCCCCGGGCCACCAAGAATCCATAGTGGCACCAAAGTAGCAGATGGTGTCATTACCTTAGCCCAGCGTGGCTATCATTCTGAGAGCTCTAAATCTAGGTTCAGGATGCCAAATCCTGATTGACTGCTCGGACTACTCCTCAATTTCATCAAAAGCACCAAGACAGATTTGTAAGGCTATGTTGAGGCAATGCTCGGCTACTTTAAGATTTGCAGGATCTTCAAGACCAGTTAGATCCTTAGCAATACCACTTCCATCAAATGTAAATGACGCTATTACTTTTGGAAGATCATCAAAATAATCATCTGTTACAAAAGCTGTTACCAACCCCAAGTAGGATCCTGCATCATCAGACTCTATGTCAAAACTAAAGATGATTTCTTGCCCAGCTATCAAGATAATAAATTCATTTAGCTCGGTTAAGTCAGAAACTTCAATATTCCAATCTTGATACTGCTCGGTCTCTAATTGAGTTTCAAGATGGGAATGAAATTCACTAAAAATTTCTTGCAAAACAGCATAGTGTCCAGTTAGGGAAGTTACATTTGTAGCGGTTGTATGTAGATCTTTGAGATTCATATTGCCCCCTTAGCTATTGAATGGATGCTACAAGCACAAATTACAGCTTTAATATGGCAATGAAGTGACGATTTGGGAAGATGTTGCTGAAAGCGTTGTCCTTTAAAAGGACAATTGCGTGACAGGGATCTCTCATCCCTGTGTCAGTCGATGTCGTTTAAAACGACAATTCAATCAAATAGCTCTTTGATTAACCCGCTTTGATAATTCCTCAGCACTTTCTTTTCGCTCACTGTAGCGATCAGTCAAATAGCCTGAAACTGCTCTAGTTAATAAAGTGAACTTAACCAGCTCCTCCATCACATCTACTACACGATCATAGTTTGCGGATGGCTTCATGCGATTGTTGTCATCAAACTCTAGAAATGCTTTGGGTACGGATGATTGATTGGGAATCGTGATCATCCGCATCCATCTGCCCAGAACTCTCATTTGATTGAGCGCATTAAAAGATTGCGAACCACCGCTCACTTGTAATAAAGCTAAAGTCTTACCTTGAGAGGGTCTGACAGCGCCAACGCTAAGTGGTATCCAATCGATTTGAGATTTCATCAGCCCTGTCATAGCGCCATGGCGCTCTGGACTACTCCAAACCATTCCCTCTGACCACTCTACAAGTTCTCTGAGTTCTACTACTTTGGGATGTGTTTCAGGAGCGTCATCTACTTGCGGCAATCCATGAGGATTAAAAAACTTAGTCTCACAGCCCATCGCCTTTAATATGCGTTCCGCTT
This sequence comes from Polynucleobacter campilacus, assembly GCF_002206625.1. GTDB lineage: Bacteria > Pseudomonadota > Gammaproteobacteria > Burkholderiales > Burkholderiaceae > Polynucleobacter > Polynucleobacter campilacus. Next base: position 564,253 of record NZ_NGUP01000003.1, on the reverse strand, counting down.
CTTCTGCTAAAAGGCGACTAAACGATCTTTCTCTCAATGAGCCATACAACAGCAAAATCTTAGGGGGATGATTTGGCGGAGCGCCAGCTTGTAGCTTTTTAAGATCAGGGCTTTGAAAAAATGCTTTGTCGATATTAGGAAGGTCGGTCATAGGTAGAGTGTAATGAGTAACTGGCTGTAATAAAACTGTCATAGATTAGCAAAATAGATTCCGTACAATTAAATGTCAAACAACAAAAAGTAGGATCTAAGCCAAATGAAGCAATACAACATTCTCTTTCTATGTACCCACAACTCCGCTCGCTCAGTATTGGGAGAGGCTTTGGCATCTACACATCAAAGTGGATTATTTGTTGGTTATTCCGCAGGATCAACTCCTGGCACTTCAGTCAACCCATTTGCGGCTGAATTGACTAAAGAAATGGGCTACGATCAAAGCAAGTTGAGAAGCAAGAGCTGGGATGAGTATGGCTTGCCTGATGCTCCCAAGATGGATTTCATTGTGACTGTTTGTGACAATGCCGCCGGTGAAGTCTGTCCAGTATGGCCCGGTAACCCAGCGACAGCTCATTGGGGCTTTCCTGATCCATCGCAAGTTGAAGGTAGCGATGAAGAAAAGCGTAAGGCGTTTAAAGATGTCATGATTGGTTTGAAAAAGCGTATCGAGCTCTTGGCATCTATGCCGTTAGAAAAGCTGGACTCAATGAGCTTAAAAGAGATTCATACTAAGGCCTAATTCTTAACTAGAGTCAGACATCCTCGGCCCTGGTTCGATTCCGCCCCGGGCCACCAAGAATTCTCCGAACATTAGAAGTGGCTCATAGAATCTCTAGTGTAGGCCGCGGTTTGTCACCATTTCCCCAGGTCTTCCAACCTTCCCCTTGACTCGGAATGTCGTTTAAAACGACAAACCAATTTGACATCCTTGTGGTGGTCAAGCGTCGATTTAAGCGACGCTTGAACTGACCTGATTTTTAGTACCACTCCAAAAGAGAGGATTTTTGATAATCTCTCACCTTAAAGGAGTGCTAAATATGGCAAAAGGCCAACGTCTTAAACCCGAGCAAATCGTCACCTTATTGCGTCAAATCGATGTCCTGACAACGAACGGCAAAACCCTAGCCCAGGCCTGTAAAGAAGTGGGAACGGTAGAGCAAAGCTACTATCGTTGGCGCAAGATTTATGGCGGCATGAAGGTCGATCAAGCTCGTAAGTACAAAGATCTAGAACTGGAAAATACCCGACTCAAGAAGCTCGTAGCGGACTTATCGCTACGAGAGGTGATGCTCAAGGAAGTTATTAAGGGAAACTTCTAAGCCCTGCTAAACGCAAAACAGCTGCTCAGGTGTTGCTGCAGAAATACTCAACATCAGAGCGCTTAGCTTGTGAATTAGTAGGGCTCTCCAGAGCAGCGTATCGCTATATGCCACTGCCTAAAGATGATGAAGAGCCCCTACGAGCTGAGGTCATCCGTATGGCCAGCACCTATGGCAGATATGGTTATCGATTGATTGCTGGGATGATGCGTAATAGCGGCTGGGGACAAGCGACTACTGCCAAGGTTGCTCGCATCTGGCGGCAAGAGGGTCTAAAGATCCCACAAAAGCAAGCTCCTAGGGGCAGACTCTGGTTTAACGATGGCAGTTGTATGAGGCTGCGAGCGACCCACCCCAATCATGTGTGGAGTTATGACTTTGTCTTTATCAGAGATGCTTATGGTGGCAAGATCCGCATGCTCACCCTGATTGATGAGTTCACTAGAAAGTGTTTAACGATCCACTGCGCCAGAAGGATTGGATCGATCCAAGTGATTGAGCAACTGGCGAACGCCATGATTGACAACGGTATCCCAGAGTACATCCGCAGTGATAATGGCCCAGAATTTATTGCTAAAGACCTGCGTAGTTGGTTATCTGGCATTGGAGTGAAAACTGCTTACATTGAACCAGGGAGCCCTTGGGAAAATGGCTTTTGTGAAAGCTTTAACGGCACTTTTAGGGACAACCTTTTAGATGGGGAGATCTTTTATAGCCTAAAAGAGGCCCAGATCATCGTGGGGGAGTGGGTTAAACATTACAACCATGTCAGGCCCCATAGCGCTTTAGGTTACAGACCTCCAGCACCCCAAACCCAAGTACCCCAATTAATCCAGAATCAACCCATGTTGCTGCAATGATTTACTATAGAAATACTCTCTTTGGTAGTGGACCTAAATTGACAGCAGTTCAAATTGCTCGACCTGGAAGGGTAGCCGGTTGGCTTGCCGAAAGGGCCTTCTTGATCGATCCGTAAAGGCTTCTAAACTACTGTCTTTATAACGATCAATGATCTTATGGCCAGTGACTCTGGAGATTCCAAACTCCTGGCACAGGGTAGTAATTTTCTCGCCATCGAGGTAACGCGACACAAATTTGAGCTTTTCATCCATCTTCGTACTTTCATTCCACGGCATAGAGTGGTCCCTCCTATGCCAAAAACTGTAAAGTATGTGTCCGGTATAAAGTGTTAACTATGTGTCGAGTCGTACACTTAAAACATTAGAGTTGGCCCATCGAATCTCTAGTGTTAGCCGCGGTCTGGCACCATTTTTCTAGGCCATCCAATTTTCCCATTGACTCGGAATGTCGTTTAAAACGACAAACCAATTTGACATCCTTGTGGTGGTCAAGCGTCGATTTAAGCGACTTTTGAGCTACCCATTAGAATCAATGGATTCTATTAGATAGTCGCACTAATGATTTTCCAACCTAAAACACTAATTACTGGAGCAAATGGCTTTATTGGCGGAGCTTTGACGGCCAAGCTTTTTGCTCGTGGTGAAGTTGAGGACGCGATTTTTCTAATTCGCTCATCAAAGCCTGAAGAGGGCTTGGTGAGACTGGTCAATACACTCAGAAATCATGGCATTAAAACAGAGCAGTTATTAAAGCTAAGACTTGAACAGATTCTGTGCGGTGATTTAAATGTTGTGAATCGTTGGATTGATGACCCACGCCTGAGCTCCATTGAAAATGTGGTGAGCTCTGCCGCAGTAGCATCTTTTGGCAATCACCCCTCTATCTGGCCTACGAATGTAGATGGGGTTTTAAATATGGCCCATGGCCTAGCTCACCGGTGTAAGTTAAAAAGATTTCTTCACATTGGTACCGCAATGGCTTGTGGGTTGGATTCACCAAATCCCGTTCCTGAGGGCTATAACCTCGGTAAAAAAACTCAGCATTTTTTAGAGTACACGCATAGCAAATATGAAGTTGAGCAACGCCTAAAGGAAGAGCTACCTGATTTACCTTTGGTCATTGCTAGACCGTCCATTGTTGTTGGCCATACTAAGTTAGGCTGTAAGCCATCGGGAAGTATCTTTTGGGTTTTTAGAATGGCGTTGGCACTAAAAGCATTCCCTTGTGCCTTAGATCAGAAGATTGATGTTGTCCCGGTAGATTATTGTGCCGATGCCCTTTATTTGCTTTTAACTAAACCAAAGCTAAAGTATGACTCGTACCATATCTCAGCGGGAGAAAAGTATTCCTCAAATTTTGCTGAAATTGATAAATCTATAGCTAAGGCAACAGGTTTGCCCCCGCTGACGAATTATCAACAAAAATCATATGAGCAGATACTTCTCATGAAGGATCAATTTAAAACACTTCTTGGCGAATGTAATCGACGCATTGTAGCCAAAGCAATCAAAACTTATGGAAACTTCTCAACCCTTGAACTTGCTTTTGATAATCAAAGATTGATTGAAGAGGGAATGAGTGAGCCCACTCCATTGGCAAAGTACGCGGAACTTTGTGAGCTAACCAGTAAGGATATTTCGATTTCAGAGCAAATGAAGTTTGATTACAAGTAATATATTAAAAAAGAGAATTTAAAGAAGTGTCTATGAAAAAAATAGTTATTTTATTTTTGGTATTACTGAGTCCTGCAGCCTTTGCTCAATCACAAAACTTTGAAGGTTTTGGACTGTCAATTGACTATGCTTTAAATTCAATTACCGATAAGTCCACACCTGGCGGCTCTGTTACCAGTAGAAGTGGTATGCCCTCTATAACTGCTGATGCCTATAAAGCTATTTCAGATAGTTGGTTAGTAGGTGTTTATGGTAACTACGACTTGGGCACAACCGATACTACTGGCACAGACCCAGATGCTCATAGACCAATAGAGGCGGGTGGAAAAGTTGGCTATGCGATAACTGAAAAACTGATGGCATATGCCAAGTTAGGATGGTCATGGTCAAAATATTCTTCGCCTGGCTACTACCAGTGGATGAATGGACCGAGCTACGGTATTGGCGCTGAATATTTGATTACTAAGAATCTATTTACAAGAGTTGAGGTTTCTCAGCAAAACTATAAAACCGTTGACTGGGGTGATGGCTCTAGCGACAAGGTCAATATCAATTCTTATGGCATCGGGTTAGGCTGGAGATTCTAGGGTCGAGCATCCTTTGCCCCGGTCGATTCCGTCCCGGGCCACCAAGAAACTCAGAAACCCTCACTTTTAAGTGGGGGTTTTGTTTTATGTGCCTACTGTATTAACAATGGCCTAGTGTTGCGATCCTACAAGTGGGGATGTCGAATCTTGTTTGACCGTATCAACTATGGGCAACTGGTAACTTAAGTCGAGGGCGGTAATATAGTGATGCTAATATTTAATAAATGAAATTTTTACTCGCTATTTTCGCTTGTCTTGCATCCGTTAATTCATTCGGATTTGAGATATTTGCCCTTGGCACAAGCAATACGAACTGTAAAAATTCTGGCCAAGCCTACACAACAAGATTAAATGAGTTATTGGCCCAAGACAAAATCTATGCCACTGTAATCAATGCTGGCGTAGATGGCGATCGACCTGCTTTTATGATGACAAGATTAGAGCAAGGCTTAAAAGCTAACCCAAATACTAAAATAGTTATTTTTGAACCAGGCCCAAATGAGAGAAACCCAAGATTTAACCTTGGCCCCTCAGAGGAGGTTTTGGCTTATCTACAAAAACAGAATATGCCCACGATTTATGTTTCGCACGTTTGGATTCAAAGCAATGAAGAGGCCCAGGCATTAGCATCTAAATATGGTGTCTATTACTACGGGCATTGGAATAAAAATATACCTACTGACAATGATCACAGGCTGTTTGATATGCCGGGTGGCGGTGGAGGTCATATGACAGTTTTGGGCTATCAAAAATGGGCTCAATATATGCTTCCAATGATTCAGCAAGTAATTAAGGAGAAAAATATCAAATAGGATTAGGCATCCTCGGCCCTGGTCGATTCCGCCCCGGGCCACCAAACTCAAATAATGCCCTGCTTCGTGTGGGGCATTTTCTTTTGGTCGGGCGGACTTGCTTCTTCCAATTAATATATGTACAATGTACATATGACTTCATTGCGATTTGAATGGGAGCCTCGAAAAGCTTCAGCCAATCTTAAAAAGCACGGCATTTCTTTTGAAGAGGCGAAATCTGTTTTTTATGATGAAAGTGCTAAGTTAATTTCCGACCCCGATCATTCGGAGGATGAAGACAGATTTATCTTGCTGGGAGTAAGCCATTCTCTTCGTGTGATTTTGGTTTGCCATTGTTATCGAAGCGAGGGTAATGTCGTTCGTATTATTTCGGCTAGTAAGGCAACCCCTAAAGAGTCAAAAGCTTATTAAAGGTAATGAAGATGCGTAAAGAATATGATTTCTCAAAAGCTCGTAAAAACCCATATGCTTCTATGCTCAAGAAGCCTATAACTATTAGATTGGACGAAGATTCAGTGAGCTACTTCAAATCTGTGTCAGAAGAAGTTGGAATTCCTTATCAAAGCCTCATTAATCTCTATTTGAGAGATTGCGCCGCTTCGAATAAGAAATTGAACCTTAGCTGGAAATAGTCTAGAGGTAGGATGAGAGCCTCCTGATGCCTTGGTCGATTCCGCCCCGGGTCATCAAACTCAAATAATGCCCTGCTTCGTGCGGGGCATTTTCTTTTATGGCTTGGCTGGCTTAGACGCCATAAGAGCCGGATATCCCCATCATGAACTGTCCTTTTAAAGGACGATTATGAACAACAGATTTTTTCTGTTTATTAACTAAAATGGCACAAATTATGCAAGGGAATATGTAAGTAAATCCGCTTAAGGAGTGCTTATGTCAAATACCGATTCTTTATGGCTATTTTTAATACTGTGCTGTTTTGCTCTGGCTATACAGGCATCTTAGACTGGTAATTATTGCCGCATCACGAGGAGTTTTTAGCCGCGTTGATCTGTATGCCGTCGGCTATCAACTTTTTTCGTCAATTTCGATCCGACCTAGGGTATCTAAGTCTGACTCATCAACTTCTATACTTTGATCTTCTATGGCGTTAGCGCCTATCAAATGCTCAATGTATTCTAAAGTTGCATAGTAAGGGGGCATATAAGCATGATTATCTGCTCGATCACTCCCATACCGATAACGATAGACCAATAGCTTCATATCAAACGATTTAATCATCGCCCCAGTCTGCACAGTCTTCATCTGGAATATGGTTCATTTCATTAATTTTGCGCCTAGTTAAATGTTGCCAAATTAATCGTTCTTGGACTAATTCATTGTTTTGTAATTCAAAAAACTTCTCAGGAAGACTATCTTCTTCGATCTCTAGTTGCTGGTGGTTCATGGTTGGCTCCTTTTAGCAAAATAAATTTGGTTGCCAATAAATTGCTTGAGTCACGCAGTATCGAAACAGGACCATGGGGTGCCCAAACAACTTATCAGCAGAAATTTAGTCTGCTCCAAAATGAAGGCGCTGTCTAATAAATTTTTAAGTTTTTTATCTGATGAAAATCTATTGCATCGCATCCAAAAATTCAATGTGATGAGTAATTACTCACTTTTAAAATGAATTTATTGCTAACAATTGCTAATAGGAATAATAAAGATTAAATTAAACCGAGGTGAGTTAAATACCGGGGGTTGCCATGGAAATAAAAACTGCCAAAAACGAGCCATATCCTGTAAAGGTCATCAAAGGCCAGACTTATTACTGGTGCACTTGTGGTTTAAGTAAGAGTCAACCCTTTTGTGATGCATCACACCAAAGAGCGGATATGATGCCATTGGAGTTTATTGCTACAGAGACCATGACTGTCTATTTCTGTGGATGCAAGCAATCAGCTAATGCGCCGCTATGTGATGGCACCCACTTCTCCCTCTAGGTATTGACAATCTAAATCTATCGGGGGTCAGGATGAGCTTTAAGCATGCCAAAGCAGTGACCGTAAAGACTACTAACGGGCAAGTAGAAATGAAGGACCATGGCTTGATTCATTTGTTAAATCGTTACCATTGTGATATCAATACCAAAGACTTCGTGATTGCCTGGAATCAGCATTGCCTAAATAAATATGGCTATGTTTTAGAGATTATCGATATAGACTATGAATGGTCACATGAGTAGGACCTCTATAGGCGAATCAGATGATGGTCATCCCTGCGTTGGTTAACCGTCGATTTAAGCGACGCTTATCTGCCATCACTGCTTGTAATGTCGTTTTAAACGACATTAAACAACTTGTAATCAAGTTGTCATATCTTAGGATAACTATCAGGGTTCAAACTCTTAGCTAAGGGATGGGTATGCTATACCTTTTGCAAAACACAATTGCTTCCAGTATTAGACCAATGCGTCAATCTCTCAGGATTGTGCGGGCTACTTTAAATAGTGCGGCCAACCCATTTATTAATACTGAACTCCATAAATCTAATCTTGCTTGGCTAGATGTCATAGAGCAATTGTCAGGCGCTCATCTCAAGCCGGAGTGGGGTATTCATGAGACTGAGGTTAATGGAGGGGCAGTTGAGATTCAAGATGAAATAGTTCTCAAGCGAACGTATTGCCAATTAGTGCATTTCAAAAAAGTAGCCACAAAATTACATCAACCAAAACTACTCATTGTTGCTCCCTATTCAGGGCATTTCGCGACCCTTTTGCGAGGTACCGTTGAAGCAATGCTACCGGAGCATGATGTTTACATTACTGATTGGTTCGATTGCAAGAACATTCCCACCAATCAAGATCGCTTTAATCTCAATGATTTTATAGACTACTTAATTGATTTCTTGCATTTCTTAGGCCCTAAGACTCATGTGTTGGCTGTGTGTCAGCCTACCGTAGCCGCCCTTGCAACTACTGCCATCATGTCAGATTGGGGTGATCGCTGTCAGCCATGCTCATTAACGCTGATCGCTGGACCGATTGATACTCGAGTAAATCCAACCAAGGTTAATGAGTTTGCAAAATCTCACGATCTAGAGTGGTTTGAGAAAAATTTGATTCAACCTGTGCCACCACCATTTTTAGGCATGGGCAGAAGGGTTTATCCAGGTTTTTTACAGCTAAACAGTTTTATGGCCATGAATTCAGATCGCCATGCCATCTCAATTGATGCCATGCATGAGGCATTGGTTCGGGGGAATGAAGAAGAGGCTCATCGTCGTAAGGCTTTTTATGATGAATATCTTTCGGTGATGGATTTAACCGAAGAGTTTTATCTTCAAACCATCAAAGAAGTCTTTCAAGAACATTCCTTACCACAAGGAAAGATGATGAGCCGTTGGCATCAGGTAGATACTAAACATATTCGCAAAAGCTATTTGATGGTCATAGAAGGTGAAGAGGATGATATTTGTGGTGTTGGTCAAACGAAAGCGGCATTTGATATCACGCCAAACCTACCTGAAAAACACAAACGCTACGAGTTGATTCAAGGAGTAGGGCATTACGGAACCTTTAATGGCGCAGTATTTCGTCGCACGATTGCCCCAATGATTACCCAATTTATTCAAGATGCTGATCAGCACCATGAAGTAACAGTTTCACCTTCCCAAGTAACTACAACAGGAGACCAATCATGACCTTAAACCATTTTGGTGGATCAGGACAGACATCAGGACAAATGAACCCCATGAAAACTATGGAGGGATTTTATAGTTTGCTGATGCCTATTTGGGCTGTGACGAGCAATTCTTTTGAAAATCATAAAAAATTACACGAAGAATTAATTGAGTTAATGCAAGAAGCCAATGAGCGGGTTACTGATAGAGTAGTTGAAGCGGTTGATCATAGTAAGCCTAATGAATTTATGGCCGCTATGACTATTGCCTGTCAAGCATTTGGACAAACGAATCTAACCATTTATAACGCTATGGCAGAGCAACATCATCAATTTATGGACAGCTTCTTTCAGCTAATGGATAAAGGGCATCAGCAGATTTATAAAGATGCCAGTCAGATATAAAAAGTTGTAAGGACATGTGCTGATCCTTACAACTGCAATACAAACTATCCCTCATCCCTTACAGCGATCCGCCCATGAGCATCTAAATCAGACTCATCAACTTCTAGCGAATCATCTTCAATCACTGTTGCGCCCTCTAAGTGCTCGATATACTCTCGAATGGCATAGTAAGGCGCAACATGGACATGATCATCATCTTGATGATCCCAGACTTTGTAACGAAAGACGGTTAACTTCATTTAGTGTTTTCCTAAATTTAAGCTCATGAACCTAGGCGGTGATTAATATAGCGACTGGCGTAGGCTTTACGAGCTTCAACCCAAGCCAAAGCCGCTTTAATGAACAGGCGTTTTAGTTTTTTCATGATTTATAGCCCCCTAGAATTGGTGTAGTGATGCAGGTAGTCACGAGTAAGTTGCTCTACTTGCTGATGGCTATTAGGGTTGTGGCTGTTGATGTATTGCTCTAAATCATTGCTTTTGGTTTGGTTGCCAAAGACTTGATTTAAGAGACTCAATAATTGTGTCATTGAAGGCTCCTTTTGTTAAAAATACTAGGGTTACTACTTACATAGTATGAGCCTTCTTAATGAATATTGCGTGACAAAAAATAACGTTTAGGATTAAAAGAACTATTTGTCGTCATTTGGTCATAAAACTCCAAAATGCCTCAAAATAGATTAAACCTGCATTAATCTCGTAAAAAATGACCTAAATTAGAGTCAAAAAATCAATTTCAACAAGAAAAGGCTTCAAGATGAGCGCATTAAAAGAGGCTATAGAAAAACTAAGAGTGACTGGAACTATTGGGCTTGAAGACTTTAAGAATTTGAAGATGAAGGATGTTGAACATCTCACTGAGGAAATCAAACAGTGGTGTCTTTATGGAAATGGTAAACCCGAGAAGTTGGGTAAGAAACATAAAGAGCATTAAAGCCTAATCTTCCAAATCCTCACTGCTGTCATCAACCCTGTATTCCACTTTAATTTTCTTGAGCACCGGATGCAAAAGCGGATTCTTGTCCTTGGTAGATGGGTCCGTTAAGGGGCAGTGGCCATAAAAGGGAATAGGCTCTTTTTCAACAAGTTCGCGATCTTCAGTAGTAAAGGTAGTCATTAGTGCTCTCCCTAAATTAATCAGACATGGTTACCTATGGGCTGTTAGAGCAAACTGAGGAGACCGGAAAGGAGCAGAATTGCTCTTCATCTCCCATAAGTAGATTGCATCTTCAATTAATAAATGTGACAAATCTATCGTTAACTGAAATATTGAGAGCTAAATTTTAAGAGGTGAAATTGTCACAATTGAGCTTGATATACAGACGTCAAATATGAAATAAAATTATGGAAAAATTCATATAAACGTCCTTTTAAAGGACATTTCATACTCTGGGTACCCCATTCACGACAAGGAGTCGCCATCCTTGTGTCAGTCAATGTCGTTTAAAACGACGCTGACTAGGCTATTTTTTAAAAAGATTCTAAATTTAGCTTCTTGTAACCAAATATTAGTGTTATCCCTTAGTTGCATAAGTGATTGAATTCCATATAAGATTTACATCCATTCTTTATTATGGTGCAACGTGTCTCCAGTCGATATTCGTTCTGCCAAGCAAATAGGTAAGCTATTGCGAAGTTCGCGGGAAGCACAGCGAGCAAATCTTCAGCATATATCTAAACAATGTGGACTTAGTGTTGCCCAATTGGTTCATATTGAGAATGGCAATCTTTTTGCTTTTGAAAGTAATCTAGAAAAGATCATGAGCTACTCTAATGTTTATGCTCAAGCATTAAACGTTGATTTAAATGCCATGAGCCAAGCCCCCTCAATCATGCCAACAAGATATGTGGTGGCTCCAGTAGATAGTCATATTCCCCCATTTCTAATGAAGAAATCATAAATTCTAATAATTAGTTCTGATTGCCGGCTCCTACGGGCTTGACCACTTTTTGTGAAAACTTAAAGTAGTTTTTTATTGTTGAACTGACCTGATTTTTAGTACCACTCCTTTAAGGTGAAGATTATCAAAAATCCTCTCTTCTGGAGTGGTACTAAAAATCAGGTCAGTTCAGTTCCAGCATTTGGAGTGCTATTTTCTGCGGTATTGCTTGGTGAGCCGATATTAATTTCTATGGTGGTTGGCGGCCTTATCGCAGTCTTAGGAGTTTCGCTAGTGAACAAGAAATAGAGTTTGGCATTACCGGTCTTAGTCGATTCTGGCTCGCACTACCAACCATTTAAATAGCTCACTCTGTTAATGAACTCTAGAGCTAGTAACTTTATTCTATAAGGTACTCACGGGTAATCCCTAGCATGAGGATATTTACCCTATGTTAGATTATTAACCGGAGTAAAAACATTAACTATAAGAAGTAAATACGGAGAGACTATGAGCAACCAAAGACGAGAGTTTTTAAAGGTGTCCGCCTTAGCTGGCGGTGCAGCGCTAACAACCCCTTTTATTTCAAATCAGGCTGAGGCAGCTGGACCTGGTGCAGGGGCTGTAAGGATTGCCAATCCCGAGATGGCAAAGAATATGGCTGTTTTAAATTATAAAGTGAACAATAAATACGTCTTAGGCGTAAAGACAGACAAGGGAATTTTAGACGTTTCTAGGGCGGCAAAACAGTTTAAGGTGAAGGCGCCAATCAATACTGATGATTTGATTCAGAATGGCGATCAAGGCCTAGGTAAGTTGGTGAGTTTGGCCTTGAGTAAGGGCGGCCCAGATTTATTTTTGGATGAAAATAAAATCGAATATGCACCTGCTATTACCAACCCTGAGAAAATTATCTGCGTAGGATTGAACTATGCAAAGCATGCCAAAGAAACTAATAATCCCATTCCAACATTACCAATTTTATTTAATAAATTTAACAACACACTCAATAGTCATAATGGGGTTGTAAAGGCATCATTAGTAAATGCAGAAAAGTTTGATTACGAAGCAGAGTTAGTTATTGTGATGGGCAAGCGCGCATACAACGTTAGTGAGGCTGATGCCTTGTCATATGTGTTTGGCTATGCAACAGGACAAGACTTTACGGCACGTGACTTACAGCAACGCAGTAGTCAGTGGATGATTGGCAAAACCAATGATGGTTTTGCACCCATAGGCCCATACATTGTGACTTCAGATCTAGTTGGCAATCCAAATCAACTGAAGATTGAGCAATATGTTAATGGTGAGGTCCGTCAATCATCTAATACTAACGATATGGTTTTTAATTGTGCTCAGATTGTGAGCTATGCCTCTAAAATTTTTACTCTAGAGCCAGGCGATATTATTTTTACTGGCACGCCAGAGGGTGTCATTACAGGCTACCCCAAAGACAAGCAGATATGGCTTAAGCCCGGAGACAAACTTGAAACGCGTGTTGAGAAGCTAGGTAATCTTAAATTTACCGTGTCTTGAGATTGGCGGCATAAAAAGATATGACATTCTCAGCCTGGGTAGATTTCGCCCCGGACCACCAAGAGTCTAAATAGCCCACTTGTTGGGCTATTTTCTTAGGGCATCTCCATCAAGCAGGGTTCTTTATAAGAGTAGTAATATTCAAATCTATGAAATACGCAAACGAAATATTCTTTCTTGTATTTGCCCTGATCCTATGGGGATTGCTTTATGGCTCAAGGTTTATATTAACGCTGGGCAAGGCAAGCCAATCTGAAAAACTTTGGCTCACTGCCCTCACGCTTACTGCCACTTCATTTACGCTATTCGCGTTAGCATCAACAATATCCTTAAGCTTGCTGACATTAGCAAACACTTGTTTTGTTGCAAATTTTATTTACTTTGGATTATTTTGCCGCTCTCTTAACGGCCCGATTCCAAAAAATATGAACATTCTTGTTCTTGCGGGCTTGTTGGTTTTCGCTGTTTTATTTGAATACTTAAGACAAAATGGATTCTTTATACAAAGGGTTGGCTTGATCAGTCTTATAGCAGCCTCATGTTTTGTTTGGGAGCTCAGGGAGTTGAGGCGCCTTAAGGAGATTCGCTCCAACCAACTTAGGTTTTTGATTTACACCGTTGCTATCGAATTAGTCCTTACTATTGCCAGGCTTACTGCCTTGTACATTGATGGTGGATTATCTACCCCTAACTTGTATCAAGAAGGTGTAATTAGCTCTTCAATCAGATGGGTATGGCTTGGTATCTCAATCCTATCTTATGTGGCAGTCCTCGGTTATTGGCTAGAAAAAATAAGTATTGAAAAGGCTCAAGCGATACAGGAAAGCTCCAAAATTATTGCCCTATTAAAAGAAAAGGAGCGCTTGATCTATGGCCTACTCAAGGCTAACAAGACTTCGGCCACTGGCGCTCTGTCGGCATCTATTGCTCATGAACTCAATCAACCCCTTGGTGCATCAAATCTGAATATCCAGTTTCTTAAAATGAAATTAGAAAAGGGCGTTATTAGTCCTGAGTTGGGGAAGGAGATTTTAGATTCTCTAGAGGCGGATAACCATCGTGCGGCGACGATTGTCAAATCACTCAGGTCAATATTTATCGAGAGTGACTCAAGCGCTGAAGAGGTCCAATTAGGCAATTTGATCTCTAAAGTATTAGATATTGTTATGCCAGAACTGAAGTCGAAAAATATCCAAATTCAACTTCGAGTTGATGAGCAGTTGATGGTTAAGGTAAATGCCACCGAAATTGAACAAGTCATATTGAACTTGATGAATAACGCCTTACAGGCTTTGGCTAACTCGGGAACCCTCCAACGCCGAATTACGATAGAGGCCACTAAATCTGGCCAGCTTATTCGCTTAAGTATTTCTGATAACGGGGATGGCGTGTCTGCCGAATTTAAGCCTCAGTTATTTGAATTACTAAGTACTACTAAACAATCTGGTATGGGTTTGGGCTTGTGGCTTTGTAAGCATATTGTCACTAGATGTGGCGGCTCGATTCATTATGAAGATACTGTTGGTGGCGGCGCTACGTTTGTGTTTGAACTTCCATCGGCCGCCTAGAGCTAGAGCCAAATATCCTTAGGCCCGGCCCATTTCGCCATTGCCACCAAAAATATAAATAGCCCACTGCTTGGGCTATTTTCACCCAGCTTGGCAGAATTATTAAGCATCTATTACGATGGGGTGGCTTACTTACAAATAATGAAATGCTATGACTCGTTTTAATCGAACAATCTCCCTATGTATTTTTCTTCTAGGCAGTCTTTTTATTGCCCAGCAAGCGATAGCTTCTTTAGCGGGTGATTTGCAGGATGGCCAGCATGTCTTGCTGATGAGGCATGCCGATGCCCCTGGCTATGGAGATCCTGCTGGGTATGTCATTGGCCAGTGCTCTACGCAGCGTAACTTGGGTGATTACGGCAAAAGACAGGCCAAGGCAATTGGGGCATGGTTGGCTAACCAAGGGATTCAAAAAGCAGAGGTGTTTAGTAGCCCATGGTGTAGGTGCTTGGATACGGCAAATCTGCTCAATAAAGGACCGGTAAAAACGGAAGCATCACTAGGGTCATTTTTCGATAATATGAGTCTAGAGAAGAAGCAAACCAAAGCATTGGAGACGTTCATTAAAAATGAGTTAGCCAGGCAATCTAAGACACCAATTATTCTAGTAACGCACCATGTGAATATTCAGGCCTTCACCGGAAAAGTCGTTGGAGTAGGCGACATGGTTTTAGTGCGGGTGAATAAAAATGGAGAATATCTTTCTCACACAATCTACCTAAGTCCTCAGCTGTAGGGCATTAGACAATTTTACTTGGAGGTCTTTATGAAATATTTATCTTTTACGTTTTTATTACTCATGTCTTTAATAGGAACTTCTTGGGCCGCAGATACTGCACCTACTAAGTCAGACCCAGTTTGGCTGACTGAAGCAAGGACAAGTGTTAAGTCAGAAAAATACGATCAGGCTATCAAACAATTACAGGCAGCTAACGAAACAAGTTCTGCAGATTGGAATAATTTGTTAGGTTACAGCCTTCGTAAAAAACAACCGCCTGACCTGGTGGGCGCTGAAAAATATTATCAAGCCGCATTGAAAATAGACCCTGAGCATCGAGGCGCTCTTGAGTACTATGGCAAGCTTAAGTTGATTAATAATGATTTGCTGGGAGCTGAGGCGCTATTGGCGAGATTAGATAAAGCCTGTACTTTTGGATGTGAGGAATATTCCGATTTAAAAGGCGCCATACAAAAATATAAGTCTAAAAAGTAGAGGTATTCAGAATGAAAAAAGTCTTATGCAAAGCCGCTGTTTTGTCTATTTTCCTTAGTCTAAATTTTGGCATTGTCTACGCTGAACCTTCCATCCCTCCTTTCTACCAAGCTGTAAGCAAAATGAGCCCAGATGGTAAGTTGGGGCAAGTTATTAAAAAAGAGCAAATATCCACCGCAGTGCCCGGTGCTCAGGCATGGCGTATCGCTTATATTTCTTCAGATGTGGGCGACAGGAAAACGATTGCCACTGCTTTAGTCGTTGCTCCAACTGCGAAAGCTCCTGCTGAAGGTAGGCCCGTCATGGCATGGGCACATGGAACCACGGGAACTGCGCAAAGCTGTGGCCCATCTCAGCTGACCAATCCCGCCGTTTCTTTAAATCAATATTTCTTATTGGATGGAAACTCGTGGTCAGACTACGGGCTTCCAAGCCTAGAGGCTTTTATTAAAGAGGGTTATGTAGTGGTTGGCACTGACTATCAGGGCCTAGGTGGTGGTGGCAAGCATCAATACGCAGTAGCTAATACGCAAGCAAAAGATACGATTGATTCTATTAGAGCAGTTGGTTCAATGCAAGAAACCGGCGCCGGTAAGAAGGCAATTATTTATGGCTGGTCACAGGGCGGTGGAACTGCGATTGCAGCTGCCAGCATGCCAGATTACATTTCCAAAAAGGGGACTGCATTTGATGATATCGAGCCAGTAGGTTTTGTAGCCTTGGCCCCTTATGATGTTGCGGTAACAATGCCTGGCGCCAAACTTGATCAAGCAATATCAGAAAAAATGATCAGCGAGTTAAGTGCTAGCTTTTCTGACAATGTATTTAACTTTGCGCATTTTTCAATGACTCTATGGGGTACTCAGGCCGCATTTCCTAATCTCAAGTTAACCGATTTGTTAACAGATGATGGCGCAAAAGTGATCGACAAAATTTACTCTAATAAATGCCTCCATGCATCAGCCGATACTTTGAACTATGCCTATGGGGCTGGATATAAAAATCTTTTAAAGCCAAAGGCGCAAAATACTCTGGCATGGGCGCAAGCATTTTTGAAGGGAAGCGTTGATCCAGTCAAGCCGGTGGCCCCTGTTGTTATTTATTGGGGTACGAAAGATACGGTTGTGCCTCCTGTGATGGGCGAGCTCTATCAAAAGCAGATGTGCAAGTTGGGCGGCAACATTAGCAGAGTTCAATTACCAGGAGAGCAAACCCACTTTTCTACGCCAGGTACCGCCGCGCCCCTGTATTTGCCTTGGGTAAAAGATCGCATGGCTGGAAAAGCGCTAGCCAATGCTTGTCCTAAAAACTGAAGAGTTTTTTAAAATGAGATTAGCGAGATGCTTTCTTAGTTTCTCAAGTCATATAGATACATGACTGTTCAAGAGCTACTGCTTCAGGCCCTAGTATTGGGCTTCCTAGGTCTGGGGGCTGGAGTTTTAGGTGGGGTGATAGGTTTTGGTACTACGATCATCCTCATGCCAGCCTTAGTCTATTTTTATGGGCCCATTCAAGCAATTCCAGTCATTGCGATAGTTGCTACAGTCGCAAATCTCTCACGCATTTTTTTATGGTGGAGTGTCATCAACTGGAAAGTATGTTTTGTTTATAGCATCACTGCAATACCTGCAGTGATATTGGGTGTGAACACTTTAGTTAGCCTGGATGATCGACTTGTTGAAATTACCCTTGGCCTCTTTCTCATTCTGCTGATTCCAATTCGCAGATGGATGCGCCAACAGAATTTTTACCTTAAGCTGTGGCAAATGAGTTTAGTAGGCGCAGGCATTGGTTATCTGACTGGCATAGTGGCGACAACGGGCGCTATTAATACCCCATTCTTCTTGGCGTTTGGTTTAAGCAAGGGCGCCTTTCTAGGTACCGAGGCCGCCAGTACCCTCTCCATTCTATTTACCAAGGGCATTACTTTTCATCAGTTGGGGTTTTTAAATGCTACGGCAATGATTCAGGGCCTATTGATTGGCAGCTGCGTCTTAGTCGGCTCAATTTTTTCTAAAAAAATTGTTTTGGCCCTGCCAGAAAAGAAGTTTTTATTGCTGATGGAGCTGGTTATGCTGATCTCGGGGGCATCCATCTTGGCGATGTCTTTTTAAAGCAACTGTCATAAATAATTAGACCTCAAGCTAAAGTGTGAGGATATAATTTTTGTAAGCAGGAGAGTGAGGGGTAACCCTCCACCGAAGGCGCAAACTCCCATGAACGCTCAGGTATCCCACAGGAAGGTACTGCTTATGCTTAATAGCCGTCTGGAGAGTCAACAATTTTGGTGCGCCGAAGGAGCAAGCCCTAAGCTAGGCTTAGGGTGAATCTCTCAGGTATCAAGGACAGGGGGAGCGGCATCCATCCGCATAGCGCTGCTATGTGACCGGTGGACCGTTTTTGGGAGAGCTTTTATGCAAAACCTATGTCAATAATTCATTAGTAAATTTCTTGGTCTGCCGATGCGGATCCCCTTTTATATTGCTTAATAGCGATACCGCTTTTGAGTGCAAACTAGATGAGGTTAATGTATGCCAAACAAATTTGTTGAAGAAGCGCCATATCACCCTGGATATGAGGATGTAGGATTGAAGGCCGGAGCGTCTCCACTTGCTGCAGAAATTGATGAATTTAGAAAGAGTAATTCTCGTTATTTAAACTTTGCAGACGTGATTGTTGATTTCTGCGCCTCAGAGCAGAATAAAGGACACCCAGCCAAGTGATATGGTGCAAATAAGCCCCCTGCTGGTGGCTTATTGATGCAAGCCTTACTTAAAGCGATAGGCTAGCGCTACAAAAAGATTGTCTTGGAATGAGCGATTCATCACGGGGCTGTTGTTAATGCCATTGCCCATCCACTTGCGTTTGCCATAGACATTGATATACCAGCTATCGATCACAGGAATCTCCACCATAATGCCTGCCAGTAGGTTGTTGGTTGCTGGCACTGAGTACGCACTATAGCCCGTGAGCTGTGATTCTCCAGGGTTAATGCCGTAGTAGTAATTGGCGTATTGATTGGATTGCCGCTCTACTCCTACTTGAGGGTAAAAAACGATCTTCTGATAAGTCTCTAGTTCTGCAAAATAAAGGAGCTCATAAAGCGCTCCTTTAGATTTTCCGAAGTCATGATAGGCGTTTACAAAAAATCCACCAATCGGAGTTTCTTGAAAAGTGCCTAGGCCAAGAGGTATGGGATCACTACGATTAATAGATGCACCATTAAATGGCGACTTTACTTTATAAGAATCTAAATTAATTTTTCCAATGATCTCAAGGTAGCCATAACCCATTTTGAAAGTTTTAATACCAACTTCATCAATACGCACAAAAAAGCGCTGGTAGTCAAAAAAAGCGTAGGGGAGAATAAGAGATTGAGTGCCCTCGGCTCCAATATGCAGGTTTGAGGTGTATGCCGCCACGCCAATATCGCCAACAATATGATCGGGTAGACTATTTGGTACATCACCCACTGCATGCAGAGGCGTCAATAGGAGTGCAATGAGGAGATGGGGTAGCGCCTTTAGAAGGAGCTTCATACCTCATTTTATGCCATTAACTTACATATAAGGCCTAAAGATCTAAATTATCTAAAGCCAATCCATCTAGATGACTTGTATCTGCCCAGTTGTCGACTTTCCAGTTGGGGCCATCGCAACTAATCCAGTTTAGCGATGCATTTGGGACTGTGATGACTCTCTGCGCATCGAGCGCTTGATTACTCGCCATTCGATACATCATCTCCAGGGCGCCTCCATGACTCACTATCAAAATCGTTTTACCGGTATATTTTTCTTGAATTTCTTTAAGCGCAGTTTTGATGCGATTTGCAAATTGCAAAATACTTTCGCCACCCCGTAATTCTTGATGAATATCTCTGCTCAGGTGTGCTTGCCAGAGCTCTGGCTCTAGAAGCGGCGCCTCACTAGTAGTAAGCCCTTGAAGGACGCCAAGATGACGCTCTCTCAGTAAGCTGTGGCTAGTGGCAGAAACAGCATATAAGCGTTCAATCGCTTGCGCAGTTTGTTTTGCTCTTTGCAAATCACTGGTGTAGAGAACATCAAATTGAAAATGGGCTTTCTGAAGGGCTTTGGCCATCTGAGCTGCTTGAGCTAACCCACGGGCATTTAGAGGAATATCGGTATAGCCTTGTAGGCGGCTTTCAGCATTCCAATCTGTTTCTCCGTGGCGCACTAAGCAAAAGCGAGTTGTAGTCATTTAGTAATCATAAGGGCTAATGATCGGTGCCATGGCTTTGCCAATACAATGACTTTTATAGATCAAGGTCGATAGTGAATAAAGAAACCAAGGGGATGCTGATTGGCTTTATTGGCATTCTGATTTTTAGTTTGACTTTGCCAGTCAGCAAGATTGCAGTTTTGAGCTTTGACCCATACTTCATTGCATTTGGGAGGGCTACGCTTGCAGGTTCGGTTGCTTTGGCCTATCTGCTATATAAAAAGGAAATCATGCCATCTAAGGCTGATTTTGCTAAGTTTGTAGTAATTGCTCTTGGGGTAATCTTCGGCTTCCCAATTTTTACGACCATCGCCATGGTCGAAGGATCTTCTTCCCATGGTGCGGTTATTTTGGGCATGATGCCCTTGGCTTCAACAGTCATTGGCGTAATTCGTTTTAAAGAAAGACCTTCCCTCGGTTTTTGGCTTGTTTCTTTATTGGGAGCAGGGTTGGTGGTAGTTTATGCCTTACTCAAAAGCTCCGGAGACTTCACCTACATAGATGGACTATTAGTGGTCGGGGGTATTTGTGCTTGCGTCGGATATGTAGAGGGTGGAGAGCTATCTAGAAAGATGAATCCACGCTCTGTCATTTCTTGGGCGCTTGTGATTTCGCTGCCGGTCAATATCGTGATGAGCTATGTCACATTTAACACACAGTACATTTATGCGGGCCCTACAGCCTGGTCTTGTTTTCTATACTTAAGCCTGTTTTCGATGTTTATTGGCTTCTTCTTCTGGTACGAAGGGCTTGCTGTTGGTGGTATTGCGCGGGTGAGTCAAGTTCAGTTAACACAACCATTCTGCACTCTTGTAGTAGCAAGTATTTTGCTTGGTGATTCGCTCACAATCATGAATTTAGTTTTCGCCTTCTTTGTGGTCTACACTGTTGTCTTGGGAAAGAGGATGTTGGTCAAGAGGGCTTAAATGCCTTTTGATCCCCAATTAAAAAAGCCCCGATATTTCGGGGCTTGGTATTTATGCAGCAACAACGGCTTGTTTCTGAATTGCTCGCAAGATCTTGCTTTTCTCTTTTGGCTTGTTGCTAGCCTCCAGCAGTTTATTGAGCTGAGTAGCATTTAATGGCCCAAGACGTGGTTTGCCTGTTTTGGTGAGCATGGGGTCGTTTTTTCTATTTCTTTGGTTTTGGCCTGCAGCCATGAGTTTTCCTAGATTGATGAAATGATGAATTCAAGAGGGATGCTCAAGAGATCCCCCTATCTAGGGCGCACAATAGTGATCACAGTTCAGAATAACAGCTTAAAAGTTCAGGCGCTATGATTAGGCATGATTAATCTTCCAAATGTCATCTTCTCTCTGGTGATGGGTTTTCTGATGTCTTCAAGCATCACTTTTGTAACCACTTTCGTACGTGATGGGTCTACAGTCAACTTCTTTTTTGCATGGATAGAAGTTTGGTCGATAGCCTATCCTGTCGCTATTGTTTGTATTTTGGTTTATAGGCCGCTTGCTAGCAATCTAACCGAAGAAATTGTTAAGAAGATTAAGTCCAGCTAGTAGTGAATAATGAGGAATGCTTTGTATGAAGATCTATATTTCTGGAGTATTTTGTTTGGCTCTTTTGAGCGCTTGCGCAGCAGTTTATACAGATGCATCTGATGCAAATCATGTTACTTTTTTGAATAGTAGTGATGAGTCTATTGGACAGCTAACTCAGAAGGCAAGCGACTATTGTGCGCAATACGGCAAGATTGCGTCTTTTAGAAATAGCGATACACAATTGGTTGCAGTTTTTGACTGTAAGTTACCGCAGAGCAAAAGCAAATAATTAACCAGCTAAATCAGATTGATAAATGAGGCCGGCGTGCTCTCTTAGGGCATGGAATTGAATAGATTCCCAACGTTGTTGGGCCACATCAAGCTCTGACTTATGAGAGGCGAGAAAAACTGATGCCCCAACAACGTCCTCTGCCATGCGATGAATATTTTCTTGGGTAAATTTTTTCAAAGCAACAGGATCGTCTGAGCTCACCCAGCGAGCTAAGTTATAGCGCGCAGGTAGCAGGCGCACTTCAGCGCCATATTCTGTTTGCAGGCGATGACTGACAACCTCAAATTGGAGCTGACCAAAAGCTCCCAATAGCATTATTCCGCCAGCCATAGGGCGGAACACCTGAATAGCGCCTTCTTCACCAAGTTGCATTAGGCCAGTTCTAAGTTGCTTAGAGCGTAAGGGGTCTGCGGATTCAACCATGCGAAAAATTTCAGGGGCAAAAAACGGTAGACCAGTAAATTGCAGCTGCTCACCTTCAGTAAGCGTATCACCTAAGCGTAGCAAGCCATGATTCGGTAGGCCAATAATGTCGCCCGGAAATGCCTCATCTAAAATATCGCGCCTTTGGGAAAGAAAAGATAATGCATTATTGGTGCGCACTTCTTTGTTATTGCGACAAATCTTTAATTTCATGCCGCGCTGAAAATGCCCTGAACAGATGCGTAAAAATGCTACGCGGTCACGATGTGCGGGGTCCATATTGGCTTGAATCTTAAAAACTACGGCAGAGAATTTATTTTCAGCGGGGCTGACTTCTCGTTGAAGTGCTTTACGTGATCCCGGCGATGGCGCAAGTTCAACTAGTGTATTTAAGATTTCTCGTACGCCAAAATTATTAATGGCTGAGCCAAAAAATACAGGGGACTGGCGGCCTGCCAAGAAAGCTTCTCGATCAAATGCAGGCATAGCCTCTTTAATTAGCGCTACTTCTGCCAAGGCGCTTTCTAGATCAGAGCCTAGGCGCTCTTTAAGTGCTGGATCATTTACGTCAACTACAGCATGTGAGTCTTCGGTAATACGATCTTCACCTGCTTTGAACATGCGCATACGCATATTGGCGATATCAATTACACCTGCAAAAGACTTGCCCATGCCTACTGGCCAGGTAAAGGGCACAACTTCGATACCAAGGGCGGTCTCAATTTCGTCTATTAATTCCATGGGAGGCTTTACTTCGCGATCCATCTTATTAATGAAGGTGACAATAGGCGTGTTGCGAGCACGACAGACTTCAAGTAGGCGCAAGGTTTGTGATTCGACACCATTGGCCGCATCAATCACCATCAAGGCAGAATCTACTGCTGTTAAAACGCGGTAAGTATCTTCAGAAAAATCTTGGTGGCCTGGGGTATCAAGTAGATTGATGATGCAGTCACGGTATTCCATCTGCATCACAGAGCTTGCGACAGAGATACCGCGCTGCTTCTCAATTTCCATCCAGTCAGAGGTTGCGTGCCGACTTGCTTTACGGGCTTTAACGCTTCCAGCAATTTGAATTGCACCAGCGTAAAGCAATAATTTTTCAGTGAGCGTTGTTTTGCCAGCATCTGGGTGAGAGATGATGGCAAAGCTGCGGCGTCTTAATACTTCTGCTGCTGGAGTGCTGGAGCTGGTGGTGTCGATGGTAATTCTGCGCTTATTAATCTAGTTTGGACGCAATTATAAGCGCGTGGACTAACTTAGAATTGCTCTTCTGGCCTTACAAATCGCCATTGCCCTGGGGGCAGGGGGCCTAATGAAATCCGACCTATTCTGACACGCTTAAGGCCAATGACCTTGAGCCCAACCATTTCACACATTCTACGAATTTGACGTTTCCGCCCCTCGCGCAATACAAAGCGGAGCTGATCTTCATTTTGCCAGCTCACCTGCGCCGGCTTGAGCGTGACCCCATCTAAAGATAGGCCATGCTTGAGGCGATCTAAGTCTTCAAAAGAAAGCGCGCCTTCAACGCGCACTAAATATTCTTTTTCAATGGGACTATTTTCACCAATCAATAACTTAGCGATCCGACCATCTTGGGTTAGCACCAGTAATCCGGTAGAGTCAATGTCCAGCCTACCTGCAGGTGCCAAGCCTTTGGTGTTGAATCGGGGATTTCGGCCTTTATCAAGCGGGCTAGCAAAGTAGTTATCGGGCGTGATCAAAGAAGCAGCCGGTTGGTATTCTTGCTCATCATCGAAGTGCGAGATGTAGCCAACAGGTTTATTCAGAATGACGGTGATACGAGAAGCTTGTTGTACTTTGGCGCCAGACTGTAATTCAATTTTTTGATGTCGATAGGCGCGCACGCCAAGCTCATTAACTACTTCACCATCTACTGTGACTAGGCCTTGCTCAATATAGGAGTCTGCTTCACGACGTGAGCATAGCCCCAGCTCAGACAATAGTTTCGAAACACGTACTTTATCTTCCATGTCCATATTATCGGGTAATTGTGCGAAGTAGGAGCTAAAGCCGCTTTTTAAATGGGCTAGTTGTAAGGATTAGGTTTGTTATTGGGAGGATTTTTAAAGCGTTTATGGACCCAATAGTATTCCGCAGGACGAAGCCGAACTTCTTTTTCAAAATACTGGTTTAAGCGAGCAGTATCTGTTTTAGGATCAGCCCCGGGAAAGTCTTGCAAAGGCTCTTTGATTTCACAGAGATAGCCGGACTCATCCGCCTTTAGAGTGGTTGTCATCATGCAAACATCGGCACCAGTAATCTTAGCTAAACGAGATACTGTAGTAACGGTATTGGTTTCAATCCCAAAGAAGGGAACAAACTCAGAATCTTTTGTGCCAAGATCAATGTCTGGGGCAATGATGATGAAGTCTCCATTGCGAATCTCTCGAATAATTTGTTTCGAGTTTCCTTGCCGATCAATTGAGTTGCCACCAAAGCGATTGCGCCATTCAATAATTTTTTGGTTGAAGAATGGACTTTTCATTCTCTGAAAAAATCCTGAAGTGCGAGGCCAATGATGCTGTTTTGCAAGCGCACTCAAAATGATGCTGCCTTCAATTCCAGTGAAATGCATATTGACTAAAATTCGAGGCTTTCTACTCGTTAGATCAACGGCGGATTTCACCTCAATCATGTCACTCAGCTGTTTTTTACTGCCCAACCAAATAATACTTTTCTCAACTAGGCTGCGACCAAGCAAGCGCCAGTGTTGCTTGGTCAAAAGATCAATTTCGCTTGTATTGAGCTCCGGGAAGCATAGATGTAGATTTGTTTTTACTACCCGGCTTCGGTCTCCAGGAATGTTTGCGGCGATATAGCCCAAGCCATATCCAATGGACACTAAAAGCTTATAGGGCAGGATGGACAGTAGCTTAAGAAAGGCAACTACTAAATGATTAGCAAGAGATTTGAGCAAATGCGATTTACTCAGCGTCGTAACGAGTTAAGGTTTTTTTGTAGCACACTTCCATCTCTTCAATTGAGCTGCAGGACATTCCTAAATCTTTAACGATTCCTGTATCAAGACGGTATGCCCACCCGTGTACTGTGAGGTCTTGGCCGCGGGCCCAAGCGTCTTGAACAATGGTGGTCTCGCACACATTAACCGCTTGTTCAATTACATTCAATTCACACAAACGATCTTGGCGTTTGGGCGTAGCTAACACTTCTCCCAAATAGCGTTCATGTTTTTGATGAACATCTTTAACATGCCGCAACCAATTGTCAGCAAGGCCTACGCGACGATCACTAAGTGCCGCATGCACGCCAGCACAACCATAATGCCCAACTACTATGATATGTTTTACTTTCAGCAAGTCAGTGGCGAACTGAATAACAGATAAACAATTTAAGTCGGTATGAACAACAACGTTAGCAACATTGCGATGAACAAAAAGCTCGCCGGGCATCAGGTCAACAATTTCATTGGCCGGTACGCGGCTATCAGCGCAACCAATCCAGAGATATTCTGGAGCCTGTTGATTTACTAAGCGTTTAAAGAAATCAGGATCTTTGGCAATCATCCCTTCAGCCCAGTCGCGATTGCTTGCAAATAGGTGATCTAGCGTTTTGGAGCTCTTCATAATCATGGTTTAAGTTTAAAGTACTTTAATGACACCTATTTGGTTAAAACAAACTCCCAACGGAATTACGTTGAATCTGCATTGTCAGCCTGGTGCAAAGATCACTAAAGTGGTGGGCTTGCATGATGGCTATCTCAAAATTTCTCTTCAGGCTCCCGCCTTAGAAAACAAGGCCAATGAGCTACTATTGGCCTGGCTTTCGAAGCAGTTAAAGGTGCCCCAAAAGCAGATTCAGTTCATTTCTGGACAAAATAGCAGGCAGAAGAGGCTTGAAGTCTGGGGCCCTATTAGCCCCGAACAAATCATTCAGGCCCTTAAACCCTAAGCCTTCAGAACATCGCATATTAATTCCTGAAATTAAGACCCGTTTGCCTACCCAACAAATATCAAGAGCAGAGGCTCCAAAACTGAATAAGAGGATGTGAAAAATTTGTGTAGAACTTGCCGATGTCCTGTAAGCGCCCGCAATTTAATTTGTCTGTAGAACACTAATAGACTATTTCTTACTCGGGGATGCTCATATACTTGATGAGGTTAGGTTTAGATGCCCCGCCAGGGTTGATGTGAACATAGATCAAGGATGATCGTATGAATAGGTTTACAAAGTGGCTCTTAAGCCTTGTTTTAATTGGGTTAGTGGGTATTTCTGCCTACACTTGGGGCATGCTTACTTGGAGCTATGGAAGCGGCGAACGAGCGGGATATATACAAAAATTCTCCAATCGCGGCTATGTTTGCAAAACTTGGGAAGGAGAGTTGGCAATGGTTTCAATGCCTGGAACGATGTCAGAAAAATTCCTCTTTACGGTGCATTCGGATGCTGTAGCGCAAAAAATAAATGCTAATTTAGGTAAAAAAGTAGCTCTAAAATACGAGCAGCACATTGGTTTACCGACAAGCTGTTTTGGAGATACTGAATATTTTGTCTCCGATATAGTCGTTTTGGATGAATAATTTGTAGTAGTAAAAAATTGTTGCAACGTAACTTTATTTTTGTACTTTTTTGTGGTTAAAATCACGTAAGCGTAATGTGCGCTGACATCAATATCTATAAGGAGCTTCACTTGAACAAAGCCGAACTAATCGCAGCAATCGCTGACGACGCCGAGATTTCTAAAGCAAAAGCTGAATTTGCATTGAATTCTGCTATCGACACAATCATCAAAGCTGTTACTAAAGGCGACTCAGTACAACTGATCGGTTTCGGGACATTCTCATCTGGCAAACGTGCTGCACGTATGGGCCGCAATCCAAAAACTGGTGAGCCACTCAAAATCGCTGCCGCTAAGACTGTTAAGTTTTCAGCTGGTAAAGCATTTAAAGATTCAGTTAACAAGCGTAAGAAGTAATTTCTTCCTTGTTGAAAAAAAGCCCGGCATGCCGGGCTTTTTTATCTCTTGAAGAATTTAAATCCCACAGAGGCGGCTTTAAATTAACTCTGTACTAGGCGACGATGACGATGAATACTCATCAATATGCCCGCCCCAAACCCAAGGGTAACCAGGGCGGTGCCGCCGTAGCTGATAAAGGGTAGCGGAACTCCAACCACTGGCAGTAAGCCGCTGACCATGCCAATGTTTACAAATGCATAAGTAAAGAAAATGAGTGTTACAGCAGCGCCTAGTAAGCGCGTAAATAAGTTTGGCGCACTTGCTGAGATTGCTAAACCTCTTTTAATCAATGCAAAGAACAAAGCAATTAATATTAGATTTCCAAGCAAACCAAACTCTTCCGAAAAAACTGCAAAAACAAAATCAGTATGTTTTTCTGGAATAAATTCCAAATGTGCTTGCGTTCCTTGAAACCAGCCCTTACCAAAAAATCCACCAGAGCCAATTGCAATCATCGACTGAATTGTATGAAACCCTTTACCAAGGGGATCGCTAGTGGGGTCTAGCAAAGTACACACACGATGCTTTTGATAGTTATGTACAAGCGGCCAAACAACATCATTCGCACAAATTGTGCTGCCAAAAATAATAATGAGCAAAATGCCGACAACACCAATACCCACAAAAGGTAGAATCCACTTCCATGGCAGGCCAGCTAGGATGATGACGTAGAGGCCGGCCGCAAAAACAAGGAGTGCAGTACCTAAATCTGGCTGACGCGCTATCAGGAAAACTGGGATGGCCAAAATAATTGCCGCTACTGCGTAGTCCCAGCTTGTTTGAATACCTTCGCGCTTTTGGAAGTACCATGCAAGCATCAGCGGCATTGCAATTTTCATGATTTCAGATGGTTGAATCACAATGCCAATATTAAGCCAGCGACGCGCACCTTTTTTAATCAATCCAAATACTGCTACCGCAATCAGTAGCGCAACACCAAAGCCATAAATCCAAACAGCACCCATCTCTAACCACTTAGGTGGAATACGAGAAACGATCCACATCACTACGAATGAAAGTACAAGATTACGTATCTCATCGGCGATTTGTACGGGCGTATTCTGACTTGCAGATAAAAATGTAAAAAAGCCAATAGCTGCTAATCCAAGTAAAATAAGGCCTAGCTGGCGATCTAGTCCAGCGAATATGCTAGAGAACACACTTTTAATTTTGATTAAGGGGCTCTTTTCCACTCGGGAATCTCCTTAGGCCATTTGCCCTCAATGTAGTAGTCCAATGCTTTGCGCGCAATTGGCGCCGCCCATTGCGCGCCAAAGCCTGCATTTTCAACCACCATGGCAATGACGATGGTGGGTTTATCTGCGGGTGCAAACGCAATATATAAAGCATGATCTCGCAAGAATTCTGCAGTAGAGCTGTGCTTATATTCCTTTGAGTTCAAGCTAAAGACTTGGGCGGTACCAGTCTTGCCTCCAGCAACGTATCCCGCACCCTTAAAGGCCGCTGTAGATGTTCCAGAGACATTGACCTCAACCATTGCTTTTTTGATGACCTCAATATTTTCTGGCTTCAGGTCAATTCGATAGCTTTCTTTTGGCGTAGTTAACACTCTGTTGCGAGTAAAAGGATCTTCAATTGCTTTTACCAAGTGAGGCTTCATCACAATACCGTTATTCGCTAGGTTAGCCATTCCATGTGCTAATTGCAAAATGGTGAAGGCGTTATATCCTTGACCAATGCCCAAAGAAATCGTTTCACCTTCGTACCATTTTTGTTGCTCAGGCTTCTTGAAGGTATTTTTCTTCCAATCGGTTGATGGCAATACGCCTCTAGATTCACCTTGTAAATCAATGCCAGTAATTTGACCAAAGCCAAATGGTTTCATGAAGTCATGCATCAAATTGACGCCCATATCGCGAGCAAGTAGGTAGTAATACGTGTCACAAGATTCAACAATAGACTTTTGCATATCAACGATGCCGTGCCCACCTTTCTTATCATCGCGGAAGGTGTGATTACCAAAATCAAAATAACCTGGATCAGAAATTGATTGCGAAGGCGTGCGCTTCTGAGTCTCCAAGGCAGCAAGCGCCATAAAGGGCTTGTAGGTTGATCCTGGAGGATAAATACCTTTGAGTGGACGGTTATAGAGCGGTTTTTGTGGAGAGTCATTAAGCTCTTTCCATGTTACCGAGTCAATGCCTTCAACGAAATCATTGGGATTGAAGTTAGGCTTAGAGACGAATGCCAAGATATCGCCCGTTTCAGGTTCTATTGCAACAAAGGCACCGCGGTAGTTTCCATAGAGTTGCTCTACTAAGTATTGCAATTTGATATCAACAGAGAGCACAACATTTTTACCGGGCACTGAGGGCGAGCTAGAAAGTGTCCTTACTGGTTTTCCACCTGCAGTGATTTCTACTTGATCATATCCAGGCACGCCCCGCAGAACATTCTCGTAGCTTTGCTCTAAACCAATCTTGCCAACGTATTGAATGCCGGGCAGAAAAGAGGCTTGCAAAGCATCTGGATCATTGCCTTTAGCGCCCTCGATTTCAGCTTGCATGCGCTCCTTATCCTTTTGGGAAACCCGACCAATATAGCCAATCAGGTGAGAGCCTAACTCGTTATATGGATACTCTCGAAAGCTTCTGGCACGGATCTCTACCCCTGGAAAACGGTATCGATTGGCCATAAAACGGGCAGTTTCGGCCTCATTGAGCATGGAGCGCAAGGGAAATGTACCCATATTCCGCGAATCTTCCAGGGAGCGTTTGAAATTACGTCGATCTTTCGGGGAAATATCCACAATTTCAGAAAGCTCGTTAATCAGTTGGTCAACATTGCCCTTAAGTTGTTCGGCATTGACATCTAAGGTGAGTGCTGAGTAATTTCGGCCAATCACGATGCCGTTGCGATCAATGAGTAGGCCGCGATTAGCTGGGGCAGGTACTAAAGCAATTCGATTACTTTCGGCTAACAAAGCATATTTACCGTGGCTGACAAGTTGTAGCCATACTAAGCGAGTGACTAAAATCAAAAAACAAAATGTGACGAATAAAGTCGCAATATAGATGCGCTCTTGAAATGAGTCGAGGTTTGGTTTTTTAAAAGAAACCATACAACTTCTTAGAGCGGCCGATTATGATCGACGTCAATCGGACGACGTTGTAGCGCCAACAATATACGGGTTGCTAGTGGCCAAAGCATTGCCTCAATAATGGCTTGAATAGCGCCCGTTAAAGCCCACCAATAAATTTCTCCGCTGAGTAACCAGTGCGCTAAGACTGGAAATAAAGAAACTAGCAAGAAGATTGGCAGTAAATGGATTGCTTGCGATACAACGGTCAGCGCCACAATTCGCCTATGCCAAGAGATGGCTATATATGCTACTAGTGCATAGCTAAAGGCGTGCAGACCCAAAAGATCGGAGTTGTGAACATCTATTAACAGCCCTAAGCTAAATGCCCATATCACTCCAACGTAACGATGTTGATGAATGTTCCAAAACACAATACAAAGAATGAGCCAGTCTGGTACCCATCCATAGTTACCAATTGGCAAAAGATTTAATAGCAGCGCACAGAACAAGCTGAAATAAATGAAGACCGGATTGACCGGACGCAATATATAGCCGCTTTGGAAATCAATCATTGCATTCCTCGCGCACGAGTTTGGCGGCGGCCTGGAGTATTGGTTGTTACCGGACTAGTACTTGATTTATCGTTGATCGTCGGTGCTTTGGCATCGAACTGCGGATCGTATAAAAAAGCTAAGGCTTGGCGATAGCGATTTACTGCGGCCACTGGAACACAAAATACATTAGATGAGTTTTTATCGGCATTACGCTCAATTTTGCTAATGACTGCAACAGCAAATCCTGGCGGATAGACGCCATCGATTCCGGAGGTGAGCAAAATATCCCCAACCTCTAAATCGCTAGCTACGGGTAAATAGCGTAATTCCAAAGGATTTCCGCGCCCAGCCCCAAAAACAGCAGCACGTAAGCCATTGCGAGCGACTTGTACGGGTACGGCAAAGTCTCGATCTTCCAGTAAGGAGACCTCAGCAGAGCGCTCATAGAGGCGAACTACTTGGCCA
The DNA here is from genome assembly GCF_002206625.1 of Polynucleobacter campilacus. Classification (GTDB taxonomy): domain Bacteria; phylum Pseudomonadota; class Gammaproteobacteria; order Burkholderiales; family Burkholderiaceae; genus Polynucleobacter; species Polynucleobacter campilacus. The sequence continues at coordinate 533,269 of NZ_NGUP01000003.1, read as the reverse complement.
AGGATACCGGAATCGTTGGCAATGGGGTTGCCAAGCTTTAAGCCATCGTTGCTTCCACGGTTGATCACAATACGCTGCGAAATTGGATTGGGCGGATTAAACAGAATTTCTACAGGCAGAGTTTTGAAAGGCGTCTGTTTTTGCAGTGCCATCAGCTCGCGTAAATTTTGATTCTCTACAATCAAGAACTCGGATTGATTGGCAAGCAAGGAGAGCTCTGCTTGGCGTACTTTCATTACCTGATTTTCTTGATCAAGCGTCGAGCGAGTAGTGAAATATTCTGATGCGGCTTCGAAAGCATTACGAGGTGCCATCATGACATATTCAAGCGGGCGCAAAAGCCAATTTACATTATTGCGAATGGGATCAAGCGCTTTAAAACGAAAATCAATCAGCATCAGAGCGATGCTGATTGACAGACAGACAATCAGTTTAAGTAAGGCCGGAATGCCCTGTCTGAAAAGTGGTGGAGCGCTATCTTGCAATTCCCTGATCGACGTGTATGTCGCTTACTCGTGCGAGAACACTCCGCCTAACTTATCCATGCGCTCAAGTGCGATACCGCAACCTCGAGCAACACAAGTTAAGGGATCTTCTGGAATGTGAATTGGTAAGCCAGTTTCTTCAAGCAAGAGGCGGTCAAGGTCACGCAATAAGGCGCCGCCGCCAGTAAGCATCATGCCGCGCTCAGCAATATCGGACGCCAACTCAGGCGGGATCTGCTCAAGAGCTGCTTTAACTGCCGTCACAATTTGATTCAATGGGTCGGTTAATGCTTCGAGAATTTCATTACTCGTTACCGTAAAGCTGCGCGGTACACCTTCAGAAAGATTGCGACCCTTTACTTCCATCTCGCGTACTTCAGCGCCGGGGAATGCAGAGCCAATGGTTTTCTTAATCAACTCGGCAGTTTGTTCGCCAATCAACATGCCGTAGTTGCGACGAATATAGTTTGTAATCGCTTCATCAAACTTATCACCGCCGACGCGAACAGAGCCCTTGTACACCATCCCACCTAATGACATGACGCCAACTTCAGTGGTGCCTCCACCGATGTCAACAACCATCGAGCCTGCAGCTTCTGAAACGGGCAGGCCGGAGCCAATTGCAGCAGCCATAGGCTCTTCAATTAAAAATACCTGTGATGCGCCAGCCCCTAATGCAGATTCACGAATTGCACGACGCTCAACTTGAGTAGATCCACAGGGAACGCAAATGATGATGCGTGGGCTTGGCCTTAATAATTTACTCTCATGCACAAGCTTGATAAATTGCTTGAGCATTTGTTCGGTAATGGTGAAGTCAGCAATCACACCATCCTTCATTGGACGAATTGCCTCAATATTTCCTGGAACACGACCCAACATCGCTTTTGCCTCTTTTCCAACGGCCAAAATGGTCTTTTTACCGTTGGGACCGCCTTCTTGACGAATTGCCACAACCGAGGGTTCATCGAGGACAATACCCCTATCACGCATGTAAATTAGGGTGTTAGCGGTTCCTAGATCGATTGCTAGGTCATTGGAAAAATAGTTGCGGAAAAAACTAAACATGATGTAGTGGGAAAATAGAAGTTGTTAATAAAAATATATAGGAATGATACTCTAGCCCCCCATGAATCTTGATGATGTCCAGCGCATTGCGCACCTTTCTAGACTTGAGTTAAGTCAGGCAGAAGCTGAGGCAGTCTTGCCCCAGCTACAGGCTATTTTTTCTCTGGTTGAGGAAATGCAGGCTGTCGATACCGCGGGGTTGGAGCCGCTTGCGCACCCAATCCTATTTTTGCGTGATTTGGCTCAACCAATGCGCGTTGACCTAGTCAGTGAGTCTGATCGCCGAGTGGAGAATATGACATCTGCTCCTGCCCAGCAAGAGGGCTATTTCTTGGTTCCTAGGGTCATTGAATGAGTTGGCACAACACTCCCATCTCTCTTATAGCGAAATCACTGGCTGCAAAAGAAGTGTCCAGCAAAGAGCTCACCCAGTACTTTTTAGATCGAATTGAGGCTGGAAAACATCTGAACGCCTATCTTGATGTGAATGCTCACTTAAGTTTAGAGCAAGCATTTAAAGCAGATAAGCTAATTGCCTCTGGCAAAGCAGGCAGGTTGACCGGAATTCCGATTGCCCATAAAGATGTCTTCGTCACTCGTGGCTGGAAGACGACAGCCGCCTCTAAAATTTTGGCCGCTTACCAGAGCCCCTTTGATGCAACGGTGGTTGCTAACCTCGGTATTCCCGACGAAAACAATCCGCATGGTGCTGGCATGGTTTGTCTTGGCAAGACCAATATGGATGAATTTGCCATGGGCTCTTCTAATGAGAATTCAGCCTATGGCCCAGTTCTTAACCCTTGGAATGCAGCCTGTGTTACTGGTGGATCCTCTGGCGGCTCCGCTGCTGCAGTTGCCGCGGGCTTAGCTCCGATTGCAACTGGCACCGATACCGGTGGTTCAATCCGCCAACCAGCAGCATTTTGTGGATTGACTGGTATTAAGCCAAGTTATGGGCGCGTTTCTCGTTATGGAATGATTGCTTACGCCTCTTCATTGGATCAGGCTGGCCCTATGGGTAAATCTGCCGAGGACTGCGCGCTAGTGCTTTCTGCCATGTCATCACATGATCAGCGCGACTCTACTTCGCTTGCTGACTCTGGTGAAGACTATGGCCGTTACCTCAATCAAAGTTGGCAAGCAGGCAATGCGAATTCCGCTAAACCCCTAGAAGGTCTGCGCATTGGATTACCTAAAGAATTTTTTGCTGAAGGTTTAGCAAGTGATGTTGCTAAGTCAGTCAATGAAGCTGCAAAAACTTTAGAAAGTTTGGGCGCAAAATTAGTTGAAGTGAGTTTGCCTAAAACTAAGCTCTCTATTCCGGTGTATTACGTTTTAGCGCCAGCAGAAGCCTCAAGTAACTTGAGTCGTTTTGATGGTGTGCGTTATGGCTATCGTGCTGGTGAGTACAAAGATCTTGGAGATATGTATCAAAAATCTCGCACTGAAGGTTTTGGAGCAGAAGTAAAGCGCCGCATCATGATTGGCACTTATGTTCTGTGTCATGGCTACTACGATGCTTATTATCTGCAGGCACAAAAAATTCGTCGCATTATTGCGGCAGATTTTCAGGCAGCATTTAATGAGTGTGATGTGATCCTTGGGCCTGTTGCGCCTGATGTGGCATGGCGGTTGGGGGAGAAGTCAAAAGACCCAGTGCAGATGTATTTGGAAGATATTTATACGCTCTCAACGAATTTGGCGGGACTCCCGGCAATGAGTGCGCCCTGTGGATTTAATGTCAATAATTTACCGATTGGCATGCAACTCATTGGTAATTATTTTTCTGAAGCGCGCTTATTGCAAGTGGCACACCAATATCAGCAAGCTACGGATTGGCATCTGCGACAAGCGAGTGGGGTGGCATGATGCAATGGGAGGTTGTTATTGGTCTAGAGACCCACACACAGTTACAAACTCAATCCAAAATATTTAGTGGTGCAAGCACCCGCTTTGGCGCAGAACCAAACACGCAAGCATGCGCAGTAGATTTGGCTTTGCCAGGAGTATTGCCGGTTCTTAATCGTCAAGCGGTCGAGCACGCCATTCGTTTTGGGTTGGCTGTTGGCGCAAAGATTGCGCCAGTCAGTATTTTTGCCCGTAAGAATTATTTTTATCCAGACTTACCCAAGGGCTATCAAATTAGCCAGATGGACCTTCCGGTGGTGGTTGGAGGGCATCTAGAAATTTTGGTCGGCGATGAAGTGAAGGTCGTTGAATTAACTCGCGCTCATATGGAGGAGGATGCTGGTAAATCCGTCCATGAGGAGGGCTTTACTGGTCCCCATGGGGAGCCTTCTAGCGGCATCGACTTAAATCGTGCAGGCACACCACTTCTAGAGATTGTCACTGAGCCAGTGATGCGCAGTGCCGCTGAGGCTGTGGCCTATGCCAAGGCATTGCATACCCTGGTGGTGTGGCTAGGGGTATGTGATGGAAATATGCAAGAAGGATCTTTCCGTTGCGATGCGAACGTATCTGTTCGCCCTAAAGGGCAGGCAGAGTTTGGTACTCGTTGTGAGATCAAGAACCTAAATTCTTTCCGCTTTTTAGAAGAGGCGATTCAATATGAAGTGCGCCGCCAAATTGAATTAATCGAAGACGGTGGCACTGTTATTCAAGAAACTCGCCTCTATGATCCCGACCGTGGTGAAACACGTAGCATGCGGAGTAAAGAAGACGCTAACGACTATCGCTATTTCCCAGACCCTGATTTATTGCCCGTCGTTATTGATGATGCTTGGATTGCACAAGTGCGCAATCAGATGCCAGCACTTCCTGCGCAACTACGCGAGCAATGGCAGGCAGACTATGGCTTGAGCGCTTACGATACACAGCTGTTGACACAAGATCGCGATACCGCAAAAGTATTCGAAGAGTTACTAGCTATCGTAGGTAAATCTCTAGCCAAGGCCGCTGCAAACCTTATCGCAGGTGAGTTTGCCTCTTCTTTAAATCGTGCTGGAATTGCGACTGCAAATGCTCCACTGAAGGCTGCGCACTTAGCGCCTTTATTGACTCGCGTAGCTGATGGCACTATCTCTAATAAGATCGCCAAGGATATCTTTGCAATTTTGTGGGAAGAGGCTCTTGCTGGTAAGGCAATGAGCACTGTCGATCAAGTAATTGATGCCAAAGGGCTGAAACAGATTAGTGATAGCGGAGCATTGGAGGCCATCATTGATCAAGTGCTTGTAGCCAACCAGAAATCAGTGGAAGAGTTCCGCTCTGGCAAAGAGAAGGCATTCAATGCCCTTGTTGGCCAGATTATGAAAGCCTCTCAGGGAAAAGCTAATCCAGGCCAAGTAAATGAACTTTTGCGTAAAAAACTAAGTTAAGAAAGAAATAGATGAGTGTAATAGATCCAAAGCAGTCCGAACAAGAAGAGTTGGTTGCTGAGTGGCTAAGAGCTTCACCAGGCTTCTTCGATCGCTATGCAGATCTTTTTAATGAGATTCGTATTAAGCACCCACATGAGGATCGTGCGATCTCGTTGCAAGAGCGTCAGATGACGGTGCTACGCACTCAAAATCAAGAGCTCAATCGTCGATTAAGTGAGATGCTGCATTTTGGTAGTCGTAACGATAAAACCCAACAAAGTTTGGTTGCTTGGTTATTGCGCTTAATGAAGGCAAACAATAAAGCGGATGTTGAAGGCGCAATTACTTCTGGATTGGCTGAAGTTTTTGAGGTTGAGTCTGCGCAATTACTATCGCCAAATTCTGCATTTGGTCCTTGGATTGATACACCACTTTGCGGTTCAGCTAAAGAGCTTGCAGCTGCGAGCGTAGATTTACTAGCGAGTCAAACCAGTATTGATCCAAGCTGGCAAAGCATGGTGGCTATTGGCTTGCCGCTTGGCAAAAGCATAGGCGCTAGCCAATCCCCCGCAGTTTTATTACTAGCTAGTAAGGATGAAACCCGTTTTACTGCAGATATGGGCGCCTTCTATTTACGCCAGATTGCAGAACTTACAGCAGCAGCTTTGGATCGTATCCAGGCTTATGAAATTACCAGCGACTGATCTTCACCCTCTCGTGCAAGAGTATTTGCACGAGTTGCATGTATTGCGTCAACTCTCGCCGCATACACTCAAAGCGTATGGCATGGATCTTGGGGATCTGCAAAATTTTGCTCTTGAAGACTCTATTGATTTATTAAAAGTGAGCAATGGTCATGTGCGTCGTTGGGCGGGGCGCTTACATTCCAAAGGCAAATCTTCCAGAAGCATTGCGAGGGCACTTTCAGCATGGCGTGGTTGGTATCACTGGCTCACCGAGAAAGATGCAAGGCGAGATGCCCGCGCTGGTAAGGTGACTGGCAATCTAGTGGCTAACCCAGTTGATGATGTCAAGGCGCCTAAGCGCCTGAAGTCCTTGCCTAAAGCCTTGTCGGTCGAGCAGGCACTTTCCTTGGTGAGTCAAGCCGTTAAAGAGGCGGAAGAGAAAAAAGATTTGGAATCGATTCGAGATGCGGCCATTATTGATTTACTGTATTCCTCAGGCTTACGTCTATCTGAGCTATTGGGAATTGATGTGATGCAAAGTAAAGATCGCCAACAAGAGTCTGCGGGTTGGTTAGATTGGGATGCAGCTGAAGTCACCGTTTTAGGAAAGGGTGGCAAAAGACGCTCTGTACCAGTTGGCGCTCCAGCAATGCAGTCGCTCAATATCTGGAGAGAAATTCGCAATAGTAGTAGTTATGCTCAGCAATCGAACGCTCTTTTTCTATCGGCAACTGGCAAGCGCTTATCGCCACGCACGGTTCAGGCGCGCCTACGTACTTTAGCTATGCGCGCAGGACTACCCACCCATGTACATCCGCACATGATGCGCCACAGCTTTGCTAGTCATGTCTTGCAATCCTCCCAAGATTTGCGGGCTGTTCAAGAAATGCTAGGGCATGCCAGTATTTCCAGCACCCAGATTTATACGTCTTTAGATTTTCAGCACCTTGCTCAGGCATACGATAAAGCGCATCCCCGAGCCAAGGCTGGTAAAGCTTGAGGAACTCGGTAAGATAGTGGGTTTCCCGCTTTGGGCAAGTATTACTTCTAGATTTTGATTGGATCATTCATGGCATTAATTCCTGTAACCATTTTGACGGGCTTCTTAGGAAGTGGAAAAACAACTTTGCTGAAGCATATTTTGACCGAGCAGCATGGTAAAAAAATTGCCGTGATTGAAAATGAGTTTGGCGAGGAGAACATCGATAACGATATTTTGGTTCAAGACAACCAAGAAAATATTGTGCAGATGAGCAACGGTTGTATTTGTTGCACCATTCGTGGCGACTTAGTTGAGGCACTCAATGAGCTTTGGGATCAGCGCAAGGATAAGAAAATTAGTTTTGATCGTGTTGTGATTGAAACGACTGGCGTCGCTAACCCTGGCCCAGTAGCCCAAACCTTCTTTATGGATGACGATGTTGCTGACCATTACGTTCTAGATGCTGTTGTGACTTTGGTGGATGCTAAGCATGGCCCTAAGCAGCTAACTGAACATGAAGAGGCCCAGCGCCAAGTGGGCTTTGCTGACCAGATTTTCATTACCAAGACCGATCTAGTAACGCCTGCTGAGGTTGAGGCTTTGCGTAATCGTTTGATGCGCATGAACCCAAGGGCCCCCATTACTGGGATTACTAAAGGAATTGTGCCTCTTGATGCGGTACTAGATCTAAAGGGCTTTAACCTCAATGCCAAGCTAGACATTGACCCGCATTTTTTGGAGCAAGACAATCACGATCACAGCCATGATCATGACCACAGCACCTGTGGGCACGACCATAGCCACGAGCACCATCATCATGGGCACGCAGGGCACACAGACCGCATTCAGTCCTTTGTTTTTCGTAGTGATAAACCCTTTGATCACAATAAGCTAGAAGACTTCCTGGGAGGCATTCTGGAGGTCTTTGGTGAAAAGATGCTGCGCTATAAAGGCGTGCTCTATGTGAAGGGAAGTAACCGAAAAGTGGTGTTCCAGGGGGTTCATCAAATGATGGGTAGCGATATGGCTGGCCCATGGGGTAGCGAGCCTAAGCAAACCCGTATGGTCTTTATAGGCATTGATTTACCTAAGGACACCCTACTGGCTGGGCTTGAGGGATGTTTGGTATAGGAAGTTTCGGGTACAATCCGCCGCCACGGTCAATATTAAAAAATATTGATTAAAGCACGGTAAAAGTTTGGCAGAATGAGGCAATAATGCTTCAAATCTAGGAAAGAATGAGATGACAGTAAAAACAGCAACAAAACCAGCAGCCGCGACAAAAGCTAGCAGTAAAGCTGCGAGTACCAAGACTGTAAAAGGTGCGCCCTTAACTGAAGCAGAATTACTGAAGATGTCCGACAAGGACTACATGAGTGCTGCGCAGTTAGACTTTTTTCGTCAAAAGTTACTAACCCTTAAAGATGACATTTTGAAGAATGCTTCGGAGACCACCGAACATCTTCGCGAAAATATTTTGGTGCCAGATCCTGCTGATCGGGCAACTATTGAAGAAGAGCACGCCTTGGAATTGCGTACGCGGGATCGTGAGCGTAAGTTGCTTAAAAAGGTTGAGCAAGCTTTGGCTCGTATCGAGTCTGGTGACTATGGCTGGTGTGAAGAAACTGGCGAGCCAATCGGCTTAAACCGTTTAATTGCAAGGCCTACAGCCAATTTGTCTCTTGAAGCACAGGAGCGTCGTGAACTACGTCAAAAATTATTTGGCGAATAACTTTTATTTGCGATGACCAAGCATTTACCCACCCTTAGCGATATCTCGCCTTTGTTAAAGGCGCAGATTCTGGCTGAAGCTTTGCCATATATCCGCTCATATCACGGCAAGACTATTGTCATTAAGTATGGCGGAAACGCTATGATTGAAGAGCGCCTCAAAGAAAGTTTTGCGCGCGATGTCATCTTGCTCAAATTGGTCGGCATGAATCCCGTTGTTGTTCACGGCGGCGGCCCACAAATTGATGAAGCCTTGAAAAAAATTGGTAAGACCGGGAGCTTTATTCAGGGTATGCGCGTTACCGATGAAGAAACCATGGAAGTGGTGGAGTGGGTTCTTGGCGGCGAAGTACAACAAGATATTGTGATGCTGATTAACCAATTTGGCGGTCAGGCGGTTGGCTTGACTGGTAAAGATGGCGGCTTAATTCATGCCAGGAAAATGTTGGTGCCTAGTGATAAAGAGCCTGGTAAGACAATTGATTTAGGCTTTGTGGGTGAGATTGAGGCCATTAATCCTGCGGTTGTAAAGGCCTTACAAGATGACGCCTTTATTCCGGTGATTTCCCCAATTGGCTTTAGTGAAGAGGGTCAGGCCTACAACATCAATGCAGACTTAGTAGCTGGCAAGATGGCTGAAATTTTGCATGCAGAGAAATTGGTCATGATGACGAATATCCCTGGGGTGATGGACAAAGAGGGCAAGCTCCTTACGGATCTCACTGCAAGAGAGATTGACGCTTTATTTGCGGATGGCACGATCTCTGGAGGCATGTTGCCGAAGATTTCTTCCGCATTAGATGCTGCGAAAAGTGGAGTAAATTCAGTACACATTATTGATGGACGTATTGAACATTCCTTGCTGCTAGAAATTTTGACCGAGCAAGCATTCGGTACGATGATTCGTTCGAGGTAAGTAAATACATGCCTCAATCTTTAGAGCCAGCAGATATCAACGACAGCAGCGCTGATACTGGTAAGGCGCGCAAGCGCCCCCGCCCTGGAGAGCGTCGCCTACAGATTTTGCAAGTGCTTGCAGAGATGCTCCAAAACCCCAAAGGTGAGCGGGTAACGACGGCAGCCTTGGCAGCAAAAATTCAAGTATCTGAAGCTGCACTTTATCGTCATTTTGCTAGTAAAGCGCAGATGTTCGAAGGCTTAATTTCTTTTATCGAGCAAACTGTTTTTGGTTTAATTAATCAGATTAATCAAAAAGAAGAATCTGGTCTTGCCCAAGCGCGTGGAATTTTGCAAATGTTGCTTTTCTTCGCCGAGAAGAATCCAGGTATGACGAGGGTTCTTCTGGGAGATGCTTTGTTGCAAGAAGATGATCGTTTGCAAGAGCGTATTACTCAGGTCTTAGATCGCGTTGAGGCATCCTTAAAGCAAGCGCTGCGCATTGCCCAAACCCAAGGCGGCGCCTGGGCTGGTGCCGGTCAGGAAGAAGTTAGTATTCGCGCTGCCATGTTGATGAGTTTTGTTTTGGGCCGTTGGCATCGATTTGCCCGCAGTGGCTTTAAGAAATTGCCAACCGAAGCCTCTGATATTAGTTTGCGCATCCTCCTCTCAGAATGAGCGAGCTAAACCTCTCTAGAAATACCATCCATTTTGCCGAGCCCCTGCCTTTGCAGAGTGGAGCCATTCTATCTGCCTATGATTTAGTCATTGAAACTTATGGCAAGCTCAATGCAGATAAAAGTAATGCGGTATTAGTTTGTCATGCGCTTAATGCATCTCATCATGTAGCTGGTCCTAGTCCTGATGACCCAAAAGATATCGGCTGGTGGGATAACATGATTGGGCCAGGCAAGCCTGTAGACACGAATCATTTTTTTGTTATTGGGGTCAATAATTTGGGCTCTTGCTTCGGTTCTACTGGGCCCATGAGCATTCACCCAGAAACTGGCAAGCCTTATGGTGCCGACTTTCCCGTGGTCACCGTTGAGGATTGGGTAAACACCCAAGCGCGCCTTGCAGACAAATTAGGCATTCGGAAATTTGCTGCAGTCATGGGCGGTAGCCTGGGCGGTATGCAGGCAATGGCTTGGGCAATTCAGTTTCCAAAGCGCTTAGAGCATTGTGTTGTGATTGCATCAACACCAAAGCTCAGCGCACAAAATATTGCCTTTAACGAGGTAGCACGTAATGCTATTTTGTCGGATCCTGATTTTCATGGGGGCAATTATTATGAGCATGGCGTAGTACCAAAGCGTGGTTTACGTTTAGCCCGAATGGTTGGCCATATTACCTATTTATCTGATGATGACATGGCTGAAAAATTTGGACGCGATTTACAGCGCCCTAATGGTGAATCGAATGACTATCGTTTTAGCTTTGATGTTGAGTTTGAGGTGGAAAGTTACTTACGCCATCAAGGAGATAAGTTTTCAACTTACTTTGATGCCAATACTTATCTCCTGATCACACGCGCCTTAGATTACTTTGATCCCTCCCGTCGCTATGATGGCAGTCTCAACCGTACTTTGGCTGAAGTACAGGCTAAATTCTTGGTAGTGAGTTTCTCAACAGATTGGCGTTTCCCGCCCAGTCGCAGCCGTGAGATTGTGCAATCTTTATTGAGCAATAAGAGTGAAGTGACTTATGCAGAGATTGATGCCCCTCATGGACATGACGCATTTTTATTAGATGATGAGCGCTATCACAATTTAGTAAGAGCGTATTTTGCGCAAATGCTGGGGGCTCAATCATGAGCGTCCTAAATATGCGCGCAGATTTTTCAGCAATTGCTAAATGGATTGCCCCTCATAGCCAGGTCCTTGATTTAGGATGTGGCGATGGTAGCTTTTTAGAGTTCTTACAAAAGCAAAAGCCCGTTCATACCTATGGGGTAGAGATTGATGATGTACGCGTTCTTGCTTGCGTACAAAAAGGCCTCAATGTGATTCAGCAAGATTTAGAGGGTGGCTTAGCGCTTTTTGAAGACGATAGCTTTGACACCGTAGTGCTATCGCAAACATTACAAACGATTCATCAGACTGAAAAGATCTTGCGTGAAGTGGTGCGCGTTGGCAAAGAATCGATTGTGTCCTTCCCAAACTTTGGCCACTGGTCACATCGTTTGGCGGTAGGGCTTGGTCGTATGCCAGTATCAAAGAGCTTGCCATATCAGTGGTACAACACGCCGAATGTGCGCGTGCTTACCGTAGAAGATTTTGAGAAGCTCGCCTCAAGTCTTGGCCTGCAGGTGATTGATCAATGCATCTTGCATGATGGGCGGCAAGTTACCCTGATGCCTAATTTCTTTGGCAGTTTGGCGCTTTTCCGCGTTCGCAGCGCATAGAGCCATGCTGAGAGCGGCTCAGTCGTGGCTTGCTGATTTTCGGGTTTACCTCGAATGGCCATGTCTTCGAATGTTGTTCCTTGGCTTTTCTGCCGGCCTCCCACTATTACTGATTCTTGGCACCTTAAGCTTTTGGTTACGCGAAGCTGGGATTGATCGCAGCACTATTGGCTACTTAACTTGGGTCGGGCTGATTTATGCATTCAAGTGGATGTGGGCTCCACTGGTTGATCGTTTACAAATCCCCTTCTTAACAAAATTATTCGGGCGCCGTCGCAGCTGGCTGCTATTCGCGCAGGCACTCATCATTTTGGGTCTTGTGGGAATGTCTACGCTAGATCCAAAGCTTGCGCTCAACTCTGTAGTTTGGTGTGCACTACTAGTTGCATTTGGTTCGGCTACCCAAGACATTGCATTAGATGCATTTCGGATTGAATCCGCCAATAGTGATCGTCAGGCCGCCTTAGCCGCTACTTATCAAACGGGATATCGCCTTGCTTTGATATGGTCTGGTGCAGGCGTTCTCTGGCTCGCTGCCCGTGCAGAGACTGGCGCTGGTTATGATGCAGGCGCCTGGCAGTTCGCTTATTTATGTATGGCTGCGTCCATTAGTGTGGGTGTGATTACTACGTTATTAAGTAAAGAGCCCGTGAAAATTGATTTGCCTAAAGCGCGTAATGTTAAAGCGTGGCTACATCAAACTTTGATTGAGCCATTTGCTGAATTTCTGACGCGCTATCGCTGGCACGCAGTATTGATTTTGTCTTTAATTGCCGTCTATCGCATTAGTGATGTGGTGATGGGCATTATGGCCAATCCTTTTTATGTTGACATGGGTTATACCAAAGATGAAGTTGCGGCAGTGAGTAAGGTATTCGGCGTTGTAATGACTTTAGTCGGCGCTTTTGTTGGTGGTGTTCTCACTTTGCGATTTGGTGTCCTACGGATTTTATTTTTGGGCGCAGTGTTGTCGTCAGTCAGCAATATCTTGTTTGCTTGGTTGGCAACCCAAGGCCATGATTTACATGGTTTGATTTGGGTAATCTCTGCTGATAATTTAAGCTCAGGTATTGCTAGCGCTGCATTTATTGCCTTCTTATCAGCCCTCACGAATATTCGCTATTCAGCTACTCAGTACGCCCTATTTAGCTCGATGATGTTGTTGTTGCCAAAATGGTTAGCAGGCTTCTCTGGAGTATTCGTCGATACCTTTGGTTACCAGACCTTCTTTTATGGCACGGCTATTATTGGCGCACCAGTGTTACTACTCATTTGGGCCACCATTCATTTCAAAATCGTGCAGATCAAGAAAGATTAACGCTAGTATTAAATTACAGATTCCAGTCGTAGTCCACCGTCAGTGGGGCATGGTCTGAGAAGCGCTCATCTTTGTAGACAGCAGTTTTCTTGGCAGTAGCAGCAATGCCTGCGGTACTAATTTGGTAATCAATACGCCAGCCAACATTCTTGGCATAGGCTTGCCCACGATTACTCCACCAGGTGTAGCAAGACTCACCAGCCTTAGGCTCTAGTTTGCGATAGACATCTACGTAGCCAACCTGATCAAACAAGTTAGTGAGCCATGCGCGCTCTTCTGGCAGGAAGCCAGAGTTTTTAAGATTACCTTTCCAGTTCTTGAGGTCAATTTCATGATGGGCAATATTGACATCACCGCACAGGACAATTTCATGCCCTGATTTTTTCAGCCCAATGAGGTGGGGTAAGAAGCTATCAAGATATCGATACTTAGCTTCTTGGCGCTCAGGTGAGCTTGAGCCTGAGGGCATATAAACCGAAATTACTGATAGTGCTTTGAAGCGGGCCTCGACATAGCGGCCCTCAGCATCAAATTCTTCATTGCCATAGCCGTACAAAACTTCATCTGGCTTATGTGGTGTATAGATCCCGCAGCCGCTATAGCCTTTTTTATCAGCATGGTGAAAAAAGCCGTGCATACCGTCTGGATTGAGGATGGAAGCTTCTAGGTCATCTCGTTGTGCTTTGAGCTCTTGCATACAGATAAAGTCAGCCTTTTGCTTGATAGCCCATGGCAGGAAGCCTTTTTTGACTGCGGAACGGATACCGTTGAGGTTCGCGGAAATGATGCGTAACATGTAGGCCTATGAGCTCAAATAATTCAAATCAAGATAACTTTATTCATTTTGCCTTGGAGACAAAGGTTTTGTCCTTCGGGGAGTTTAAAACTAAAGCGGGAAGGCTTTCACCTTATTTCTTTAATGCGGGTGGATTTAACGATGGCGCACGCTTAAGTGCATTGGGCCGTTACTACGCAAAAGCCTTACAAGAATCTAAGGTTGCCTTCGACATGCTTTATGGCCCCGCATATAAAGGCATTACCTTAGCGGCTGCAACTGCTATTGCTCTAGCAGATAAGGGTTTAAATATTCCGTTTGCTTATAACCGTAAAGAAGCCAAAGATCATGGTGAGGGCGGATCATTAGTTGGCGCTCCGGTCAAGGGCAGGGTAGTCATTATTGATGACGTGATCTCAGCTGGGACTTCTGTCCGAGAGTCGGTAGACCTCATACGTGGCGCAGGCGCTGAGCCTGCTGCAGTCTTGATTGCCTTAGATCGTATGGAGCGCTCTGGCAATGCCGTTGAAATCGGTGAGAAGTCCGCAGTTCAGGCAGTTGAGGAAGAGTTTGGCTTGCCAGTGATTGCTATTGCTAACTTAGCCGACCTGATGACTTTTCTCATGGCATCTAGTGATACCGAGCTCACCAATTACTTGCCTGCAGTAAAAGCGTATCGCGATCAATACGGCATCTAAGAAGGCATTGCTTAGATTTGTGTTTCGCCTTCAAACGCGGTAGCCGCTGGTCCAGTCATTATGACTGATTGGGCGACGTTATTGACGATACCGCCCCAGGCTATTAGAAGATCCCCGCCACGAGTATGTACCTTCACGGGGGAATCCAGTAAGCCTCGACGAATACCAGAAACCACGGCTGCGCAAGCCCCAGTCCCGCAGGCCAAAGTTTCCCCTGCACCACGTTCGTATACGCGTAACTTGATTTCATTGCGATTCATGACCTGCATATAGCCAGCATTTACTTTTTTTGGAAACGCAGAATACTTTTCAATTTCAGCGCCTTCTTCAAGAACGGGCGCACTCTCAAGATCAGCAACAACTTGAACTGCATGCGGATTACCCATTGAAAGCACGCCAACAAAACTATCATGTGAGGCGGGATGATCTAGGGGAAGTGCAAAAAGCATCTCTTGAAACTCTTGCATGCTTGCCAAGCCACTTGCATTAAATGGAATTTGGCTATGCTCAAAAATAGGAGCGCCCATATCAACCTCTACTTGACCATCCGGATGAGCTTTGAGAGTAAGCACAGTGTGCGCAACTTCAACGCGTAAAGGATTTTTAGTAGACAAGCCTTGATCTAATACAAAGCGCACAAAGCAACGAGAACCATTGCCGCATTGCTCTACTTCTCCACCGTCAGAATTGAAAATCCGATAACGAAAATCTGCATCTGGACGAGTAGCTTTTTCAACAATGAGAATTTGATCGGCACCAATGCCAAATTGACGATGCGCTAAGGCCTGCCATTGCTCACGTGAGATGGTACTGAGGTCTTGATCAATACCATTGAGAACAATGAAGTCATTGCCAGCACCATGCATTTTGGTGAAGCGAAGTTTGCGTCCAGTATTTTTTAAAGATGTGCTCAAAAGTATCTCGTTAATCGTAAAGGCTCAGCTCACCAGGTGGCCGATGTTTAAAACGCTTATGTACCCAATAGTACTCTGCCGGTCTTTCGCGAACAAGTTCTTCAATATAGTGATTTAAGCGGGCAGTATCTTCCTCGACATCATCACTTGGAAAGTTTGGTAAGGGTTCGCTGATATGGCAGGTATAGCCTTTACGGTCTTTATTTAATGTGGTGGTCATAAAACAGACCTCAGCACCACTGAGTCTAGCTAGCCGGGAGACGGAGGTGATGGTATTTGTCTGAATGCCAAAAAAAGGAACAAAGATAGAGTCACGTGGACCTAAATCAATGTCGGGAGCGATAAAAATAAAGTTCCCCGTTTGGATTTCACGGATGAGGTCACGAAGGCGGCTTTGTCTCTCAATCGATTTCCCGCCAAACCGATTTCTCCACTCAATCATCTTTTGGTTGAAGAAAGGATTCTTCATATTTTGGTATAGACCTGCACCACGGAGCCAATCATGCTGGCTGGCTAAAACAGACAGGGCCATAAAGCCACCCTCGAGGCCTACAAAGTGCGGATTAATTAGTAAGCGTGGCTTGCGATCACCCAAAGTAATCGCCGAGTCGATACTCACAATATCGGTGATTTGTTTACCACTACCAAGCCAAATGCGACTTCGTTCTAAAACGCTGCGGCCGAATAATTTCCAGTGCTCCAGTGCCAGCGTATCAATTTCTTTTTCATTTAGATTAGGAAAACATAGGCGGAGATTGGTTTTCACTACCTGCGCACGCTCATTAGGTATATGGGCTGCAAGCCAGCCGAGTCCATAGCCCACATAGACGCTGAATACATAAGGGAGGAAAGCAAAGAGGCGCAGGAGATTAAGCGCCAAGAAATTGAAGAGGTTGGATAACCAGGTCATTTCAAAAGTTTATTACTAATTGCTTGGAGGTAGTTCTGCGCCTGCAGGATGTTTGTAGCGGTTGTAAGACCAGATGAATTGCTCTGGGGCAACTAAGACCGCAGCCTCAATGGCATTATTTAATTCTCTTGCTGCAATAGTAGGGTCATCTGAAAAAGGCGCCAAACGTTTGGCATTCACTATCCAGCCAGAGCCCAAGGCTTTGCGTTTTGCTGTAAACATTACTGCAGGTGTTTGATGTCGATTAGCAAGGCGTACTGGCAGGGTGGTAGTGTAGGCAGGACGACCAAAAAAATTACACCAAACACCATCACCGCCACTGGGGACTTGATCCGGAAGGATGGCGATAGCCTCGCCTTTTGCAAGGGCCCGGGTCATATGACGAACCCCCTGAAGATTAGTTGGTACAAAATGCATATTTGGATAAGCGCGCCCCTCTTCCACTACTTCATTTAGCCATTCTTGTCGGGATGGGCGATACATGATGGTTGCAGGGAAATGTTGTGCTAAAAAACGAGGAATGATTTCAAAGCCACCGAGGTGCGGGCATAAAATAATCATGCCTTTGCCTTCGGACATTGCGGCTTGAATGACATCCCAGTCTGGTACATCCGCCTTTGCAAGAGCCTTTTGGGGATTGCGCCATATCCACAGGCTATCTGAAAATAGCATTCCAGAGGCCCTCACTGCTTCCCACAGTTTGAATGGTAGTTTGTAGGCGCTAACTACTCCTTCATATTGTGGGCGAAAAAGCGAGCGATATTGCTTTGAGCCTACATAGGCCAAGACACCCATAGAGGCCCCAATGATTTGTACCAAAACCAGGGGAAGCGCTGCAACGGCATTGAGGCTCAGTTTGAGGATTAATTTTCGCACCCCCTAATGATATTCAATACAGCCATTAGGGCCAAATTTAAGCCTACTTCGCTCAGTTCAGCCCTTTTCGGATAAAATGGAGTCATCGCTGAGTTAAGACAACTTGCAGGGCGATTCATAAATTCTGCTAAAGCGTCGCCGTTGTGGTTCCTGGCACGTCGAGTTGTCCCATAGAACGTGTTAATTTTTTAAAGGAATATGCAATGGCAAACGATTACTTCTTTACCTCAGAGTCAGTCTCTGAAGGTCATCCCGATAAAGTAGCAGACCAAATTTCTGATGCAATCTTGGATGCCATCTTGGCCCAAGATCCAACTGCACGTGTTGCAGCAGAAACATTATGTAATACCGGTTTGGTAGTCCTTGCTGGTGAGATTACTACCAATGCAAACGTTGACTACATTCAAGTGGCTCGTAATACCTTGCGTGAGATTGGCTATGACAATACTGCTTACGGCATTGATTACAAAGGTTGTGCGGTACTGGTTGCCTATGACAAGCAAAGTCCAGATATTGCTCAAGGTGTTGATAAGGCGCATGACGACGGCCTAGATCAGGGTGCTGGTGACCAAGGTCTGATGTTTGGTTACGCTTGTGATGAGACTTCTGAGCTGATGCCTTTACCAATTCACTTGTCACATCGTTTGGTAGAGCGTCAATCGCAGTTACGTCGTGATGGCCGTTTGACATGGTTACGACCAGATGCCAAGTCACAAGTGACTCTGCGTTATGTTGATGGCAAGCCTGTTTCGATTGACACAGTAGTTCTTTCCACCCAGCATGATGAAGACATTTCTCTCGAAAAATTGCGTGAAGCAGTCATCGAAGAAATTATCAAACCGGTATTGCCTAAGCATTTGATTAAGGGCGCAATTAACTTCTTAGTTAACCCAACAGGTCGTTTTGTTATTGGTGGCCCACAGGGCGATTGTGGTTTGACTGGTCGAAAAATTATTGTGGATACCTACGGTGGTGCTGCTCCTCACGGCGGTGGCGCATTCTCCGGTAAGGACCCCTCTAAGGTTGACCGCTCTGCTGCATACGCAGGCCGTTATGTTGCGAAGAACGTGGTTGCTGCGGGCTTGGCAAGTAAGTGCTTGATTCAGATTTCGTATGCGATTGGCGTTGCAAAGCCAACTTCAGTGATGGTGAGCACCTTTGGTACGGGCAAGATCTCTGATGAAAAGATTGCGCAATTGGTATCTGAGCACTTTGATCTGCGCCCAAAAGGAATTGTGAAGATGCTGAACCTCTTGCGTCCTATTTATCGCAAAACAGCCGCTTACGGTCATTTTGGTCGTGAGGAGCCCGAATTTACTTGGGAGCAGACAGACAAGGCCGCTACATTGCGTTCCGCAGCTGGCTTATAAGCTCTAGGGGTATTAAAAAGCAGTTTATAGATGGATTGAGGCGAAATATGGCGTAATTGTTTACAATTACGCCATACCTTCAAGGAGCGTTGCAAGGAATGCTGAGACCCAGCATTTCCCCAGGCTTGAAGGGAGTGGATTCTTAAACAGTTTCTGCTAATTGCAACCGCGCTCGCTAACCCATGGTTCAACGGCTAGCGAGTTTGCACTCCAGCATTGGATCGTATTTAGCTGGAGCATTAATGAATACCGTTACCGATTTAAATAATTTTGTTGCAACACGTTGCGCAATTGCTGATATTTCTTTGGCTGATTTTGGACGTAAAGAAATTGCCATTGCTGAAACTGAGATGCCTGGTTTGATCGCTATTCGCGATGAGTTTGCTGCACAACAGCCATTGCGTGGAGCGCGAATCACGGGTTCGCTACACATGACAATTCAAACTGCAGTGTTGATTGAGACCCTTGAGGCACTTGGTGCCCAAGTGCAGTGGGCATCTTGCAATATTTTCTCTACACAAGACCATGCTGCTGCAGCCATTGCTGCTAATGGCACGCCTGTGTATGCCATTAAGGGCGAGACTCTTGAGCAGTACTGGGATTTCACGCACCGCATTTTTGAGTGGGCTGATGGAGGCTTCACCAATATGATTTTGGATGATGGTGGTGATGCTACTTTGTTGTTACATCTTGGTGCCCGTGCTGAAAAAGATCAAGCCTGCTTGAATCACCCAACGAGTGAAGAAGAAACAATTTTGTTTTCTGCTATTAAGAAAAAATTAGCACAAGACCCAACTTGGTATTCAACACGTTTGGAAAAAGTTAAGGGCGTTACAGAAGAAACCACAACAGGTGTTCATCGTCTGTATCAAATGTTTGCTAGAGGTGAATTGAAATTTCCTGCAATCAACGTGAACGACTCAGTAACCAAGAGCAAGTTCGATAACCTTTATGGTTGCCGCGAGTCTTTAGTTGATGCAATCAAGCGCGCTACCGATGTCATGGTTGCCGGTAAGGTTGCAGTAGTTTGCGGTTATGGCGATGTAGGTAAGGGCTCAGCTCAAGCCTTGCGCGCCTTATCTGCTCAAGTTTGGGTTACTGAGGTAGACCCAATCTGTGCATTGCAAGCGGCAATGGAAGGCTACCGTGTTGTAACTATGGATTACGCTGCCGATAAAGCAGATATCTTTGTGTCTGCAACTGGTAACTACCATGTCATTACACATGATCATATGGCGAAGATGAAGAATCAAGCCATCGTTTGTAATATTGGTCACTTCGATAATGAGATCGACGTTGCGGGTATTGAGAAGTACAAGTGGGAAGAGATCAAGCCACAAGTCGATCACGTGATTTTCCCAGCGAGCAATGGCAAGCCTGAAAAGCGCATCATCATCTTGGCTAAAGGCCGTCTGGTTAACTTGGGTTGCGGTACAGGTCATCCTTCTTATGTGATGAGCTCTTCATTTGCAAACCAGGTGATTGCGCAGATTGAATTGTGGAATGCGGTTGGTAGCGACAAATACCCAATCGGCGTTTATACATTGCCCAAGCATTTGGATGAGAAGGTCGCACGTTTACAGCTTAAGACTCTCAATGCTGAGTTGACAGTGTTATCTGATCAGCAAGCTTCTTACATTGGTGTAACGAAGGAAGGCCCATATAAGACAGACCACTATCGTTATTAATCCAATTATTTAATAGAAACCCTGGGCCCAAAATCATGGAATTAAGCGTCGAATTCTTTCCTCCAAAAACACCTGAAGGTGAGAAGAAGCTACATCTTGTGCGCGAGCGTTTTAGTCAAACTCTCAACCCTGCGTTTTATTCTGTGACCTTTGGTGCCGGCGGCTCTACGCAGTCTGGTACCTTGAAAGTGGTGAGTGATATTCATGCTGCTGGTGCAGCAGTTGCCCCTCACTTATCTTGCGTTGGTAGTTCACGTGAAAGTGTGCGTGAGATGCTCAAGCAATATCAATCTCTAGGCATTAAACGCATTGTGGCTTTGAGGGGTGACTTACCATCAGGTATGGGCCAGTATGGTGAGTTTCATCATGCTAATGAGTTGGTGGAATTTATTCGTGCTGAAACCGGTGATTGGTTTCATATTGATGTAGCTGCTTATCCAGAGTGTCATCCTCAGGCGAAGTCTCCTGCTAGCGATGTTCATTTCTTTGTGCAGAAAATGAAAGCGGGCGCCAATTCCGCAGTAACTCAGTATTTTTATAACACTGATGCTTACTTTCGTTTTGTCGATGAGGCCTATAACTTAGGCGTAACAGAGCCGATCATTGCTGGCATCATGCCGATTACGAATAGCACTCAGCTATTGCGCTTCTCTGACGCTTGTGGAGCCGAGATTCCTCGTTGGATTCGGTTGCGTCTTCAGTCTTATGGTGACGACATTGCTTCAATTCGTGCATTTGGTGAAGAGGTAGTGACAGATTTATGCGACCAGCTATTGACAGCAGGTGCACCCGGATTGCATTTCTACTCTTTAAATCAAGCAGATGCTGTTTTGGCCATTGCTGACAACTTAGATTTAACAAAGTAAGTCAGCGAAGTAAGCCAGACTCCGTAAGCATCATATCTAAAGGCTCATCATGCGCTTGGGCTACCCATTGGGCATCATTGAGTTTTTGCCAATCAAACCCAATCCCGATACAGATGAACTGGGGGTTATTATTTCTGAGTGCGGCTAGGGTTCGATCAAAATATCCGCCGCCATAGCCTAGGCGCCAATAATGAGTTTTGTCGTTCTCAATAGAGCTAGACCACCCTACGCAGGGAATGAGGATGCAGTCAGGAGTGATTGCTGGTCTTGAGGGGTTATTTGGGTTTGGCTCAGGAACCCCATGTTGGCTTGGGGTCAAAGCATCCCCATCTTGCCATTCATAGAAGTCGAGGTGTTTATCGGGACGCGCGTAGGGAAGCGCTAGAGCGCATCCAGGATTTTGGTTTGCCCAAGCGATTAATGCTGAACGCAAATCAAGTTCATCTTGTATGGGCCAATAAAGCGCTATAGACCGTAGGGAATTACCATCTTTCACTAAAAACTGATTAAGACCGGCAATTAGCCTCTCTTTGGCTTGAGCATAACTTTGCCCAGCAGCAAATTCTTTGCGTTGGTTTAACAAATCTTGACGAAGAGTTTTTGGCGAATTAGCGTGCATATCGACCATTATCAGGCGAAAATTAGAAGATATAGTAAACAACTTAATGCCAGCCGAATACTGGTAATTATGTACAGGGCTAGATAGTGAAAAAGAAGTCTGAAATTCTCAAGGTTAATCAGTTCCGCTGGACCAAAATTTTGATCCTGGGGCTAGCCTTATCTATGTCCAACACTTTTGCTGAAAAGCCTAAAAAATCAAGTCTTCCTAAATCCTATGAAAGCAAGGCAGCCCCTGCCGAGATTACCGATACAGATCGGATGTTTATTGATTTACGGGAGGCCGCTAGAAAGAATGATGTTTTCCGCACGCAACAGCTTTCATCTAACCTGGCCGCCTATCCATTTGATGATTATGTGACCTACTTTCGTATTAAGCCGCAATTATTTGATAGTGGCGGTGGACCGCGTAGCGATTACAGCGCTGATGCCCAGGTCATTGCATTCTTAAATCAGTATCATGGCACGGCATTGGCTGATCGGATGCGTAACGATTGGTTGTTGGTTTTGGGTAAGCGAAAAGACTGGGCGCGCTTTGATCTAGAGTATGCCAAGTTTGTGTTGGATGATGATACTCAGGTGAAGTGCTATTCCTTGCTGTCAAAATTATCACAAGGCGAGAACCCCACTAAATTAGCAATCGATACGCGATCATTTTTATTAGACCCAAGTTACTTTGGACAAGCTTGCCAAGAATTAGTTCCTTCCTTGGTTGCTGCTGGTGGAATGACACCAAGCGAGGCTAGGGCGATTGGTCGGGCGGCTAGTGAAAGAGGTTTTGACACAATGGCACGTCGTTTGGGTGGCGAAGATCCTATTGCAGAAATTGTAAAAGCTGCAAAGGCTGATCCAGCAAAAGCGTACCGAGATTTTTTACAAACTTCATCGCGCTATAGCAAAGAAAATCAAGCAGTAGCTTGGGGTGTGATTGGTCAATTTCTGGCAAAGAAATTAGATCCTAATGCTGATGATGCGTATCGCTTGCAGCAAGAGCTTGGTTACAACGAGCTGCTCTCAGTTGAGTCTCAGGAGTGGAAGGTGCGCGCAGGCTTACGTGCTAAGGATTGGAGCTTGGTAAAAAATGCGATAGAGGGCATGAATCCCATAGTGCGCAGTAAAGATCCGGCTTGGACTTATTGGTATGGCCGCGCCTTAAAAGCCGAAGGTCAGGATGCAAAGGCCAAGGAGAGCTTTGAGTTAATTGATGAGCAATACAATTTTTATGGGCAACTGGCTCGCGAAGAGTTAGGTAAGTCGAATCATGCGCCATCTCGTACTAAGGTAACCGAGCAAGACATTGATGCAATGGCCAGTCGTAAGGGGTTTGTGAGGGGCGAGCGTTTATATGCCATGAACCTTCGCTTTGAAGGCAATCGCGAGTGGAACTGGGAGCTGCGCAACATGACTGACAAGCAGTTGTTGGCTGCTGCTGAGTACGCTAAGCGTATTCATTTATACGACCGTGTTGTGAATACCGCTGATCGTACGAAGCAAGAGCATGACTTTAGTTTGCGTTACCCAACTCCATTTAGGGATGAGCTTTCTCCGATTGCAAGACAAATTGACTTAAACCTTGCATGGGCTTATGGACTCATTCGTCAAGAATCACGCTTCATCATGAATGCATCTTCATCGGTAGGCGCCTCGGGCCTAATGCAGGTGATGCCTAATACGGCAAAGTATGTTGCTAAAAAAATTGGCATGCTCAACTACACCAATGACAAGCTCAGCGATACCAATACGAATTTAACTTTGGGCAGTAATTATCTCAATATGGTCTTAGTTGACCTAGATGGTTCTTGGGTGCTGGCATCAGCTGCTTATAACGCTGGCCCCTCTCGCTCAAAAGCATGGCGTGAAAAATTAACAAGCCCAACCGAAGGCGCCATCTTTGCGGAGACTATTCCGTTTAATGAGACGCGCACTTATGTCAAGAATGTACTCTCAAACGCCAATTACTATTCGTCGGTCATGAATGGTCAAGCCCCTTCTTTGAAGCAGCGCCTGGGTGTTATCTCACCTAAGACAGCTACCCAATCTGAGTTACCTTAATTAGCATTCATTTATAAAAGAGCTTATGAAATACGACATTCTTTTGATTGGTGGTAATGGATTTGTTGGGCGAGTGCTGGCTGCGCAATTACAAGCAGCGGGCTATTCAGTTCTCTTACCTACAAGCCACTTGGCTGCGGGCCGGGAGTTACGGATGTTGCCTAAAGTACATTTAGAGGATGCTGATATTCATGATTTTGATGAACTGCAATCTTTGTGTGCACGCATTCATGACAATGGTGCCGTGATTAATTTGGTGGGTGTCTTGCACGATAAGCCGGCAACGCCTTATGGAAAAGTATTTAAAGCTGCGCATGTAGATTTACCAAAAAATATTATGACCGCGATGCAAATGCATGGTCTCAAGCGCTACCTTCATATGAGTGCTTTGGGTGCAGACTCCAGTGGACCGTCTATGTATCAGCGTAGTAAGGGCGATGGTGAGGCGGCAGTCAAAGCCAGTAGTTTAGATTGGACTATTTTTAGGCCATCAGTCATTTTTGGCGCCCAAGATCAGTTCATTAATTTATTTTCAAAGTTAGCCAAATTATTTCCAGTAATGCCTTTAGCAAATCATCAGGCAAAGTTTCAACCAGTAAGCGTAGATGATGTAGCAAGCGCTTTTGTGATGGCATTAAAGATGCCCCAGACCATTCATGAATCATATGATTTGGTAGGCCCTATGGTCTACAACATGAAAGAGATTGTGGAGTTTGCTGCACGTAAAGCCAAAACGTCTTGTGCCATCATTCCGGTGCCCGCTTTTGTAGGCTATCTACAAGCCTTAGCATTTGAATTTTTGCCAGTACCTACTTTGATGTCGCGTGACAATATTGCTTCAATGCAATTGCCTAATGTGTTGCCTGTAAGCGGTAAAGATGCATTAAGTGAAGTCTTCAAAATGAGCCGGCGAAGCCTTGAGGGTATGAAGCAATGAAGATCTATGCAGTCGGTGGTGCAATACGGGATACCTTAATGGGTTTGCCTGTGCACGATATCGACTATGTAGTCGTTGGCTCTAGCGTACATGAAATGATTGCTAAAGGCTTTCGTCCTGTGGGCAAGGATTTTCCGGTTTTTCTGCATCCAGAAACTCAGGCTGAGTATGCGCTAGCTCGCACTGAACGTAAAACAGGCCAAGGGTATAAAGGCTTTCATTTTTATGCAGATCCTTCAGTTACCTTGGACCAAGACCTAGAGCGCCGCGATTTAACGATGAATGCTATGGCTCAAGAAGTAGGCCCCGATGGAAAACAGTTTGGACCGATCATTGACCCTTATAACGGTCAAGAAGATTTAGCTGCCAAAGTATTTCGTCATGTATCTGATACTTTTTCTGAAGATCCGTTGCGCTTATTGCGTATTGCTCGCTTTGCTGCACGCTTTCCTGAATTTAGGATTGCCAATGACACGATGTCGGCATTAAAGGCAATTGTTCAGGCGGGCGAGTTAAATGCGCTTTCAGCAGAGCGGATTTGGCAGGAGCTAGCTAGAGGCCTAGTTGCTTCAAAGCCTATGCATATGTTCCAAGTTTTGCTAGATACCGGCGCTGCCAAATCCCTGTTGCCAAGCACGCTTACTGCGAAACTTGCAGAAGAGGCATTTCGTGAATTATTGATTCAGTATTGCGAGGCTAGTAGTAATAACCTAGAAGAGCGCTGTGCCATCATCTTGATGGATTTGTCAGCCTCTGAAATTCGTTCATGGGCTGAATGTGTGCGTATGCCGATTGAAGTGCGTGACTTTAGTGAGATTTTTAGTGAATTAAAGGTGCTGGTTGATAGGCACTCGGAAGCGGCCTATCAAGCTGTCGATGTCTTGGCTTGGTTTAATCGCGCTGATGTTTGGCGTAAGCCAGATCGTGGCCAAGCATTACTGAATCTTGCTGGGAAAATCGGGTTCAATGTTTCTGTATTGGTAGCAGCCATGCGCAATGCTCAGGCATTAAATACCGCAGAGATTATTGCTGGTGTTGAGGCGCAAGACCGATCTAATGGCGAGCGCATTGGCAGTGCATTTGAAGCTGCCAGACTTGCTGCGATTGCTGCCGCATTACAGTCTTAGGCTTTAGAGTCTATTTCTGCCGCGCAGCCCAGGCAGATCTTCTAGAGAAGATCCAGGCAATAAAGTATCTAAATTCTTCGAGAAGGCAAATGCCTTAAAGAGCTCACCCATCTCTGCTTCGGAGAGTAATTTTTGCAATGCGTTGGAAATGGGCAGAAAAGTTTCAGGAGCGCTTGGATCTCCAATCTCGAGCGCAATATCGCCAATGCCGGCATCCAATAAATATCCGGCTTGATTGGTCAAAAAAATATCATCAGCATTTTCTGCCAGCGCACTACGAGCAATTTGTGACCACTCAATATGTGTCGTTAAGTCACAAAGACCAGGCAGATAAAATGGGTCTTGAATTGCATGATGGCGATGGTGTGCCATCAATGTTCCCTCTAGTCTTTGCGGATGGTAATACTCACTTTCTGGAAAGCCATAGTCGAAAGTTAAAAACAAACCAGTATCTAGGTGTTTGGCAACTTGATGCATCCACGCATTAGCAGGCGTATGAAGTTCGGTGACATAGCCTTCGGAAAAGCTTCCATCCAAAAGGCTCTCAGGTAATAACTCTTGATTGACTGGTGAACTTACTTTCCAAAGTAACTTGCCATCCTGAAAGGTAACGCCATACCAATACCAAAATCCATTTTGATAAATGATGACATCACAAGGAATGGCATCGATCACTTCATTAGCAAGAATGATGCCCTTGAAGTCCTTTGGTAATTTTTCAAGCCAACGGTATTGAGTGGATAACTTCAATTTCTCAACAATATTACCAATGCACTCTTGCTGACGCTGCGCCAAGTCTGGAGAAATCTCAATGATGTCGTAGCGATCCAAACTAAATCCAAGATCATGTAAGCGACTCAGAACAGAGGCGGCAAGTTTTCCCGTGCCGGCACCAAATTCAAGGATTTGGGTGCGCAAACCTTTTTCTTTGAGGCTCTCAAGGACTGGCAACAAAGTCGAACAAATAGCAGCGCCAAAGAGGGGGCTTAGCTCGGGGGCTGTGGTGAAGTCCCCACCAGTACCTAATTTATGCGCCCCAGCGCTGTAATAGCCCATTCCAGGCTCATATAGTGCCATCTCCATATATCTGGAAAATGGCAACCATCCACCCTGGGAGGCTATCTCAGAGGCAATTTTGCCCTTGAGGAGTTCGCTATGCTCCGTTTCTAGGCTGGTCAAGGTAATATCCATAGCTCGCTAGTCTAAGAGAATTTAATTGAACCCACCCTTATCCCAGCAAAAGAAGGCAGTTTTAGTGACCGGCGCCGCCAAGCGTCTGGGTCGGGAAATCGCTTTGCAGTTTGCGCGCCAGGGATGGGATGTTGCTGTTCATTATGGGCGATCTGAGCAAGAGGCTAAAGAAGTTACCAGAGAAATCGAAATGATGGGGGTTAAATCCCAAGTTTTTCAGGCGGATTTAGCAGACGAAGCAGCTATCAAGAAGCTGTTTACTGCCGTGAGTCAGCAATTTGTAAATCTGCATTGCTTAGTCAATAGTGCATCTATTTTTGAGTACGATCGTGCCAACTCAAATGCACCATTAACTGCCAAAAGCTTGCAGGAGCATATGCAGGTTAATTTGACTGCACCGATCCTACTTTCTCAATTGATGTTTGAGTTTAAGAAAAATAATTCAAGTAAAGCAGGTAGTGAGAATTTACCATCTGTCATTCAATTGCTCGATCAAAAGTTGATTAATCTCAACCCAGATTATTTGTCATATACATTATCTAAAGCTGCGCTAGCAACTTCAGTAGAAGTGTTGGCCCTCGATTTTGCTCCTTACCTTAGAGTGCTTGGCTTAGCGCCCGGAATTTCTTTACCCTCGGGCGATCAAACTAATGATGGCTTTGAAAAAGCGCATCAAATGACACCGCTAGGAAAATCTTCAACACCTGACGATGTTGCGAAAGCAGCCGTCTTTTTAGCTCAGGCTAACGCCATTACTGGAACTACTTTATATGTTGATGGTGGCCAACATTTATTACCTTCATCACGCGATGTAATGTTTAAGACAAATTAAGTAGACTATTTATGCACACTATTCTTTCCCATCCTGCACTTGCTGACTGCCGCCGTTTATTTTTACGGGACTATGAAATCTATATCAACATCGGCGTTCATGATTTTGAGAAAAAAGCAGAACAACGCGTAATTCTTAATGTAGATCTCTACATTCCATTGGCCAAGAATACGCCAACAAACGACCAATTAGATGAGGTGGTCGATTATGACTTTATGCGCGAAACCATTAAAGCGCGGGCCTCTCAGGGCCATATCCACCTTCAAGAAACATTTTGCGATGACATCGTTGCGGTAATGCTTGCGCATCCCAAGGTATTGGCAGCATGCGTTAGCACTGCAAAACCAGATGTCTATCCAGATTGTCATTCTGTTGGCGTTGAAGTGTTTCGTATTAAGCAGGCATAAGTGAGCAGTTATGGGTGATATTCGTAAAGTAATCTTCGAAGAAAACAAGCTAGAGAAAAAACTCTGTCGCTTAGTTGGCCAAGCTATTGGCGACTTTGGCATGATCGAAGACGGAGACAAGGTCATGGTCTGTGTTTCTGGTGGCAAAGACAGTTATGCCATGCTAGATATTTTGATGAAGTTACGTGAGCGCGCTCCAATCAACTTTGAGATCGTCGCCGTTAACCTTGACCAGAAGCAACCTAATTTTCCTGCGGAGATATTGCCTAACTATCTAAAGAGCTTAGGCGTTCAGTTTCATATTGAAGAGCAAGATACCTATAGCATTGTGAAGCGCGTGATACCAGAAGGGAAGACGACTTGTGGTTTGTGCTCCCGCTTGCGTCGTGGGATTTTGTACCGCGTCGCAGATGAGCTAGGCGCCACCAAAATTGCCTTAGGACACCATCGCGATGACATCTTAGAAACTCTGATGCTCAATATGTTCTATGCAGGCAAGTTAAAAGGTATGCCGCCTAAGCTTCGTTCTGATGATGGCAAGCATATTGTGATTCGTCCTTTAGCTTATGTTCCCGAGAAATTGTTGGAGCGTTATGCGCAGGATATGAATTTCCCAATTATTCCGTGTGATCTCTGCGGCAGTCAGCCCAATCTTCAGCGCCAAGTCATGAAAGAAATGTTGCGCGATTGGGAGAAAAAATACCCTGGCCGTGTAGAGAATCTCTTTCGCTCAATGCACCACATCGTGCCATCTCATTTGATGGATGGGGAGGCTTTTGATTTCCAAAATTTAGAAATTTCTAGAGAGCTATCTGGCATTGCTGCTAGATCCTCTGGGGATAAGGCAATTGATGAGGCTGAATTAGAAGAATTGGCGTGCGGAACGCTTATTCAAGGGACTTATAATCCCTCTTTATGAATATCGTCATATTGGCTGCGGGTCAAGGAAAGCGGATGAAATCCGCCCTGCCCAAGGTCCTGCAAACTTTAGCAGGCAAACCACTTCTTCAGCACGTCCTGATTACTGCTCTATCTTTACAAAATAAACAGACTAAAACTAGCCCGATTGTGGTGGTTGGCCACGGCGCTGCTGACGTTAAATCATTTTTAGTCAATACAAGTAAAGAGGATCCTAGTTTTAGCAAAGTCAGTACTGTTCTCCAGGCTGAGCAAAAAGGTACAGGGCATGCACTCTTGCAGGCGCTTCCAAAGCTGGATGTGCAAGAGCCTACTTTGGTTTTGTATGGCGATGTACCGCTGACTAGTAAAAAGACTTTGAGTAAGTTGGCTAAATTAGCTGATGGTGTGCGTGGCCAACATTCTGCTTTGGCTTTGCTTACTCAGAATCTTTCGAACCCAACAGGCTATGGCCGCATAGTGCGTGACGCGGATGGTTCGGTACAAGAGATTGTGGAGGAGAAAGATGCAACTCCAGCACAAAAAGCAATTCAAGAAATTAATACCGGCATTATGGTGTTACCAACCAATGCATTAAAGAAGTGGCTTAAAGCTTTACGTGCTAGTAATGCACAGGGTGAGTACTATTTAACTGATGTGATTGCGATGGCTGTTAAGGATGGTGTACCCATTCGAACTACACAAGCAGATGACGAGTTTGAAACTATTGGCATCAATAGTCGCGACCAGTTAGCTAGCCTAGAGCGAGTCCATCAACTTAACATCGCCCGTCAGCTGATGGATGCTGGCGTATCGCTAGCTGATCCTGCGCGCATCGATGTGCGCGGCACCCTTGAGTGCGGCACCGATGTTTTTATTGATGTAGGCTGTGTCTTTGAGGGCTGCGTTACCTTAGTAGCAGGCACAAAGATTGGTCCTTACTGTGTGATTCGCAATAGCGTGATTGGTAAAGCAGTAGCAGTGCATGCATACAGCCATATTGATGGCGCTAAAGTTGGTAATCAATCAGTGATTGGTCCATACGCCCGCTT
This sequence comes from Polynucleobacter campilacus, assembly GCF_002206625.1. Taxonomy (GTDB): domain Bacteria; phylum Pseudomonadota; class Gammaproteobacteria; order Burkholderiales; family Burkholderiaceae; genus Polynucleobacter; species Polynucleobacter campilacus. The sequence goes on along the minus strand of NZ_NGUP01000003.1, from coordinate 503,168 downwards.
ACGTCCAGGCGCCGATTTATCAAATGATGTTCACATTGGCAACTTCGTTGAAGTCAAGAACAGCAAGATTGCTGCTAATAGCAAAGCAAATCATTTGTCGTATGTGGGTGATTCCATTGTTGGATCCAGAGTCAATATTGGCGCAGGTACGATTACCTGCAACTATGACGGTGTTAACAAACATCAGACCATTATTGAGGATGATGTCTTTATTGGGTCAGATACCCAATTGGTTGCTCCGGTACGCGTTGGGCGTGGCGCTACATTGGGTGCGGGTACAACCCTGACAAAAGACGCACCCGCAAATCAGTTGACTGTATCAAGAGCGAAGCAAGTATCTTTACAGTGGAAACGACCAGTGAAGCAGGTAAAAAAAGCGGCTACAAAGCAGACTGCCATCAAAAAAACCGCAAAGGGTAAAAAATAATGTGCGGTATTGTTGGTGCAGCATCTCATCAAAATATTGTTGATGTTTTGGTTGAGGGCTTACGTCGTCTTGAGTACCGTGGTTACGACTCCTGTGGGTTTGCGGTAATGAATAGTGGCGATGCTAATCATCCAATCAAAAGAGCGCGTACAACAGCCCGTGTGTCTGAATTAGCCGATCAAGGAAAAGAATTTATTGGCACGATTGGTATTGCCCATACACGCTGGGCTACACATGGCAAGCCAGATACTCAAAACGCGCATCCCCACATTTCTAATGAATTGATTGCGGTGGTACATAACGGCATTATTGAGAATTATGAAAATCTGCGCACAGAGTTAAAAGCTGCTGGTTATGTTTTCACCTCTGAAACGGATACTGAAGTCATTGCGCATTTAATTCATCAGGAATACCTTGCTAGTGGTCAAAAAGATATTGCCCAATCAGTAAGAACAGTCCTGCCTAAATTACACGGTGCATATGCAATTGGAGTGATTGCTCAAGATAAGCCCGCCACCTTGGTTGGTGCGCGTGTTGGTTCACCCCTGGTAGTAGCACTTGGTGAGCATGAAAACTTTTTAGCTTCAGATGCTCTTGCTTTAGCGGGACGTGCTAGTTCAATGATGTATTTGGAAGAGGGCGATATTGCAATTCTTACGGCCGATAGCGCGCAAGTAATCGATCAATCTGGAAAGCCTGTACAAAGAGAGTGTAAGCCGATGCCTGCTCAGGCCGATTCTGTAGATTTAGGGCCTTATCAGCATTACATGCAAAAAGAGATCTTTGAGCAACCCAGAGCCATTAGCGATACTCTGGCTAATATTGCCTCATTTGGTCCAGAACTCTTTAATGCCAATCCAGATGACTGGCAAAAATTTGATCAAATCTTGATTCTGGCTTGCGGCACTAGTTATTACTCGGCTTGCGTTGCTAAATATTGGTTGGAAGATATCGCTGGCGTTCCCACTCAAGTAGAGATCGCTAGTGAGTATCGTTATCGCAAGACTGTGCCAAATCCAAAAACACTCATTGTGGTGGTCTCTCAATCTGGTGAGACTGCAGATACTTTGGCAGCCCTTCGTCACGCTAAGACTCTTGGACACTCTTACACGCTAGCCATTTGCAACGTTGCTAGTAGCGCAATGGTTCGTGAAACCAATTGGCATTTCTTGACTAAAGCGGGCATTGAGGTTGGCGTTGCATCCACCAAGGCATTTACAACCCAATTGCTAGCTTTGTACCTTTTAGCTGTATCGCTTGCAAAGCGAACGGGTAAGGTCTCTGCTGAAAAAGAAAAAGAGCTACTTCTAGAATTACGACATTTACCAAAAGCTCTGAATGCAGTATTAGCGCTTGAGCCACAAATCATTGCTTGGAGTGATACATTTTCTAAATGTGAAAATGCACTTTTCTTGGGTCGCGGCTTACACTATCCGATCGCTCTTGAAGGTGCGCTTAAGCTCAAAGAGATCTCTTATATTCATGCTGAAGCCTACCCGGCTGGTGAGTTAAAGCACGGTCCATTGGCATTAGTAACAGACAAGATGCCAGTTGTAACAGTCGCTCCAAATGATGTGCTTTTGGAGAAATTGAAATCCAACATGCAGGAAGTAAAAGCGCGCGGCGGAAAGTTGTATATCTTTGCTGATCTTGATACTAATATCATTAGCACTGAAGGAATTAATGTTATCCGCTTACCTGAGCACTACGGTAATCTCTCGCCAATCTTGCATGTAGTACCACTGCAGTTGCTTGCGTATCACACCGCGTGTGCTCGAGGTACCGATGTTGATAAGCCAAGAAACCTTGCAAAGAGTGTTACCGTTGAATAATTGTCATGTTTGACATTTCTCCAAAGCTGTGAACAAATTTCAGTATTTAAATCAGGACTTTACAAAGCCCCGATGACATTTCTGTGTTCAAATAAGTCCTGTTAAAGAGGATATTTGTTGCAATCCATGTTTCTGTCGAAAGTGCCACCACTCTCACGTTTAAATTTGCTTCTGTTGATTTGCACAGGGTTGTTCTCTGCGTGTGCGGTTGGCCCAGACTTTAAGCAGCCAGATGCCCCGAAGGCTAAGTCTTATACTGAAAGCCCCCTGTCTCAAAAGTTAACTGCTGCACCTGGAGTGCCTGGCGGTACTCCTCAAGAATTTACCGAGGGTGCAGATATAGAAGCTCAATGGTGGACACTTTATAAGTCTCCGGAGCTTGATGCTCTAATTAAAAAAGCGCTTGAGCAGAATCCAAGCTTAGGCGCGGCAGATGCAGCATTGCGTGCGGCGCAAGAAAATGTGAGCGCTCAAATTGGCGGCCAATATTTTCCAGCGGTAAGTGTTGGCGGCGCGGCTACTCGACAACTTCAGCCATCGGCAATCTATGGCCTACCATACGGATCTGACACCTACAACCTTTACAACACTTCAGTAAACGTGACTTATAAGCTGGATGTGTTTGGTGGTGCACGGCGTGCTGTTGAGGGAGCTAGAGCGCAAGCTGAAGTTGCTCAGTTTCAACTAGAAGGGGCTTACCTTTCATTGACTGCCAATGTTGTTACTGGCGCAGTCAAAGAAGCAGCCCTACGTGCGCAAATGCAGGCTACAGAAGAGATCTTAAAAGCCCAAATTAATTTAGCCGACGTAACAGAAAAACAATTAAAGATCGGCACTGTTAATAAGGTTGATTTGACCTCCCAGCAAACTTTAGTAGCCAGTTCGCAAGTGGATTTATTTAATTATGAGCGTAATTTAGCGTTTGCTCGCAATCAGTTAGCCTTGCTAGTTGGCGAGTTACCTAGTAACGCCAATATTGCAAAGTTTGATCTCTCTAATTTGCACTTGCCTGAAAAGTTGCCACTTTCCATACCATCAAGCCTGGTACGTCAGCGCCCCGATGTCCGCGCTGCTGAGGCACAACTCAAGGCGCAGAATGCATTTGTTGGGGTAGCAACAGCCAACCTATTACCTCAGTTCAATATCACTGGATCAATTGGTTCAGCTGCGCTCACCTCTGCTGCATTATTTGGCCCTAACTCTGCATTGTGGTCTATTGGCGGTGGAATTTTGCAGCCCCTATTTCAGGGTGGTCAGTTGTTGGCGCAACGCCGTGGCGCCATCGCAAATTATGAGCAAGCAGCTTTTCAGTACCAGGCAACAGTCTTAAATGCTTTTCAAGAAGTGGCTAATGCTTTACGTGCACTAGAGACCGGAGCCCAAGCGCTTAAAGCAGCATCTGATGCAGAGCGTTATGCCTATGAAACATTAGACCTGGTTCAACAGCAATATAAATTGGGTACTACAAGTTACTTGGCAGTCCTTTATTACCAAAATCAATATCAACAAGCAAAAGTGAAATCAGTCGCGGCTCAAGCAACCCGTTTTTCTGATACTGCAGCATTATTTGCGGCATTAGGCGGTGGCTGGTGGAATCGTGAGGGCCCTGCCTTTAAACCAAAAGACATAGCGAATAAAGATCAAAATGAAACTTCTGGAACAAATTAAAAACAAACTCATTGCTATGATTCTTGCCTTATGGGCCTGGATTAGGCTCAAGACAGTCGAGTGGAGATTGCGTGAAAAAGTAATTTCAATCTGGGAAAAAGCCAAAGCTTTTTATGCTCGCATGGGTCAAAAATGGCGTGGTACTAAAGCATGCGCCAAGCTCATGGCTATGGAGCCCTTCCAGCGCCGAATGACCATCATGTTGTGCGGAGTATTTTTGCTGCTAGGCTTAATTTTTGCGTTTAATCAAGCCAAGATGTTCATGATTAAGTATTTCGTCTCAGGAATGGGTTTGCCCCCAGCGACAGTTTCAACAATGGCCATTTCTACTTCTGAATGGCAGCCTAAACTAAGTAGTGTTGGTAATGTTCGCGCATTTAGGGGTGTAGATTTAAGTACCGAGATTGGTGGATTGGTTCTTGCAGTGCCAATTAAATCTGGCCAGGATGTCAAAGAAGGTGATTTATTAATTAAGCTAAACGATGCGTCTGATGTTGCACAGTTGAAATCCTTAAAGGCAATGGCGGAGCTTGCAAAAGTCATTAATGAGCGCGATAAACAGCAGCTAGCAATCCAGGCAATTAGTAAAAATGTGTTTGATACGAGTGCAGCAGATGCAAAGTCCAAGCTTGCACAAGTCGAGTCACAGACTGCTTTAGTTGCTAAAAAGAATTTAAAGGCCCCCTTTAGTGGTCGGGTCGGCATCATATCCATTAACCCTGGTCAGTACGTTAATCCAGGCGATAAGCTCTTAACCTTACAAACTTTAGACCCTATTTTTGTGGACTTTAACTTGCCACAAAGTAATGCTGAGCAAATTCAGGTGGGGCAAGAAGTATTCGTGACAACAGATGCCTTTAAAGATGCAAGCTTTACCGGAAAGATTACAGCTGTAAGTCCAAAGGTGGACACCAATACTCGCAATATTCAAGTTGAGGCGCAAATTGCTAATCCAGATAAGAAAATTCTTCCTGGAATGTTTGCCAATGTGAATATCAAAGTTGGTGAACAGGCAAAATTATTAACCTTGCCGCAAACGGCTGTGACTTATAACCCTTATGGCTCAACAGTATTCATTGCTAAACCCACTGGCAAGAAAGATAAGCAAGGTAAGCCGGTATTAGAGGCGCAACAAGTATTTGTTACTACTGGAGCAACACGAGGCGATCAAGTGGCAATTCTCAAAGGAGTTGAAGAGGGTGCCACAGTAGTGACAAGTGGTCAATTAAAGCTGAAGAATGGCACGCCGCTCATTATTAATAATACGGTGCAGCCAGCTAATTCACCCGATCCTAAGCCTCAGGAATAATGAGCCGATGAATTGGACCGACATCTTCATTCGCAGACCAGTGCTTTCACTGGTAGTGAGTGCGCTCGTGTTGGTATTTGGTTTAAAGGCCATTGGCTCCTTACCGGTAAATCAGTATCCACAAACCCAGAATGCAGTTGTGACCATCAGCACTGCTTACTATGGCGCTGATCCAGAAACGATCGCAGGTTTTATTACGCAGCCGCTTGAGGCTTCAATTGCGCAGGCGCAAGGTATTGATTATTTATCTTCCGCGAGCATTAGTGGTGTATCCACAATTACTGCGACCTTGAAGTTGAATTATGACTCTAATGCAGCCTTAACCCAGATTCAGACTCAAATTAGTGCGGTTAAGAATCAATTGCCACCCCAGGCTCAGCAGCCAGTATTGACAGTTCAGGTAGGTCAATCAACTGCCGCGATGTATATGGGTTTTTATAGCGATGACATACCTAATAATGCGATTACTGATTATTTATTGCGTGTTGTAAAGCCTAAGTTAGATGCTGTTGACGGTGTGCAGAATGCTGAAATTATTGGCGGCAGAAAATTTGCCCTGCGCGCATGGCTAGACCGTGAAAAGATGGCCGGACTTGGAATTGGTGCTGACGACGTATTTTCTGCGATGTCTGCCAATAACTATTTATCAGCAGTCGGAAGTACTAAGGGCGATATGGTTGCTGTCGATCTAGTGGCTGGCACTGACTTACATACCCTAGATGAATTTCGTAAGCTGGTTGTTAAAAAAGATGGTGTCAATATTGTTTATTTGGATCAAGTAGCCACTGTTACTTTAGGCTCTGAAGACTACAACACTAACGTTGCTTTTAGCGGCAGAAAATCTGTATTTATTGGCATTAAGGTTGCTCCCCAGGCTAACTTATTAGACGTTGCACAGCGTGTAAGAGATGCTGTTCCTGATATTCAGAAGCAACTACCAATTGGTATGACTGGCAAGATCGTTTATGACTCGACTGAATTTATTACTAGCTCTATTGATGAGGTAGTGATGACGTTGATCGAGGCTTTGATCATTGTGACGGTAGTGATTTATCTTTTCTTAGGCAGTATCCGAGCAGTTGCTGTCCCAGTCATTGCTATGCCACTCTCGCTCATTGGCACCTTCTTTTTGATGCAAGTACTGGGTTACTCCATTAATTTGTTAACCCTTTTAGCTTTGGTATTGGCAATTGGTTTAGTGGTTGATGACGCCATCATCGTGGTTGAAAACGTCGATCGTCATATGAAAGAGGGTAAGTCTCCCCTGGAGGCTTCATTGATTGCTGCCCGCGAATTAGGTAGTCCTATTTTGGCGATGACAGTTGTTTTGATTGCGGTGTATATCCCGATTGGCTTCCAGGGTGGATTGACTGGTGCGCTCTTCACAGAATTTGCATTTACTTTAGCTAGTGCCGTTGCAGTTTCAGGTCTGATTGCATTAACGCTTTCGCCAATGATGTGTTCGCGTATCTTTACTGAAGAGCAGGAAGCCTCTTCTTTTGTAAAAAAGATTGACCGCATTTTTGATAAGGTTCATCACGGCTACCAAAATACCCTGCGAGATTTACTAAGCACATGGCAGGTCATTATTGTGATGGGTGCGATTCTTTTAGGTGGGGTTGCTTATCTTTACGCCACAGCCCGTGCCGAACTAGCGCCAACTGAAGACCAGGGCATTGTATTGATGCAAGCATCTGGTCCACCGAATAGTACTGTCAATCAAATGCAGACTTATGCAGATCAAATCTATGCCATTGCAAGTGCTGAGCCAGAGTATGAGCAGGCCTTCCAAATCACTAGTCCAACCTCAAGCTTTGGAGGCATCTTGTTGAAGGATTGGAGTGAGCGCAGTCGTAATGCTACGAAGTTTCAACAAGATATGCAACAGAAGTGGAATACGATTGCTGGCGTCCGTGTTGCAGCTTTTCAGTTCCCAGCATTGCCGGGAGCACAGGGCTTCCCAGTACAAGTTGTTATTAATACTACCGAATCCTATGAGCAGCTTAATGAAGTTTCCCAGGCGGTTTTGGACAAAGCACGTCGATCTGGAAATTTTTTCTATGTAGATTCAGATTTGAAGATCGATAAGCCTCAAGATGTTCTGGTGATCGACCGAGAAAAAGTTGCTGCTTTAGGTATGACGCAGCAACAAGTTGGCTCTGCTCTATCTGCTGCATTAGGCGGTGCTTATGTGAACTACTTCTCAGTAGCGGGGAGATCGTATCGCGTTATCCCGCAAGTGAAGCAGACGGATCGCTTAAATCCAGATCAGATCTTAGACTACTACATTCGTACTCCAAGTGGCGCAATGATTCAGGCGCGTACGATTGCCAGTATTAAGCAGCGTGTTGTTCCTCAGTCAATCAATCACTTTCAACAATTAAACTCTGCGACGATTGCAGGTGTGAGCACACCATTTATTTCACAGGCTGATTTATTGGAGTTCATGCGCCAATCCTTAAAAGAGGTTGCACCCAGTGGCTACAGCATGGACTACGCAGGCCCATCACGCCAGTTTATGGCAGAATCTGGCGGCTTCTTAGTCACGATGTTCTTTGCAATTCTGATTGTGTTCCTGGTACTTGCTGCACAGTTCGAAAGCTTCCGTGACCCGATTGTGATTTTGGTATCAGTACCACTCGCTTTATTCGGCGCACTGATCTTTATCAATTTAGGATTTACTACTTTGAACGTCTATACCCAAGTGGGTCTAGTCACACTGATGGGACTTATTAGTAAACATGGCATTTTGATTGTGGAGTTTGCTAATGAACTGCAAGAAGCAGGGCGCAGTAAGTTAGATGCCATTATTGAAGCAAGCAGCGTTCGCTTAAGGCCTATTTTGATGACCACGGCAGCAATGGTATTGGGAGTCTTACCCCTAGTGATTGCCTCTGGAGCGGGCGCGGCAGGCCGTCAATCCATGGGTATTGTGATCTTCACCGGTTTATCAATCGGCACATTATTTACTTTATTCGTGGTGCCTGCAATGTACCTCTTTATTGGCGCAGATCACCACGCGAAGAAGTTTAAACAAGAGTAACGGCAAGAATCGATTGCCAATCAATATCACTTATTAATGATGTTGAGTTCTTTCTCCGCAAACTCTTGAAAGTAAGTTTCGGCCTCTAGCTGTTTTAGCCAGCGATTAATATTTTTGAGATTAGCGCGTTCACCAGTTTGCTTCGGGAAAGTCTCGTTTAGCAAAATCCAACGATGAACACACAGGGCTAGGACAATATCGCCGATATGAAATCGTTCTCCTGAGCAATATGCTTGAGACTCTAGTGCTTGATTAAGCGAGCCAAACAATTGGTTGGTATCTTGATACGCTTTTTGAATGCCAACATGATCTTGCTCAGCCTCTGGAACTCGAGTAAGGCCAATAAAGGTGGGACGAAGAGCTGGCCAAAGAGTGCCAACTTGCCAATCCATCCACTTTTCAGAGCTGAACTGAGAGGCAATGCCCGTTGGGAAGCGTTTGTTTTTATCGTACTGTGAAGCCAAGTAGCGCATGATGGTATTGGATTCCCAAAGTACGAGATCACCATCCTCAAGGGTAGGCACCAAGCCATTCGGGTTTAGTTGTAAGAATTCTGGCGAGCGAACTATGCCAAATTGCATCCCTGCGTCAATCCGCTCAAAGTCTTTGCCTTCTTTTAGCCCTAATTCAGCAAGACACCACAGTACTTTTTGAACATTGATTGAACTTTTACGACCCCATAAACGCATCATGGCATTTCCTTGAAAGGCTATTTAAGCAGTTTTTATTTCTGCAAAATCAAGACCAACAAATTTGCTTCGAGCAAAAATGAGAGGCTCTTTTTCTGGATAATTTTTTAAGCTAATGACCTTAGCAAGAATAATGTTGTGGTCTCCGCCATCATATACTGAGACAGTCTCGCACTCATAGTAAGCAACGCAGTGCTCAATTTGGGCTAAACCACTTTGAGCAAGTTTGTGCTCAATCCCAATAAATTGATCATGTTTGACGGTGGCAAAGTGCATCGCCAAATTTTCTTGAGAACGTTCTAGCACATGGATGAGATGTTTCTTGCCTGCTTCTACCCAAGGCATTAATCGAGAATGCTTTTTAAGATTCCACAGAATCAGTGGCGGCTCGAGAGAAACTGTATTAAATGAGCTAATGGTGACGCCGTGATGAGCTTGGTTTTCATCAAGACAGGTAATCACAGTGACCCCAGTTGCAAATGATGCGAATCCTTGACGTAATTCTTGGGAGGTAAACGGGGCCATCAAACTCTGCTTACTTTGCTTGTGCTTTAGCTACAGGAGCGATCGTTGTCCCTGGGATGGGAATCAATATTTCGTTTTCTTCAGCCTTCACACATTTAAAGCGATATTCGTTACTTGCCTTAGAAAGAAAGCTAGCGCCTTCATAAAAATCACCTCTACAAGCCTTTGTTGCAAAGTCCATGACATCCTGTGGATTGGCGCTAGAAGTGATGAGGCGCATATTACCCATAGACATACTTATTTGAGTCGAATAGCACCCAGTCAGCATCAAGCCAGAAATCGCGGTTAATAGTAGAATTTTTTTCATGGAAGCCTCCATAATTAGCAATGCTCGTTAGGATAAACCTATTAGGGATTTATTGCGGGAAAATGCCCGCTTATAAAAGGAAGAGACATGTTTAGAGCTGTATTGGTAAATAAAGATGAACAAGGCTATCGCGCTGAGCTGGGACAGGTAGATGAGGCTAGCCTGCCAGATGGGGAAGTACGGGTTAAGGTCCTGTACTCCACCCTCAATTACAAAGATGGTCTAGCTATTACTGGTAAAGGGCCTGTAGTCAGAAGCTTCCCAATGGTTCCTGGAATCGATTTTGCTGGCGAAGTGATTGAAAGCACTAGCTCAGACTTTAAAGCGGGCGATATGGTGCTCTTGAATGGCTGGGGAGTAGGCGAAGGCCATTGGGGTGGTTTAGCGCAGCAGGCCAGAGTAAAGGCGGATTGGTTAATTCCATTGCCTAAGGGTTTTACAGCTAAGCAAGCCTTGGCAATTGGTACGGCCGGCTATACAGCGATGCTCTGCGTCATGGCTTTGCAAAAGCATGGTCTCAAGCCGAGTGATGGCGAGGTCTTAGTGACTGGTGCCGCAGGTGGAGTGGGCAGTTTTGCTATCACCCTGCTGAGCAAGTTAGGCTTTGCTGTTGTTGCAAGTACTGGCCGAATGGCTGAAGTAGATTATTTAAAGAAACTGGGTGCTGCTGAAGTAATTGATCGTGCCACCTTATCTGCTCCAGGCAAACCCTTAGCAAAAGAACGCTGGGCTGCAGTGGTGGATAGCGTTGGCAGTCATACCTTAGCTAATGCCTGTGCGCAAACTAAGAGCGATGGTGCAGTAGCTGCTTGCGGGCTTGCACAAGGCATGGACTTTCCATCCAGTGTTGCACCATTTATTTTGCGTGGCGTAACTTTATATGGCATTAATAGCGTTACTATGCCACGTGCCAAGCGGATTGCTGCCTATGAGCAATTAAGTAAATTGCTTGATCTCAAAACCTTAGATGAAATTTCTCACGAGATTACTTTAGAAGAGTCTTTGAAGTATGCGCAAGAGTTGATGGCAGGTAATGTACGCGGTCGTTTAATTGTTGATGTAAACAGGTAGGCGAGAGATCAGAATTTATTCTGCAGCTTGGGGTTTGCGCGCTTTTATTTTTGACCAAATCTCAAGTTTTTCAGGATTAGAAAGATCAGACCAATCTGCAATTTCAGCAAGTGTGCGATAGCAGCCGTGACAGAAACCATTCTCGGGATTGATATCGCACCAATTGATGCAAGGCGATGGGATAGTTGTCAAAATAAACCTAAAGCTATAGTAATTTGAAAGAAAAATTCACACTATGACCACTCAACATCAGGCAAAAGCGGAAAGCGCTCTTCATTATCCATTAGGAGAGGCGCTTCCTGAGCTTGGCAGCACTATTGAAGTTGCACCAGGTGTTCGCTGGCTCAGAATGAAGCTGCCATTTGCTTTAGACCACATTAATCTCTGGCTTTTACGTGATGAGATTGCTGGCGTCTCGGGATGGACGATTGTGGATTGTGGCATTGCGAATGATGAGACTAGGGCTTCGTGGGAGAAGATTTTTGCTACCCAGCTAGAGAACTTACCTATTCTCAGAGTTTTGGTAACGCATATGCATCCAGATCATGTCGGTTTATCTCAATGGTTGTGTGATAAGTGGCATGTACCTTTGTGGATTTCGATGACTGATTATTTAACTGCTCAATGGTTAAGTTGTAAAGAAGGCGGCGCTGCAATTGGAGTTCGCGCTGGTGGTGGGGGATCCGCTGATCATTTTCAAAAGCATGGTTTGACTGCACCAGAAGATTTAGAAAAAATTCGGGGCCGCTCTAATTACTACAGCAATATGGTTCCGGGTGTGCCTCGCCAATATCGCCGCATCATTGATGGCGAACATGTTTTGATTGGTGGGCATCAATGGCAAGTCATCATGGGTTATGGACACGCACCTGAACATGCATCGCTATTTTGCAAAGACTTGGACATCTTGATTTCTGGGGACATGCTTTTGCCGCGTATCTCAACAAATGTCAGTGTGTTCGACGCCGACCCGGATGCCGACCCATTAGGCCTTTATTTAGCTTCGCTAGATGATTACTTACCTTTACCTGACGATACCTTGGTATTGCCATCACACGGTAAGCCGTTTACGGGTATGAAGCCACGCATTGCCCAATTAAAAGCCCATCATGATGACCGTTTGGCTGACACGCTGGGTGCATGTAAAAAACCGGCACATGCTAGAGAGATTGTGCCGGTTTTATTTAAGCGTGAACTAGATATTCATCAGCTAACTTTTGCTATGGGTGAGGCTATTGCCCATCTGAATTACCTACTTCGTCGAGGTAAGTTGCATCGCCAGCTTTGCGACGACGGCGTGTTGCGGTTTTCCGTGGTTTCGCTTTAACGCTACTTGCTTTAGTGCTTGACTCTTCTTTTGGTTCAGCTCCTGCGGTGCTCGCTGCAGATACGGCATCTCCAAATGACTTGAGGGCCATCATCGTGGCGTGCTGTACTTCCAAGCCTTGAATGGTTGATTTAAGGATATTAAGGTTGAGATTTAGCCAGTTTTCAACGCTTTTGAGGTCTTTGATGCGCTTTTCTAGTTCATCTACGTCTAGGCCTGGAAAAGCAGAGGCAAACCCACCAGCAGCCTTAGATGCATCTGTAGTGAAGGGAAATTGGCCAGCTTGACCAGTCGCACCTTGTCCCCACATGGTTTTAAACATTTCAAGGCTTTGATTAAATTCTGGAATTGTTCCAAACATACCTACTCCGGGTTAAATGAAAAGTGGCTTTTCCAATAGAATAAGGGATTCTAGAGATTTATCCTGGTTAATCAATGCAATTTAATGGTATTTCACAGTCTTATACCCGTGGTCAGGCGCTTCCTGAGCTGCTGAAGCAGCGCATCCTGATTTTGGATGGCGCCATGGGCACCATGATCCAGCAATACAAATTAACTGAGGCCGACTACCGTGGTTTGCCTGGCAATACCCGCTTTGCTGAGCATCCCGGAGATATCAAGGGTAATAACGAGCTCTTGGTTTTGACCCAACCCCAAATTATTAGCAAGATTCATGAGCAGTATTTGGATGCAGGCGCTGACATCATTGAAACAAACACTTTTGGCGCAACTTCAGTTGCTCAAGAAGATTACAAAATGGCTGGCTTGGCACGTGAGATGAATGAAGTCTCTGCAAAGCTTGCTCGCGCAGCCTGTGAAAAATACAGCACATCTGATAAGCCCCGTTTTGCCGCTGGCGCAATTGGACCTACACCAAAAACGGCAAGTATTTCTCCGGACGTTAATGATCCGGGCGCGCGCAATGTCTCCTTTGATACTTTGCGAGCTTCTTATCGTGAGCAGATTGAAGGCTTATTTGCAGGCGGCGTAGATTTATTTTTGGTTGAAACCATTTTTGACACACTTAATGCCAAGGCTGCGCTATTTGCACTAGATGAATTCTTTGAGGAGACTGGAGAGCGTTTGCCGGTAATGATTTCAGGAACGGTGACTGATGCCTCTGGACGGATTTTGTCAGGCCAAACTGTTGAGGCATTTTGGAATAGCTTACGCCATATCAAGCCGCTGACATTTGGCTTGAACTGTGCCTTGGGTGCTGCATTGATGCGTCCTTACATTGCAGAGCTCGCACGTATTTGTGATGCAGCTATTTCTTGTTATCCCAATGCCGGTCTACCAAACCCGATGAGCGATACCGGCTTTGATGAAACACCTGACATTACTTCAAGCTTGGTTGATGGTTTTGCTAAAGATGGGCTAGTAAATTTGGTTGGTGGTTGCTGCGGCACTACGCCTGATCATATTCGCGCTATTGCTAATGCAGTAGCAAAGCGCAAGCCGCGAGCCTTCTATCGGGAAAATTCCGTGGTAGCAGCATGAGTCAGTCAGATAAAAAAGTAATGCCAGCAATGAAGCTCTCTGGTCTAGAGCCGTTTAATGTCACTGCAGATGTTCGTTTTGTGAACATCGGTGAGCGGACTAACGTCACAGGATCTAAAGCATTTTCTCGCATGATCCTCAATAATCAATTTGATGAGGCACTTGTAGTTGCCCGTCAGCAGGTTGAGAATGGCGCACAAGTAATTGATATCAATATGGATGAGGCGATGCTCGATTCTGAGGCAGCAATGACCCGCTTCCTAAATCTGATCGCTTCTGAACCCGATATTGCCAGGGTCCCAATCATGATTGACTCCTCTAAATGGAGCGTGATTGAGGCAGGCTTAAAGTGTATTCAGGGTAAGCCAATCGTCAATTCCATCTCCTTAAAAGAAGGTGAAGAGCCCTTTAAAAAGCAGGCGCGTTTAATTCGCCGTTATGGTGCCGCCTCTGTAGTGATGGCTTTTGATGAAGTTGGTCAAGCTGACACATTTAAGCGTAAAACAGAAATCTGTCAGCGTTGTTATGAAATCTTAGTGAATGAAATCGGCTTTCCTGCAGAAGATATTATTTTTGATCCTAATATTTTTGCAATTGCCACTGGCATTGAAGAGCACGATAACTACGCAGTTGACTTTATTGATGCTACTCGTTGGATTAAAGAAAATCTTCCAGGAGCTAAGGTTAGTGGCGGCGTTTCGAATGTGAGCTTCTCTTTCCGCGGTAACGATCGTGTTCGTGAAGCTATTCATACGGTGTTTTTGTATCACGCGATTCAAGCTGGCATGGATATGGGTATTGTGAATGCTGGTCAATTAGGCGTATATGCCGATTTAGATCCTGAGTTGCGTGAGCGCGTTGAAGATGTTGTGCTCAATCGCTTTAAAGAAAAAGATGGCAAAACGACCACAGAACGTTTGCTAGATATTGCCGATCAATTTAAAGGCGGTGGCGCTAAACAAGTTGAAAACTTGGTTTGGCGTGAAGACCCAGTGCGTGGTCGTCTAACGCATGCTCTTGTCCATGGCATTACTACCTTCATTGAAGAGGATACGGAAGAGTTGCGTGCTGAAATTATGGGTGGGGGCGGTAGACCAATTGAAGTGATTGAAGGTCCGCTAATGGATGGCATGAATGTCGTCGGCGATTTGTTTGGTGAGGGCAAAATGTTTTTGCCTCAAGTGGTTAAAAGTGCGCGCGTAATGAAGCAAGCAGTTGCAATTTTGATTCCTTATATTGAAGAAGAGAAGCGCCTACACATTGCTGGTGGTGGTGAAGCCAAAGCTAAAGGTAAGATCGTGATGGCGACAGTAAAAGGCGATGTGCACGATATTGGTAAAAATATTGTCACTGTCGTCTTGCAATGCAATAACTTTGAAGTCGCCAACATGGGTGTGATGGTTCCTTGTGCCGAGATTCTGAAGCGCGCCAAAGAAGAGAATGCCGACATTGTTGGACTTTCAGGATTGATTACGCCGTCACTTGAGGAAATGACTTATGTTGCTCAAGAGATGCAGCGTGATGATTATTTCCGTGAGCGTCAAATTCCATTGATGATTGGCGGCGCTACAACCTCACGTGTGCATACTGCTGTAAAGATTGCCCCCCATTACGATGGGCCTGTAGTTTATGTACCAGATGCATCTCGCTCAGTATCTGTTGCCTCCAGCTTGCTCTCTGATGAGAGTGCGAAGAAATTCATTCAAGACTTACGGGATGACTATGTGCGTATTCGCGAGCAGCATGCTAATAAGAAAGCAGCACCCACTATTTCATTGGAAGCGGCCCGAAAAAATCGTGAGCTGATTGATTGGTCTTCCTATACTCCAGAAAAGCCTAAATTTATTGGGCGCCGAGTATTTAAAAACTTTGCAATGAGTGAGATTGCTAAATATATTGATTGGACACCGTTCTTTCAGACCTGGGATCTAGCAGGTAAATTCCCAGCCATCCTAGATGATGAGGTTGTAGGTGTTGAGGCGCGGAAGGTGTTCGAAGACGCTAAGGCATTACTCGATAAATTGATCAAGGGCCAGTGGTTGCAGGCTGATGCAGTAGTGGCCTTCTATCCAGCCAATACGATGGGTGACGATATTGTTTTGTATAGCGATGAGGCCCGTGAGCATCCGCTATTTGTATGGCATAACTTGCGTCAACAGGCTGAGCGCCCAATCATTGATGGTGTACGTAGACCAAATCGTTGCTTAGCGGATTACGTCGCTCCCAAAGATTCTGGTGTCGCTGACTATCTTGGTTGTTTTGCAGTAACAACCGGCCATGGCGTAGAAAAGAAAGTTGCCGAGTTTCAGGCAAAGAATGATGACTACAGTGCGATTATGCTGAAGGCTTTGGCTGATCGATTAGCAGAAGCATTTGCCGAGCTCATGCACCACCGGGTGCGTACTGACTTGTGGGGCTATGCTACAGATGAGATTTTGACAAATGATCAAATGATCGATGAGCAGTATCGCGGTATTCGTCCTGCCCCTGGCTACCCTGCTTGCCCAGCGCATGAAGTCAAAGCAGACTTACTGAGAGTGATTGGCTCTGAAGATATTGGTATGACTTTGACTGAGTCGATGGCGATGAACCCAGCCTCTAGTGTGAGTGGTTTTTATCTTGCTCACCCAGATGCGCGTTATTTCAATGTTGGAAAAATTTCCACTGATCAGCTTGAGGACTTAGCGAAACGTCGTGGCCAGTCTGTCGAAGATGCCCGTCGCCAACTGGCGAGTCTAATCGACTAAACACCCCACATTACGGGTTCGTCTTTAGCGCTGGCCTGCTTCATGAGCTCTAGAAATGGGTAGGCTCTTTGTCCAAGACGATCAGCGAGTTTGAGGTTTTCTCCTCCATCCGCTCTTTGCGACTTAGAGCGCTCCTCAAGATCATTGAGGATGGCAGTTTCCAGGGTTGTAATCAGCTTGGGAAGTTGCTCAACTGTGAGGATTCCACGCGGTTCGAGCGGACGAGCAAAAATATCAAAGATTCGCTTAGTGAGATCCGCCAGCATAATGACATCTGGACCAGCCTTTGAGCGAAATTGATAGATCATTTTGATAGCTTACCACCTGATAAACTCACTCTTCTATGTTGTCGACCAATAAAAATCGTTTAATTGAGATGCTGAGCAGTGCCCTTGGGAGCCTTGCAGAGGAGCTGGGCTTAGACAAGCCTCCTGCACCACGCTTAGAGCGTCCTAAGGCCGTAGATCACGGTGATGTTGCCTGCAATATCGCACTCCAGCTGTCTAAGGCCTGGAAGCTTAACCCTAGAGAGCTGGCCCAGTCCCTGGTTGATCGTCTACAAAAAGAGTCGGACTATGAAAAGCTCATCGCTTCTTGTGAGATTGCTGGCCCTGGATTTATTAATTTCCGTTTAAGCAATGCCGCCAAAACAGCGGTAGTCAATGAGATTCTTGCTGAAGGCGTTCATTTTGGCGAGCTGCCAAAAGAGCAGACCCCAATGACAAGTGCCATGATTGAGTTTGTTTCAGCAAATCCTACTGGCCCATTGCATGTAGGCCATGGCAGGCAAGCTGCTCTTGGTGATGCGCTAGCAAATTTATTGGCCACCCAAGGAGTCAAAGTACATCGTGAGTTTTATTACAACGATGCTGGTGTGCAAATTGCTAATTTAGCTTTATCAGTTCAGGCTCGCTTAAATGGCTTAAAGCCCGGTGATACTACCTGGCCAGAGCAGGCTTATAACGGTGAATACATTGCCGAGATTGCAGCTGCTTTTAAGGCTTCCCCAAAATATCAAGATGATCTTGAGGCGATTCGTCAATTTGCAGTTGCTTACTTGCGTAACGAGCAAGACATTGATTTAAAAACCTTCGGTGTTCAATTTGATTGCTACTACTTAGAATCTTCTTTGTATACCGATGGCAGTGTTGCGCAAATTGTGAGCGATTTACAAGGCATTGGTAAGACCTATGAATCTGAAGGCGCATTATGGTTGAAAACTACCGACGATGGCGATGATAAAGATCGTGTGATGCGTAAGTCTGATGGTAGCTTTACTTACTTTGTTCCTGATGTGGCGTATCACACCAGCAAGTGGAATCGGGGTTTCCATAAAGTCATTAACGTACAGGGTAGCGACCACCATGGCACGATAGCCCGCGTCCGCTCTGGCTTGCAGGGTGTAGCACAAAAGCGAGGGTGGGATATTCCAAAGACTTACCCAGAGTATGTTCTGCATAAGATGGTGACCGTTATGCGTCATGGTGAGGAGGTCAAGATTTCTAAACGTGCGGGCTCTTATGTCACCGTACGTGATTTGGTTGAGTGGTCTGGTGGGATTACTCCAGAGATGACTCCCGAAGAAGGAGAACTCGCCTTGCAGCGTGGTCGTGATGCAGTACGCTTTTTCTTGATCTCCCGTAAAGCGGATACTGAATTCGTTTTTGACGTTGATCTCGCCCTGCAGCAAAATGATGAGAATCCGGTGTTTTATGTTCAGTACGCTCATGCGCGTATCAACTCGATCTTGCAGCAGTGGGGCGGTCAAATTTCTGATTTAGCCTCTGCTGATTTATCTTTATTACAAAGTAAAGCTTCAGACCATTTATTGCGTCGTTTGGCTGAGTACCCTGAGCTATTGACCGAGGCTGCGGCTGAATTGGCCCCCCATACCCTCGCCTTCTACTTACGAGACCTTGCGGGGGATTTTCATACCTTCTATAACGCAGACCGGGTGCTGGTGGATGATCAAAACCTCAAGGCGGCTCGCCTGGCGTTGCTATTGGCCACTCGCCAAGTGCTGCAAAATGGTTTAAAAGTATTAGGGGTATCTGCACCCGCTAAGATGTAATAGCAGGGTATGAAGTGAAAAGGTAAGATGAGGCAATCATGAAAAAACCGAATCAACAAACTGGCTTTATCAAGACTGACCAGAAGAGCGCCCAATACGGCGGAACTATCTTAGGTTTTGTATTGGGCTTAGGGGCGGGCCTAGGCATTGCCTTTGCAATCGCTTTTTACCTTTCTAAAAATACCCCCCAAGAGAAGCCTGGAGTTCGCGCGCCCAATTTACCTTTAACCATCAAGCCTTTTAGCGCGCCTGCTGAAGGTGAGTCTGCCGCTCCCGTTGAGCAATTAGATTTGAATAAGCCCTTACAAGGCAAGTCTCCCTCTGCTGCAACATCTGATCCGATTACAGATTTGGCAAATGGTAAGAAGCCAGCTGAAATTACACCTGCCCCAAAAACAGATGCCGTTTATTTTCTGCAGGCAGGAGCATTCATAAAGCGTGCTGATGCAGATGCACAAAAAGCAAATTTAGCAATCCAAGGCATTCAGGCGCAATTAAGTGAAGTTACTGCCGACGGAAATACCTTGTGGCGTGTTCGTATTGGCCCCTATAACAGCCCTGAAGAGGCCAATCCTCTTCGCGATAAGTTAAATACTATGGGGATTAAACCAACCCTGATTAAATCAAGTAAATCATGATCTCAATTACTAAAGGACTATTTACATTTCTAGCATTGGTTTGCCTCAGTGGAATTGTTGTTGCACAAGGCCAAAAGATTGAGGAAGGATTTGATTACCGCATTCTTCCGATTGCTCAGCCCCTAGAGTCTAAAGGTAAGGTAGAAGCTATTGAGTTCTTTTGGTACGGATGCCCGCATTGCTATGACTTTGAACCAGAGCTGATGAGCTGGGTAAAACGTCAGCCCAAGGATGTCGTTTTCCGCAGAGTCCCAGTCGCATTTCGTGATGACTTCATGCCACATAGTCAATTGTTCTATGCACTTGAGGCGCTGGGTAAGGGTGACGCCCTCAACGAAAAAGTCATGTATGCCATGCATAAAGAGAACAAACGCTTATTGACTGAGTCAGAGATCGCAGATTGGGTTGCGTCCCAAGGCATTGATCGTAATACCTTCTTGGCGACCTATCGCTCTTTCGCTGTGGTTTCTAAGGCGCGTACAGCAAAGCAATTGACAGAGGCTTATCGTATTGATGGCGTACCAACAATTGTGATGCAAGGTAAGTACGTAACTTCTCCTTCAATCGCTGGGACAAAAGCTAAAGCAATAGCAGTCATGGATCATCTTGAAGAAAAAATTCGTAAAGATAAATACAAACAGTAATTGCTTTACAAGCCGTTTCTTAGATTTTGACGAAGCGGCGCACAATCCAGAAGTAGATTGGATAAGGTAGGATTCTGAGAAATTTTAAGAATCTCGAAAATCTCTTGGGGAAATGAATATCAAACTCTCCTTTTTCAATGCCACTTAGAATCTCAGTAGCAGCTTCTTGTGCGCTAATTAAGGCGGGCATTTCAAAATCATTTTGAGCAGTTGCTTCGGTAGCCACAAAGCCTGGAGAAATCATATGGACGCTAACACCCTGAGGAAGCAGGTCATAGTAGAGCGTCTCGCAGAAATTGATAATGGCTGCCTTGCTTGGCCCATATGCCAAGGCCTTAGGAAGCCCGCTATAGCCTGCAACGCTACCGACAATGGCGATATGACCAGCATGTGCCTTGAGCATCTCAGGAAGTACGAGCGCAACAGCCCTCATGGGGCCTAAAAGGTTTGCATCGATAGTTTGTTCTGCGGCATCCATGTCAAAGTTGTCTGCACGTAGTGGTACATAAACGCCAGATACAAACAGCAGTAAATCAACCCCGCCCCATGTGCCTAGAATTGATTGATAGCCATTCTTCAGTTGACCATCATCAGTCACATCTAAAGGCAACACAAGTGATTGCTCTGTGTTCCCGAGGGCTGCTAAAGTATTTAAGCGCCCAACTCTTCGGCTAGAGAGAGCTACTTTTGCTCCAACTTTGATCAGCGCTTGAGCACAGGCTTCACCAATTCCGCTGGATGCACCAATGATCCAGACACGTTGTCCGGAAAAATTTGGAATACCTTTTTGCTTCATGCGCTCAGAGCGTCCGATGAGGTATTGACAGATTGATGACTCAGCGTAAATTGCACAACATCAATATTGCGCTCTGCAAATCCAGTGGCACAATACATGAGATAGAAATTCCAGAGACGAACAAAGGCTTCATCAAAACCTAAACCATGAACTTCATGAAGCTTTTGATTGAAATTATCTCTCCAAAGGCAAAGTGTTTTAGCGTAGTCAGCCCCAAAAGCAAATTCACCCTCAATCTGCAGTCCAGCCTTAGCAGCGCTTTCCTTAAAGCTAGTCCGTGAGGGTAGCATTCCTCCAGGAAAGACATACTGCTGAATAAAATCAGTATTGTGGCGGTAACGCTCAAAGAGCTCTTCAGTAATCACAATAGTTTGAATACAAGCTTTACCACCAGTCTTAAGGCATTTAGCAATAGTTTGAAAATATTCTGGCCAGTGCTTTTCACCAACTGCTTCAAACATTTCTACGGAGGCAATACCCTCAAATTGTTCTTGGCAATCCCGATAGTCCTGTAGCCGGACTTCAAAAGACTTGGTTTTCCCAGTTTGCAATTCAATCTTTTGTAGCCTATCTTCAGCAAATATTTTTTGCTCGGTTGAAAGAGTCAGTCCGGTAATGGCAATATTGCTTCGTAGAGCTTCTTCCATAACGCCACCCCAACCACAACCAATTTCTAATACATGATCACCAGGCTTGGTATCGAGCGATTGGAGAATGCGTCTAATTTTGGCGCGTTGTGCATCAGCAAGAGATTGTTTTTCACCCTCTGAAAACCAGGCGCTGGAATAACTCATAGTGGGGTCTAGCCACAAGGTGTAAAAAGCATTGCCTAAGTCATAGTGGGCATGAATATTCTTGCGGCTACCATTTTTGCTGTTATCACGTAACCAATGTCTGATGCGGTAAAGAACGGAGCCATACCAACTTCCATAAATTGCTTTTTCTAGAATCGTACGGTTGCGAATCGCAAGCTCAAGAATAGCTTTCAAGTCTGGAGTGTCCCACTCTCCGCGGATATAGCTTTCAGCAAAGCCAATATCTCCGTGAGACAGTACTTGCTTGAATACAGACCAATCCAAAACTTGAATCTCGGCATGCAATGGATCTGATTTATTGCCGAACTCTCTGATATTTCCGTCAGGCAAGGTCATTTTGAGGTGGCCGCTGCTGAGTTGGGATAAGAGACTTAATAGTGTCTCTGTACCTAGTCGAGATTTACGCGCTTGGGTACGGCTTTGTGGCCTTCCAAAATTAAGGCGCGAGAGTAAGGATTGTCCTGGACGATTCATTTGCTAACTTCAAATTCCGGTGGATTAGGCTTTGAGTGAAAGGGTACACCTTTTGCCCACAATTTCAATGCTTGCCAATGAATTCGGAAGATTACCCCAAGGCTCATGAGTGGGTAACGCAAAAACGCCAGCCAAAGCGTGGATTGACTCAAGGGGCGGCTACTACCGCTAATACTAGTATTAATCAGTGGTAGGCCATCCTCGTGGAGCTCAATTCGATAAACAGAGTTTTGTCCGCTACTGCTATCTTGGGGGAATAGAAAGCGAAAATGGTAGTTACCACGTACTTCACAAAATGGTGAAACATAGAAAACTTTTTGGCTATTAAGGGTTTCACCAGAGCGCAACACCTCGCCAGAATTTTTATGCAATAGATAGCAGTGTCGCTCGCCAAAGGTATTATTCACTTCTGCTAATACAGCTTGCACTTGGCCGTTTGCACGTGTGCATACCCAAAAACTGACCGGATTAAATACATAACCTAAAACTCTGGGAAATGTTTGTAACCAAATTTCTCCATCAACATTCTGGATTTGGTTTTCTTGCAGAATATTTTCAATCCACTGCAGACTATCTGTTTGTCCTAAACCATGGTCTTTATCAAAGAATGAAAATAATCCTAAACGATTGTCATTAAGCCCATATTGACTTAGGAGATCCGGCCTGTGCTTTCTGGCCCGCATCGGTATCGACAGTGTAAAAACACCGTATCCAAAGGCATTCTTAGCAGGTCTGAGCCGCTGATGTTTGACAACTCCAAAGTTAATCTTTGGCTGATTCATTTATTGGGCATCTTGCTTGGGATGGGCAACCTGAGGCAAATGAATGCCCTCTATTAGAGCTTCTGCTACTAATTCGCCCGACCGCAAGCCGTCTTCATGAAAGCCAAAACCAGTCCAGGCTCCGCAATACCAGATCGATGATGTACCTTGAATGAGCGGCAACTCTTTTTGAGCTTGAATGGCGCTCATATCAAATACTGGATGCGAATAATGAATTTCTTGATGAACCAGTTTTGGGTCCGGCTCTGATGCAGGGTTCAGGCTGACAATAATTGGAGTGTCTTTTAGCTGTGCAGGTAGTGGTTGTAGGCGATTAATGAGGTAGTTCACACTCACATGCTGTTTTGATGTGATGTTCATGCCGGATTTAGCGGTGTAATTCCAAGCGGCCCAACAACGCTTTGTCTCAGGTAGAAAGCGTTCGTCGGTGTGAAGAATGGCACGATTTTTTTGGTAAGGAATCGCTGCCAAAATATTTCTGGCCTGCTGATCGATGCCATGCACGAGATCAAGTGCTTGATCGCTGTGGCAAGCCATTACAACTTCATCAAAAAACACAGATCCAGATTGACTAAGCACTTCAATTCGAGAAGCACTATCTTGCTTTACATTGATGCGCACAACAGCCTCGCGAACAATCTTGACTTTAGAGGCCTCCAGAGCGGCAACAATCCGCTTTACATATTCTCGAGAGCCACCTTGAATGGTCAACCACTGCGGCCGGTTCTGAATTTGTAGCAAACCATGGTTATGACAGAAGCGTACCATCGTTTGAATCGGAAACTCGAGCATCTGCCTAACGGAGCATGACCAGATTGCACCAATCATTGGTAGAAAATAATTTTCTCTAAAGCTTTGGCTAAATCGATTGCGATCTAAAAACTTGGCAATAGTTTCATCGGGCTCTTTATAAAGATGGCCTGCCTCAATTTGCTCATGAGCTAGCTTGGAGGCTAGGCGATTAAAGCGCAAGATGTCATAAGCCATTCTCCAGAATGAGGGAGATAAAAGATTTGAACGTTGTCCAAAGAAAGAGTTCAGGTCATTGCCTGCCCATTCAATGTTTTGATGTGGGTGTTTTTTATCGGATGCATCAATTGATACAGAAAAAGACATTTCAGAGGGCGCTACCGGCGCTTGAATTTCTTCAAAGAGGCGAACTAAACGTGGATAGGTTTTGCGATTGAACACTAAGAAACCAGTATCAACACCATGAGTGATTTCTTCACCATTAATATTGCACTTGAAGTCGACTGTATTGCTATGTCCGCCGATATGATTACCAGCCTCATATAAGGTCAGATCAAATTCAGGATGCTGCCTTAGAGCATAAGCACACCCAAGGCCCGAGATACCAGCGCCAATAATGGCAATTCTTTTTTTAATCACGGAGATTTTTCTCCTAAGAGTTTTTCAATCTCGGCAGTGATACTGCTACTTGTCGGCTTGGTCATGCTGCCATAGGAATCAACTACATTGCCATTTCGATCAATTAAATATTTGTAGAAATTCCATTTTGGCGTTGTGCCAGTTTTAGCAATCAACATTTTGAAGAGTGGGTTCGGATTGCTTCCTGAGACGGAGCTTTTTGAAAACATCGGAAACTTCACGTCATAAGTATTTTTACAAAAGTCCGCAATCTCTTTATTGCTCCCTGGCTCTTGTTGACCAAAGTCATTGGATGGAAAGCCTAAAACGACGAGGCCTCGATCTTTGTATTTGGCGTATACCTTTTCTAGACCTTCATATTGACTTGTGAATCCGCAAAAGCTAGCGGTATTGACAACTAAAACCACCTTACCTTGGTATTGGCAAAGATTTTGAGGTACCTCATCCTGTAGGCGTGGGAAGGTCTGGGATAGTAGAGGGCTGCAGCTAGGAGCAGCGTTGACAGTATGGGCGCCCAATAAAAAGGCAAGTAGGGCAAAAACCCAGGTAAAAACTTGGCGAATTGTCTTGTGGGGCATGTAGTAACTTCTTTTATTGGATCGGCAGTCCCCAAGTCTAAGACATTCTGGCTAATATCGCTCGAAAGCAGCTAAAGCCATTAATATTGAGTCATGACTTCTTTACCCCCACCTTCTTTTGAGTCTAAGGTCTGCACTTTAGATCAGCTGACTGCTCGCATTGCAAAACTTCCCAGACCTCTAGTGTTTACCAATGGGGTGTTTGACATTCTCCATCGTGGGCATGCAAGCTACTTAGCCCAGGCTCGCGCACTAGGAGCCAGCTTAGTGGTGGGTATTAATTCAGATGCTTCCGTCAAGATGCTGGGCAAGGGCGATGACAGGCCCATTAATTCTGAAGCAGATCGCCAGGCTTTACTAGCAGCTCTTGAAAGCGTGGATATGGTCGTGCTCTTTACTGAGCAAACACCAGTGAGTTTAATTGAGAAAATCCGTCCCGATATTTACGTCAAGGGCGGTGATTATGAGATTGATACTCTTGCAGAAACACATTTGGTAAAAACTTGGGGTGGGAAAGCAATAGCTATTCCGTTTTTATATGAGCGCTCTACCACTAGCCTATTAGGCAAGATCCGCTCTTAAAGATTTTGCAATAGCCAGGCCCAAATACCGCGTAGCACTAAGCCTTCAATAGTTTCGGTTGACTCTACTGTTAATGAAGATTGTCCTTTAAATTTACTCATCTGCGCCGCCAAAATTTTGGCATTGCCACCATCGATCCAAACTTTTTCAACAGGATGATTCATTTCTTTTGCTAATTGAATTGCATATTGAATCGCACCGATTTGTGCAGCATCGCAACCACTAATGATTGCATTATTCGTAGATAAGCCAAAACCATAACTGGTCTCGTCACGAACGGCGAGTGGCAATTGAGCAGTATTACCTTCTAAGCTTTTGTGCATTAATTCAAGTCCAGGCAATATCCATCCACCGTAGTGAACGCCATTGGAGCTAAGCAAATCAATGGTTGTGGCTGTACCAGCGTTAATGATGAGTGTGTTGGTATTAGATAGTGCGCGCGCACCAATCACGGCGGCCCAGCGGTCCGCACCAAGCTTGCTTGGATCTTGGTAGAGAGTGCGTAGGCTGTTGTATTGGCTATCACCCTTGAGCTGCTTCCAGGATATGTCACTCCATTGTGGAAATAGGGATTGAAGATTTTCAATAACCCCCTTACCGGCAACACAAGTAAACCCAATGGCATCAGGTTTTGGCAAAGTTTTAGCAATGTAATCTGCGAGCTCAGCTCTATGTTCAGGTGATGCTAAAGATTTACTACTGATGGATCCAGAGTAAGCCCACAATTTTTTTTGTCGATCTGATGGCTGTTGTGTTGATTCAACTGCAGCCCATTTAAGGCGAGTATTACCAACATCAAATAGCAAGTAAAGACTCATGTTTGTACTCTTAAAGAAATATCGCCCGCATGTATGGCAATTGTTTGATCAGCTTGTTCCAATAGTAATGCGCCTGCTTGATCTATGCCTTGAGCAATACCATGGATAGGTTCTCTACCTGCGCCAGATACCCATACGGTCTGACCTAGATAGGCATCCCATGTTTTCCATTGCTCTTGATAGATTCCAAAACCGTGCTGATCAAATTCACTCAGATGATGCTCTAGAGATGCAATAATTTTTAACCAGAGGTATTCCACATCAGGTAGCGTTGATTGCGATGGAAGAAATTGATCAAGGGAAGCAACCTTTAAACCCGATTCACTTCCTAAGTTACTTTCAATCTGCTGAGCATGGCGTAAGTTCATGCCAATACCAATGATCATCCAAGTTGGATCACCTGTTTTTACTTGACCGCCTTCTATTAAGATGCCACCAAGTTTTGCGTTATTCAGCAGTAGATCATTAGGCCACTTCAAGCGCAGACCAGTTTGGTAAAGCATAGCTTCATCTAAATCGTATGCTTGTGCGATTCCAGAAATCACTGCTAGCCCTACTGAAAGACTAAGACCAGTCAGTTCAGCGGGCTTTCTTTTGAATGGAAACGCCAATGAAAAGCAGAGCGAGTCTTCTGGATTGGCTAGCCAGGTGCGCCCAGCCCGGCCTTTACCAGCCGTTTGTTTGTGGGCAATACGCGCTACTGGGTCAATGAGCTCGCCAGCGCGCCAGCGCTCTAAAAGATCGTCATTGGTAGATTGAGTTTGGGCAACACGTTCGAGGATGCAATTAGCAGTCATTTCGCCATTGTAGAAAGGTCTGACCTAGAATTGTGGGATGGATCAAAAAGACCAGCGTCCCTATAAGCTTGTATGGCCTCTACAGGCCATGCCTTTAGCTAGGGCAATGAGCCTGAGCTATGCGCTACTGATTATCTATGTCAGCTTAAATCCCTTTGATTTTGATTTCCGCAACGGTATTGATGCTTGGGCCTGGATACAGGCACCGCTACCTCGGTTTATTACCCTATTTGACGTGTCCATCAATATCCTGGCATACATTCCTTTTGGGTTTTTACTGGTTTTTGCTACTTATCCCCGTTGGCGTAATTTTGTGGCATTAAGCATTGCTTTAGCACTTAGTGCCCTGCTCGCATTGACTGTCGAAACGCTTCAATCCTGGCTACCCACTCGCATCCCTAGTCAGATGGATTGGTGGGCAAATGTATTAGGGGGTTTATTAGGGGGTTTATTAGCGATTCCTCTGGGGCCGCAATGGTTATCAGGCAGTGTCATTCGTCGTCGCTTTGATCAATGGTTTGGCCTCAACTGGGCTGCATGCGCACTCTTCTTATTGTTTCCTTGGTCACAAATCTATCCCCAAAGTTCATGGCTGGGTACCGGCGTATGGGGGCATGCTATTTTTGCTTCGATTGATTGGGGAACCTTGGTCATTAATCATATAGCTCAAGAAACGGTGATTACTGCACTCTGTTGGCTTGGCGTTGCTCTATTACTTTCCTCAGGCTTACGCGCTAAGGCTCCGCAGTGGCGAATTCTCAATGGATTGCTTTGTTTAACTGTGGTGATGAAAACTTTTTTTACCGCTCTTCAGTTTGGCCTAGAGTTCAGTCTGATATGGCTAACAGCCGGAGCCCTTTGGGGAATGGTGTTGGCAAGCATTTTATTGAGGTGGGCTTTAAGCCTTAATCAAAAAAGAAGACTTTTCTTGGCATTATTTTGTTTAGTTACTGGCACTATCGCTATTAATGTCTTGCCCGATAATCCCTATTTCATCTTGAACTTACGGCATTGGCATCAGGGACGCTTATTACACTTTAATGAGTTAATGCAATGGGTATCGGTGGTATGGTTACCAATTGCCTTAGTTTGGATAGTCTATAACGCAGCAGAACTAAAACCGAAACCTTGACGAATATAATTTTTCTATGAGCTTTTCACACCACCTGTTTTTCTGTTTGAACCAACGCAGTAATGGCGAAGATTGTTGCGATCGTCATAATGTATTTGCATTATTTCAGTATGCAAAAAATAGAGTCAAAGAGCTTGGACTTTCTGGGCCTGGAAAGATCCGTGTGAACAAAGCAGGATGCTTAGATCGTTGTGCTGATGGTCCTGTGATGGTGGTCTACCCAGAAGGTGTGTGGTACACATTCGTAGATCAGGATGATGTTGAAGAAATTATTCAATCACATTTAATTGCTGGCCGCCCAGTTGAGCGCTTGCAGTTGTCATAGTTACTTGAAGGTTTTCCCATGAATGGCCGTACAAAAGTAATTCATATTGAAGGAATCGTTGGTGCGATGGAAATGTCTATCGATCTGCCAGATGAATTAAAAAGCGATCCTTCTTTTACAGTTCGCGGCTTGGCATTGGTAGCGCACCCTCATCCACTGATGGGAGGCACAATGGATAACAAAGTAGCGCAGACTATGGCGCGTGCTTTCAATCAATTGGGTTATATCAGCGTGCGCCCTAATTTCCGGGGAGTAGGCGGGACTGCTGGCGTACATGATGAAGGTGTTGGCGAGTTGGAGGATCTATTACATACAACTGATTGGATGCGCACCCCTTCAAGCTGGTCAAAATATGAGGCCACCACCAATCAAGCCTGGGTTTCAAGCGTGAACACTTTGCCGCTGGCAGTTTCTGGATTCTCTTTTGGCAGCTTTGTTGGTAGTCACTTGGTCCAACGACTCGCTGATCTTGGCCGCCCTGCGGAGCGCTTGGTGATGGTGGGTAGCGCGGCAGGTAAATGGACATTAGCCCCAGTACCAGCAGATACTATCCTCATTCATGGAGAATTAGATGAAACCATTCCCTTGATTAATGTTTTGGACTGGGCGCGCCCGCAAGAGCTTACTGTGCAAGTAGTTCCTGGGGCAGATCACTTCTTTCATCGTAGATTACATTGCATTCGCAACATCATCACTGGTGCCTGGTTGGGCATGCCAGATCACCGTAAGCAATAAGAAAAATCAGGGATATATATGGCCGAAGAAAAATCACTCATCGAATACCCTTCCCAATTTCCGATTAAGGTGATGGGCAAAGCTAATCCAGAATATCTTCCAGCAATCATTCATATTGCAAAACAATTTGATCCAACATTTGATGAGACTAAGGTTGAGCAACGACCGTCTAAGGATGGCAACTACCTAGGCATTACCTTGCCAATTACAGCTACAAGTCGTGAGCAGCTAGATGAGCTATATAGAACTTTATCTACCCATCCGCTAGTTAGTATTGTTCTTTAATTTATTGTCATGTCTGCTTTAGTAAAGCATCTTGGTTTAGTAGATTGCGTCTCTACCTATGAAGCGATGCGACTATTTACTCAAGAGCGAGATAGCACAACACCTGATGAGATATGGGTTTTAGAGCATCCTCCCGTGTTTACTTTGGGGCTTGCGGGCGATGCTAGTAATTTACATTCGCCTAGCAATCAAATTCCGCTAGTGCAAGTTGATCGTGGTGGTGAGATTACTTATCACGGGCCTGGTCAAATCGTGATCTATCTTTTGCTTGATCTCAAACGCCTAGGCATTTTTGTAAAAGAATTGGTCTCTCGCATTGAGCAAGCCCTCATCGATACTTTGTTAGATTTTGGAATTAAGGCAGAAAGACATCCAGGAGCACCCGGTATTTACGTTTCAGAGCAGCCTGGGGTATCAGCAGAGTGGTTTGGAGCAAAGGTGGCTGCTCTGGGCCTTAAGGTCTCTAAAAGCTGCTCCTATCATGGTCTAGCGCTGAATGTGGCAACTGATCTGGAGGCTTTTGGACGTATCCACCCTTGCGGCTATGAGGGCTTAAAGACAGTGGATATGCAAACTCTTGGGATCAAGGACAATGGAGACACTATTAGCCAAAGACTTTTAGAGCATTTACATAAGCAACTAATGTCTCATGACCACCAATAAGACCGATACCAAGACGACGATAGAGCTTCGTCAAGACCTTAGCTACGACGCAACTCGTAAACAAAAGTCGAGCGAGAAGACTGCGCGCATTCCCATCAAGATTATTCCGCTAACAGAGGTTCTGAAAAAGCCGGACTGGATTCGGGTAAAGGCCGCCTCTGGAAATTCTCGCTTTAACGAGATCAAAAAGATCCTCCGAGAAAATGAACTCGTCACTGTTTGTGAAGAGGCAAGTTGCCCCAATATTGGCGAGTGTTTTGGTAAAGGTACCGCTACCTTCATGATCATGGGGGATAAGTGCACTCGCCGCTGCCCCTTCTGTGACGTAGGCCACGGTAGACCGGACCCACTTGATCAAAAAGAGCCAGCCAACTTGGCGCGCACCATTGCTGCACTGAAATTAAATTATGTAGTGATCACTAGCGTGGATCGTGATGACTTGCGCGACGGTGGTGCAATGCATTACGTCGATTGCATTTCTCAATCGCGTACCCTTTCACCAAGCACTCGGATTGAGGTCCTGGTCCCTGACTTCCGTGGGCGCCTAGACAAAGCCTTAGATATTTTTGCTGAGCATGCGCCCAATGGTTTGCCAGACGTAATGAACCATAATTTAGAAACTGTACCGCGTCTGTATAAAGAGGCCAGACCAGGCGCTGATTATCTACACTCCCTAAAGCTTTTGAAAGACTTCAAAGAGCGCTTTCCTCATATTCCGACCAAGAGTGGTTTGATGGTCGGCCTTGGCGAAACAGACGAAGAAATTCTAGAAGTAATGCGTGATATGCGTGAACACGATATCGACATGCTCACCATTGGTCAGTACCTTGCCCCATCAGGCCATCATCTCCCAGTGAGGCGCTATGTACATCCTGATGTTTTCAAGATGTTCGAGGAAAAGGCATACGCTATGGGCTTCTCCCATGCCGCAGTCGGTGCAATGGTGCGCTCTAGCTACCATGCTGACCAACAAGCCCATGGAGCAGGTATTGTTTAGAGCCAGCAAGGCTTGTGTATTGCTAGCGGGAGCGATTCTTCTAATAGCCTGTAGCCCCAAGTTAGATTGGCGCACAGTGCAATCACCCCAAGAGAGATATACCGCTTTATTTCCAGGTAAGCCTGATAAATTAGAGCGCCGCATTCCTTATCAGGAACAAGAGTTTCTACAAACGCTCGAGGCAGTAAAAATCGATGATGATATTTACTCTATTAGCTCGATACAAGTGCCATCTAATCAAGCGGTGGCAACAGAGAAAATTATTACCCAGCTAAAAAATAATTTACTTGAGAGAGCAAAGGCTTCAGGCGGGATGGTAGTTGAAGAGGCGGCAAGTTACCAGACGAGTAATCGTCAGAAGCTAGCAACCACAGATTTCTTCATCGTCTTGAAGCTAAATGCCAAAGAGCAACAACAAATGCGAGTGCGCTGGATCACGCGGCAAGCGAGCAATGGAGATGCATGGATTTATCAGATATCGGTATTGCATACAAACACAAATACTGACGATGCAAAAACATTACTATCTAAAGAAGAATACGCCAGCTTCTTTAATGAGTTTTATCCAGAGTAAAACCTACGAAGTTTTTTCTAAAGCAGTAACTTTTGCTTCAAGTACTTCTAACTTTTCTCTAGTCTTAGCAAGAACTTTAGCTTGCAGCTCGAACTCTTCGCGAGTAACCAAATCCATTTTCTGAAAACCTTGGTTCATCATTGCACGTACATTTTTTTCAATCTCTTGCGCTGGTGAATTCCGAATAGCGTCGCCCACCTTGTTTTGCATATCACTGGCGATACGTTGAATTTGTTCGAGGATTTCGCCTGGCTTTTGCATGATGGGGTTCGCAGTTCTATGAAAAGTTGCATAAAAGACACAAATTGATATTTTATGTTGGGCGGAGAAAAAGGGGCAAAAAGGCTAAAAACAGCCTGAAAAGCTCAAAATTCACGCACATGGTGCAATATTAAGCACCAAAAGAGTGCAAGTGCCTTATTTGGGGGATTTGCGACAAATCCATGAATGCCCAACCCATCAATATCGCTTCATGCATTAAGCATTCACCCCATTTTTTATTACAACCAGTAAGGAGTAACACATGAAAACTTTGCAAAAATCAGCGATCGCGCTAGCAGCATCAAGCTTGTTGGCTACTGCCGCTTTTGCACAAACAGCCCCTGCAGCAGAGGCTCCAGAAGCTAGCCCGATTACCGCTAACGTAACCGTAGTCAACGACTATCGTTACCGCGGTATCAGCCAGTCAAACTTCAAGCCAGCGATTCAAGGTGGCTTTGACTACGCTCACGAAAGTGGTGTCTACATTGGTAACTGGAACAGCTCGATTAGCTGGATTGGTGATTCTTATGGTCTGAGTGGCGGCAATTCCGGAAAGGGTAACACCTACGGCAACGTCAGTGCGCCAATCGAAATGGATTTTTATGCTGGTATTAAGAAAGAGTTGATTGGAGAAGGTTTTGCATCAGACCTAGGTGTTTTGCAGTACTACTACCCAACTTCGGGTATTCCGAATAGTAATGGTGCCTATGCCAATCCAAACACAACAGAGATCTATGTAGCGCAGAACTTTACATTCGGTCCTGTAACTGGTTTTGCTAAGTTTTCTTATGCTGTTACACCATTATTTGGAAACATCAACTCAACTGGCTCTTACTATCCAGATCTGACAATGAACTATGACACTGGTTTTTGGGGTTTAGCTCTTAATGGCCACGTAGGTTATCAATACGTCGCTGGCAGCCAGTTAAAAGGTACAACCAACTGGCAGGGAACTCAGTATCAGTCAGGAAGTTCAACAGGCGCTATTAGCAATAGCACCCTATATTCATATACCGACTGGAAGTTGGGTGTGACTAAAGACTTTGGCGGTGGTTTATCCGCTTCAGCGGCTTATGTAGGTACAACCGCTGCAACAGTTAAGGGTTCATATGCCTATTCAAGCCCAAATGGAAGCAACCTCGGAAAGTCTGGCGCTGTTGTATCTCTTACCAAAACTTTCTAATTTCCACCTCTGAACGGAGAAACACATGAAAT
Organism: Polynucleobacter campilacus; assembly: GCF_002206625.1. GTDB lineage: Bacteria > Pseudomonadota > Gammaproteobacteria > Burkholderiales > Burkholderiaceae > Polynucleobacter > Polynucleobacter campilacus. The sequence continues at coordinate 470,152 of NZ_NGUP01000003.1, read as the reverse complement.
TAATTACCGCAATCATCAAGCCCTTCAAGCTTGACGAAGTGCGCGAAGCTCTCTCGGAAGTGGGAGTTTCGGGCATTACCGTCACTGAAGTTAAAGGCTTTGGCCGTCAAAAAGGACACACTGAGTTGTATCGCGGTGCTGAGTATGTAGTCGACTTTTTGCCGAAGGTAAAAATTGAAGCTGCTGTTGAAGATGGCATTTTGGAGCGTGCGATTGAAGCAATTGAAAAATCTGCACGTACAGGCAAGATTGGTGATGGCAAGATTTTTGTCACCTCAGTTGAGCACGTCATTCGTATTCGCACCGGTGAAACCGGTGCGTCAGCACTTTAAAGAGAGGTTCAAAATGTTAACTTGGATGAAACGACTCGTTGCTGGCGGTGCTATGGCCTTGGCCATTGGCGCTACCGGTGTAATGGTTAGCTCGCCAGCGTATGCTGCTGACGAAGCTAAAAAGCCAGCAGTAACTGCTCCAGCTGCAACTCCTGCTGCTGCAGAACCTGCGCCCGTTCTTTGCTCTGAAAAGTGTAATAAAGCGGATACCGTTTGGATGATGGTATGTACAGCATTAGTGCTGTTAATGACACTTCCTGGTTTGGCTTTGTTCTATGGTGGCTTAACGCGTAGCAAAAATATTCTGTCGATTTGCATGCAGTGTTTTATGGTCTTCTCCTTGATTACTGTGCTCTGGGCAATCTACGGCTATAGCTTTGCGTTCACCGAAGGTAGTCCATTTATTGGCGGACTTGATCGCTTGTTCTTGGGCGGTATGACTCCAGATTCAGTAGCAGCAACCTTTAGTAAAGGTATTGTGATCCCTGAATTTGTCTTCATGGCTTTCCAAGCAGTGTTCGCCACTATTACTTGCTGCTTGATCATTGGTTCCTTTGCAGAGCGCGCTAAGTTTTCTGCAATCTTGATATTCATGATCATTTGGTTCACATTTAGCTATTTGCCAATCGCTCACATGGTTTGGTTCTGGCCTGGTCCTGACGATATCAAAGATGCTGCATCCCTTGAGGCTATTACTGCTCGTGCTGGCTGGTTATGGCAAAAAGGTGTGCTCGACTTTGCTGGCGGTACCGTTGTTCACATCAATGCTGCAATCGCTGGCTTGGTGGGTTCCTACGTTATCGGCAAGCGTGTTGGCTACGGGAAAGAGGCAATGAAGCCACATAACTTAGTTTATGTAATGACTGGTGCTGCACTCTTGTGGTTCGGTTGGTTTGGTTTCAATGCTGGTTCAGCACTCGAAGCAAACGGTAGCGCAGCATTGGCTTTTGTAAATACTTATTTAGCAACTGCTGCTGCTGTATTGAGCTGGTCTGTTGCTGAGTGGGTTCTCAAAGGTAAGCCATCTATGTTGGGCGCTGCCTCTGGTTGCGTAGCTGGCTTAGTTGCTATTACTCCAGCCGCTGGTTTTGCTGGCCCAATGGGTTCCATCGCAATTGGTTTGTTTGCTGGTGTCGCTTGCCTCTGGGGTGTTACAGGTCTCAAGAAGATGTTAGGCTCTGATGACAGCTTAGATGTATTTGGTGTTCACGGTGTTGGTGGTATTTCCGGTGCTTTATTGACTGGCGTATTCGCTGATCCTGCATTGGGCGGCTCCGGTATCTGGGACTACGTAGCAAATGCTGTTGCCCCTGATTACTCCATTGCTAGCCAATTATGGATTCAGGCTCAAGGCGTGATTACTACCCTGATTTGGTCAGGCGTGGTCTCTTACATTGCATTCAAATTGATTGATATGGCGATTGGTTTGCGTGTGAAGGAAGAAGAAGAGCGCGAAGGCTTAGATATCAGCTCACATGGTGAGGCTGCCTACGAGTCTTAATCTGTAGATTTACCCCTCACTGGGCAGCTTTCATATGCCGCCTAGTTTTTAAGCGCGGGATCCTAGGATCCCGCGTCTTTCTTTTAATAATCTTACAATGGTGGAATGATTCCACATCTCATCACTGCCTTAAGCGGTCCTTTGCTCGAATTAGAGTCAAAGGTTCTTGAAGCGACCCCAACCATCGAGCGTTGGTTCAGGCTGGAATGGCAAGAACATACCCCGCCGTTCTATTGCTCGGTTGATTTACGTAACTCAGGCTTTAAGCTGGCCCCGGTTGATACCAATCTTTTCCCCGGCGGTTTTAATAATCTTTCTCCGCAGATGCTGCCTTTGGCAGTACAGGCCGCGATGGCTGCAATTGAGAAGATTTGTCCAGAAGCTAAAAATTTATTATTAATTCCAGAGCGTCACACGCGCAATACTTTCTATTTGCAAAATATTGCGCGTCTTTCATCTATCTTGCGTCAAGCTGGTCTGAATGTTCGCTTGGGTACTTTTTCAGAAGAAATTAAAAAACCGACTTGGATTGAGTTGCCAGATGGCAATCGTCTATTGATGGAGCCCCTCTCTCGTTTGGGTTTGAAAAAGCAACGTTTGGGTTTGAAAGATTTTGATCCATGCTCCATTCTCTTGAATAATGATTTATCTGCTGGCATTCCACCAATTCTAGAAAACTTGCACGAGCAATATCTATTGCCCGGCTTGCATGCTGGTTGGCATATCCGTCGTAAGTCGAATCACTTCGCAGCTTATGAAGAGGTAGCTAAGAAGTTTGCTAAGGTGGTGGATATCGATCCTTGGATGATTAATCCTTACTTTACAAGTTGCTCTAATGTAAATTTTCATGAGCGCAAAGGTGAGGAAGAGCTACAGACTGCAGTAGAGCAAATCCTCAAAAAGACAGCTAAAAAATATCGTGAATATGGCATTAAAGACAAGCCATATGTTGTTGTAAAGGCAGACGCTGGTACCTATGGAATGGGCATTATGGTAGTCAATGATCCCTCCCAGCTCAAGGACTTGAACCGTAAAGACCGTAACAAGATGAGTGTGGTTAAAGAGGGTTTAGCGGTCAGCGATGTATTGATTCAAGAGGGCGTATATACCTTTGAGAAGGTCAACGAGGCAGTAGCAGAGCCAGTGGTATACATGATTGATCGTTATGTGATTGGCGGCTTCTATCGTGTTCATACGGATCGTGGTCCCGATGAAAATCTCAATGCACCTGGCATGCATTTTGTACCGCTCGCTTTTGAACAGAACTCAATGCCCGATATGAGTGCCAAGCCAGGTAGTGCTGCCCCAAATCGTTTCTACTTATATGGAGTAGTTGCGCGCTTAGCATTGTTGGCGGCTTCATTAGAGCTTGAGCGCACCGATCCTGATGCTGAAGCGGATTGATTAATCCGGAAGAATATGGACTTTCTATTTATTGCCGATCCTCTCGAATCTTTTAAAGTAAAAAAAAGATTCTACTTTGGCAATAATGCGTGTCGCTCAAGAAGCAGGCCATCATTTATGGTTTTGTCAGAGCCGTAATATTTTGTGGAGAGATGATCTCGTTGTTGCAGATTGTCAAACCCTTGTAATTAAGCCTAGCTCTACTTCTTGGTTTGAACTTGGTTCAATCGAGTCACGTTCCCTGAAGTCATTTTCTGTAGTATTCATGCGTACTGATCCACCATTTGATATTGAGTATCTCAACACCACTTGGTTGTTATCTGCTGCAGTTCGTCAGGGTGCAAAAGTATTGAATGATCCTGCCGCCGTTCGTGATCATTCAGAAAAACTCTCGATTACTGAGTTTGCAGAGCTGATTCCACCAACGCTAGTTACACGTGAGCTCAGTGCAGTTGAAAAGTTTCATCAAACACATCGCGATATCGTTATTAAGCCTTTAGATGGTATGGGCGGAATGGGCGTTTTTCGGGTTGGGTCAGATGGCTTAAATTTAGCCAGTATTGTTGAAACGCTTGGTGAAAATGGCGCTAGAACCCTGATGGTCCAACGCTTTTTGCCAGAAATAGCGCAAGGCGATAAACGAGTTTTACTGATTGGCGGTGAGGTGGTGCCTTTTAGTTTGGCACGCATTCCCCAGGGTAATGAGATTCGCGGGAATTTAGCGGCTGGGGGTAAAGGTGTGGCAATGCCATTGACTGAAGTTGAGAGGAAGATTGCAGAAAGACTTGCACCTGTTCTCAATCAGCGTGGTTTATTCTTGGTTGGACTCGACTTAATTGGTGGCTACCTTACCGAAATTAATGTTACTAGCCCCACTTGCTTTGTTGAAATTACTGAACAAAGTAGGTTTGATGTTTCACAGTTTTTCTTAAAAGCACTAGAGAAGGAATTGTCATAACATGGTTGGAATTGTCATTGTTGCTCATACACCTGTTGCTAGCGCAATGCTGGGATTTGCTGAACATACCTATGGCGCTTCGCCAGAGCGTGTGAGAGCGGTGGATATCCCTCCCTATGAGGATATTAAGGCTAGTTTTGATCGAGTCATGAAAGCAGCCTATGATGTAAATACTGGTAACGGCGTTCTTATTTTGACGGATGTGATGGGCGCAACACCAGCTAATGTAGCCTCTAAGTTAGAAGCCCTTGGCCCTTTATCGGGATTAAGTGCGCCAGTTGTTGTGCTTGCAGGGCTAAATCTCCCCATGCTGATGCGTTGCATTACGCATCGCGGAGAGAACTTGGAAGATCTGGCTCAAAAAGCTCTTGCTGGCGGTCAAAACGGAATCTTACGGCTTGGTGCAAAAGTTGCAGAACAATAATTGAGGAGTTCTATACGCAATGCCAGTAGCTGAAATTGAGATCATCAATAAATTAGGTTTACATGCCCGGGCCTCTGCCAAGCTTTCTCAATTGGCCGCCCAATTTCCATGTGAAATACTGTTGTCACGCAATGGGCGGCAAATCAATGCTAAGAGCATTATGGGAGTCATGATGTTGGCAGCTGGTATTGGTAGCACGGTAACGCTCGAGACTGTTGGTGATCAAGCTGATGAAGCGATGCAAGCTTTGACAGAATTAATTAATAACCGCTTTGGTGAAGGCGAGTAAGCATGACTTTTGCGTTACACGGAATTCCGGTATCCAAAGGCATTGCCATCGGCAAGGCGGTACTGATTTCGCGCGCAGCACTAGAGGTTAGTCATTATCTAGTTGAGCCTGGAAAGGAAGAGGCTGAGGGGCAGAAATTATTAGATGCTTTTGAGCAAGTTCGCCAAGAGCTCAATCAACTTCGCAAAGGCTTACCCAAAGATGCACCCCAAGAGATGGCTGCTTTCTTGGATGTTCATGGGATGATCCTTGCTGATCCTGCTTTAACTGAAAAGCCAATAAAATTAATTCGTTCACAACGTATGAATGCTGCCTGGGCTTTGACAACTGAATTAAATGACTTGTTAGAGCAGTTTGCGGATATTGAAGACCCTTATTTAAAAGAGCGCGCTAGCGATATTCGACAAGTAGCTGAGCGGGTCGTGAAAGCTTTAAATGCTCAGAAAAAGGATTCACTTGATAGTGCTGACATCATGTCGTCTGGTGATCTTGGTGTTGATTCTATTATCGTGGCTCACGATATTGCGCCCCACGATATGTTGCGCTTCAAGGACTCTGCTTTTACGGGATTTGTAACAGACCTCGGTGGTAAGACATCTCATACTGCTATTGTGGCGCGCAGTATGGAGATTCCTGCTGTGGTGGGGGTCCGTCATGCCAGCGAAATGATTCGTCATGGTGATTGGCTGGTCTTAGATGGTGAACAAGGCGTCGTAGTCGTTGCTCCAGACGAGAATCTCCTTGAGGAATACCGCAAGCTACAAACTCTGGATTTAAAAGAGACTCGTAAGCTAAAGCAGCTCAAACATAGTAAAACTGAAACAGCTGATCGCGTTGCAATTGAGTTGTTTGCCAATATTGAATTACCCGAAGATGCGGTTCAGGCCTTGAAATTGGGCGCTGTAGGGGTTGGTTTATTCCGCTCTGAGTTTCTATTTATGGATCGTAAGCAGGCACTGCCAGACGAAGAGCAACAATTTTCAGAGTACCGCCGTGTGGTGGATTTGATGCATGGATTGCCAGTCAACATTAGAACAATTGACGTGGGTGCTGATAAAGCATTGGGCGCTGGCGGCAGCGACGTCTCTCAAACTGGTGTATCACCATTGGGCTTACGGGCGATACGCTGGTCTTTAACAGAACCAGAAATATTTTTAACTCAGTTGCGAGCAATTTTACGGGCTTCCGCATACGGCCAGGCTCGTATCATGATTCCGATGTTGGCTCATGCCAAAGAAATAGATGAAACCTTCCGCCTAATTGAAAAAGCGAAGCAGCAGTTGCATCAACGTGGTCAGGCATTTAATCCCAATATTCAAGTGGGTGCCATGATTGAAATCCCAGCTGCCGCTCTTGTCTTGCCGCTGTTTATCAATCGCTTTGATTTTTTATCAATTGGTACGAACGATTTAATTCAGTACACCTTAGCAATTGATCGCGCGGATCATGCCGTGGCTCACTTATATGATCCACTGCATCCAGCAATTTTGCATTTGCTTGCAAATATTATTGAGCAAGCTAAACGCGCCAATATTCCAATTGCAGTATGTGGCGAAATGGCTGGCGATCCTTCCCTAACCAGGTTATTACTTGGTATGGGGTTGACTGATTTCTCAATGCACTTTAGCCAGCTGTTGTTGGTCAAGCGCGAGATATTAAAGGCGAATGTAGGCTTATTAAAGTCCCGGGTCCCCAGAGTCCTAAAGGCTTATGAGCCCGACGAGCAAGCTAAAGCCCTAGAGCGTTTAATGGCTTAATGCGCTTTGCCGCAAACCGAACACTCGGGATTGCGAGAGATTTTGAATTCATTTATCTGGGTGGTGCGAGCATTCCAAAGCATCATACGGCCTACTAAGGCTTCCCCAAAACCAATCAGTACTTGTATCGCTTGTGCCGCTTGCATGGCGCCAATAATGCCCACCAGTGGTGAAAAGATTCCCATCAAAGAGCAGCTAACTTCTTCAAAATTTTCATCGGGAGAGAAGATACAGGCGTAACAAGGCGAGGTAGGATTGCATGGGTCAAAAACGCTGATCTGACCATCAAAGCGGAGTGCTGAGCCAGAAACTAATGGAACCTGATGCTTCACGCAGCTCGCATTAATTAAATGGCGGCTTGTAAAGTTATCGGTGCAATCTAAAACAATATCAACGCTAGGAAGTAACTCATCTAGAAGTGCTGTTGTTGCTTTACCCTCAACAGTTTCAATCTGAATACCCGCATTGAGCTGTGATAAAAATTGCTTTCCAGAGCTGACCTTGCTCTTACCAATACTTTTCTCGCTGTGCATGATTTGGCGCTGTAGATTGGTCAGCTCAACTTGGTCGTGGTCCATCAGCGTAATGTGGCCAATACCAGCAGCAGTGAGGTAGGGGGCTGCTGCACTTCCCAGGCCGCCAGCACCAATAACTAGGACGTGAGAGCTTAAGAGCTTTTCTTGGCCTGCAACATCAATTTCTTCAAGGAGTAAGTGCCTTGAGTAGCGAAGTAACTGCTCATCATTCATGTGCAGACCAGTAAATTACTCAAGCTTAGATGAAGAGCGCTTCACCGGCTGACCATTAATGAATGCAAGTGCCTGTGACAGCATGAAGTCATCTGCGCTACCAAGCTCAGGCGGCTTCTTATTCTTATCCTTTTCTTTTTCTTCAGGAGTTTTCTTTGCATTCTTTTCTTCAATGCGTTGTAACTCTTCCAGGCGACGCTTCTCCCGATCTTTAATGAGCTTATCTTCCGCTGATTGTTTATTACGCAGATGTTTTTCACTATCGATTTCACGGGTGATCAATACATCGTCTGGATCGCCATCTTTATTTTGATCAACCGGGATATCAGGTTTAACGCCAAATGCCTGAATCGATTTTCCGCTCGGCGTGTAGTAATAAGCGGTGGTGATCTTTAGTGCAGAATCATTTGTCAGTGGGCGTACGGTTTGTACGGAACCTTTACCAAAGGTCGTCTTACCAATAATAGTTGCGCGTTTATAGTCTTGTAGGGCACCCGCAACAATCTCAGAAGCAGAAGCCGAATAGGCATTGACCAACACAACCATTGGTAATTTTTTGAAAATCTCTGGTACACCTGCCAATGGGTCGCCAGGCTCGCTGAGGCGGTACATCGCTGGTGTGGCATTAAATACTTGTTTAGAATCCGGTGCCTGGCCTTTGGTAGAAACTACCACTACATCGGCTGGCAAGAAGGCCGCAGCAACGCCAACTGCGCCTTGCAGGAGGCCGCCGCCATTGTTTCGTAGATCAAGAATGATGCCCTTGAGCTTTGGGTTTTGATTGGCAAGGTCCGTTAACTTTTTAGCAAGATCAGGAACAGTACGTTCTTGAAAGCTAGTTACCCGAACCCATGCGATATCGTTATCGAGAATCTTTGCTTTAACAGATTGCACTTTAATTTCTGCGCGAGTGATGGTGACTGGAAAGCTCCGCTCTTCACTCTTGCGATATACGGTTAGTGTGATTTTAGTGCCAGGCGTACCGCGCATGGTGCGGACTGCTTTATCAAGTGACATGCCGCGAACTGGCTTATCGTCTAAGCGAGTAATTAAATCACCTGCTTGTAACCCAGCACGTGCAGCAGGACTATCTTCAATTGGATTTAGAACCTTAACAACACCATCCTCGGAGGTAATCTCAATTCCAAGGCCGGCAAATTTTCCTGAGGTTGCTTCTTGCATTTCAGAAAAATCTTTTTTGTCGAGAAAGGTTGAATGTGGATCAAGGCTGCTGACCATGCCTTTGACAGCATCGGTTAAGAGTTGCTTATCTTCAATCGGTTCAACGTATTCACGCTTGATTTGTGCAAAGACATTTGAGAGCGTACGTAGTTCATCGAGCGGTAGCTGAACACCTTGCTGGGCGGTTGCTGACAGTTGAATGGTTGCTGCTATACCAGCAATCAAACCAACTGAGATGAGAGCAAAATTCTTTAGAAATTGGCGCATATTTCTTTTTAATCCTAGTTCAGATAAAAGTGTTGAATGGGTTTGAGATTGTCATCAAGCTCATACACAAGGGGTACGCCATTAGGAACATTCACTTCCATAATGGCTTCGTCAGACATTTGATCTAAGTATTTAATGAGAGAGCGAATGCTATTACCATGCGCGACTATCAGTACGCGTTTACCAGCTTTAAGCGCTGGCGCAATGGATTCATTCCACAAAGGAATTACGCGCTCGACATTATCTTTGAGGCACTCGCCCAAAGGAATATCAGCAGCATTCAATTTTGAATAGCGTTGATCATTTTTAGGATTGAGCTCATTGCTAAGTTCTAGTAATGGAGGGCGCACATCATATGAGCGACGCCAGATATGGACTTGTTCGTCACCATACTTAGCAGCAGTTTCTGCTTTGTTAAGACCGGTGAGGGCACCGTAATGCCGCTCATTTAATCGCCAGCTATGGACTACGGGCAGCCACATTAAATCCATAGCGTCTTGAATGTGCCAAAGTGTACGAATAGCGCGTCTTAAAACTGAGGTGTAGGCCACGTCAAATTCATAGCCTGCTTTTTTGAGGCCTTCGCCAGCGGACATGGCTTGTTCGGCACCTTTTGGGGTTAAGTCAACGTCTGCCCAGCCAGTGAAGCGGTTTTCAAGGTTCCAGGTGGATTCACCATGACGAATAAGGACAAGTTGTTTCATAGAGCCATTCTATAATCCGGTGATGAACTTTCTCACTCAAATTGATAATTTAGCGCTGATTGCCCTCCTGTTGGTTTCGGGCGCTGCGCTTTTCCTACCTACATTATCTACGCTTATTGGCGGAAAAGGCTTGTCGCCTACTGAGGCCACTATTTGGATTAATCGTCGCAAGGCCCATGTTTTGGATCTGCGCCCTGAAGCGGCTTATAAAGCGGGTCGATTACCGGGGGCTAAATTGATTAACCCAGCTGATATTTCAGCAGCGATTGAGAAACTGAAATTAGACCGTAAGCATCCAGTGGTACTCGTATGCGAAACCGGTGCCCACTCTCGCAAGGCGATTAATGAGGTTAAAAAACTCGGTTTTGAGGAAATTGGAACCCTAGATGGTGGCGTTCAAGCCTGGAAACAAGCTGCTCTTCCATTAGTGAAGCAATAGATCTATGCCTCAAGTTCTCATGTATAGCACCCAAGTTTGTCCATATTGCGTAATGGCTGAAAAACTATTGCTCAAAAAAGGGGTCGGCAATTTAGAAAAGATTTTGATTGATCGTGATCCGGCACAGCGTGAGCTGATGATGACACGTACAGGGCGTCGTACGGTTCCCCAAATTTATATTGGTGAGACCCACGTTGGTGGGTACGATGATCTCGTGGCTTTAGATCGCGCAGGCAAGCTCGATCCTTTATTGGTTTAATGTATTTATTCGTCAAGAAAGATAGCAATGACTGAACAATCTTCCGCACCTCAAGCAGAGGCTGATAACTCAAAAGAGCCTCGATTTGCAATTCAGCGCATTTATCTTAAGGATTTGTCCTTAGAGCAGCCCAATGCACCACAGATTTTGTCTGTCGCTGCTGAGCCTCAAGTACAAGTAGAGATTGATATTGGGGTTACTCCATTAAGTGATGATATTTTTGAGGTAGCCCTTATTTCTACTGTGACTGCAAAAGTGGATTCAAAAGTTTTGTTTTTAGTTGAAGCTAAGCAAGCGGGTATTTTTGAATTCAGCAATATTCCACCGCAACAAATTGATCCAATGTTGGGTATCGCTTGTCCAACTATTTTGTATCCATATCTTCGTTCAAATATTGCCGACATTATTAGTCGCGCAGGCTTCCAGCCGATTCATCTAAATGAAATCAATTTCCAAGGTATGTATGAGCACCGCCTCATGCAAGCTCAACAGGCAGCTGGCGAAGAAAGCGAAGCTACTGATGAGAGCAAAATAATTCTTCCTCATTAGACCTAAACAGCGAGCACACAGATCATGAAAGTGACCCTGATTGGTGCTGGAGCCTGGGGAACAGCGATGGCTGCACAAGCAGCGCGGTACCTCAAGGATGGGGATGTGTGTTTATGGTCTCGCAGCAAAGACCAATTAGCAGATATTGAGAAGAGCGGTGAGAACCGCTCGTACTTGCCTGGTATTGAGATACCCAAAAATATTGCATTAGAAAATAACTTCTTAGTCGCAATTAAAAGACTTTCTGTCAATGATTTATTGGTAATTGCAACACCAATGTCTGCACTCTCAGAAACAATTGCTCAGGTATTAAAAATTGCAGAGCACCCTTTAAATATCATTTGGCTTTGCAAGGGTTTGGAGCCGGCTACGGCGCTCCTGCCACATCAAGTGGTTGAACGTGAAGATCAATTGCATAGCCATGGTATTTCACATTCTTATGGCGCATTATCTGGCCCTAGTTTTGCATCTGAGGTAGGCTCTGGAATGCCTTGTGCATTAACAATTGCCAGTACTTCTGCAAATTTATGTGCGGTAGCTCAAGCCGCTTTTCATCATGGCAATATGCGGATTTATTCAAGCGACGATTTGATTGGTGTGGAGCTAGGCGGCGCCATTAAAAACGTTTTGGCAATTGCAGCTGGCATCGGTGACGGTTTAGATTTGGGTTTAAATGCTCGTGCTGCAGTCCTTACAAGGGGCTTGGCTGAGATGATGCGTTTAGTAAAGGCAGCAGGCGGAAGATCAGAAACCTGTATGGGTCTCACAGGTGTTGGCGACTTAATATTGACGGCAACCGGAGACCTTTCTCGTAACCGACGAGTTGGCCTTGAGCTTGCTGCAGGCAAGTCCTTGGCTGAAATCTTGACTGGCTTGGGTCATGTTGCCGAAGGCGTGCTTTGTGCCGCTGCAGTTGGAGACTTGGCAAAACGCTTGGGCGTAGAGATGCCAATTACTGCGATGATGGGCGAGGTGCTATCCGGAAGACTCTCGCCACAAGAGGCATTGAAAAAGTTAATGGGTCGTGACCCAAAAATAGAAACTTAGTACAGCTTAGTTTTAACTCAATTCTTACTTGCCGCCTACAAGACCATTTTGGCGCCAGGCTTCATATACCACAATCGCTACAGTGTTAGATAAGTTCAAGCTTCGGCTGCTATCTTGCATAGCCAAGCGCATGCGATTTTTTTCTAGAATGGTGTTGCGAACTTCCTCAGTAATCCCTTTGGTCTCAGAGCCAAAAACAAAGTAATCATTAGGACTGTATTTACCCTCATGAAACTTTCCGCTGCCTTTGGTTGTTAAAGCAAAAAGATGCTGGGAGTCTGGCTGCTCATCCTTTAGAAACTGCGCCCAATTGGCGTGAACCTTGACTTTTGCGAACTCGTGGTAGTCAAGCCCTGCTCTCCGCAGTTTGGCATCTTCCATAGGAAAGCCCAAAGGCTCAATCAAATGCAGCTTTGCTCCAGTGTTAGCGCAGAGCCGAATGATATTGCCCGTATTTGGCGGGATTTCTGGTTCGAATAAAACAATATTAAACATGCGGTACTTTTACTGTTCTGAGTAAAACCCAATTAGTGATGTGTGATGCACCATTGTCCTTCAGAACGCGGGCAATTTCATTAAGAGTAGCTCCACTAGTCATGACGTCATCAAAAACGATGATGCTTTGGCCTCGCAGAACTTCCATAAACTGATCGTTTATATAAAACATACCCGCAATTGCTAAATGCCGTGCAGCAAGCCTGCCTCCTGCCTGTTGAAATTCATGATGATGACGTCTTAGCGCGTAAGGCAATTTCTGAATGCTTGGATTGCAAGTCATTTTGCGTGCAATTTCCCAGCTTTGATTAAAGCCCCGCACAGATAATTTTTGAGTGCTTAGTGGTACAGGAAGAAGATAGTTTGCTCGGATATTTTTGAGTGGTATTGAAAAAAGATGATTCCATGTATTTGCAAGCCCATGCGCATAGGCCAAACGCTTTTGATATTTCAGTTGATGGAGCGCATTTTGTAGTGCTCCTTCATAGTGATCTAGGCAATAGGTCTCATCAAAATACGGGGGGTGAAGATGGCATTGTTCACAGCGCCGTTCTTTGAGCTCTCCGGCATTCAGAGTGATGCCACATTGATAGCAGCATTCATAATTGAATAGGCCATTAACATTTAAAGATTGCAAGCAGTGTGCACAAATAGAATGCTGTTGATAGCGTTCGCATGCGATACAAGCGCTTGGTAAAACTTGGCTATTAATGGATTGAAAAATCTTCTCTAGAAATCGCATGGGGCGCTGAGTATACTGAGCGAATGACCCACCCAATCAGATGGTTACAAGACGAAATTGCAGATCGTATGTTGCAAAAGCTTGCTATCGTCAAGCTTGATGTAAAAGATATATTAATCGTTCCAGACTTTCCGGGAAAACATTTTTCATTTTTTGCAAAACGCTATCCCCATGCCAATATTCATAGCCTTACAGAAGATGGCATTGCAAGATTTGAAATGTGGCGCTCAAAAGTAATATCGCATTGGCGCTCTTTATTTCGGGGAAATACAAATCCCTTAGCTCATTACCTGGCAAAAGGTAAATTTAATCTTCCTGACAATTCTGTTGATTTGGTATTGAGTAATCTCTTATTGCAGGACTTGGCCGATCCACGACATTTTTTGCGTGAGTGTTGGCGTGTCTTACGAGAGGGCGGCCTGATTACATTCAGTTATTTGGGGCCCGATACTGGAAAGGAGTTCCGTGCCCTTGAGCCCGGCCTCGTTAAATCAAAGAATTTATTAAGCCCTTGGGATATGCACGACATGGGGGATGCTCTTTTAGGAGAACGTTTTTCTGATCCTGTCATGGATATGGAATTTATTACCCTTGATTACCAATCCAATGCACTATTGCTTCTTGATCTTGAGGCGCTGAAATTACTTCAAATGTCAGATTCTAGAGTCCCTAACCAAGGTGTTTTGCCCCAAAAAATGACTTTAGAGGTGGTTTATGGGCACGCATGGGTCATTGGAAAGCAGCTCAGCAAGGCTCAGGATAATGTCGCCTATATCGATGCAAATCAAATTGGACGCAAGACTAGGTAATATCCTGCTTAAGTGTAAGTGCTTACTATCATTTTAAGCATTGTCAAGATTGAATGAGGCTAACTTATCTAGATTTGTTGTTGTGCACAATTAACCCTATAATCATCGCAGTACGTAATGGCTTAAAACCGCTTTTTTGAGCATTTGGTGGGGTATTTAAGCACTTTGCTCAAGACAATAAACAGAGAATAAGATGAATTTATTTGGAAAAGTCACTAGGGCTTCGCTCTATTTAGTAGCAGCCTTTGGTACTGCTTTTGCACAGGCAGCAGAAAATATGCCTGGCGGACCGGCTTTATATCAGCTGAACTTTCCAGCACCTGCCACCAAAATCATGCAAGAAATCCACTGGTTGCATTGGATGATGTTGGTGATCTGTGCAGTGATTTTCGTCGGCGTATTTGGGGTGATGTTTTATTCAATTTTGAAGCATCGCAAATCATTGGGTCACAAATCAGCCTCTTTCCATGAGAGCACAACAGTTGAGATTATTTGGACTGTCATTCCGCTCTTGATTGTCATTGGCATGGCATTACCCGCAACTAAAACAGTTGTGGCAATGAAAGATACAACGAATTCAGATATCACCATTAAAACTACTGGTTATCAGTGGAAATGGGGATATGACTACATCAAGGGTGAAGGTGAGGGCATTAGCTTCTTATCAACCCTGTCAACTTCGCGCGAAGCAATTAACAATCTCGCACCAAAATCAAATACGTATTTGATGGAAGTGGATAACGAAATGGTTGTCCCTGTTGGTAAGAAAATTCGTTTGATTACCACTGCTAATGATGTGATTCATGCTTGGACTATTCCAGCGTTTGGCGTAAAGCAAGATGCAATCCCAGGATTTGTACGTGATACCTGGTTTAGGGCTGAAACGATTGGCACATTCCGTGGCCAATGTTCTGAGTTGTGCGGAGCACAGCATGCCTTTATGCCTATTGTTGTGAGAGTCGTTTCACAAGAGGACTACACGGCTTGGGTTGCTGAAAAGAAAAAAGAAATGGGTGGCGCTGGCGAAGATCCATCTAAGGTTTACACCATGGACGAGCAGAAAGAGCGCGGTGCAAAAGTGTATGCAGCTAACTGCGCTGCTTGTCATCAGCCTAACGGCAAGGGTGCAGGCGCATTCCCAGCATTGGATGGCAGCAAAATGGTCTTAGGGCCAAAAGCAGGCCAATACAACATTCTCATTAACGGTAAGGGCGCAATGCCGAAGTGGGCTGGCGTAATTCCTGATGGTGATATCGCTGCAGTCATGACTTATACACGTAACGCATGGGGTAATAAGACGGGTGAAGTCATTCAGACCCAAGAAATTATTACCGCACGTGGCGGCAAGTAATCCATTCATTAATACAGATAAAACGAAACCGGAGTAATCCATGAGCACAGTCTCTACTACCATAGACCACGCACACGATCACGCGCATGATGATCACACGCCACATGGTTGGCGCCGTTGGTTGTTCGCAACCAACCACAAAGACATCGGTACGATGTATTTGATTTTCTCGTTTGTTAGCTTATTAGCTGGCGGCGTGATGGCTTTGGGAATTCGTCTGGAATTATTCCAACCAGGCTTGCAGTTCTTCCGCCCAGAATTCTTTAATCAATTAACTACCATGCATGGCTTGGTGATGGTTTTCGGTGCGATCATGCCAGCCTTCGTTGGTTTTGCTAACTGGATGGTGCCTTTACAAATCGGCGCATCCGACATGGCATTTGCTCGTATGAATAACTTTAGCTTCTGGATTTTGCCAGTGGCTGCAATCTTGTTATTTGGCTCATTCCTTGTACCTGGTGGCGCTCCATCAGGCGGCTGGACAATCTATGCTCCATTGAGTTTGCAGATGGGTCCCGGAATGGATATGGCAATTTTTGCTCTCCATTTATTAGGCGCCTCTTCTATCATGGGCTCGATCAATATCATCGTGACCATCTTGAACATGCGTGCTCCTGGCATGACTTTGATGAAGATGCCAATGTTCTGTTGGACTTGGTTAATTACTGCTTACCTGTTGATCGCTGTGATGCCTGTATTGGCTGGCGCAATCACCATGGTCTTAACCGACCGTCACTTTGGTACCTCATTCTTCTCTGCTGTCGGTGGCGGTGACCCAGTAATGTTCCAGCATATTTTCTGGTTCTTCGGTCATCCAGAGGTTTACATCATGATTCTTCCAGCATTTGGAATCGTCAGTGAAATCGTTCCCGTCTTCTCCAGAAAAACGTTGTTTGGTTACAGCTCTATGGTTTATGCAACATCGTCTATTGCGATCTTGTCATTTATCGTTTGGGCTCACCATATGTTTGCAACTGGTATGCCTGTAACTGGTCAGCTGTTTTTCATGTATGCAACGATGTTGATTGCTGTGCCAACTGGCGTCAAGATTTTCAACTGGGTTGCAACGATGTGGAAAGGTTCTCTGACCTTTGAAACCCCAATGTTGTGGGCGATCGGCTTTATTTTCGTGTTCACAATGGGTGGCTTTACTGGATTAATTTTAGCGATGGCCCCAATTGATATTGGCGTTCAAGATACTTACTATGTTGTAGCGCACTTTCACTATGTTTTGGTAGCAGGCTCATTGTTTGCTATGTTTGCTGGTTTTTACTACTGGTGTCCTAAGTGGACCGGCTATATGGCTAGTGAAGCTCGCGGCAAGATCCACTTCTGGTCTTCCATGATTTTCTTTAACTTGAC
The DNA here is from genome assembly GCF_002206625.1 of Polynucleobacter campilacus. GTDB lineage: Bacteria > Pseudomonadota > Gammaproteobacteria > Burkholderiales > Burkholderiaceae > Polynucleobacter > Polynucleobacter campilacus. The sequence goes on along the minus strand of NZ_NGUP01000003.1, from coordinate 453,532 downwards.
CTTCTTCCCAATGCACTTCTTAGGCTTGGCTGGTATGCCGCGTCGTTATGCAGATTACCCAACCCAGTTTGCTGACTTCAATGCAATTGCATCGATTGGTGCCTTGGGCTTTGGCTTGTCACAAGTGTATTTCTTACTCTTCGTAGTGATGCCTGCTTATCGTGGCAAGGGCCAAAAAGCAGCAATGAATCCATGGGAAGGCGCTAAAGGCTTGGAGTGGACAATACCTTCACCAGCGCCACATCATACTTTTGAGACTCCGCCTAGTGCAGAGCAGATGCGTGAAGCAGGAATTTAATTCTTCAGCAAAACAAGCCCTAGTCGCGAGTAATCGTAGATTGGGGTTTGTGCTTCTGAGCATTGTTCTAGTCTTTTTTATTGGAATTGTGATTAAACGGAGTTGGATGGGTTAATCCCGTTCATTGCGATGGTTACTACTCAAACTTTAAATCGTCAGATTTTATTAAAGCTCTTAATCGCAGCAGTGATGATGTTTGGTTTTGGTTACGCCTTAGTTCCGATGTATAAGGCCTTGTGTGAGGTCACTGGAATTAATGTTGTCACTAGCAAGAATGATTACGGTGTACGAGCCTTTAGCCCTAATCGAGTTGGTAATACACAAGTGAACTATGCCCGTACGGTGACAATTGAATTTGATTCCAATAGCCGCGGGCCTTTTACTTTTAAGCCGGTGAAGAATTTTTTGGAAGTTCATCCTGGTGAAATGACTGAGATTGTGTATGAAGTGACAAACAATCTTGGCCGCACAGTACGGGCTCAAGCAATACCGAGTTATGCGCCTAAAAGTGCGACTGAGTTTTTTACTAAATTAGAGTGTTTTTGTTTTCAGGAACAAACGCTAGCAGTAAACGAAACTAAGAAGATGCCAGTAGTGTTTGTGATTGACGCAGGCTTGCCTGATGATGTGAAAACAATCACCTTGTCATATACCTTCTTTGAGTTGGGGTTGGGTGGTACGCCTCCGGCGCCTAAATCGAAGGTAGTGTTATGAAGAAAAAAAGTAGTTTTATGCAGTCTATGAAGGCCGTTATGTGGGGCTTTTTGGGGGTGCGTAAAAAGGCAGGTTTGCAAGAAGATGTAGCTTCACTAAGTTTTGTGCACATTATCATTGCGGGTGTTGTTGGTGCCTTGATTTTTATGGCCATCCTGCTGTTGATAGTGAAACTAGTTGTATCCCATTGATTATTTTTTGATTGAGTAGAAAGAATAAGATGTCATCCAATTCAACCCCATACTATTTTGTCCCAGCGCTATCTAGACATCCTGCTATGGCAGCAGTCGGCTTAATCGCCTTTGGCGCGGGTATGTCTGGCTGGGTAAATCAAACCTCTTGGGGCGGCGCTTTGAGTTTGATTGGTGTTGCATGGATTTTATTCGTGCTCTATAACTGGTTTGGCGATACGATTGCTGAGTCAAACTCTGGGAAGAATGGTGTCAACGTAGATGTTTCTTATCGTTGGTCGATGGCTTGGTTCATCTTCTCTGAGATTATGTTCTTTGCCGCTTTCTTTTCTGCATTGTTTTATGCGCGCAATATTGCGATGCCTTGGTTGGGCGATGTAGAAAGCAAATTACTCTGGCCTAACTTCGCAGCAGCTTGGCCTAATGATGGCCCTGCTGGCTTGGTAGAAAAATTTACCACCATGGGTCCATGGCCAATTCCAACTATCAACACTTTACTGTTGCTGAGCTCTGGTGTGACGATCACGATTTCGCATCATGCACTTGTTGAAAACCACATGAAGAAGGCAATCATTGCCTTGGCCGCAACGGTTGGTTTGGGCTTTATCTTCTTGGGCTTTCAGGTTTACGAGTACTACCATGCTTACCATGAGCTCAACTTAAAATTGACATCCGGCATTTACGGATCAACCTTTTTCATGTTGACTGGTTTCCATGGCTTCCATGTATTCCTTGGAGGTACGATGCTAGCGATTGTTTTGCGTCGCATGATTCGTGGCGACTTTACTTCTACGAATCATTTCGCATTTGAAGGTGCTGCTTGGTACTGGCACTTTGTGGACGTTGTCTGGCTCGGCCTTTATATCGCTGTGTACTGGATGTAAGTTGAATCAAAAATCGGGGCCTCAAGCCCCGATTGATTTTTAGGCGCTCTATTCTGATGAAGTAGGCTTTAGTTTGTGCCCACTTTAATGCCAGTAGCTTCAATTAGGCCAAAGTAATAGGCCAGGAGAATTCCAGCAAATAGCGTAATTGATAGCCCAATACGTAGCATGAGTGAGTACACCATTTTGGAGCTATTACCCCTACCTTTCATCATGTAATACAAGGCTGACCCTAAGCTAGCAACAATCATTAGTAGGACAATCGGAATAATCCACTTCATCTTAAATCCTTATATTGAAATCTCTTGAATACGCTTTTTACTACACTCATTGCTAAGCGCATAGTTGCTACTGTATCAGCCTTGTTGGTTGTTGCAATTGCTTGTGCTGCTGGCATTTGGCAGCTGAATAGGGCAGAGAGCAAGATTACTTTAGCTGCTAATTTATTGGCACGGCAACAGATGCCAATTTTGACTGCGAATGATGGCCCTTTAAGCTTAGAGGATGCGAGTGAGCGCCGCATGATTGCTCGTGGGCAATATATACCGCAGGCGGCTATTTGGTTGGATAACCGACCAAGACCTATTCCTCCAACTGGAAGTAATACCTCACAGTCTGGTTTTTATCTCCTGATGCCATTGCAGCTTGAGGGGCGTGATGAGATTCTATGGATTAATCGGGGTTGGGCGCCACGCAATAGCCAGAACAGAGAGTCTTTGCCGCCAGTGAAAACGCCAACTAAGGTGGTCACGATTGAAGGTATTGTGTTCGCTCATCCCGGTAAGGTCTATGCCTTAGGGGAAGGCCAGGCCATCATTGATACGAACAGGCCTCGCATTGAGCAAAATTTTGATTTACGAGCCGAGGGTAAGTTGCGTGCTTGGGTGCAAAGCCCTTTTATTTTGCGAGAGATAGATACTGGTAATGATGATGGCTTATTGCGTGAGTGGGCTCCACTGACGACTGGAGTCGATCGCCATTATGCTTATGCATTCCAGTGGTTTGCTTTAGCAGTTTGTGGTTTCTTATTTTGGCTAATTACTGGCCTGCGGCAGTATTGGCGGCAGGATGTGAATGGGGATCAAGAGTGAGTGATAAAGAGTTATTAATTCCAGCTTCGCAGACTGATTCGGTAGCAATCAATGCGCAGACTCGTCGCGGACGCATACAAATGCTCTTGCTTTTACTGGCATGTGCTACGCCTGTGATCGCTTCATATTTGGCGTATTACGTAATTAAGCCTGACTGGGGCAAGACGAACTTTGGAACTTTGGTTTACCCAGCCCAAGAATTCAATTCTGCATGGCTAGATGTTCCGCTTCAAGGCAAGTGGACTTTACTGATTGCGCGACCAGCAGGCGAATGTCAAATTAAGGATGAAAAATGTATTGAAGCATTTTTTCTAATGCGACAAGTGAAGGTTGCCATGGGTAGAGAAAATAAGCGTGTTCAGCTACTTTGGATCAATACCGATGGTAAGCCTGTTGACCCTGAAGTGGCAAAGGCCTATGACGAGCAAGTTGCTGGGTTCAAGATTGTTGCACTACCAAGAGACCCTAAGCTGAAGACGGATTTTGAGGCTTGGCTTAATAAAGAGGGCGGCGGTCAACAAATTCAGTTGATTGATCCAAGTCCAGCCAAGATGATGTATTTCCCAGTTACTAATTCCCCTAAGGAATTTGCTTTCATCAAAAAGGATTTAGAAAAACTCTTGAAGTTAAATCACAAGGGCGAAAAACTGTAATGCCTACTTTTGTTTTGTTCTTAGAGTTAGCGGCCATCGCAATTATTTTTGCTTGTCTGCCATTGGCTTATCTTTGGACAAGACCAGGGTATAGTTTTTTCCAAAAACTCAATTGGGTGTTGGTCTTTATGACCTTCGATCTCATTGTGTTCGGCGCATTTACCCGCCTGACAGACTCGGGCCTTGGTTGTCCTGATTGGCCTGGTTGCTATGGCGCCTCTAATCCTTTTCATGCTCTTGGAGAAATTGCGCAAGCTGAAACTGCAATGCCTACTGGGCCTGTCACAGTGATCAAGGCTTGGATAGAAATGATTCATCGCTATCTCGCAATGACAGTGGGCGCCTTAATTTTGGTGCAAGTAGGTGTGGCTTTTAGCAAACTGAAGTCCTTAGGAAAATTCCCTTTGTTTTATAGCTTAGGATTGCTCTTACTGGTATGTATTCAGGGAGCATTTGGTGCTTGGACCGTAACCTTGAAATTACAGCCCATCATTGTGACGATTCATTTAATGCTCGCCTTATTTTTATTGGCCTGCTTAACTGTCTACGCTCAGCAGACTTGGGAGCAGAGCGCCTCTGTTCATACTCTGCGTATACGTCCTTTACCGGCTCAACTATTACTCGTTGCTTTTGTAGTGCTTACTATCCAAATCTTTTTAGGCGCTTGGGTTAGCACTAATTACGCCGTACTAGCTTGTCCTGATTTTCCAACATGCCTAGGCAGTGTGTGGCCAGAAACTAACTGGGGCGAAGGCTTTACGCTTTGGCGTCAATTGGGCCTTAATGCTCAAGGTGAATTTATTTCTCCAACGGCCTTGCAAACCATTCATTGGGCACATCGTCTGTTTGCTCTTACAGTCTTGATAGTCCTAGGTGCATTGAGCCTGAAGGCTTTGCAGTTAGCAACCCCAGTATTATCTGGACTTAGCCGCTACGCAAAACTTTTACTAGCGATACTCTTACTACAAATCATTACTGGAATATCAAACGTCGTATTTCAGTGGCCATTATTAGCGGCTTTATTGCATACCGCTGGCTCAGCGGCTTTAGTATTCTGTTTAGTCAGAATGAGTTATTGGTCATCTTGGCGCCAACCTATTCAAAAAAAGATGGCAAAGTTATGAGTACACCCAAAACATTTACGCCTGCGGAAATGCCGCGTTGGCGCCAATACTGGGTTTTAACTAAACCCAGAGTGACTCAACTTGCCGTTTTTTGTGCCTTGATCGGCATGTTCTTGGCTACACCAGGGATGGTTCCTTATCCCGTTCTATTTGGTGGATTTGTTGGTATTTGGTTATTGGCGGGTGCAGCGTTTGCTGTGAACTGTTTAATTGAGCAAGCAGTGGACGCAAAGATGAGACGTACCTCTTGGCGTCCATCAGCAACCGGTGAAGTAACTCGATTTCAGATTATTGTTTTCTCAATCATTCTGGGTTCGCTCGGTATGATTATTTTGTGGAACTTTTGCAACCCGTTAACAATGTGGCTAACTTTAGCAACTTTTGTCGGGTATGCAGTGATTTACACCTGGCTGTTAAAGCCAGCTACACCCCAGAATATTGTGATCGGTGGTCTCTCTGGAGCAATGCCACCAGCGCTTGGATGGGCGGCCGTAACCAATACAGTGCCTGCTGAAGCCTGGCTCTTAGTATTGATTATTTTTGTCTGGACACCTCCCCACTTTTGGGCCTTGGCCCTGTATCGTCGTGAGGACTATGTGCAGTCAGGTTTACCGATGCTGCCAGTAACGCATGGTGAACGCTTTACAGTACTCAACATTCTTTTGTATACCCTGATATTGATCGCAGCGACTCTACTACCCTATATCTACGGTATGAGTGGCATGGTGTATCTCTTCTCGGCCACTATTCTTGGATTAATATTTTTAGCTTATGCCATTGCTTTATTTATTTCTTATAGCGATGCCTTGGCTAAAAAAACTTTCCGCTTTTCAATTACCTATTTGTCTTTGCTGTTTGCAGCGCTGCTCATAGATCACTACTTCCTCTAAGATGAATATCTCCCTTTTGCGTACTTGTTGTATTGCTGCTTTGTTGTTGATTTTGACAGCTTGCAGTCCAAAGCCAGAATTCAAGAATATTGATATCACTGGTAGTACGGCCTTTGGCAAAGACTTTAGCTTGGTAGATCCGGATGGTAAGGCAAGAACCCTAGCAGACTTTAAGGGCAAAGTAGTGGTGATGTTCTTTGGCTATACACAGTGCCCTGATGTTTGTCCAACCACTTTGACTGAGATGCAGCAAGTGATGACCATCTTGGGGTCTAAATCAGATAAGGTGCAGGTACTTTTTGTGACTGTCGATCCCCAGCGAGATACTGCTGCGATTTTGAAGCAGTATGTTCCGGCATTTGATCCGCGCTTTTTAGGACTTCGCCCTGAGGATGATGTTGCTTTAGAGAAGGTCGCCAAAGACTTCAAGATTTATTACAAGAAGGTTCCAGGCATCAGCCCTGGTTCTTATACGATAGATCACACAGCAGGTAGCTATGCATTTGATCCGGAGGGTCGATTGCGTTTATACATCAAGCATGCTCAAGGTCCGGAGACCTTGGCGCATGATTTGAAAGAGCTCTTAAAGTAATAGAGTGCTACTGAGGGCTAGAGCAGCTTAAGTTATTTAAGCCGCTTCAGATTGCAGCATGCCGCGCATCTTCTTGAGAGCTGCTGTCTCAATTTGACGGACGCGTTCAGCTGAGATACCGTATTCATCGGCAAGATCGTGTAAGGTTTTTGTGCCCTTACCATCAGCATCCATTGCGAGCCAGCGTGACTGAACAATGTTGCGGCTACGCTCATCTAAGGCCATCAAGGCTTGATCAAGTTTAGGGCCTTGGAGCGCATCGCTCTCATTGCTAGCAATGCGTTCTGTAGGCTCTTGGGTGTTATCAGCAAGCCATTGAATTGGTGCATAGGCTGCATCTTCATTGGTGTCATCACCTTCAAGGGCAACATCACCACCAGCAAGACGCATTTCCATTTCTTTAACATCAGAGTCTTTAACATCAAGCGCTTTAGCTAAAGCATTGATTTCACCTGGAGTGAGGGCACTCAAAGTAGGTTTGTTGCTGCGTAAGTTAAAGAACAATTTGCGTTGTGCTTTAGTGGTCGCCATTTTGACTAAGCGCCAATTCTTCAGAATGTACTCATGAATCTCAGCTTTGATCCAATGGATTGCATAAGACACTAAGCGTGCGCCATTGTTTGGGTCGTAGCGTTTAACGGCTTTCATCAAGCCGATGTTCCCTTCTTGAATTAAGTCAGCATGTGGAATGCCATAGCCAAGATATTGGCGCGCCACAGAAACTACGAGGCGCAAATGGGAGAGCACCAAAGTTTTAGCAGCATCGACGTTTTCAGTCCGACGAAATTCCTGCGCAAGATGTAACTCTTCTGCGGCACTGAGCATTGGTACGCGATTCACGTACGCAATATAGGAATCAAGAGTGCCTACCCCTAAGGATGGCAACATCGGAAATGCAGACGCAGATGCAGCCTGGGCTACAGGCAGTCTTTGCATATTCAGATTGTCAGATTTCTTTAGAACCATTTTTTTTGCAAATAAGAGGTGTTAATAGACTTCTATTTTAGCACTCCTGTCAAGAGAGTGCTAATGGTTTAAATATTCCGTAAAATACTGATTTAATTGAATAATTCAGATGAATATTGCCAGGCTGTGAATGGGGCTAAATCATCAATCCCCTCACCTTTGCCAAGAGCCAATATGGCTGGTTTTGGGCCATCTTGGAGGGTATGTGCCAGGGCGCAGATAACGCCGCCCTTGGCAGTGCCATCTAGCTTGGTAACGATGATTCCAGTAAGACCCAAGGCTGCATGAAAAGCCTTCACTTGGCTCAAACCATTTTGACCGGTATTGCCGTCAAGCACCAGTAAGGTGTGGTGAGGTGCCCCAGGTAATACTTTGCCAATGACCCGTTTCACCTTCTTTAGCTCTTCCATCAGGTGATCCTGAGTGGCAAGTCGTCCTGCAGTATCAATAATCAAGATATCGCTTTTACGCGACATAGCTGAGTGGACAGCATCATGAGCAACCGCAGCAGCATCGCCACCTTTTTGGCTAATCACCTCTACTTGATTACGACCCCCCCATTCTTGCAATTGATTTCGTGCGGCAGCCCTAAAGGTATCTCCTGCGGCCAAGAGAACAGATTTACCTTGAGACTGAAAGAGTCTGCAAAGCTTGCCAATCGTTGTCGTCTTACCAGCGCCGTTTACCCCTACTACCAACCATACTTCTGGGATGTTGGATTTACTAGAATCAAAGAGTGGATTTGGTAAGGGCTCTAAGGCCTGTAAAAGTGCGCTTACTTCTTCAATCAGAAGCGCTTGGAGTTCTTCAGGGCTTGAAGCTTTTTCGGATTTAGCTGCCTTACGAAGCTTAAGTATCAATTGTTCAGTCGTAGGTAGGCCTACATCACTTTGAATCAGTGACTCTTCCAAAGTATCAAACCAAGCCTCATCTGTTTTACTTGATTTAAAAAGGGATCCGAGGGTTTTACGTAAGCCGAACATAATCGATACAATTTAAACCTTGCATCTTATCAATTTAATTTTTTGGGATATGGTGATTTAGTACATGCGTTCCAATTTACTCCGAATTTGCTTTTTATTCTTACTCTGCACCCCATTATCTTGGGCCGCTAGTAGCAATTCTGCTGATACTCACGAATTTTTGCTCAGTAATGGATTAAAGCTGATTGTTCGCGACGATCATCGCGCGCCTACTGTTGCTCATATGGTTTGGTATCGCGCAGGCTCGATGGATGAGGTGAACGGTCGCACTGGGGTCGCTCACGTTCTCGAACACATGATGTTTAAGGGGACTCATACGGTGAAGTCTGGAGAGTTCTCGCGATTGGTCGCCGCCGTTGGCGGGCGCGAGAATGCATTTACTTCCCGTGATTACACTGCCTACTTTCAACAAGTTGAAAAATCGAAGCTAGATGAGGTGATTAGACTTGAGGCAGATCGCATGTCAAATCTCAATTTTGATGATGCGGAGTTCTTAAAAGAGATTCAGGTAGTTATGGAAGAGCGCCGCTTACGTACTGAAGATAATCCCAGCAGCCTCTTAAATGAATCACTCATGGCCACTGCTTATATGAGCTCGCCTTATCGGCACCCGATAGTTGGCTGGATGAATGATTTGCAAAATATGAAGGCCTCCGATGCGCGTGACTGGTATCGCAACTGGTATGCGCCAAATAATGCAACCGTAGTGATTAGTGGTGATGTCGATCCCAAGCAAATTCTGAAGACAGTTGAAAAGTACTACGGCGCAATTGCTATGAAAGAGTTGCCAGCACGCAAGCCGCAAGTTGAGCCGCCCCAAAAAGGAATCAAGCAAGTACAGGTGAAGGCTGCAGCCGATAGTGCCCAATTGGCCATGGCTTGGAAAGTGCCGCGCTTAGAGCCTGGCAAGCTGGATGATCCTGAGCCCTACGCTCTAGAGCTTCTGACTGCTGTGCTCGATGGTTATGACAACGCCCGCCTCAATAGAGTTCTAGTTAAGCAGGAAAAAGTGGTCAACGATGTTGGTGTTGGCTACGACATGATTTCTCGTGGACCAGAATTATTTTTGATTAGCGTTTCTATGGCCAAGGGTAAGACTGTTACTCAAGCCCAAGCCAGTATTCGTAAAGCCTTGAATGAATTAAAGCAAAAAGGGATATTAGAGTCTGAACTTAAGCGCATCAAGGTGCGCATTCTGTCTGATCAAATTTATAAGCGTGATTCTATTTTTGGTCAGGCAATGGAAATTGGTACCACCGAGATGGCAGGATTTTCTTGGAGAGACATTGATTACATGTTGGAGAAGATGCAAACAATTACGCCTGACCAGGTTCAAGCAGTTGCTCAAAAATATTTGGTGGATACCGGTTTAACAATTGCCGTGTTAGATCCTCAGTCCCGCAAATCTGAAGTCAGCAAGGAGAGCAAATAATGAATGCTCTCAAAAAAAGTATTTTGATTTGCTTACTGACATTTGGCTTCTTTACTGCCGCCCATGCCATTTTGCCGATTGAGAAGCTAGATAGCTTTAAAGGTAGCAAGGGATATTTAGTTCAAACTAAAGCGCTGCCCATGGTTGATATTGAAGTCAGTATTGATGCTGGCGATCGCTTTGACCCATCGGGCAAGAGCGGTCTAGCCGATATGGCAGCAGGCCTCATGAATTATGGTTTGAGAGGTGATCAAGGCATTCTGAGTGAGGCTCAGATTGCCGATGAGATCGCAGATTTAGGTGCCAATATCGGCCTATCTGTTGGTGGCGAACGCGCCATTTTGCGCATTCGTAGCTTAAGCAGAAAAGATTTGCGAGACCGAGCAGTGAAATTAGCTGCGGCAATGTTAAGTTCCCCTACCTATGACACAAAAATAGTTGAACGAGAAAAGCAAAGGACGATTACCAATTTGCTTGAAGCTGAAACAAAGCCAGAGTTTGTACTAGAACGTCGTTTTGCAAAAGCTATCTATGGCAATTATCCCCTTGGAAATACCCCAACTGTTAAATCAGTGGCTGCAGTCAGAGCAAAGGATTTAACACAATTTCATCAGCAGTTTTATCGCAGTGATCGCATGATTGTGAGCATTGTCGGTGATGTCGATCGAGTCCAGGCTAATGAAATCATGCAGACCCTACTGCAAAAGATTCCCCAGTCTGGGAATCCTATTGCTAAGTTGCCAGAGTTACAGCGCTCCCCAGTAGAGCCGCTAGACCAACGTGAAATCCAGATTCCGTTTGATTCCCAGCAGGCACATATCGCTATGGGTATGACGGCGGTAACTCGAAGCAATCCCGATTACTTCCCCCTTTTGGTTGGTAATTACATATTAGGTGGTGGTGGCTTTGTATCTCGTTTAATGTCAGAGGTGCGCGAGAAGCGTGGGCTTGCCTACAGCGTCTCTAGTTACTTTGCGCCTGGTAAAGATACCGGTATTTTCAAGGCCGGTCTTCAGACCAAGAATGATCAGGCTGTTTTGGCACTAGAGGTCATGAGTTCAACGATTGGAAAATTTATTGCTGATGGCCCATCGCAAGCTGAGCTACTTGCTGCCAAATCTAACTTAGTTAACGGTTATCCATTACGGATTGATAACAATCGAAAATTATTAGATAACGTGTCATCAATCGCATGGAATGATTTGCCGCTCGATACGATGGAGGTTTGGACTAAGCAAGTAGAAGCAGTTACTTTAGAGCAAGTGAGCGCTGCTTTTCGAAAATATCTAGCAATGGATCGAATGAAGATTGTGGTGTTAGGGGAAAAAAATAAATAAGTCCACCAAGACTTTAAAGGCAGAGCCGCCCAAAAAGGTGCGCATCATCGGAGGCGTTTGGAGAAGTCGCTTATTAACCGTTTTAGATTTGCCTGGATTACGCCCAACAACTGATCGTATTAGAGAAACCCTATTTAACTGGCTTGGCCAGGATTTAACAGGGTTGCATTGTCTAGATCTATTTGCTGGAACTGGTGTGCTGGGTTTTGAGGCAGCCTCTCGCGGCGCTGAGTTGGTAGTTCTATTGGAAAAAGATAAAAAAGCCCATGCAAGTTTAGTGAGTAATTTTGCTTTGCTACAGTCTTCACCCGTTAGTGGCGAGGTAGGAATTTTGCACAGAGATAGTCTTGAATATCTTAAGCAACAGGCAAATCACTCAAGCAACTTAATTTTTATCGACCCCCCGTTTCAGGAGCAGGGTTTATTGGATCAAACTCTAATTGAGGCTGGCCGGGTTTGTGATGATTCCAGCGGGGGTGGCATTTATGTCGAATTTCCCTCCAGTCGTGCTCGCGATGAGATAGAGGCCCTACTCCCAGACTGGCATTGTGGAAAATACTTAGAGGCAGGCCAGGTAAAAGCCTGTCTATTTCGGGGTAGAAGAGGCTAAACTCTTGCCTATAGCTGATAAAGCCTTAGGAGAGTTATGACTGTCGCTGTATACCCAGGAACATTTGATCCCTTTACTCGTGGTCACGAGGATTTAGTGCGTCGTGCATCCAGCATTTTTGATAAGCTGATTGTGGGCGTTGCCTCTAGTCGTAGCAAGCACCCCTTCTTTTCATTAGAAGAGCGCATTGATATTGCTACCGAAGTTCTGAGTCATTACCCCAATGTCAAAGTAGTTGGCTTTGACGGTTTATTAAAAGATTTTGCACGTGAGCACAATGCGCGAGTGATTGTCCGCGGCTTGCGGGCAGTTTCTGACTTTGAATATGAATTCCAGATGGCTGGCATGAATCGTTATCTCCTGCCTGATGTTGAAACCCTTTTCTTAACCCCCTCCGATCAATATCAATTTATTTCGGGCACCTTTGTGCGTGAAATTGCCTCTATGGGCGGTGATGTCAGTAAGTTTGTTTTCCCATCTGTTGAGAAGTGGTTGGTCAAGAAGATGGCGAGTAATGGCCAGGCTAAAAAGTAAGGTTAGCGCGTACATATGGCCTTAATGATTACGGACGAATGCATCAACTGTGATGTGTGCGAGCCCGAGTGTCCTAATGATGCGATTTATATGGGACTTGAGATTTACGAGATCAATCCTGATAAATGCACAGAGTGTGTTGGACACTATGATGCCCCTCAGTGCCGCCAAGTTTGCCCAGTAGATTGCATTCCATTTCATCCTCAATATACGGAATCTCAAGAGCAGCTCATGGCGAAGTACAAGCTGTTAACTGCAAGCAAAAAAACAAATGCTGTTTAGCCTTTGGAGTGCAGCTCCAGCATGGCAGTTTGAGTATCGCCCTTCATAAATAGCGGCAAGATCTGTAGGCTATTTTCAATACTGGTATGAATCAGCTTTTGTTCTGCCTGTTGCGGTCTACGTAATACATAATCTGCCACATCCATCATGCGACCATCACCAGCCACATCTCGTGGATGACCGATGCCTAAGCGAAGACGCCAGTAGTCTTGCGTTCCTAAGTGCGCTTGAATGTCTTTTAAGCCGTTGTGGCCGCCAGTGCCGCCGCCCAACTTAATCCGGGCAGTCCCCGGCTTTAGATCGAGCTCATCTTGAACCACCAAAATATCTGCAGGTGTGATTTTATGAAAGCGACACAGAGCACCCACTGCTTGACCGCTGAGGTTCATATAAGTACTAGGCTTAAGAAGAAAGAGATCTTCACTTTCCCATTTTGCTTTTGCAATTTTTCCATGAAAACGTTTTTCAGACTCAAAACGGACATTGAATTGTTTTGCTAAGGCATCAACAAACCAAAAGCCAGCGTTATGCCGATCTTCTTCGTGCTCGTCTCCAGGATTGCCTAGCCCAACAATTAATTTAGTCATGGTGGGAGTTTAAAGTCTTCAAGACTTTTCTACAAAAAGTAAAAAAGAAAGCCCGCTTGCGCGGGCTTTCTGAATGCAAGCAGTGTAGCTTAAGCAAATTAAGACTTTTCTTTGTCCTTAGCAGCTGGAGCTGCAGCTGCAGCAGCGTCAGCTGCAGGAGCAGCTGAAGGAGCAACTTCTTCAGTCTCAGCAGCTTTAACGGCTGGAATACGTGCGTTTGCAATCACTGGATTCTCTTGTTCAACATGCAATACCAAGCTAACGCCTTTTGGTAGTACAACGTCTTTAGCGTGAATAGAGTGACCTACTTCAATTTTGCTCAAGTCCACCTCAAGGAAGCCTGGCAAGTCTGCTGGCAAGCAAGAAATTTCCAGATCATTGAGGATGTGGCTAATAACAGCGCCTTGCAATTTCACGGCAGCTGAAGTCTCAGCATTGGTGAAGTGCAATGGAACGCGCATATGAACTTTCTCAGTCGCAGATACGCGCTGAAAGTCAATGTGTAATACCAATGGCTTAAATGGATGCATTTGGTAATCACGTAACAACACTTTTTGTGTTTTTCCGCCGATTTCCAAATCCAAGATGGATGAGTGAAATGCTTCTTTACGGAGAGCATGAAACAGTGCGTTGTGGTCTAACTCGATAACAGCGGCTGCATCTTTACTACCGTAAACGATTCCCGGAGTTTTTCCGGAATTGCGCAGACGGCGGCTCGCACCCGTTCCCTGTACGCTTCTTTCAAAGGCTACTACTTTCATATTAAATTCCCTAGTTAAGGTTAATTTCCGTTCGCGACCAAACAGAAAAGCCTTCGATTATATCGTGGGAAAGGAAGTTTTTGCCTACAAACCCCTCAAAATTGCCAAAAAACGCGGTAAAACGGGGATTTTTGGCCTATTCGGCAAACATCGACATGACCGAGTCGCCCTTGCTAATGCGGGAAAGGGTTTCGGCTAAAAGGGGGGCTACTGTCAATTGACGAATTTTGGTCACTTTCATGGCCTCAGGAGTCAATGGAATGGTATCGGTCACGACCAATTCATCGAGTTCAGAGGCGGCTATACGAGCGACTGCACCGCCCGATAGGACTGCATGAGTACAGTAGGCAGTAACACCCTTAGCGCCACGCTCTTTGAGCGCCTCAGCTGCTTTACAGAGGGTCCCACCGGTATCAATGATGTCATCCATGATGACGCAATGACGACCTTCGACTTCACCAATCAGATGCATTACTTCAGAAACGTTTGCTTTAGGACGACGTTTATCAATAATTGCTAAATCAGTACCGAGTTGTTTTGCCATTGCGCGAGCGCGAACAACACCGCCAATATCTGGAGAGACGATGATGAGATCTTTTTGCGTCTTCTGCGCTTCTAGGTCAGCCAAGAGCACTGGTGAGGCATAAATATTGTCTACTGGAATATCAAAGAAGCCTTGGATCTGATCGGCATGGAGATCCATGGTGAGCACGCGCTCAATACCAGCAACCGACTGCAGCATATTGGCGATGATGCGTGCCGAGATTGCAACCCTGGCAGAGCGAGGGCGACGGTCTTGGCGGGCATAACCAAAGTAAGGAATCACGGCAGTGATACGACCAGCTGACGCACGCTTAAGAGCATCAATCATGATCATGAGCTCCATTAAGTTGTCGTTCGTTGGAGCACAGGTAGATTGAATCACGACAACATTTTTACCGCGGACGTTTTCTTGAATCTCGACTTGAATCTCACCATCTGAGAAACGACCTACGAAAGCTTTGCCCATATTGAGTTTGAGCTCTTTGGCAACAGCCTCTGCCAAAATGGGATTTGCATTGCCTGTGAAAAGGGTCAGTAAATCTGAGTGGGTCGGGGTAGTCATAGGATCAAGGGCTTTGTCGGGTCAAAAGATTATCTTTATCGTTTCTACAGTATTTGGCAGGGGAAGAAGGATTCGAACCTTCGCATGCTGGAATCAAAATCCAGTGCCTTAACCAGCTTGGCGATTCCCCTACAGCTCATTCTGAAGAAATCAAATTGTAAGCGGGATTTTTATTTAAGCCCCCAACAATCCGACCTATCCATCCCTGTGGAAGAGTTTGTAAAAGATTTTCTAGTTTTGCGGGATCGGTCTTAGGGTCTAAGACGGCAAAAACGCTACTTCCAGAGCCCGACATACGGGGCTTTGAGCCCGGTACTGCGCGGCTAATCCAATCCAAAGCTTGCTTCACTTCAGGGCAAATCCGCATCGCTACAGCCTGACAATCGTTTGATAAATCGGACCATGGTGACGCAAGAAAGCCATCAATTGTAATCTGAGCGTGATCTCGGGTCAATTCTGGGGCTTGAAAAATGCTTGCAGTGGCGATTCCCTGCCGGGGAAAAATCACCAAAAAATCACGCTTTTCCAACTCAATTCCTTGAAATTTTTCGCCTATTCCCTCTACAAAAGCATTTTGTCCATAGATAAAGAAAGGCACATCTGCACCCAGTTGCAGGCCTAAGCTCGCTAAAGTTGCCTGGTCTAATTCGAGATTCCAGAGCGTATTAAGTCCGATCAAGGTACTTGCTGCATCAGAAGAGCCGCCACCTAATCCAGCGCCCATCGGAATTTCTTTTTGAAGACTAATTTCAACCCCGCCCTCAAACTTGCAAAAGTTTTTTAATAGTTTTGCAGCACGTACAACCAAATCTTGTTCCGGCGATACGCCAGGGATTGGGTTGATTCGGCGCACTTCATTTTCTGGAATGATTTTTAAAGTGACGGTATCGCACCAATCAATCAGTTGAAAAACAGATTGAAGTAGGTGATAGCCATCGGTACGGCGTCCAACGATATGAAGAAAAAGATTGAGCTTTGCTGGTGATCGCAGCACCAAGATTGACTTACTCATTGGGATGGTCAAAAACCAAACGAATATCAATCGATCCAATATTAGAATTACGCGTCATCGTGAGTTTATCTAGGCGCATGTTCTTACCCCAGGTATAAGCTAATTCCCAACCATCCTGATTAATTTTGCTCACTTGACCTTTGGCATTTCTATCAATGCTAGCTTCGCTACCCGGTCTCACTTCACCTCTGAGCCAATTTGATAGGCCACGCGCAGGCAAGGGCAAGCCCAGAGTATTTTGTATTAATGTGTCTGCATCAATTGCGGTGACGACCTGACCATCGCGCTCTAAAGTTGCCTCACCAGGATTGATCGTTATTTTTGCAATAGAGCCACCAATAGGATTTCGAATTTCCAAGATATCCTTGAGCGCATCTTGAGTCAAAGTAAAGCCACCTGAGCCACCTTGATTTTGCGAGTCAGTAATACCGATGACTTTTACTGCGAAACGGCCATCCCATGAGCCTTGAGGAGGTTTTTCTGGGGTAGACCAGTCTGGTTTGAAGCGTTTTAAAGTTTCTTTGAGGGTCGGATTATTGGCGTCTAATTTTTGTCCTTTGGACCATACCTCTTCTGCCTCAGGGCGACGATTCATAATCCATAAGACTTCGCCAGTATGAGCGGCAATATCAGCCTCAGGCTTCATCGCAAATGCCTGCTGCAGTTGCTCTAATGCCAAAGCATTTTTCCCCAGCCTAAAGTTCACCCAGCCCAAGCTATCTAAAATGAAAGCATCTTTTGGGGATAGTTCATGTGCTTTACTAATCAGTGCAAACGCTTCAGGAAGTTTGATGTTGCGATCAGCTAAAGAGTAACCTAAAGCATTCAGAGAGTTGGCATCGTTTGGACGTTTACGTAAAATTTCACGCAAAGTTTTTTCCATCACATCGTTGCGCCCATATTTTTCTGCAGACATCGCATAGGTGTAAAGCAGACCTGGATCTTTTAGTGGCACTTTGACAGTAGATGCAATCTCATAGAAAGCTCGTAATGCTTCCGTTTCATCTTTTGCTTTAGCAAGCAATGCTTGTAGTTGCAATAAAGTATTTTCTTGTTGCGCTGGAGTTTGTTTCCGTAGCAAAGAAATTGCTGGTTTCACCGTATCAGGCCAGCGATTACTCAAAACGAGGAGAGTAATGAGTACCTCCTTAGGTTTGGTTTCTGAGCTTGGCGATAGCTCATCCCATGTTTTTGCAGCCTGAAGCGCTAAATCGGGCGAGCCTCCGCTAATAGCGATTTCCATTGCTCTTTGAGCCAGACGGGGGTCTTTGTACTGCCGGGCCATTTCCAGATAGGTGTTGTAAGCCAGCCCAGCCTCGCCCCTTTGGAGGGCTATCTCTGAGGCAAGCACCTCAAATACCCCTTCACCAGTCTTTAAGCCATCTATTTGGGCCTGGGTTTGGCCAGAAAAGACTAAGCCGCTAGATGCGACCAAAAGGAATAAGCCCTGCAAAAGGGGCTTGCGTATGAATTTGCTCATAAGCACATTCTAATCTGCGAATCTACAATCCATTGATGCCAGAACTTCCAGAAGTAGAAGTCACCAGATTAGGAATTGCCCCCCACCTTGAGGGGCAGAAGGTCAGCGCCGTCAAAGTGCTGGATGGGCGCTTGCGTTGGCCCGTGCCTACTAAATTGCCTAAGATTTTGACAGGGCAGAAGGTTCAGTCGATTACAAGGCGCGGCAAATATCTCCTCCTGGAAATGGATACCGGTCATTTACTTATCCATTTAGGTATGACTGGAACCTTGCGGATTCTGCCAAGCACTGACTGTTTGAAGCCTCATGATCGTGTCACTTTTGAATTTGGCAAGCTGAGTCTGCGATTACACGACCCCAGAAAATTTGGCGCAGTTTTATGGCACGCCAATACAAAAGGCCCGCTTGAGAAAAATACCCTTTTACAAAAGTTAGGCGTTGAGCCTTTTTCAGCTGAGTTTGCAGGTGAGCTTGGGGCAGATATTCTTTATAAAGCCTCACGTAAGCGCAGTGTTGCGGTGAAGCAATTTTTACTGGCTGGTCAGGCCGTAGTGGGCGTCGGTAATATTTATTGCTCAGAAAGTTTATTTGAGGCGGGCATTCATCCTGCAAAAGCCGCTGGTAAGTTAAGCAAGCCCCAGTGTGCTCGTTTAGCAAATGCAGTCAGACTCATTCTGAAAAATGCGATTGCTGCTGGCGGTAGTAGCTTGAAAGATTTTGTAAATAGCGAAGGTGATCCCGGTCACTTCATGGTGCAAACGAAAGTTTATGACCGCAAAGGCTTGCCCTGTAAGGTTTGCAAAACGCCGATTACACAAATTGTCCAGGGGCAGCGCTCCACCTATTTCTGCCCCCAATGTCAAAAACGATAATGAATGCTTTTGCAAAAAAGCTGATTGCTTGGCATGGGGTCAGCGGCCGCTCAGGTTTGCCATGGCAAGGTAATCGTGACCCATATGCAGTTTGGGTTTCTGAAATCATGCTGCAACAAACTCAAGTTGCTACAGTTTTGGAGCGCTATCCGCGCTTTATGAAACGCTTTCCGACTGTCAAAAAATTAGCGGCAGTTGATATTGATGAAGTATTAGCTGAATGGGCGGGCTTGGGTTATTACTCACGTGCTCGAAACTTGCACGCATGCGCAAAGCAAGTAATGCAGGAATTTTCTGGAAAGTTTCCGAGCGATCCAGTTTTGCTTGAGCAGCTAAAGGGGATTGGTCGATCAACAGCAGGAGCGATTGCCGCTTTTGCTTTTCATGAAAGGGCGCCAATACTAGATGCAAATGTCAAAAGAATTCTGGCGCGCTTATTTGCTGTTGATGGCGCAATACAAGATAAAGCAGTGAATGATCGCCTATGGCAGCTAGCTAATGATTTATTGCCTAATGAATCAAAAAATATACCGGTGTATACACAGGCCTTGATGGACTTTGGAGCCACTTGGTGTACATCCCGTAAACCAGTATGCATGGGCGTAGAGAAAAAATGCCCCTTTGCAAAGGATTGCCAGGCGAACTTAAGTGATCAAGTTCTAGCTTTACCTCAAAAGGCAGCAAAAGCAAAGTCACCAGAGTTTGATTGCGATATGTTATTGGTCAGATCAGGCAATTTTGTACTTTTACAAAAGCGACCCAGTAAGGCAATTTGGGGTGGGCTATGGTCTTTGCCGGAGTCACCCTGGAGGCCAAAAACTAAAACAGTTCCAAAGCCAATGGGAGGTACTAAGGCACTGCTTTCTATAATCCTGCCCGAAGAAAATAGTGCTAGCTTGGCTAAATCTTTAAAGGGACTAAAGCAGGGTAATCAAATTAAACATATCTTCACCCACCGTCGTTTATGGATACAGATTTGGGAATTAAACTCTGCGAGCGCAGTAGAGTTCTCGAGCTCTGATTTGAAGTGGGTACACCTTAGTCAGTTAGGGCGATATGGCTTGCCACAACCAATTAAAGTTTTACTGTTGGGATTGAGTCTAGCTCGCGATGACGGTCTAAAAAACTAAGTTGCAGAGCAGCCAAATCTTTTTGTGCACGAAAGTGTTCGCTAATACGATTAACTAAATAGACTGAGCGATGTTGTCCACCGGTACATCCAATTGACACCGTTAAATAGCTACGACCATCTGCAATGTAGTGCGGTAACCATTTATCAATAAACTGAATAATGTCACCTTCCATGCTAACTACTTCAGGGATTTTCTCAAGGAACTCTTTAACCGGCTTGTCTTTACCAGTTAGTGGCCTTAGATCCTTATCGTAATAAGGATTGGGTAGGCAGCGCACATCAAACACTATGTCAGATTCACTGGGAACTCCCTTTTTGAAACCAAAGGATTCAAAAATCACGGATAGCCCTAATGGCTTATCTTTGAGAAGATCGCTAATCCAGGAGCGCAGGGCATGCGCTGGCAAATTACTAGTATCAATACTATGCGCCTGGGTGCGAAGTGGTTCAAGCAGGTTGCGCTCTCTATCAATCGCCTCAATGAGTGTTGCAGATTGTGATGGTTGGGCATTCGTTGATAAGGGATGGCGTCTGCGGGTTTCTGAAAAGCGCTGCACTAAGGTATTGGTGTTAGCGTTTAAGAAAACAATTCTGACTTGATGATTGCGACGCAAGTTCTCGAGAATGGAGGGCAGTTCAGCAATGGATTCGCCGCGACGTGCATCAATTGCTACTGCTACACGCTCACTCTTTTCTTTTTCGAGGGTGACAATCAAATTCTCAAGGAGGGTGACTGGCAGGTTATCTACACAGTCATAGCCTGCATCTTCAAAAGCCCTCAAGGCGACTGATTTACCCGAGCCAGAGATTCCGGTAATCAGATTAATTTGCATAGCTTAGAGTAAGCGACCCTGAGATTTGACTGAATCGGCTTCAGTATTCATTTGAATGCGTTGACGTTCCATGAATTCTTTTAAGGTATCGATACCACGTAATTGCAAAATTGTATTACGAACAGCAGCTTCAACTAGGACCGCTAAGTTACGTCCTGCAGCAACCTGAATTTTTACTGTACGAATCGGAACCCCTAGAACATCAATGTGTTGAGCTTCAAGAGGTAATCTTTCAAACTCTCCATCCGTTCTGCGAACTAGCTGAACAATGAGACGGAGCTTGAGCTTGCGACGTACGGCAGTTTCACCAAAGATGGTACGAATATCCAGCAGGCCTAAGCCACGAACTTCAAGTAAGTTGCGCAGGATAACCGGGCAACGTCCTTCGATATAGTCTGAACCAAGGCGAGCAAAATCAACAGCATCATCTGCCACCAAGCCATGGCCACGAGAAATCAGCTCAAGACCCAATTCACTTTTACCTAAACCTGATTCACCAGTTAGCAATACACCTAGGCCCAGGATATCCATAAAAACACCATGCATTGTGATTTGAGGCGCACCAATTTTGGTGAGATAGATCCGCAAATGATCAATCACTTCTGCTGCAGAGATGGGGGTAGTAAATAAAGGGGTGGAAGTGCGTTGACAGTAGAGCTGCAAATCTGAATCAGCTGATTTACCATCGGCTACGATGACACAGGGAGGCGTTTTAGAAATTAAGTTAGCGATTTGCTCTTGCTTTTGTTCGGGCTCGAGGGCTGCATGATAGTCAACCTCTTGTTCACCAAAGATTTGGATGCGACTTGGGTGAATGAGATTTAAGTGCCCCACTAAGTCTGAGCTAGCTGCAGCTGCTTTGACTGCCTCCGCCGGGAAGGTGCGATCTGCGCCTTCTAGTCCGCCAATCCAGGAAAGCTTGAGATCTGCAACATTGTCATCAAAAATCTGCTGTGCAGTTACTCCTTCGAGGAGCAAGGGCTGTGTCATTTTGTTACATCCCACTCTTGTAATAATTCGCATACCTTCACTGGATCGTTGGCAGACGACAGAAATTGACGATTGTCCGCATCAGATAGCAGTTGTGCAATAGAAGACAGAATTTCTAAATGTTGTTGAGTAGCTTTTTCAGGAACCAATAAAAAAATCAGAATGGATACAGGCTCACCATCGGGTGCGGCGAACTCAATCGGATTTTTGAGTTTTATAAAAGCGGCGCTTGGTTGCTTGAGGCCTTTAACGCGTCCATGAGGAATTGCAACACCAGCACCAAGTGCGGTCGATCCTAAATCTTCACGTGCGTTCAAAAACTCTACGACGGAAGCCGCATTAATACCTACTTTTTTAAAGAAGAGGTCCCCAGCTGCTGCAAATGCATCAGCTCTGCTATTGGCAGGGTGATTTAATGCAATGCAGTCAGGGGTGAAAAGATTGGTCAGGGCATTCATTAGAATTGATTATAGGTGTCCTGACTGTTAATATCACTCAAATCGCTTATCGTGGTGGTGATCCTGGATCTTTTCTTTGTGTTTTACAACCTGGCGTTCTAACTTATCGACTACGGCATCCATCGCGTGGTAAAGGTCGGAATTGTGCGCCTCGGCAAATAATTCCTTGCCTTTCAGGTGAATGGTAATTTCAGCGCTCTGACGAAGTTCCTTTTCTTTGGCGTTATCAACTACAAGAAAGGCAGATGCATCAATGACATGGTCAAAGTGCTTACGAATTTTGGCCATTCCAGCTTCAAGGTGGGCACGCATGGCTGGGGTTACTTCCAGATGGCGGCTATTAATTTTCAAATTCATCAGCATCTCCTTATATACGCGTGCGCATGCTCATGCCTGGGGTGCGCAGCAAGCCCCTGAAATCGTTTGAACGGTATTTTTGGAAGGGAACTTCATGAACCTCCAGCGTATCAGCGAATTTGCTGAAAACCAAGAGGGAAAGCCATCTTTATTAGTTAAATGGCCCAGAAGGCCGCCCAGCTTACATCCTAAAGTTTTCACCCAAGTAGACTCTACGGACGGCATCATTTTGGATAATTTGGTCTGGCTCGCCTTCTGCCAGCACGCTGCCTTCGCTAATGATGTAGGCGTGATCACATATACCCAGGGTTTCCCGAACATTATGGTCTGTGATGAGAACGCCAATCTGGCGGTCTCTTAAGAAACGTACGATGCGCTGAATTTCCCCAACGGCAATAGGGTCAACGCCTGCAAATGGCTCATCTAGCAAGATGAATTTGGGCTGGGAGGCTAAAGCTCTAGCAATCTCCACTCGACGACGCTCACCACCAGATAGGGATAGAGCGGGGTTATTGCGCAGATGGCCAATTTGTAGCTCACCCAAGAGCTCATCGAGACGGTCGGCAATTTCGGCTTTAGTCAGCGGCTTACCACCTTGCGCCTGAAGTTCTAGGACTGCCTGGATATTCTCAGCAACATTGAGTTTTCTAAAAACAGACGCTTCTTGAGGAAGATAAGACAAACCCATGCGAGCGCGCTGATGGATGGGTAGGCGGGTGATATCGGCACCATCCAAAATAATACTGCCTGCGTCAAGCGGAACTAAACCGACAATCATATAAAACGAGGTTGTTTTACCGGCACCATTGGGTCCAAGCAAGCCAACCACTTCGCCACATTTCACTTCGATAGAAACATCTCGAACTACTGTCCTAGAGCCATAACGTTTTTGTAAATGGTGCGCACTCAGAGTTGCTGGGCTATTGGGTTGAGCTAAATCCGTTGTCATTTCTCTAAGGTGGCTTTTCGTCTTGGTGAAAGAATTGCTCTAGCCAGAGGGAGATCGTCTGGCTTTGCGTCTTTAGGGGGCGTAACTCGATAGTACTGCTTTACATCATCATATTCAATTTTCCAGCCGCGCAATTGGTCTAGCATTTGCATATTGAGTAGGCGCTTGAGCTTAGCATCACCAGTTAATGTGAGAACTTCAGTTTTAGCATTGTAGATAACCTGAGTCGCTAAGCCTTGCATGAATTCATCCGCAGGTCCTTCGCGACGTTGTCTAAAGCTAGCCGTAGCTTCTGGTGTACCTTTAACGTCAACAAACTCGTATCCTTCAGGATCTACTTGAATATGCCCATCTTCACCAGTTACTAAAATACTACCTTTGGTTATCAGCACTTGGCCATTGAGATCATAAATTTGCTTAACATCATTCACTGAAACTTTTTCCGCTTCGAGGATGATGGGTTTATCTTGATCTGCTTTTTCTGCATGAACAAAACCAACGAGACCCAAACCAAGCACAAGAACAGAAGCAATAGACAGAAGCAAGCGGCTGATTTTAGTGATCATTTACTGATTACCTCGCGGCGCTCGTTCAATACGCCCTTTTACATGACCTGAAAGAGTCATGCTTTGCTCGATGTTATTAAAAATCCCGCCTTCAGTTGAATTAATTACAGACATACCCTGCTCAAGGGTAATGGGCTTATCGGTTTCAATGATGTCATCATTAATCAGGACTTTGAAATAACTCGAGGATGCCAGCATACGAAGAGTTGCTGGCTCTATTGCTGTGGCGGCCTGTGCGGGTCGAAAGATCGATGCGTTATTAATGAGATCCAAAACTGTAAGATCGCCATCAAGGTGACCAGTATCTGATTTCACGGTCACCGGTGCTTTACCTGCCTGAAAGAAGCGCATGCGCGGGGTCAGAATATCAATCGAGGCATCATCGTCATAGTGAATCACCTTCTTGCCTAAGATTCGATATTTAGTATTGCCAAGCTCATTGAGCGCGGATAGAGCACCATCGTTGATCGTGTAATCGGGTTCATGCAGTCTTGCACGCTCAAGCGCAGATTTTTCAGGCGGGGTATTTTTTTGTACCAGCCAAAAAGTTGCTAGTGTTAAAGCAATCATCAGAATCAATGGCATGAGTCGCAACAGAGTGCGTGCAAGGCCAATCTTGATTTTTTGGGAATTGAATTGCATTACCTAGTTACGTGCTTTATTCAGTAATTCGTCGTAGTGGTTTTGCGCCTTCAGAATCAGATCGCATACTTCTCGTACAGCCCTATCTCCACCGTGATGAATCGTTACGAAATGGGCAGATTCTTTCACTGCTTCATGAGCTTGAGCAGGACAAATCCTAAAGCCAGCATTTTTCATCATTTGTAAATCCGGCCAGTCATCACCCATGACAGCACAGTCTGAGAGAGAAAGATCTAAGGTTTTGATCACCTGGGCCAAGGCAATGGCTTTGTTTTCTACGCCCATGTGGAGGTGTTTAATGCCTAATTCTTCGCAGCGCGCTAAGACCATTTTTGAATTTCTGCCGGTGATGATGGCAGTTGGTATTCCGCATTGCTCTAGTAATTTAATGCCCAGGCCATCCTGAATATCAAACGCTTTCAGAGACTCTTTGCCATCGGCACCCATCCATACTTGCCCATTGGTTAAGACACCATCGACATCTAGAACCAAGAGCTTGACTCTGCTAGCACGCTCCCAGGCTTGTGGGTATTGAGCTAGAGGATTCGTATTGTGTGGAGTAAAAGCGCTCGGCATCGTAATTAAATTAGATGAAAGATTAAATAACTTTTGCTGCAAACAAATCATGCAGATTGAGTGCGCCTAATAGTTGCCCATTGCTATTGCTGACAACCAAATGATTAATGCGATGTTTCTCCATCATCTCAATTGCCTCTTCTGCAAGAAGCTCAGGTGGAATGGTGCGGGGCCCAGGTGTGGTGGCACTTTTTAAGGTGATGCCATCAAGATTAGTTTTCTTTTCTAACAGGCGGCGTAGATCGCCATCGGTCAAAATGCCAAATACTTTGTTGTCTTGATCTAAGACAACAACCATACCCATCCGCTTAGAGGTCATCTCTAGCAAAGCATCTTGTAATGAAGCTTCAACGGAAATTTTTGGTGTGCCATCAAAGCTGCGCATCACTTCGCTGACATGCATAAGTTGTTTACGACCAAGTCTGCCACCTGGATGCGAGCGGATGAAATCCTCCGCTTCAAATCCTCTTGCATCTAACAAGGCAACTGCTAAGGCATCTCCCATTGCTAATGCTGCGGTAGTGCTCGTTGTTGGTGCAAGATTGAGTGGACAAGCTTCTTTTTCAACGCTAGTGTCTATGTGTGCATCAGCCAGTTTTGCAAGAGATGAATTCGGTGCACCAGTTAATGCAATCAGTTTTGCCCCAGTACGCTTGATGATGGGAACAATGGTTAGTAGTTCATCGGTCTCACCAGAATTTGAGAGTGCTACAAAAACATCATCCCGAGTTACCATTCCTAAGTCACCATGACTGGCCTCAGCTGGGTGAACAAAGAAAGCAGGGGAACCAGTAGAGGCAAAGGTGGCAGCAATTTTGCGTGCAATGTGACCAGATTTACCGATGCCAGACACCACAATTCTGCCTTTGCAGCCATGGAGTAGTTCAACCGCCAGCACAAGGGCATCAGCATTAGGCCCTTCAAGGCGGTCGCGCATCGTTTGCAGTGCGGCAGCCTCAATAGTGAGGGTATCGCGTGCAAGCTTTAGGGTTCGTTCTCGAGTCTTAGCTATCATCGGGTAAGTATATGCCGTCAGCCCTTCAATTAACTCTCATTCTCTTGGCCTCTGGTGTGGCCGGAGTGGTTATTTTCCGCTATTTTGGCTTACCCCCTATTTTGGGCTATTTAGCCATTGGTGTCCTGATTGGCCCTAATGCCCTTGGTCTAGCAAGCGACTCTGCCACGGTAAAGTATTTGGCTGAATTTGGGGTTGTTTTCTTGATGTTTTCAATCGGCCTGGAATTTAACCTCAATAAGCTGAGGGCAATGCGCAAGATCGTATTTGGTCTTGGCGCTAGCCAGGTAATTTTGACCATACTTTTGGCAGTTCCAGCTAGTTTGCTGATGAACTGGATTTATCCCATCTCTTGGCATGCGGCAATTGCTTTGGGCGGCGCTTTAGCAATGTCTTCGACTGCCATCGTAATTAAATTGATTTCTGATCGGGCTGAGTTAGAGACAGAGCACGGTCGTAATGTGATTGGTATTTTGCTATTTCAAGATTTAGCAGTCGTCTTCTTGTTGATCTTGCTGCCATCGCTTGGAAAAAATCCTACAGACTTATTTGTTGCACTTACTGCTGCATCAGTCAAGATCATGATTGCATTAGTGTTGATTTTCTTTATCGGTCAAACACTGATGAGCCGCTGGTTCAAGTTAGTTGCCAAGTTGCGCTCTCAAGAATTATTCATGCTCAATCTTTTATTAATTGTTTTGGGCATGGCGGGCTTGACTGAGCACTTCGGTTTGTCTTTAGCGCTCGGCGCATTTTTGGCGGGCATGTTGATTGCCGAGACACCCTATCGCCACCAAGTTGAGGAAGACATCAAACCTTTCCGCGATGTCTTGCTTGGACTTTTCTTTATTACGATTGGTATGCTGCTCGATTTCAATGTCATTCGAGAGCAATGGATCTTAGTTTTGGCCTTGCTAATAGGCCCGCTGGTATTCAAATTCGGCCTCATTGCTTTACTCTCTAAAGCATTTGGTTCTAGCACTGGGATCTCCATTCGAACCGGCTTATGTCTGGCTCAGGCAGGCGAATTTGGTTTTGTTTTGCTAACTCAAATTGATGGCTTAGATTTAATTGATCCCACTTTGAGTCAGGCAGTGTTAGCAGCAATGCTGATCTCGATGTTCTGTGCGCCTTTCTTAATTGAATATAGCGATCGTATTGCAATGCGCTTCTCTAGTAATGAATGGCTATTGCAATCACTCGCTTTGACCCGGGTGGCAGCAAAGAGTGTGCGCAATGAAAACCATGTTGTGATTTGTGGTTTTGGTCGCTCAGGCCAAAGTTTGGCAAGGATGCTAGATCAAGAAAAGATTCCTTACATTGCTTTGGATTTGGATCCTGATCGCGTTAAAGAAGCGGCTGCTGCTGGTGATAACGTTGTTTATGGCGATGCTAGTCGTGAGAACTATTTGATTGCTGCCGGCCTCTCTCGAGCAAAAGCGGTAGTCATTACCTATGCAGATACTGCGGCAAGCATACGCGTCCTAAGACAAGTAGAGCACTTGCGTCCAGGCATGACGATATTGGTTCGTACTAGGGATGATGCTGATATTGCTAAATTACAGGCCGCTGGTGCTACTGAAGTCATTCCGGAGCTCATTGAGGGTAGCCTCATGATTGCTTCTCATGTCTTACTAATCATGGGCGTACCGATGCGCAAGGTGGTCAGACGAATTACTACTGCTCGTGAAGAGCGCTATAGCTTATTGAGGGGTTATTTCCGGGGCTCTGCAGATGATGACTTTGGGTCAAACGAGTCTTGGCGTTTGCATGCGATTACGCTATTACCGCACTCCCAAGCTGTTGGTAAAACCCTTGGCGCTCTTGATCTTGAAAATGAGGGAGTCAGTGTTCAGGCTGTCCGTCGAAAAACAGCAAGCGCTGATTATGTGCAGCTTACACTTGCTCCCGAACTGAAGCTTGAGGCGAATGATATTTTAGTGATCTCAGGCAATTCAGAAGCGACTGATTTGGCTGAAGCTAAATTACTCTGATATCAATCACTACTTCAGCCGATATTATTTTTTCTTTTTAGCTGCAACAGACTTGCGCGTTAGTAATGGTGCTAAATAATGACCAGTAAAGCTGGCTGCATTTTTAGCCACATCTTCTGGTGTTCCGGTAGCGATAATTTGCCCACCACCAGCACCACCCTTAGGTCCTAAATCAATAATCCAGTCGGCAGTCTTGATCACATCAAAGTTGTGCTCAATGATGACGATAGTGTTGCCTTGCTTTTTCAATGTCTGAATTACTGTAAGCAATAGCTGGATATCATGAAAATGTAAACCAGTAGTCGGTTCATCCAGGATATATAGGGTTCTACCGGTATCGCGTTTAGAGAGCTCAAGTGAGAGCTTGACACGTTGTGCCTCACCGCCAGATAGGGTGGTAGCACTCTGCCCAAGCTTGACATAACCTAAGCCAACATCAAGCAGAGTTTTGAGTTTACGTTTAACAATCGGAACAGCCTCAAAGAATTTATGTGCTTGTTCGATGGTCATCGACAGAACTTCATGAATGTTCTTACCCTTGTAGCGAATGTCTAAAGTTTCGCGGTTGTAACGCTTGCCATGACAAACATCACAAGGCACATACACGTCTGGCAAGAAGTGCATTTCTACTTTCAGTACACCATCCCCTTCACAAGAGTCACAGCGACCACCCTTAACGTTAAAAGAGAAGCGGCCAGCTTCATAGCCACGCTCACGTGACGCTGGAACACCTGCAAAGAGTTCTCTAATCGGTGTAAATAGCCCTGTATAGGTTGCTGGGTTAGAGCGCGGTGTTCTGCCAATCGGTGACTGATCTACGCTAATGACTTTGTCAAAATGTTCTAAGCCCTTCATTGAATCGTGTGCTGCTGGTTCTGCGTTAGAGCCATAAAGGTGCTGTGCCACCGCATGATGCAAGGTGTCATTAATCAATGTGGATTTACCAGACCCTGAAACACCAGTAACACAAGTCAGTAGCCCTACAGGAATTTTGGCGTGCACAGATTGCAAGTTATTGCCACGTGCGCCGAGAATTTCTAAGAATCGATCATTAACTGGAATGCGTTTTTCTGGAACTGCAATGGCTTCGCGACCAGAAAGATAGGCACCAGTTAAAGAATTCAGATTTGCTTCAACTTCAGCAGGAGTGCCTTGAGCCACAATCTCGCCACCATGCACGCCGGCACCAGGACCAATGTCGATGACCCAGTCAGACGCCCGAATCATATCCTCATCATGCTCAACGACTAAGACGCTATTACCAAGATCGCGTAAGTGCTTGAGTGTGCCAATCAAACGATCGTTATCACGTTGATGTAGTCCAATAGATGGTTCATCTAGAACGTACATGACTCCGGTTAAGCCAGAGCCAATCTGGCTTGCAAGGCGAATACGCTGCGCTTCACCGCCAGAAAGGGTGTCCGCGCTACGTTCAAGAGAAAGATAGTCAAGTCCTACATCATTTAAGAAGCGTAGGCGTGCACTAATCTCTTTAACAATCTTGTCAGCAATTTCTCGTTTAGCCCCTTTGAGTTCTAGAGCTTCGAAATACTCTTTTGCTTCTTTGAGGGGTAATGCGCTGATCTCGTAGATAGCACGTGATTGTTTTTTCTCGCCGACTTTGACAAAACGCGCTTCCTTACGTAAGCGGGTGCCATTACATACTGGACAAGTTTGTACATTTTGATAGCGCGATAACTCTTCACGCACAGTCATGGAGTCTGTTTCACGATAGCGACGCTCAAAGTTGGCAATGATGCCTTCAAAGGCGTGCTCTCGCGTCGTGTTTTTTCCACGCTCGTTGATGTACTCAAAAGGAATAGTCACATCGCCTGAGCCCAGCAGGATGAGGTCTTGCTGTTTCTTAGAGAGTGTTTCAAAAGGCTTCTCCACATCAAAGCCACCGTGCTTAGCCAAGGTCTGCAGTAACTTGAAGTAAAACTGATTGCGACGGTCCCAGCCTTTGATCGCACCAGAAGCCAGGGATAAATCTGGATGGGCAACGATCCGTTTTGGATCAAAAAAGGATTGATGACCAAGGCCATCACATGATGGGCAAGCACCCATTGGATTATTAAATGAGAAGAGGCGTGGCTCCAGTTCTTGAAGGGAGTATGAGCAAACTGGGCAAGCAAACTTGCTTGAGAAAATCATTTCTTTACCACTATCCATATCGACAATCATGGCTTTGCCATCTGCTAGTCGCAGAGCTGTCTCAAAAGATTCCGCAAGACGCTGCTGAATATCAGGGCGCACTTTAATGCGATCCACTACTACCTCAATGGAGTGCTTATCGTTTTTTTTCAGCGTGGGTAATTGATCTACTTCAAAGATTGCTGCTTTTGCGGCATTGGCCGTGCCACCACCAGAGCGCACTCGAAAGCGCACAAAGCCTTGAGCCTGCAGGTCTTGAAAGAGATCTACAAACTCGCCTTTGCGTTCGCTGACAACCGGCGCCAGAATCATTAATTTTGTATCTTCTGGCATGGACAGCACGGTGTCTACCATTTGCGAAACACTTTGCGCTTCTAATGGAAGATCATGGTCGGGGCAATGGGGTGTACCTGCTCGTGCGAACAGCAGGCGTAGGTAATCATGAATTTCAGTAACAGTTCCCACAGTTGAGCGTGGGTTATGGCTAGTTGCTTTTTGTTCAATCGAAATTGCAGGTGATAAACCTTCTATGGTGTCGACATCTGGCTTTTCCATGAGCTGCAAAAACTGCCGCGCGTAGGCAGAGAGCGATTCGACATAGCGACGCTGACCTTCGGCATAGAGCGTGTCAAAAGCCAACGAGCTTTTACCTGAACCAGATAGGCCAGTCAGGACGACAAGTTTCTCTCTAGGGATGTCTAGATTGATATTTTTGAGGTTATGGGTGCGGGCACCGCGGATTTTAATTTCGTTAGTCATGATTTTTTAGCGTAACTTGTTAATATAGCTCTTTCCCATGAATCCTTCTGAACTTCGCTCCTCTCTAGCCTTGGCAGGCATCTTTGGCCTGCGTATGCTGGGCCTTTTCTTGCTTTTGCCTGTCTTTAGCATTCATGCCAAAGACTTGCCTGGGGGCGAACAAGCCTTCTTTATTGGGCTGGCATTGGGAATTTTCAATATTGTTCAGGCTTGCTTCCATATTCCCTTGGGCAGACTTTCCGACCGAATTGGTAGAAAAACAGTCGTTTTATGGGGCCTATCCTTATTTGTTGCTGGAGCCTTAATTTGCGCCTCTAAAGATGATTTGCTGTGGATCTCGATTGGTAGAGGCGTTATGGGTGCTGGAGCCATTTCTGCGGCTGTTTCTGCTTGGGTTGCCGATCTAACCCGGGAACAAGTACGTAGTCAAGCCATGGCTTTGGTTGGTGCCAGCATTTCTCTATCTTTTGCTATTTCCTTGGTTGTTGCTGCTCCTCTGTACCGCATGATTACTTTGAGCGGAATGTTTGTGGTGCTCGCAATCTTAGGCGTGATAGCAATGGTTGTGACCTATTTTGTATTACCAGATAACAAACCTCAAGTTCCTGTGCAACAAGATTCACTCAAAGTGGTGTTTCTACGGCCAGAGCTGATGCGTCTCAATATTGGAGTATTTGTATTAAACGCCACTCAAGTGGCAATGTTTTTAGTAGTACCGCGCTTATTAGAGCAGGCTGGATTTCCGCTAGCTTCACATTGGCAAATTTATCTCTCAGTCGTGCTGCTTTCTTTTGTCTTTATGGTGCCACTTTTAATTTATGGCGAGAAAAAACAGCGCATACGACTTGTCTTATTAATCGCCATCATTCTTCTGATTATTGCCGAAATTATCTTTACTCAAGCCTCAACTGTGACGCTAATCACAGTCGCATTACTGATTTATTTCGTAGGCTTTAACTTACTAGAGGCTTTACAACCTTCATTAGTGACGCGTTATGCAAAAGAGTCGAAGGGAACGGCTTTAGGGGTTTACAACACAACCCAATCCATTGGTCTCTTTTCTGGTGCCTTATTAGGGGGTTGGTTGATGGATAGCCATGGTGATTTATCGGTCTTTGCAGCCGGCACAGTCCTCTTAGTTTGCTGGCTTATAATCGCTTGGTCGATGGGTGAAATGCCGGCGAGAGCAACAGACTCAAAGGATGTAGCCCTAAAGACATAGCCGTAGCACTATTGATTAAATTAAAACGAGCAGTACATTTCGAGCAGCAATAACAGCAGTATTTTTCTTCGGGAGACAACATGGCTTCGGTAAATAAAGTCATCATCGTAGGTAACGTAGGGCGCGATCCAGAAACACGTTACATGCCAAGCGGCGATGCCGTTACAAACATTTCAGTAGCAACATCTGATCGCTACAAAGATAAGCAAACTGGTGAAATGAAAGAAACCACAGAATGGCATCGTGTTGCGTTCTTTGGTAAGCTCGCAGAAATCGCCGGTCAATACCTCAAAAAAGGTTCCCAAGTTTATTGTGAAGGCCGTTTACGAACACGTAAATGGACGGATGCCAGTGGGCAAGAAAAGTATTCTACTGAGATCGTTGCAGAAACAATGCAAATGCTTGGTGGTAAGCCAGTAAGTGGAAGTGGTGATGGTGGCGAGAGCTATGCTCGTTCAAAGCCGGCTGAGCAGTCTGCTCCAGCATCATCTAATGCCGCATCACTCGGTGCAATGGATGACGATATTCCGTTTTAAATAGTAAAACCGTAATAGCAAAAACCCCTTCTAGGAATTCCTAGAAGGGGTTTTTATTTACCTACTCGTATTTTATTGGCGTGCGTGCCGAATATTTTCAGGCCACGGTGAGTTGTGATCCGTTCTAAATGGATTGATATCGAGTCCACCCCGTCTTGTGTAGCGCGCATAGACAGAGAGTTTTTCCGGTTTGCACTGGCGCTTGATGTCGGTGAAGATCGTTTCAACACAGTGCTCATGAAACTCTCCTAATTGTCTGAAGCCAATGAGGTAGCGTAATAAACCTTCCTCAAGAATTGGGCGCCCTTGATAACGAATCTGCACGCTAGCCCAGTCTGGCTGCCCTGTTACGGGACAGTTCGATTTCAGTAAATGGGAAACTAAGCACTGTTCAATTGGCCCAAATGATTCATTGACTCCAAGCAGGCTTGGGTCTGCAGGGAGATTCGGATCTATTTCAATATCCAGGCGATCCATTAGGATGCCTCCCATTTCTTGCATACCTTTTTTAGCAATTAGTTCAGTTGGGTTGATGCGGGTTGTGATCTTACTGCCAGCGATTGCTGATAAATCAGTGGTGAGCCTTTCTTTGACTTCATTCTCATCTTCGAAGCGAGTACTATTTAGGCTATTGAGATAAAGCTTGAAGGACTTAGACTCAACCATATTAGGGGAGCCCGTAGGAATTTGAAACTCTGCTAATGCTATTTGAGGCTTACCTTTTTTATTGAGCCAGCTGAGTTCAAAAGCATTCCAAATATCAACACCAACGAAAGGCAATACTCGACCTTCTTGAAGGCCTAGTTTTTTGCGGTTCTCAATTCTAGGAATCGGAAAGAGCAAGCTCGGATCATATTGATCTGGATATTGAGTTGCTTGTCCAAGAGATATTGTTGCCATTAATATATTTGCTTACTTCTTAGGTTTGTTCGATACACCTGATACCACATGGCCAGTAGGCGCAACAGATGCTGCTGATTGGCAATGACCAGTTTGATCATCGAAGAAGAAGTCTGGCTCGAATTCTCTTAAGAACTCACTCTTTGATAAACCACCGAGGAACATTGCTTCATCTACATCAATGCCCCATGCCATCAGAGTCCGAATGGCGCGTTCATGTGCAGGAGCGGAGCGTGCAGTAACCAAGGCAGTACGAATCCTCATACCGTTCTCGCTAGTGGAGCGTTGCAGACTATGAAGTGCTTCCAGTAAGGGTTTGAAGGGCCCTGGCGGCAGTGGAATATCGACCTTCTTGCTTTCATGATCTACAAAAGCCTCAAGACCTTTTTTCTGGAAAACCTGCTCTGCCTCATCTGAAAAAAGTACTGCATCTCCGTCAAATGCAATACGAATCTCATTTGGATGTGATTCTGCTGTTTTGCTTGATTCTGGATAGACGCGTGCTGCTGGGAAGCCTGCATCAATGGTGGCTCGCACATCATCTTCATTGGCAGATAAGAAAAGATTAGCGTGCAATGAGCGTAGGTAGTGATATGGAGGACGACCTCTTGTAAATACACCTCGTTCAAGATGTAAGCCATGGTGTTCTGCAGAGCGGAATACTCTTAAGCCGCTGACTGGATCATTGCGGGAGAGGATTACCACCTCAACGCGTTGCATACCCTCGTCATTAAAGGCAAGAAGTTTTTTGACCAAGGGAAATGCCACACCTTTTTGAGCTGCCTCACTTAGGCGCTCAAGTTGTAACTTCATGTAGGCGCTGTCATCGGCCGATTCGAAGATGCGATTCTCTTCTTCAAAATCAAACAGGGCGCGCGAAGAAATCGCAACGACAAGTTTTCCGGTGAGCGTATATGACATCTTACGTATTCAGTTTCATTTCAGGAAAAGACGATAAGCAGGGTTATTGCTTTCATCCCAATGCGGATAGGCTAATTTCTCTAAAAATACTTGGAATTTCTTTTGCTCATTTTTGGGGACCTGTATACCTACTAGAATGCGGCCGTAGTCCGCACCATGGTTACGGTAATGGAACAAGCTAATATTCCAGTTTGGTGCCATGCTGGTTAAGAATTTCATTAGAGCCCCCGGACGTTCTGGAAACTCAAAGCGGTAAAGTAATTCATCTTTAGCAAGTACAGAGTGACCACCCACCATATGACGTAGGTGAGACTTCGCCAGCTCATCATGCGTTAAGTCAATCGTTGCAAA
Organism: Polynucleobacter campilacus; assembly: GCF_002206625.1. GTDB lineage: Bacteria > Pseudomonadota > Gammaproteobacteria > Burkholderiales > Burkholderiaceae > Polynucleobacter > Polynucleobacter campilacus. The sequence continues at coordinate 418,779 of NZ_NGUP01000003.1, read as the reverse complement.
CTTCGCTTTACGGAAATGTTTTGAAATTGCTTCGCTGTCGCCCGCTTTTTGAGTGCTGACACCAACAAAAATATGCGCTTCGCTTTGATCGCCAATGCGATAGTTAAATTCTGTCACGTTACGCTTGCCGAGTAATTGGCAGAAACGCTTAAACGATCCTCGCTCTTCAGGAATAGTCACAGCAAATACTGCTTCACGAAACTCACCAACATCTGCACGTTCTGCTACAAAGCGTAGACGACTAAAGTTCATATTGGCGCCACAAGCAACTGCTACAAGTGTTTTCTTCTGGATACGCTTTTTCTGAACATACTTCTTCATCCCTGCAATTGCTAGTGCGCCAGCAGGCTCAAGGATGCTGCGGGTATCAGTAAAGACATCGTTAATGGCTGCGCAGATTTCATCAGTATCAACAGTGACGATTTCGTCAACTACCTTTTTACAAATACGGAAAGTTTCTTTGCCAACCAATTTCACCGCAGTACCATCTGAAAAAAGACCAACATCTTTCATTTCGATACGTTTGCCTGCTTTGAGAGATTGATTCATAGCATCGGAGTCGGAAGCTTGTACACCAATGACTTTAGTCTTTGGGCTAACTGCTTTGGTGTATTCGCCGATACCAGAAATTAAGCCACCACCACCGATGGCAACAAAAATTGCATCGATTGGTTCTTGGTGTTGTGAAAAAATTTCTTGCGCGATTGTTCCTTGACCGGCAATGACATCAGGGTCATCAAATGGGTGGACAAAAGTCAGACCCCGTTTTTTGCCCAAGAGTTCTGAGTGCTTGAAGGCATCACTATAAGACTCACCATGCAGGATGATTTCTACCCAAGAGCCGCCCCTGGCCCTCACTGCATCAATTTTTAGGCTAGGCGTAGTTACCGGCATCACGATGACGGCTTTACATTTCATTTTGGCTGCTGAGAGAGCCACCCCTTGGGCATGGTTTCCTGCGGAAGCGGCAATTACCCCGCGTTTTATGGCTTCCGGGGATAAATGAGCCATCTTGTTATAGGCACCACGGAGTTTGAATGAGAAAACTGGTTGGTTATCCTCTCTTTTTAAGAGAACATGATTGCCCAAACGTTTGGTGAGCTCAGGCGCGAGCTGTAGCTCAGTTTCTCTGGCTACGTCATAGACGCGAGCCGATAAAATTTTCTTTAAATAGTTCGTTGCCATCCGATGAGCGTACCACGGATGGCTCCTAAGCCCTTAGATTTGCAAGGTTTTATCTCTTTGGGGAGCGACTTTCACCTTTTCCTGCCACTATCAGGTTCGCTCAATTAAAATGCTTATTTACCAAATATGTCGCTATGAATGCCCCACTAGCTTTGAACCAGTTGTTGGACGCTGAGGCGGATTCCCCCCGTCTTCGTGAAATTCCCTATAACTACACCTCCTTTTCTGATCGAGAGATTGTTATTCGCTTGTTGGGCGAGGAGTCATGGCGCGTTCTGAATGATTTGCGTGGCGTCCGACGAACTGGCCGCTCTGCACGGATGTTGTTTGAAATCTTGGGTGATATTTGGGTAGTTCAACGCAATCCATTCTTGCAGGATGATTTATTAGATAGCCCTGATCGACGCAAACAATTGATCGATGCTTTATGGCATCGTCTGGGCGAAGTAAAAAAACGGAATAGTGGTGACTCAGCTGATCAAGTAGAAATTTTATTAAGTGCTGCTTATGGCGCGATTGAAAGTTTTGAAAACGGTTTTAAAGAAGTTGAGCAAATTCGTAAGCGTGCCAATAAGGAATTAGGACGCCACACTGCTAGTGACAATATTTGTTTTGATGGTGTATCACGTGCTGCACATGTGACAGATGCAACTGACTGGCGGGTGGAGTACCCATTGGTTGTTCTGAAGCCTGATTACGAGTCTGAAATTCCGGGCTTAGTTAGAGCCTGTGTTGAATTAGGTCTCACGATCATTCCTCGGGGAGGCGGCACTGGCTATACCGGCGGCGCTATTCCTCTATATGCGATGTCTGCGGTGATTAATACTGAGAAACTCGAGCAAATAGATGTTGTAAAGAGTAAGCGTTTGCCTGGTCTTGATCATGATGTGCCCACTATTTTTACTGGCGCAGGAGTTGTAACCCGTCGTGTATCTGATGCTGCAGAACGGGCCGGACTTGTATTTGCAGTAGATCCTACTTCTGCAGATGCAAGCTGTATTGGTGGCAATATCGCGATGAATGCTGGCGGAAAAAAAGCAGTTCTTTGGGGAACTGCTTTAGATAATCTTGCAAGCTGGCGCATGGTTGATCCACAAGGTAATTGGTTAGATGTGGAGCGTCTTGAGCACAACCTCGGCAAAATTCATGATGTTGCCACTGTCCGCTTTCAACTCACATGGTCTGATGGCAATAGTGAGCCTGGCCAGCGCATTCTGAAAACCGAATTATTAGAAGTTGAAGGCAAGCGTTTCCGTAAAGAAGGCTTAGGTAAAGACGTAACAGATAAATTTTTATCTGGCTTACCTGGTATTCAGAAGGAAGGTTGCGACGGATTAATTACTAGCGCAACTTGGATTTTGCATCGCATGCCTGCGTTCATACGTACGGTTTGCCTCGAATTCTTTGGGCAGGCACGCGAGGCTATTCCGAGTATTGTGGAAATTAAAGCGTACTTAGACGGCCTAAGCAAACAGGGCGGCCCCATTCTAGCTGGGCTAGAGCATTTAGATGATCGTTATTTAAAAGCGGTTGGCTATTCCACAAAATCTAAGCGCAACAGCTTACCCAAGATGGTTTTAATTGGCGATATTGCTGGCGATGATGAAGCAGCAGTAGCTGCAGCTACTAGTGAAGTAGTCCGGATGGCGAACTTGCGTGTTGGCGAAGGCTTTGTTGCAGTCAGTGCAGAGGCTCGTAAAAAGTTTTGGTTAGATCGCGCCCGTACAGCAGCTATTGCTCGCCATACCAACGCATTTAAGATCAATGAAGACGTTGTGATTCCATTGCCGCGGATGGGCGAGTACACCGATGGCATTGATCGCATCAATATTGAATTGTCTCTAAAGAACAAATTACAAGTGCTTGATGGCCTTGAATCGTTTTTGAAAAAAAACGCTTTGCCATTAGGTAAGAGCGAGGAAGCATATGAGATCCCTACTGCAGAAATACTGGGGGATCGTGTTCAGCAGGCTCTAGACCTCATTACTAAGGTGCGTACTCGCTGGGCTGATTGGCTGACGCAGATGGATACCTATTTCCCACAACTACAAAATTACAGTTTGCGTGCCTCATGGAAAGAGGAGGTGCGTTCGGAATTACGCATTATTTTTGGCGGCCTCGCATTCGAACCCATTCTTACTAAGCTTGAAGCAATTCATAAAACTATTTTGCGCAAACGAGTATTCATCGCTCTACATATGCATGCTGGTGATGGCAATGTACATACGAATATTCCAGTGAACTCAGATGATTATGAGATGTTGCAAGATGCACATCACTCAGTTGATCGTATTATGAAATTGGCTCGCTCTTTAGATGGCGTGATTTCTGGTGAGCACGGTATTGGTATTACGAAACTGGAGTATTTAACTGAAGCGGAACTCAAAGATTTCCGGAGCTATAAGAATCGTGTTGACCCTGAAGGGCGCTTCAACAAAGGTAAGCTCATGCCGCATGCGGATTTGAGCATGGCCTATACACCGAGTTTTGGCTTAATGGGGCATGAGTCCATCATCATGCAGCAAAGTGATATCGGAGCGATTGCCGACAGCGTAAAGGATTGCTTGCGCTGCGGTAAGTGCAAGCCAGTTTGTGCAACCCATGTCCCACGCGCTAATTTACTGTATAGCCCACGCGACAAAATTTTGGCTACTTCATTATTAATAGAAGCCTTCTTGTACGAAGAGCAAACCCGTCGTGGTGTTTCCATTCGTCATTGGGAAATGTTTGATGATGTGGCGGCACACTGTACTGTGTGCCATAAATGCTTGACCCCTTGCCCGGTCAACATCGATTTTGGCGATGTGACTATGAATATGCGCAACCTCATGCGTAAGATGGGTCAGCAACGTTTTAACCCAGGTACGGCAGCATCAATGCTTTTCTTGAATGCTACCAGTCCAGAGACTATTAATCTGGTTCGTACGGCTATGATTGGTTGGGGTTATAAGTTACAGCGCTTAGGTAATGATGTTTTGCGTAAGTTTGCTAAAAAGCAAACTGCTCATCCCCCTGCAACCGTGGGTAAGCCAACCATTACTGAGCAGGTTATTTTCTTTGTCAATAAGAAGATGCCAGGCAATCTGCCTAAAAAAACGGCGCGTGCTTTGTTAGATATCGAAGACGCAAACTATGTACCAATTATTCGGGATCCAAAAACAACTTCTGCTGATACCGAAACTGTGTTTTACTTCCCTGGCTGTGGATCTGAACGCCTCTTCTCACAAGTAGGTTTAGCAACGCAAGCAATGCTGTGGAACGTTGGTGTACAAACGGTATTACCGCCAGGTTATTTATGTTGCGGCTATCCGCAGCGTGGCAATGGTGATTTTGACAAAGCTGACAAGATGATTACGGATAACCGCGTGTTATTTCACCGTGTTGCGAATACTTTGAATTACTTGGATATCAAGACCGTCGTAGTTTCTTGTGGAACTTGCTATGACCAGTTGGCTGGCTATCAGTTTGATCAGATCTTCCCAGGTTGCCGCATTATTGATATTCATGAGTACTTGGCAGAAAAAGGCGTCAAGCTCTCTGGAGTAACTGGGGTGAAGTATATGTATCACGATCCTTGCCATTCTCCAATGAAGCTACAGGACCCCTTGAAAACTGTAAACGAATTGATTCAACTAGAAGATGGTGAAGTTATTTTGAAGAATGATCGTTGTTGTGGTGAGTCTGGAACCTTGGCCGTTACAAGGCCAGACATCTCGACTCAGGTTCGCTTTCGCAAGCAAATTGAGATGGAAAAGGCTGCGAATGAATTACGTAAGGACAGTCCTGCTGGCGATGTCAAAGTATTGACAAGCTGCCCATCTTGTTTGCAGGGCTTAAGCCGTTTCGATTCAGATAGCGATACTACCGCTGATTACATTGTGGTTGAGATGGCCAATAAATTACTTGGTGAAAATTGGATGCAAGATTATGTTGCTAAAGCAAATCAGGGTGGTATTGAAAGGGTTCTCGTTTAATGATTCCTAATAATGTTGTAGTACATCAGCAATCCAAGGTGCTTGAACTCTCTTATGAGAACGGTAGTTCCTATCGTTTACCTTTTGAGTTTTTAAGAGTGCTATCACCTTCAGCAGAAGTTCAGGGTCATGGACCAGGGCAGGAGACTTTGCAAACCGGTAAGCGTGATGTTTTGATTGCCAATCTTGAGCCTGTTGGGCATTACGCTCTGAAGCCTAGCTTTTCTGATGGCCATGATTCAGGTCTCTATTCTTGGGATTACTTACAGTACCTCTGTGAGAATCAAGAGCAGTTATGGAAAGAGCATTTGGATAAATTAGCAGCTGCAGGGCTTGATCGTGATGCTCCAATGAATGTAGCTGGCCAGTCTTGTGGAAGTCACTAATGAGTAAAACTCACTTTGGTTATCAAAGCGTTGATGAGGCTGAAAAAGCCGGCAAGGTTGCTGAGGTATTTCATTCCGTAGCAAGCAAATATGATGTGATGAATGACTTAATGTCATTTGGTTTGCATCGTGTCTGGAAAAAAATCACGATTGCGCGTGCAAATGTGCGGTCAGGACAAAAAGTTTTAGATATTGCTGGAGGTACGGGCGATCTTGCAGCAGCTTTTGCCAAAGCAGCAGATTGGGGTAGCAATCCTGATGCTCAAGTTTGGTTAAGCGATATTAATGCGTCGATGTTGGGTGTGGGGCGTGATCGCTTGTTAGATCGCGGCATGGCTTTACCTTGCGTGCAGTTTGATGCTGAAAAGATTCCGTTTCCAAATAATCATTTTGATGTTGTCACCGTAGCATTTGGTTTGCGCAACATGACCCATAAAGAAGTTGCCCTTGGTGAAATGTGCCGCGTGATTAAGCCAGGTGGCCGTGTTCTAGTGCTGGAGTTCTCCAAGCCAGATGCATTTTTGCAGCCCGTTTATGACACCTATTCTTTCAAGGTCTTACCTTGGTTAGGCGATAAGATTGCACAAGATTCAGAAAGCTATCGCTATTTGGCAGAATCCATCCGGATGCACCCCGATGCGCAAACCCTCAAAGAAATGATGCTGGGCGTGGGTTTTGATGAAGTAGAAACCCACAGGATGACTGGGGGTATCGTTGCCTTACATATTGGTGTTAAATACTGACAGTTATATAGCTTTTAAGCGCTTATAAATAAAGTAGTTCAGAAGTTATTAGAGGGAGTCATAAAGATGAATAAGCATTTTTTCAAAGCAGTTCTACTAAGTCTTACTTTGGTATTTGCAACTGTTGGCCATGTTGATGCTGCCCGTTTGGGTAATGGCAAGAGCGTTGGAAAAGCGCCAAGCGCACCAATGCAAAAGCAGGCTGCTCCAGCACAAAAGCCTGCACAGCAAGCTCAGCCAGCTGCTCCAGCTCCAGCTCCTCAGGCACCAGCACCTAGTCGCTTTGGTGGCATGGGTGGCCTCTTAGGCGGTTTAGCTGCTGGCTTGGGTATTGGCTATCTCTTATCGCATTTCGGTTTAGGAGAGGCAGCATCCTCCATGATTACTGGACTATTAATTGCTGTGTTGGCAGGCTTTGCCATCATGTTTGTGATTCGTAAATTGCTTCCAGCGTTTTCTGGTGCAGGTAGCACTGCTAATGCTCCAGCGGGTGGTCTACAGAGAACTAGTATTGAGCAGTCTCCTAGACATGAGCCCGTCTTTACGCCAGCAGCAAATGCTTTTGGTGGCGTGAGCGCTGAGCCGTCGGCATTTCAATCAACATTACCACCTGGCTTTGATGAGCGGAGTTTTCTGGAGAACGCAAAGCAGTACTTCTCTACTTTGCAAAAAGCGTGGGATCAGGGCGATCTTGTTGCTTTGCGTGAATTTACGACACCGGATATGTTCGCCACCATTCAACAGGATCTAGCAGGTCGGACCGACACCACGAATCAAACCGATGTAGTTACGATTAATGCCCAGCTCATTGGTATTGAGACTGCGGATGCGCATTATTTCTGTAGCATTCAGTTCAGTGGCATGATTCGGGAGCAAGTAGGCGCTCCGGCAAGCGACTTCTCCGAAATCTGGAATTTAAGTAAGCCAGTAGAGGGCCCAGGAGGCTGGGTACTAGCGGGTATCTCGCAGTTGGTTTAAGCTCTAGGTACTTTCCATTGGAAAACCCGCACTTGTGCGGGTTTTTTACACTCATGAATACGCATTTATCTTCTACCCATACCATTGCTGCTGGGGCTGCTTGCCGCGGGATCAACCATGTATTAGGGAGTGAGCCGTGGGCATCTGCGGAGTTGGCTAAACATGCTGGCAAAACGATTTTGCTCCAGCTGCCCTTAGGCGATCTTGGTTTTGAGATTTCTGCTGCTGGTTTATTAAATGCCTTAAAAGAAGCTGATAGCCCTTCTTTGACTTTAGAGGTTTCAAGCAAAGCATTGAGTGATTTAGCAGCCAGTTCAGGTAGTTTGCGTGAACAAGCCTTTAAAGCTGTTAAGTTAACTGGTGATGCAGACTTAGCTCAATTAATAGGCCGCTTAGCCGGTCAGCTTCGTTGGGAGTACGAAGAAGATTTAGCTCGTTTAGTCGGCGATGCGCCGGCAAACTTTGCGGTGAGTCAAGGTAAGAAATTTGTCTCTGCCACTCGTTCTGCCGCCTCTGATTTGCTGGACAATGTTGTTGAGTATGTCAGTGAAGAAAGAAAAGTACTCTTAAATAAACGCGACTTTATGACCCACAAATCCGAATTAAATGACCTGCGCGAATCAGTGGATCGAATCGAAAAGCGCATTCAACTCTTAGAGCAAAAGGCTAGATAAATCGTGCGTCGAATTGCTCGTCTTTGTTTTATTTTCTTTACCGCTTGGCGCTATGGCTTATTGCCCCTCTTGCGGGACATTCTCAAGCCAGGCATCAGTAGGGGCGCTCTCACGGTTATTTGTTGGACCTCGCCTGGTGTCAGCTTGCCAAGAGGTGAGCGCATTCGTTTGACGCTAGAAGCGCTTGGTCCAATCTTTGTGAAATTTGGACAAGTGCTTTCAACCCGTCGAGATTTATTGCCAGAAGACATTGCCAATGAGTTAGCAAAGCTTCAGGACCAAGTTCCGCCATTTTCAAATGAAGAGTCGCGGCGCTTAATTGAGAAAGCAATTGACCAGCCGATCGAAGAAGTCTTCATCAGCTTTGATGCCACACCTGTAGCGAGCGCCTCGGTTGCACAAGTACATTTTGGAGTTTTACGTGCTACCGAGAGGCATCCAGAATGGAGTGGGCGTGAAGTTGCGATCAAAGTACTACGTCCAGGCATCCTTCCCATCATTGAGAGCGATATCGCTTTAATGTACGACCTAGCAAAAGTTATCGAAAAATTATCTTCTGATGGTCGCCGTTTAAAACTCACTGAGAACGTTGCTGAGTTTGATAGGCATTTACATGATGAACTTGATCTCATGCGCGAGGCTGCAAATGCCAGTCAGTTAAGAAGATATTTTGTTGACTCAGATAAGCTGATGATTCCAGAAATGTATTGGGATTTATGCCATACCAATGTCATCGTGATGGAAAAGATGAATGGCATATCTATTGGACGTTTTGATGAATTACGTGCTGCTGGAGTAGATTTCAAAAAATTAGCAGCAGAGGGCGTAGAGATATTCTTTACTCAAGTATTTGAATATGGTTTTTTCCATGCAGATATGCATCCCGGGAATATCATGATTAGTCTTGAGCCAGAAACATTTGGCCGCTTTATTTCTTTAGACTTTGGCATTGTTGGTGCACTGAGCGAATCCGATAAAAATTATTTAGCACTTAATTTCTTGGCTTTCTTTAATCGCGATTACCGTCGGGTTGCAGAGTTGCATGTTGAATCAGGTTGGGTACCTGCCGATACCCGTGTGGAAGAATTAGAAGGTGCAGTACGCTCGGTTTGCGAGCCTTACTTTGATCGACCTTTAAAAGAAATTTCCTTAGGCATTGTTTTAGTGCGCTTATTTCAAACATCTCGTCGTTTTAAGGTGGAAGTCCAGCCGCAACTGTCCCTGTTATCAAAGACCTTATTGAATGTCGAAGGCCTGGCCCGTGAGCTGGATCCAGATCTCGATCTTTGGCAGACTGCAAAGCCGATTCTGGAAAAGTGGATTAGTAAGCAGTTGGGTTGGCGGGGCTTAATTGATGGCCTTAAAGAAGAGGCGCCGACTTGGGCCAAGATTCTGCCAACTTTGCCTCGCTTGATTGCTGATGCCCTTACTCAAGGCGGCAATCAAACAAAAGATCAAAATGGCGAGCTAGAGGTCCTAAAAGCCCTTTTACTCGAAGAAAGGCGTACTCACCGTCTTGTGGCAGGGGCCTTGCTCTTTGCCGGTGGTTTTTTGGCTGGAATTTTGATTATCAGCCTAGGTATTTACTAGTCTTTGCTTGCTTGGGCTCTAAACCGCTAAAATAGCGGGCTAGGTAGAACACATGAAAAAATACTTTATCGCAGGCATCCTGGTTTGGGCACCGCTAGCAATCACCGTTTGGGTGATTGGGTGGGGCTTAGGTTTGCTCGACAGCGTATATGGCTCAGTAATGCACGCCATTATTGTGGTCCTTCCAAGTGAGACCGCATTAGATTTTCAGCATTTCCGTGACCTTCCGGGTGTTGGAATATTGATTGTGATTGCAGTCATTATGTTTACCGGATTACTGGCGATTAGTTTTGCCGGTCAATGGTGGTTGAAGATTTGGGATAAGTTTGTTAATCGCATTCCGATTGTGCGTTCGATTTATTCCAGTGTTCAGCAGGTTTCATCTACTTTATTTTCTGGAAGTGGTCAGGCCTTTAGTAAGGCTTTATTGATCCGCTACCCTCACGCTGATTCTTGGGTAATCGCTTTTCAAACGGGTGTGCCTGCAAGAGAAGTGACTACTAAATTGGGTGAGGACTATGTAAACGTATTCTTGCCCACTACTCCAAATCCTACCTCTGGTTTTTTCATGATTGTGCCGCGCGCACAAACGATCGAACTGGAGATGAGCGTAGAGGAAGCTTTGAAACACATCGTTTCAATGGGCTCTGTGCCTCCCAATAGTTCTAGTGGATTGACTACATCACAGTCACCACGCCATCTCTGATTTATAGGAAATTGTTATGTCGATGCGAAGCCATACCTGTGGACAGGTAACCGATTCACTGATTGGTAAAGAAGTGACTCTTGCTGGATGGGTGAATCGTCGCCGTGACCATGGAGGCGTGATCTTTATTGACTTGCGTGACCGTGAAGGTTTTGTCCAGATAGTATGTGACCCAGATCGCCCTGAGATGTTTGCTTTAGCTGAGCAAGTACGAAGTGAGTTCTGTATTCAGATTAAAGGTCTTGTGCGCGCACGCCCAGCCGGAACTGAAAATAATGAGCTAGCTAGCGGAAAAGTAGAAATCCTTTGTCATAGCCTTGTGATCTTGAATGCCTCAGTAACCCCACCATTTCAGATTGATGATGAGAACTTATCTGAGACAACTCGCCTCACTCATCGCGTCTTAGATTTACGTCGTCCACAAATGCAAAAGAATTTGCGTTTGCGTTACAACGTTGCAATGGAGTGTCGCCGCTATTTAGATGAGGCTGGCTTTATTGATATCGAAACTCCGATGTTGACCAAGAGTACGCCAGAAGGTGCCCGTGATTACTTGGTCCCTTCCCGCGTGCATGATGGCCAATTCTTTGCTTTGCCACAATCTCCACAGTTATTTAAACAACTATTGATGGTGGCTGGCTTTGATCGTTACTACCAAATTACTAAATGCTTTCGTGATGAAGATTTGCGTGCTGATCGCCAACCTGAATTTACTCAGATTGACTGTGAAACAGCTTTCTTAAGCGAACTAGAGATTCGGGAGCTCTTTGAAAACATGATCCGTCATATTTTCAAGAAGACTATGAACGTTGAATTACCTAATCCATTCCCAACCATGCCTTATTCAGAGGGTATGGCGCGCTTTGGATCGGATAAGCCAGATTTGCGTGTGAACTTTGAGTTCACTGAGTTGACTGATTTGATGAAAGATGTCGATTTCAAGGTCTTCTCAGGCGCTGCTAACCAAGAGGGCGGTCGTGTAGTGGGCTTATGTGTCCCTGGTGGTGCTGAGATTAGCCGTAGTGAGATTGATGACTATACCCAGTTCGTGAGCATCTATGGTGCCAAAGGTTTGGCTTGGATCAAGGTGAACTCGGTTGCTGAAGGTCGTAATGGTTTGCAATCTCCGATCGTCAAGAATTTACATGACGCAGCCATTGAAGGCGTCTTAAAACGTACTGGCGCTAAAGATGGCGATATTATTTTCTTCGGCGCTGATAAAGAAAAAGTGGTGAATGACGCAATTGGTAATTTACGTCTACGCATTGGTCATTCTGCTTGGGGTAAAGAGCATGGTCTCTTTGCCGAAGGATGGAAACCATTGTGGGTAGTCGATTTCCCAATGTTTGATTACGACGAAGGCGAAGCGCGTTGGGTTGCTTGCCATCATCCATTTACAAGTCCTAAAGACGAACATATGAAGTATCTGGAGACTGATCCGGGTAAGTGTTTGGCAAAAGCATATGACATGGTGCTCAACGGTAGCGAAATTGGTGGTGGTTCAGTACGTATTCACCAAGAAGCAGTTCAAAGTCAAGTATTCCGCGCTTTGAAGATCGGCCCTGAAGAAGCGCAAGCTAAGTTTGGCTTCTTATTGGATGCACTTCAGTATGGCGCACCTCCACATGGCGGTATTGCATTTGGCTTGGATCGTATTGTGACGATGATGACGGGTGCTGAGTCGATTCGTGATGTGATTGCCTTTCCTAAAACACAACGTGCGCAATGCCTATTGACACAGGCCCCTAGTCCAGTAGATGAGCGTCAATTGCGTGAATTACATATTCGTTTACGCCAAGCCGCTCCCGCTGCCTAAACAAGCAAAGCAATACCCATCCCCATCTTGAAAATTCCTATTTCGGTTTTAGTTGTTATCTATAAATTGAATGGGGATGTTTTATTAATAGAGCGCGCAGATAGAAATAACTTCTGGCAATCTGTGACCGGCAGTCTTGATGCACTGAATGAGGATCTTGCCTTAGCAGCCGCCCGCGAGGTATTTGAGGAAACAGGCATTGCCGTTGATCAGTTAGCTATGGATGCTTTGCGTAATATGCATCATCAAATTGAATACGAAATTTATCCAGATTGGCGTTTTCGTTATGCGCCTGGCGTTACCAAAAACACTGAACATTGGTTTGCATTACAAGTTCCTGACGACACCCCCGTCAAGCTTTCCCCAAGAGAGCATGTGGCATATCAATGGTTACCGTTTGCAGAGGCAGCTAAGAAATGTTTTTCTCCAAGCAATGGTGAGGCAATTCTGAAATTGTTCTCAGAGAATAAGGAATAAGATCAAGTAATGAGACCTTCATCAGGGCACCATCATTCAGGAGGAGATTCCAAGCCTTCTCAGGGAAGCGATTGGAAGGTCATTCGCGATTTAATTCCCTATCTACTGGAATATAAATTTAGAGTTGCGATTGCCCTGGCTTGCTTGGTTGCTGCTAAGGTTACCAATCTAGGCATCCCTGTTTTGCTCAAGCGCTTAATTGATGATTTAAACGTCCGGGCAGATTCTCCACAAGCCTTGCTCCTGGTTCCGGTAGGACTCATTTTGGCTTATGGGCTCCTACGGATGTCTGCTTCCTTGTTTGCCGAACTACGCGAGTTTCTCTTTGCTAGAGTGACCCAAAATGCTATCCGTAAAGTGGCTCTTCAAGTCTTTGAACATTTACATTCTTTAGCGCTGAGTTTTCACCTGGCTAGACAGACTGGCGGAGTAAGCCGTGATATTGAGCGTGGTACACGCGGTATTCAGTCGCTAATTTCTTATTCACTCTATAGCATCCTGCCGACACTTGTTGAGTTTATTTTGGTGTTGGGTTATTTGGCTTACTCATATGATATTTGGTTTGCAGCAATTACTTTATGCGCCTTGGTTTTCTATATTGTATTTACTGTAGTAGTAACAGAGTGGCGCTCTCATTTTCGTAAGACCATGAATGACATGGATTCGAAGGCAAATCAGAAAGCAATTGATTCTTTATTAAACTTTGAGACCGTGAAGTATTTTGGTAACGAAGCTTTTGAAGCAAGTCGTTATGACAAAAATTTAGTGCGGTATCAAGCTGCCGCCATTAAGTCGCAAAAATCCTTAGCGGTTCTTAATTTTGGCCAGCAAACAATCATTGCTATTGGCTTAGTCTTAATTTTGTGGCGCGCTACGCTCGGTGTTGTTGACGGCAGCATGACGCTAGGAGACCTCGTACTTGTTAATGCCTTAATGATTCAGTTGTATATTCCGCTCAATTTTCTGGGCGTGATTTACCGCGAGATTAAACAGTCACTAACGGACATGGAGCGCATGTTTTCTTTGCTGAACACCGATAAAGAAATTGCAGACACACCAAATGCTAAGCCACTTCATATTGAAAATTATGGTCATGGGCCTGCTGTCGGTTTTGAGAGCGTTTCATTTCACTATGACGCCAAACGAGAAATCCTTCATGATGTAAGCTTTAATATTCCGGCGGGAACAATCACTGCTGTGGTTGGACAAAGTGGTGCAGGTAAGAGCACCTTAGCCAGATTGTTATTTCGTTTTTATGATGTGCAGTCTGGAAAAATTTTGATTGATGGGCAAAATATTCAAGATGTCACTCAAGCCAGTTTGCGTAAGGTAATTGGTATCGTTCCGCAAGATACCGTCTTATTTAATGACACTATTGGTTACAACATAGCTTATGGCGATCCTTCTGCCTCTATCGACGAGGTGTATGAGGCAGCAAGAGCTGCGCAAATTGATGGCTTTATCAAGCGCTTACCAGATGGCTACGATACCCAAGTCGGCGAGAGGGGTTTAAAGCTCTCTGGAGGCGAGAAACAGCGCGTGGCGATTGCGCGAACTTTGTTGAAAAAGCCAGCGATGCTCATTTTTGATGAGGCTACTTCCGCCTTAGACTCCAAAACTGAGTGGGCTTTTCAGGAAGAATTGCTCAGTTTGGCTAAAAATCGCACTACTCTCATCATTGCCCATAGGCTATCGACCATTATTCATGCTGATCAAATTTTGGTGATGGAGCATGGGCAAATCGTCGAGCGGGGAACCCATTTAGAGTTGCTGGCAGCGCAAGGCAAATATGCCGAGATGTGGCAAATGCAAGAACGTGCCGCTCTTGATTAGAATAGCTTGATGACTCAAAAAAATAATCAACCAACTTCTATACAAGAGATTCTAAAAAATGCCTTTGCAGCCGCTGTGGCTGTGGCTGATCCCCAGGTTATCGTTCCACAATATTTAGCCAAGATTTTCCCTGCTGGACAAGAGCCCAAGGGCAGATGTTTGGTAGTGGGTGCTGGTAAGGCTAGCGCTTCTATGGCTAGTGCACTTGAGGCCTATGCAGGCACACACTGGCCTCAAGTAAAGCTAAAGGGCGTAGTCTTGACCCGCTACGGTCATGCATCACCTACTGCTCATATTCAAATTATTGAAGCTGGTCATCCAGTGCCTGATCAAGCGGGTATGGATGGCGCCAAAGCAATCTATGCGCTAACTCAGGAGCTGGAACCAGGTGACGTATTGATTGCATTAGTTTCTGGCGGCGGTTCAAGTCTACTGACTTTGCCTCAAGAGGGAATCTCTATCGATGACATGCGCAAGACTACTGAAGCGCTCTTACGAAGCGGTGCCCCGATTGAGGAAATGAATATTGTCCGCAAACATTTATCTGCAATTTTGGGCGGCAATTTAGCAAGAGTTGCCATTGCTCATGGGGCACGTGTAGAAGCATTGCTGATCTCTGATGTGACCGGTGATTCACCAGCAGATATTGCCAGTGGCCCTTGTGCAGCTGATTATTCGACTTATCAAGATGCCTTAGCTATCTTTGAAAAATATCGTTTGGGTGAGGATGAGATTCCAGCATCAGTACTCAATCATCTGGCGCAAGGCCTTGCGGGAAAAAAGCCAGAGACTTTAAAAGATGCAGATTTGGTGAACGCTCAAGTAGCAAATCATGTGATTGCCACTGCCTATAAAAGCTTGGAAGCTGCGGCAGATTATGTTCGAAGCCAAGGTTATGAGCCCATTGTTCTAGGCGATACGATTACCGGTGAAGCGCAAGCGGTTGGGCGTACGCAAGCAGATCTAGCTCGTGAGCATTTAGCTAAAGGTGATAAGCCTCTGGCAATCATTTCTGGCGGAGAATGTACTGTCACTATTCCTGCAGGCATTAAAGGCCGTGGAGGTCGTTGCAGTGAGTATCTACTCTCACTCTTTGCAGCGTCGAAAGACTTACCCCATTTGGCAGCTTTAGCTGCAGATACTGATGGTATTGACGGTAGTGAAAAAAATGCGGGCGCGTGGTTTACAGGCGATGTTCGTAAAGGCAGTCTCGCCAAAGGGATTGCTCCAGAGCCATTCTTGCTTTCTCACGATTGCTATGGATTCTTTGCAGAATTGGGTGCTTTAGTAGAAACTGGCCCTACACTTACGAATGTGAATGATTTCCGTATCATTTTGCTCAATCAATAATCATGCCGAATAGTCCAACACAAATTGAACTCATCCAACCAGATGACTGGCATTTGCATATTCGAGATGGGGCTTTAATGAAGGATGTATTGGCTGACACGGTCCGTCAATTTGCCCGTGCCATCATCATGCCAAATTTAAAGCCGCCAGTGACTACAGTGGAATTGGCAAAGGCCTACCGATCACGGATAGAGGCTAATTTGACATCCCTAGGCATCAATCACTTCGAGCCTTTAATGACTTTGTACCTGACTGACAATACTTCAGCTGATGAAGTGCGCAAGGCTAAGTCTGAAGGAATTATCGGCTTTAAGCTTTATCCGGCTGGAGCCACAACGAATAGCGATGCTGGAGTAACTGACATCAAGCATTGCTACAAAGCGCTTGAGGCAATGCAGGATGTTGGGATGCCTTTGTTGGTTCATGGCGAAGTGACTCATGCCGAGATCGATATCTTTGATCGTGAAGCAGTCTTTATTGATCAGATATTAGAGCCATTGCGTAAAGATTTTCCGCAGCTCAAAATTGTGTTTGAACATATCACCACCAAACAAGCTGCGCACTATGTGCGTGACGCTGTTGCAACGGGAAATACTATAGCGGCTACGATTACCCCACAACATTTACTCATGAATCGTAATGCGATTTTTTCTGGCGGTATTCGTCCTCATCATTACTGTTTGCCAGTGCTCAAGCGCGAAGAGCATCGTGTTGCACTCCTAGAGGCGGCCACTAGCGGTAATTCTCGCTTCTTTTTAGGTACCGATAGTGCGCCTCACGCTAAGGGAGACAAGGAGGCAGCCTGTGGTTGTGCAGGTTGCTACAGCGCCTTTAATGTCTTGGGTTTATATGCTGAAGCATTTGAAAGTGTTGCTAAGTTAGATAAATTAGAGGGCTTTGCGAGTTTTTTTGGCCCCGATTTTTATTCTTTGCCACGCAATAGCAAAAAAATTACCCTCAAGAAGCAAGCCCAAAGGATTCCACAGGAGCTAGCTTTTGGTGATGCCACGATTGTTCCGCTGCGTGCCGGTGAAACGATTGCATGGTCACTTGTTTGATCCAAAACTTTTAATTCCTCAACCAAAATAGTCCGACTGCGTTAGACTGCAGGCGCAGAGTCAATTGGGCAATCGCCGCCTCTTTATTGAGGGGGAGGAAAGTCCGGACTCCATAGGGAAGGGTGATGGCTAACGGCCATCCACGGCAACGTGAGGAATAGGGCCACAGAGACGAGCGTATTTAGTTACGGTGAAACGCGGTAACCTCCACCCGGAGCAATCCCAAGTAAGCAGGCGATGAGGCGTCCCGCTGAGTCTGCGGGTAGGGAGCTTGAGCCGTCAGGTAACTGCCGGCCTAGAGGAATGATTGCCCCTAGATGCAAATCTAGGCGACAGAATCCGGCTTATCGATTGACTCTGCACTTATTCCGAAATGACTTCGATGCTGTAAGTCAGTTCAGCTGTTTTGGCTAGCATGATGGTGGCTGAGCAGTACTTTTCATGTGAAAGCTTCACCGCACGATCCACCTTTCCCTGATCTAGATCTTTTCCTTTGATCTTAAAGTGCAAATTGATCTTGGTAAAGACTTTAGGGTCTTCTGTGGCCCGTTCTGCTTGAAGGGTGACCTCGCAGCCGCTGACGGCCTGGCGAGACCTCTGTAGGATTAAAACCACATCAAATGCAGAGCAGCCCCCCGCTCCAGCTAAAAGAAGCTCCATTGGTCTGGGCGCCAAGTTTCTCCCCCCAGCTTCAGGGGCGCCGTCCATATTGACCAGGTGACCACTGCCGGTTTCAGCAGAAAAAGCCATTCCCCCATTACCTAACCAAGATACTCGACATTCCATATTAGTGATCCCTAACTTACTAAATTAATCAATATTATCAATAGTTTACCAATTTCTATTGATTTTAGTGAGTGCCTGACTTTGACCAAAAAACATCAAAAACTTGATTTTGGTCAATTTTCTTGCATCGCACCATCGTTCTCGATACAATAACCGTATTGGCAGTCAGTCTTATACAAGACTATGACTTACCTCCCAGTGTCTCCTCCACCCAAACAAAGGTGGATTCCAGCCCAGGACTCGTTCCTGGGCTTTTTTTAGGATACAATTCAAGGCTTTACTGAATTACCGAACTAGTCAGCGGTGATTGTTTTACCAGTTAGATTTCAGAATCTGCGAGCTTGCAAACATAAGCAGGGCCAAGGTGGACGTTATTTGGTTGGAGTAATTTTTTTGTTGACTATAACAATTTGAGAAATCATGAAAACTTTTTCTGCAAAATCCCATGAGGTAGTGCATGAATGGTTCGTGATTGACGCTACGGACAAAGTCCTCGGTCGTGTCGCCAGTGAAGTGGCACACCGTCTACGCGGCAAGCACAAGCCTGAATACACACCACACGTTGATACTGGCGACTTTATTGTTGTCATTAATTCTTCTAAGCTGCGTGTCACAGGCACAAAAGGCTTAAACAAGATCTATTACCGTCACAGCGGATACCCAGGTGGTATTAGCTCGACTAACTTCGACAAAATGCAAGACCGTTTCCCAGGCCGTGCTTTGGAGAAGGCTGTGAAGGGTATGTTGCCAAAAGGCCCACTAGGCTATGCCATGATTAAGAAATTAAAAGTCTATGGCGACGCCAATCATCCGCATGCGGCTCAACAGCCAAAAGCGTTAGAGATTTAAGGAAACCAAATGGCTATTAATTACGGAAATTGGAATTACGGTACAGGTCGCCGCAAGAGTTCTGTTGCGCGCGTCTTCATTAAATCTGGCAAAGGCGAAATAATCGTTAACGGTAAGCCTATCGATGCGTATTTTGCTCGTGAAACATCGCGCATGATTGCTCGCCAGCCTTTAGCCCTCACAGCCCACTTAACGACCTTTGATATCAAAGTAAACGTTTCTGGTGGCGGTGAAACTGGCCAAGCTGGTGCAGTTCGTCACGGCGTAACTCGTGCTTTGATTGACTACGACAATACTTTGAAGCCAACCCTGTCTAAAGCAGGTTTGGTGACTCGTGATGCTCGTGAAGTTGAGCGTAAGAAGGTTGGTCTGCACGGCGCACGTCGTCGTAAGCAGTTCAGCAAGCGCTAATTTCTTTCGGTCGCTGAAGTTTTTCGAAAGGGTCGCGCAAGCGGCCCTTTTTGTTTCTACAATTGGGGTATTGTGAGGTTCGTTTAATCTTCACTTAGTAGGTATCTTGGAGAAAGACATGATTAAGGTTGGCATCGTTGGCGGCACAGGATATACCGGTGTGGAATTATTGCGTTTGTTGGCGCAGCACCCCGAGGTAAAGATTGTTGCTATTACATCTCGCACAGAGGCTGGCATACCAGTTGCTGAGATGTTCCCATCTTTGCGCGGTCGTGTTGATCTTAAATTCACTACACCAGATGAAGCCAAATTAAATGAATGTGATGCAGTGTTCTTCGCAACACCACATGGTGTTGCCATGGCGCAAGCAAAAGAATTACTTACTCACAATGTCAAGATTTTGGATTTAGCGGCCGACTTTAGGCTGAAGGATGTGAAAGAGTTCGCTAAGTGGTATGGCATAGAGCATAGCTGTCCAGATATTCTGGCAGAAGCAGTTTATGGTTTGGCAGAAATTAATCGTGAGGCCATTAAAAAAGCGCGCGTAGTGGGTTTAGCGGGTTGCTACCCAACTTCCGTACAGCTTGGCCTTGCACCTTTGCTTTCCCCAAAGTCGACTGGTGGCAAACAGCTCATTGATGGTAATCATATTATTTCTGACTCTAAGTCTGGAACTTCTGGTGCTGGACGTAAGGCAGAGATTGGCACCTTGCTCTCCGAGGCAAGTGACAACTTCAAAGCCTACAGTGTTAAGGGCCATCGGCATCTTCCGGAGATTGTGCAGGGCCTAAAAGCCATTGCCGGCCACGATCAAATTGGGCTGACATTTGTGCCACATCTCACGCCTATGGTAAGAGGCATTCATTCGACCTTGTATGTCCGCTTGACCGAAGCCGGCAAAGACCTTGATTATCAAAAGCTGTACGAGAGCTTCTATCAAAATGAACCTTTTGTAGATGTCATGCCCTCAGGCAGCCATCCAGAGACTCGTTCTGTGAGAGGTAGCAACGGTATTCGCATTGCCATCCATCGTCCAGGCGGCGGAGATACCCTGGTCATTTTGGTGGTGGAAGACAATTTGGTAAAAGGGGCTTCAGGACAGGGCGTGCAGTGTATGAACCTCATGTTTGGCCTACCTGAGACGACTGGACTGACCCAGATTGCGGTATCCCCGTAATTTGACTGGTTTTATCGATTAATATCCCTTCAGCAGGCTAAGGATTAAAAGCCTAGAATATCAGTATTGCCTTTTGATTTAGGAGTGAACTATGACCCAATTAGCTAGCCAAGAAGTTGTACAACCCGCACAAGATTTAGCCGAGCCACCAACCCCGTTGGTATTTACGGATAGTGCTGCTGCAAAAGTGGCCGATTTGATTGCTGAAGAAGGTAACCCAGAATTGAAGTTGCGCGTATTCGTTCAAGGTGGTGGATGTTCAGGCTTTCAATATGGCTTTACATTTGATGATGCCGTTAATGAAGATGACACCTTGTTTGAAAAGAATGGCGTTACTCTTTTAGTAGATTCAATGAGCTTCCAATATCTAGTTGGTGCTGAGATAGACTACAAGGAAGATATCAACGGTTCACAGTTTGTGATTAAGAATCCAAATGCAACGACTACTTGTGGTTGCGGATCTTCTTTCTCCGCTTAAAGAAATTAGCATATATAGTTAAGCAGGATAGCAAGCGCCTAGAATTCTAGGACCCTTCGCTCCTGTAACGGCTGGCAAATTTGCTGGCCGTTTTTCTTTATGGGCCCATGCAAGCCAGGCAAAAGCTAGGCCTTCAACGAGTTGTGGGTCAATACCAGCAGAGTCACTCGTCGTAATTTCTATAGGCTTTTTGAAGAAATACTGCGCTTTGACTTGAAGTAAATTCATCAAGGCACTATTTCGGGCGCCTCCTCCACAGATAATCAACT
Source organism: Polynucleobacter campilacus (assembly GCF_002206625.1). GTDB lineage: Bacteria > Pseudomonadota > Gammaproteobacteria > Burkholderiales > Burkholderiaceae > Polynucleobacter > Polynucleobacter campilacus. The sequence continues at coordinate 398,039 of NZ_NGUP01000003.1, read as the reverse complement.
TCTGGGTTTGCGGGGCATGACGTGCTAAAGCCTCCAAGGCTGCATGTGCCGTCAGATGCAGTAAGGTGGCTTGCACATCTTCGGCATGATGATTGCTGTTGCCAATTTTTTCCTGCAACCAAGCTAAATGAAAGTCATCTCGCCCCGTACTTTTTGGAGGCGCTTTGCTAAAAAAAGAATCTGACAACATCAACTGTAGAAGTGCTTCATTCACTTTTCCTTGCAGCGCCCAAGCACCATTCTCATCATAGGAATTGCCTTGATGCTTTTCAATCCAGGCATCCATCAACATATTCCCAGGGCCGCAATCAAAACCAGTCACTGGGCCATCTTTGGGTAGCAGCGTCAGATTGGCGATGCCACCGATATTCAAAATTGCTAAATTTTCAGAGGACGTAAATTGCTGCGCATGAAAGGCAGGCACTAAAGGTGCGCCATGCCCACCAGCCGCTAGATCACGACTTCTAAAATCTGCGATGACATCAACCCCGGTCTTTTCTGCTAGGAGGGCAGGGTTGAGTGTTTGGTGGGTATATGCCATATCTCCAAGATGTGGTTGATGGCGAATAGTCTGACCATGCGCACCAATGGCAGCAATATCGGATGGCTGTAAATTGGCTTTTTTCAGTAATTGGCTGACGGCATCGGCATAAGCTATGGCTAAGGCATTGCCAGCCTGTTTCTCTCTGTGCAGCTCATTGGGGCTTGAAGTTTGAAGTTCAATCAGGGCTTTGCGAAGTTCAAGGCTGAAGGGGGTACTCACAGCCGCTTGGGCGTTGGTTTCTCCATTGGGTCCAATCTTGGCGAGAACGGCATCAATCCCATCTAGGCTAGTACCAGACATGAGACCAATGTAGAGGGAGTGAGGTTTGTTCATCTAGTTCTCAGGAATGCGACAATTATGCTTAACAATTGAAATACCAAATAACTGTATCAGTATACGAACCAGCATGACGGCTAAACCAGAACAAAAATATCCTTTAACCCCTGAAGTCTTTGCGGCCCTCGAAGTCACTAAGCGCGGCTGTGATGAGCTATTGGTTGAGGCTGACTGGGTTCAAAAATTGGCTCGTAGCCAGGCCACTAAGACCCCACTTCGGATTAAGTTAGGTTTAGATCCCACTGCACCTGATATTCATTTGGGGCATACGGTGGTTCTGAATAAACTACGTCAGTTGCAAGATTTAGGCCATACGGTCATTTTCTTGATTGGCGACTTCACCAGCATGATTGGCGATCCATCGGGTCGTAATGCAACCCGTCCACCATTGACAGCGGAAGAAATAGCGGTCAATGCAGAAACTTACTATCGTCAAGCAAGTATGGTGCTTGATCCCTCTAAAACAGAAGTACGCTACAACAGCGAGTGGTGTGATCCATTGGGCGCGCGCGGCATGATTCAGCTGGCTGCAAAACATACGGTTGCCAGAATGCTTGAGCGTGATGACTTTACCAAGCGCTATCGCAATGGTGTACCTATTTCGATTCATGAGTTTTTATATCCATTGATGCAGGGCTATGACTCTGTTGCTCTGAAGAGTGATTTAGAGTTAGGCGGTACAGATCAAAAATTTAATCTCTTAGTGGGCCGCGAGCTCCAGCGGGAGTATGGCCAAGAGCCACAATGTATTTTGACGATGCCGCTCTTGGTTGGTCTGGATGGCGTTGAGAAAATGAGTAAGTCCAAGGGAAATTACATTGGTATCAGCGAATCTGCTGGTGATATGTTCGGAAAACTCTTGAGCATCTCAGATGATTTGATGTGGGATTACTTCACACTGCTGTCATTCCGCCCAATGTCTGAAATTGATTTAATGAAACAAGAAGTCGCTAGCGGAAGAAATCCAAAAGATTGCAAAGTACTACTCGCACAAGAAATCGTGGCACGCTTTCATTCACAAGCTGCAGCAGAAAAAGCCCTGGAAGACTTCAATCACCGCGCAAAGGGTGGTGTGCCAGACGACATTCCAGAAGTAACTCTTTCTGGCGCTCCCATGGTTATCGCAAACCTGCTTAAGGCTGCAGGATTAGCCCCATCTACATCAGAAGCTATGCGCAATATCGAGCAGAACGGCGTAAAAATTGATGGCGCAACTGTTAGTGACAAGCAAGCGAAGATTGAAGCAGGAACCTACGTAGTACAGGTTGGTAAGCGCAAATTTGCGAAAGTAACTTTAGTTTAAATATCTAAGCTAGCGTTACCGCTAGGTGGCGTTAAGCCAAAGTGCTCATAGGCCTGACGTGTTGCTATACGGCCACGTGAAGTTCTTTGAAGATATCCCTGCTGAATGAGGTAGGGCTCTAGAACATCCTCAATCGTGTCGCGTTCTTCCCCAATCGCTGCTGCCAAATTATCAATACCTACTGGACCGCCATCGAACTTATGAAGAATAGCTTCGAGTAGTTTTCTATCCATCACATCAAAGCCACTCGGATCAACATCTAGCATCTTCAATGCGGCATCAGCCATAGCCTTGGTGATCGTGCCTGTGCCTTTGACTTCTGCGTAGTCGCGTACTCGACGGAGTAGGCGGTTAGCAATACGGGGGGTACCGCGCGCACGCTTGGCAATTTCTACTGAACCCTCTGGATCTATATCTGCCTTGAGTAGGCTGGCTGAGCGATTAATAATTTTGGTCAGTTCTTCAGTGGTGTAGAACTCAAGTCTTGCCACAATGCCAAAGCGATCACGTAATGGGTTGGTGAGCATGCCGGCCCGAGTGGTGGCGCCGATCAATGTAAATGGTTTGAGATCGATCTTGACACTACGTGCTGCAGGGCCTTCACCAATCATGATGTCTAAACTGTAATCCTCAAGAGCTGGATAGAGAATTTCTTCAACAACTGGAGAGAGACGATGGATCTCATCAATGAAGAGCACATCATTGGCTTCTAAATTAGTAAGCAAGGCAGCAAGATCGCCCGGTCTATCGAGAACTGGGCCACTAGTCTGGCGCAAGTTCACGCCAAGCTCTCTGGCGATGATGTGGGCAAGAGTCGTTTTACCAAGCCCTGGAGGGCCAAAGAGTAGAACGTGATCTAAGGCTTCTTGGCGGGCTCTAGTAGCGCTAATAAAAATCTCTAATTGGGCGCGAGCTTTGGTTTGACCAACATACTCATTGAGTTGTTTAGGGCGCAATGCTCTTTCAAAAACAGCTTCCGAGTTTCCTGCGGCACCACTGACGATGCGATCACCACCCTCTGGTAGATCTTCAGGAATAGAGCTTAGGTCGTCTGTATGAATTGCCATGCTGCAAGTGTAGTGGTGTTTATCTACTTAGGGCTTAGATAGATATTTCAGGCCCATCCGAATGCCATCAGAAACCGAGGTATCTGGAGGGATTTGCTTAAGCGCCAAAAATGCCTCTTTTTCTGAATAGCCTAAAGCTAAAAGCGCTTGCAATACTTCGCTGCTAGCTTCAATTGCTTGAGGCTTGCCCCCCGCAGTAATGCCAAGATCGGGGGCTAGCTTACCTTTGAGTTCAAGACAAAGACGTTCCGCAGTTTTCTTGCCAATACCAGGAACCTGGGTGAGACGTCCTGCTTCTTGTAGTGCAATCGCTTGAGCCAGTTCATTCACACTCATGCCAGATAGAACAGCTAATGCAGTTCTGGAGCCAACGCCGCTAATCTTGATGAGTTGTCTAAATGCTTCCCGTTCAGTCTCAGTGGCAAAGCCAAAAAGTTGTTGAGCATCTTCACGTACTTGGAAATGAGTGAGTAGGGTAATTTTTTGACCTGCTTGGGGCAATTGATACAAGGTGCTCATCGGTACATCCACTTCATAGCCAATACCTTGGCAATCTACTACGAGCCGAGGTGGATGAACTGAAACGAGGATTCCTTGAATACGACCAATCATTTAATGATCTTAACCTGTAATGTGCTCAGACACTTTTATTTACCCCGCTTTTTTGGAGCTAAAGCCGCAGTGATTGCTTTTGGAATTGGAGCATGATGTGCTGCGCAGATGGCGACTCCCAGGGCGTCCGAAGCATCTGTGCCTGGTGCGCGGTTAAGACGCAGTAAGCGCTTTACCATTTCTTGTACTTGTGGTTTGGCAGCGCGGCCTGTGCCCACAATCGCTTGCTTTACTCTTAAGGCGCTGTACTCAGCAACCGGAAGTTTTACAGACACGAGTGCAGCGATCACAGCACCTCTAGCTTGACCGAGCATTAGAGTCGAGCGCGGGTTTACGTTCAAGAAAACTTCTTCAATCGCAGCAGATTCTGGTTTGTAGGTCTCTAGAACTTCTTTTACGCCAGCGTAAAGAGCGCCTAATCGCTCTGGTAAGGCTTTGGCAGGATCACCACTCTCAATCGTCCCAGAGGCTACGTAAGTGAGTTTTTGGCCATCAACATCAATGACGCCAAAACCGGTGGTACGTAAACCTGGGTCGATTCCAATCCAACGCATAAGTGCTTATTTTGGCTTAATGACGGAAGTGACGTGTGCCAGTAAAGATCATGGCAATGCCATGCTCATTGGCTGCTGCAATGATCTCGTCATCGCGCATACTGCCACCGGGCTGTATTGCGCAACTCGCACCACCATTCACGACAACATCTAAGCCATCGCGAAATGGAAAGAAGGCATCGCTGGCTACTGCTGAGCCCTTCAGGCTAAGACCGGCATTTTCAGCCTTAATGCTTGCCATCCGGGCTGAGTCAACGCGGCTCATTTGGCCCGCACCAATACCTAGAGTCATGCCATTGGCGCAATAGACAATTGCATTAGATTTAACGAACTTCGCCACACGCCAGGCAAACATCATGTCATTCATCTCGCTTGGAGTTGGCTGTCTTTGGCTAACAACACGCATTTCGTTTTGAAGGACGTTCTTAGAGTCAGGCGACTGCACCAGTAAACCACCACCAACACGTTTGAAATCAAAAGCATTAAAGGCTGTACCAAGTGGAATTTCTAAGAGGCGCACATTTTGCTTTACTGCAAAAATAGCTTTTGCCTCATCACTAAAACTAGGAGCAATCAAAACCTCGACAAATTGTTTTGAGATCTCTTGGGCAGCAGCGCCATCACATGGAACATTAAATGCAATGATTCCACCAAAGGCGGAGCTTGGGTCAGTTTTGAAAGCCTTCTGATAGGCCTCCAATGGACTGGCACTTACAGCTACACCACAAGGGTTCGCATGCTTAATGATGACGCAAGCAGCAACTCCACCTGTGTTGCCCGTAAAGCTCTTAACGCATTCCCAAGCAGAATCAGCATCAGCGATGTTGTTGTAAGACAGCTCTTTGCCTTGTAATTGTTTGTAATTGGCAAGCGCGCCATCTACTGGGTAAATATCTTTATAGAAGGCTGCTGATTGATGTGGGTTTTCACCGTAACGCATCTCTTGCACTTTTTCAAAAGCAAGATGCAGTGTATCTGGATATGCAGAGCGAGCTTTATGATCTAAGTCATCTCCTAATGCAGATAGATAGTTGGCAATCGCACCATCATATTGTGCTGTATGTGCAAATACTTTCTTGGCTAGGGTCAAGTTAGTTTTATAAGAAACAATGTTTTTATTAGCCTTCATCTCCGACAATACTGGGGCGTAGTCTTCAGGTGAAATCAATACGGTGACATCTTGATGATTTTTGGCTGCAGCACGTAACATGGCTGGACCGCCAATATCAATGTTCTCTACTGCGTCTTCGAATGAGCAGCTTTCTTTAGCGACGGTCTCATTAAAGGGGTAAAGGTTGATCACTAACATATCGATCGTATCAATGCCGTGCTCTTTGAGAGCTGTCATATGTTCAGGCAAGTCCCTACGCGCCAACAGCCCACCATGCACCATTGGGTGGAGTGTCTTTACACGACCATCTAACATCTCAGGGAATTTGGTTAAAGAGGAAACTTCGACAACTGGCAGATTATTTTCTGCCAAGAGTTTTGCGGTACCACCAGTTGAAATCAATTTGATGCCTTGCTCGTGAAGTGCTTTAGCGAAGGGCACAATACCATTTTTATCGGAGACAGAGAGTAGGGCTGTACGGATCATAATTTTCGAAAGGTTTAATAAATGGCTTAGAAATCAGTAATGTAATGCTGTGGTTTATTTGAGCAAATGGTGCTCGACGAGTTTCTTGTGCAAGGTATTGCGATTGATGCCAAGGTACTGAGCAGCCAAAGATTGGTTTTGTTTAGCATGCTGCATGACTAATTCAAGCATGGGTTTTTCTACTACTGCCAATACCATTTGATAGATATCGGTCGGAGGCGTGCCTTTAAGATCATTCAAATAGCTCTGCAGCTGGGTTTCAATGCACTCAGTAATTGGATGTTTATTGGTCATAATATTTAAATCTAAAAAACAAAATAATTGAGCTATAACTTAGTTGAAGGCTACGCTGCTTCTAAAAAAAGCAAACGGTCAGAATGAGATTTCATCTCATTAAAATAATCATTAACCAGCTGTAATTGAGTTTTGCAATCATCAGCAGTGTTCATGCGTTGGCGGAATGCATGCGAATCACGCAAACCTTTGCAATACCAGCCAATATGCTTACGCGCTGTTCTTAGGCCAATAAATTCGCCATAAAACTCATAGTGATCTAGTAAGTGAGCATTCATGATGTCTTGAATCTCATTAATTTCAGGGGTTGGCAGCTTGCCGCCGGTCTCTAGGTAATGATTAATCTCGCGAAAGATCCATGGACGGCCTTGTGCAGCACGACCGATCATGATGGCATCGGCACCAGTAATCTTTAAAACAGCCTCTGCCTTTTCTGGGCTAGTGATATCACCATTCGCAACAACTGGAATTTGCACATTATTTTTTACGGCAGTGATCGTTTCATATTCTGCTTCGCCATGATAAAGATCTGCTCTTGTGCGACCATGAACAGTCAGCATAGAGATACCAGAGCGCTCTGCGAGACGCGCAATCTCGATTGCATTCTTATGCTCACGATCCCAGCCCGTCCGAATTTTTAAGGTAACGGGCACTGCATCTGGTCCGGTACCAACTGCTTTAACTACCGCCTCCAAAATTTGTTGCACTAATGGCTCATCACGTAACAAGGCTGAACCCGCAGCGACATTACAAACTTTTTTTGCTGGGCAGCCCATATTGATATCAATAATTTGTGCGCCATGGTCTACATTGATTTTTGCCGCAGCAGCCATCATGGCAGGATCTGCGCCTGCAATTTGTACGGCGATGGGTTTGAATTCCCCAACATGATTTGCGCGACGTTGCGTCTTTTCACTTTTCCAAAGCAGGGCATTTGAAGCCACCATTTCTGAGACGGCGTAGCCGGCCCCTAGTTTCTTGCAAAGCTGCCTAAATGGACGGTCAGTAACCCCAGCCATAGGGGCTACAAATAGTCTATTTGCGAGGAGGTGGGAGCCGATCTTCATCTATTGAGTTGAGTCTTGCGCAGAGCATGACACTTTAGCACAAAGAGGTCCAAATTTGCCTAATTTTTAGGCAAATTACTTGATTCCTATGAATCCAAGAATGCTGAGATTTGTAAGGCCTTTTAAGCCCTCTAGCGCCTACCGAACATCATCTGGCGAGCTAAAGCTGTTTTGACTGGCGGAAGCCACTGAAGGGCTGATAAAGCTAATCCACGGGCCATCACTATTGGAGCCAGATTTGAAGTAAATATCCTAGCCATGAAGTCTGTAAGGCCAATGGTGGTGGTGCGGTCGACTTTGCGACTTTGCGCATAACTCTCTAATGCACTTTGAATGTTTACTGGCGTTTGGTTTTCTGTTGTTCCTGAAAATGCCGCGACTAACTTTTCAGCTAGCAAGAAAGCATCGCGCAATCCCAAATTTAACCCCTGTCCTGCAACGGGGTGCAAAGTTTGTGCAGCATTACCAATCCACACTTCATTATCTTTAGTAATTTCTTTGCGGTAGTTCAGGCCTAGCTGATACAAGCGACGATCTTGAATTTTGAGAAAGCGTCCAATGCGTGAGCCAAACTCGTTTTGCAATGATGTCAGAAAATCAGCATCACTTAATTGCAGACGGTGCTGTGAAGACTCAGGAGTTCCGCACCATACAAGATTCAAAATATTGGGACCATAATGACTTGGAAGAACCGCCAATGGCCCTTCTGATGTAAAGCGTTCCCAAGCTTGATAAGGTGGAGCATTCTCTACCTCAACTAAACCCACTAAAGCCGATTGATCATAGTCTCTGCCAGATTCAACCCAGTCTTGATTTTTAAATAGACCCCCCTCAGCGTGCACAATACACCTGGCGTTGATCTCAGCCTGCCCATCTTCTTTGTTAATGTGTTGCCAAACAAAATGAGGGCTCTTATTCTGAATTGATCTTAGCGCTTGCCGTAATGCCATGTGAATATCACGATAGCGAATGATGTGTCCCAAAGCGTCTTGACGAAGCTCTTCTCGCGTCATTAATGCGCGACCAAAGCGACCTGCTTGTGAAACATGCACACGATGAATATCAGCACTGTCAGCAGGCCAAGCATGAATCGTATCGAGCAGTAGTTTGCTGCCATGAGAAAGCGCAACGCCTCGACTATCGGCTGCGACTAGATCAGCATCATCGACCGGATTTCGATCAATCAGGATAACTTTTGCATCAGGAAACTTTTGCAAAGTCCACGCAGCACAAGCAAGTCCAACCGGCCCGCCTCCCTGAATCAAGATGTCACAACGAGATGCACTCATGATTTGAATTTAGGCGTTCTTCATAATGGCTTCGATTTCATCAGCCTTGACTGGTGCTCCACGAGAGATTAATTCGCAGCCAGAATCATTAATCACTGCGTCATCCTCAATACGAATACCAATATTCCAGAAAGCCTCATCAATATCATCCGCAGGTCTTACATATAAGCCAGGCTCAATCGTGATGACCATCCCATTTTTGAGAATGCGCCAAGGCTTCTCTTCTTTGGAGGAACTATTACTTTGTTCGCGATAAGAGCCAACATCATGTACATCCATACCCAGCCAGTGGGAGGTGCGGTGCATGTAGAAGCGGCGATAAGCACCAGTCTCGATGGCATTCTCAAGCGAGCCCAACTCAGAAAGTTTGAGCAGCTTTTCATCTAGCAGACCTTGGGTGAGCACTTTAAGTGCCGCCTCGTGGGGCTGCATAAACGTGTTTCCTGGCTTGGTCATTGCAACTGCTACTTCTTGTGCAGCGAGGGTGATGTCGTAGAGTGCGCGCTGAGGACCTGTAAATTTGCCATTCACTGGAAAAGTGCGGGTGATATCAGATGCATATCCATCGAGTTCACAGCCTGCATCAATTAAGCAAAGTTCACCACTGCGTAATTCGGTTGATCCAGCTCGGTAGTGCAGGATGCATGAGTTTGCACCTCCAGCAACAATGCTGTTATAGGCAACACTTTGTGCGCCGCTATTGCGGAACTCATGGAGCAATTCTGCTTCAAGTTGATATTCGCGCAAGCCAGGTTTGCACGCTTGCATAGCCCGAATATGGGCCCGCGCAGAGATGGCTGCGGCACGGCGCATAGTTTCAACCTCATGTGCATCTTTGAAGAGGCGCATCTCATGAATCAGTGCTTCTACATCATGGAACTCTGAAGGTGGATTAATACCAGCGCGCGCTTGTCCGCGAACCTTCTTCATCCAGTGACGTAAGCGCCGATCTGCTTCTGCGCTTTCTGCTAAACGGATATAAACCGCATCTTGATCAGCTAACAGTTCACCTAACTTATGATCAAGTTCTTGGTTGCTATATGCGAACTCAACACCAAGCACGGCAGGTGCAGCATCAGGTCCGAGACGAATTCCATCCCAAATTTCTCGTTCAGTATCTTTTGGTCTGCAAAATAAGTGCGATTGAAGCTTGTAGTCTTTACCGCTACAGTTGACTTCCATAACTAAGGTTGCTCCCGGCTCTTCAAAGCCGGTTAAGTAAAAGAAATCACTGTCATGGCGATAAGGAAATTCGCTATCGCGATTACGTGCTAGCTCAGGTGCAGTAGAAATAACAGCAATACCACCACCAGACTTAGCGTGGATTTGTCTTGCTAGAGTATTTCTGCGTTTTTGATAGATCTTGTTATTCATAAGCTGCATTGAGCTCTTGTAAGCGTTGTGGAGTTCCTACATCGTGCCACGGACCGGTATATTTTTCACCAGACACCTTATTTTGTTCCATGGCTTGGATGAGTAGGGGCGCCAGTTTGGCTGGGACGCCCATTTTTAATTCTCTGAAAAGGTCTTTATGGTAGATGCCAATCCCTGAAAAAGTCAGTTTTTCTGCTCCTGCTGATGTGTCACTACTGACTATGGAGTCTTTGAGGTAGAAGTCACCATTTGGATGTTGAACTGGGTTTGGAACCATTAAAAGGTGTGCCAATACTTTCTTGGGACTATTTTGAAGCTTTGAGGCCTCTTCCAAAAGAGACTTGATTGCTAGATTTGGGGCAAATACATCGCCATTGATCACCAGAAAATAGTCTTCCGGGGAAAGTAGGGGGAGTGCTTGACGGATCCCTCCTGCAGTTTCTAGAGCGCTTGCTTCTGGGGAGTACTTAATACTGAGGCCAAATTGATGGCCATCTCCCAGGCTCTCTTCAATTTTTTTACCAAGCCAAGCATGATTAATTACAACCTTTTGGATGCCTGACTGAGCAAGGGCTTCAAGATGCCATGCTAGTAAGGACTTATTTTGAATTGTGAGTAAGGGTTTCGGTAAGTTATCAGTAAGTGGGCGCATCCGCTCGCCTCTACCGGCAGCCAGGAGAAAGCAAGGAAGAGAATTTTGCTTGTCCATTACTTTTTACTTATGATTCTTTACTTTGGCGGGTTGACTCCAAAATGCGCGCCAAGGGTTTTAACTCAATGTAACGATTTGCAGTCGCAATAGCGTACTCTAAAACTAAAGGGATATCTTTGAGATAACCATCTTTACCATCGCGATGAAACAGCCTTGCAAAGATACCAAGGACCTTCAGATGACGTTGCAAGCCCATCCACTCAAAATCACGATAGAACTGCCCGAAATCATTTGGCATTGGGAGGCCAACTTTGTGACCCTCTTCCCAGAATTTAATAACCCAATCGATGACACGCTCTTCAGGCCAGGCTATATAAGCATCTCGCCATAAGGAGGAGGCATCATAAGTAATGGGACCATAAACGGCGTCTTGAAAATCGATCACGCCTGGATTATTTTTTTCGGTCACCATTAAATTTCGTGAATGGTAGTCACGATGAACGTAGACTTTTACTTGCGCTAGATTATTTTCAATAATCAACTCAAAAGCTTCACGAAGCTGGGTTTGCTGAAGATCATTTAATTGAATATGGAGATGTTTCCTTAAATACCATTCAGGAAATAAATCAAGCTCTCTTTGCAATAGCGCTTCATCATAATTTGGCAGTACATTCGGCTTGCTAGCTAATTGCATTTGAACTAAAGCATGAGTTGCATCTTTGTAGAGGTGATCTGCGGTTTCACTATTGAGTTCTGCTAGATAGGTCTTGGTGCCCAAATCATTTAATAAAAGAAAGCCCTGTGCAACATTTTGTTCGAGGATTTTTGGAACATTTAACCCTGCAGAAGAGAGTAATAAATCGACCTGAATAAAAGTATCCAAAGGTTCGTGCTGAGGAGGCGCGTCCATCACAATTAAAGTCCCACAATTGTGCTTTTGGGACTGAATTCGGAAATACCGTCTAAAGCTGGCATCTGCTGAGGCTGGAGCCAAAGTGTCAAGATCTAACTGCCAGCTAGGGTCTAGGGCTTTTAGCCAGTTTCGGAGGGTGTCTAGGCGAGAGTCAGTCATGGTCGATTCGTATAATAAGGCTGGTCTGGATCCATGAGTCATTATCGCCGTCGCGCTGGCCTTTGCGCCCCTCTTTTTTTGGCTATAACCCTGCGCATCATCATGGGGGTGATATTGCTGCAACTCGCACTCCCGATTCGGGCGCAGGCGCCTACCCCATTACCCCCAGTTTCGCAGTCAAATCCCAATACTGTTTTATTACCAGACCGTGGCAACGTGACCATATTGAAGTTGGATGATCAGTTACGAGTTGGTCAGCCAATTGAAGATGGTAAATCATTGACCTTTACCTCTAGCGATGTAATTGATGGTGTAGTGGATCGTGATATGCATTTGAAAGGTCGTGCGCAGATTCGTCGCAATGGTGCAGTTCTTAAAGCAGATGAAATTACCTATGACCCTGACACCGATATTGCCAATTTAAGCGGTAACGCAGAACTTTCTAAAGGGAACGTTGTCTTTAAGGGACCTAGCGGACAATTTAAAGTCGATGCACGTGAAGGTTTCATGGAGACGCCTACTTATGAACTGCGTGATAGTCGCGGAAGTGGCAAAGCAAAAAAATTAACGATTGATAGTCCTGACATTTTTGTCTTTGATAAAGCAACTTATACAACCTGTACTCCAGAAAATATGGACTGGTATTTCACGGTCAGCAATCTAGAAATCGATAACGAGCAAAAAGAAATGGTTGGTACACACGGAGTGATGCGATTCTTTGATGTACCGATTGCCTACACTCCCTACTTCACCGCTCCGACAGGAGGTCAACGTCGTTCAGGGCTTCTTGCTCCAGTTGCTGGTTATAACTCGAACAATGGTTTGGATATTACCCAGCCTTATTACGTCAATATTGCACCAAATCGCGACTTACTTTTATTGCCTCGTTACATGAACCATCGGGGGACGATGTTGGGTGCGCAATACCGTTTCTTAGATACAAAATACGCTGGGACTCTCGGTGGCGAGTTTTTGCCATATGACAAACAAACTGGCACTGATCGATGGAAATACGACTGGCAGCAACGACAAGCATTTACCGGAGGAGTTGGACCGGGCGGAGCGCCCTTGCCTGGCTCATGGACGGGTTATGCAAATATGTCTAGAGTTTCGGATAACTTATATCCTACGCATTTTTCACAAAGTCTAGCAGGGGTTGTCACCAATCAATTCCGCCAAGAGGTTGGAACAACAAAGGGCCTTACAGGTAGTTTGAGTAATTGGAATGTGTCAGCTAGAGCAATGACATTTCAAACTCTTCAACCAGATCCTACTGTTACTGTTCAGTCGCCTTATAACGTTTTGCCAAATGTTACAGCTACATATAACAATCGCTTAACTCCAGTTTCTGCAAGTGCAAACGATAAATATTTAACTTTACCGACTGGACCGACAACAACTTTTTCTACTGACTTTACGCGCTTCGCCTATAACATTCAGGGACATCTAGCTGCTACAGCTCCAGGTGTTTATAGTCAGGCCGATAGAACGGTAGTGAAGGGTGCAATGGCTTTGCCCCAAGTTACGCCAGGTTATTACCTTACGCCCAAGGTGAGCTTTCAATCAAATAGCTATAACGCAACTCCATTTAATACTCTTGGGGTGGCCCCAGTTCAAGGCTTCACCATTCCAACATTTAGCTTGGACTCGGGTATGGCGTTTGAGAGGGATGCTGCCGAGCTGAAAGGATTCTTTGGGCGCGATATGTTGCTGACAATGGAGCCAAGGGCTTTTTATGTCTATACGCCATATCAAAGTCAGGCGCAGACACCAATTTTTGATACTGCCGATGCCGGTTTTGGCGTATCTCAAATTTTTGCTGAAAATTCATTTGTTGGTAATGATCGTATTGCTGACAGAAATGCAGCAACCTTGGGCATGACTAGCAGAATGATCGAGGCCAATACGGGTGCCGAGAGAGCCAGCGTAACTCTGGCACAGCAGCAACAATTTACTGGCCAGAAAGTAGGTTTAAACGGCAATATTGTTAATCCCTCAACTTATTCCGATACTTTGGGTTCTGCCTCAGTACGTTTACTTGGAAATTTTAGCGCTGATATGTTTGGTCAGTACAACACTCAGCTTAATCGCTTAGTACAAACTACAGTGGGAGGAAGCTGGAGGCCTACCCCTGGCCGAAGCCTGAATTTTGGATACCGTAATGTGTGGTCGCCGCCAGTCCAAGCATCAGTGCAAAACAATCAACTCTTTACCCCATCTGCAACTACCACTGATCAGTACAACATCTCTGGACAATGGCCACTCTCGCGCGAACTATCTGTATTGGGTCGCTGGGGTTATGATGCCTTGACGACTAAAACTTTAAATACTTTGATTGGTTTAGAGTGGACAAGAGATTGCTGGACATTCCGTAGCGTCTACTCACAAATACTAAATACCTCTCAAATAACTACTACTCAAGTGCTCTTCCAAATAGAATTTAGGGGCTTTGCTAGTGCCGGTAGCAATCCAGTTGATATCATGAAGCTAAATGTACCTGGATATATGCCCACGTCAAAGCCTATACCCCCTTCAATATATGAGAACTATCAATGATGCTTTGTAGGAATCACTTGAAACAGAACCTGACTACCGTCCTACTGCTAGGTGCCGTTTTATTTTCGGGTATTGCCCACTCCCAAGATTCTGCTAAGACTGGCAATACAACAGAGAAAAAGATTCGCAATATCGATGGCGTCGCTGCGGTAGTAAATACAGGTTATGTCACCCGCAAGGAAATCGATGATCGAATCGTAATGCTTCAGAAGCAGGGTACGAAGTTACCTGACTCTACGAATTTAAGATCATTAATTTTAGACCGACTCATTATTGAAAAAATTCAATTACAAAATGCCGAGCAAGAAGGCATCATAGTCACGAATAAAGAGTTAGATCGAATTATTGGAGATATCGCCTCTAAAAATAAAGCGAGTTATGCCGAGTTCAAGTCCAAAGTCATTGCTACGGGACTATCATTTGAGCGTTATAAACAGAATTTACGTGAAGATATTATTGTTAGCCGGTATCGAGAGCGTTCAGTAGACACTCAGATCAAGATTTCAGATGCTGAGATAGATAATTTCATTGCTGATCGCATGCGGGCAATGGCTGGTGGAGGCGACCAACGTTCTGCACCACCAGTTAAAGGGGGTCCAGAAGAAATTGATGTTGCTCAGATTTTTATTCCTGTCGATGCGGGTGCCGGCGCAAGCGCTCAAGCAGAAGCAAAGAAGCAGGCTGAGGCCTTGCTGCGTGATGCAAAAGGTGATGTAGACTTTTTGCAACTCGGCGCTGCTGCCGCAAAAGAAAATCCTAAAATTAAATTTCAAGCTTTAGGTTATCGCAGCCCTGATCGTTTGCCACAATTATTCTATGAGGCTGTCCGAAATACTGGTGGCGGGCAGGTTGCAGGCAGCGTTGTTAAGAGTCCAGCGGGATATCACGTACTCAAGGTTTTAGACCGTCGCGCTATTGGCGTAGCCCCTGCTCAGCAAGCCTCAACGCAAGAGCCTGTGTCTACAACCCCCCAAAATATTCCAATTACCCAAACGATGTCACGTCATATTTTGTTAAAAAATAGGCCAGGGCTAACCGATCAAGATGCTGAGAGGCGCTTGCAAGGTTATCGCGATCAAGTACGTGCTAAGACTGCGGATTTTGGGGAGCTCGCTAAAAAATATTCTGAGGATGGCTCGGCTCCAAATGGCGGTGATTTAGGTTGGATGAGCCCCGGCGATTTAGTGCCCGAATTTGAGCAGGCGATGAATCGACTTCAAATAGGTGAAGTGAGTAATCCGGTCAGGTCTGAATTTGGTTGGCATCTCATTCAGGTGTTAGAGCGTCGTGAAGCACAGTTAACGGTAGAAAAACAGCGAGAATTTGCGCGCGCTGCTATCCGTGAAAGAAAATTCGAACAAGCTTATCAGGACTGGGTGCGTGAATTGCGCGATACAGCAACTGTAAAAATCTTGAACACAGACGATGCAGCCGACGCCGCGCTTCGTTAAATTAGTAATCACTACTGGTGATCCTGCTGGTATCGGACCAGAAGTTTCTTTGGCTGCAGCAAAGAATTTTTTGAGTGAGCAACCTGATGTACAGATAACTTTATTAGGCGATACAAGCTTATTTAAAGATTCTTCAGGTAAAAACCTGAGCACTCCTGAGCGTTTAATGATTGAGTCAAGTTCACTTGGTTCACCCATGGTCCCAGGAGTTTTAAATCCTGCCAATGCTCAATATGTCCTCAATCTTCTTGATCGAGCTAGCGAAGCTTGTCTAAATGGGGATTTCGATGCGATGGTTACAGCGCCAGTTCAAAAAAGCCTAATTAATAGTGCTGGTATTCCTTTTACTGGACATACTGAGTATTTAGCGCAGCGCTGCAATACAAAGCACGTAGTCATGATGTTATGTGCTCCATTGCCTGCTGGTTTTTTGGGAATTAAGTCTCAAAGGGACTTAAGAGTTGCTTTGGTAAGTACCCATCTTCCCTTGAAGGAAGTTTCTGCATCTCTAAGTTACGAGCTTTTGCTTGAAACGATTCAAATAGTAAGCCAAGATCTGCATACAAAATTTGGTATCACCAGCCCAGTGATTCGGGTTGCTGGTTTAAATCCGCATGCTGGAGAATCGGGTTATTTGGGGCGCGAAGAAATTGAGATGATTACGCCTGCAATTGAGGCTGCTAAACAGCAAGGTATTAGGGTTTCTGGGCCTTATCCTGGGGACACCATGTTTGATGCCGCAGCACTAGAGCATGTTGATGCATTTATAGCGATGTATCACGATCAGGGGTTGGCTCCTTTTAAATTTGTCACATTTGGCGGTGGCGTGAACGTCACTTTAGGTTTGCCAATCATTCGTACTTCAGTAGACCATGGAACCGCATTGGATATTGCTGGAAAAGACATTGCTGATTCTGGCAGCATGCTTGAAGCTCTTCGTTTAGCTTATACACTCGCTCTCAATAAAAGAAATATCAGCTAAGTAATGCATCGTGCGCGCAAACGTTTTGGGCAGAATTTTTTGCAGGATGATGGGATTATTTATTCGATCATAGCTTTAATCAATCCTGGCCCAGATATGCATGTGATTGAGATTGGCCCCGGTCTTGGCGCTTTAACCATACCTTTACTCAGAAATCTCGATCAACTCGATCTTCTAGAAATTGACCGTGACTTAGTGACTTATTGGAAGCAACAAAACCTTGACGACTTAACCGTCATCGAAGGCGACGCCTTACAATTTAATTTCCTAGAGTGGGCTAAGAATCGCTCTAATAAAAAAGGGTTCTGTAAGGTAGTAGGTAATTTACCTTACAACATTTCTTCGCCATTATTGTTCCACCTTGTTTCAGCTGCCTCATACATTGATGAACAAATATTTATGTTACAAGCCGAGGTGGTTGAACGGATGGTAGCAAAGGCGGGAGGCTCTGATTTCAGTAGGTTGTCTGTGATGCTTCAAGCTCGCTACGATATGGAGCTTGTTCTGGAGGTACCACCTGAGGCCTTCGAACCAAAGCCAAAAGTGAACTCTGCGGTGGTTCGCATGATTCCACGCAAAGACTTTAATTTAAGCAATACTCAGTGGAGCGCTTTAGAGCAGGTAGTTGCTGCAGCCTTTTCTCAAAGAAGAAAGATGCTGCGCACTAATTTGCAAGCGTTTTCGGAGAGGCTGGCTTTGACTGAGCTTGAATTAAAAGCTAGAGCACAGGATATTGCTGTAGAGCGATATATTGAGTGGGCTAAAGTTTTAGCCTCTTAAGCAATCTTATTTATAGGCGCTTGGATCAATTACTCGCATTTCAGATTCGATCCAACCCTCAACTTCTTGTTGTAATTCTTCACCTGATTTACCTTCAGAAATAATCGCTTGGCCAATCGAAAAGATCACTGTGCCAGGACGCTTTAAAAAGCTATTTTTAGGCCAGAAATTACCAGCATTGTGTGCAATGGGTATGACTAGAGCACCTGTGGCGCTTGCAAGACGCGCACCACCTTTACGATAAGGTTTAGTTGAGCCTCTAGGTGTTCTGGTGCCCTCTGGGAAAAGCATGATCCACTTACCTTCGCTCAGGCGTTTACGACCCTGGCTAGCAACTGATAGCGCTGCTGTTTGTTTATTTGCGCGATTAATGTGAATCATCTTCAGCAAAGCTAAGGCCCAGCCAAAAAATGGAATCCAAAGCAGCTCACGTTTAAATACGAAGCAAAGCTGTTTAGGTAGAAGGGCAATATAGGCAATCGTTTCGTAAGCAGATTGGTGTTTGCTAAGGATGACGACCGGTTGATCTAGTACTGCACGCATATGCTCCATACCTCGAATTTCATAATGGATACCGCATAGATGCCACAAAAGCCAAATGACTACTTTGTTCCAAAGTCCGATAAAGCTATACCGGTTTTCTGAGCTCAAAAAAGGAAATGCCAGCATACATAACACTGACCAAATCGGGGTAAAGATGAGAAGAAATAAAGCAAAGAGAGTAGAGCGCAAGTAGATCATTCTGTCTCTAAGCCTTGCCTTCTAGGAGTGCGTTTGCAAATGCCATCAGATCGGCATGAATCTGTGTACCTTCGGGTAGGTTGCCTTGATCGATGGTCTTTTGACCTTTGCCGGTAAGAACTAAGTGCGGTGAAGCACCTAAGGCAATACCAGCCTGTAGATCGCGCAAAGAATCACCAACAATGGGTACTCCCAAGAGGGGTTGGGTACTGTCCAACTTCTTATAACGTAAGGCAATCTCTTTAATGAGGCCAGGTGCAGGCTTACGACAATCACAGCCATGAGAATCTACATGCGGGCAAAAAAAGATACTATCAATGTGACCACCCAATGGCTGCAAGAGTTTATCCATTTTGCTGTGCATTGCATGCAAATCATTAATCGCAAAATAACCTCTAGATAAACCAGATTGGTTGGTAGCAATCGCTATTTGATAGCCTGCTTGATTTAGTAGTGCTATTGCTTCTAAGCTGCCTGGCAGTGGAACCCATTCATCAACAGATTTCACATAATCGTCGCGATCTTCATTGATCACGCCATCGCGATCGAGAATAATGAGTTTAGAGGAGCTGAGGCTCATGCTAATTTGCCGAGATCGGCAACGAGATTCATTTTCTGGTGAAGTTGTTGCAGAAGAGCTAGGCGGTTATCGCGTAACTCGGGATTAGGATCCATCACCATTACGTCTGCAAAGAACTGGTCAATTGGTGCGCTCAGAGCAACTAAAGTTTTTAAGAGTTCAACAAATTGACGCTTTTCATAGGCGGCAGTGAGTGCAGGGGTAATACCTTCTAAAGCTTTATGCAGGCTAGCTTCCGCAGGAATTTGCAATAACTTGCTAGAGCAGTTCGCTGGAATTGGCGTGCTTGTTTTCTTCAGAATATTACTAATCCGTTTATTTGCAGCAGCAAGTTGGCCCGCTTCAGGCAAAGCATTAAATTCACGTAAGGCAGTTAAACGTTGGATTAAGTCATTAATGTGCGCCGGTTCTTGGCTAAGAACAGCGTCGATTTCAGCACTGGTAAATGATTTTCCAGCAACGGACTGATCTCGGAGATAAGCACGTAAGCGATCGATGATGAATTCATAAATATCGGCAGAGTTTGCTTTTGCTTGGACGTCTTTTTGCGGAAACTGTACACGAGCCAAATCAATTAACTCAGGTAAACCTAAAGAGAGATTCTTTTCCAAGAGTAGACGGCAAATACCTAAAGCATGGCGACGCAGCGCATAGGGATCTTTATCGCCAGTGGGGGCTAGTCCAACACCCCAAATGCCAACGAGGGTTTCAAGCTTATCGGCAATAGCTAAGATTGTTCCAGTTGCAGTCTGCGGTAGGGCATCACCCGCAAAGCGTGGCATGTAGTGCTCGCTACATGCGGCAGCTACCTCAGAATCTTCACCGTCATGTGCTGCATAGTAGCTGCCCATGATGCCTTGTAGTTCGGGGAACTCGCCAACCATATCGGTTAGTAGGTCAGTTTTGGCAACCTCTGCAGCACGACTTACTAGCTTTTCGTCGGCATGAAGTTTTTTTGCAATACCTACAGCAAGACCTTGAACACGCTTAGCGCGCTCTAGCTGACTGCCTAGTTGATTGTGATAGACCACCTTGCCAAGATCGGTAACGCGGGAAGCCAAAGAACGTTTTTGATCTTGTTGGAAAAAGAAACGGGCATCTGCAAGGCGTGGACGTACAACCCGTTCATTACCAGAAATAATGGCATCTGGCTTAGTAGTTTCAATGTTAGAAACGATTAAGAAGCGATTACGTAATTTTCCTTGCTGATCAGTCAATGCAAAGTATTTTTGATTAGTTTGCATAGTGAGAATTAAGCATTCTTGCGGCACTTCCAAGAATTCTTGATCAAATTGACATTCGTAAATAGCTGGCCATTCAACCAGAGCAGTCACTTCATCTAATAAGCTATCAGGCATCAATACAAGATCACTGCCAGCTGCCTTTAAGAGTGCTACTTCAATTTGTGCCCTACGCTGATTAAAACTAGGAACTACCTTGGCCTTGGTTTGTAGCTCATTTTCATAGCTATCTGCAGTTGCTATAGTGATATTGCCAGGCGCTAAGAAGCGATGCCCTTCTGTTTGGTTACCCGCATCAATGCCTAAGGCGCTAATGTTCAGAGTTTTACTGCCGTGCAAAGCAAGAATGCGGTGCGCTGGCCGTGCAAATTGAACATCAGCTAATTGACCATCTTTCTGCAGCACTTGATAGTGCATCATTTTGGCAATTGGTAATTTACTAAGCGTTTGCTCAAGCGCTGTTTGTGCAGTGTGTTCTAGTGCTGCACCCTTGGCAATCACATTAAGGTAGAGCGCTTCATTTTTACCTTCACCAGACTTCTCAAGGGTGGCAATATCAATCTCACCATAACCAAGCGCACCTAATTTTTTTAGTAAAGGCGGAGTTGCTTTTCCTTGAGCATCAAAAGCAATGCTAGTCGGAAGTAGTTTTTCGCGTACTGGATAGTCGGGCGCTTGATCAAGAGCATTACTGATTTGAACTGCCAGGCGACGTGGTGTAGCAAAGCTAGTTGCCTGTGATAAGTCATTTGCTAAGCCAGCAGACTTTAAGGCGGTAAAGATTCCCTCGCTAAAAGCATCACCTAAGCGACGTAGTGACTTAGGAGGCAATTCTTCGGTGAATACTTCAATTAATAAAGTAGCAGACTGAGAAGATGAATTGGTTGTGCTCATAAATAGATTGCTGGGATCTGGAGCCTAAGCCCTAGCTTGGCGTTGACACATTGGGAAGCCTAGCTTTTCACGTGACTCAAAATAAGCTTGAGCTACTGAGCGAGAAAGGTTGCGAATACGGCCAATATAGGCTGCACGTTCGGTGACTGATATAGCACCACGAGCATCAAGGAGGTTGAAGGTATGTGCCGCCTTCAGGACCATCTCATAGGCCGGTAGAGCAAGCGGTACTTCCATTAAGCGTTTTGCTTCACTCTCATAATTTGCAAAGTTTGCAAATAAAAATTCAGTATTTGAGTGTTCAAAGTTATAGCAAGATTGCTCCACCTCATTTTGGTGATATACATCACCATAAGAAATACCGTCCGCCCAAACGAGGTCATAAACATTTGAGCAATTTTGGATATACATCGCTAAACGTTCAATGCCGTAAGTAATTTCGCCAAGCACGGGCTTGCAATCTAAGCCACCCACTTGTTGGAAATAAGTGAACTGAGTCACTTCCATGCCATTTAACCAAACCTCCCAACCTAAACCCCAAGCTCCTAGAGTGGGGTTCTCCCAATCGTCTTCTACAAAACGTACATCATTTTCTTTGAGATTAAGGCCTAATGCAGCTAGTGATCCAAGGTAGAGCTCAAGAATATTTTCAGGGGCCGGCTTTAGAACAACTTGATATTGGTAGTAATGTTGTAGGCGGTTTGGATTCTCACCATAGCGACCGTCTTTGGGTCGGCGGGATGGTTGTACATAAGCTGCTTTCCAAGGCTCTGGACCGATAGCACGAAGAAAGGTCGCGGTATGCGATGTGCCTGCGCCAACCTCAAGGTCGATGGGCTGCAAAAGGGCACAACCTTGTTGGTCCCAATAATCTTGAAGTTTGAGAATGATTTGCTGAAAAGTAAGCATGATTAACCTGGCTAAGCCGTTGATTTTACATGGCTAGCAGGGTCTAGAGTCAAAAATGACTAAAAACGTCGATGACGAATCAGGCCCCAGATCAGCAGGAGGCAGGAAATGCTCAAAATTGGCAAATTACCCCAAATGACATACGGTGTTTTACCTGCATATGGCTGGAGCTGGGCGCTTAAACTTGCTTGAGTAAATTCGGGGAGGGCGTCCAGTATCTTGCCATCGGCACCCAAGACCGCGGTAATACCAGTATTCGTAGCGCGTAAGGCTGGCAGACCTGTTTCAAGCGAGCGCATTTGGGATAGGCGCAATTGTTGTGTGGGGGCTTGTGATTGTCCAAACCAGGCAAGATTGGTCATATTAATCAGCAAGTTAACGGGTGCTTCACTATTCTGAATGCGAGAAGCTAGCTCGCCACCAAATACATCCTCATAACAAATCGTGATGGCAGCATGAATCGCAGATTGATTTTTGCGTGCAATCTCAAAGGGCTCTTGCTTAAGACTTCCTCTAGCGAAATCACTCATCGGTACGTTAAAGGCTTGGACAAACCACCGAGAACCTAGTGGAATAAATTCGCCAAATGGTACCAAGTGAGATTTATCGTAATGGTATGGAGCAGTATTTGGAGATAAGCCAGTTGCTCGGTTCGTGTACTGCATACCCTTATCAGTTCTCACTTCACCAATCAGACCAAGGAGAAGATTGCTTGAGCTGCTATTTGAGAAGTTTTGCAAATAATTCATCAAGCTAACTGGAAGATTATTTTGAGGCCATGGAAATGCAGTTTCAGGAATGATGACAAGATCAGCCTTCTGCCTCTTAATTTCATTGGCGTAGAAATCAATTTGTTGATTGATTTCCAGTGGATTGAATTTCAGACTTTGCTCAAAATTTCCTTGTATCAGACGAATACTAATAGGCTCACCAAAGGGTTTAGTAAAAGAAATGAATCCTGCCAGTTGTGAAATCGTAAGGACAGCAGCAATACTAATGACACTAATTTTGAAACGCTGTTTGAGATGAAAAATCTCCCAAGAAGTCCAGATCACTAAAAAAGTACAGGCCAGCCCACCAAAAAATGGGGCTATGGATGCAAAGGGTCCATTGACTTGCGTCTCTGCAAAACCCATCCAAGGAAAGCCGGTAAATATTTCTTCGCGTAGGTATTCACCAAGCACCCAACTTGAGGCCAGCAACAGACCTGATACATAAGAGGATTTAAAGAGTCTTATTGATATGCATGCGATTGAGAAGTAGAAAGCAACATACGTCGAGAGTAAAAAAACCGCCATGCAGGAAAGTAAAAAATTCATGCCGCCAACATCATGCAGGCTGATATAAAGCCACCAAAGCCCCGCAACAAAGTAGCCAATACCAAATGTGAGACTAGAGAAAAAGTACTGTTTGAGTGAGCAATCTTTTAGTAGGCTAAGTCGCCACCAAAGGGTGCTGAGTAAGGGGATTTGTATCCAGCCACCATATGGCAGTTCGGCCGCTAAGGCAATGAGAGCGCCTAAAACTGATAACGTGATGAGTACTAATACGTTCACGCTTCGATGGGCCTTGCCAGAATCCAGATCAAGCAAGGTGATTCTCAGTCTACGGTTTTTGGTATTTGACGTGCCAGCAAAATATGAACTTGTCTTGGGTCGGCACGTAGTACTTCAAACTCAACACCATCCATTGCAATCAGCTCACCAATTTTTGGAACGCGGCCCAGATGCTGAACCACAAGACCCGCTACAGTTTCAATATCTTCCACTGCAAATTCAGTGCCGAGTGCTTCATTCAACTGCTCGAGTTCAGTAATGCCTTTTACTCGAATATCACCGTTATCTAAAGAGATAATATTGTCAGCCTCTTCATCGATATCGTGCTCATCCTCAATATCACCAACGATTTGTTCAAGCACATCCTCGATAGTGATAATGCCGGCTATACCACTATATTCATCGACTACAACCGCTAAATGATTGCGGTTATCTTTGAAGTCACGCAAAAGAACGCTCAAGCGCTTTGATTCAGGAATGAAGACCGCTGGACGAAGCCAGTCACGTACTTGGAAATCTTTTTCTGTTGCGTGCCTTAGTAAATCTTTAGCTAACAGAATGCCAATCACGTTATTACGACTACCCTCAAATACTGGAAAGCGGGAGTGTGCTGCTTCAATAACGGTTTTAATCAAATCACCAAGAGGTAAGTTGATATCGATCCAATCAATTTGAGCACGAGGCACCAAGATATCGCGGGCACAGAGTTGACCAACCTGAAATACACCCTCAATCATCGAGAGTGCATCAGCATCAATGAGACCTTCAGTTTGTGCCTCACGTAGTGTGGCGATTAACTCTTGGCGTCGTTCACTAGGCTTGGTTGGCAATGGTGATAAAAAAGCAGCTAAGCGATCTAAGAGGGATTTATTGGGGTCGGGCATTTAGCAAGAATAGCGTAGAAATAAGTTAAATCAATGAATCTGTATCAGATCATGAATTATTGGTCTAGATAGGGGTTAGTAAAGCCGAGTTGATGCAATATTTTGATCTCAAGAACCTCCATTTTTTCGGCATCTTTTTTAATCTCATGGTCATATGCTTGAGCATGGAGGCAGCCGTGCACGATCAAGTGGGCCAAATGGTCTTTCAGGGACTTATTCTGCTCTTTTACTTCTTTTTGAATGACAGGTAGGCAAAAAATAATGTCTGCAGACAAACTATTCTTGGAGAGCTCATACGGAAAAGTCAGGACATTGGTTGCGTAATCTTTTTTACGAAAAGAAAAGTTTAATTTCTGACCTTCGGTAGCATTCACAAAACGCAATGTTAATAAGCCGCCATGGTCTGTTGTAGCCTTCACCCATTTTTTGATCAAAGTAGCAGAGGCGGCCTTAGATACAGCGGCCTCAATAGCTGGACTTGCATACTGAATATCAATGGTGAGTTTAGTGGGCATGGACTTCGACTAATTCGCCTCTTAAGGTGTAATTGAGTACTTCAGTAATGCGAATATCAACCATCTGTCCGATCAGCGATTCAGTTGCCTGGTCGGGTGCTGTGAAATGCACAACGCGATTATTCTCAGCACGACCTTGTAAGTTGATGCCATCTTTTGCTAAGCCTTCAATCAAAACCTTCTCGGTATTACCCAACATTTTTTGGCTGATTTGATTTGCCTGACTCTCAACAAGTGCTAACAGCGTTTGTAGGCGCTTTAGTTTCGTTTCGTATGGCGTGTCATCAGTGAGATTGGCAGCTGGTGTTCCTGGACGCGGACTAAAGATAAAGCAAAAACTATTGTCGAACTCAAGCTCACGAACCATCTTAAGGAGCTTTTCAAAGTCTGCCTCAGTCTCACCAGGGAAGCCCACGATAAAATCACTTGATAAGGTCAAATTAGGTCTTACGGCCCGCATTTTGCGAATGATACTTTTGTATTCCAATGCGGTATAGCCACGTTTCATGGCCGATAGCATTGAGTCAGCACCATGTTGAACTGGCAGATGCAAATGACTCACCAGCTTAGGAACTTTGCCATACACATCTATTAGGCGTTGCGTGAATTCTTTAGGGTGGCTAGTGGTGAAGCGAATACGCTCAACCCCTGGAATATCAGCAATGTATTCAATCAGCAAAGCAAAGTCGGCGATCTCATCTGTATCACCCATTTTGCCAAGATAGGCGTTGACGTTTTGACCAAGCAAAACAATCTCTTTGACTCCCTTGCTGGCAAGTCCTGCAACCTCTGTAAGAACATCATCAAACGGCCTTGATACTTCTTCTCCGCGTGTATAAGGAACTACGCAATAGCTGCAGTACTTGGAGCACCCTTCCATAATAGAGACATAGGCAGATCCTCGTGTTTGGCGCGATGCTGGCAGATGATCAAACTTTTCAATTTCAGGAAAAGAGATGTCGACCTGAGAGGTGCCAGTCTTACGACGTTGCGCAAGCAGGTCAGGTAGGCGGTGCAATGTTTGCGGCCCAAAGACTACGTCAACATAGGGCGCGCGACTGACAATTTGTTGCCCTTCTTGACTTGCTACACAACCACCAACACCAATTAATAAATGAGGCTTAGTTTTTTTAAGTTCACGCAAACGCCCTAGGTCGGAGAAGACTTTATCTTCGGCCTTTTCTCGAATGGAACAAGTATTGAGAAGAACAACATCGGCATCTTCTGGGGTATCGGTCATGACCATGCCTTCGTTGGCATGCAAGAGGTCGGCCATCTTGCCCGAGTCATACTCGTTCATTTGACAGCCAAAAGTTTTGATATAGAGCTTTTTCATATGCCGTTCTCAGGTTTATAACTGGGGGCGAAGCTTAGATTTTAACGTCTATATGAGTCGGTAAGCCAAAATTGCCACTATTGTTGGTGGAAGTGCGGCTATTAGGAGATAAAGGGCTGATACAGCTCCATTTGGAAAGTGTTGCCGCAAGATAGCAATCCCTGCTGGATTGGGTGCATTGGCGATGACAGTCAATCCGCCGCCAGCAACCGCCCCTCCCACTAAGGCCAGCTTGAAATCCAAGGAAGTATCTGTGACTAAGGATCCCAAATAAGTCAGCGCTGCATTATCTGTAATCGCCGTTAGTGCAAGACTGCCATAAAAGACTGCAGTAGGACTCATCTTTTCAAGAATCGGCTGTAGCCACCATCCTTGCAATGCGCCTAAGACTACTAAGCCGGCCAAGAAGAAGCCAACCAATAAAGCCTCTTTCAAAATCAGTGGGTTTTGATGTTTAGGGTATGCAGTGGTGTAGCCAATGAAGAACAGTAGTATCCACATAAAGATCACTGGGTCATGAGCGAACACCACAACGCCAAGTAAAAAAAGTAAATGCATCAAAATCACTGCCAGTGGTATTTTGACTTGCTTGGTGCTGCTACTTGGTTCTATCAGCTGACGATGAAATAGCAATGTAGCCCCAAGTGCATTAACAAAGATTGCAATGCATGATTCAATGCCGAAATTAGCAAACATGAACGCTGAGCTCCAACCCCAAGTTGAGGCAACCATCAGTACTGGCGGTGCGGCGAAGTTAGTTAGGGTTCCGCCAATGGAGACATTGACAAAGAGCACGCCCAGTGTGCCAAATAGCAATGCCTTTGAGCACTGGTGCCGATAGACTAAATCACGTAACAAAAATGCTGCCAACGTCATGGCTGCAGGTTCTGTAATGAGGGATCCTAATAATGGCGTGATTGATAGTGTCAAGAAATATAAGGAAGGCGCGCTTTTAATGCGCAAGATGAACCGGAGCCCTTTTGCAAGCAGGTGCAAAATCTCTGTAGAGATAAATAGAATAGGTTTGCTGCCCGCCACAATCATGATGGCAAATACGAATAAGGGCTCTGTAAAGTTACGCTTTGCTAAAAAAGCTCTTGCAGTATCCAAATCATCAATAAAACAAATGAAGATGATTAGGATGGCGGCCCAAAAGCCAAAAACAATTTCAACTTCGCCCAAGAGGTGCCAAAGCCCAGAATGGGTCTTTGTATTTTTGGCTAGAGTCTCAAAGTAGGCGGTGCAAAAAGTATGTAAAACTGCAATGGCAAAAATAATGCTGGCGCCAAGTTCTGTGGGGGTAAAGTTCATAGCTGGATGGTAGCAGGTGATTGAATACTCTAATACATTGTCACTTTAGGGGGTTTTGGTGAAATTGAAGATTGGCTATAAAGAGCTCATTGCTCAGGCAATGACCCAAATTGAAACGGTTTCGCTAGCAAAGGCGCAAGACTTGCTGGGGGATTCCAATACTGTTTTTATTGATATTCGTGATGTTCGAGAATTAGAGCGCGAAGGCATGATTCCAAATGCAATGCACGCTCCTAGAGGGATGTTGGAATTTTGGGTTGATCCTGATAGCCCGTATTACAAACCAATCTTTGGCGAGGGCAAGCGTTTAGTCCTTTATTGTGCCTCCGCTTGGCGCTCTGCCTTGGCGACTGAGACCCTACAAAGAATGGGGGTGCCTAATGTGTCCCATCTAGAGGGTGGGTTTAGTGCATGGAAAAAAGCCGAGCTACCCACAGTCGATAAGGCGAGCAAGTCCTAAGAAACATTATTCAATTGAATTGAGGTCATTATGAGAAAAGTAGAGTCACAGTTTGGCGAAGGCCCACTCCAACAAAAGTTAAGTACGGGTGATTTACATTTTTTATCTGATGCAGAAGTTAGCAAAGGCGGTAGTGGAACTGGGCCCAGTCCACATGAATATTTAGGCGCTGCTTTAGCGGCCTGCACAAGTATGACCTTAAAGATGTATGCCAGCCGTAAAGCAATGGGCCTAGAGAACGCTATCGTGATTGTGGATATTGAGCGGACAGATGATGTCGAAAAATTTACGCGCGATATTCAGTTGATTGGCAATTTAAGTGCAGCAGAAAAAGAGCGCTTAGTGGAGATTGCCAATAAGTGCCCTATACATAAAGCTTTAGCGGGGCAGATTCAAATAAAAACCCAGCTGGTAAATTAATACAAGCTGGGTTAATTAAAAGGTAATACTAGTTTTAGTTAGGCGCTTTAGCTGGCTGATTATTCTTACCAGCCTTGTAGCCAGAGTTATATTCTGATGCTTGCTCTTTCTTATATGCATCGTATACATAACCAGAGGCTGCGCCAACAGCCGCGCCACCGACTGCGCCCCAAATAGGATTGCCGTGGAAAATAGCTGTGCCGACTGCACCAGCAGCAGCGCCGATGCTCGCACCTGAAAGCGTGCGTTGTTCTGTATTACTCATATTTGAGCAACCGGTGATAGCAAGGGCGGCTGCTGTAATCGCGATAATTTTTTTCATATCAACTGATCCTTTAAATATATTTTGCGTTTACTAGGTTGTCTAAATTACTTGCTAGCGCAAGGAAAGCGTGTAGCCATAAAACCTAAAAACACACCTGAAGCTGGTTTATCAGCTACTTGTTGATTCGATTGTGCAAACTTTACAAAATCACCGATCACTTCATCGCGCGCAGGGGCCGGCTGCTTAACGCAAATAAATGGCTTGGCACGTTGTGGGTGACGTGTTGCTAAATAGGTTTCATAAACAGCAGTTGTAAATCCGATACAAAAACTACGGGATTCTGGGCTTGCGGGAAGTTTGCAAACATTTGCCAATTCTTGGGTGCTCAACACTTTGATGGTTTCTTGGGCCTGAGCTAGGCCAGAAAATGCTGCAAAAGCTGCCAAAACAACAAGGAATTTCTTCATGGGTTCCCCCTAAGGTATATGAAATTTCATCATAAACCATATATTGGACCAATTAACGCACTAAATAGGTGCATTTGGCACTTATTTGGGATTATTTTTTCCCCATAATGATGCAAAAAATAAGAGGGGAAATTTCATGGAAATTTTGAAAACAGGTACTGATGCTTTATTCATTTTGCTTGGTGCAATTATGGTTCTGGCCATGCATGCTGGTTTTGCTTTCTTAGAGTTAGGAACGGTACGCAAAAAGAACCAAGTTAATGCGCTGGTCAAAATCTTGGTGGACTTTGCAGTTTCAACCATTGCTTATTTTTTTATTGGATACAGCATTGCTTATGGCGTGAGCTTTTTCTCCGGCGCAGAATTACTGGCTGAGAAAAATGGTTATGAGTTAGTGAAGTTTTTCTTCTTGCTTACTTTTGCTGCTGCTATTCCTGCAATTGTATCTGGCGGTATTGCGGAGCGCGCTAAATTTAATCCACAACTGATTGCTACATTTGTATTGGTGGGTTTTGTTTATCCCTTCTTTGAAGGTATCGCATGGAATCAACACTACGGTATTCAGGCGTGGATCAAGGGGTTGACTGGCGAAGAGTTTCATGACTTTGCTGGCTCAATAGTGGTTCACGCAGTAGGTGGCTGGATTGCTTTGCCAGCAGTGATTCTTTTGGGGGCGCGTCGTGGGCGCTACACCAAAGATGGTCAGATTTCTGCGCACCCACCTTCAAGCATTCCGTTTCTTGCCTTAGGCGCATGGATTCTTGCGGTAGGTTGGTTTGGTTTTAATGTGATGAGTGCGCAAACGATTGATAAGATCAGCGGCTTAGTCGCAATGAACTCATTGATGGCGATGGTTGGCGGCACACTCGCAGCCTGGGTAGTTGGCCGCAACGATCCAGGCTTTGTATACAACGGTCCTCTTGCAGGTTTAGTCGCTGTTTGTGCGGGATCTGATTTGATGCATCCGATTGGCGCATTATTCGTTGGCTTAGTGGCGGGTGCATTGTTTGTTTATATGTTTACCTTCGTACAAAACCGCTGGAAGATCGATGATGTTCTGGGTGTTTGGCCGCTACATGGCTTATGCGGGCTTTGGGGCGGATTGGCTGCCGGTATTTTTGGAACGAAAGCCCTAGGCGGTATCGGTGGCGTCACCTTTACAGGTCAACTGATTGGCAGCTTACTTGGTGTCGGTATAGCCTTGCTTGGTGGATTTGTGGTCTACGGAGCGCTCAAGGTAGTGTTTGGTATTCGGATGTCCCAGGAGGAGGAATATGATGGCGCGGATTTGAGTGTGCATCGCATTTCTTCTACTCCAGACCGCGAGCCTAATTGGTAGTTTCATACTCTTTCTGTATAGCCTGATTCATACCTATAATGAGTCATGGCTATATTTGAACTAGACGGAAATGCTCCTCAGCTATCTGAGGGTGCTTGGGTTGCCCAGAGCGCTGAGGTGATCGGAAAAGTAGAGCTTCGTAAAAATGTGAGTATCTGGCCTAAAGTCGTGATCCGTGCTGATAACGATCTCATTCAAATCGGTGAAGGTAGCAACATTCAAGATGCATCGGTTTTACATGCCGATCCTGGCTTTCCGCTCATGGTTGGCAAGAATGTCACAGTAGGTCATCAAGTCATGCTTCATGGCTGCCATATCGGTGACGGAAGTCTGATTGGCATCGGCGCGGTCATCTTAAATGGCGCCAAGATTGGTAAAAACTGTTTGGTGGGAGCTGGAGCCCTAGTAACCGAGGGCAAAGAGTTTCCGGATGGCTCAATGATTATTGGCTCACCCGCTAAGGTAGTAAAAACATTAAGCCTAGAGCAAATCGCTGGTATTGAGGATATTGCTGGACGCTATATCAAGAATGCACAGCGCTACATCAAGACGCTTAAAAAGATCGCCTAAGTTTTTCATTACTCAACACTGAGTTTCAATTCTTTAGCTAAATTACTATAGTCAACGATTTCTTTGTTGATGCGCGCCTTGAGTTCTGCCGGCGAGCTTGGCAAGGGCTCAATACCAAGGGCTTGTAGTTGTTTTCGCATATCAGGATCATTGAGCACAGTCACAATTGCTCGATTCAGTTTGTCGATGATGGCTGGGTCAGTGCCTGCGGGCGCCATTAAGCCATTCCAGGTACCTACATCTATTGCAATCCCAGATTCAATCAGCGTGGGTACATTTGGTAGGACGCTTGAGCGTTTTGCAGTAGTGACTGCTAACGCTTTTGTTTTTCCATCTCTAATATGAGGAAGAGCCGAAGGTATCGTATCAAACATGACTGATACTTGGCCCCCAAGTAAATCTACAACAGCGGGCGCGCTCCCGCGATAGGGAATGTGGGTTAAGTTTGCCCCAGTTTTGATTTTGAACATCTCCCCAATCAGGTGATGAGCTGAGCCTGGCCCCACTGAAGCGTAATCATATTTTTCAGGATTGGCTTTAGCTAGGGCAACTAATTCTTTGATGTTATTGGCTGGGACGGACGCATTTACTACTACAACATTAGGGATCAATCCTACAGTTCCAATGGGTACCAAATCTTTATCAATACGGTAATTTAGTTTTGGGAAAACAGATTGAGCAATTGTGAGATGTAGAGTTCCCATGAGTAGGGTATATCCATCAGGAGTAGCTTTTGCAACAAAGTCTGCACCTACCGTGCCAGATGCTCCAGATTTATTCTCAATCACAATCGATTGGCCAAGGACTTTACCAAGCGCTGGACCTATATTACGAGCCATGGCGTCAGTACTCCCTCCGGCTGGAAAAGGAATCACAATTTTTATTGGACGACTTGGGTAATCATTTTCTGGAGCAGATATTGCATTTAAGCTTGGTAATAATGCAACAGTAATTGCAAGGCGAATCCATTTACGAAGATGTGTATTTTTCATGATCTATCCTGGACGGTTCTTAATTAATCATTAGCCTCTGCCAACAAAAGGCATCTTGGTCGCCATGATGGTCATCGACAGAATATTGCTCTCTAGTGGCAGTTGCGCCATATGCAAAACAGCCTCTCCAACGTGCTCTACATCCATGCGCGGCTCAACCTTAATGGATTGATCGGCCTGCATGATGCCGGCAGCCATACGTTCAGTCATTTCTGTTGCTGCGTTGCCAATATCAATTTGACCGCAAGCAATATTAAATGGACGGCCATCTAGCGCAATTGTTTTTGTCAAACCGCTAATTCCATGTTTAGTAGCAGAGTAGGGTGCTGACATGGGTCTTGGAGCATGCGCAGAGATTGAACCATTATTGATAATTCTGCCGCCTTGCGGAGATTGCGCTTTCATCATGCGAATGGCTTCTTGAGAACATAAGAAGGCACCACAGAGATTTGAATTCACAACATTCATCCACTGCTCATATGTCAGGTCTTCCATCGGAATCGCGGGCGCACCAATACCTGCGTTATTAAACAATACGTCAATACGTCCAAAACGTTCCTTTAGCGCGGCAAATAATTTCTTTACTTGCTCTGGTTTACCAACGTCACAGGTAACCGCTAGACAGTTTTCATTACTTCCGCCGATATCAACAATTGCTTTTTCTAGTTTTTCTAGATTGCGTCCAGTGAGAACGACTTGGTATCCACCTTTGAGAAGTGCCTTTGCCGCTGCTCTTCCAATCCCTACTCCAGCTCCAGTGACGAGCGCTACCTTATTATTTGTTTGTGGCATTACTTTCTTTCTAATAAATGTCTCAGATAAATTCTATATTGCCCAATATTTACTTAGGTAATGGTAAAGCAGTTTTATAGCGTACTTGCTTTAAGGCAAAGCTAGACCGAATTTTTTCAATTCCAGGTATTGGCGTGAGTTGCTCTAGGATAAATTTTTCCAGTGCGCCCATATCGGCGACTGCTACCCGAATTAAATAGTCGCTATCACCAGTCATGAGATAGCACTCCATCACTTCATCGTGCTCAGAGATGCGTTGTTCAAATTGCGCTAAGGCCTCTTTAGATTGCTCTTTCAGGCTAATCGAGATAAAGACGTTTAAGCCAAGCCCCAAAATCTTGGGATCAGCTAGTGCAACATAGTTACGGATAACGCCTTTATCTTTCAGAGCCTTTACCCTCATCAAGCAGGGTGATGGTGATAGGTGAACCCGCTTAGCTAACTCCACATTGCTATGGGAGCTGTCATTTTGTAGTTCATTCAATATTCTGATATCTATGGGGTCTAGTTTCATAAAATTCCTAAAATATTACATATATCAGCATATTATGCTGAAAATTATCGTTTATGACCAATAATTAGCATCCTATTTTGACTGTAATCCTACAAAATTAAGCCTTAGGTACAGCCGTCAATTTTTGGAGGGGTTGTGGGTATTGAAATTGCGTTTCCAGGGGTCCAAAAAGATCCAGCCATGATGAGGTCTGAGTGCTGGGCTGGCCCCTCGACCAGAAAATTTGCCCGTGAATTTGGTGTTGATATTAGGCAGGTTCAAGGCAGCGGCCAAAGGGGCCGAATTACTAAAGAAGATATTGGGCAATTTATCAAGCGCTCAATGTTGGCAAAAGAAAGCTCTCCTCAAGTGCCACTAGGCAATGTCGGCTTTGATCTATTGCCTTGGCCTAAGGTGGACTTTGCAAAGTTTGGAGAAATAGAGCGTCAAGCTCGCAGTCGAATTCAGAAGGTTTCAGCCGCTAATCTTGCGCGCAATTGGGCGATGATTCCAGCCGTAACTTATCACGATGATGCGGATATCACTGAACTTGAAGAGTTTCGCGCTCAGTTGAATCAAGAAAATAAAAAAGACGAGGTAAAAATTACCTTATTAGCATTCTTAATTAAGGCCGCTGTTGCTGCTCTCAAGAAGTATCCAACATTCAATTCTTCACTTGACGGTGAAGATCTCATCTTGAAAAAATATTTC
This sequence comes from Polynucleobacter campilacus, assembly GCF_002206625.1. Classification (GTDB taxonomy): domain Bacteria; phylum Pseudomonadota; class Gammaproteobacteria; order Burkholderiales; family Burkholderiaceae; genus Polynucleobacter; species Polynucleobacter campilacus. Next base: position 364,033 of record NZ_NGUP01000003.1, on the reverse strand, counting down.
CATATTGGGTTTGCCGTAGATACTAAGGGTGGCCTAGTCGTTCCGGTGATTCGGAATGTAGATCAGAAAGGCATTCGAGAAATTGCGGCAGAAACTGCTGCCCTGGCCATACTAGCTCGCGAAGGAAGGCTGAAACCAGATCAGATGCAGGGCGCGAGTTTTACGATCTCTTCATTGGGTGGAATTGGCGGCACCTACTGTGCCCCGATTGTGAATGCACCAGAGGTAGCTATTCTGGCAGCCAATAAGTCTGCCATGAGGCCAGTTTGGGATGGCACACAATTTGTTCCGCGCCTGATGTGCCCGCTTTCAATGACTGCAGATCATCGCGTTATTGATGGCGCCTTAGCAACCCATTTCACTAACTATCTTACCCAGATATTGGGCGACTTTCGTAAAGTGATGTTGTGAATTTAAAGCATAAAAAGAGACAAAGGAATTTTTCATGAACGCTCCCGACATTAAAAAATATTTAAATCTTGAGCACGTTGATACTGATCCTGCAGAAACCGCAGAGTGGAACGAGGCATTTATGGACTTGCTAGCCTCGGGTGATGGTGCACGGGCTAAATTCATTTTAGATAGTTTGCTAAGGCTAGCGAATAAAAATCAAATTAATTGGGAGCCAGATTTAGTGACGCCTTATGTCAATTCAATCCCAGTGAATGAGCAACCTCCATTCCCTGGAGACCTAGCGATTGAAGAAAAACTCGCATCTTTGATGAGGTGGAATGCACTCGCTATGGTTGCAAAAGCAAATGAAGCGTATGGGGAGTTGGGTGGCCATATTGCCAGCTACGCTAGCGCAGCAGATTTATTTGAAGTGGGTTTTAATCATTTTTTCCGCGCCAGAACTGAGGGCGGAGATGCCAAAGAGCGCGGAGACTTAGTTTTCTTTCAGCCTCATAGTGCTCCCGGGGTATATGCGCGCGCTTATCTAGAAGGCAGACTGACAGAGAATGATCTTTTACATTACAGGCGTGAAATTACTGCACCTGAATCTGGGGCGCGAGGCTTATCAAGCTATCCACATCCTTGGTTGATGCCTGATTTTTGGCAATTCCCAACGGGTTCCATGGGAATTGGCCCAATCAGCTCTATTTACCATGCACGCTTTATGCGCTATCTGAGTGATCGCAAATTGTTAGATTGCTCCACCAGGAAAGTTTGGGGTGTATTTGGTGATGGTGAGATGGATGAGCCGGAAAGTATGAGTGCCCTAACATTGGCGTCTAGAGAAAAGCTGGATAACTTGGTTTGGGTAGTCAATTGCAACTTGCAACGCTTGGATGGACCTGTGCGTGGCAATGGCAGAATTATTGATGAGCTCGAAAAACTCTTTAGAGGTTCTGGTTGGAATGTCATTAAGTTGGTATGGGGAAGTGATTGGGATGGGCTCTTTGCCAGAGACACTACTGGAGCATTAGTAAAAGCGTTTGCTCAAACTGTTGATGGACAAATGCAAACTTTTGCTGCAAAAGATGGCAGTTTTAATCGTAAAAATTTCTTTGGTCAAAATGAAGAATTAGCTAGGCTTGCTCAGGGTATGACGGATGAACAAATTGATCGGCTCAAAAGAGGTGGTCATGATTTAGTCAAAATTCATGCGGCCTATCAAGCTGCAGCTAATCATGCAGGTCAGCCAACAGTGATCCTGGCTCATACCAAAAAAGGTTATGGCATGGGCAATGCTGGTCAAGGAAAAATGACTACCCATAGCCAGAAAAAGTTAGATGACGAGGCTTTGATTGCCTATCGCAATCGATTCAATTTGCCCTTAACAGATGAGCAAGCTACTAGCCTTACCTTCTTTAGGCCTGATGAAAATAGTGAAGAACTGAAGTATTTAAAAGAGCAACGTACTAAGCTCGGCGGTCAGCTGCCTAAACGTTATTCAGAATGTGACAAATTAAATATTCCAGATATTGATTCTTATGCAGCTTTTGCAATCAAGGCTGAATCAAAAGAGATGTCGACGACGATGGCTTTTGTCCGCATGCTTGGAAATTTACTGAAAGATAAAGAGCTTGGGCCTAGGGTCGTACCGATTGTGGCCGATGAGGCGCGGACATTTGGGATGGCCAATTTATTTAAGCAGGTTGGTATTTACTCGAGCGTAGGTCAGCGCTATGAACCAGAAGATATTGGTTCGGTTTTGAGTTATCGAGAAGCATTAGACGGGCAAATTCTGGAAGAGGGCATTAGTGAGGCGGGTGCCATTGCAAGTTGGACTGCTGCAGCAACTAGCTATAGCGTACACGGCATCGCAATGCTGCCTTTCTATATCTACTATTCGATGTTTGGGTTTCAGCGTATTGGTGATGCTATTTGGGCAGCCGCTGATCAACGCGCTAGGGGATTTTTATTAGGAGCAACCTCCGGTAGAACAACATTGGGCGGTGAAGGTTTGCAGCACCAAGATGGTAGTAGCCAGCTCGTTGCTGGAACTATCCCCAATTGCAAGGCATACGACCCTGCTTTTGCAGGCGAGTTGGCGGTGATTGTGGATCAAGGTATGCGCGATATGTTAGTTGATCAAAAAGATTTGTTCTATTACATCACTCTCATGAATGAAAACTATGCTCAGCCTGATTTGCCTGAGAATGCTGTCGAGGGCGTGATTCGTGGCTGCTATAAATTAAAGACGGTAAAAGCTAGCAATGGGGATAGTAACTCTTGTGTAACTTTGCTAGGTTCTGGAGCCATCATGACTGAGGTGCTGAAGGCAGCAGACATGCTTGCTAACACTGGCATTAATGTTGATATCTTTAGTGTGACCAGTTGGAGTGAATTATCTAGAGATGGTAAGGCAAAAGAACAGGCAAGACTTTCTGGTGAGACTGGCACCGAACATGCATTTATTAGTCAAACGCTTACTGAGGGACATGGCCCGATTGTGGCTGCTACAGACTATGTACATGCGCTCCCAGAAAGTATTCGTGCCTATATTCCTGAAGGCAGACAATATATTACGCTCGGTACTGATGGTTTCGGCAGAAGTGACACGAGGGCAGCATTACGTGAATATTTTGGCGTCAATGCAGACAGTATTTATAAGGTAGCAAAAGAATCATTGAAAAAATGATCTTTTCTCTTGATGCCTTATGATCTTCCCTCTATTGCCTATTACTTAATACCGAATTAACTGGAGATTTTTAGATGTCCCTTATTCAAAAGCTAAAAGCACGTGCCGCGAACAATAATCCTGTTCGCGTGGGCATTATTGGCGCAGGTAAATTTGGCTCTATGTATCTCTCGCAAGCACCACGGACTCCAGGCATTCATTTAGTTGCAGTGGCTGATCTATCTCCCACACGGGCTAAAGAATCGCTTGCTCGTGTAGGTTGGGATGTACCTCGTTACAGCGCTACTTCGCTACAAGATGCCGCTAAGTCAGGGGCCACTTTTGTGACTGACGATGCAGAAAAAATGATTGCTAGTGAGCACATCGATATTGTGATCGATTCTACGGGTAGCCCGGCGGCCGGTATTCGTCATGCATTGCTGTGTTTTGACCATCGCAAACACATCATTATGGTCAACGTCGAAGCAGATGTTTTGGCTGGACCCTTGCTTGCGCGCAAGGCAGCAGAGGCTGGCGTGATTTATTCAATGGCCTCAGGTGATCAGCCCGCTCTCATTGCAGAATTAGTAGATTGGGCAAGAACGATTGGCTTAGAAGTAGTGTGTGCAGGTAAGGGTACTAAGTATCTACCTATCTATCACCAGTCGACACCAGATACAGTTTGGGGCCATTATGGCTTTTCTGAAGCGCAAGTTGCTGGTGGCGACTTTAATGCACAAATGTTCAATTCATTTTTGGATGGAACGAAGTCAGCCCTTGAAATGGCCGCAGTATCAAATGCTTGCGACTTAATTCCCCCTAGTAATGGCTTAGAGTTTCCACCTTGCGGAGTGGATGACTTGCCGCATATCTTCCGTCCTGTATCTGAAGGTGGAATTCTGAAACAAAAAGGAACTGTTGAAGTAGTGTCTTCAGTTGAGCGAGATGGCCGTCCGGTATTTAGAGATTTACGTTGGGGTGTTTTTGCAGTATTTGAAGCGCCCAGCCAATATGTGATTGATTGCTTTTCACAATACGGCCTAAAAACAGATAGCACTGGTAAATATGCAGCAATGTATAAGCCTTACCACTTGATCGGTTTAGAGCTCGGTATCTCAGTAGCAAGTATTGCTGTGCGAGGAGAGGCTACGGGAGCAACTGGAGATTGGAAGGGCGACGTGGTGGCTACTGCTAAGCGCACACTCAAATCAGGTGAGAAATTAGATGGAGAGGGTGGCTTTACCGTTTACGGAAAATTGATGACTGCTGCTGACTCTCTGAAGCTCAGTGCTCTACCTATTGGTTTAGCGCACAACATGGTGCTTAATAAAGATATTGCTGCTGGCAAACCAGTATGCTGGAGTGATGTAGATTACGACGGTACTCTGCAGGCAATTCAGTTTCGACGCGAAATGGAAAAATTATTTCGCCAATAAAACATATCCTTGATTTAGTTTGCAGCCACTCCTGCTTTTAAGCATAGCCACTCTTTAAACAATTTGATTTTTTGACTGTTTTTAGCGTTCGACCGATAAGATAAAAAATGAGTCCTATCGGTAGTAGGTAAAAAGATCCCTTTCCCAAGCTCTACCAGCTCGCCACGCGAAATTTCTCTCTCCGCAAACCGTGCGCTCTCAAGTACGGCACCTATACCATCCACCGCAGCAGATATTGAGAGGGCTGCGCGATCAAATGACATCTTGCGAGTTGATGGGTTTTTCAAATGATTGATCTCAAACCATTGCTCCCAGGTATGGAGATTTAAGGATGACTCAATGAGCATGAGTCTACTCATCAGTTCTTCAACGGGAAGACTAGCGTCAATGAGTTCAGGTGCGCATAGGGGAACAATTTTTTCTTCACCCAAAGACATAGAGGTGATACCAGGCCCTTCATGGGTAAATTGATAAGAGATCGCAATATCAATTTCTTGATTACGCAAAAGATCAATTGGCTCTGCTCCAGAAGTGAGGCGAATGGCGATATCAGGATTATTTTTAATGAACTCAGGAAGTCTTGGGCTGAGCCACTTTGCGGCAAAACTGGGCGAGCAGTGCAGGGCAAGAACTTGTGAGCTTGGAGCAAGGGTGACTTCATTGCATGCCGCCTCAATGACATCAAACACCCTAGAAAGAGAGTCTAATAAACGTCTTCCCTCTGATGTTGGCTCTACTTTGCGGTTCTTTCGTAAAAATAGTGGCTTAGCAAAATAATCTTCAAGCTCTCGAATTTGATGACTAATGGCCGACTGAGTGAGGTGTAGCTCTTGAGCGGCTAAGGTAAAGCTTTCGAGGCGTGCCGCTGCCTCAAAAGCCCGCAAAAGAACATAACTTGGCATTTTTCTCATGTAAATATAATATACATGAATTTCATTCATCTATCTATGAATACTTATCGTTTGTCAAAATCCTCGGGAAAGCCGATGATTACGGCTTAGTTATCTTTTGAGTTTTCTCAAAAGATTAAATTCGCATCATCTTAAAAAAGGAATTCACATGGCTGCGGTAATGGAAAAAGAACGTAAATTGGACTTGGGCGATAGAGAGTCCATTTATCAACCTGAAGACAAATCCCAGATTTTTCCTTACCAACCAAAATTCAAAAACTTTGCTGAAGAGCGTCAGCATCTTAAAGAGCGATTGGTTGCCGCATGCCGAGCATTTGCTCTAGAAAAGTTCGATTATGGATTTGCAGGACATTTAACGGTTCGAGATCCAGAGCATCCAAATCTGTATTGGACCAATCCAATGGCCGTACATTTTGATCAAGTGAAAGTGTCTAACTTAATCTTGGCCGACCATGAGGGTAATATTTTGGAAGGTCAGCATGCATTGAATCGTGCGGGATTTGTGTTGCACGCAGCAGTTCATGAAAAACATCCTGATATCGTTGCAATGTGTCATGCACACACAGTCTATGGAACAGCATTTGCAGCACTAGGTAAGCCATTAGATCCAATCTCTCAAGATGCCGCAGCATTCTTTGAGGATCATATGGTTTTAGCAGAACAAGCTGGCCAAGTAGCAGTTGAGGATAATTCAGGCTACAACGTAGCAGGTTCATTGAAAAAAGTGAAAGCGATTATTCACCGCAATCATGGTTTATTAACAGTCAGTCGTCATAGTATTGAGGCTGCAGCGTTCTGGTTTATCGCTTTAGAGCGTTGCTGCAAACAGCAAATGCTGGTTGAGGCTACAGGTATTAAGCCTGTGTTGTTATCACCAGAAACCGCTCGTTACAGTCGTGAACACGTGGGCAGCGAATATATTGGTTGGTTACATTTCCAGCCAATTTGGGGTTATCTAAAAGAAAACCAGCCAGACATGTTTGAATAATTGAATAGTTTTAGATATAGCGAGTTAATCAATAGGAGCAGCATTAATGACAAGTAAACAGGAACAAGCGGAGAAAAAGGTCAGCGCATCGGCAGGATCTGCAACGCCTAAGAAATTAGTTCCTTATGGTGGCTACTACACCAATAAAGTTCCAGGACATGATCCTGAGCTCACGGAGGTTGGCCCTGGCACACCAACGGGCGAGTACATGCGCGGTTTTTGGCATCCAGTTTGCATGTCAATTGAATTAACTGACACACCAAAATTTTTAACTATCCTATGTGAAGAGTTGGTAGCGTTTCGTGATGGTAGTGGCCGCATTGGCGTATTACATGCACACTGCGTTCATCGCGGTGCTTCATTAGAGTATGGACAGATTCAAGAGCATGGCATTAAGTGTTGTTATCACGGCATGGTATTTGATGTAGACGGTACTTGTTTGAATGCCCCATTCCCTAAGGGTGAAGAGGCAGAGGCAAAAAAATACGCATGCTCCATTCAACAGGGTGCCTATAAAGCCTTCGAAAGAAACGGCTTAGTCTTTGCCTATATGGGCCCTCCTGATAAAGAGCCGCCATTCCCAGAGTGGGAATCTGATTTCACAGTAGCTCCTGGTGATGAGCTTGTCCCTTATAGCAATTTCCAACACTGCAATTGGTTGCAAGTTCAAGACAATGCTGCAGATAACTTTCATACAGCTGAATTACACGCTGCCAAAAACGTAGTAGGCGGCCACTTTCAAGGTACGACCTTTGATGAGGTAGGTTCTCCAACAATGGAGGTGCATCCAGATATGCAGTTTGTGCCAATCCATGGTGGGCGAGGCTTGGCTTGTTCTGGTGCACGTCGTGTTAACAACGATAAGTTGTTTATTCGTGTTCAACATCAAGTGTTACCAAACCTTAGCTTGCATGCCTATACTTCTGAGGATGGCTCAAATAAGAAATTGTTTAGCCGCTTTCATATCATTCGCTGGACAGTTCCAGTCGATGACTTTAATAGCAAGATGATTGGCTGGCGTGTGATGGGCCCCGGCATTGATACACGTGGAATCGGTCAAAAAGAGCTGGTCGGATATGAATCAATCGACTTTTTGGACGGCCAGGTTGCTTTAAGAAGAGCCGAGCGTTTTGGTAAGCACACCATTAACGATATTGTGGATATTCCTACTGATCATAGGGCTCGCTCTAATTACAAGATGGCTCAATATGCGCCTGGTGATTACGAGGCCATCATTAGCCAACGACCGATTGCAATTCATGCCCTGGAGAATCCTACTAAATTTGATGCGGGTCCTTATTTATTTAGAAAGATGCTGCGTGATGCTATTCGTGGCTCCAATCCAGCGGCAAGTGCAGAATCCTTTTCTGAATGGTTAAAAGAATTGAATGGTGCACCCAATAGTTATTGCTCTGGCACTGTATTTGAGTTACCAATTGGCGCCACTACTGAAGAAGAAGTAGCGCAAAGACGCTTTGTAGCTAAAGGCGTGATTGCGATTCTCACCGAGAGTGAGCAGTACAAAGGCAATGAGCGCACTGACTTCGTAAAGCAAAAGATGGAAGCGCTTGAACAAACAGCAAAAGCACAATTTAAGCATTAATTAATAGATCAGAAGAGATGGGCTGCGATTGCAGCCCATTCTTTTGTGGAGTGAGACAAAAAATTGAATAATATTTCTAGCGTGGACTCTGAAGAGTTGGTGATCGAGGTTCAGAGTACTGGCCAAAAAATAAGTGTCACTAGAGCCGAGACACTGATCGATGCTTTGGCAAGATCAGGTATTGAGATACCTACCTCATGTCAATCAGGCTTATGTGGCACTTGTAAGACAAGATATATCAGTGGTGATGTAGAGCATGGAGATTGTATTTTGAGTGATACTCAGCATCAGGAGTATTTAACCCCCTGCATCTCTCATATCAAGAGCGGAACACTGGTCCTTGATTTATAAAACACCAAGTAATCAAAAAATATATGTCTTAGGTGCGGGTGCAGTTGGGTGCTACTTTGGCGGCATGCTAGCTCGCGCTCATCAGGATGTTACTTTTATTGCAAGACCTGAGCGTGTAGAGGCCTTGAATACATTTGGCTTAGAGATGGATTGCAAGGCATTCCATGAAACAGTGAGAGTTCAGGCCAGTTCTGATCTTTCCACTCTGCAGGATGCTGATTTAGTTTTGCTGAGTGTGAAGTCGCTTGATACTGAGCGTACGCTTGCAGAGGTGAAAGCTATCTTGCCAAGCAAGGCAGTGATCTTAAGTCTCCAAAATGGAGTGGCAAATATTGATATTGCCTCCAAAATCATTACTAATCCGGTTTATGCAGCGGTGGTTTATGTTGCTGCAGGAATGATTGGTCAAAGAACTATGAAGCATCATGGCCGCGGCGAACTTTTGGTGGGAAGTCTTGGTACGGCATTACCTGCTGACAATCAAAACCTCAACTCAATTTGCAAGCTCTTTGAAGGGGCAGGCGTTCCATGCTCGATTGCGCCCCAGATTAAAAGGGATATGTGGCTTAAGTTTTTGGTCAACTGTTCCTTTAATGCGATTTCAGGAATTGGTCAGATTTCCTATGGGGAGATGGTGAAGTCCCCCGAGATTGTGAAGCTGATTGAAGAAATTACCAAAGAGTTTCTTGCTATCGCTGCACTTGAAGACGTGAAGATCAGTATGTCAGAGGCGCTTGCTGCAAACGAGTCGATTGCAAAGACGATGGTGACGCAGGTTTCCTCAACTGCTCAGGATTTGGCGAGAGGAAAAATGACCGAGATGGATTTTTTAAACGGATACATTGTTGAATTGGGTAAGCGCTATGGCGTTCCGACACCCTATAACGAATCTGTTCATGCCTTGGTCAAAATGATGGAATCCAAAATTAGATAGAGGGGTTTGGCCCCTCTGCATCGATTTGCTTTTCCCAAGACGCATCTATAAATGCAGGTAGTTTCATGCACTCATCCAATATTTGCATCAGAGTCGGGTAGTGACTCATATCCATCTTGCTACTTATTGCGTTTAAGAGTTGTGGCACTAAGCAAATATCAATCAGACCGGGTTGATCGCCAAAGGCAAAGCGGCCTCGGCGCTGATCAGTGCTGAGTTGCTTTTCAACGCTCGTCAGTCCTAACTTGATCCAGTGTTGATACCAAGCATCCTTCACCTCGTTGCTGGCTCCAAGCTCTTTTATTAAGTAGCGCAGTACCCGTAAGTTGCTAATAGGATGAATATCAATTGCCATATCCATGGTTAATGATCGCACCCAGGCACGATCCATTGGTGAGCTTGGGAGTAAAGCCGGTTTGGCTTGAATTTCATCTAAGTATTCAATAATGGCGAGCGATTGATGAATACTATTTTCCCCATCATCCAATAGCGGCACCAAGCGATTAGGATTTTTATTTTGATAAGACTCAGATAGTTGTTCACCACCATTTTTGCCAAGGTGAACCGGGATGACTTCGTAGTCTATGCCTTTGAGATTCAAAGCAATGCGAACACGGAAGGCGGCAGAGCTTCGCCAGTAGCTATATAGCTTTGGTTTCATAAGCTTAAAACGCGCTAACAGCCCCATCACTTCGTGGGTCCCAGCCGCCGCGTAATGTGCCGGATGGATCGCGAATGATACAACCAGCGTGACCTACGGTCTCATCAAAAGAGTCCAACATCTCAATTTCATGACCCATGGCATGTAATTCTTTTGCAACCCATGGACTAAAGCGAGACTCTAATTTCAGGCTATCGCTCGTTTGACCCCAAGTTCTTCCCAGCAACCAACGTGGACGGCTAATGGCATCTTGCGGATCAAGTCCATAAGTAGCAGTGCGTGTGAATAGTGCACATTGTGTTTGAGGCTGGCCATCGCCACCCATCGTTCCATACACCATTGAGCGACCATCCTTGAATAAAGCCAACGCAGGATTGAGTGTGTGGAAGGGTTTGCGATAAGGCTCGAGATGGTTCAGCGTTTTAGGGTCCAAAGAGAAGCTGCAGCCACGGTTCTGCCAATTGACACCAGACTTTGGCAGAACAATACCAGCGCCAAACTCGTGATAAATACTTTGAATGAAAGAGACGCAGTTACCATCGCCATCAATCACGCCCATCCAGATGGTATCTGCTGGGCCTTTACCTTGACCCCAAGGCAGTGCTTTTTTGGGATTAATGTTCTTGGCCAGCTTTTTCAGAAACGCAGGCGATAAAAATGATTGTGCATTTTTTGTCATGTACGCAGGATCAGTGACAAATTGATCACGAACTTTAAATGCTTGCTTGGTTGCCTCAACACAGTGGTGCACATACTCAGTGCTGTCGACTTTAAAGCGTTTTAAGTTCAATTGATCCAAGATGCCAATAATCATTAATGACACTACGCCCTGAGTAGGCGGCACCATGTTGTACACCTTAGCCATGCTGTGCTTAAGCTCCAGTGGATCAATGAGTTTTGCCTGATGCCGCTGAAGATCACTTAAGCGTAATGGACTTCCAATATCAGTGAGTTCTTTTGCCAAAAGGTTAGCAAGATCACCACGATAAAAATCATCCGTACCCTTGCTTGCAATCTGGCGCAAAGTTTTTGCTAGACGTTCTTGTTTGAAAATGCTGCCCACAGCGGGTGCCTTGCCATTGACTAAGAAGGTCTTGGAAAAACCTGGAATAGCACTGAGTTCCGCACTCTTCTTGGCGGTTAAGCTGGATTGACTATGGGTAACTGGCACACCAGTCTCTGCATAATGAATTGCATCAGCTAATAAACGAGATAAAGGAATCTTGCCGCCTAGGCCTTGTTTAGATAGCTTATGTGCAGCGCCCCAGCCAGAGATTGTGCCAGCAACGGTATTGGCTGCAACGGGTCCGCGAAATGGAATGGCTTTAGTAATACCACGCTCTGCATACCATTGCTTGCTAGCTAAACCAGCAGCGGCACCACATGCATCAATGCCACCCATCGCCTTACCAGGTGAATGTACGACCCAAAAAGAGTCGCCACCGATTGAATTCATATGGGGATAAACAACAGCAATAGTGGCTGCAGCAGCAACCATTGCCTCTAATGCATTACCACCCTCTCGTAGAACTGCTAACGCTGATTCAGAAGCAAGGGAATGCGGTGCGACCGCCATCCCTTGAATACCCCACTTTGCCTGCATTGCAAAACCCCTCTATTGTTTTGTAAGACTATTTTTATATTATTTATTTTCGCGCAATTGCCGCTCGATATCTGCACTAGAGTCTACCGTGATCTCATTTTGCTCGACGCCAGCTAATGGATCAACCGATGGACCACTAGCATCAAAGGCGGCTGTCGGCTTATCAACAAAGTAGGTCACTGTTTCTGGGATGAAGATGATGATTGCTACCAGAATCAGCTGTAGGCCAACCCAGGGTAGTGCCCCATAGTAAATATCTGAGCTTTTGACAGTTTTATCCGCTACCCCTCGCAAATAAAACAATGCAAAACCAAAGGGCGGATGCATGAAAGAGGTTTGCATATTAGCGCCCAGAAGCACGCCAAACCAAATGAGATCGATCCCTAGCTTATCTGCAACTGGGGCCAACAATGGAATGATGATGAACGCGATTTCAAAATAGTCTAAGAAGAAAGCTAAGAAGAATACAAATAAGTTCACCGCAATCAAGAAGCCTACTTGGCCACCTGGCAGGCCCGTCAAGAGCTCCTCAATCCAAAGATCCCCATCTACACCGCGGAATGTCAAGCCAAATACAGTAGAGCCAATCAGGATGAAGATCACCATGGCATTGATGCGCATAGTAGAGGTCATTGCCTCCCAGACTAAGGTTTTTTGTAGGCGTTTGTTCATTGCTGCGAGAACTAATGCTCCTACAGAACCCATAGCACCACCTTCAGTTGGTGTCGCCAGGCCCATCAAAATTGTTCCGAGCACTAAGAAGATGAGTGCGATAGAAGGAACAATGCCCCAGAGGATTTTCTTAAATAACTTCCAATCAATTTTTGGGCGCGCTTCCGGTGGAAGTGCTGGTACGTCTTGCGGTCTAAAAATCGACAAGAAGAAAATGAATAAACAGAATAGAGCCACTTGAATAATGGATGGCCCAATGGCGCCAGCATACATATCACCGACAGATTTACCTAACTGGTCAGCCAACACAATTAATACGAGTGATGGTGGAATCAATTGGGTAATGGTTCCTGAAGCAGCAATCACACCGGTAGCTACACGTGGGTTGTAACCATAGCGCAGCATGATCGGCAGGGAAATTAATCCCATTGCAATCACTGATGCAGCCACAGTTCCAGTAATCGCACCGAGAATCGCGCCAACAATAATGACGGCATAAGCTAGGCCACCACGGATTGGACCAAACAATTGACCTAATCCTTCGAGCATATCTTCAGCTAATCCACACTTCTCCAGAATCGCACCCATAAAGGTGAAGAAAGGAATTGAGAGCAACAAGTCATTGGAGAGAATGCCAAAGACCCGGTCAGGAAGAGCTTGCAAGAATGTGGGCTGAAACATGCCCATTTCGATGCCGATAAATGCAAAGAATAAGCCAACAGCACCAAGAGAAAAAGCGGCTGGATATCCAAGCAACAAAAATATAATAAGGCCCCCAAACATGATGGGGGCCATCAAATCATGGCTAATCATTGGAGAGGTCTTTCGTACTTAGGATCGATTTGAATCATGCCAATAATGGCTGCATAGCGTTTGATGATTTCAGAAACACCTTGGAGCGTTAACAAGAAAAATCCCAAAGTAATCGCGCCGCGAACTGGCCAACGAATTAGACCGCCTGGGTTACTCGAAGTTTCATTTTGAATGACCGAGGTAACAAAAAATTCCCAAGAGTAATAACCAATGATGATGGTTACTGGTAAGAAGAAAACAATGCCGCCCCAAAAGTCAAGCCAGAGGCGAAATTTGTTGGGGTACATTGCATAGAGTACATCTACTCGCACATGTTCATTGAGACGGAAAGTCGTTGCAGCACCAAACATCACCATGCCGGCGAATAAATACCACTGCGCTTCAAGCCAACCGTTGGAGCTGACATTGAAGCCATACCGAATCAGCGCATTTGCTGTGCTGACCAGTACGGCTATCAATACCATCCAACTCGCTAATACACCAAAACGGTCATTTAAACGATCAACAAAACTTGCAAAAACTAAAAATTGTTTTGGCATATCAGATTCTCAATAAGGTTTTATTTGACTGGATTAGTCAACATGAAGCTCATGAGAGTTTGCTCAGCGACTTTGTTCCACAGCATTTGATCGTTGCGGAATTTTTTCCAAGGCTCGTAAATCTTCTTGAACGATGGATTCTTGCCAGCCTCTTCTTCATACATTTCAAAAGCGGCAGTAGAAGCTGCTTTCATAATGTCTGTGGAGTAAGACTGTAGCTTCACACCATTCTTAATTAAGCTTTGCAAAGCAATTGGGTTTTTGTAGTCGTACTCAGCCATCATGTCGATATTGCATTCTGCGCAGGCTGAGGCCAAGGCTTCTTGATACTGCTTAGGCAATTTTTCCCACTCTTTAATGTTCACATACATGGAGTACATTGAGCAAGCCTCCCACCATCCTGGGTAGTAGTAGTAAGGCGCAATTTTGTAAAAGCCCAATTTTTCATCGTCGTACGGGCCGACCCACTCAGCAGCATCGATCACCCCTTTTTCAAGCGCAGGATAAATATCACCACCAGCGATTTGCTGTGGGATAGCACCTAAGCGGGACATCACTTCGCCACCAAGTCCAGCGATTCGCATTTTGAGACCCTTAAGGTCGGCAACGGTTTTTACTGGCTTTTTGAACCAGCCACCCATTTGAGTACCGGTGTTACCAGCTGGGAAAGAAATAATGTTGTAGTCACGTAAGAACTCGCGTTGTAGTTTTAAGCCACCACCCCAATACATCCAGGCATTTTGTTGGCGCTGATTCATGCCAAATGGAACGGTTGTATCAAAAGCAAACGTTTTATTTTTACCTACAAAGTAGTAACCAGCAGTGTGAGTGCACTCCACAGTTCCTTGCTGTACTGCATCTACAGTACCGAAGGCTGGAACAATTTCACCTGCGCCAAAAATACGGATTTGGAATTTGCCGTCCGTTAAAGCGGCCACCCGCTTAGAAATGAATTCACCACCACCATAAATCGTATCCAAGCTCTTTGGGAAGCTAGAGGCACAGCGCCACTTCACTTCGGGCATGGATTGGGCAATCGCCGGTGCAGCCAAAACTCCAGCAGCAGCGCCAAGTGCAGTCTTACCTAGAAAGTCACGTCTTTTCATTTGAATTGCTCCTTGTTCATTTTTGATCGGATGGCATTTTTGACAATGCCTTTTTGTTAACTTCTGGGACTATTAAAGCGAAATGCCGCCTGATTAACTATGTGGTTTGCACCTGGATGCGCGAATATGCACCCCAAAAGTGCATCTTGCCATAAAGCTGGGCTAAACCTTACTTTTATCAAGGTTTTATGATGTTGCACCCAATCCACATATATCGGGAAAACCCTAACTCAAATCGATGGGGAGTTACCCTAAGCGGTGGATTTCTTTGGGTTTTTTCAAAGCATAATCGGCGGGTTGTTTTTTATTTAATAAAAATTTTAGGAGCTACTGATGTCAACATCAACTAAAGCAGCCCCAATGACCGCCGCTGAGCGCAAAGTTATTTTTGCTTCCTCTTTGGGTACGGTTTTTGAGTGGTACGACTTTTATCTGTACGGTTCTTTGGCTGCAGTAATCGCCAAGCAGTTTTTCTCAGGCTTAGATGCTGGCTCTGCCTTCATTTTTGCCTTGTTAGCATTTGCGGCTGGTTTCATCGTGCGTCCATTTGGCGCATTGGTGTTCGGTCGTTTAGGCGATTTGATTGGTCGTAAGTACACCTTCTTGGTCACCATTGTGCTGATGGGCGGAGCCACATTTATTGTGGGTATTTTGCCTAACTATGCAACGATTGGTGTTTCCGCACCTGTATTGTTGATTGCCTTACGTATGCTGCAAGGTTTGGCTTTGGGTGGTGAGTACGGTGGTGCTGCTACTTATGTTGCAGAACATGCTCCTCATGGTAAGCGCGGTGCATACACAGCTTGGATTCAGACAACCGCTACTCTTGGTTTGTTCCTTTCCTTGCTCGTGATTTTGTTCACACGTGAATTGACTGGCCCAGACTTTGATGTTTGGGGTTGGCGTGTTCCTTTCATTGCTTCCATCATTTTGCTAGGTATCTCAGTCTGGATTCGTTTATCCATGGCTGAATCACCAGCATTTACAAAGATGAAGAATGAAGGCAAATTGACCAAAGCGCCTTTGACAGAGTCATTCGGTCAATGGAAAAACTTAAAGATTGTGATCTTGGCTTTGTTTGGTCTAGTTGCTGGTCAAGCAGTGGTTTGGTACACAGGTCAGTTCTATGCTTTGTTCTACCTTACCCAGGTATTAAAAGTAGATCCTAAGACTGCAAACTTGTTGATTGCTGCTTCATTGGTTATCGGTACACCATTTTTCATCGTCTTTGGCGCACTGTCAGACAAGATTGGCCGTAAAGTGATCATCATGGGCGGTTTGCTGTTAGCGATCATTTTGTACATCCCGAACACACCAGTTTCCTTGTTTAATGGCTTAACCCACTTTGCTAATCCAGCATTGGAAAAAGCAATGGCAACTGCACCAGCAAGTATTACTGCTGATGTGAACGAATGTACTTTCCAGTTCAACCCAACCGGTACTGTGAAGTTCACTAGCTCATGCGATATTGCTAAGCAAGTGATGGCCTCAAACTCTGCAAGCTACACAACTATTCCTGGCCCAGCCGGTGGAACTGCTGTTGTGAAGATTGGCGATACAGAGATTCAGGGCTACAGTGCTAAGGGTATGGCTCCTGCTGATGCGAAAGCAAAAGATGCAGAGTTTAAGAAAGCTATTCGTGATGCATTGAATGCTGCTGGTTATCCTGCAAAAGCTGACCCTGCTGCCATTAACCTCCCTGCAGTTTTGGGTATCTTGGTAATTTTGGTGATCTTGGTAACCATGGTTTATGGCCCAATCGCTGCGATGCTGGTTGAGTTGTTCCCAACTCGTATTCGTTACACCTCAATGTCCTTGCCATACCACATTGGTAACGGTTGGTTCGGTGGCTTGATGCCAACAATCGCCTTTGCCTTGGTTGCGCAAAACGGCAATATTTACTACGGTCTCTGGTATCCAATCATCATCGCTACGATGACATTGATTATCGGTGTGCTGTTTGTTAAAGAAACTAAAGACGTAGATATCTACGCAAACGACTAAGTATCTTTAGTCTTCAGTAAATAAGAAGCCCGACCACAAAATGGTCGGGTTTTTTTTATTCCCACAAATCTTGTTGATTGCGATGTTGAAGTAGATTGCGATTTTGCTCGGCAATCGAAGTATCTCTCGCTCCAGGAATAAGGGTGATCTGCGCGCCGGCGGCCAAAGTACCCGTTTTGAGTACGCGCAAATACCATCCACAAAAGCCAGATTGCACCATAGCTTTGGAGGCACCTTTATACCCCAAGGTAGCATTAAATTTGAAGCAGGGTTCACGTAGTTTGACGACGACAAATTCAAGATCACCAATGAGGAGTTTGTCACCAATAAAGACTTCGGTTTCTAGTAGACCTTCAATGGTGAAGTTCTCACCGATTGCCCCATGCTTTAGTAGAGTGGGTTTTCTAGTTTCACGAGAGAGAAGTTCGTTCCAAAAAGCATAATGCTCCGCTGGATAAGCATAAATTGCTTTTTCAATGCCACCATGCACACTGAGATCGGCTTGCTCGTCGCCTTTGATACCCAGAGAATGGATTTCAACTGGCAAAGGGTTTTCTAAATCACTAGTACTCTTTTTGCGGATTGCCGAAGCAACTGATTTGTAATCTGGGTGGTGATTACCAAACAGTGGCATAACTTTACCTGTGGAAATCGAAAGGAGTCTCATGAATAAAAATTCACTTAGTAGCGACAGCGCGCATCACTTTTGTATTTTGTGAAATAGACGATCAAGTCGGCATCCGATTTATATTGGGTGTAGTAGATCACTGCGCGCGCATCATTTTTATACTTGGTATAAAACCAGACTCCCGGCTCGTTGTCACTCGAGTATTGGGTTTCATACACAATACAGTTGGCCTCGGATTGATATTTGGTTACAAAGACCTTGGCATTCGCTTCCGAGGAGTAGTTGGTGATGAAGATTTGCGCCGCAGATACACTCGAGACCAGAAAACCACTCAAAATGGCCACAATTAGGAATTTTTGGGGATGTTTTTTCATGACCCTATATTACGGTTTCTAGCTTGGGCCGTTACAGAATGGGGCAGATTTGCTACAATCACACGTTCGGCGATTTAGCTCAGTTGGTTAGAGCGATGGAATCATAATCCACAGGTCCGGGGTTCGAATCCCTGAATCGCCACCAAATCTCAAGGCCATTGCCCAGCGGCAGTGGCCTTTTTCTTAGGTTGGCTAGAATTGTTCTATGGCTAAATTTTGGAACTTTGTCCTTTTCCAGGCAGGTTGGTTTGCTTGTATCTTGGGCGCCGCTCATCAGCAGGTCCTCTGGGCAGCGATCGGAAGCCTAGCCTATATTATTTTTCATATCTGGCACTCCCAGAGCCCAAAGCTGGAGCTCAGCTTGCTGCTCAAAATCCTCTCTTTTGGGATCCTGACCGATAGCCTCTTGATGTACTTAGGGTTTCTCGACTTTAAAGATGCTTGGCCTTCTCCTTATGTATCGCCAGTATGGATGTGGGTACTCTGGCTTTTAGTGGCCAGTACTCTCAATAGCTCCTTATCTTGGCTAAAGGGTAGGCCTGTCCTAGGGGTAGTGTTAGGGGCGATTTCTGGCCCTTTATCTTACGAGGCTGGAATACGGTTGGGGGCGGCAAATTGGGGTTCTGGGTCCCAAATCCTCGGTTTAGGCCTCATTGGCGTGGTTTGGGCAATAGCGATGCCCCTTTTTTTCTATTGGGCTCGCCCCCCTATACAACCTAGCCTAGTAAAAAATCTGTAAATTCCTTTAAAAAGTCGCTTGCAAATACTACTGTTTTTATATACAGTAACTTCTAAGTTGTGAAACACTAGATAAAACTTCGGGAAAAAGCCCAATTAAAGCGAAAAGGAATCAAAAAATGGCCTTGGATGACAAAAGAAAATCAGCCTCCTCAGAATTTGAGGGAATGAGCGGAGACAAGCAAAAAGCATTAACAGCAGCTTTGGCACAAATTGAGAAGCAATTTGGCAAGGGCTCGATCATGAGATTGGGCGATGCTGAAATCAGTCAAGATGTTCAAGTGGTATCTAGCGGTTCATTAGGTCTTGATATTGCTTTAGGAGTTGGTGGTATCGCACGGGGTCGCGTGATTGAGATTTACGGACCAGAGTCATCTGGTAAAACGACTTTGACTTTACATGCGATTGCAGAAATGCAAAAGCTTGGCGGTACTTGCGCATTTATCGATGCAGAGCATGCATTAGATGTACAGTACGCATCGCGCCTTGGTGTTGATGTCAATAATCTATTGATCTCTCAGCCAGATACTGGTGAGCAAGCCTTAGAAATTGCCGATGCATTAGTGCGCTCAGGCTCTATTGATTTAATCGTAATTGACTCAGTCGCTGCTTTAGTTCCAAGAGCTGAGATTGAAGGCGATATGGGTGACTCCTTGCCAGGCTTACAGGCTCGCTTGATGAGTCAGGCTTTACGTAAGTTGACTGGTGCTATTAAGCGTACCAACACAACAGTGATTTTTATTAATCAAATTCGTATGAAGATTGGCGTGATGTTTGGCTCCCCAGAAACCACTACTGGTGGTAATGCGCTCAAGTTCTACGCCTCTATGCGCTTGGATATTCGCCGCATTGGTAGCATCAAAAAAGGGGATGAGATTGTTGGTAATGAAACCCGTGTGAAGGTTGTGAAGAACAAGGTTTCTCCTCCATTCCGTGAAGCTATTTTTGACATCATGTATGGCGCTGGTATTTCCAGAGAAGGTGAAATCATTGATATGGGTGTTGAAGCTGATATCGTTGAAAAGTCTGGCTCTTGGTATAGCTATAACGGCGATCGCATCGGTCAAGGCAAAGATAATGTGCGTGATTTCTTGAAAGAGAATCCAGAGATTGCTAAAGATATCGAAGTTAAAATTCGTGCGAAGTTAGGTGTTAAATCTGGTTCAGCAGTAGTAACTGATGTGCTGAGCGAAGAAGAGGAAGTCGAATAGTTCGATGTCAGAGCTAGCTAGTAAGAGCAAAGAAAGAACCAAACAAAGCCCGAGTCTCAAAGCTCGGGCTTTGCGTCTTTTATCGCTCCGAGAATATAGTCGCAAAGGTTTAGCGGCAAAGCTGGCAGAGTCAGAGGCCAGATGGGCAAAGCTGGGGGGTGATCAGGTTGATCAAACTCCAGAATCGACCACGGCACAAATCACGGCAGTACTTGATGACTTTGAGGCCAGAGGCTGGCTATCAGACGAGCGTTTTGCTGAAGCCTTGGTTCGCAGGCGGGGCGAGCGCTATGGGACGCGCAAAATTGCCGATGAGCTCCAAAGGGCAGGGGTTGATGGGGCCAAGTCAGCCGTCCTATTGCAGTCCTTGCGGGAAACAGAATTTCAGCGTGCCCATGAGCTTTGGACTCGAAAATATGGCGAAGTAGCCCAAGATCAGAAGGAGCGCGCTAGGCAATACCGCTTCTTGGCCTCTAAGGGTTTTAGCTCTGAAGTCGTCGCTAAGGTGGTTGGCGGATAAAAGCTTGACTAGGGCAATTACGGATCGAAAATAGGCAAATGCGGCGTTGCAGCATGATAGACTAATGGGGTCGGTCAAGCCGTTCGCATTTATTCACATTTGGCTAATTTCGCTATTTCTAGAGTAAGTACGGGATCAAGGCAGTATCGGTTTAACTAATCCTCGTCGCTTACTAAAAAAGATACCGTTTCGGAGTAATTATGAAAATTCACGAGTACCAAGGCAAAGAACTTCTACGCCAATTTAATGTGCCTGTTCCAAACGGCATTCCTGCATTTAGTGTTGATGAGGCAATGAAGGCTGCTGAAAAATTGGGTGGCCCAGTATGGGTTGTTAAGGCGCAGATTCATGCAGGTGGTCGCGGTAAAGGTGGTGGCGTGAAGTTGGCAAGAAGCATGGACGACGTGAAAAAATACGCTTCTGAAATTTTGGGTATGCAGCTCAAGACTCACCAAACAGGACCAGAAGGTCAAAAAGTCAATCGCCTCTTAATCGAAGATGGTGCAGATATCAAAAAAGAGTACTACTTCAGCATCGTGACAGATCGTGGCACACAAAAGAATGTGATCATGGCTTCGAGTGAAGGTGGTATGGATATTGAAGAGGTTGCAGAATCTCATCCAGAAAAAATTATCAAAGTATTTGTTGATCCATTGATTGGTTTGACAGATGCTCAATGTGACATCATTGCAAAAGGTATTGGCGTGCCTGAGGCTTCTATTCCGATGGCGCGTGACGTGTTTAAGAATTTATATCAGACCTATTGGGATACCGATGCATCCTTAGTAGAGATCAACCCATTGATCCTTGAGGGCAATGGCAAGATTAAGGCTCTCGATGCAAAATTTAACTTTGATCCAAATGCATTATTCCGTCACCCAGAAATCGTTGCTTATCGCGATGTCGATGAAGAAGATTCTGCTGAGATTGAGGCTTCTAAATTTGACCTTGCTTACATCTCTTTAGATGGCAATATCGGTTGTTTGGTGAACGGTGCTGGTTTGGCTATGGCAACCATGGACACCATTAAGTTGTTCGGCGGCGAGCCGGCAAACTTCTTAGACGTTGGTGGTGGCGCTACAGCTGAAAAAGTGACCGAAGCATTTAAGATCATGCTCAAGAACAAGAGCGTTGAGGCAATTTTAGTGAACATCTTTGGCGGCATTATGCGTTGTGACGTGATCGCTGATGGCGTGGTGACAGCATGTAAGGCTGTAAACCTCACAGTGCCACTGGTTGTGCGCATGAAGGGTACAAATGAAGAGTTGGGCAGGAAGATTCTTGCAGACTCTGGTTTGCCAATCATTAGCGCTGATTCAATGGCTGAGGCTGCTACCAAGGTAGTAGCTGCGGTTGCCAAAAACAAATAATCCAGGAATTTCAATATGTCTATTTTGATCAATAAAAACACCAAAGTCATTACCCAAGGTATTACTGGTAAGACAGGTCAGTTCCATACTGAGAAGTGTCAAGAATACGCAAACGGTAAAAATTGTTTTGTTGCTGGCGTCAATCCTAAAAAAGCTGGCGAGTCCATTTTTAACATTCCAATTTATGCAACTGTTAAAGAGGCTGCTGCGCAAACTGGTGCGACGACTTCTGTCATTTATGTTCCACCTCCAGGCGCAGCTGCTGCCATCTGGGAAGCAGTTGAGGCCGACCTCGATTTTGTGATTTGCATTACTGAAGGTATTCCAGTGCGTGACATGCTGGAAGTGCGAAATAAGATGCAGGCTAAAGAGGCTGCTGGCGGCAAGAAAACTTTACTGCTTGGCCCTAATTGCCCTGGGATCATTACCCCTGATGAAATCAAGATCGGCATTATGCCTGGCCATATTCATAAGAAGGGCCGTATCGGTGTTGTGAGCCGTTCTGGTACTTTGACTTATGAAGCAGTTGGTCAATTGACTGCGATTGGTTTAGGACAATCGACTGCTGTTGGTATTGGTGGCGATCCAATTAATGGCTTGAAGCACATCGACATCATGAGAATGTTCAACGAAGATCCAGAAACTGATGCCGTCATCATGATTGGTGAAATCGGTGGCCCAGATGAGGCGGAAGCTGCTCGCTGGTGCAAAAACAATATGAAAAAGCCAGTAGTTGGTTTTATTGCTGGTGTAACAGCGCCTCCTGGAAAACGAATGGGCCACGCTGGCGCATTGATTTCTGGTGGAGCCGATACTGCTGATGCCAAACTTGCCGTCATGGAAGAGTGCGGCTTTAAAGTAACAAAGAATCCATCAGAAATGGCGGCTTTATTGAAAGCCATGTTGTAATAGCGATAAATCAAAAGATGCTGCGACATTAGTGCCATTTAGCAGCATCTCATTTGTAGTGATTAGTAGTTTAAAAAGTAGTTAAAACATAAAAACGTAGGGAGACAAAATGGATTTTGCAGCATTTTCAGATGCCACCTTTTGGGCGGCACTTCTATCAATCATCGTAGCGAATATATTGCTATCAGGCGATAACGCAGTTGTGATTGCATTGGCATCACGTAACTTACCGCCTGCTCAGCAAAAGAAGGCCATTTTCTGGGGTAGTGCTGCCGCAATTATTTTGCGTGTGGTGTTAACTATTACTGCAGTGGCCTTGCTGACTTTGCCATATCTCAAAATCGTTGGGGGCTTATTGCTCCTCTATATCGGTATACAGTTGTTGTCCGATAGTGGTGGTGAAGAGCACATGGAAGCTAAGACCAGCATTTGGGCCGCTATTCGTACAATCTTGATTGCCGACTTGGTGATGAGTTTAGACAACGTTCTTGCTGTCGCTGCAGCGGCACAAAAAGGCCCTGAAGAGACTCGTTTACTTCTTTTGATTATTGGCCTTGGAATGTCTATTCCATTAATCATTTTTGGTAGCGCAATTCTTTTGAAGGTAATGGATCGCTTCCCAATCATTATTACTTTGGGCGCTGGCTTATTGGGATTACTAGCAGGCGGTATGTTGGTAGATGACCCAGCTATTAAAGACAGCATCCAAGAGGCATTGGGTGATGCAAAATTAGCCTTTGAGGTCATTGGTGTTGCCATTGTTATTTTGGTGGGTACGTATATGAAAAAACGGAATGCTGGAAAAGAAGCTCATTAATCAGACTTCAAATGAATCAGAAAAGCCGGCATCTAAAGCCGGCTTTTTTAACGCCCCGATTTCTTGAGTAGAACAGGTATAGAGTGGATGATGAGGCATTTAACCTCAGGAGCTAGAAGATATGCAAAGTAAAAAATATGACGAGCCAAAACAACAAGATGCTCACCAAGAGTCTGGATTTACCTTGATTGAAGTGATGGTAGTAGTTGCCATCATTGGTATCTTGGTAGCAGTTGCCGTTCCTCAATATCAAGATTACATTGCGCGCAGTCGTGTTGTAGAGGGGATGAACTTATCTTCAAGTGCAAAACTTGCGGTGACAGAAGCATTTGCAAGTCGTGGGACTGTAGTAATGGATGAGGCTACAAGCGGATCATTCACCTTTGGGCCTACCCGCAGTGTGAAGTTAATTGAAATAACACCGTCAGGTGCTATCGCTATCGACTATCAGGTCAGTGTTGCCCCAGAGGGTAAGAACACATTACATCTGATCCCGACTAATGATCCAGATGCTAATGCACCCAAACCAATTGACCTTTCAAAACCAGAGGGTGCTACTTGGGCGGGTGGTTGGTCTTGCAGATCTACAGAGACAAATTTATTGCCGCAACTACTGCCTTCAGAGTGCAGAATCAACAAATAGATGTGTATCAATAAGCTTTCGTAATAATTTAACCGCTCCAGGGCGGTTAAATTATATTTAAGCCTTCCACTCCCCACTCTTGCCACCACTCTTCTCAAGAAGCTTCACATCACCCATCACCATGCCACGGTCTACTGCTTTGCACATATCGTAGATTGTGAGAAGGGCAACTTGAACTGCGGTGAGTGCTTCCATTGCTCCAGCAGATACCTAAGTAATAGCAAAACAGCCTATGGTTAAATAGAGAATAGATAAAGGAAGGCAGCAATAGATGTCAAAAGATCAATTCGAGCTAGCGAAAAATTTCTTTTTAGAAGGCCTCCGCCTGTTGGAGAGTGGAAGTTTTTTTGAGGCTGAGCTTCAGTTTCGAGAATCTTTAAAGATAATGCCAAATCGATCTTCAACCCTATTAAATATAACCATTGCTTTATTTAACCAGAAAAAATATTCTGAAGCTAATGCTTTTGGATTACAAGCAGTAGGAATTGAGAATGATATGGTAGAGGCATGGTTATATTTGGGTCTAACTGCAAAAGAAATTGGAGATTTTAATAAGGGCCTGGATTACCTATCAAAAGCGATTCAAGTAAGTCCAAAACTAATAGAAGCATACCTATTGAAGATTGAAATTCTTGAGAAGCTAAATAAGTATATTGAAGCACTTGAAATTTATGGCGAAATCTTAAGGATAGAGCCTCAGCTGGTTGAAGTTTGGTGTAATCAGGGTAATTTATTACTTACCCTAGAAAGGCATGATGAAGCCCTCAAGAGCTATAACTCTGCTATTCAACTTGATCCAAAAAATCACTTAGCTTGGGTTAATCGATGCATATGTTTGAAGGAAGTAATGGGCTTACAGCAGTCATTGAGTTCCTTCGCCGAAGCAAAAAAACTTTTTCCAGAATCATTTGATATTTGGTTAAATGAAAGTGGAGTATTGTGCGATTTAAAAAAATATGATCAAGCACTTATTTCATGTAGCAAGGCAATCGAAATTGATCCGGCTTCAGAAAAATCTTGGTTGAACAAAGCTAATTGTTTGATTGGTTTACAACGTTATAAAGATGCAGTTACTGCTTGTGACGAGGCTATAAGGTTAAATCCCAACTTTTATCATGCGTGGTTGAACAAAGGAAATGCCCTTTATGAAATGAGATATTTTGAAAAGGCCTTAGCAAGTTATGATGAAGCCCTTAAATATTCCCCTGAATCTTATGAAATATTAATCAGTAAAAGCCGTGTTCTTGACCGACTTAAGCGCTACAGCGAGGCCATTTCTTTTTATCAGAAATGTATTGCCTATCACCCTAATTGTGATTGGGTGGCTGGGGAGCTTCTCAGTATTAAGATGAAAGTATGTGACTGGGATGGGTTAGATGAATATTTAAAAAATATTGTCGAAAAAATAAGTAGAAACGAAAAAACTATTACACCTTTTCCTTTATTAGCTTTAATTGATGATCAATCAGTCCATAAAAAAGCCACAGAAATTTTTATTAAAGAAAGACATCAAAGTAGTGATCTTCTAGGCTCAATACCTAAAAGATTAAAGAAAACTAAGTTGAGAATTGGCTACTTTTCTGCTGACTTTCGGAATCATCCAGTGTCATTTCTGATTGCAGAATTATTTGAACTGCACGATAAAAATCAATTTGAGTTAATCGCTTTTTCATTTGGGTTTGATGACAAAAGTCCAGTACGAACGCGCTTAAGTAAAGCATTTCATCAATTTGTCGACGTAAGTGCTATGTCTGATATTGAGGTTGCAAGGTTCGCAAGAGAAATGGATTTGGATATTGCTATAGATTTAGCTGGGCATACAGCTGATAGTCGCTTGGGGGTATTTGCTTATCGGGTTGCTCCAATACAAATAACTTATCTAGGCTATTTGGGGACTACTGGTCATGATTATATGGATTATGTACTATCAGACACAATAATGATTACAGATAAGTCTAGGCAATTTTTTTCTGAAAAAATTGCCTATCTTCCAAGCTATCAGGTTAACGATAGAAAGCGAATAATTTCAGATAGAGAATTTAGAAGGCAAGAGCTAGGCTTGCCAGAACAAGGTTTTGTCTTTTGTTCTTTTAACAACAATTACAAGATAATGCCCACCACTTTTGATGGTTGGATGCGGATACTACATGCTGTAGAAGGTAGTATTCTTTTTTTATATGTCGACAATAAATGGGCCGAAGAAAATCTTAAAAAAGAAGCTGTAGCTAAGGGCATTGATGGCGCAAGATTAATATTTGGCAATAGAATGTCTGCGGATGAATATTTAGCCCGTTATCGAGTTTGTGACTTATTTTTAGATACCCTTCCATATAACGCTGGGACAACTGCTAGTGATGCGTTATGGGCTGGGTTGCCCGTTCTCACTTTAATGGGAAGGTCCTTTGCTAGTCGTGTAGCGGCAAGCTTATTAACTGCAATTGGATTGCCAGAGCTGATTACGAATACTCAGGAAGAATATGAGGCTTTGGCGATTGAGCTAGCCATGAATCCTAGCAAGCTTTCAGATATTAAATTGAAGTTGACCAATAACCGCTTGACTACCGCTTTATTTGATACCCCTCTTTTTGCTAAGAATCTTGAATTAGCCTATATCAAAATGTATGAGAGATATCAGGCTGATTTGCAGCCCGAGCATATATCTATTGATTGAAGGGACTATATTTATTAAGCCCCAGCTCTGAACTAGAGATGCTTGCTATCCTGCCTTCCACTCCCCACTCTTGCCACCACTCTTCTCAAGAAGCTTCACATCACCCATCACCATGCCACGGTCTACTGCTTTGCACATGTCATATATTGTGAGCAGGGCGACTTGGACTGCGGTGAGTGCTTCCATTTCGACGCCGGTAGGGCCAGTAGTTTCTGCTTTTACTTGGCAAGTGATACTGTTGTCATTTGAGTTTGATTGAAACTCGAGGCTAACGTGGGTTAATGCTAGCGGATGACAAAGTGGAATGAGATCTGATGTCTTCTTAGATGCCTGAATGCCAGCAATTCTAGCGATACCAAGGACATCCCCCTTTTTGTGGCTCCCTGCTTCAACCATTTTGAAGGTCTCGGGAAGCATGCTGATCTTGCCTGTGGCAATGGCGATCCTATGGGTAGAGGCTTTATCACCCACATTTACCATATGGGCTTGGCCGCTTTCATCAAAATGAGTTAGTTTGTTCATGGGATAAGTTTTACCATATAGGGATGCAGGATATAAAGTTCCTTAAAAAAACCTCGTTTTGGCAACGCCTTTTAGCCGCTCAGCTGGCACTAGCTTTGTCCTGCTCAGGTGTTATGCCTGCTTATGCTGCCACTCCTGTCGGAGATGTCTCTGTAGACGGTAATTCTGCAGCCATCCAAAATATCGGCAAAGCGATGCAGTCTCCGGATGCTAAATCTTCCAAACTGCCTAATCGCAATACTTTACAAAGTCAGCCTAATATCATTTTGCCGGATATGGGAGATCCTGGAGGGGACTCGTTGAGTCGGATTGATGAGCGAAAGTATGGCGAAATGATCATGCGTCAGATTCGCCCTGATCCGGATTATTCAAATGATTTGCCGATCTATGATTTTCTAAACGCTATGGAGCGCCGATTATTGCAGGCCGCTAAACAATTGCAGCTTGGTGGCGCCAATGAACAGGGTAGTGGCGCCTATAACTTTGAAGTCTTTGCAGTCAAAGATAGCAGTATCAATGCGTTTGCTTTACCAGGAGGCTTTATTGGTTTTCATACGGGCTTGCTGGTGAGTGCAGAAACAGATTCAGAAGTTGCATCTGTCATGGGTCATGAAACGGGGCATGTATTGCAACGTCACCTTGCACGTCAAATGGATAAGCAGTCTACTAATAACATGATCGCCATTGCAGGTATGGTACTTGGTGCATTAGCTATGTCTCGCAATCCTTCGGCAGCTGCTGGTCTGATGCAGGGTGGTCAAGCAATGGCTATCGATAATCAACTTTCATACTCAAGAGATGCTGAGCGTGAGGCAGATCGTCTTGGCTTTCAGATTTTGGAGGCCAGTGGATACGATGTAAATGGTGCCCCAGGCTTCTTTCAGCGCTTACAAAGAGCTACCGGCGTGATGGATAAGGGTGTTCCAGCCTATGTCCGTACCCATCCTTTAACGACTGATCGTATTGCTGACATGCAAGATAGAGCAAGGAGGGTCGCTGCGCGTAATGTTCCCACCGCAGTAGAGTTTTATTTTATTAAAGCTAGAGCGCGTATGGAGCAGTCTGGTACTTCGAGTGGTATGTATGACCTTAAAAATACTTTTGAAAGCTTAAGTAAGCAGCCTCAAGCGGGTAAGCAAATGGAAGGTTTTTACGGTTTAGCACTCATTGCACAACGCCAAGGAAAA
The DNA here is from genome assembly GCF_002206625.1 of Polynucleobacter campilacus. Lineage (GTDB taxonomy): Bacteria > Pseudomonadota > Gammaproteobacteria > Burkholderiales > Burkholderiaceae > Polynucleobacter > Polynucleobacter campilacus. Next base: position 335,758 of record NZ_NGUP01000003.1, on the reverse strand, counting down.
GTAGATCAAGCAGAAGCATATTTACAACAAGCTCGCAATTTGGCTCAAGCTGCCAGCGCACCAGGCTCACCGATTCAGAGGCAAAGCTTATCTTTAGACATTACTGCATCTGAATTGGCCTTAGCCAAAGGCAAGGGTGTAGAAGCTTTACAAATTGCACAAGCTACTTTGCGTGCTTACCCTCAGTCTTATGCTGCGGGCGCCGCGATGATCAATGCGGATTTAGTGCTCGGTCGTACCAATGATGCAATTGTCTGGCTTAAAGCCCGTACTCGCTTGCAGCCTAATGAAATTGTCTGGTGGAGTTTGCTATCAAAATCCTATGATCAGGCTAAGAATGTACCAATGCGTCATTTTGCTCTTGGAGAAAAATATGCTCTTGAAGGAGCTTGGCCATCAGCAATTGAGCAATTGAAGATCGCTCGTTCGGCAGGTGGGTCTGACTACTATCAAGGCTCCAGTATTGACGCGCGCTTAAGAGAAATGCAAAGGCAGTATCAAGATGAGCTCAAAGAGCAGGGCAAAATACCTAGTTAGGATTGCGATTAATTGCTTGGCCTTGCAATGAATTGAAAGCGAGCAGCCAACTCTTCTGAATGGATCGGGCCTAAGGACAATTGTTTGCCTTGCCATTCCCAAGAGCCACCAAAACTACAGGCTTCTTCATGCAGTTTTGCCAATTGGGAGAAGTGATCCAAGTCATGATCATGTAAAAGTGCTACTGTCTGGCAATCTTCTTTAGTAAACGAATCTTTATTTTCTTGCCGGTAGATTAGTTGATTCACTTTTCCAACGATGTAAATATTACCCTTTTCATCACTTAATGCGCGAGCAGCCTCTATCGGATTATTGCATTGAGTAATCAGTTCTAAGCCACTCTCGCTTGGGGTGATACGGGCTACCCAAGGTGTGGCGTCGAGCGTGATAAAGACACGCTGTGGGCCATTCTGAAAAAAGTATCTACCTAGACTATCGCATGCATAGTTTCTGGAGATGAATTCATTTAAGGTTCTATGAGTAATGACTTGGCCAGGTAATTTATTTTGCTGCGCAAATTCATCACGCATACGCCATTGTCCTCGACGATCTAAAGCAAGCCAACCAAAGCAATCAGGCACACTAGGCCACTTGATGAGTGACCTTAATACGTGCTCATCCATGTCGATCTTTAATGGAGGCCGTGCGGGGTAGAGGGGGCATCAAAAGTTTCTTCAGTCGAGCGACTGGCATGAAGGTGTGCGATACGCCACCCTTGACTATCTTGTAAGAGCACTAGAGTGATATTGAGGAAAAATTCAGCTTCTACTTGATCGGCTCTGAGATGTACTGCTTCAGTAGTGTCATAAATAGCAGCCCCTGGAATAGAGTGACTAATACAAGCAATCGGCTCTAAAAATAAGGGCTGCTTAGATAAAAGTCTCTCCAAGCCCTTCCGAATTTCTTCATGACCGCTGAGGCGATGACCCTCTGGCAGAACACAAGTGATGGAGTCATCATCTAGCCAGATATCCAAGGCACCTTTGACATCACGATTGCGTAGTGCCTCTCGCCAAGCATCTACGACTTCGTCGGCATTATGAAAGAGCCTTGCAAGTTTTGTCATCGCTTACTTTTCAGGTAATTAATTCAATGTGTTGAGTGTAGCGAATACTTGCTCTGGCAGGATATCTTTTAGGCAGCGCAAGTGACCCAAAGGACAAATTCTTTTGTAGCATGGGCTACAAGGCATATTAAGCCAGATAACTTTTGCTTTATCAGACAAAGGGGGCGTATGAGTCGGATTACTAGAGCCGAAGATGGCAACCTGAGGGATTTGTAGGGCCGCTGCAATATGCATCAGCCCTGAATCATTGCTAACCACCACTTTACTCATGCCAATCAAGGCAATTGCTTCATCTAGTGAAGTATTGCCACACCAGTTATGAATATTCCTAGCTTGCTGTGCCTGGGAGGTAACTTCTTGGGCAAGAGAATGATCATTTTTGCTACCTAAAAGAATGATCTGATTATTTGAGTTTTGCGTAATGAGTTGTTGTGCCAACGCTGCAAAGTGTTCTGTAGGCCATCTTTTAGATGGGCCATATTCCGCGCCAGGGCACATTACATAAATTGAGTCACCGCTGATATTGGCGCTTTGTAATTTAATTTCGATGGACTGTTTTGCTGAAGTAGAAATGTTGAGTCTAGGAACTAATTTATTGGATGGAAGAAAGGCATCATCTTTTAAAAGTTGGCTTAGAGATAAGTAGTGCTCCACCATCGGTGGGCGATTAACTTTGCTTGGATTATCTAGGGCTAAATTGATCAGGCCAAAACGCAACTCTCCGCGATAGCCAATCCGAAAAGGAATATTGGCTAACCAGGGAATGAGGGCAGATTTAAAACTGTTAGGTAATACAAAACAGGCCTGATAGTTTTTAGCCTGAATTTCTTTGGCTAATTGCTTGCGTAAGCTCCATTGCAGTTTTTTATGCTCAAACTTCGCCTCAATGACTGCATGTACTTGTGAGCAGGCACGATAGATCGGCGCCACCCAATTGCTAGCAAGAACATCGATCTGAGAATTTGGATAAAGCACCTTGAGATTAGCCAGAAGAGGCTGGGTACTTACTGCATCCCCAATCCAATTTGGGGCAATGATCAGAATACTTTGCATATGGTGTATCCCGAGTCAGTACCCTATGATGAGGTGCTGATAAGGCTTAGTGTCCGTGTGGCTCGGTGCCGGGAATGAGCTTATATTCAGCGCCACAATATGGGCACTTGGCTTCCCCGGTTTTAGTGATATCCAAGAAAACTCGCGGATGAGAATTCCAGGCTGGAGTTTGATTAGTGGGGCAATGCAATGGCAGGTCCTTGCCATCCACCATCACAACTTGAGCTTGAGTCATCTTACTTGTCCTGATTACTTAACGTAGGTGAGCCATGATTTGTATTGATCATTTCTACCGTAAACGGCATCGAAATACGTCTTCTGAATTTTTTCAGTAATCGGGCCACGCTTGCCATCACCAATGCTGCGGTCATCTAACTCACGAATCGGCGTTACTTCAGCTGCAGTGCCAGTGAAGAAGGCTTCATCTGCGGAATAAACTTCATCGCGTGTCAATCGTTTTTCACGAACCTCATATCCAAGATCTTTTGCAATCTGAATGACAGAGTCTCGTGTAATACCATCTAAGCAGGATGCTAAGTCAGGGGTGTACACAATGCCATTGCGAATCATGAAGAGATTTTCCCCGGAGCCTTCAGAAACATAACCCTCGGTATCAAGCAATAAGGCTTCGTCATATCCATTGGCTGTGACTTCCTGATTGGCCAAAATAGAGTTGATGTAGTAGCCAGACGCTTTAGCGCGCACGAGTGAGGAGTTCACAAAGTGACGGGTAAATGAGGAAGTTTTTACGCGGATGCCTTTATTGAGGCCATCTTCACCTAAATAAGCACCCCATTCCCAGGCAGCAATTGCCGTATGAATGCTATTTCCCTTGGGGGAGATGCCGAGTTTCTGAGAGCCAATAAAGATGATTGGACGGATGTAGCAGGCCTCGAGCTTATTGCTGTTGACCACATCAATAATTGCCTTGTTAATCACTTCTGGGCTGTAGGGCATGTTCATTTGAAAAATCTTGGTGCCATTAAAGAGGCGTTTGACATGCTCCGGGAGACGGAAAATGGCAGTACCTTGGGGTGTTTTGTAGGCGCGGATGCCCTCAAATACCCCCATGCCGTAGTGCAGACTATGGGTTAGGACGTGAATATTGGCCTCACGCCAGGGAATAAGCTTCCCATCGGACCAAATAAAGCCATCGCGGTCGGACATCGACATTTTCTCTACCTTTTTGTGCCTAGTTAATCGGTGCGCCGAGGGAGGGTTTATGGCCCTAGACCCAAAATGCGTCTAAGTCCCTATTGTAGAGCAGGCAGGGCTGCAGGGTATCTGAGATCCTGTGGGATATTTGGGCTAGACGATTTAGAATGGAGTATTCCTCATAAATCACCACATTTGCCCAATCCCATGCCGGAAGCCTTATTTCAAGTTAAACGTTTAAGTGAATTAGCCCAAGCGGGCCAATTAAAGGGTAAGCGGGTGCTGATTCGCTCCGACCTCAATGTGCCCCAAGATGAGGCAGGCAACATTACTGAAGACACTCGTATTCGAGCCTCCATGCCAGCGGTGCAAATGTGCCTGGATGCTGGCGCTGCAGTAATGGTGACCTCTCACTTAGGGCGTCCCACCGAAGGCCAATTTAAATCTGAAGATAGCTTAGCCCCAGTCGCCGATCGGATTGCTACTTTGCTACATCGCAAAGTCCCACTCATTAGTAATTGGGTCGATGGAGGATTTCAAGTGCAGCCAGGCGAAGTGGTGCTCTTGGAAAACTGCCGCGTAAATGTGGGCGAGAAAAAAAATGATGACGCGCTAGCCAAAAAAATTGCGACTCTATGCGATGTTTATGTAAATGATGCATTTGGCACTGCACATCGTGCTGAAGCCACTACCAATGGTGTTGCTAAGTTTGCACCAGTTGCTTGCGCTGGTCCATTGATGGCAGCTGAATTAGACGCACTAAGTCGTGCCTTAGCAAATCCTAGGCGTCCATTAATAGCAATCGTTGCCGGCTCCAAAGTTTCCTCTAAGCTCACCATTCTGAAGGCTCTCTCTGAAAAAGTGGATGAGCTGATTGTGGGTGGAGGTATTGCCAATACCTTCATGCTTGCTAAAGGTTTACCAATTGGTAAATCGCTTGCCGAGCCAGATTTGGTGAATGAAGCTAGAGAAATTATGGATCTCATGGAAAAGCGCGGTGCACATGTACCCATTCCTGAGGATGTCGTCGTTGCAAATGAGCTCTCTCCGTTAGCCCGCGCAAACCGTGTGCCCGCAGACCAAGTTGCCGAAGATGACATGATTTTGGATATCGGTCCTAAGACTGCTGCGCGCCTTTCCACAATGCTTGCACATGCTGGCACGATTGTATGGAATGGCCCGTTGGGCGTATTTGAAATTGATCAATTTGGCGGTGGTACAAAAATGCTGGCCGCAGCAATTGCTCACTCACCAGCATTCTCAATTGCTGGCGGTGGCGACACATTGGCAGCAATTGCTAAATACGGTATTGAAAATCAAGTGGATTACATCTCAACTGGCGGTGGCGCTTTCTTAGAATTTCTTGAAGGTAAAACTTTGCCAGCCTTTGAAGTACTTGCAGAAAGAGCGAAAGACTAAATATGTTAAGAGCAACAAAAATCATTGCAACTCTAGGACCAGCATCTGAAAAGCCTGAAGTATTGCGCGAGATGATTCGTGCAGGTGTTGATGTGGTGCGTATGAACTTTTCACACGGGACTGTGGCAGATCACAAAGCACGCCATGATTTAGTCAGAAGTATATCTGCTGAAGTGGGCAAAGAGGTTGGCATCATGGCCGATCTTCAGGGTCCAAAGATTCGTGTGGGCAAATTTTCAGATAGCAAAATTCTTCTTAAAGAGGGCGAGAAGTTTATTTTGGATGTTGCGTGTGAGCTTGGCGATCAAGGACGTGTTGGCCTTGATTACAAAGAACTACCAAATGATGTGAAGCCTGGCGATCGCCTCTTATTAAATGATGGCTTGGTTGTACTGCGTGTTGAGAGCGTCAAGGGTGGGGAAATTTTCACGCTCGTAGAACAAGGCGGTCCACTCTCTAATAACAAAGGCATCAATCGTGCCGGTGGTGGTTTGACAGCGCCAGCACTCACCGAAAAAGATATTGCTGACCTGGATGCTGCAATTGCCATGGGCGTTGATTTCTTGGCGATTAGCTTTCCAAAAGATGGCGCTGATATGGCATATGCCCGTAAATTAGCCGATGCTGCTAGTGCTAAATATGGTGTTGGCAAAGTGAGAACAATTGCCAAAGTCGAGCGTGCTGAAGCGATTGAACCTAAAGCACTCAAAAGCATTATTGAGCAAAGTGATGGCATTATGGTTGCCCGCGGCGATCTCGCTATTGAGGTTGGCAACGCTGCAGTGCCCGCATTACAAAAACGCATGATTGCCTGGGCGCTTGAAGCTGATAAATTTACGATTACTGCAACGCAAATGATGGAGTCCATGATTAATGCTCCAGTTCCTACGCGTGCTGAAGTGAGTGACGTAGCCAATGCCGTATTAGACGGGACAGATGCTGTGATGCTTTCTGCTGAATCTGCTGCTGGCTTATACCCAGTACAAACGATTAAAGCGATGGCTGAGATTTGTGTTGAGGCTGAGAAATCAGACACTGTGAAATTGGATACCGATTTTTTAGATCAAAGATTTACTCGCATTGACCAAACGATTGCCTTAGGCGCTTTATTTACTGCGCATCATTTACATGCAAATGCGATTGCTGCTCTGACGGACTCTGGTTCAACCCCAATTTGGATGAGCCGTCATAACATTCATGTGCCCATCTTTGCATTGACTTCAAAGATTGCAACTCAAAGGGCTTTAAGTACTTATCGTAATGTCACGCCAATAGGCTTGGATTACACCAAAGACCGCGATACCGCTTTGCAAGAGGTAGAAGCATGCTTGAAAAAGGCTGGCGCAGTTAAAAAGGGCGATACCGTGGTGTTGACTTCTGGGGAGCCAATGGGTGAACCAGGTGGCACTAATACTCTCAAAATTGTTCATGTGAAGTAATTTGTACATTGATTAACCATTTATCTTTATCTATTAAGAGAACATCATGGCTTTAGTATCTTTACGACAACTGCTAGATCATGCCGCTGAGAACGGTTATGGCTTGCCGGCATTTAACGTCAATAACCTTGAACAGGTGACTGCGATTATGGAAGAGGCTAATGAGGCTGACTCACCAGTCATCATGCAAGCATCTGCTGGCGCACGTAAATATGCTGGCGAAGCATTTTTACGTCACCTAATCTCGGCTGCTGTAGAGGCTTATCCCCATATTCCGGTTGTCATGCATCAAGATCATGGTCAGAGCCCAGCTGTCTGTATGGCAGCAATCAAGAGTGGCTTTACTAGTGTAATGATGGATGGCTCGCTTGAGGCCGATGGAAAGACAGTTGCCAGTTACGAGTACAACTTAGCCGTCTCCCAGGAAGTGGTGAAGTTTTCTCATTCCATTGGAGTTACCGTCGAAGCAGAGCTGGGAGTTTTAGGCTCTTTGGAAACAATGCAGGGCGATAAAGAAGATGGTCATGGTGCCGATGGCAAGATGACTCGTGAACAGTTATTAACCGATGTTGAACAAGCTGCTGATTTTGTGAAAGCGACCCAGTGTGATGCTTTAGCGATTGCGATTGGTACTAGCCATGGCGCATACAAGTTCACCAAAAAGCCGACTGGCGATATTTTGGCGATTAATCGCATTAGAGAAATTCATGCGCGCATTCCGAATACACACTTGGTAATGCATGGCTCTTCCAGCGTTCCGCAAGAATTGCTTGCAGAGATTCGTGAGTTCGGTGGCGATATGAAAGAAACTTACGGTGTGCCTGTTGAGGAGATTCAAGAGGGCATTAAGAATGGTGTTCGTAAGATTAATATTGATACCGATATCCGTTTAGCAATGACTGGCGCTATCCGTCGTTACCTCATGGAGAACCCAAGCAAATTTGATCCCCGCGATTATCTGAAGCCAGCACGTGAAGCAGCTAAGAAAGTTTGTATTGCACGCTTTCAGGCTTTTGGTTGCGCTGGTCAAGCATCCAAGATTAAGCCCATTCCCTTAGAAAAAATGGCTGAACTCTATAAGAGCGGCAAACTCATTCAGATCGTAAAGTGAATTAAAGATGCCAGCCTTGTATGCCACCTCCATTAAGTCATTACCTTTGCTATCTAAAGGTAAGGTGCGTGATGTCTACGCTCTAGGTGATGACAAGCTACTGATGATCACTACTGATCGCTTATCCGCATTTGATGTCGTGATGGGTGAGCCGATCCCGGAGAAGGGTATTGTCCTTAATCAAATGGCTAATTTTTGGTTTGATAAATTAGCCTCGGTGATTCCTAATCATTTAACTGGGATTGACCCTGCAACTGTGGTGAACGCCGACGAAGTTTCTCAAGTAATCGGTCGCGCAGTAGTTGCTAAACGCTTAAAGCCCATTCTAGTAGAGGCGGTTGTTCGTGGTTATCTCGCTGGAAGCGGCTGGAAAGACTACAAAGAAAGTGGCAAGGTGTGTGGCATTACATTGCCCGCTGGTTTAGAGAATGCCCAACAATTACCCGAGCCAATTTTTACCCCTGCCGCTAAAGCAGAAGTCGGTAATCATGACGAAAATATTTCATTTGAGAAAGTGGTTGAACTCATTGGCGAGAAATTAGCCAATCAAATTCGTGAAGTCAGCATCCGTCTTTATAAAGAGGCATCTGAATATGCCGCCACGCGTGGAATCATTATTGCTGATACTAAGTTTGAGTTTGGCTTGGACGATTCGGGTCAACTGGTTTTGATGGATGAGATTCTTACGGCAGATTCTTCCCGCTTTTGGCCAGCAGAAACCTATTATGTAGGCTCAAACCCGCCATCCTATGACAAGCAATTTGTGCGTGATTGGCTGGAAACTGCCCAAGTAGACGGCAAGTTATGGCCTAAGACTGCCCCTGCCCCGCAGTTACCGGCTAATGTGATTGAAAAGACAGCTGAAAAGTACCGTGAAGCCCTGAATCGTCTAACTCAGGGATAATAGAGTCCTCAGTAGACAATGAGGGTATTTGGAGAGCTAGATGAGCAAGAAGCCGATAGTCGGAATAGTGATGGGCTCCAATTCAGATTGGGACACGATGCAGCACGCCGCTCAGATGCTTGAGCAATTCGACATCGCTCACGAGGCTAAAGTGCTCTCAGCACATCGCATGCCAGACGATATGTTTCAGTATGCAGAAGATGCGCAAGCTAATGGCTTGCAGGCCATCATTGCCGGGGCAGGTGGTGCGGCTCACTTACCAGGCATGCTTGCCTCTAAAACCATAGTGCCAGTTTATGGTGTTCCGGTTGCCAGTAAATACTTGCGTGGAGAAGATTCCTTATATTCCATCGTACAAATGCCCAAAGGCGTTCCAGTAGCTACTTTTGCAATTGGTGAGGCTGGCGCGGCCAATGCTGCTTTGCATGTCATTGCAGGGCTCGCATTACATGATGCAGATCTTGCTAAACGTCTCGCAGAGTTTCGAGCAAAGCAATCCGATACTGCGCGCTCTATGAATTTGCCAGGATATTAATTACATGGCAGATCGTATGGAGCCCATTTTGCCGGGTTCATATTTAGGAATACTAGGTGGTGGTCAATTAGGGCGTATGTTTACCCAGGCCGCACAAGCAATGGGATATAAGGTTTGTGTTTTAGATCCCGGCTCTGATAGTCCAGCGGGCTCTATTGCAGAAAAATTTATTCAGGCTGATTACACGGACTCAGCGGCCTTAAAAGAGATGGCCGCATTATGTGCGGCTGTCAGTACTGAATTCGAAAATGTCCCAGCACAAGCTCTAGATGATCTGGAATCTCTAGGGGTATTTGTAGCGCCTCGAAGTAGCTGCGTTTCGCTAGCGCAAAATCGGATTGCAGAGAAAAAATTCTTAGCCACCTGGAAGTCTGAAACCAATATTGGGCCTGCACCTTATTTTGTTATCGAACATGATGCCGATCTTGCCCATACTCCTGCAGATCTTTTCCCTGGAATATTGAAGACCGCCCGTATGGGCTATGACGGCAAAGGTCAGGTCACTGTTTATAGTCTGCCAGAGTTAACTACTGCCTGGAATGAATTGGGGCGCGTACCCTGTGTTTTAGAAAAGCGTATGGAGCTCGATTTCGAGGTTTCTGCTTTAGTGGCGCGGGGTCACGATGATGCTGTCGTAGCTTATCCCGTGTCACAAAATATCCATCGTGACGGTATTTTGCATACCTCTACCGTGCCTGCCCCATCACTAAAGCCTGCTCAAGAGAAAAAGATTGTTGATGCAGCAAAAGCGCTCATTCGAAAGATTGATTATGTTGGTGTTCTCTGTGTTGAGTTTTTTGTACTCAAGAATGGCGACATTGTTGCCAATGAAATTGCGCCTCGTCCACATAACTCCGGGCACTACACCATGGATGCTTGTGTCAGCAGCCAGTTTGAGCAGCAAGTAAGAGCAATGGCTCGTTTGCCTTTAGGCGATACACGACAATTAGCTCCAGTTTCAATGTTAAATTTATTGGGTGATCTTTGGTTTGAGGGTAGTGAAGATAAAGCAAGAGAACCCGCTTGGAATAAAGTACTTGCACACCCTGATGCAAAGTTGCATCTCTATGGTAAATCTGCTCCTCGTATCGGCAGAAAGATGGGTCACATCAACTGCTTAGGCGAGGCATTGAATGAGGCTCGTCAAAATTGTGCTGCTGTAGCCACTGAACTAGGTATCGAGCCCTAGAAATGTCTGCCGATAGTACGCCACTGCAATCTTCTGCAGTGATTAATGAAGCAGTCCAGACATTACGCGATGGCGGTTTGGTTGCGTTTCCAACTGAGACAGTATATGGACTAGGGGCAGATGCAAAAAATCCAGAGGCCATCAACAAAATTTTCAGCGCTAAGGGTCGACCATCCAATCATCCACTGATTGTGCATTTAGCAGCACCTGATAAATTTGATCAAACTCAGGTAGATTGGGTGCCAGTGCTAGCGCCCTGGGTAAGAGATTTATCCGAAGATGCGCTAAAGCTAGTCAATACTTTTTGGCCTGGCCCCCTAACCTTAGTCTTTAAAAAAGATAAGAGCGTTTTGAATGAATTAACTGGTGGGCAGGATACGGTAGCTATTCGTGCGCCCGCACATCCGATGGCTCAAGAGTTATTGAGAAGGTTTAAAAGTGGCGTAGTAGCACCATCTGCCAATCGTTTTGGCAGAGTATCCCCTACTAGTGCGGCGGATGTCCGAAATGAATTTGAGGGCACCCTTGATCTGATGGTCTTAGATGGCGGGGATTGTGCGCTTGGTATTGAATCAACCATTATTGATATGTCATCTGGTAATAAAGCCATTCTGCTTCGTCCAGGCGTGATAACACCGTCAGAGATTCTTGCAAAGACTGGTGTTCAGGTATATCAAGTCGGCCAGACGGTGAGTGCGCATGATGATACAAATTTAGCGAGCGCTTTACCCAGAGTTTCTGGAAGCTTGAAGGCGCATTACGCACCAAACACCCCTTTACGTTTGTATGCCCCCGGCCGAGTTCTGGATGCGCTCAGCGAGTTTCCGGATACGAAGTCTCGTGTAGCAGTTGCAGTTTGGGATTCCGAATCTTCCTTAGGCGAGGATGGCCATCCATCTGTTCATTTCGAGGAAGTGGAAGTGCCAAGTGATAGCGCTGGGTTTGCTAGTCTTTTATATCGCTCATTGCGTGATCTAGACCAACAAGGCTGGGATTTAATGCTATTTCCAGAACCGCCTGCTGGAGAGGAATGGGATGGCGTTAGAGATCGACTTCAGCGTGCATGTTTTGGCTCCGGGCCGTCTTCCAGCAGCCATGCTAGTAATTGATCGTGCGCTTCTAAACCTTTCCACGCATTGGGATGATTGATAAATGAGGTTACTGCATACAGTTTTCCTGATTTACTCATCACGTAGCCAGAGACAGTTCGCACATCAGCTAGTGAGCCAGTCTTAATTCTAGCTTCCGGCTTTTTCTTCAGATGCAAAAACTTGCGCAGTTGGGCCATCAGACGATTTCTCATCGTGCCGTCGGTTCCAGCGATTGGTAAGCTGTTATAGAAAACATCTCCAACCGATAGGTTGCGTGCAGTTAGTAAGAGTTGATTCATTTGTTCTGCTGTAATGGCTTCAGTGCGTGATAGGCCTGAGCCGTTCTCAATTACGAGACCTGGAAAATCTAAATTATTCTGTTTTAGCCAGCTCTGGATGACTAATTCACCATTGGCAGTTGTCGCTGGCTTCCCCATTTTTTCTAGTGCTAATGTCAAAAGCACTTGCCGTGCCATGACATTGTTTGAATACTTATTAATATCCAGAACATCATCAGCAAGACTAAGGCCTTCAAACTGCAGAAGGAGTCTTGCGGCAAGAGGTACATTGCCATTTTTTCCAACGGGAGTTCGTACCCAGCTACCACCTGATAGCTCCCAGGCAGCTGCAAAGCCCTGCGTAAGAAAGGTATTTGCATCAAGGGCAACCACGTTATAGTTCACCCCTTTGCAGGCGCTGGGAAGCGCCCCTGAAAACTGTGCTACTAGCGGCTGATTTGTTTTAGTTGCGCCCTCAGGATCTAAGTTGAAGCGAATATTACTTTTCCAGTTTTCACAGGGCTGATCAACCAATTGCATTTGATTATCAATCTTTAGTTGCGAGAGTGCCGGTGTATAGGCAATATCAATGAAGTCGGCCGTACGGGATTTTCCTAGCTGAAATGAGAGCGTTCGGAATGCATACAATAATGGATCCGGCGGCACGTTGTATGCACGCAGCGCCTCGCCATCAATCGTGTTGTGCTCCATTACGCTAGGCGCATAGGCGCTGCGATCAAAGAATAAATTGCCATCAATCTTCTGAATGCCAAGTGCTTGCAAGGACTTCATCAGCTTAGCCAGCTCTTCAGGGACCAGCTTTGGATCACCTGTTCCCTGTAAATATAAATTTCCTTTGAGAACTCCTTGCCGAATAACGCCATCAGTATAAATATTGGTTCGCCAGCGATACTGTGGCCCTAATATATCTAAACCTGCGAGTGTCGTTAAGAGCTTCATCGTTGATGCAGGGTTCATTGCTTCAGTAGATCGCCAATCTAGAATATTTTTTGCTATATTTTTTCCTGAGCGAGTAGTCTCAATCTCTATTACCGAAACACTGACAGCATCTTTTGGAATTTGATTGCGCTCTAAGCTGCTTGCAACTATCTGGGGTAGGTTAGAACGTAATCCTTCAGCCTTTGCTGTGGATGCAAAAAGGCAAAACCCAACCCAAAGAATTGTTAGAGTTATAGAAGCAAGATGACGTGTAAATTGCAGCATTCCCGATAGGATAAACCTACGGGCCTAGAAGGCAAAGCCACGCCCTTAATTAATGGCTGGCGTACTTTGTCATATAGCAATCAATGATCTGATTTTGCTCTTCCAGTAGCTCGATGAATGCGCTTACTCTATCTGTTACAGCTCCCTCTATTTCTAGAGCCTCACAGCGTTTAATAAAGCGCTGAGCGCTCAAAAGTTGGGCCCCACCCTTAATCTTATGAATCATGTTTGCCAAGGCGCGCTCATCAAGAGGCTCATTTTTCAGTATGGCGAGTGTTTCAATATGAACCTTTTTAATCTCCTCCAGGATGAGCAAAATATGGCCTGGACTTTGTTTCAAGAGATTCGAAAAGAGGTCAAAAGAGTATTCTCCAGACATATCCACCATCTCTTGTTCGTCTGTAGTTTCTCGAGAAGTAAAGTGGCGGGCCAGTTCGTTTTCTAAGGTCATTAAGTTTAGAGGTTTGATCAGTACCCCGTTCATACCAGCAGCAAGAAATTGGTGCCGCGAATCTAGGGCGTAGATATCGGCAGTAATGCCAATGATGACAATCTCGTGATAGCCTAAAGAGCGAATGTATTTAGCTAATTCTGAGCCCTGCATACCTGGAATCGATTGATCAGTCAGTAGAAGATCAAAATGCTTCTTAGATAGCAGTTCAAGGGCAGCACTGGCGCTTTCGCAAACCTGAGCCTCAAGACCTAATGCCTGTAATTGCAAGGAAATGATTTGGCGACTTGCAGGATGGTCTTCAACTACTAGGGCCTGGAGTAGGCGATTTTCATCCTGAGCCATTTTAGAGAGCAGTCTTCGTGGCGTTGAGTTTTCATCTCCAAAATGATTGTTAGATGCCGCGATACTTGTCCGGGGCAGTGCCACACAAAAATGAATATTGCTACCAAAGCCAGGAGCACTTTCAAAGTAAAGCTGGCTATTCATCGAACTCACTAGATGATTGGTGATGGTAAGGCCTAAACCAGTACCATGCTGTTGATCTGTTTTACCAGGGACTTGTTCAAATGCCTGAAGTGCAAGCGCAATTTCCTCAGCGCCCATACCAATTCCAGTATCGATGACTCTAAATTCAACCAATTGTCCCGCATGATCGTCTGCTAGTACGCTAATTGAAAAGTAGATCTCTCCATGATCGGTAAATTTAATCGCATTGCTAAGTAAGTTTTGCAGAATTTGACGCAGTCGCAAGGTATCGATCATTAAGACAGCAGCAATCCGCGGATCTTTGGAGGTGTGCAGAATTAGGTTCTGCTTATTCGCCATAGTTGAGAACGCCGAATGAATATCATCAATCAGAGTATTTAGGCAGCAAGGCTCTAAATTTAAAGTGAGCTTGCCAGCTTCAATCTTTGAAAGGTCTAGTACTTGATTCAGAATGCCTAGTAACGATTGGGCAGAGGAGTGAGCACTCTTTAATAATGACTTTTCTTTGTCTGGAAATTGTCGGCTACAAAGTAATAACTCTTGTACTCCTAAGATTGCATTCATCGGGGTGCGGATTTCATGGCTCATCGTCGCAAGAAAAGTAGATTTAGCAGCATTCGCTTTTTCAGCTAAATCTTTAGAGGCTATTAAGTCTGCCGCTTTTTCCTCTTGAAGAGATTGCTTTTGTTGTAGGCGCCAGAATAGGAGGGTTCCAAGCATTAATACAGCTAGGGTTGATAGCCAAGGAAGGGTGCTCCAATGGCCGCTTTTATTTGATGCGGAGCCAAAATCTCCAAGTGCAAATAGTTGGCCTGACTCTATAGGATTCAAGTCATTTAAAAAATGACCTAAGAGGCTATGTAAGGCTCTATCTTCATGGGAAATGATCCATTGATATTCAAAAGGCTCTCGGCTATATAGGCCATCAAGTTTAAGCTCTGGTTTGTTCATCTTCCAGATGAATTGGTGGGCCAGTCGAATGGGCAACACCAAAGCCTCAATATCATTTTTGAGTAAATCGGCAATTAACTTTTCTGTGTGAGAAGATACTTTTGCTTGAGAGTGTCGCGGGATTGGCGGACTTTCAAAACCACGATCAAAGTAGGCAATCTTAGCTGGCGAAATGGACTCAATATTTTTGGGCCCAGTCGTCACAATGGCATCATGCCCCCAAAAGATTGCTTCTGATAAAGAGCCAAACCTGAGGTATTCATCATTTAGGCTTGGTGGATCAATGATGAAATTGACTTCACCATTTGCAAGCTGCTCAAGACCTTCTTGCTCAGTCTTTCTCCATTTTGGGGAATATTCTTGTCCTGTAAATTCTCCCAATTTTTTTAAAACTCTATAAAAGATCCCAGAATTTTCATTATTCTTGCCAGCTTGTAAGTAAGGTGCATATTTCTCGTGAATACTGAAGTGCACTATAGGGTGTTGATCGATCCATCGCTGCTCTGCTGCACTCATCTTTTTTTCATGAGCCATCTCATTTGCCACATTCGGCAATGGGCAAATCAGTAGTGCTGCATAGGCGATGAATCGATACATGCTTCTTTTAGCTTTCGATAATCTTATTCATGCGGCAGAACAAGATTAAGTCAGCAATATTGTTGATACCGAGCTTGTCAAAAACCCTAGTCTTATAAGTGGCTACAGTCTTATTACTGATGTGTAAAATATCTGAAATTTGCTGATTGGTATTGCCTTTACCAAGGTACTTCATGACTTGTAATTCACGATCAGAAATGAGTGCCAGTTTATCGTTGTCGCTTAATGAGCTGTTACCATTTTTTCCATGGGTGAAAAAGTTATAGCCTTGTGAGATAGCAACGCAGGCGGCCAAAATAACATCAGCACCTGCTGTTTTATTGACAAAGCCGTGTCCACCAAGTGAGCGAACCCTCCCTCCATAAACTGCCTCATCCATGCTGGATAGCACTAGGATTCGGACATCTGGATACATCAGTCCAATGCGTCGAATGACATCAAAGCCATCGGTCTTGGGCATATCGAGATCTAGAATCACCATATTGGGATTCATCTCTTTCATGGATCGGAGACATTCTTCTCCATTCTGGGCTTGTCCTGCTATTTCAAATAACAACTGATCTTGCAACATACTTTTAAGAGCCATCAGCATAGCCGGATGGTCATCTACCAACATCACGCGTTTTCTCATTACTTGTCTCCATTTTGGTTGGGTTGTGGATGAGGGTGCAGCGAAAAAATAGCCTTAGCGATACGGCTATCGTTTATCTGGAGCATCTGATGTCGGCTCAGTGGTGACATCATCAGGCCGCCGTAGCAATGATTCATTTGCAATGCGGATGCGTGTTCTAGGTCTTTGATAAGACCAACATGACTTCCGTAAATTTGTGTAGGCGAATAGGGTGACTGTCTTAGCTGGGCAACCATACTGTCTGATGGCATTTTGTCGCGGAGCTTGCTCATGTCGATGTGAATACCATCCATTTTCATTTCAGAAATCCAGTGCAACTGCTCTTCGCTTCCTGAGAAACTCATGAAGTGCAGCAAGACGCCCAGTCTGCGCATCCGCAATAAACCCTCCTGATAGGCATCAGCAATCTCCCATTCGGGCAGCGATGGAATTCCTAAAGTAATAAGACCTACTGGTAGTCGTGAGTTCAGAATTAAATCACTCAACGCATCGATGTAATCACTAGAGGCAATTACATTTGTTGGCAAGGGCAAAATACCTGGAATAAAACGACCGCTGCGATACCAGTAGGCAATCGTATCTAGGCCTTCCATAAATAAACGCAGTAATTGCATATCAGAGGCAGCCAGTAGTGGTCTAAATAAAGAGCCGGTCAGTTTTGTTCCCTTGCAGTTAAAAATGGGTTCATGGCTAATCGCTTGTCGCTTGGACCAGGATTGGTGTTCTTCTAGGGCGTGGCTACTAATGCCAAGCCAGGGCGCGCCACAGGCGTCGCGGACTTCTTGGAAGGGTTTGTTCTTCCAGGCCTTTACAAGCGTGTACAGCCGGGATTTCGGGCTCATCAGCATTCTCCAATCGGTGACTGTCCAGTCTAGGCAGGACGGATTGGAGCGGTAAGGGCTTAAGGCTGATTTATCTGTAGGAATTACCCTACCAGCCTGTCCCCATTATAAATAAGAGCCAATTACCTAAGAATTTATGCCCCCGCCCTTGAAATCCCGGGGATCAGACCTATATAATCAGCACTCCCAACACATGAGTGCTAAAAATGGCTGATTTTTAAATGAAGCTGCCTTAGTTTTGTGTGAAGAGATTATAAAGCATTGATTTATATAGAAATTTAATTAGTTAACACTTACTAACATAGGAGAAGAGATGAATTTGCGTCCCTTACATGATCGCGTAATCATCAAGCGTTTAGATCAAGAATCAAAAACTGCTTCCGGAATCATCATTCCTGATGCTGCTGCAGAAAAGCCAGATCAAGGCGAAATTTTGGCAGTAGGCCCAGGCAAGCGCGATGACAGCGGCAAATTAAATGCACCGGATGTCAAAGTAGGCGATCGCGTGTTATTTGGTAAATATGCAGGCCAAACAGTCAAGGTCGACGGCGATGAGCTTCTCGTCATGCGCGAAGAAGACATCATGGCTGTTGTGCAGAAGTAATTTCAGTATCTAAGAGAGGAATTCAATCATGGCAGCAAAAGACGTTGTATTTGGAGATAGCGCCCGTACCAAAATGGTAGAAGGCGTAAACATTCTCGCAAACGCAGTAAAAACTACCTTAGGACCAAAAGGTCGTAACGTTGTAATGGAGCGTTCATTCGGCGGTCCAACTGTGACTAAAGATGGTGTATCCGTAGCAAAAGAAATCGAACTCAAAGACAAGCTACAGAACATGGGCGCACAGATGGTGAAGGAAGTTGCTTCCAAGACTGCTGACATCGCTGGTGACGGTACAACTACCGCTACTGTATTAGCTCAGTCTATCGTGCGCGAAGGCATGAAGTATGTAGTTTCAGGCCATAACCCAATGGATTTGAAGCGCGGTATTGATAAGGCTGTTACTGCTGCTATTGCAGAGCTCGCAAAAATCAGCAAGCCTTGCACAACTACTAAAGAAATCGCTCAAGTTGGTTCTATTTCGGCTAACAGTGATCACAGCATTGGTCAGCGTATTGCTGAAGCAATGGAAAAAGTAGGTAAAGAAGGTGTGATTACTGTTGAAGATGGCAAGTCTTTAGAGGATGAGCTTGAAGTAGTTGAAGGTATGCAGTTTGATCGTGGCTACCTTTCTCCTTACTTTATCAACCAACCTGAAAAGCAAGTTGCCGTATTGGAAAGCCCATACGTTCTCTTGTTTGATAAGAAAGTAAGTAATATTCGTGATTTGCTCCCAGTACTCGAGCAAGTTGCTAAGTCTGGCCGTCCTTTGCTGATCATTGCAGAAGATGTTGAGGGCGAAGCTTTGGCAACTTTGGTTGTGAACAACATTCGCGGCATTATCAAGACCTGTGCTGTGAAAGCTCCAGGCTTTGGTGATCGTCGTAAAGCAATGTTAGAAGATATTGCCATTTTGACTGGCGGTACAGTGATTGCTGAAGAAATTGGCCTCACGCTTGAGAAAACAACTCTTGAGCACCTAGGTCAAGCGAAGCGCATTGAAATTGGCAAAGAAAACACCATCATCATTGACGGTGCTGGCGATGCTAAAGCAATCGAAGCCCGCGTGAAGAATATTCGTGTTCAGATCGACGAAGCAACTAGTGACTACGATAAAGAAAAATTGCAAGAGCGCGTTGCCAAATTGGCTGGCGGTGTTGCAGTAATTCGTGTGGGCGCTGCTACCGAAGTTGAGATGAAAGAGAAGAAGGCCCGTGTTGACGACGCGTTGCATGCAACTCGTGCAGCTGTTGAAGAAGGCATTGTTCCTGGCGGCGGCGTAGCTTTAATACGCGCTATGCAAGGCATTAAAGGCTTAAAAGGCGATAACGCAGATCAAGATGCTGGCATCAGTATCGTGTTGCGCGCCATGGAAGAGCCATTACGTATCATCGTATCTAACGCTGGTGACGAAGCAAGCGTTGTTGTAAATGCGGTATTGGCTAGCAAGGGCAATAACGGTTACAACGCCGCTACTGGCGAATACGGTGACCTCGTAGCTCAAGGTGTAATCGATCCAACTAAGGTGACAAAAACTGCATTAGTAAATGCAGCCTCTGTTGCGGCCTTATTGTTGACTACTGATTGCGCTATCTGCGAAGCACCAAAAGATGACTCAGCTGGCGGCGGTATGCCAGATATGGGTGGTATGGGCGGTATGGGTGGTATGGGCGGCATGATGTAATTGCCTCACCTCTCCAGCCTCTAGCTGTAGAAACTAAAACGCCTGGTTCAAAAGACCAGGCGTTTTTTATTAATCAATAAGAGATTGATAGAACAGGTTCTAATCCGGCTGAATCCCGCCATCCTTGATGACCTTCTTCATCTTTGCTAGACCTTGTGTAATCATTTCTTTTAGATGATCTGGACCAAGCGGTACGAATTCAAATCCTTGTTGTACTAGTTGTTCACGTAACTTTTGATCTTTGAGAGCAGCCGTTAAAGACTCGTTTAGTTTTTCAATGATGGCTGGAGACGTACCTTTGGGTGCTAAGAGTGCACCCCAGGTTGAGAACTCGTAGCCTTTAACACTCTCGCTAATCGTTGGAGAGTTTGGTAACAGCGGGGAGCGAGTTTTGCTAGCAACCCCTAGTACTTTTAGCTTACCAGCTCGAATATGCGGGAGTACAACTGATAACGCACTAATCATGACTGGTACTTGGCCCGCCATAACATCGGTAACAGCAGCGGCAGCACCGCGATAGGGAATGTGGACTATTGGGGCGCCGGTGTACTGACGAAAAATTTCCATACCGATATGTTGTGGAGATCCGTTACCCCCAGAAGCATAGTCAATCTTCCCAGGTTTATCTTTGGCAATACGTACTAAGTCAGCTGCGGTACTTCCAGGAAAAGATGGATTAGCTACTAAAACGAAAGTAATGGCAGCCACTTCAGAGATTGGTGTAAAGCTTTGGACAGGATCGTAGTCAACCTTTTTATAAAGATTGGGCAACATCGTCAGGATGCTGTCATTAAATGCGCCTAAAACATAACCATCAGAGGGGCTCTGCGCTACCTTGGCGGATCCAATTAAGCCTGCGCCTCCGGGAATATTTTCGATCGTGATTGCCTGACCTAAGTTTTCACTCATTTTTTGGGTAATGGGGCGCATCAAGATATCAACGCCACTGCCAGCTTGTAAGGGCATGATTGTTTGAATAGTCCGGCTGGGATAGTTGGCTTGAGCGTTAGCTACCCCAATCCACAGCATATTGCAGATGCAGAGAATAGAGATAAGTGGAAGTTGTTTGTTGTGCATATTGCCTCGGTCTATTTGGACTTCTCTGAGCATATCTTAGCGCAATAAAAAACCGCCCGTAGGCGGTTAGGTGACTAAATGAAGCTCTTATTCAACAGCCTTAACCATGTCTTCTACAACCTTCTTTGCATCACCGAAGACCATCATGGTTTTATCCATGTAGAAGAGTTCGTTATCAAGGCCAGCATATCCAGCAGCCATCGAGCGCTTATTGACGATGATTGTTTTTGCTTTGAACGCTTCCAAAATAGGCATGCCGAAAATTGGGCTACCTGGCGTACGAGCTGCTGGGTTCACCACGTCGTTAGCACCAAGTACTAACACTACGTCGGCTTGGCCAAAATCGCTGTTGATATCTTCCATCTCAAACACTTGATCGTATGGAACTTCAGCTTCGGCCAAGAGTACGTTCATGTGGCCAGGCATACGACCAGCAACTGGGTGAATCGCATACTTTACAGTTACACCATGATGAGTCAACTTTTCAGTTAACTCTTTCAAAGCATGCTGAGCACGAGCAACTGCA
Source organism: Polynucleobacter campilacus (assembly GCF_002206625.1). Lineage (GTDB taxonomy): Bacteria > Pseudomonadota > Gammaproteobacteria > Burkholderiales > Burkholderiaceae > Polynucleobacter > Polynucleobacter campilacus. The sequence continues at coordinate 314,908 of NZ_NGUP01000003.1, read as the reverse complement.
AGACCATAACCCGGAACAATGATTACGGTGTCTGCGTTGGTCATCAAGAAAGCCGCATCTTCTGGGGAGCCTGTTTTGTAGTTCTTTGGACCGCTATCATCATCACCGCTTGCAGCAGCCTCAGCACCGAAGCCGCCAAGTAATACTGCAACGATAGAGCGATTCATTGCCTTACACATGATGTAAGACAGAATTGCGCCTGAAGAGCCCACACAAGCACCAGCAATAATCAACACAGGGTTGTTCAAAGTAAAGCCAATACCTGCTGCTGCCCAACCAGAATAGCTATTAAGCATCGACACTACAACCGGCATATCAGCGCCGCCGATTGGGATGATCAAAGTGACGCCTAATACCAAAGCAATTGCACACATGGCCAAGAAGGCTGCGTGGCTATCACCCATGTAATAAGCAAAGCCTGCGCCAACCATCGAAATAGCTAAGATCAAGTTGAGCAAGTGCTGACCAGAGAAGGTGACTGGCTTACCACTGACCTTGCCTGATAACTTACCAAAAGCAATGATAGAAGCAGTAAAAGTAATCGCGCCAATAAATGCGCCAATAAAGAGTTCAATCTTCTGCGCGCCAGTATGGTCTTGCGCAGGATTAAATACGGCAGCAATAGCAATCAATACAGCTGACAAACCTACAAATGAGTGCATCAAGGCCACTAGCTCAGGCATCTTGGTCATTTGCACTCGTTTAGCTGCAATCACACCGATAATTGCGCCACCAACAATTGCAGCAATGATCAGCGAAAAGACTGGCTTAAAGTCAGGAATAAGGAATGTCGTAATGACAGCAAGCAGCATGCCAATCATGCCGAAAGTATTGCCTTGGCGTGAAGTAGTTGGTGAAGAAAGTCCACGCAAAGCTAGGATAAACAACACCGATGAAATGAGATAGGAAATTGCAGTTATGTTTAACATTTTTTGGTCTCTTTAAATCTCTATGAGGATCTTGTTCTAGTTTTATTTAGTTCCAGCCGCATCCGCTTTAGGAGCTTTCTTCTTAAACATCTCCAGCATGCGACGGGTGACCATAAAGCCACCAAAAATATTGATGGAAGCTAGGAATACTGCGACCGCACCAATAATGCTGGTAAGGGTGATTTCATCGCCACCGATGACTTCAGTTTGTAGAAGTGCGCCAACAATGATGATTCCAGAGATGGCGTTAGTAACGGCCATTAATGGAGTGTGCAATGCAGGAGTAACGTTCCAAACTACGTGGTAGCCAACAAAAATAGCCAACACAAACACAGTGATGTTTTGGACTGTGAGGATGCTTTGAAAGGCAGCGAGATCCATGATATTTCCTTAGTCTAAATTTCTTATATTAGTTTTTACGGACGGCTTGACCATCGCGACACATTAAGCAGGCAGTCACGATGTCGTCATCAGCGGGGATAACGAGTTTCGCATCTTTATCAACAATCAATTTCATGAAGTCGATCAAGTTACGCGCATAGAGTGCTGATGCATCTGCTGCAACCATGCTTGCAAGATTGGTATAACCAACAATCTTGACGCCATTGACTTGAACAATTTTGTCAGCTTGCGTGAGTGGGCAGTTACCAGAACCGTTATCACCACGACCTGCAGCAATATCAATCACGATAGAGCCCGGCTTCATGTTTGCAACGGTATCGCTATGCAAGAGAACTGGTGGCTTACGTCCTGGAATCAAGGCAGTAGTAATCACAATATCAGCTTGCTGGGCGCGTTCAGCAACCAAAGCCGCTTGACGCTTCATCCAAGCTTCTGGCATAGGACGGGCATAGCCGCCAACACCTTTAGCAATTTCACGCTCTTCCTCTGTTTCATAAGGAACGTCAACAAATTTAGCGCCCAAAGATTCAATTTGCTCTTTAGCTGCAGGACGTACGTCAGATGCTTCAATCACAGCACCTAAACGTTTAGCAGTTGCGATAGCTTGTAAGCCGGCAACACCAGCTCCCAAAATTAATACACGCGCAGCTTTCACAGTACCTGCAGCCGTCATGAGCATTGGCATGAAACGTTGATATTCATTGGCGGCAATCATGACGGACTTGTAACCAGCAATATTTGCCTGTGAAGACAAGACGTCCATGCTCTGAGCACGGGTAGTGCGTGGCGCAGCTTCTAATGAAAATGCGGTTACACCTTGTGCGGCCATTGCAGCAATGTTGTCGTTATCAAACGGGTCAAGCATGCCGATTAATACGCTGCCAGATTTAATTTGCTTGAGTTCGGCGGCTTCAGGAGCGCGCACCTTCAAAACAATTTCTGCTCCGAATGCATCAGCAGCGCTACCAATACTGGCGCCTACTGCTTCATATGCAGAGTCTGGTTGGCTAGCTTGCACACCAGCGTCTTTTTGAATGACGACGGAATGACCTTGGCTGATCAGTTTTTTTACGGTTTCTGGTGTTGCGGCTACTCGAGTTTCCTCGGACCTTGTTTCCAGCGGCACTCCTATGCGCATGGCATGTCTCCAAAAGCAAAATTTTTAAAAGTCTATTTTATAGATAAACAGGGTAGGTTTTACCTATTTACTGAGTCCCCAGGTCTGCCGGCTATGGTTTTGCCTAAAATCATGCGAAGTCTGGTTGAGACTTCTACAATGGGGTTTATCTGTCTACAAAGTATTTTCGCATTTTTTTGATGAGCCGGCCTAATTCTTCCGTACTCCCCCCCTAAAAAGCCTAAGAAAGTCGTTATTGGCATGTCTGGAGGGGTAGATTCGTCCGTGGCAGCCTGGATGCTGAAAGAGCAGGGTTATGAGGTTATCGGCCTGTTTATGAAAAATTGGGAAGATGACGATAGCGACGAATATTGCTCTGCCCGCCAGGATTGGCTTGATGTCGTCTCAGTGGCCGATATGATTGGAATCGATGTCGAGGCAGTCAATTTTGCTGCGGAATACCGTGAACGGGTATTTGCTGAGTTTTTGCGTGAATACGCTGCTGGGCGAACTCCCAATCCTGATGTTCTCTGTAACGCTGAAATTAAATTCAAAGCTTTTTTAGACCATGCCATGAGTTTGGGTGCTGATGCTATTGCTACGGGGCACTATTCCAGAGTGCGCCATGAGGCCGGCAAAGTTCAATTATTAAAAGCTGTTGATGCGAGCAAAGACCAAAGTTATTTTTTGCATCGCTTAACGCAACAACAATTAGCAAATGTTTTATTTCCATTAGGGGATATTCCGAAAACAGAAGTGCGCAAGATTGCTGAAAAAATTGGTTTACACAATGCACGTAAAAAAGATAGCACTGGAATTTGTTTTATTGGTGAGCGCCCATTTCGAGAATTCTTAAATCGTTATTTGCCGCGTACGCCTGGGCTAATTAAAACCCCTGATGGTAAGACCGTTGGAGAACATATGGGGCTGGCTTTTTTCACCTTAGGGCAGCGTAAAGGGATTGGTCTAGGCGGTAGTCAGGATGGCAATGGCGATGCTTGGTATGTTGCGCGCAAGGATATGGCAAATAACACCCTATATGTGGCTCAGGGCCATGAACACCCGTGGCTCTTGGCTAATAGGCTAGAGGCTATCGATGCGAGTTGGATTGCAGGATCTGCTCCTAGCGCTGGAAATTACTCTGCTAAGACGCGTTATCGTCAAGTGGATTCAGCGTGTGTATTGAATACAGGTGATACACCTTTGAACTTCAGTTTGAGTTTTTTAGAAGCGCAATGGGCAGTAACACCAGGGCAATCTGCTGTTTTATACGACGGCGATATTTGTTTGGGCGGCGGAATTATTTCCGCCTAATCCCAATAAACAAGTGAAAACTGATTTACGCTGCTGGCGGTTCAGTTTCGGCAAAAGAAGGTCGCTGCAACAACTTTTGGTAGAGGCGATCTAAGTTTGGATATTGCACTTGCCATTTCACATCTGGAAAGCGCAGTAATAACCAACCAAGTGCGCAACCTGTTGCAATGTCAGCAAGTGTGATTTGGTTACCGTGACACCAGGCATTCTCACCCAAGACCTCAGACATTTGACGCAGAGAGTTTTGAATCTTGCCCATTTGGCGATCGACCCAAGCTGAACTCTGAAGTTCGGCTGGGCGCCAAGTGCGCTCGAGGCGGGCCAAAATACCGGCATCCATGATTCCGTCAACCAGAGCTTCCCAGGTTTTTACGCTTGCACGTTCACGGCTATCAGCCGGAATGAGCTTGCTCACAGGGCTTAGGGCATCAGCGTATTCAGCAATGACGCGAGAGTCGTAGATGGCCTCGCCATCTTCGAGAATAAGGCAGGGAACCTTGCCTAGGGGGTTAGAAATGGCTATTTTGGTGTCTGCAGCCCAAACGTTCTCTAATTCAAGGTCAACATCGACCTTTTTCTCTGAAAAAACGATGCGTACTTTACGTACATAGGGGCTGGTGAGGGATCCGATTATTTTCATAGGCCACAGTATAGCTATCCTGATGGGGGCGTGCTGGAGTCCGGAACGCATTAAAATGAGCTTTTATTGATGTATTCAATGCAAAGGCCATATTCGTGAGTCAGCCGCTTTCTACCCTTAATGCCCTTTCCCCCTTGGATGGCCGTTATGCCAGCAAGCTTGATGCTCTGCGCCCTTGGCTTTCTGAAGCGGCTTTTATGCGCCAGCGCGTGTTTGTGGAAATTCATTGGCTATTGGCCTTGGCGGCTGCCGGTCTTCCTGATGTACCAAAAATCAATTCAGCCGATGAAGCTTTCTTGCTATCGCTGCCAGAGACTTTCTCGGATGTCGATGCTCAGCGCATTAAAGATATTGAAGCTGTCACTAATCATGATGTCAAAGCAGTTGAATATTTCCTAAAAGAAAAAGTAGCAGGGCGCCCCGATCTCTTAAAGGCCAGTGAGTTCATTCACTTTGCTTGCACTTCTGAAGATATTAATAACACTTCGCATGGTTTGATGCTGCGCGGTGCACGTGATGAAGTACTCTTGCCGCAACTGCGAAAAGTACTTTCGGTATTAACTGATCTTGCTTTGGAAAATGCTAAGGTACCCTTGCTATCGCGCACTCATGGTCAGCCTGCTTCACCAAGCACACTTGGTAAAGAAATTGCCAATATCGCAAAACGTTTAGAGCGTGCAATTGATTCCATTGCTGCTGTTCCATTGCTAGGCAAGATGAATGGTGCGGTAGGTAATTACAATGCGCATTTATCTGCTTACCCAGATTTTGATTGGGAAAATTTCTCCAAAAATGTAGTTGAGAAGCGCCTGGGTTTAACTTTCAATCCTTACACCATTCAGATTGAGCCGCATGATGGTATGGCGCAGTTGTTTGATGCGATTGCCCGTGCCAACACCATCCTATTGGATATGGATCGAGATTTCTGGGCTTATATTTCTGTGGGTTATTTTAAGCAGCGCACTAAGGCTGGTGAGATTGGTTCATCGACCATGCCACATAAAGTGAACCCGATTGATTTTGAAAACTCGGAAGGTAACTTAGGGGTTGCAAATGCCTTGCTGCGCCACCTTGCAGAAAAGCTACCAATTTCTCGTTGGCAGCGTGACCTTACTGACTCAACAGTTCTGCGTAATTTAGGTCCAGCATTTGGCCATAGCGTATTAGCTCATGACAGTGCCTTACGGGGCCTTGGTAAGTTAGAAGTAAATCATGCTGCAATTGCAGCGGATTTAGATTCCTGCTGGGAAGTATTGGCTGAGCCAGTGCAAACTGTCATGCGTCGCTACGGCATTGAGAACCCATACGAGCAGTTAAAAGAGTTGACTCGTGGTAAAGGAATTAATCAAGCAGATTTACAAAACTTCATCCGTGGCTTAAAGATTCCAGAAGATGCTAAATCACGTTTGCTTGAAATGACCCCATCTTCTTATTTAGGCAAGGCGGTTGAATTGACCGAACGTCTCAAAAAGTGAGCGTGCACTCCAATTCAGGTTATGGGGCACGCCCCCTAGTCTGGTTTGCTGTTTATCAATTGCTGTGGCATCTCTTATTGCCATTGGCTTTTGTTCGCCTAGCATGGCGCGCTCGCCATTCTTTTGCATATTTGCACCACATCCCAGAGCGTCTCGGTTTTGGGTATGACAAACCGATTACCCAAGGATCCATTTGGATTCATGCCGTATCAGTTGGCGAGACGCGTGCTGCTCAGCCATTAATTGAAGCCTATCTTGCGCGGGGCGAAACTATTTTGCTAACGCATATGACTTTGAATGGTCGTCGTACAGGCAAACAATTATTCGCCAAGCAAATTGCTGCTGGCCAGATACGTCAGGTTTACCTACCTTATGACCTTTGTTGGTCAGTTGAACATTTTTTGAATTCTTTCAAACCTAAGCTTGGTCTCTTTATGGAAACTGAAGCGTGGCCAACGGTTATTTTTCGTTGTGCAGAAATTGGCTTACCGTTGTTCTTGGTAAATGCTCGCCTCTCAGAAAGAAGTGCACGCCGCGTAAGCCGCTTTGGTAAAGCAGGCTGCTCATTATTTCAAGCCTTTGCAGGCATCTTGGCGCAAACGGATTTTGATGCAGAACGTTACCGCAGTCTTGGTGTGAAAAATATTAGCATCGTCGGTAACCTCAAGTTTGATGTTCCGCTTGATGTGAAATTGGTGGAGCAAGGCAAGTTATGGAAAAAAGAATTGCATGATAGTAAGCGTTTAATGGTCTGTGCTGCCAGCACACGTGATGGGGAAGAGGAAATCATTCTGAAGGTATGGAAAGATTTGCTATTGAGTCATTCTTTTGGGCCTGCTCCATTACTCTGCTTGGTACCTCGCCACCCTGAGCGATTTACAGAAGTTGCAGATGCCATTCATGCGGCTGGCTTGAAGTTTCGTCGTCGAAGTGAGTGGTCTGGGACGCCTAGAGATTGTCATGGCTTGGATATAGTGTTGGGTGACTCCATGGGTGAAATGCCCATGTATTACAGTGCTGCTGATTTAGTAGTAATGGGCGGCAGTCTCTTACCATTTGGAGGTCAAAACTTGATAGAGGCTTGCGCAGCTGGATGCCCAGTTTTATTAGGTGCTTACACCTATAACTTTCAGCAAGCCTCCCTAGATGCAATTCAAGCTGGTGCTGCTAAGCGCATCGAAGGGGATCCATTGCTGGGTGAGTCAATTACCTTAATGGAGGCCCTAAAGGCTTTGCTCTTGAATGCTGCTGAGCTTAGCAGAATGAGTGACGCGGCAAAAGCTTACTCAATCGAACATCAAGGCGCAACTGGGCGAATATTAGCTGTTCTTGAGCAACAAGACTTCTCTTTAAATTAAGTCCGATTGACTTAAACGCGCGCCCCGAAATTAGGATCATCATTACGGGTAGTGTCATCCGGCTTTTTATCACCCTTCGCCAAATCTTCACGTGTTACTCCCAGCCACATTGCTAAGGCTGCGGCAACGAATACAGAAGAGTAAATGCCAAACAAAATACCGATAGTCAGCGCCAGGGCAAAGTAGAACAAGGTTGGACCACCAAAGATGAGCATCGCTAGAACCATCATTTCAGTACTGCCGTGAGTAATTACGGTGCGACTGATTGTGCTGGTAATTGCATTGTCGATAATCTCGCGGGTATCCATCTTGCGATATTTGCGGAAGTTTTCACGAATACGGTCAAAGATCACTACAGATTCATTGACGGAGTAACCTAAAACGGCAAGCACTGCTGCCAAGACAGAGAGTGAGAACTCCCATTGGAAGAAAGCAAAGAAGCCCAAGATGATCACGATGTCGTGCAAGTTTGCGATGATGCCAGCCAAAGCAAACTTCCACTCAAAGCGGAAGGAGAGGTAGATCACAATACCGATAATCACAAAGATTAAGGCCTTCAAACCATCCAATGCCAGCTCTTCACCCACTTGAGGGCCAACGAACTCTACACGTTGTAGCTTGGCTCCGCTACTGGCTGGCTCAAGCACCTGCATTACCGCTGCGCTTTGGTCTGCAGAAGAAATCAGCTTGCCTTCAGCATCTTTTTGCAAAGGCAGGCGAATCATGATGTCGCGTGAACTACCAAAGTTCTGGATCTGCGTATCTGTGTAACCTAATTTCTCAACCTTGGCACGAATGGAATCTAGTGGGGCGGATTGAGGATAACTCACCTCCATAACCGTGCCGCCTGTGAACTCAATCGAAAGGTGTAAACCGTTTTGCCACAAGAAGAAGACTGCAGCTAAGAAGGTAATTAAAGAAATCGCATTGAGCGCCAAGGCATGGCGCATGAAGGGGATATCTTTTTTGATCCGAAAAAATTCCATGGCTTATTTCTCCTGTGGGCGCCAAACTTGGCCGATAGCAAGTTTTTGAACCTTCTTGTGTCTGCCATACCAGAGATTAACAAGACCGCGTGAGAAGAAGACGGCTGAGAACATGGAAGTTAAAATACCTAAGCAGTGAACCACCGCAAAGCCTTTAATGGGACCGGAGCCAAATGCTAAGAGGGCTAGACCCGCAATTAAGGTAGTCACGTTGGAATCCAAAATAGTTGCCCATGCTTTATCAAAGCCAACGGCAATGGCAGTTTGTGGTGCGGCTCCACTACGTAATTCTTCACGAATACGTTCATTAATTAAAACGTTTGAGTCAATCGCCATGCCGAGTGCTAGGGCCATCGCAGCGATGCCTGGCAAAGTAAGGGTGGCTTGCAGCATCGACAGCACAGAGATCAGTAGGAGCAAGTTCACTGCCAACGCAATGACTGAGAATGTGCCAAACAGCAAGTAGTAACCGATCATAAAAATAGCAATTGCGCCAAAGCCGATTAAGAGGGATTTAAATCCCTTTTCAATATTTTCTGCACCCAGGCTTGGTCCAATCGTGCGCTCTTCAATGATTTCCATTGGTGCGGCGAGAGAGCCGGCGCGAAGCAAAAGCGCTAAGTCATTTGCGCTTGCAGTAGTTGGCTGACCTGTAATCTGGAACTTTGAGCCAAATTCGCCTTGTATGGTGGCAATGGTGAGAACTTCCCCTTTTCCTTTTTCAAAGAGAATCATGCCCATTGGCTTGCCCAAGTTCTCGCGAGTGACCTCTTGCATCACCCGACCACCAGCAGCATCAAGAGAGATATTTACAGCAGGACGTTGATTTTGATCAAAGCCAGCACTCGCGTCAGTAATGCGATCGCCGCTGAAAATGACTGACTTCTTAAAGACGCCTAAGCGGCTTTCTCCAAAGCGGAAGGTATCCGTGCCTGGAGGTGGGGTTTCACCAAGACCGATGGTAGAGACCGATGGATCGGCTAGACGGGATTCTAGTGTTGCTGTGCGACCAATAATATCTTTGGCACGAGCGGTATCTTGAACGCCTGGTAACTGCACCACGATGCGCTCAGCACCTTGTTGTTGAATGACAGGTTCTTTAACAGCTAACTCATTCACGCGTTTATTTAAGGTGATGATGTTTTGTTTAACCGCGCTGTCTTGTACTTCTTTTAATGCCGTTGGCTTAAATTCACCAACTAACTTTGGCGACAGACCGGCAGGTTTTACTTGCCAAATGAGATCCGGTTGAGCGGAGAGTAAAACTGTACGAGCGGCATCAGCATCAGTAGTGCTGCCAAAATTAATGGTGATGCTATCAGCACCGCGTTCAATACCCTGATGACGAATATTCTTATCACGCAATTGACTGCGAATATCGGTTGCTAAAGAAGTTACCTTCTTTTGTACTGCGCCTTTCATGTCTACCTGTAGGAGGAAATACACGCCACCTCGCAAGTCAAGACCCAAAGGCATTGGTAGCGCATTGATCGCGCTTAACCAACCTGGAGTATTGGATAAGAGATTTAGTGCAACTGTGAAATTAGGATCATTTTGATCAAGATTGATTTTTTGCTGCAGGAGATCGCGAGCGCGCAGTTGGATGTCTGTATTGTTGAAGCGAATTTTGATGGAGCCTACATTTGTAGCATTCTCAAAGAAAACCCCAGTGTTGCTGATATCGGCATCAGACAAAATCTTTTCAACGCGAGCTTGTGTCGCCAAATCAACCTTAATGGTTGGTTTGGCGGAAGAGATCTGAACCGCTGGAGCCTCACCATAGAAATTGGGTAATGAATATAGCCCGCCGATCATTAAGGCAAAGGCGATTACTAGATATTTCCAGAGAGGGTAGCGATTCATATCGAGATACTTTTAAACAAGCGTATTAAGCAGACTTTAATGTGCCTTTTGGCAATACATTAGTGATGGCACCTTTTTGTAATTGGACTTCAGTGCCGGCGGAAATTTCAACAGTAACTACTGCGTCTTTTAACGCAGTTACTTTGCCCATGATGCCGCCTACTGTAACCACTTCATCGCCAACTGCTAAAGCTTCAAGCATGGCTTTAGTTTCTTTTTGACGCTTCATTTGTGGGCGAATCATGATGAAATACAACACTGCAAACATCAAAACCAATGGTAGGAAACTCATCAAGCCACCAGAATCTGGGCCCGCAGCTGGAGCTTGGGCAAAAGCGTTACTAATCCACATATAAAACCTCCGTTAAAGACTATTTGGAAACTGCTTTTAGTTTTAGACTTTTAAGTAAAGCCCTAAACCCGCAATTCTAAACTGTGTGTGGCTTTGGAGGTGATTTGGAGGGGTATAGGCCTTCGTAGGGTTATTAATCCTGCCCAGGCTCAACACCACGCTGGCGATTCTGGTGAAATTCCTCGCGATAGGCGCTAAAACGGTCTTTACTTAAGGCCTCTCTCACTTCAGTCATGAGCTGGAGGTAGTACGACAAGTTATGGATCGTGTTGAGCTGGGATCCTAGGATCTCATTAGCCTTTTGAAGGTGATTTAAGTATGATCTAGTGAAGTTTTGGCAGGTATAGCAGACGCAGGTAGGGTCTAGCGGCCGATCATCATCCTTGTACCCGGAATTGCGTAATTTGAGGTCACCAAAGCGGGTGAATAGCCATCCATTGCGCGCATTGCGGGTAGGCATTACACAATCAAACATATCAATGCCAAGGCTGACGCCCAACATGAGATCCTCAGGCGTGCCCACTCCCATGAGGTAGTGCGGCATATGCTCTGGCAACTTGGGCGCTGTGAAATGCAAAATACGCTCGAACTCTGGTTTGGGCTCGCCAACCGATAGACCTCCGATGGCAATACCATCAAAGCCCTGTTGACTTACCGCATCTAAAGAAAATTCTCTGAGATTCTCAAACATACCACCCTGAACGATGCCAAATAGACCGTTGCCAGTATTAAGTTCCCGAAAGCGTTTGAGTGAACGATCGCCCCAGCGAAGCGACATTTCTAGCGATGCACGAGCAGTTTTTTCTGAAGTAGGTTGGCCTTTGATTTCATAAGGAGTGCATTCATCAAACTGCATAGCGATATCGCTATTTAGTACCGCTTGAATTTCCATAGATACTTCTGGTGACATAAAAAGCTTGTCGCCATTAATCGGTGATGAAAAAGTCACACCTTCCTCAGAGATTTTGCGAAGCGCCCCCAAGCTAAATACCTGAAAGCCACCAGAGTCAGTCAGGATTGGTTTGTCCCAAGCCATGAAGCGATGCAGTCCACCATGTTTTTTGATGACCTCTAAACCTGGGCGCAGCCAAAGATGAAAAGTGTTACCTAAAATAATCTGCGCTTTTGCTTCATTGAGGTCACGTGGCGTCATTGCTTTTACAGTACCGTAAGTTCCAACTGGCATAAAGATTGGTGTTTGCACACTGCCGTGTGGAAGATCAAGTTGACCAAGACGAGCAGGGCTTTGCGAGTCGCGCGCCAAAATATTAAAGTGAACAGGTTTGGTCATGAATTTGTATTCTCAAGTCGGCTTAGAAACATCGCATCTCCGTAACTAAAGAAACGATACTTTTGATCAATGGCATGTTGGTAGGCGGCGCGAATATTGCCCATGCCTGCAAAAGCACTCACCAACATTAATAGGGTAGATTTTGGCAGATGAAAGTTTGTCAGCAAACAATCCACGGTTTTGAACTCAAAGCCTGGGGTGATAAAGAGGTTGGTCTCGCCGCTGCTATGTTGATTGAGGGCCTGGCTTTCTAGGGCTCTCAGGCTAGTGGTGCCAACGGCGATGACCCGCCCGCCTTGTTGTTTGGTTTTTTCAATCGCTTGCAAAGTTTCTTGCGGGATAGAGAACCACTCGTGATGCATTTTGTGTTTTGAGAGATCTTCTTCGCGAACCGGGGTAAAGGTTCCCGCTCCGACATGAAGAGTGATTGATGCTAGATGCGCCCCTAAGTCTTTTAATTGCTGCAAAATCTTTTCATCAAAGTGAAGCCCTGCGGTAGGCGCTGCTACTGCACCTGGATTTTTAGCAACTACAGTTTGATAACGCTGTGCGTCCTCACCATCGGGTTGATGTTCAATATAAGGCGGGAGCGGTAACTCACCGAAGCGTTCGAGCAACTCAAATATATTTTCTGGGAAGCGTACTTCGTAAAAGCGGCCATCATGTCCAATCATCTCCACTGGGAAAGTTTCTCCAGATTGGTTGTGTATATAAACAATGGAGCCAGTCTTAGGAACCTTGGACGCCCTAATTTGGACCCAAGCTTGCATATCGCCACTAATTCGTTCGATGAGTAGCTCGACAATTCCACCGGTCTCTTTTTTGCCATGAAGACGTGCAGGGATTACCTTGGTATCGTTGAATACCAATAAATCCCCTGGCTTGATAATGTTTAGGATGTCTTTAAACTGGCGATCTATTAGCTGGGCGTGATTTCCCCTCTCAGCCTTGACCTCGAGGAGGCGGCTATCGGTTCTATTTGCCAAAGGGTGTTGGGCAATTAGATCGGCAGGAAGTTCGTAATTGAAGTCAGAAAGTTGCATAGCATTACCATCAGGTATTAGATTTTAACGATGACTACCAAACAAGCGCCAAGCACACTCCAAAAAATGGGTTTAGACAGCCCCATGGCCCTTGCTTTGCATCTTCCATCTCGCTATGAAGACGAGACTGAGCTATTCACAATTGAGGAGGCTCTCAGTCAGGGCAGATTTGGCTCAGTCCAGACCCAAGGGGTTGTGATCCGGAATCAGGTCCTATTTAGACCGAGAAGGCAGATGTTGGTCACCATTGAAGATGAGACCGAGATTTTGCAGCTTCGTTTCCTCAATTTCTATCCCAGCCAGCAAAAACAAATGGCAGTGGGCGTTCATATACGAGTTCGTGGTGAGGTGCGGGAAGGATTTCAGGGCCCAGAAATGGTCCACCCCACTGTCAAGGCTGTAGCGGCTGATGCTCCATTGCCAATGAGTCTTACTCCAGTCTATCCAGCCAGTGCTGGTGTTTCGCAAACAGTGATTCGTAAAGTAGTTGCGCAAGCATTACGTGATCCTAGTTTGCAAGATAGCTTGGCTGAGTTCTTGCCCAAAAAGTTAATGACAGAACTTCTTCCTAGTAATGATTGGCCTAGTTTGCAAGCGGCCATTACTTATTTACATCAACCGCCTTCCAATGCCAACACCCAGGCATTATTGGAGCGTACTGATCCTGCATGGCGCCGCGTACAATTTGAAGAATTACTGGCGCAGCAAATTTCCTTGAAGCGTGCCCATGCTATTCGAAGAGAGCGGCATGCTCCGAGTTTCGCAAAACCGTCAAAAGATAAAAGCCTTGAGGCGAGCTTACTCAAGGCCTTGCCTTTCAAACTCACTACTGCACAAGAACGTGTGTGGTCTGAGATTGGCCATGATCTAGAAAAATCGTTCCCAATGAATCGTCTCTTACAAGGAGATGTGGGTAGTGGCAAGACGGTAGTCGCAGCGTTAGCAGCTGCAAGGGTGATGGATCATAGCTATCAGGCTGCAGTCATGGCTCCCACAGAAATCTTGGCCGAGCAACATTACTTAAAAATGAAGGAATGGTTTGAACCATTAGGTGTTCGTATTGCTTGGCTATCCGGCAGCTTGAAAGCAAAAGAAAAAAGACTGGCTCAAGAAATGATTGAGAGTGGTCATGCTCAACTGATTATTGGTACCCACGCCTTGATTCAGGAGAGCGTGAGTTTTTCCAAATTAGGATTAGCAGTCATTGATGAGCAACATCGTTTCGGTGTGAGACAGCGTTTAGAAATTCAGCAAAGACTTGGATCTGAATTGTTCTATTGCCATCAATTAATGATGTCGGCAACACCAATTCCACGCACATTAGCGATGACGTATTACGCAGACCTCGATGTATCCGTCATTGATGAGTTACCTCCTGGTCGAAAACCCATTACTACCAAGGTAGTGAAGGCTGGTCGTCGTGATGAGGTCATTGGTGGCTTGCAAAGTTGGCTCTCTAAGGGATTACAAGCCTATTGGGTTTGCCCTTTGATTGAGGAGTCTGAAGTCTTGCAGTTACAAACTGCCGTTGAAAGTTATGAGCAACTGACGCAGGCCCTGCCTAACTTTAAAGTGGGCTTAGTGCATGGCCGCTTAAAATCCGAAGAAAAAGCAGCGGTGATGGCTGCCTTCAAGGCAAACGAAATTCAATTGTTGGTAGCCACTACAGTCATTGAAGTGGGAGTAGACGTGCCGAATGCGGCGCTCATGGTGATTGAGCATGCCGAGCGCTTTGGTTATGCCCAGATTCATCAATTGCGTGGGCGTGTGGGCCGAGGTTCTGCAGACTCTGTTTGCATCTTGATGTATGCAGAACCCTTATCTATGGCGGCAAAAGAGCGCTTACAGACATTGCGTGAAGTATCAGATGGTTTTGTGATCGCAGAGCGAGATCTTTCCCTGCGTGGTCCCGGTGAGCTACTCGGAGCCAAGCAATCTGGAGATGCCATGTTGCGATTTGTCGATTTACAGCGCGATGCTTGGTTGATTGAGTTGGCTCAACAAGCTGCTGAACGATTGCTTGCGGAGCATACTGACTTAGTAGAGCGCCATCTAGAGCGTTGGCTTGGATCTCGCGCTGAATTTCTAAAGGCGTGATAATTATCCTATGTCCTTGATTGATCGCCTTATCTCATACGCTTATCTGATTCGCCTAGATAAGCCAATTGGTACTTTATTACTCTTATGGCCAACTCTCTGGGCTTTATGGCTGGCCAGTAGTGGTGTGCCAGACCTCAAAATCTTGTTGATATTCGTGGCCGGCACTTTCTTAATGCGTAGCGCGGGTTGTGCAATGAATGATTATGCTGATCGCAACTTTGATCTTCATGTGCTGAGAACGCAAGGACGTCCCGTAACCAGTGGCAAGATTTCAGGGAAGGAAGCGCTGCTAGTTGCAGCAATTCTGGCTTTACTTGCTTTCCTGCTGATTCAGTCACTCAATACTTATACGAAGACACTGTCATTTTTTGCATTGGCAGTAGCCTTCATTTACCCCTTTACTAAACGCTTCTTTGCAATGCCCCAAGCAGTGCTTGGTATTGCTTTTGGTTTTGGCATCCCCATGGCTTATGCAGCTATCTTGAATGACATCCCTTTAGAAGCTTGGATCTTATTTGTGGGAAATATTTTTTGGGCCATGGCATATGACACTGCTTATGCCATGGTTGATCGTGAAGATGATCTTCGATTAGGTCTACGTACCTCTGCAATTACCTTTGGCCAATATGATGTCGCGGCAATCGCAGTAAGTTACGTCATCTTGTTTATCAGTCAAATTTGGGTAGCGCAATTAGCTAATTTGAGTAATTACTTTTTAATAGGATGGTCTATAGCCTTAACCTGTGCTATTTACCACCTCAAGCTGATCTCTACCCGTAAACGCGAAGAATGCTTTGCAGCTTTTCGCCATAACAACTGGTTAGGTGGATTTTTATTTCTCGGAATTGTGCTTGGCCTTAGTCTGCACTAAGGGTTACTTGGGTAATTAGCTCTTACCCAGTTCATCACCCATTGCTTTGCCACGCTGACTTGCGGCATCAATCGCTTTTTCAAGAATCTCGTTCCAACCTTCTTGCTTCATGACCTCAAGTGCTGCTGCTGTAGTGCCACCTTTAGAGGTAACGCGTTCACGTAGTACGCCAGCATGTTCATCAGAGTTATGCGCGAGTTGCGTTGCGCCCTCAAGAGTTGCATATGCTAGTTTACGAGCACTCTTTTCATCTAGGCCTAATTTCTCACCAGCCGATTGCATGGCTTCTAAAAAGGCAAAAACATAAGCAGGGCCGCTGCCAGAAACTGCCGTAACGGCATCCATGAGCTTCTCTTCAGATACCCAAATGCTTTGGCCAACTGCATTGCAGATAGTTTGCGCAAGTTCACGATCAGCTTCGTTTACGGCTGTATCAGCAAATAATCCAGTAATTCCTTTACCGATTAATGCGGGAGTATTAGGCATAGCACGGACACAGCGGGCATGGTCTAGCCAGCGACTCATATCTTTTAGACGAATGCCAGCGGCAATACTCAAAATCAGTGGGCCTGGTGCTGATGCATGCTTGAGCTTTGCAGCCAGGCCTTTAGCTACAACATTAAAGTCCTGTGGTTTGATGGCCATGACAAGGACATTATTTTTTGAGAAATCAAAAGTAATTTGCTCCAAAGTACCAATGCCTTGAACACCAAAGTCTTCATGAAGCTTTAGGGCAGTTACTGCATTAGCTTCAACTACTGAAATTTGATTGGAGTTAAATCCATTCGCAAGCAAGCCACTAATCAGGGCGCGACCCATGTTACCGCCACCAATAAAGGTGATGTGCACATTACTATTATTTTGGCTGGTCTGATTTGTACTCATTTGCTAATCTTATCGCGCTTCCCAAAAATGGCAGTCCCTACGCGAACAATAGTACTGCCTTGGGCAACGGCAGCCTCAAGATCATCAGACATACCCATAGAAAGGGTATCAAAGAATTGATACCGAGGATCTATTGCTCGGAACGCTTGAATACGTTTAAAACAATCTTGGACTTGGGCAAAAGCTTTGCGCTGCTCGCTCGGATCTGCGCTTGGAGCCGGAATAGCCATTAAACCTCTGAGAATGACATTGGGTAATTGAGCTATAGATTCACAGAGTGTCTCAGCCTCAGAAAGGGGTACGCCGCTTTTACTATCTTCATCACTCACATTGACTTGAACGCACAGTTGTAATTCTGCAAGATTGGGAAATTCACCACGCTGAGCAGAGAGGCGTTCTGCAATTTTGAGACGGTCAACGCTATGAACCCAATCAAAATGTTCCGCAACTTCTCTGGTCTTATTACTTTGAAGCGGGCCGATGAAGTGCCAAACTAGCCAAGGGCGCAATTTAGCGAGTTGAGTAATTTTTTCAACAGCCTCTTGAACGTAGTTTTCACCAAAAGCAGATTGCCCTGCATGCATAGCTTCCTCAATTGCATGTGCTGGGAAGGTCTTGCTGACCGCTAAGAGCTCTATTTCTTCAGGCTCACGCTTTGCTGCTAAACAAGCAAGCTCGATGCGTTGCCTTACCTGCATCAGGTTAACAACAATAGAATTCATTGGGCCTTCGAAGATTTACGAATTAATTGATCTACAACTTCAATCCAATGTAGCACTGGCTTATCTTCTTGTTGAAGATGGGCAATGCAGCCAATATTTCCAGAGATAATAATTTGTGCACCAGATTCTTCACAGGCAGCATTTAAATGGCTTAACTTATTCTTACGTAACTGCTCTGAGAGCTCAGGCTGAGTTACTGAATAGGTGCCTGCAGAGCCACAACACAGGTGACTATCAGCACACAAGCGAACGCCGATACCAATACTCGATAGCAAACCTTCTACCTTGCCCCGAATTTGTTGGCCATGCTGCAAAGTGCAGGGTGGGTGGTAAACCACGCCTGGTTTTTGATCAGTGCCAACTATCCCAATCAATTCATTTTGTAGCTCAGGCAGAATTTCAGAAATATCTTTAGTTAGATGGGAGATCTTTTTGGCCTTAGCTGCATAGGCAGAGTCATTTGCAAAGAGATGACCATAATCCTTAACCATCACACCACAGCCAGAAGCCGTCATCACAATTGCTTCAACACCACTTTCAACTAAAGGCCACCAGGCATCAATGTTTTGTTTGGCATTCTCTAAGCCACCTGCTTGATCGTTTAAGTGATAACGCAAGGCACCACAGCAAGTTGCGTTTGGAGCGCTAATCAGCTGAACCTTTAATGCGTCCAAAACTCTTGCAGTTGCAGAATTGATATTTGGCAACATACCGGGTTGAACACAGCCCTCCAGAATCAGCATTTTGCGTTCGTGCTGAGTTGTAGGCCTTGAATAAGGATCTGTTGAGCTATGCAAGACTTTATTTCTGGCTTCTGGGATTTTGCGTTTGATGTCATTTGGCATTAATGGACGCACTAGACGACCTAAAGTCATTGCTGAGTTAAATAATGCCGGCTTTGTTAAGCCTTCTTTTAAGGCCCAGCGTGTGAGGCGCTCACCAAGGGGGCGTGCGGGCGTATTTTCTTCTGCCCATTTGCGGCCAATATCTACTAAGTTGCCGTATTGCACACCGCTAGGGCAGGTGCTTTCGCAATTACGACAAGTCAGACAACGATCTAGATGCAGGCGAGTTTTTTCTGTAGGTGCCGCACCTTCGGCCATTTGTTTGATGAGGTAGATACGGCCACGCGGACCATCAAGCTCATCACCCAGTATCTGATAGGTTGGACAAGTAGCCGTGCAAAAACCACAGTGAACACATTTACCCAGAATGCTAGCTGCCTCGATTCCTTCAGGAGTATTTGCAAATTGGGGGGCAAGTTTTGTGTACATAGAGTTACTTATGGAAGACGTTTGGTTGCAAATACGCCGGCAGGATCAAATGCAGATCTTAGACGCTCTTGTACTGCCTCAAGGGCTTTAGAGTGCACTTGTTCGCTCAATAAAGTAAAGCGTTGGAATCCAGGGTTTACACTTGCGCCCTGTTTGAAGCGAGTTACATGCCCACCATGACTTGAGACTAATTGTTTGATTAAGTTAAATGTAGCTTCATCTCCAGGCGCTTTAATCCAACGCTGCTGACCATGCCACTCCAAAACAATTTCATTACTTGCTCCGGGAATATTGAGTGGCCCACAGGCTGCAGGTAATGCTAGGCGATACAGAGTTTGATCAGCAGCAAGATTTTCAAATAATGGCAGCTGATGCTCGCGCAATTCATTCCAAAACGTTTCGGCAGATTGAGCGTCTACTTCACTTGCATTTACCAAAGAGCTCATTAAAGGAATGGCGGCTTTGATTGCCGCCGCAGCGCCTGCTAAACGAATCGTCAATTGACCCTCGCCATTAGTGCTGCCAATCCAACAGCTTGCTGACATTGGTAATGGTTGACCGGCCCACTCATTTAAAGTGCGCAACGCTTTCTCTTGAGAGATATGGCAGCGCAGTGTTGCAGTTGCGGCTGGTTTGGGCAATACCTTCACGGATGCTTCTAGTAAAAGCGATAGCGTACCCATAGAACCCGGCATCAAGCGCGAAATATCATAGCCAGCTACGTTTTTCATTACTTGTCCACCAAAAGATAAATCTTGGCCTTTGCCATCAAGAATGCGCGCACCCAAAACAAAGTCTCTTAAGTTGCCAACGCTAATCCGATTTGGACCCGCTAAGCCCGATGCAATAGCGCCACCAAAAGTAGCGTGCTCGCCAAAGTGCGGCGGCTCAAATGCCAACATTTGATTTTTGGCTTTTAAGGCTGCTTCAATTTCTTTCAGGGGTGTACCTGCACAAGCCGTAATGACTAATTCTTCTGGTTGATATTCCAGGATGCCCGAGTAAGTACGGGTGTCTAGCTTGGCATAGGTATTGGGATTGCCATACCAAGATTTGGTAGCGCCACCTTGGATAGAAAGCGGGGTTTTATTTTTTGCTGCGTGCAGAATTTGTTCGCGAAATGCCTCAATGGTGGGATTAGTAGCCTTCATTAAAAGCGCTCCAATTCCGGATGTGGTAGCTTGCCCCCACTAATGCGCATGCGGCCATATTCAGCACAGCGACTCAGTGTTGGAATGCCCTTATCAGGATTGAGAAGCTTTTCTGGATCAAAAGCGCTCTTCACGCCCCAGAAAGACTCGCGTTCACCATCACCAAACTGAATACACATGGTGTTAATCTTTTCAAGACCAACCCCATGTTCACCAGTAATTGTGCCGCCAAGCTCAACACAAGCTTCGAGAATATCAGTGCCAAATTCTTCAGCGCGATGCCATTCTTCCTCATCAGCACCATTAAACAAAATCAATGGATGCATATTGCCGTCACCTGCATGAAATACGTTCAAGCAACCTAAGCCATATTTTTTTTCCATACCCTGAATACGCTTGAGTAGGGTGGCAATATGTCTACGTGGGATAGTCCCATCCATACAGTAGTAATCCGCAGCGATTCGTCCTGCTGCCGGGAAGGCATTTTTACGGCCACTCCAAAACTTCAAGCGTTCAGTCTCATCTCTGGAAATCCGAATACCACTAGCGCCCGATTCTTCAAGCACTTTCGTCATGCGTTCAATCTCTTCAGCAACCTCTTCTGGAGTTCCGTCAGATTCACAAAGCAAAATGGCTGCTGCCTCTAAGTCGTAGCCTGCATTGACAAATTCTTCTACAGCTCGGGTGGTTGCTTGGTCCATCATCTCTAAACCAGCAGGAATAATGCCGGCAGCGATGATCGCCGCAACAGCATTACCACCTTTTTCAATATCGTCAAAACTTGCCATGATGACGCGCGCCAGTTTTGGTTTGGCTACTAACTTGACAGTTACTTCTGTGACTACTGCTAGCATGCCTTCGCTGCCCAAAACAATAGCAAGCAAATCTAAACCAGGAGAATCTGGAGCTAGGCCGCCAAATTCAACAATCTCACCGTTCATCAAAATGCCACGTACGCGCAGAACGTTATGTAAGGTGAGGCCGTATTTAAGACAATGCACTCCACCAGAGTTTTCATTCACGTTACCGCCAATGGAGCAGGCAATCTGAGATGAGGGATCTGGTGCGTAGTAAAGACCCAGGTGAGCAACGGCTTCAGAGATGGCTAAGTTGCGAACTCCCGGCTGAACCACTGCAGTGCGAGTAAATGCGTCAATACTAAGAATTTTCTTGAGCTTTGCAAGGGAGAGCACTAAGCCTTGGGAGATTGGCATTGCTCCACCTGATAGTCCAGTTCCTGATCCTCGAGGAACTATTGGGATTTGCATCTCAAAGCAGATTTTGAGGATTTTGGCGACTTGCTCCTCTGTTTCTGGTAGAGCAACTGCTAAAGGCATACGCTTATAGGCAGCCAAACCATCACATTCGTAGGGAATCGTGTCTTCAGGCTCCCAAAGTAGGGCGTGCTCTGGAAGAATCGGACGCAAGGCTGAGACCAGTTTTGACTGTAGTGCGCTGATAGCGGCTATATCGGGGGGTGGGGTCACCATATTCATAGGAATCATTTTAGCCATTTACCTATAATTAAGCTCATGGGAAATCGACTATCAAAAATCGCCACTAGAACGGGTGATGCTGGAATGACCGGATTAGGCGATGGAAGTCGCGTGGAGAAGGATCATTTACGGATTTGCGCTATGGGCGACGTCGATGAGTTGAACTCATCGATCGGTGTTTTGATGACTGAGGAGTTCCCAGAAAGCATTGCTACTGAGCTAAAAGGGCTTTTCATGCAAGTTCAGCATGATTTATTTGATCTGGGTGGCGAGCTTTGTATCCCTAACTATAAGCTCTTAAATCCAGACCATGTGGCTCAGCTGGATGTTTGGCTAGAGAAGTACAACAAAGAATTACCTCCTTTGACCGAATTCATTCTGCCTGGTGGTACTCGTGCTGCCGCGCAAGCACATGTATGTCGTACCGTCTGCAGAAGAGCTGAGCGCTCGATTGTGCGCTTAGGCTGGGCAGAGCCTTTGTATGACTCCCCACGTCAATATGTCAATCGTTTATCTGATTTATTGTTCGTCCTTTCACGCATTCTCAATCGCGCAGCTGGCGGTACGGATGTGCTTTGGAAGCATGAAAAAAAAGAGACTAAATAAACTAGTCTCTTTTAGTATTACGTTGATTTCTGCTTGAGTTGAGAACTAAGATTATTTTTTCTTGCTTCTGCGTTTCTTGACTGCACCAGCTAAACGCTCAAGTACTTTCACAGAATCATCCCAATTAATGCAGGCATCCGTAATGCTCTTGCCGTACTCGAGCTTGCTTGGATCATCTTTACCAGGCGTAAACTTCTGCGCACCATCATTGAGATGACTTTCTACCATTACGCCAAAAATTTCATGTGAACCAGACTCAATTTGTTGGGCAATATCATCAGCCACAACAATTTGGCGCTCATGTTTCTTGCTGGAGTTAGCATGCGATAGGTCAACCATCAAACTGGCTGGGAGCTTGGCTGCTGCTAGCTCAGCGCAGGCTGCTTTGACGTGTGCCGCTTCATAGTTGGGCTCTTTGCCACCGCGCAAAATGACGTGACAATCTTGATTGCCTTTAGTTTCCACAACGGATACTTGACCATTCTTATGAACAGATAAGAAGTGGTGTGGACGACCCGCTGCTTGAATAGCATCAGTAGCGATCTTGATGTTGCCATCAGTGCCATTCTTAAATCCAATAGGCGCAGACAAACCAGACGCGAGTTCGCGATGCACTTGGCTTTCGGTTGTGCGGGCGCCAATTGCGCCCCAAGAAATGAGGTCAGCAATATATTGTGGGGAGATGACATCTAGGAATTCACTACCTGCTGGCATGCCAAGACGATTAATTTCCATGAGGACTTGACGTGCAAGACGCAGACCTTCTTCAATACGATAGCTCTCATCTAGATACGGGTCGTTGATCAGACCTTTCCAGCCAACAGTAGTGCGAGGCTTTTCAAAATAGACGCGCATCACAATTTCTAATTCGCCAGCGAAGCGATCGCGCTCAGTTAAGAGACGCTGGCAGTATTCGAGTGCCGCACGTGGATCATGAATCGAGCAGGGCCCAATGATGACGAGTAGGCGATCATCTTTCCCGTGAATAATGTCGCGAATCTTTTTACGAGTTTTGCTGATCAATACTTCAGTGGGCGTTCCTGAAATCGGAAAGAAGCGAATGAGATGCTCTGGTGGTGCCAGAACAGTAATTTTGTCGATGCGTTGGTCGTCGGTATCTGACGTCTTATCAACGGCAGAGTACCAGTTAGCAGGATTAGTATTTTGTTGGCTCATAGGGTTATTTTAAGCCGTAATTCAGTAATATCAGGCAGTTCCACCCACGGTAAGGCTGTCGATCCGCAAAGTGGGCTGTCCAACCCCGACCGGGACGCTTTGCCCCTCCTTGCCACAAACCCCAATCCCGCCATCTAATTTAAGGTCGTTACCAATCATCGAGACCTGTTTGAGGGACTCTGGGCCACTGCCAATAATGGTAGCGCCTTTGACGGGGTACTGAATTTTGCCGTTTTCAACCCAATAAGCTTCCGAGGCTGAGAACACAAATTTGCCACTAGTAATGTCTACTTGGCCACCACCAAAATTCACTGCATATAGGCCGCGCTTGATACTAGCCACAATTTCTTGAGGATCATCCTTGCCAGCTAGCATATAAGTATTGGTCATGCGGGGCATTGGTAGCGATGCAAAACTTTCGCGGCGACCATTACCGGTGAGAGGCATTTTCATGAGTCGTGCATTGAGGCTGTCCTGAATGTAGCCTTTTAAAATTCCATCCTCAATCAAAGTAGTGCATTGAGTAGGAGTGCCTTCATCATCAATATTGAGTGATCCTCTGCGACCAGACAGAGTGCCATCATCAACCACAGTGACTCCCTTAGCGGCTACGCGTTGCCCGATACGGCCAGCAAAAGCGGAAGAACCTTTGCGATTGAAGTCACCCTCAAGGCCATGACCCACTGCCTCATGGAGGAGTACGCCGGGCCAGCCTGGACCCATGACAACCGTCATCGGGCCAGCAGGCGCAGGACGCGACTCTAAATTTACTAAAGCGCCATCAACCGCTTCATCGACGTATTGATTAATCAGGGTAGTATCAAAATAATGGTAATCGTGTCGTGCACCACCACCTGAAGATCCAGATTCACGGCGACCATTTTGTTCTGCAATCACATGGACTGAAACGCGTACCAGCGGCCTTACATCTGCAGCTAGTAAACCATCTGCGCGGACTACTAGAACAACGTCAAACTCACCGGCAAGACTGGCCATCACCTGGATGATGCGAGGATCACGGGCTTTTGCGCGGCGCTCAATGCTTTCTAAGAGGGCAATTTTTTCTTTGGGCTGTAGTGAGTCCAAAGGATTCATGTCTGAGTACAGCTTGTTGGATATTGGATTAAATAGTTTGCTAGCAACGGCCTGCTTGCCTCCCTGTGGGCCAATAACGCGGGTCGCTTTAGCGGCCTTGCTCAATGCTTCTAAATTAATTTCATCCGAGTAGGCAAAGGCAGTTTTATCACCGTAAATAGCGCGTACGCCTACGCCTTGATCAATATTAAAGCTGCCTGATTTCACAATACCTTCTTCAAGACTCCAGCTTTCGCTGCGAGTATGTTGGAAGTAGAGATCAGCATCATCTAGGCGATGGGTAAACATGCTGCCAAATGTTTTGTGAAGATCTTGCTCTGAGAGTCCAGTTGGCTCAAGCAGAATCGACTTGGCTAATTTAAGAAGGTCTGCTTGCTTTTTGGCTTTGGTCCAGTTGACTGGAAATAGTGCTTCGGGTGCATTCATGTGATTCGGCAGGTCTTTCTTTAAAGCTTACGGTGTGCGAGTGCAGGTAACTTAGAGCGTACCTCGTTTAATTTATCTTTGCTCAAAACCCCAGAAATAAGCCCCTCACCTTCTGGTAGGGTAGTTAGAACCACACCCCATGGGTCGATCAGCATGGTATTACCCCAGGTACGCCTTTGGTTTTGGTGCACACCGCCTTGCGCTGAAGCTAGGACGTAGCACTGGTTTTCAATAGCGCGAGCTCGTAACAGTATTTCCCAATGGTCTTTGCCGGTTGTATAAGTAAACGCAGCGGGAATGATGTGGCAATCTACTTGCCCTAGGGCGCGATACAGTTCTGGGAAACGTAAGTCATAGCAAATGCTCAGACCAAAGGTCCATTCAGCGCCATTGATAGTGATCTTGATAATGCCGGGCTGTTCGCCAGCCTCAATGGTTTCAGATTCTTGATAGCGTTCTGTGTTTGTCTGAAAGCCAAATAAATGAATTTTGTCATAGCGTCCAGCCCGCTGCCCATCTGGACTAAAAACTAGGGTTGTATTTAATACTTTATTAGGATCTTTTGCTTCAAGAGGAATAGTTCCCGCAATTAAATAAATACCATTATCTTTAGCGAAGGCTGCAAGCGCTTCTTGAATTGGACCATTACCCAATTTTTCGCGGATATTCACTTTATCCGTGTCTTTGAGTCCCATGATGCAAAAGTACTCAGGAAGAACAACAATCTGCGCACCATCATGAGCGGCAGCTTTAATCAATCTGCGGGCTGTTTCTAGGTTCTCTTGTAAGGATGCGCTAGACACCATTTGAATCCCGGCAATCTTCAGTTCAGCAGAGTTTGATTTGCTCATAAAGACTGCACCTGCGGTTTTGGTGCTGGTGTGCTGTTGGTGCTCGGTTTACTTTGTTCTTTTAATAAGTCTTTACTACGTATCGTGTTTAAAGTCTTAGTGTCAATTGGCTGACCTTTTTGATCTAATGGAATAACCTCTGGCTTATCCCAAGAGCCCTGCACTAAATAATCAGATTGTAGATTTCGATTGATTTGACTGGTAATGAGGTACTGTCCGACCAGCACTCCCAATCCAACAATCGGGTTAATAGCAAAAGCGGCTAAGGAGCCAGCAGTGGCATCAATAGTTGGGAAGATCGTGACACGCAGATCTTGGTTTTTTTTCGGGTATATTAATTTGTCCTGTCATAGTGACCTTAGCCTGATCTAAGCTCATGGTGAATTGCTTAGTTTGAGCAACGCCACTCGCAATGTCAAAGCTTGCATCGATATTGTTGAAGGGCGTGCCTTTACTCACAATATTGCCAAGACTACCTTGCAGATCTAGAGTAGCAAACCTAAATAGACTTTGAAGACTCAGCACATCCAGAATTTGAGCGCCGCTAGTGTCGACTTCTAGCAAGCGACCTTTTTCAAGATTTAAATTGACCTTGCCACTAAGAGTTTCAAATTTTGGATTAAAGGGTGAGCCATCCCACTCTGCATTCGCTGTGAGTTTACCTTGCCCACCCTCAACGGATTTTTGTGAACCCCACTTAGCAATAATGAGGCCAGCATCTTTAATATCTAAATCGATATTGAGGTTACTATGTTCCTGCTGATTTGTACTTGCCCCAATCCATTGCCCAGTGGTAGTGGAGCTGCCCTGAGGATTATTAAATTGAATAGACTCAATCGTTAGAAGGTTGTTGCTAGTCTTCGTTTTGAGCTTGGTTTTTCCAAGTGAGATAGTTGACCAATTAAAGTCATCAATAGTTAAGTCTAGGCTTGGAATTGCATTAGGTGAGAGCTTACTTTTATTAGCGCTATTGTTTTGGGCCGATTTGTTAGTTTCCTTAGGGGGGCTCTTAGTATCTGTCGCCAGGATAGTCTCATCTGGAACCTTGAGGCGACTTAAATGGCCGCTAATAAGACCGCTGACATCGGTTTGATTAGGTGCCTGATATTGAACTTGGCCAGCAGCGAGAGGTGAGTTGATGCGCATCCGCCAGACGCCATTCTTATTGCTAGTAGATAGATTCATATCTTGCCAGTTACGCTCAAGCAAAGTGAGTTTCTTAACCTGTGCGGTAATAGAAATATTACTTTCACTCGCATAATCTGCTTTAGAGGAATTATTTTTTTGCTTTTGCTTTTGCTTTTGCTTTCTGAAAAAATCCAGCCAATCATCTAGATTGAGTTCATTACTTGCTAGGTTGAGATTAAGCCCGGGTTGAGACAAGTTTGCTGCTGCGCCTATGCCTAGCGCAAATCGGAACTCGTCATCACTATTTAGGTCTCCTTGAATTGTGTATATATCACCAAGTTTGCCATTCCAGCTAAGGCGATTTGCCCCCGATGGACTATTAGGCGCAGTTTTAAGGGTAATTTGTCCCACCATTGGTGTGCCCATCAGTTTCTTCGCCGGTGCTGGTGCAGCGCTAGCCCAGTCACGCAAATCAAACTTGAGATTCGTTTCGCTACCAGTTTTATTAAAGCTGAGTGTGCCTTCGTATTTTGCAGATCCACTCATTGCCTCAAGTAATGGCGTGGACTCAGTTTTTATTGTATTAACGAGATAGTTCTTGATGAAGCCCGCAGTAATATCGCCTGCAATATTAAAGTTTTGTTTCCCCGGGGTCGATGGAGAGCTGCCGATTTTCAGAGAGCCGCCTAAGAAGTTGGCGGTGACATCTTCAAATTCGGGATTAATTTCGGTAATCCGAATTTTGCCCTTGAGATTTTCGAGTGGAGGTAAATTGGCCCACTGTGCTTTATTGCCGGGTAAAGCTAGCTTGATATCAACATTAATATCGTCATTGATAGATAGGGGAACCTTTAATCCTATGTCAAGATTGACGGGCCCGCTAACTCGTAGATTTTTTTCTAACTTGCTTTGTTTTTTGCCAAACGGTGAAGCGTATAAATACTCCAACATCTGTGGCGCATTACCTTGAGCATTACCATTCACCGATAAAACCAATTGTTGTGCGCTGACATTCGGAATTTCCGCATGAAATTGGTTGAGTGCAACATCTTTGTAATTCGCCTGAGAAATATCAA
Organism: Polynucleobacter campilacus; assembly: GCF_002206625.1. GTDB lineage: Bacteria > Pseudomonadota > Gammaproteobacteria > Burkholderiales > Burkholderiaceae > Polynucleobacter > Polynucleobacter campilacus. Next base: position 287,281 of record NZ_NGUP01000003.1, on the reverse strand, counting down.
CCGCAAAGCGAGAGTTTTGCATTGTAACTACGCCATTCACTTTGCTAAATGCAGACCAGACCCCTTGGTTATTTGGTAACAATGGAACAGGACTGAAGGTAGCTCCGATGATTGGCAGATTTAAAGTGAACTCTCCATTAGTGCTATTGGGGTAAGGGACGCCATTGGGATCGCCTTTGATATGAAGGCTACCTTTTTGTATGCTGCCCGCAGAGAATGCTTTACTCAGGTATAGCCTTGCATCTTTTCCCATCCCAAGGGGTAGATATCGGTATGCAGTTCTTAAGTCAGCTCTTGCGAAATTCATATCCAGCATCATTTGATCTGGTTTTTTAGGGCCACCAATGACGTAATTGATATCTAGGGTTGTGTCAATTTCTGGATTGCTTAAAGCAAGTTGTTTAGCATCGATGACCCAGTTATCTTTTTTCTTAGACCAGCTCAGCTGCCCATTCGCCCGGCCTAGTTTAATTTTAGGATCGACTAATAAGTCATTGATATTTACTTCTAGATCATTTGAATTAACTGAAAAACTGCCTTGATTCTGATTGCCGGTAATAAATCCAGAGAGGTTTGAAACAGATGGCATACTTTTGTCAATACCAACAAAGCTGAGATCAACTAACTTGGCGCTAACAGAGAAATCAAGTTTGTTTGATTTGAAAAAGCCTCCGGGGATGTTTAATGACGACAGCGAAGATTTACTCTCGGACCAACGAATATCAAGATTTTGCAGCTCACCATCGGCCTGAGACCCTTTAATCCATTGATGTACTTTTTTAGACAGGGGGAGATTTAATGCGAATAGAGCAACGTCTTCAACCAGAATTTTGGGCGAAGAAAATCCGAATTCTTTAATCTCGCCATCTGCCCCCGGCGGTCTCCAGCTAAACGTCATTGGGCTTAAATTTTCTAATGGCGCATTCTTTGAGCTATCTAGGTCTCGCCAAGCAAATGTTTTCGTAGTAACAGAAATAAAACCACTATTATTTTCTTGAGTGAGATTAGTCTCTAATCTACCTAAAGCAATAGCGTCTTCATTTTTTGCCAGCTGAATAGTGAGATTGTCTGCTGCTACATAAGCTTCACCACCATCAGGCTGCCCGTTATCTATTTTTAATTTTCCCTTAGAACTAAGCTTTCCTTCCAGAGTATTTAGGGGAAGGGAAAAATCTTTTGCAATTTGACTGAGATTAAGTTCCGCTACATTCCAAGAAATAGTTCCAATCCAGTCGCGCCAATTTCCAGCTTGACCGCCAAGGTGGTGAACGAAGTCAGCCTTGATTTCTAGAGGTCCATTAGTCCATGGTGTGATTGTTTTGAGTGAGGCCTGATGATTGCGAATGCCGTTCGTCAGCTCTAGATTTTGAATCTCTATAGCGGTGGTGAGTTTTTTATCTAGCTTATCTGTCCAAAATAATTTGACATTGCTAACAGCAATCTTATCTTGAGACAGCAGCCAATTTTCTAGCCCAGGATCATTTGACTTTCCATGAATAGGAATTCCAGCGATGCTGATGATGCCTTTGTTATCACGTTGGGTATAAATTTGGGCGCTTTCAAAGTAGAGCTCATGAAAATAGGGCGCCAAGTGATAGAAGGAATTCCAACTGAGCTCGCCACGAATTGTTGCAATCTGTAAAAAGGGTTGCGAGTTATCGGGGCCATTAAAGCGTAGACCATCGATTTCAAAATCGGGCCTGATGCCAGTCCAGGAGACTCTTAAATCGTCCATGGTGACATCTACACCAATACGAGCGCTGATGAGTCTTTCTACTGAGACTTTAGATTTCTCAATTTGGGGCCAAACAATGAAGCGAATACCAAAGTGACCAACTAACAATAATGCCAAAACGAGGCTGTAAAGAATGAGGGCACGTTTGAGCCAGTATCCGCCAGAACCTTGAGGACCTTTAGTAAGCACGCTCTTGAGGCGAGGCGGAATGATATTTTGCAGCATGGCCCCTATTATCCGTCAGCATTCAGTTGATCGCCAAGCTTCTGCCACGGGATTTGGGCTACGGATTAAGATGGGGGAATGGATGATTTTTCTAGGCAAATTGGGTTTCTACAACGGCATTCCACGTATGCACAGCGCTGGCTGAATGCTCGCCCTGAATGGGTTGACTGGCTGAGGACTTGTGGGCAGCAAAAGGTCGATTTTCAGGGCATCCAGGATTTACTGAAAACCTCTGGAATTGCGCAGCAAGGATCAGCGCTGGATGAAGCGCAATTTATGGCCAATTTACGGCTAGCTAGACAGCGCCTGATGATTCGGATCGCGTTTCGGGATCTCAATGGAATGGCGAGTCTAGAAGAGGTAACTCATGGCTTGAGCCATTTTGCGCAGTTGGCGGTTGCAGACTGTATTGCCTATATTCGTGAAGATTTAAAAAGTCGATTTGGAATTCCATGGAGCAAACCGAATAACGCTGAGATGCCGCTCATGGTTGTAGGCATGGGTAAATTAGGCGGTCTTGAGCTAAATCTTTCATCCGATATCGATTTGATTTTCTTGTATGAGCAGGAAGGCGATACTGAAGGTGGACCTAAAAGCCTTTCAAACCATGAATGGTTTTCTCGCATGGGTAAGCGTTTGATGAAGCTCTTGTCCGAGCATGATGAAAATGGCTTTGTCTTTCGGGTAGATATGCGTCTTCGTCCCAATGGGGACTCTGGTCCATTGGTCTGTAGCTTAGACATGCTGGAGGAATATCTTTTAGTTCAGGGCAGAGAGTGGGAGCGTTATGCCTGGATTAAAGGTCGTTTGATCTCCCCATTGCCAGGCTCACTGGAGCATGATTACTGCGCAAAGGAGTTGGACCAACTCATTCGTCCATTTGTCTATCGACGACATTTGGATTATGGCGTGATTGCCTCAATCAGGGATTTGCATGCCCAGATTCAGCGTGAAGCTGATAAGAAATCTGCTGGGCATCAGGGTCGCTCACGCGATATTAAATTAGGTCGCGGGGGGATTCGAGAAATTGAATTTCTAGCGCAAATGTTTCAATTGATGCGAGGCGGTACTGACCCTCGCTTTAGGGTGCGCCCCACTTTAGAAGTTCTTAGTCTGATTGGGCAACGAGGAATCTTGCCCATAGAAGAGGTGAATACCTTGAAGGCGGCTTATATCTTTTTAAGACGCCTAGAGCATCGCATCCAAGTTTGGGATGATCAACAAACCCATTACCTGCCAGATGATGAATTGGTCCGCTCGCGTTTGGCAATATCAATGGCAGGAGAGGATCTGGGTCAGGACGGTAAATCCTTTATGGCCGAATTAGATTTTCACCAAAATCATGTTGCTCGCCTTTTTGAAAAAGCTTTCTTACTAGATGACAGTTCTCGGCTAAAGCTTGCCCCTCTTGATGTCACTTGGGAGCCGGATGGGGGCTATTTCTCTCAAACTCTTGTGCGCTGGAGTGGATGGGTTGATAGCCCTAAGCAAAGACAGTTGCCCGAGAAGAGTCGACTCATCTTTGATAATTTGATACGTCAAGCTGCGGAGAGTTTGCAGCTCACCGGCGGTAATCAAGCTCATGCCGATCAAACTTTATTACGTTTTTTTGATTTACTTGAAGCCATTGCAAGACGTAGCGCTTATTTATCCATCTTGGCAGAATACCCAAGAGCACTCTTAAATGTGCTGGATTTGCTAAAGGCATCTCAATGGGGTGCACAGTATCTTACGCGTCATCCACATTTACTCGATCACTTACTGCATTCTGGAACTGAGAAGGCTTTAATTGAAGAGCCCGAAGAATATTGGCGAGACGTCAAAACCAATTTGAATATGCGCCTTGATGATGTCATGACCGATGGTGATAGTTCAGAGCAGGCGATGGATATTCTGCGCGTGACCCACCATACAGAGACGTTTATTACGCTTTTAGCTGATCTTGGAATTGGCGTTAGAGAGCCTCTCGCGGTTGAAAAGGTAAGCGACCATTTATCTGCTTTGGCAGATCTCATGTTACAGACTACTTTTGAGCGAGTATGGCCGGGCGTTGCTCAGAAATTTGGCTTACCTAAAGACTTCCTTGCGCCATTTGCAATAATTTCTTATGGAAAGTTGGGGGGTAAGGAGTTAGGTTATGCCTCCGATTTAGATTTAGTATTTTTATATCAATCAGTGGAGCCTGATTACGCTGCGCAAGAAATTTATGCACTGCTTGCTAAGCGGATGATTAACTGGTTAACAGCGTTTACCTCAACTGGTAGTTTGTTTGAGATTGATACGCGGCTTCGCCCGAATGGGTCAGCTGGATTTTTAGTTACCGATACTGAAGCATTTAAAAAATATCAGTTGCGTGAAGGCGATAACGCCGCTTGGGTCTGGGAGCATCAAGCTTTAACTAGGGCACGTTTTTCTGCCGGCAATCCGGTTATAGGTTTGGAGTTTGACCTTGTGCGTTCTGAGGTATTAAGTCAGCAACGTAACATCAATCAGCTGCGGGTTGAAATTTTAGAGATGCGCCGCAAAGTGCATGCTGGCCATCCAAATGTGAGTGCTGATTTTGATTTAAAGCACGACTCAGGCGGTATGGTGGATATTGAATTTATTGTGCAGTTCTTAGTCCTGGCTTATTCACATCAACATCCACAACTGATTGGTAATCTAGGCAATATTGCTTTGCTTCGCATTGCTGGAGAAGCAGGTTTAATGGATCCAAAAATAGCTGATTCCGTTGGCAATGCTTACCGTCTCTTAAGATCTCGTCAGCATCGCTTGCGTTTGGATGGGGCAGAAAAAACACGCATTAATCTTGATAATGAGCCTGAACTTAGGGCTGCCAGATCTGCTGTTGAGGCACTCTGGCTCCAAATATTTCAAGCCCCTTCTAATGGTGAGTGAAGTTCTTAAGACCTAGTGTTGCTCAAGTAACTCGCGAGCATGACGACGGGTGGTATCTGTGATTGTTGCGCCACCCAGCATACGTGCCACTTCTTCAACGCGTTCTACTCTGGCTAAGGGCTGTACTTGTGAGATTGTTTTATCACCACTCTGTGATTTACTGACTTTCAGGTGGTGATTTCCTTGTGCGGCAACTTGAGGTAGATGCGTCACGCACAAGATCTGGTGAGATTGCCCTAATTGGTGCAATAGCTTACCAACAGTCTCTGCAACAGCCCCACCAATACCTGCATCGACTTCATCAAATATTAAGGTAGGTGTGAATGAGGCTTTGCTAGTGATCACGCTAATTGCTAGGCTAATACGAGCAAGCTCGCCACCAGAGGCAACTTTGGCCAATGAGCGTGGTGTGCTTCCTGCATGCCCTGCAACCAAGAATTCGATTTGCTCTAAACCGTGAGAGCCACCTTCACTAAGTGGAGTCAAGGCTATTTCTAATCGCCCTCCAGCCATCGATAGATCTTGCATGGCATCGGTGACCAATTTTCCGAGTTCAGTTGCAGCGCCACCACGTTTTTTTGAGAGCTGTTTTGCGAGCTTGAGATAAGCAGCTTCTTCTTGCCGCACTTTTTCCCGTAAAGCTTCGATATTTTGGGATGCTGTTAGGGCATCCAAGCGTTCCGTAGTATCTAGAAGGAGTGCTGGTAGTGCATCTGCCTCAGTACGATATTTTCGGGCCGTGGTGTGCAGTGCTTGCATACGCTCTTCAACCTGGGCTAGTCGTGCTGGGTCAAGATCTGCTTTTTGTAAGTATCGATTGAGGCTATGAATGGCTTCATCCAATTGAATTTGTGCGGATTCAAGCGCTTCGCTAATATCGTTCAGGGCCGGATCATGCTCTGCCAATGCACCGATAGTGCTACATACCTTGGAGAGGCTCGATTCAATCGAGCTATCAGCATCGCTTAAAGCTTCAATTGCTTCTTGGCAGCCGCCAATGATTTTGGCGCCGTTGGCAAGCCGTGCATGCTCACCTTGAATATTTACCCATTCATTCTCTTGGGGGGATAGCTCAGTAAGCTCTTCGAGTTGCCACTCTAAGCGCTCACGCTCACGCTCAATATCTTGTCCTGCATTTTCTGCTTGCTCTAAGCGACGACGAGAGTCGCTCAGTGTTTTGAAGGACTGTGCAACTTCAGTGGCGAGGGGTAATAAACCGGCATGACGATCTAGTAGCTCGCGTTGGGCGCCACCCTTGAGGAGTAGTTGATGAGCATGTTGTCCATGAATATCAACCAGTTGATCGCCTGCCTCACGCAGTTGCGTCACTGTAGCAACACTACCGTTAATGAAAGCGCGACTTCTACCATTACTTTCTATGGTTCTTTTGTAGTAAGAGGCTTTGGCCATGATCTTCAAGGGGGAATCCTTGTTCATCTAACCATTGTCCAAAAGATTGAATAAGCTCCGGATTAATTTGAAAGAGAGCAGAGATTTCTGCACGACTGCTACCTTCCCGAATTTGGCTGCTATCAGCACGTTCACCTAAAACTAAACTAAGAGCATCGAGCAGAATGGATTTTCCAGCGCCAGTTTCACCGGTCAAGACGGTAAATCCAGCAGAAAAATCCAGCTCAAGCTGATCAACAATGACGAAATCACGAAGTGAGATAGTTTGAAGCATGTATTAGCGTAGCAAAGAACTCGACATCAGAAAGTCGACGGGTATTCATTCCAATGCAATTTCTCACGCAAAGTTTTGTAGTCGCTGTGATTGCTGGGGTGTAAAAGAGCAATGGTTTTATCAGATTGACGCACTTCAATTTTGTCGCCGCTCTGTAAACTAGTTTGTGATTGCATATCAAAATTGACAATGACTTCAAGTCCATTAACAACCTCAATGACCGTCACGCTATCTTGTGGCAGAACAATCGGCCGATTAGAAAGGGCATGGGGGGCGATTGGAACAAGCAAAATACCTGGAACGTGGGGATGCAAAATGGGTCCACCAGCAGATAAAGCATAAGCAGTAGAACCAGTTGGAGTAGAAACAATCAAACCGTCAGAGCGCTGGTTGTACATAAAAGAGCCATTGACTTGTAGGGCCAGTTCTACCATTCCTGAAATAGCGGAGCGATTCACGACAACATCATTTAGCGCTAATGCGCGATTAATTTCTTTGCCATTGCGAATGACGACAGCGTCAAGCAATGTCCGTGTATCAGATTCATATTCGCCTGCGATGATTTTGGGCAAGATATCTTGTACAGACTGAAAGGGAATGTCGGTCATGTAGCCAAGACGACCCATATTGATTCCTACGAGTGGAACATTGCTACCTGCCAATTGACGGGCAATGCCCAGCATGGTTCCATCGCCGCCCAAGACAACAACTAGGTCAATTGATCCACTAAAGTCTTGGGGTCTTTTGGTAGGATAGTCCTTTAAACCAAGATGGGCGGCAGTACCAGACTCAATAAAAACCTCACAACCTAGTCCCAAGACCAGCTTGGCGAGGTCTTTGAGGTGTTCTTCAATGCCATCAGCCTGAAATTTGCCGACGAGCGCCACCCGGCTAAATGCCTTCTTGGAGGAATTGGGGGATGGGCTTAACATATAACGATTAAACCATAGGCATAAAATCCCTTCCACCATGGATGAACGTTCCCGCGCTTTACTAAAAACCCTCATCGAGCGATATATCGAGGAGGGCCAGCCTATTGGCTCGCGCACGCTGTCGAGATTCTCAGGTTTAGACCTCTCTGCAGCCACTATTCGTAATGTGATGGCTGATTTGGAGGATATGGGCCTAGTCACTAGCCCCCATACTTCTGCTGGCCGAATTCCAACCCCTAGAGGCTATCGCTTATTTGTAGATACGATGGTGACGGTTCGCCCCCTGGAGGAAATTGCCACCCGCGAGCTAGAAAGAGGACTCTTGCCAGACTCCCCGCAACGAGTTTTGAGTTCTGCCGCTCAGATTTTGTCGAACTTAAGTCATTTTGCTGGGGTCGTGATGACTCCCAAGCGAGCCCAAGTTTTTAAGCATATTGAGTTTTTACGCTTAGGCGAAGGCAAGATCTTATTGATTATGGTGACTCCAGAGGGAGATGTACAAAATCGGATTTTGCCAACGACTCAGGATTACACGCCAAGTCAATTAATTGAGGCTGGTAATTACATCAATGCACAATTTGCGGGAAAAAGTTTTGATCAAGTACGCTTGCATCTCAAATCTGACTTAGATAATTTAAGGGCAGATATCTCTGGTTTGATGGCTTTGGCATTACAAAGCGGCGTTGCTGACTACGATATGAGTCAGGGCGACATGGTGCTCTCTGGCGAGAGACGCTTATTGAATGTAGGTGATTTAAGCTCTAATCTCGATAAGCTGCGCAAGATGTTTGACATGTTGGAGCAAAAATCGGTACTCATGCAATTGCTTGATGTATCGAGTCATGCCGACGGCATTCAAATCTTTATTGGTGGCGAGAGCGATCTATTGCCTTATGAAGATTTAGCTGTGATCAGTGCGCCATATAGCGTGGATGGCCAGATCGTTGGTACTTTGGGCGTCATTGGCCCAACTCGCATGGCTTATGACCGGGTCATTCCAATTGTGGATATCACCTCCAAGTTATTATCAGGGGCGCTGAGCTCCTAACAATCGATTATTAAAGATAAATATTTTGAATCAGAACCCACACCTACGAGTCAATAAGACAGCAGTTCTGCTATTGAACTTAGGTACGCCATCTGCACCAACTCCAAAAGCAGTGAGAGCTTATTTAAAAGAATTTCTCTCTGATCCGCGTGTCGTAGAAATTCCACGCTTTATTTGGTGGTTCATTTTGAATGGCATTATTCTGCCGATTCGTAGCAGTACCTCAGCAAAAAAATATGCATCGATTTGGTTGCCGCAACTAGGCTCACCTCTCATGCACTACTCTCGTTTGCAAGCCAAAGAGCTGGGCGAGAAGTTTGCAGATGAGGGACATACTGTTTTAGTCGATTTAGCAATGCGCTATGGCAAGCCTTCTGCCAAAGAGGTCTTGGAAAGCTTGAAGGAGCAAGGCATGGAGCGTTTATTGCTATTGCCTTTGTATCCTCAGTATTCAGCCACCACTACTGCTTCTAGCTTTGATGACGTCTTTCGGGTTCTGAGTACCTGGAGAAATCAACCCGAGCTACGTATAGTCAAGCATTACCATGACAATCCCGCTTATATTGCTGCACTTGCAGATCAGGTGCTAAGCGCCTGGGACAAAGATGGTGCTCCAGATTTTGCAAGAGGCGATCGCTTTGTAATGTCTTTTCATGGCCTACCTAAACGCAATTTAATGCAGGGTGATCCTTATCACTGCGAGTGCCTGAAAACAGGTCGCTTGCTTGGAGAGTCTTTAGGGTTGGAGCCAGGACAATATATTGTCACTTTCCAGTCTCGCTTTGGTAAAGCGGAATGGTTAAAGCCCTATACCGCTCCAACTATTGAGAAGTTAGCAAAAGAAGGCTGCTCTAGAGTTGATGTGTTCTGCCCGGGATTTCCGGCGGATTGCCTGGAGACATTAGAAGAAATTGGAATGGAAGCAAAGGAAACATTTCTAGAACATGGCGGTAATGATTACCGTTATATTCCCTGTTTAAATAGCAATCCAAAATGGATTAATGCTCTACGTGACATAGCCTATCAGCACTTACTGGGGTGGACTTTAGGAACGGAATCTAAAGAGGAGCTGACTTTGCGCGCTGAGCGGGCAGAGTTGGCTGACAAATCTAAGACTTGAAATTCAATAAAATGTCCCAATATTGAAAACTACTGGCCTTAGTTAGAGCAGCGTAGGTAGAGCAAAATACAGAAAAAGTGAATGAGCATCCATGACACAAGAAAATCCAAATCCAGAGCAAGAAAATTCAGCAGCGCAGACCTCGGCTGAAGCAGCTCCTGAAGTTGCCGTTGTCAAAACCCCAGAGGAAGAGATTGCAGAGCTCAATCAAAAGATTGGCGAGCTCGAAGATAACTTCTTGCGCGCTAAGGCGGAAGGCGAAAATATTCGTCGCCGCGCCGTTGAAGATATTGCTAAGGCACATAAGTTCGCGATTGAGAGTTTTGCCGAACATTTGGTCCCAGTGACCGATAGCTTGTATGCAGCTTTAAGTACGGACACTGGTGATGCCAAGGCTTTTAAAGAGGGTTTAGAAATTACACTCAAGCAACTCTTATCTGCGTTTGATAAGGGCCGCATGACTGAAATTAATCCTGCTGTGGGGGATAAATTTGATCCGCATCACCACCAGGCGATTGCTTCAGTGCCTTCTGAGCAAGAGGCCAACACGGTAGTTTCAGTGCTCCAGCGGGGTTATACCGTGGCAGATCGGGTGCTTAGACCGGCTTTAGTCACTGTGAGCGCCCCGAAATAAATTAAAAAATAGGGGTCAAAACCCTAAAAAAGCATCAAAAAGGCAGATTTCTGCCTTTTTTGCTATTTCAGCCCTTGAATTCCCCTTTTTAGACCCCATTTAGTCAGTATTGGAATATTAGCGGTAGCGATTACCGAAAACACATTAGAAGCACAACAAAGTAACTTAATTTTTTGGAGCAATTATGGGAAAGATTATCGGAATCGACTTAGGAACCACTAACTCGTGCGTTTCAGTCGTTGAAAACAATGCACCTAAAGTTGTTGAGAACGCAGAAGGCGGTCGCACAACTCCATCTATCATCGCATACGTTGAAGATGGCGAAGTATTGGTTGGCGCGCCTGCTAAGCGTCAGTCAGTCACAAATCCTAAAAACACCATTTACGCTGTTAAGCGTTTGATGGGTCGCAAGTTCACTGATCCTGAGGTGCAAAAAGACATCGGTCTAATGCCTTATGCCATTATTCAAGCCGAAAACGGCGATGCTTGGGTACAGGCACGCGATAAGAAAATGGCGCCACAACAAGTGTCTGCTGAAATTTTGCGCAAGATGAAAAAGACTGCTGAGGACTATCTTGGTGAAGAAGTGACTGAAGCTGTTATTACTGTTCCAGCTTACTTTAATGACAGCCAACGTCAAGCAACTAAAGATGCTGGTCGTATTGCCGGTTTAGATGTCAAGCGCATCATCAATGAGCCTACTGCTGCTGCATTGGCATTTGGTTTAGACAAGCAAGACAAGGTAGACCGCAAGATCGCCGTATACGACCTTGGCGGCGGTACCTTTGACGTATCCATTATTGAAATTGCGAACGTGGATGGTGAGAAGCAATTTGAGGTACTTTCTACCAACGGTGATACTTTCTTGGGCGGTGAGGACTTTGACCAGCGCATCATTGATTGGATCATTGCTGAGTTCAAAAAAGAACAGGGTGTAGATTTAAGTAAAGACGTGTTGGCATTACAGCGCTTAAAAGATGCTGCTGAAAAAGCCAAGATCGAGTTGTCATCTGCACAGCAAACTGAAATCAATTTACCTTACGTGACAGCTGATGCTAGTGGTCCTAAGCATTTAAATTTGAAGCTCACCCGCGCTAAATTAGAGTCCTTGGTAGAGGAGTTGATCACCCGTACGGCTGGTCCTTGCCTAACTGCGATTAAAGATGCTGGTGTGAGCACTGCCGATATTGATGATGTCATTTTGGTTGGTGGTCAAACCCGTATGCCTGCAGTTCAGGACAAAGTAAAAGAAATTTTCGGTAAAGAGCCACGCAAAGACGTTAATCCTGATGAAGCGGTTGCTGTTGGTGCTGCAATTCAGGGATCGGTATTATCTGGTGATCGTAAAGACGTATTGCTCTTAGACGTTACCCCATTATCTTTAGGCATCGAAACCTTGGGTGGCGTGATGACTAAGATGATTCCGAAGAACACGACGATTCCTACTAAGCATTCGCAGGTTTATTCCACTGCGGAAGATAACCAGCCTGCCGTAACCATTAAGTGTTTCCAGGGCGAGCGTGAAATGGCTGCTGCAAATAAGTTGCTCGGTGAATTTAATCTCGAAGGTATTGCACCAGCGCAACGCGGTATGCCGCAAATCGAAGTGACTTTTGATATTGATGCCAACGGAATTTTGCATGTCACTGCAAAAGACAAAACTACTGGCAAAGAGAACAAGATCACCATCAAGGCGAACTCTGGCTTAACTGAAGAAGAAATTCAACGTATGGTGAAAGATGCTGAAGCCAATGCTGCTGAAGATAAGAAAGTGCTTGAGTTAGTAACAGCTCGTAATACAGCTGATGCCTTGGCTCACTCGACTAAGAAAGCCTTAGAAGAGCATGGTGCTAGCTTAGAAGCTGCCGAGAAAGAGGCGATTGAAGCAGCCCTTAAAGAGTTGGATGAAGCCATTAAGGGCAGCGATAAGGCTGCTATTGAGGCGAAGACTGAAGCTTTGGGTAAAGCAAGTCAGAAGCTGGGCGAGAAGGTGATGGCTGCTGAACAAGCAAAAGCTGGCGGCGGTTCTGCGGGTGCAGCCCCTGGCGGAGCCCCTGGTGCAGCGCCAGATGCAGATGTCGTCGATGCTGACTTTAAAGAGGTTAATGACAAGAAGTAACCCAGTCATTTAATGTTAAAAAGACGTATTGATTAACGTAATTTTGAAGTACTTAAATAACAAGTCGGCCTCGAGCCGACTTGTGTCATTCAGGTTGTTGAGAGGAATTGGCTGTGTCTAAAAGTAAACGCGATTTTTATGAAGTACTGGGCGTAGCAAAAGGTGCCAGCGATGAAGAGCTTAAAAAAGCCTATCGCAAAATGGCAATGAAGTATCACCCTGATCGCAACCCTGATAGTAAAACGGCTGAAGCCCAATTTAAAGAAGCCAAAGAGGCCTACGAAACACTCACCGATCCCAATAAGCGCGCTGCCTATGACCAGTATGGTCATGCAGGTGTTGACCCTTCAATGGGTGGCGGCTTTGGCGGCGGCGGATTTGCCGATGCCTTTGGAGATATCTTTGGGGATATTTTTGGGCAAGGTGGTGGACGTCACTCTGGTCCGCAGGTCTATAAGGGCGCCGATCTTCGTTACAACATGGATATCACCCTTGAGCAAGCTGCTGAGGGTTACACAACACAAATTCGCGTGCCAAGTTGGAGCAACTGTAAGCCTTGTCATGGTACTGGTGCTGAGCCTGGCACAAAAGCAGAAAAATGCTCTACCTGTGATGGCCATGGTCAAGTGCGTGTGCAACAAGGCTTCTTCTCCATGCAGCAGACTTGCCCTAAATGCCGCGGCACAGGCGAGTACATTCCGAAGCCTTGCAAAACTTGCCATGGCAGCGGTAAGCATAAAGAACAAAAAACTCTCGAAATTAAAATTCCAGCGGGTATTGATGATGGTATGCGCGTGCGCTCCGTTGGCAATGGCGAGCCTGGTATTAACGGTGGACCTTCAGGCGATCTCTACGTAGAAGTTCGGGTTAAGCCGCATCCAGTATTTGAGCGTGATGGAAGCGATCTACATGTGCAAATGCCGATTTCATTTGCAACGGCAACCATTGGCGGTGAGATTGAGGTTCCAACCTTATCGGGTCGAGTTGAGTTTCCAATTCCAGAGGGCACGCAGACCGGCAAAACATTCCGCTTGCGTAACAAAGGTATTAAAGGATTGCGCTCCACTTTAGTGGGCGATCTTTTTGTACACGTTTTAGTTGAGACGCCAGTGAAATTGACTGATGACCAGAAAAAATTGCTGACACAGTTTGATGAGAGTCTGAAATCCGGTGGCGATAAACACAGCCCACAGCAAAAGGGCTGGTTTGATGGCGTAAAGAGCTTCTTTAGTTAAAAGCTTACTAACCCGCAAAACCATGCTCTAGTCCGGGAAACTTTCCGGACTTAACTTCGCGAACGTAGGCTTTAATAGCAGCTTCGACCGAGCTGTGACCATCCATAAAGTTTTTAACAAACTTGGGTGGTTTGCCTGGGCTGATGCCCAACATATCTTGTAAAACTAATACCTGACCAGAGCAATCTGGCCCTGCACCAATTCCGATAGTCGGAATATGGAGTTCTTCGGTAATTTTTTCCCCAAGCGAAGAAGGAATGGCTTCAAGTACCAGCATTTGCGCCCCAGCTGCTTCGCAAGCAAGCGCTTGTTCAAGCATATGACTTGCGGCATCCTTAGACTTACCTTGCACTTTGTAGCCACCCAAAAGATGAACTGATTGTGGAAGCAAACCTAGGTGCGCACAAACAGGAACGCTACGCTCGACTAGATATTGAATAATATCTACTTGCCAATCTCCGCCCTCTAGCTTGACCATATCAGCGCCGGCACGCATGAGTTCTGCTGCTGAATCTAGTGCTTGCACTGGATCGCCATAACTTGCAAAGGGAAGATCGGCTATCAAAAATGCATGCGTATTAGCTCGAGCTACACATTCAGTGTGATAAACCATTTGCTCAACGGTAACGGGCGTTGTGCTGGAGTGGCCTTGAATCACATTGCCTAATGAATCACCAATCAGGATAGTCTCAACCCCGCAGCGATTGAGTAATGCTGACATGGTCGAGTCATATGCGGTGAGCATAGTAATTTTCTCTCGCTCAGCATGCATAGCGAGTAGATTAGTAATGGTGATTGGCTTATCGCCTTGTAAGTAACCCATGGCGAGAGTTTAATGAATTAATGCGACGCTGGGCTATAAACGTCTTTTTCCCCACAATTACAGTTCCTGCAGGGTAGTTTTTCAATTTTTTGGTCAGCTACTTTGGGTAAATAGCTCTTGAGCTCACCTAGATTTGGTAAAAAGAAGTCAGGGGCTATTTCCAATAGCGGGAGAAGCACAAAAGAGCGTTCAATCATTCTGGGGTGAGGCAATATCAACTCAGTTTCATTTTGAGTAACGCCCTCAAAAGATAAGATATCTAGATCAAGTGTGCGGGGCGCATTTGAGTAGGGGCGCTCTCTGCCAAACTCTTTTTCAATCACTTGGCATACATGGAGTAGGCCGTAAGGGGTGAGTTCAGTTTCGATTTCAATCACTGCATTGATATAGTCGTCACCACTAGCTTCTAACGGTGCGCTTTGATAAAAGCAGCTTTTGGCCAGAATCTGTAATTCAGAGCGCAACGCTAGACAAACAATCGCATCAGTAATGAGCTGACGTGTGTCGCCGATATTCCCACCAAATCCGATAAAAGCTCGTGCCATAGGACTCCAAACTAGAGATGGAACTACTTTACTGAAATTTCTCTAAGTTTGCTTAAGCTGCTTCAGGTTCGGGGGGCGAGTCAGATTTAGGTTTTCTGCGGCGGCGTCGCTTAGTAGGAGAGCCTGCGCTACTGCCTAGTTCTGTCTTAGCAGCAGTCATAAGGGCTTCTTGTCCGGCCGGATCGGCGGCAATGAAATCCGTCCACCATTGACCAATACTGGGGTTTTGCTCACCGGTAGCGCAGCGTAGGAGCATAAAGTCGTACCCAGCCCTAAAGCGAGGAGATTCGATGAGGCGGAAGGGGTAGCGCCCCACCCGTTTTTCAAAGCGCGGTTGCATGGACCAAATCTCACACATATCAGTCTCAAAACGCCGTTGAATCGTCATGCCACTACTTTGTGTCGCGATCGTATCGTCCATGGCGCTATTTAGTGCAGCAATATTGGAGACCCCTTTAGCAATATTGGCTTTCCAGTTCTTGAGCAGATCAGGCCAAAGCAAAGTGGCAAATAAAAATCCAGCAGAAACACTTTTGCCCGATTGAATTCGTTGGTCAGTATTGGCTAATGCGAGCTTCACAAAATCATTTGCATCCCTAGATCCCTCCCCACTATCCAAAATATGATCCAGCAGGGGCAGCAAACCATGATGAAGTCCCGCATCTCTTAATCCCTGAATTGCAGCCCAGGAATATCCCGACATGAGTAATTTGAGAATTTCATCAAAGAGTCTGGCTGATGGCACATCCTGTAAAAGATCGCCGAGTTCTGCAATTGGCGCACGCGTTGCAGTATCTAAGGTAAAGCCAGTTTTAGCGGCAAAGCGAATGGCTCTGAGCATTCGTATTGGGTCTTCGCGATACCGTTTTGCGGGATCACCAATCATGCGCAAAGTTTTCTTTTGCATATCTGCCATACCGCCGTGATAGTCGAGAACGGTCTCGCTAGACGGGTCGTAATACATTGCGTTGATCGTGAAATCCCTTCTGGCAGCGTCTTCACCTTGTGAGCCCCAGACGTTATCGCGCAATATCCGACCACTTTCAGCCACATGATCGCCGGCGTTGTCTAGCAATGCTCTAAAGGTGGAGACTTCAATAATCTCAGGATGACCTTTACCAAAGAAAGTCACGTGCACAATCTGAAAGCGCCGGCCAATCAGGCGCGCCTTACGGAACAGTCTTTGCACTTGATCTGGCGTTGCATTGGTTGCTACATCAAAATCTTTTGGGCCAATTCCTAAGGCCAGATCACGGACTGCGCCACCCACAATGAAAGCCTCAAACCCAGCTTGTTGAAGCGTGTGCGTTACTTTTACGGCATTCTTTGAGAGTAAATGCGGATCAATACGATGGGCTTTTTTAGGAATACGTTTTGGCGCTCCAGTGTGATTCGCTTGCGTATGCTTGACCATAGGATCGCGCCGCAAGATACGTTTGATGAATTTAGTGATCATGTAAACAACTCAAGAATGGGCCAGTTGCGTTTATTGGCCTCATTACGCAGACGTTCATCTGGATTGGTAGCAACGGGATTGCTAACCTCTTCTAATAGGGGTAGATCATTGATCGAATCAGAGTAGAAATAGCTTCGTGGCATTTTGTCGAAAGATAGCTCCTGGGCTACCAGCCATTCATGTAGGTTTTGAATCTTGCCTTCACGAAAATTCGGTATACCTTTTACTTCTCCAGTGAAGTTCCCCAAAGGACTATTGCCAACGGTAGCGGGCTCAGTCGCAATCAGGTGTTCGATACCAAAGCTTGCCACGATTGGATGTGTAACAAAGCTATTGGTAGCGGTGATTACGCAGCATAGATCTCCAGCATCTTGATGTCTTTTTACCAAGTCAATTGCTGATTGACGGAGTTGGCCATTGATCACTTCCTTCATGAAAGCGTCATGCCATTCCTTGAGTTGAGCGCGGGAATGTTCCGAAAGCGGCTTTAAGGAAAAGCGGAGAAATGCATGAATATCGAGCTTGCCTTCTTTATAGTCTTGATAAAAGCGCTCATTTTTTTTGGCGTAATCATCACCATCTACTACGCCGATGCGTGCTAAAAATTGTCCCCACTCATAGTCGCTATCGCAAGGGAGGAGGGTGCTATCTAAGTCGAAAAGGGCTAATTGGGTCACAAATTGAATATCAAGTAAATTATTTTGGCTGTAAAAGCTCGCGCACGAGCGGCAAGGTTACAGCACGTTTTGTTTCTAATGAATAAGCATCCAAAGCATCAATCAAGGCCATTAAATTGGGCATATCGCGATAAAAACGATTTAACAACCAAGGCAATACGTCAGGGGATAAAACCAATCCTCGCGCCTTAGCGGCTTGTTCTAAGGCTTGTATTTTCTCATCATCATCCAAAAGTTGTGTTTGAAAGACTAAACCCCATCCTAGGCGGGTCCGAAGGTCTTCGCGCAACTCCAAATTACCTGGTGCAGCCTTGCCAGCCATGAAGATGTGGATTTGCTTACTTGCCTGAACGCCATTGAGAATGCGAAACAGGGCGCCCACTAAGCGCTCATCTAAAGCATCTACATCATCGACAGCAATGACCGAGGGCGTATCACTTTGTACTAGGGCACCCATTTTTTCTTCAAGACGAACCCAGGAGATGGGCTCTTTAGGATTAAGGAAAAAAGATTCAATACCGATATTTTCAGCGACATTTATCATTGCCTCAAGCAAATGGGTGCGCCCAGATCCTTCTGGTCCCCACCAATAAATCCAGCGATGATTCAGTGGATTGCTGCTTTGATTAATGACGTTACCTTGCCAGCCTTTACAAAGATTTTGCAAGGCAGATAGTAGCGCCAGATCTTTGCTCGGTAAGTAATTGTCGAGACTGGCTTTGGGGGTATGGCTGAGATCTAAAGCAAACTGTCTTGGAAGTGGAGGTGTATTCATTACTGCGCAATTATTTTTGATACCAAGAGCTTTGCGTATACACAGACCAAAGGTATTGAACCAATACTAAGCTCACGGCACTAATTGGTAATGCCAGTAGCACACCGAAAAAGCCAAATAGTTTTCCAAATAGCAGTAAAGCAAATAACACTGCAACTGGGTGAAGGCCAATACGCTCACCTACTAGACGGGGTGTGAGCACAAAGCCTTCTAGGAATTGGCCAAGACCATATAAAGCAAGTACGGCAATCATTTCGTATTGAGGGCCGAATTGCAGTAGGGCTGACAAAATGGCGAGAGAAAATCCCAAGGTAATGCCAATATAAGGAATCACAATCATCAGCGCAGTAAAGATGCCTAAAGCCACCGCTCCTTGAATGCCAATGAGGCTTAAACCAATGCTATAGAAAACAGACATGATAGAAATCACAATAATCATGCCGTTTAAATATTGCGAGAGTAAGCCATCCGTATGCATTGCGAGATGGTGAATAGTTTCTTGGGCACGCAATGGAAACATTTTTTTGATAATCCCAAAGAAATGATCCCAGTCAATGAGCAAATAGAACATTACAAAAATAATCAAAACAGAATTCACAAAGCCAGCAACCACTGAGCTGCCAGACATGAGTACAGTTTCAAAAGTGCTGGTCATGAGAGCATCAGCGTTGTCGCTAATGTGCGTTGAAATTTTTTGAGAGAGGGTTGTTTTTAAGACCCCCCAATCAAGGTCAATATGAAATTCAGCTAATTTAGGTCCGAGCCATGCTTGCGTGTTTTGAATCCACCCGGGCAATTGCGCCTTAATTAAAGGCAGTTCAGTTTTGAGTAGGCCAATAAAGAGGCCCAAAATTGCAATCAGGACACCCAAGCCTAAGACTACAGTCAGAAGAGCTGCTAATGAGTTTGGCAGGCGATGCCTTCCCAGCCATAGAAAAGCGGGCCTAAGGATGTAGGCCAGAATAAAGGCAGTCAGAAAAGGGGTAAAAATTTCAGCCATTACAAGTAATCCTCTAGAATTCAATGATTCTACTGACCAAGTGACATTTCTCACCAATATTCCGACTCTGACATGACTTCATCTACTAATTCCCCATCAAATGGCCTTTCTTACCGCGATGCTGGCGTCGATATTGACGCTGGGGATGACTTAGTCGACCGCATCAAACCGCTGGCTAAGAAAACCATGCGAGAGGGTGTTTTGGCTGGAATCGGTGGCTTTGGAGCTCTTTTTGAGGTTCCTAAGCGCTACAAGGAGCCGGTTTTAGTGGCCGGTACCGATGGTGTGGGGACCAAGCTTCGCTTAGCTTTTGAGTGGAATCGCCATGACACCATTGGTCAAGATTTAGTTGCGATGAGCGTGAACGATATTTTGGTTCAAGGTGCAGAGCCCCTCTTTTTCTTGGATTACTTTGCTTGCGGCAAGCTCACTGTGGATACTGCAGCGACAGTTGTTGGCGGCATCGCTAAGGGTTGCGAATTATCTGGCTGCGCTCTCATCGGTGGTGAAACTGCTGAGATGCCTGGCATGTATCCACCAGGTGAATATGATTTGGCTGGATTTGCAGTTGGCGCGGTAGAAAAATCCAAAATCATTACTGGTAATACGATTGTTCCTGGCGATGTTATATTGGCCATTGCTTCGAGTGGTGCCCATTCCAATGGCTACTCTTTAGTGCGCAAAATTATTGAGCGCGTAGGTGCAAAACCAAGTGATGATCTAGGCGGTCGATCTCTTGGCGATGTAGTGATGGCTCCAACTGAGATTTATGTAAAGCCTCTCTTAAAGCTGATCTCTGAAATTGATGTGAAGGGTATGGCCCATATTACTGGCGGTGGTCTAGTCGACAACGTGCCTCGTGTTCTTCCAGAAAATACCCAAGCGGTATTGCACCGCGATAGCTGGCAGATGCCAGAACTCTTCCGTTGGTTGCAAATGAAGGGTGGCGTTGCCGATGCAGAAATGGTTCGTGTATTTAACTGTGGCATTGGGATGGTGCTGATTGTTTCCCCAACTCAAGCAGAGGCTGCAATCAAATCATTAAGTGCACATAGTTTAAAAGCATGGACCGTTGGTGAAGTAGTGGAGCGTCCAAAAGATGCACCACAAACTATTGTTATATAAGACGGCAGTGTTTTATTTCTGTAAAGTGCTTTTGCAGTAATCTAATGCTGCCTTAAGCTCCTCTGGTTTGAAGGGGTCAAAGGTTTTTCTGCCTGCGATTGCGCGTAACCAAGTTAATTGCCGTTTACCTAACTGCCTAGTAGCCGCTAAAGCTTTGTAACGCATCTGATCAAAGTCAATTTGATTGTCTAAAAACTCCCATGCTTGTCGATAGCCTACTGAACGAATTGCCGGTAAGTCTGGGTGCAAGTTAGGATTGGTGCGTAAGGTTTTGACCTCATCCATAAATCCAGCAGCTAGCATTTCATCAAAACGTTTTTCTAGATTGGCATGAAGTCTTGCGCGATCGCTAGGCTCAAGAGAAACTAAATCAATCCAGGCTGGAATGCTTGAACCCTCTCTGCCGTCCTCACTAGGTGAGTCAGCCAGTAATGTAGACATAGGTTTGCCAGTGATCTCAAATACCTCTAGAGCGCGTTGTACCCGTTGTGAATCGTTAGGCTTTAAGCGTACCGCCGTTTCTGGATCGACTACTTCAAGTTTGGCGTGCATCGCAGGCCAGCCAATGATCTTGCCTTCTTCATCTAGTCGCGCACGAATTTCTGGATTGGCTGGCGGCAAGGAGGATAGCCCATGCGCCCAAGCGCGCCAATACAACATCGTACCCCCAACAACGATAGGAATATTTCCTCTACTACGAATTTCTTCACAAAGGCGTTTTGCATCTCTCGCAAAGCGTGCAGCCGAGCAAACCTCGGTAGGCTCCAAGATATCAATGAGGTGATGGGTAACAGACGCCTGTTCTATCTTTGTCGGTTTTGCACTACCAATATCTAAGCCGCGATAAACCAATGCTGAATCCATGCTGATGAGTTCGATGGTCAAGCCAATAGATTTGGCATGCTCGGCAAGCAGCATAGCGAGATGAGTTTTGCCTGCACCAGTGGGGCCAACAATACAAAGTATCGGCATAGTCTCTGGAGCATGCATTTGCTGAATGTAGGGTTCAGTTTGCATGCTTGATTATAAGAGCCTGTTAAGATGCGCATCAAGCCAATATTTGGAGTGCCAGTGGATGGATGCCCTTTTACAACTCAGCGATTTATTTCTGCATATTGACCGTCATTTAGATGTAGTCATTGCGCAATATGGCCCTTGGGCTTATGGTTTGCTATTTGCAATCGTATTTGCTGAAACAGGTTTAGTAATTGCCCCATTTTTACCAGGCGACTCCCTTCTATTCATTGCTGGGGCTTATTGCGCTACTGAGCATTTCAATATCTGGACCTTATGCATTGGATTATTTATTGCTGCAGTGGCGGGTAATACCGTCAATTACTTTATTGGCCGCTGGATTGGTAAAAGAGTATTTAGTAGTCAGTCACGTTGGATTGATCAGCGGGCCTTACTGAAGACACACGAATTCTATGAGAAACATGGTGGTAAGACCATTATCTTGGCGCGCTTCTTACCGATTTTTCGTACCTTTGCGCCCTTTATTGCGGGCGTATCAGAAATGAACTTCTCGCGTTTTCAGTTTTTCAATGTCACTGGTGCTGCGCTGTGGGTATTTGGTTTGGTCATTGCCGGATATTTTTTTGGCAACATTCCCATTATTCGTCAAAACTTAAATGTGATCGTATTGATTGGTATTGGTGCTGCAGCTATCCCAGTCGTCTTTGCCGCGCTCTACAAAATTTTTCAACGCAAGCAATAAAGATTGCTGTTGGGGGCTAAGCTTTAATGAAACTTAGCCTGACTCTCTAGCGTAGCAATGTGCTCGCGGATATCACCAGCATCTTCTGCCTCCGGAGATTCACTGAGGTAGCGATGCATATCTGCTATTGCAGGGCGTAAATATTCCAGTTGAGCAAAGATCAGGCCGCGATCACGAACTTCTTCAATCGAGTTGGGTAGCAAAATCACTAAGCGCTCTTGAATACCAAGTAGGCGCTCCCAGCGCTCATCTTCTGAGTAAATCATTTTCAGATTTCGCAGGAAGCGAGATAAGATTTCGCGTGGGTTAGAGGCCCGCAGGAAGATATTCAGTGGCAGACTCAATTCGCCACGGTATCCCTTGGCGTCTAGGTAGGGATCAAGCATCTCCTGGAGTTGATTCTTGGAGAGTGATTCACCAGTGAGGGGGTCCATGATGATTTCACCTTGTTGCAAGGAGATGCGCATCATGAAGTGATTTGGAAATGAAACACCGCGAATCTTCAAGCCAATCTGATTCCCCAACTCCATCATCAGAATCGCGAGTGAAATCGGAATACCTCTACGGTTCTCAAGCACATAGTGCAAATAAGAATTTTCGGGCGCATAAAAATCATTTGGGTTTGGTCCAAAACCTAACTCGGTATAAAAGAAATTCCTCAGAATTTGCAAACGCTGAATTTGGGGCGTATCTGGAGTAATTCGGGATTTCAACTTATTGCCCATTTGATCCAGTTGATCGAGGACACTTTGAACGTCTAAATCTGGGTACGCATGTTGTGCAACAGCGATTGCCGCTTCCGTTAGTGGTAAGTGTTCATCTTCAGCAACTAAAGAAGTGAAATAGTCGAGTTGTTGTGTTGGCATAAGCCCTATTTTGCATGACGCAAGAATTTTTGCCAGCGAATTCCAACTAGACCCAGGGCGCCAAAGTAAATCATGGCAGCGGCAGCTAACCATGCAGCCAGAAGACCAATGCGAGTCCAAGGCTCCGCTTGAAGGGCGATCCAATTATGGGCGCCAGCAGCATAAAAAAGTACTGCTGAGAAGGGGATCAGGGCTAAAAATAGCTGCCCAAGGTATTTAGCCCAAGCCGAGCTAGGCAGTGCGCCCCGCTGATGAAGGCCAATCCATAGGAGGGCAGCATTCAGGCAGGCCCCAGCGCCGACAGAAAGTGCAAGACCTGCATGCCCAAGCCAAGGTACAAAAACAAAGTTAGCCAGCTGGGTCGCGACAAGCACCAACAAACCAATCTTGACTGGGGTCCGAATATCTTGACGTGAATAAAAACCCGGCGCCAAAATCTTTACCAAAATGAGTCCAATCAGTCCAACGCCATAGGCGGCCAATGCGCGTTGTGTCATCAAAACATCGAGGGCATTAAATTTGCCATAGTGGTAGAGCACTGCTGCAAGCGGTTCTCCAAAAATAAAGAGTGCAATTGCACAGGGCGCGGCCAACAAAAATGTCAGCTGTAATCCCCAGATAAGTAGTTCACCGGCGTGAGCTAAGTCATTTTTAGCATTGGCTTTACTTAAGCTGGGCAGAAGCACGGTACCTAAAGCTACACCCAGTAGTGCCGTAGGAAATTCCATTAAGCGATCAGCATAGGAAAGCCACGACACACTTCCTGTTTGTAAGCGTGATGCGATATTGGTATTGATGATGAGTGAGATTTGCGCAACAGACACCGCAAAGACCGCTGGCCCCATCAGTTTCAAAACCCGTTTTGCTTCTGGATTTGCTATGGCAGATTTAATGGCGCCAGGTAATAAACCAATCCGCGGCAAAAGTCCAATACGAGAGAGTGCCGGAACCTGAAGCGCTAGTTGTAAGACGCCACCCAAGATCACACCAATACTCAGTGCGTAGATCGGTTGCTCTAAGTGGGGCGCCAAAAATAGCGCACTTCCGATTAAGGACAGGTTCAATAAAACGGGAGTAAAGGCAGGGATAGCAAAACGCTGGAAAGTATTCAGAATTCCTGCTGACAGTGAAACTAGAGAAATCAGCCCAATGTAAGGAAACATAATTCGGGTCATAACTACGCTAGCCTCATAGGCTGGCCCCCCACTAAATCCCGTAGCAATGACCAGAATGAGTAAGGGGGCGCCGATTACCCCGAGCAAGACCGTGAGCAGTAAAGACCAAAATAAAAGCGTGGCGACCGCATTAACGAGGATTTGAGCCTGTTTTTGATCCCCATCCTTGGAGATTTCACCCAAAATGGGTACAAAAGCTTGAGAAAAGGCTCCTTCAGCGAATAAACGACGCAGTAAATTGGGTATCCTGAAAGCCACATTAAAGGCGTCTGTCCACTCTGAGGCCCCGAAACTACGGGCAATCAGGGTCTCCCGAAGCAGCCCCGTAATACGGGACAGCATGGTGAGGGAGCTCACCTTGGCGGCAGCAGAAAGCAGGTTCATGAGCCGATTTTCACCTATTTATCGGTCGGCTGGGCTTTTTTGCCCCTTTAATGTAAAATCTTGGGTTTTGGCGAGCTTGCTTATGAATCTGGCAAGACCGCAGGATTTTTAACTAATCGCATTTTGCAATTTATAGAGGCAAGGTTTAAAGATGGCTAATACAGCACAAGCGCGCAAGCGCGCACGCCAGGCAGTAAAACAGAATGAGCACAACTCCAGTTTGCGTTCAAAGCTCCGTACTTCCATTAAGGCAGTTCGTAAAGCGATCGAAACTGGTGACAAAGCGGCTGCTGCGAAAGTATTTGCAGCAACTCAGGCAACAATCGACAAGATTGCTGACAAAAAGATTGCTCACAAAAATACTGCATCACGTCAGAAGTCACGTTTGTCCGCAGCTATTAAGGCAATGGCAGCGTAATACATACGCAGTTTTAGGCTGGTCGAAATGATTTCGACCTAAGCCCGCTCCTTATCAGAGCGGGCTTTTGTTTTTAGGACTGGGTTTGTGGTTTGGGTTCAAACTCACAGGCCTCTTCGATCGGTAGATTGTTGTCTTTGGCAAAGTTTGTTACAAAGTCCAGCGCTCTTGGATCAAGATCACCCAGTCTGGTATCAATAACAACGCATTTCACTGTTGCAATCACGACTGGTGTGACATAGGGTGAATAGGTGAAGCGAGGGTCTCCAGAGCCTCCTGGAGGGCGAAAGCTAGCCATCACTCCACACAGACGCTCCGCCCAATCACTGGGTCGAAATGGTTTGCCAGCAGTGGTAATGCCTTGAATGAAAAGTTTTTTGTGGTTCAAGTTCGCGTAAGGAAGGTGGTTGGAATCGGTATCACTAAGTCCTCTAGCTTAACAGGGGGTGTTGGCCGTAAGATGACCATAAGTTCTATTTTCGTGCAGTCGAATGTTTGAAGAAAAAAATGCAAGCCAAAACTTTAGTAGAAAGCTCAACTATGACATCTCTGGCAAAGCCCCAAGTGCCCGGTCAGGTCAAGCACTATCTGCAGTTTGCTGACCTTACTCGTGAAGAATATGACTACTTGCTAAAAAGATCGGCATGGCTTAAGTCTAAGTTTAAAAGTTATGAGACTTGGCATCCACTTCACGACCGTACTTTGGCAATGATTTTCGAGAAACATTCCACACGTACTCGTCTTTCCTTCGAGGCAGGCATCCATCAGCTTGGTGGCCATGCTGTATACCTAAACACCCGTGACACCCAGTTAGGTCGTGGTGAGCCCGTAGAGGATGCTGCGCAGGTGATTTCACGGATGACTGACATCATCATGATTCGCACTTTTGGCCAAGACATCATTGAGCGTTTTGCTGCTAACTCCAGAGTGCCAGTCGTTAATGGTCTTACCAATGAATATCATCCTTGCCAAGTATTGGCTGACATTTTTACGTTTGTAGAGGCTCGTGGCCCAATTCAAGGGAAGACGGTGGCGTGGGTTGGCGATGCTAACAATATGGCTTATACCTGGATACAGGCAGCTGAATGTTTAGATTTTCAGTTCCGTTTTTCCGCACCAGTGGGCTATCAGTTGGATCCCTCTCGTTTAACAAAAGCAGCCGCAAAACATTTAACCATTTGCGCTGATCCTAGGGATGCTTGTAAAGAAGCTGATTTGTTGACCACAGATGTTTGGACCAGTATGGGTTACGAGGCTGAAAATACCTCGCGTATGAAGGCTTTCCAGGATTGGATGGTGAATGAAGAGTTGATCTCGCTAGCTAAGCCTGACGCATTATTTATGCATTGTTTGCCAGCCCACCGAGGTGAAGAAGTCTCTGCGGGTGTGATTGATGGTCCACAAAGTATTGTTTGGGAAGAGGCGGAAAATCGCTTGCATGTTCAAAAGGCCTTGATGGAGTACTTGCTCTGCGGTCGATTGGACTAATTAGAAGATATTCAGTAATTTGCCTTAGTTGTTTATTAATTAATTTTTGATTGAATAAAAAATCATGTCTGATATTAAAAAAGCCGTACTAGCCTATTCTGGTGGCCTTGACACTAGCGTGATCTTGAAATGGCTTCAAGATACTTACGGTTGTGAGATCGTCACATTTACTGCTGACTTAGGTCAAGGTGAAGAGTTAGAGCCAGCGCGCGCTAAGGCTCTGCAGTTTGGCATTAAGCCAGAGAATATTTTCATTGATGATTTACGTGAAGAGTTTGTGCGTGATTTTGTATTCCCAATGTTCCGCGCCAATACGATCTATGAAGGTGAATACCTCTTAGGCACTTCAATCGCTCGCCCATTAATTGCCAAGCGTCAGATTGAGATTGCACGCTTAACTGGTGCTGATGCTGTATCGCATGGTGCTACTGGTAAGGGCAATGATCAAGTCCGCTTTGAGTTGGGTTACTACGCATTAGAGCCAGGAATCAAGGTGATTGCGCCGTGGCGCGAATGGGATTTACTCTCGCGCGAGAAGTTGATGGCTTATGCAGAAAAGCATGGCATTCCAGTTGAGATGAAGCATAAGCAAGGGGGCTCACCTTATTCCATGGATGCCAATCTCCTGCATATCAGTTATGAAGGTCGTCATCTAGAGAATCCTAACGCAGAGGCAGAAGAGTCTATGTGGCGTTGGACAGTTTCTCCTGAGAAGGCTCCGGATGCTCCTGAAGTGATTGAGATTGAATTTAAAGCGGGTGACCCGGTTGCGATTAATGGTAAAGCCTATAAACCACACGAGTTATTGGCTGAAATAAATCGTATTGGTGGCATGCACGGCGTTGGGCGCCTGGATTTGGTCGAGAACCGTTTTGTTGGCATGAAGAGCCGCGGCTGCTATGAGACCCCAGGTGGCACGATTCTCCTCAAGGCGCACCGCGGTATCGAAAGCATCACCTTGGATCGTGAAGTGGCTCACCTGAAAGATGACCTCATGCCACGCTACGCTAGCTTGATTTACAACGGCCTATGGTGGGCGCCAGAGCGTATGGCTTTGCAAACTTTGATTGACCATACCCAGCAGATGGTGAATGGCGTTGTACGCTTAAAACTCTACAAGGGTTCTGTATCGGTTATTTCACGTGATTCAGCAAATACTTTATTTGATCAAAATATTGCAACCTTTGATGATGATGGTGGCGCCTACAACCAAGCTGACGCAGGCGGCTTTATCAAACTCAACGCCTTACGTATGCGCATTGCTGAAATAGCGAAACGTAAACGCGCAAAGAAGTAATTAGTCATAACTAGATTAGAAAGAGTCCAGATGCAATTTGATCAAGTATCAGTAGGTAAAAAAGCCAATGTGTTTTTTGATGGCAAATGTGTGTCACACACGGTGACCCTGCCCAATGGTGTGCGCAAGTCCGTTGGCGTTGTATTGCCAAGCACTTTGCGTTTTGACCTGAGCACTAGAGAGGTGATGGAAGTGGTCGATGGCACTGCTTTCGTGAGCATTAATGGCGCTCCAGAGCAAGAGTTCAAGGCTGGTCAAAGCTGGGAAGTAGAGGAGGGCGGTTACTTTATTATTCGTGCTGAGCAAGCAGTGCACTATGTTTGTCACTTTGAATAACTAGTCTTGCTTCACCAAAGTAAAACGCAGACCAAGGTCTGCGTTTTTTATTGTCCGATAGAGGGTCTGACTATTTCTTTGGTAAACCGCTAATCACGGAACCTGGGCCAATAGCTCTCTCGGAGAACCATTGCTTATTCATTTCTAGGGCATAGCGCACTGCAGCTTTAGGGCAGTGGTTATTCGTTGTCCCAGCTTGCATCTCTTCGATATTCACAATCTTGCCATCGTCTGCAATGAAAGCAATCGAGAGAGGAATCTTGGTGCTAAACATCCAAAAGCAGTGGCCCGCTTTTTCTTCAAATACAAAGAGCATTCCAGAATTCATCGGCAAACTGGTGCGATTCATTAAACCAGTCTGCCTTCTTTCGGGGGTGTCGGCTAATTCTGCTTGAATGCGATAGATGCCAGTTTTCAACTCAACCATTGGCAGGCCGGCATTCAGTTGTGCGAAGATCAGGCCTGAGCCGATCAAAAGGGCGAATGCAAATAGATGGCGAAAAGTATTGATTGATATGCGCATGATGTGCATTTTAAGTGAGTAAATTGCGGACGAAAAAAAACCCAGGAACAAGTCCTGGGTTTCTCATAATGATCTAAGGACTATTAAGCCGCTTGGATATTGGTAGCTTGCTTGCCTTTAGGGCCTTGGGTAATATCAAACGTTACCTTTTGGTTTTCCTTAAGGGTTTTGAACCCAGGCATAGTAATTGCGCTGAAATGCGCGAACAACTCTTCTTCACCATCATCAGGTTTGATAAAGCCAAAACCTTTTGCATCATTGAACCACTTAACAATTCCGGTCGCCATGCGAACTCCATTACATAAACTTAAAACAACCGTGATGAGGGTAAATACTTTTTAATCAGTCTCGCTCCACAACACGCCTAAATAGAACTTCTCTTGAAGCCTACCCCCCGATTGTTTGCCCTTTTTGTAGGGGTGTCAAGGAGTTATATCTACTTACCCCCTAGTAAATACCCTTTATTTATCGAAAAATGCCCCAATATAGGAAAATAGGGGTTTTTGCAGGTTTTTTAACAACAAGACCCCAGTAAATTAAAGTTTGAATATCTGTGTTTAGAATGTTTCTTATGAGCCGCACACCAAAAAATACCACTACTGGCGTACCAGCCAATCCCTACATTGAGGACACTATTCTTCTCGAAAAGCAGGCCGAGAAAGCTAAGGCGCCATCGATGTATAAAGTTTTACTATTGAATGACGATTACACGCCAATGGAATTTGTGGTGATGGTGATTCAGGAGTATTTTAGTAGAGATCATGAAACAGCTACACGCATCATGTTGCAAGTTCATTTAGTTGGCAAAGGTGTTTGCGGGGTATTCACTCGCGATGTTGCTGCCACTAAAGTGCATCAAGTTGTTGAATTATCCCGTGAAGCGGGTCACCCACTACAGTGCACTATGGAGGAAGCATGATTGCCCAAGAATTAGAAGTTAGTTTGCATATGGCGTTTGTTGACGCAAGGGCATCACGACACGAGTTCATTACGGTCGAGCATTTGTTGGCTGCATTGCTAGACAATGCGACAGCAGTTGAGGTTCTTAAGGCATGTGCGGTCAATATCGCCGAGCTTCGAACCCAACTTAAAAACTTCATCAATGACAACACACCAGTTGTACCTGGTAACGATGAGGTTGATACACAACCTACGCTTGGATTTCAGCGAGTGATTCAACGTGCCATCATGCATGTTCAATCTACTTCAAATGGTAAGAAAGAAGTCACTGGTGCCAATGTTTTGGTTGCTATCTTTGGTGAAAAAGATTCGCATGCGGTGTACTTCCTGCAACAGCAAGGCGTGACGCGCTTGGATGTAGTGAATTTCATTAGTCATGGTGTTCGCAAAGATCAGGCTGAGAATGTGAAACCTGCTGATACAACCCAAGAAACAGAAGAATCTGCTTCATCCGGAAAAGAGAGTCCCCTAGATCAGTACACCCAAAATCTGAATGTTTTGGCTCGTCAGGGCAAGATTGATCCACTCATCGGGCGTGATAGCGAAGTAGAGCGGGTGATTCAGGTGCTTTGCCGTCGTCGCAAGAACAACCCACTGTTAGTTGGTGAGGCTGGTGTCGGTAAAACTGCGATTGCAGAGGGCTTAGCTTGGCGGATTGTGAAGGGCGATGTTCCTGACATCTTGGCTAATGCGACTGTCTATTCCTTAGATATGGGCGCTTTACTTGCGGGCACTAAATACCGCGGCGATTTTGAGCAACGCCTAAAGAGTGTTTTGAAGTCTTTAAAAGATCACACCCATGGTGTTTTGTTCATTGATGAGATTCATACTTTGATTGGTGCGGGTGCAGCATCTGGTGGAACATTAGATGCAAGTAATTTATTGAAGCCTGCTCTCTCAAATGGTCAACTCAAATGTATTGGTGCAACTACCTTTACAGAGTACCGTGGCATCTTTGAAAAAGACGCAGCCCTATCTCGCCGCTTCCAAAAGGTTGATGTGGTTGAGCCAACGGTAGATCAGACAGTACAAATTTTGCGCGGCCTCAAATCTCGCTTTGAAGAGCACCATAGCGTGAAGTATGCAGCCGGCGCATTGGTAGCTGCTGCTGAGCTCTCTGCTCGGTACATTAATGATCGTCATTTGCCAGATAAGGCAATCGATGTCATTGATGAGGCTGGCGCTGCGCAACGCATTTTGCCCAAGTCCAAGCAGAAGAAAACGATTGGACGTCCAGAGATCGAAGAGATTGTTGCTAAGATTGCTCGCATACCGCCGCAGTCGGTGACTGTAGATGATCGTAGTAAATTACAGACATTAGATCGCGACATTAAGAGCGTGGTCTTTGGTCAGGATCCTGCGATTGAAGCCTTGGCTAGCGCCATTAAGATGACACGTGCTGGTCTTGGGAAGATTGATAGGCCAATTGGCTCATTCCTATTTTCCGGCCCAACTGGTGTTGGTAAGACAGAGGTCGCAAAACAGCTCGCTTATATTTTAGGTATTGAGCTGCTGCGTTTTGATATGTCCGAATACATGGAGCGTCATGCGGTTAGCCGTTTGATTGGTGCACCTCCAGGATATGTAGGATTTGATCAGGGTGGTTTACTCACTGAGGCTGTCAACAAGAAACCCCATTGCGTGCTGTTGCTTGATGAAGTAGAAAAAGCCCATCCGGATATCTTTAATATTCTGCTGCAAGTGATGGATCATGGCACTTTGACGGATAACAATGGTCGAAAGACTGACTTCCGTAATGTCATCATCATTATGACTACTAACGCTGGTGCAGAAGCAATGCAGAAGTCCATTATGGGCTTCACTAATGTCCGCGAGTCTGGTGATGAGATGGCCGATATTAAGAAGTTTTTTACACCAGAGTTCCGCAATCGCTTAGATGCTATTGTTTCCTTTAAAGCGCTTGATGAGACCATCATCATGCGGGTGGTTGATAAATTCTTAATGCAACTAGAGGAGCAATTACATGAGAAGAAAGTCGACGCTACCTTTAGCTCTAAATTACGTGCTCATTTAGCTAAGCATGGATTTGATCCATTGATGGGTGCTCGTCCAATGCAGCGCATTATTCAAGACACAGTACGCAAAGCGCTTGCTGATGAATTACTCTTTGGTAAGTTAGCCCAAGGCGGACATGTGGATGTTGATATAGATGAAGATGGTAAGGTGCAGTTGAACTTTGATGCCCCTGTATTGCCTGGTAAGGCATCGAAAAAAGATGTAGCTCCTGCAGAAGAAATTTAACCAATAGCAGTCTTAAAGGAAAATATGTCACACCACGATAAATTACTGGACGCTTTTGAGGCTTACAAGGCTGAGCATGAAAAGTTCGAAGGCAAAGGCATTAAAGCATCTGCTACCCGCGCTCGCAAAGCCCTGCAAGAAATTGCAGGCTCTTGTAAAGAGCGCCGCAAAGAAATTTCTGCTGAAAAAGAATCCCGCGAGGGTAAGGGCGCAGGTATGTCACAGGATGCTGCCCGTCACGCGCATATTCGCAAATAAATCTCAGTCTGGATTTGTGAAATAAAAAAGCCACCTAAGGGTGGCTTTTTTATTGAAGCTTGTATCAAGCTCGCCCGGTACTTCCAAAGCCTCCAGCACCACGACTGCTCTCAGTAAACTCTTCAACCACTTTGAGCTGTACTTGCTGGACTGGCATCACTACTAGTTGAGCTAAGCGCTCCATAGGCTCTAGCTTAAATGGCGTTGCACCGCGATTCCAGGTGCTTACCATCAACTGACCTTGGTAATCGGAGTCGATTAAGCCAACTAAATTTCCTAAGACTATTCCATGCTTATGGCCAAGGCCTGAGCGTGGAAGAATAAATGCAGCATAACGCGGATCTTCAACAAAGATAGCTAAGCCTGTTGGCACTAGGACGGTTTGACCTGGTGCTATCTCGATCATTTCATCAATGCAAGCGCGTAAGTCTAGTCCAGCACTACCTGGTGTGCCATAAGTCGGCAATTGGTCGCGCATACGTTCATCGAGAATTTTGACTTGGAGTGATTGCATAGAATTTCCTAAAGCGGGTAGCGAGGGTATTTAAATTTTCTTGGCGACAAGCGCAATGAGTTGACGAGCAAGTTGAAGTTTTTGGGCTTTAGCGATTTTCTTGCTACCAGTTTCATCGATGACAAGTAATTGATTGAGATCGCTACCAAATGTTTCCGGCCCGATATTGCCGACAACCATTGGAATGCCCTTGCGCTTACGTTTTTCTTGGACATGTTTTTCTAAATCGCTAGATTCTGCTGCAAAACCTACACAGTATGGGTGAGGTTTGCCAGCTTTCATTTTTACAGTTTTAGCGACATCTAAAAGAATGTCTGGGTTCGCAATAAATTCAATGCTGGGAGCTGATTTGTCTTGGCGCTTGATCTTTTCTTGAGCAGGCTTTGCAATACCCCAATCAGCCACTGCGGCAACTGCAAAGAAGATATCGCAATCAGAGCCATTTAATGTTGCCGCATGCATTTCTTTTGCGCTTCTCACATTGCTGCGAGTAATTTTTCCGGTCGCTTCCAGTGGAGTTGTTAAGTCACAGGGGCCTGCAATGAGGTGTACTTGGGCGCCTGCCTCAACAGCTGCACGCGCGATAGCAAAGCCCATCTTGCCTGAGCTGTGATTAGTGATGCCGCGCACTGGATCGATTGCCTCAAAGGTAGGGCCAGCAGTAATCAATACTTTTTTACCCGTCAAAGTTTTCTTTTGAAAGAAAGCAATGACTTGCTCCGCGATTTCAAAAGGCTCTAGCATTCTGCCCATACCTACTTCACCACACGCCTGAAAGCCGCTGGTTGGACCAAGAAAGACAACTCCATCTTTATTGAGGCGCTCCACACTTCTTTGGGTTGCAGCGTGCTCCCACATTTGTTTATTCATTGCTGGTGCAAGTAAGAGAGGGCAATCTCGGGCAAGACACAGTGTGCTGAGTAAGTCATCAGCTAAGCCTAGGGAGAGCTTAGCCATCAAGTCAGCGCTAGCAGGTGCAATGACGATAGCGTCAGCAGAACGGGAGAGCTCTATGTGAGCCATATTGTTGCTAACACTACTATCCCACTGACTAGTGAAGACAGGATTGCCTGTGAGCGCTTGCATCGTGACGGGTGTTACAAATTGTGTTGCAGCTTCAGTCATCACCACCTGAACAGAAGCGCCTTCTTGCATCAATTGGCGTGCAAGCTCAGGGGTCTTATAAGCAGCAATACCACCAGAGATCCCGAGCACGATTTTCTTATTTAAAAGTGATTGCATAGCGCCAGCTTAATGGGATTGGGCAGATTTGCCAAATGACTTACGCAATTCACCCCAAATAATCAGGGCTGCACCAATACAAATAGCGCTATCAGCAATATTGAATGCTGGCCAATGCCAGTTAGCGTAATGAAGGTCGATAAAATCAACGACAGCGCCGTACATGATTCGATCTAATACATTCCCCAGAGCGCCCCCTAGAATCAGGCTGAGAGCGATACAAAGCATTTTATCGTTTTGGCTTTTACGAAGGAGCCAAATAATATAGATACAGGCTACTAGACCTACGATCGTAAAGAACCAACGCTGCCATCCAGAGCTTTGGGCTAGAAAAGAAAATGCTGCCCCAGGGTTAAAGAGCAATAGCCAATTCATAAAAGGAAGAACTGGTTCTGGAATACCTAACTGCAAATTGCTTAATGCTGACCACTTGCTCAGTTGATCTAAGAGCAAGATGATCGTTGCGATTGCCAGAGAGCGTAGAAATGAAATACTCATCGAATGGATCTTTTAAGCAAACAAGCGGTGATTACCATCACCAAAAAGATTGCTAATACAGCGACCACAGAGTTCAGAGTGGTCTGCATTGCTACCAACATCCTGGGTGTGATGCCAGCAACGACCGCACTTCTTATATTGGCTGCCACGGACTAAGACCTCTAAGCCATCATTGCTGAGTTCAATATTGGCGCTAGAGGTAATGGTGACAAAGCGTAAATCATCTTCTAGTGAATGCAAGATGGCAAAGTCAATATCACCGATCTTAATCGTAAGTTCGGCCTGCAGAGATGAGCCGACATTACCGGCTTCACGTTCAATCTCAATTGCCTTAGTGACTTCAGAGCGAATTTCACGAATACGGCTCCATTTAGCAAGCAATTCATCTGCTTTGCTAATTTCTGGGAAGGTGCCAAACTCTTGCATGAAGATTGACTCAGAAGGTTTATTTCCCGAGCCATGTGGAAAGTCCTGCCATGCTTCTTCTGCAGTAAAGGAGAGGAAGGGCGCAAGCCACTTCAAAAGATTTTGGGTGATATGAAATAAAGCATTTTGAGCTGCACGACGGTCCGGTGAATCAGGTGCGCTGGTGTAGAGGCGATCTTTCAGAATGTCTAAATAGAATCCACCTAAATCTTCTGAGCAAAATGACAGCATCCGCGCCACCGCTGGATGAAATTCATAGGCCTTGTAATGCGCCTGAACATCAGTTTGGATTTGATTTGCTAGTGCGACAGCATAGCGATCGATTTCTAGCCATTGATCAGCAGGCATGGCATGCTGGCTTGGATCAAAATCAGAAAGATTGGCCAGCAAGAAGCGCAAGGTATTACGAATACGGCGATAACTTTCGGTAACGCGCTTGAGAATCTCATCCGAGATCGTCATTTCACCTGAGTAATCTGTAGAAGCTACCCAAAGACGAATAATTTCAGCGCCGAGTTTGTCGGCAACTTGCTGTGGAGCAATCACATTACCAACAGACTTACTCATCTTGCGACCTTGACCATCAACTGTGAAGCCGTGAGTTAGGAGCGCTTTGTAGGGTGGCTTGCCATCGAGCATTGCGCCAGTCAGCAATGAGGAGTGGAACCAGCCACGATGCTGATCTGAGCCTTCTAGGTATAAATCAGCCAAGCGGCCATTTAGAGTTTGGGCATCTGCAGTAAGCAATTCATTGCGATGTGAACCACGAATCACATGCCAATGGGTTGTCCCTGAATCAAACCAAACGTCTAGCGTGTCACGGTTTTTTTCATATTGGGAGGCTTCATCACCTAGTAGCTCAGAAACTTCTAATTTCTGCCAAGCTTCAATGCCATCTTTTTCTACGCGCTTGGCAACTTCTTCAAGTAACTCAACAGTTCGCGGATGAGGCTCACCACTTTCTTTATGAATAAAGAAAGCCATTGGTACCCCCCATTGGCGCTGACGTGACAAGGTCCAGTCAGGACGATTAGCAATCATGCTGTGTAGACGTTGTTTACCCCAAGCAGGGAAGAAGTCAGTGTTCTCAATACCGGCTAATGCTGTTTCACGTAAGCTCGCTTTGCCATCTGAAGGCTTTTTATCCATACTTGCAAACCACTGCGAAGTAGCGCGATAGATAATCGGCGACTTGTGGCGCCAGCAGTGCATGTAAGAGTGTGTGTAGGTTTTATCGCGAAGCAAGCTGCCAGCTTCACGCATTGCTTCAACGATTTTTGGATTAGCTTTCCAGATGTACTCGTTAGCAAAGAGCGGTAACCATGATGCGTACACACCATTACCCATGACTGGATTCAGAATATCGTTGTCAGCTAGTTTGTTTGCTTTGCAGGACTTAAAGTCCTCCTCACCATAAGCAGGTGCAGAGTGAACAATGCCGGTGCCAGTATCCAGAGTGACGTATTCAGCTGGGTAGATTGGCGAGAGACGTTTGTAGCCATCATGCAATGGCGCAAGTGGATGCCAGAAGGAAATGTTTGCTAATTGAGTGCCAGCACAAGTTGCAATTACTTTACCTTCGAGGCCATAGTCTTGTAAGCAAGTTTCAACACGATCTTTTGCCAGAATTAATAACTTATCACCGACATCAACTAAGGCATAAGTTAGCTCAGGATGAACATTCATGGCCTGATTTGCAGGAATGGTCCAGGGTGTAGTGGTCCAAATCACAATCTGACCAGGCTTGTTTGGAAGTTCTGAGAGTCCAAAAGCTTTGGCAAGCTGTGGACGCTGGGCTTCATCAAATGCAAAGCCGACATCCACGGTTGGATCAGTCTTGTCTTGGTATTCGACTTCAGCTTCCGCCAGAGCAGAGCCGCAATCAAAGCACCAGTTCACGGGCTTTAGGCCACGAAAGACGTAGCCTTTTTCCCAAATCTTGCCTAGAGCACGTATTTCATCGGCCTCATTACGGTAGCTCATAGTGAGATAAGGGTTGTTCCAGTCTCCGAGTACACCTAAGCGCTCAAAGTCTTTTTTCTGCTTATCTACTTGTACTTGTGCATAGGCGCGCGCCTTGGATTGGACTTCAGCAGTCGGCAAGTTTTTACCAAACTGCTTTTCAATCTGAATCTCAATCGGCATACCGTGGCAATCCCAGCCCGGCACATAGGCAGAGTCAAAGCCCATTAACCAACGGGATTTGACGATGATGTCTTTTAGAATCTTGTTTACTGCATGTCCAATATGAATATCACCGTTCGCATATGGAGGACCATCGTGCAAAATGAATTTCGTTTGGTTGGCGTGTGCCGCACGAATTTTTTCGTAAAGCTTATTTTTTTGCCACTGAGCAACCCATTGTGGTTCGCGCTTGGCTAGGTCTCCCCGCATTGGAAACGCGGTATCGAGAAGATTGACGGGGTAAGAGTTTTCTTTTTCAGACATAAGTTTTTTTCTGGAAATAATTTCTGGCGTGCTTTGCATCTGCTGCGATTGCTTTTGTGAGTGCATCGAGGTCATCATACTTTGCCTCGTCACGAATTTTTTCTAAGAGCTCTACGGTAATAATTTTTCCGTAGACATCTTGTTGGTAATCAAAGATGTGTGTCTCAAGCAAGACGCGTCCCTCATCTTCGACTGTTGGTCTGACTCCCAGGCTGGCTACAGCTGGCAGGGGTTTATCGCTAAGACCTAATACCTGCGCAGTAAAGATTCCAGTAGTTGCTGGCTTACGGTGATGCAAGTGGTTGGCAACTGCAAGATTTAAAGTAGGGAAGCCAAGTTTGCGGCCTAATTGCTGACCATGAATGACATGGCCAGAAATTCCATAAGGGCGACCTAATAATTTTTCGGCTAGGTTCATATCACCACTACCAAGTGCTGCCCTTAAAGCAGAACTAGAAATACGTTCACCATCTTCTGAGATAGTTTGAATACTAGAAACTTCAAAGCCATATTTTTCACCGGCAGCCTTGAGACTCGAAAAATTACCAGCGCGCTTTGCCCCATAGCAAAAATCATCACCAATCAAAATCCATTTGGCATTTAGGCGCTTAACAATAATTTCAGAGACGAACTCATCTGGTGTAAGCCGTGCAAAAGCGGCATTGAAATGCTCCACTACCACCTGATCAATTCCAAGCTGTGCTAATGCTGCCAGTTTGTCGCGTAGATTCAGAATACGAGGTGGAGCTTGTTCTGGTGAGAAGAATTCTTTAGGGTGTGGCTCAAAGGTCATGACGCAGCTCACTAAGCCTCGTTCTTTGGCGCCATCAACAAGCTGTTTTAGTAGGGCGCGATGACCCCTGTGCACGCCATCGAAATTACCGATGCTAAGGGCACAAGCAGGTCCTGCAGAAAACTGGGTCGGGCCACGGAATACGTTCACAAAATCGCTTTCAGGGTAGCCATCAATTATATTGTGGGCATGCTTTCTATCGTTACCTTAATCTCAGGCCGCGGATCCAATTTCGAGGCTATCGTCAAAACTGCTCAAAAAGAGCGGTGGCCAGTCAAATTTGCTGGGGTGATAGCCAATCACTCTGCGGCTAGGGGCCTTGAATTTGCTCGCACGGAGGGTATTCCAGCCGTCGTTGTGGAGCATAAAGAGCATGCCACTCGAGAATCCTTTGATGAAGCCCTAATCGAGAAAATAGACGAATTAGGGGCTGATTTAGTCGTTCTGGCGGGTTTTATGAGAATTCTGACCCCAGGCTTCATACGTCATTTTGAGGGTCGCCTCATTAATATTCATCCAGCCCTCTTGCCAGCATTTCCTGGTTTACATACCCATGAACGGGCTTTAGAGGCTGGCGTTCAGGAGCATGGTGCCACCGTGCACTTTGTCACTGAGGGCGTAGATGAGGGGCCGATTATTTGCCAAGCTTCCGTTCCAGTCCGCGAAGGCGACGATGCTGATACCTTGGCAGCCCGTGTTTTAGTGGCTGAGCATCAGATTTACCCGCGGGCCGTAAAATGGTTCCTCGATGGACGATTGCGAATAGAAGGTAATCAAGTGAAGCTTCAACCCCAAGAGCCGCAATTTTTCAAATTATGAGTGCAGAACGTCCACCCCGTAAATCTGGAAACAGACTTGCCCCACATAAAAGTTACGCTGCTAAATCGAATGATCCACAGCGCCGCCCAGAGCGACGCAATGCAAGCGGAAACTTAATTGCACCCGAAGGTCAGAAGAATTTTTCTAATGCCAAGGCATTGCCTCAGCATGCGCTTCATCTGGAAAGGCTCTTACCCGAACTACTAAGCTTTGAACAGCCATCTGATCGTGTTGTAAGCCGCTATTTTCGCGCCGAGCCGCAACTCGGAAATCGAGATCGTGCTCTGATTGCAGAGAGTGCTTTTGCAATCTTGCGTCGTAAAAATGAATTCTCACAATTTGCTTCCAGTGGCGAAGGCTCTCAGGCCAGACGCCTAGCCCTATTGGGTTTGCTGTCCGCTCTGTCTGAGGGTGGGCTCGGCTCTGCGAATCGTGCAGAGAGTGCTATTGCGGATTTGGCACACGTGCTAAAGCCTGGTGAGTATGAATGGCTACAACGTTTTGCTACGGTAGATCCTAGCGCATTAAATTCTCTCGTTCGTAATAATTTGCCGGAGTGGTTATGGGATGCGTTTGGAAAATATCCTGGTGAAGAAACACGCGAAGAGCTAGCCAAATCATTAATGCACCCAGCGCTATTAGATTTGCGTGCAAACACCATGAAGACCAATCGCGAAGAATTACTCGTGCAGATGAATGCATTGGGTGGTCGCTATCAAGCAATCCCAACTCCATATGCACCAGATGGTGTGCGCATTATGGGCAAGCCTGCTTTGCAAAATACGGCTGGATTTAAAGCAGGTATGTTTGAAGTACAGGATGAAGGTAGTCAGCTTCTTGCCTATCTTCTCGCGCCTAAACGTGGCGAGATGGTTGTCGACTTTTGTGCTGGAGCAGGTGGCAAAACTTTGGCGATTGGAGCTTTGATGCGCTCTACAGGGCGCCTCTATGCATTTGATACATCTGAGCGTCGCTTAGCTAACTTAAAGCCACGGCAAGCCCGCAGCGGCCTCTCTAACGTTCATCCCGTATGGATCGATAGTGAGAACGACGCTAAGATCAAACGCTTGGCTGGAAAGATCGATCGTGTTCTAGTAGATGCCCCTTGCAGTGGAATGGGTACCCTGAGACGTAATCCAGACCTCAAATGGCGCCAAACCCCAACAGGGGTTCTAGAACTCAATCAAAAGCAAATGAATATTTTGGCTTCTGCTGCCCGTTTATTAAAACCAGGCGGCCGCTTGGTTTATGCCACTTGCAGTCTTTTGCCTCAAGAAAATCAAGCAATTGCAGAGGATTTTCTGGCAAAGCACCCTCAATTTGAGGTGGTGCCTGCCGCACAAGCCCTAAAGCCACTCTTTCCAAATGACAAACTTCCTTTAGGGTGTAGTCCAGATAACCCTTGGTGGCAGCTTTGGCCTCATATTCATGGAACAGATGGCTTTTTTGGTGCTGTTTTCCAAAAGAAGGCTGCTGCCCCAGCTCCAAATTCTGAAAAAGCAATAGAAAAAGAGGCACAAGTCAAAACCAAAAAGGCTGTGAAAGAACTAAAATAGAGGTTTAGACCTCTTTAGGGATGCACTTTTGAATACAGCTTCAAGCTCAGGTTTTGATTTATTTCTTCATTGGCTAGCCAATGGTTACCTTGATTGGTCCTGGTGGCAAATTACCATTTTTACTTTGGTAGCCACCCACATCACGATCGCGGCGGTCACCATCTACTTGCATCGTTGCCAAGCGCATCGGGCCTTGGATTTGCACCCGATTGTTTCTCATTTCTTCCGTTTTTGGCTCTGGCTGACCACAGGCATGGTTACCAAGGAGTGGGCCTCAATTCATCGTAAGCACCATGCTAAATGCGAGACAGTAGATGATCCACATAGCCCACAAATTTTAGGAATTGGTACTGTACTTTCTCGTGGTGCTGAGCTTTACAAAAATGAAGCCAAAAACCAAGAGACGATGGAAAAGTTCGGCCATGGCACTCCTAATGATTGGCTTGAGCGCAATGTTTACTCCAAGTTTTCTTGGCAGGGTGTTGCCATCATGCTCATCATCGATGTATTTTTATTTGGAGGTCTTGGTCTCACGGTTTGGGCTGTCCAAATGTTGTGGATTCCTATTACTGCAGCCGGCGTGATTAACGGTATTGGTCACTATTGGGGTTATCGTAATTTCGATTGTGAAGATGCCGCTACGAATATTATCCCCTGGGGAATTTTGATTGGTGGCGAAGAGCTGCACAACAATCACCACACCTTTGCTACTAGCGCTAAGCTATCAAACAAATGGTACGAGTTTGATATTGGCTGGATGTACATTCAGATCCTGAGCCTAGTGGGCTTGGCTAATGTCAAGAAAACCCCACCCAAGCCAGTGCTGAGCGATTTGCGTCCTGCCGATCAGAACACCTTGGAAGCCATCATTGCAAATCGTTATGAAATCATGGCGCGCTATAGCAAAACATTACGTCAGTTTTTTAGCAATGAAGCGCAACATATGCAGGTGCTTGCATCTCATTTAAGTGATGCTCGCACTTGGTTGGCCAAAGACGAGTCACGTCTGAGCGAGCAGGAGCGAGCAAAGCTTGAGGAATTAATGGCAAGCAATGCACAGCTACGTAAGATGATTGAGATGCGTCGCGATCTACAGGCTATCTGGGGTCGCTCTAACGCCACTAGAGAGCAGTTAGTTGCACAGTTGCACGCTTGGTGTCAGCGCGCTGAAGATAGTGGCTTAACGAGCTTGCGCGAGTTCTCTCTGAGATTGCGTCGCTACGCTTAACTACCACGGGCAAGAATTTCTAGGCAATAAAAAACCCGCACATAGCGGGTTTTTTATTTGCTGGAAGTAATTTACTTCAGCTTTGTTTCTTTGTAAGCAACGTGCTTGCGAATGGTTGGATCAAACTTCATGATCTCCATTTTCTCAGGCTTAGTACGCTTGTTTTTTGAAGTTGTGTAGAAGTGACCAGTACCTGCTGATGACTCTAACTTGATTTTTTCTCTGCCGCCCTTAGCCATTTGTGCGCTCCTTAAATTTCGCCACGTGCACGTAGATCAGACAACACAGCATCGATGCCGTTCTTGTCGATAACGCGCAAACCAGCATTGGTTAAGCGCAAGCTAATCCAACGGTTTTCAGATTCAACCCAGAAACGACGGTTTTGCAAATTCGGCAAAAAGCGACGCTTCGTTTTATTGTTTGCATGGGATACATTGTTGCCAACCATCGGCTTCTTCCCAGTGACTTGGCAAACTTTTGCCATGACATAACTCCATTAATTGCGAAAAAAGAAGATTGTATCAGTCCCAGCCTATTTTGGGCTAGTCCTAAATGGCTTTGGTTTTGGGCTCTGTTCGAGAAATTGGGTAGAAAGGACCTTAAATCCAATATAAGTTAGTAATTACTATCATTTTTTGCCAATACTCATAAGGCCAGCATCTGAAAAAGAGAAAAAACCGCTGCCGCTGACGATGCAGTGGTCTAGCAGTGCAATGTCAACTAATTGCAGGACATTTTGAAGGGTTCTGGTCAGATCTTGATCTGCATTGCTGGGTAAGGGGTTGCCGCTGGGGTGGTTATGCGCCACGATCAGGGCGCTGGCATTTCTGGAGAGGGCCTCCTTCAGAATTTCTCGAGGGTAGACGGCGGTGTGGGTTATAGACCCCCTAAATAGCTCCTGGCATTCAATGAGATGTAGGCGAGAGTCTAGGTAGAGGCAAAGGAAGACCTCGTGGGGCAGGCGACCAATTTTGGCCTGCAAGAACTCTCTAACATGGCTAGGCGAGGAAAAAATAGAGTCCTGAGCCAGCCCATCCTCAAGACTGCGCTTTACTAGCTCATAGGCAGCTTGGATTTGCGACCATTTGGATAGCCCCATTCCATGGATACAAGTGAGTTCTTCACGGGTGCATCCGAGCAGGCGGGGCAGGCTCCCAAAATGATGCAGGAGATCTTGGGCTAGGGCCACTGCGGTTTTGCCTTTGACGCCAACCCGCAAAAAAATAGCTAAAAGTTCCGCATCAGAAAGCGCAGCAGCACCTTCCATTCGGAGCTTTTCACGAGGCTGCTCATGTTTGGGCCAGCCCGTAATTGGGGAGTGCACAGCGGGCGCAGGCCTAGATACAATAAGCTTATGACTCAGCTTACTGTTTTGCCCCATTCCTACTTGACCCTCAACTACCGGCTCACTTTGCCTAATGGGGATGACTACATCAATACTTTTGTTGATCGTCCTGCGACGATTCTGATGGGTTCTGGACAATTTGCTCCCTGTTTTGAAAAAGTATTACTAGGACTTGGCTTGGGTGAGAAAAAAAGTGCCTTACTTTCACCGGAAGAAAGTTTTGGTGAGCGTAAAGAAGATTTGGTGCAATGGGTTTCCTTGAAGGCCTTGAAAGAAGGTCGCGCTGATGATGTGGAATTTAATCCGGGCGATGTAATTGAATTCAATGCACCAGGCGGCGCACAATATGCAGGTGTTTTGCAATCGATTGATGATGAGGGCGCATGGTTTGACTTCAATCATCCTTTGGCCGGCAGGCCTATTACTTTTGAAGCAGAAATTGTTGCTATTCTTTAACAGATGAATAATCCAGACAACCCTGAAATTTTGATGGCGCAGCCCCGCGGTTTTTGTGCGGGCGTGGATCGTGCCATCAATATCGTCAATGAAGCTCTGAC
This sequence comes from Polynucleobacter campilacus, assembly GCF_002206625.1. Lineage (GTDB taxonomy): Bacteria > Pseudomonadota > Gammaproteobacteria > Burkholderiales > Burkholderiaceae > Polynucleobacter > Polynucleobacter campilacus. The sequence continues at coordinate 244,140 of NZ_NGUP01000003.1, read as the reverse complement.
ACGTTTCGGTGCGCCTATTTATGTACGCCACGAGATTGTTCACAACGCATATGTTGTGAATGAATTGCGCGAAAAAGGTGCAGTGTTTGTAGAGGACTTGCAAGAGGTTCCTAAAGGCGGAATCGTTGTGTTCAGTGCTCACGGTGTATCTCAAGAAGTACGTAAAGATGCTCAAGCACGTGGCCTGCAGGTGTATGACGCCACTTGCCCATTGGTGACCAAAGTCCATCTTGAGGTAGTGAAGATGTCCAAAGATGGTTTTACTATTTTGATGATTGGTCATGCGGGGCACCCAGAGGTTGAGGGAACGATGGGGCAAGTAGAGAAGGGGCTTTTCTTAATTGAGAAGGTTGCCGATATTGCCGATTTATCCTTTGCAGACAATGAAAAAATCGCTTTTGTGACACAAACAACTTTATCCATCGATGAGACTAAAGAAATTGTCGAAGCCCTCACCAAAAAATTTCCCAACATTGTTCAGCCACGCAAGCAAGATATTTGTTATGCCACTCAGAATCGTCAGGATGCTGTGAAATTTATGGCACCTCAAGTGGAGGTCGTCATTGTGGTTGGAAGTGCAGCGAGCTCAAACTCCAATCGCTTGCGTGAATTATCTGAAAAATTAGGCGTTCCCTCTTACATGGTGGACGCCCCTGAGCAACTTAAGCCAGAGTGGTTTGTTGGCAAAAAGCGTATTGGCCTAACTGCTGGTGCATCTGCGCCAGAGAGTTTGGCTCAATCGATCGTGGCACGTATTCTGGAATTTGGACCGCGTCAAGTTCGTGCATTAGATGGCGTAGTGGAAGATGTGACATTCTCACTACCTAAAAATTTAGTTGGCTGAAGTATTCATATCAGAGGAGCTGTAGATGATTAATAGAAAAGTATCAAAAGCGATGTTTATGAAAAGTACTATTGCAGCGGCAGCGACCTTAATTTTGTTTGGCTGCGGCAAGGGCGGTGATAAGACTGCTGCTACTCCTACCGATGGAGTGGAAGTGAAGATCGGGCACGTCGCCCCTTTGACTGGCCCAATCGCCCACTTAGGTAAAGATAATGAAAATGGTGCGCGCCTAGCGATTGAAGAGATCAATAAAAGTGGCTTAACAATTGATGGTAAAAAAGTTGTATTAACTTTAGTGCCTGAGGATGATGCTGAAGATCCTAAGACTGCCACTCAAGTTGCGCAGAAATTGGTAGATGCTAAGGTTGTTGGTGTAGTTGGCCACCTGAATTCTGGAACCAGTATTCCAGCCTCCAAAATCTACAGTGATGCTGGTATCACCCAAGTTTCTCCATCCGCAACTAATCCTGACTTTACAAAGCAGGGCTTTAAAACAACTTATCGTTTAGTCGCAACTGATGCGCAACAAGGCCCAGCGTTGGCTAATTATGTTGTTAATACCTTAAAGGCCAAAACTGTCGCCATCATCGATGACTCTACTCAGTATGGCAAAGGCTTAGCAGATGAGTTTGAAAAAACTATTAAAGCTGCTGGTGTTCAAGTGGTTACTCGCGAAGCAAGTAACAACAAGGCAACAGATTTCAAGGCCATTCTGACTAAAGTAAAGGGCAAGAAACCTGATGTCATTATGTATGGCGGTATGGATGCTACTGGTGGCCCATTAACTAAGCAAGCCGCAGAACTGGGTATCAAAGCCAAAGTAGTTGGTGGTGATGGTATGTGCACAGAGAAGCTTGCAGAGTTAGCTGGTGAGGCTGTGATCAACGTGACTTGCTCAGAAGCTGGTATGGCTTTGTCCAAAATGGCACAGGGCGCTGATTTCCAGAAGCGTTATAAAGAGCGTTTCAATGCTGACGTACAGATCTATGCCCCATTTACCTATGATGCTGTTTATGTCCTCGTGGATTCAATGAAGCGTGCAAACTCTGCTGATCCAGCAAAGATTCTCGCTGCCATGCCAGATACCAAGATGAATGGCTTGGTTGGCAATATTGCCTTTGACAATAAAGGCGATATGAAAGAGGGTGTCATTACCTTGTATGACTTTAAAGATAAGAAGAAAACTGTTTTAGACGTCATTAAGATGTAAATGCTGTTGATAAAAGAGTGCCGCAGAAGCGGCACTCTTTTTTTTTCGCCTCATAAACACAGTAACTTAATGGATATCTTTCTTCAGCAAATAATCAATGGCTTAGTGCTAGGTAGCATCTATGCTTTGATTGCCTTGGGTTACACCATGGTGTATGGCGTACTGGGGATTATCAATTTTGCTCATGGTGAAGTACTAATGATTGGCGCCATGGTATCGCTTTCATTACTGGGATTAATCTTAAGTTTCACTAGCGATCTTCCGGGTTGGTTAACCCTCTTAATTGTTTTACCTATCACGATGGCCGTTTGCGCTGGCTTAAGCTACTGGATTGAGCGGATTGCCTATCGTCCTCTGCGCAATGCGCCACGTTTAGCCCCCTTGATCTCTGCAATCGGTATGTCGATCTTGCTCCAAACAATTGCGATGATGATTTGGTCTCGTAACCCGATGACCTATCCACAATTGTTGCCTTCAATTCCAATTGATTTATGGGGTAGTGGCGCAACGATTACTGGTAAGGAAATTGTCATCATTGTGGTTGCGTTAGCAGTGATGTGTGGTTTGTTGTTCTTGGTCGAAAAAACCAAACTTGGTAGAGCCATGCGAGCTACAGCAGAGAACACTCAAATTGCCGCACTCATGGGTGTCAATCCGAATCGTGTTATTTCAATTACCTTTATGTTAGGCGGAGCGCTAGCGGCTCTGGCTGGGATCATGATTGCTAGTAACTACGGAAATGTACATTTTTATATGGGATTCATTCCCGGCCTAAAAGCTTTTACTGCAGCTGTTTTGGGCGGCATCGGAAATTTAAAGGGGGCCATGTTGGGTGGCCTACTCTTAGGATTAATTGAATCTTTAGGCGCTGGCTATATTGGTGATTTGACTGGTGGCGTCTTTGGTTCAAACTATCAAGATATCTTTGCCTTCTTAGTGTTGATCTTGGTTTTGGTCTTGCGTCCAACGGGACTCTTGGGTGAAAGGGTTTCAGACCGTGCTTAAGAAAGCCCTATTTGATCAACTCCCTCGGTCCGCCTATTTATGGATCGGCATCGTTGCCTTAATGATTTTGCCTTGGGTGGTTGGCGCTAGTGGCGGTAATTACTGGATACGAGTGCTCGACTTTGCTTTGCTTTATATCGTTCTTGCCCTGGGTTTGAATGTCGTTGTGGGCTTTGCTGGACTACTAGACTTAGGATATATCGCTTTTTATGCGCTTGGTGCGTATAGCTTTGCGCTATTAGCATCCCCGCACTTACCGCAGCAGTTTGAGACTATTGCGGCAGCCTTTCCGGAGGGGATGCATTTTTCACCTTGGATTGTTGCTGTGTTTTCCATCATCCTAGCAGCTCTATTTGGCATCATTTTAGGTTTTCCAACTCTACAGTTGCGAGGAGATTACTTAGCGATTGTGACTTTGGGTTTTGGAGAAATTATTCGGATCTTTATGAATAATCTGGATCGTCCATTTAATCTGACCAATGGTCCTAAAGGAATTGCTGCAATTGATCCAATTCAATTATTTGGAATTTCTTTTGCAAAGCCATTGGATCTCGGATTTATACAGATTCCTGGTCTATATCTGGTGTTCTATTTGTTTTTACTTTTGGCCATATCCATAGCGATTGTTTGTTTACATCTACAGGACTCACGAATCGGTCGTGCATGGGTAGCTATTCGTGAAGATGAGATAGCTGCTAAGGCGATGGGTATCAATACTCGCAATATGAAACTGTTAGCCTTTGCTATCGGAGCATCTTTTGCTGGTGTAGCGGGAGTTTTATTTGCTGCTTTTCAGGGATTTGTTTCGCCCGAATCATTTACCCTGTGGGAATCGATTGTCGTGTTAGCAATGGTGGTGCTTGGTGGCATTGGGCACATCCCTGGCGTCATCCTGGGCGCAGTTCTACTCGCTATCTTTCCTGAGGTATTGCGTGGCATTGCGCAACCTTTGCAACAAGCCCTGTTCGGCCATGTGATTATTGATGTTGAAATCATTCGCCAACTGATTTACGGCTTAGCCCTCATCTTAATCATGCTGTATCGCCCAGGCGGTATCTGGCAAAAGGGTGGGAATAATTCATGATGGAGCGCTTACTTTTAGATGTCGCTAATGTTTCTAAATGCTTTGGCGGTGTCCATGCGCTCGATTCAGTGGGCTTAAAAGTTCCACATGGCTCGATCGTTGGGTTAATAGGGCCCAATGGCGCAGGTAAGACCACCTTCTTTAATGTCATTACGGGTTTATATCCAGCTGATTCTGGGATATTTTTATTTGATGGAAAGTCTTATGTTCCCGAGTCAGTCTCTGAGGTCACTCAGTCTGGATTAGCTAGAACCTTTCAGAATATTCGCCTATTTGGTGAAATGTCAGTTCTAGAAAACGTGATGGTCGGCTGCCATTGTCGATCAAGCGCGGGAGTGCTGGGTGCAATCTTTCGCTTTCCATCTACTAAGCGAGAGGAGAGATCTATTCGAGATAAATCACTGCAACTGCTAGCTTATGTTGGTTTAAGTGAGTATGCCGCTATGGAAGCACGCAATCTATCGTACGGACATCAGCGCCGCCTAGAGATCGCACGGGCCTTGGCTACTGAACCTAAGCTGCTGGCTCTAGATGAGCCTGCAGCAGGAATGAATGCAACTGAAAAGTTGGAGTTGCGTGAGTTATTGCTGCGTATTCGGGCGGATGGCAAAACTATTTTACTGATCGAACATGATGTGAGTTTGGTGATGGGTATTTGTGACAGCCTGACAGTGCTTGATTACGGAAAAGTGATTGCCTCGGGTAAGCCGGCAGATGTGCGCGTGCACCCAGAAGTGATTAGGGCCTATCTCGGTCAGGGGGCAGTGTGATGGGTACCTTGCTGAGTGTAAAAAATCTCAAAGTTTCTTATGGCGGGATTAATGCCGTCAAAGGAATTGATTTACATGTTGATCAGGGTGAGTTAGTTGCTTTAATTGGGGCTAATGGGGCAGGCAAGAGCTCAAGCTTGAAGGCCATTGCTGGTGTATTGACTCCATCAGCAGGTGAGATTCGGTTCTCAAGTCGTCCTACTGAGAAATTGCCGGCCTATGATCTGGTGCAACTCGGTATGGGCATGGTTCCTGAGGGTCGCGGGGTATTTAAGCGTATGACCATTCTAGAAAATCTTCAGATGGGGGCATTTCTGAAAAAAGATGCCAAGGCTGTTCAGCAAAAGTTAGAAGAGGTCTACTCTTACTTTCCAAGATTGAAGGAGCGTTTACCGCAGCTAGCAGGAACCCTCTCTGGCGGGGAGCAGCAAATGCTAGCCATGGGTAGGGCGATGATGGCGGAACCCCAGTTATTACTATTGGATGAGCCCTCAATGGGTTTATCTCCCATCATGGTAGAAACTATTTTTGATGTTATCCGAAATCTTTCAGCCAGTGGCATGACGATTCTCTTGGTAGAGCAAAACGCACGTTTGGCTTTGCAGATCGCAAATCGCGCTTATGTCATGGAAAGTGGATTAATTACTTTAAGTGGCTCAGGTAAAGAATTGCTAGAGGACTCTAGAGTACGAACAGCTTATTTAGGCGAATAAGTCAGCGTTTGAAAAGGAACAACCCTAAGCGGTTTGTTTAAGTAACTCACGCAGCATATTGATCATCTGGCGAATCTCATCTTCACTCACATTGAGGGCTGGCATAAAGCGTAATAAGTTTGGCCTTGGTGAATTAATCAGCAATCCCTCAGGGTTGCGATCACGAGCGAGTTCAACGAGCTTTCCACCAATATCTTTGCCAAGCATGAGTGCACGCAACAAACCTTCGCCACGCTCGCCCTCGAGATTAAATTCTACGGATAGTTTGAGCAGTTCTGATTTGAGTAATTCACCTTTGGCTTTGACGCTATCCAAAAATCCTGGCGCTAATAATTGTTCGATGACACTCATACCTACAGCGGTCATGAGTGGGTTGCCGTTATAGGTGCCACCTTGGTCTCCTGGTACAAAGCAAGCTACTGAATTCGTTGCCATGAGGGCTGCCAAGGGGACGCCACCACCAATGCCCTTGCCTAAGGTCATGATGTCCGGCTCAATTCCGTAATGCTGGTAAGCAAAGAGGGTACCGGTACGGCCACAACCAGCCTGTACTTCATCAGCGATTAGCAGAATATTGTTTTCTTTAGTGAACTTGCGCAGTTCGCGCATAAATTCTTTAGTGGTAGGTATCACACCACCTTCGCCCTGAATGGGTTCAATCATCACCGCAACTGTTTTATCGGTGACCAGTTTTTTGACGGACTCTAAATCATTTAATTCTGCTTTTGGAAAGCCAGCCACTTGCGGGGCAAACATCGTATCCCAACCAGGCTTTCCGGAGGCACTCATCGTGGCTAATGTGCGGCCATGAAAGCTGTGTTCAAAAGTAATGATTTCAAAGGCACCATTTTTATTGATCTGACCCCACTTGCGTGCAAGTTTGATGGCACCTTCGTTTGCCTCAGCGCCGCTGTTAGCAAAAAAGACTTTATCAAAACAACTATTTTCAGTGAGTAGATTGGATAAGCCAATCATAGGCTCGTTATAAAAAGCAGGGCTTGGGTTGATTATTTTTTTTGCTTGAGCATTCAGTGCTGCAATCATTCCAGGATTGCTATGGCCTAAGCAATTAACAGCCCAACCTTGTAAGAAATCTAAATAACGCTTGCCATTGTTGTCCGTTACCCACGAGCCCGTACCTTCGACCATGATGATTTCTGGGCGTTGGGTGATGAACATCACTGCATGGGTGTCGATCGCTTGAACTGGCTTATTCATACTCGGTTTGGGTAAATGGGGCTAATGAAGTTTCTATTATCTAACTTTATTGGAGTTTAGTTGGCGACTAAATCTGCTGCGCTTGTAAAGGAGTCCGCAAAGAATTCTTCCTCGGGTAGATCACATTTGGATGAAAAGTCCTCTCGTGCCGCATTGACCATTACCGGAGCGCCGCAGGCATAGACCTGCAGGGCCTTCATATTAGGATGGTCTGCCATCACTGCCTGATGAACAAAGCCAGTGCGGCCTCCCCAGGCATCCTCTACCAAGGCATCTGAGATGACGGGCACGTACCTGAAGTTAGGAATATCGTTTTGCCAGGCCTTACATAAATCGTCTAAATAGAGGTCGCTGGGCCGGCGTCCACCCCAGTAGAGTTCGATTGGTCTGTGAATCTTTTTGGCCTGCATCTGCTCGATGATGGATTTAATTGGGGCAAAGCCAGTACCCGCTGCAACAAAGATGATGGGCTTCTTTGAATCTTCTCTCAAGAAGAAGCTCCCCATAGGCCCTTCAAAGCGCAAAATATCTTTCTCTTTGAGGGCGGGTGTCGCAGTTCCAAATACAAAATCAGTAAAGAGGCCGCCAGGTAAATGGCGAATATGTAGCTCGAGTGGACCTTCTTGATCAGGCGCATTCGCAATAGAGTAGGCACGACGCTGACCATCCTTGAGGAGGAACTCTAGATATTGCCCTGCCAGAAATTGAAAGCGCTCAGCAGCAGGCAACTGTAGTTTAAGGATGGCGACATCGCTACTTGGCCTATCAATCACATTGACTCGGCAAGGCATTTTCCGGATGGCAATATCGCTAGCACCTTGAACCTCACGGGCCTCAATCAAAAGATCAGATTGAGGGTGGGCACAGCAAAATAAAGTACCGCCAGTGGTCTCATCCGCCTTACTCAAAGCGCTCTCGCTATGTTGGCCATGGGTCACCTGACCTTCTACAACTTTAGCCTTGCAGGAGCCGCAGGCACCATTTTTACAGCCATAGGGTAAATTAATGCCTTGACGCAGGGCGGCTTCCAGGAGGGTTTCATCCTGATTAACAGTAAATTGTTTGCCGCTCGTTTTGAGCGTGATCTGATAAGTCACTCTCATTCCTTTCAATAAATCGTTACGATGTTACTTATGCAATCTTTTGGTAAACCTTCTATCCTGATTATTGGCTGCGGTGACATTGGTCTGCGGGTGGCTAAACAGCTTTCCCGTAGTCATCGAGTTTTTGCCTTAACGACTTCGAAAAGTCGCTTTCAGGAGTTAAGGAAGGTTGGCGCAACTCCCATTCTGGGTAATCTGGACCAGCCAGAATCTTTATGGCGCTTATCCAGTTTAGCTCAAACCGCCATTCATTTAGCGCCACCCCAAAACCAAGGAAGTCGTGATTGCCGAACCCGTAACCTCATCCGAATTTTAGCCCAAGGATCTCAAGCCGTCAGGCGCCTGATTTATATCAGTACTACAGGCGTCTATGGTGATCACCAGGGCGCTAAAGTCAGCGAGAGTACCCCAGTTAGCCCTCAGAGTGAGCGCGCCCAAAGAAGGGTCGATGCTGAGCTTGCATTGCGTTTGTGGGCGCCTGCTCATGGAGTGGCTTTAACTATTTTGCGTGTACCCGGTATTTATGCGGCAGACCGTCTACCGCTAGAGCGTCTGCAGTCTCAAACACCAGTACTGCGGCCCGAGGAAGATGCTTACTCAAATCACATTCATAGTGATGATTTGGCAAGGTTGGTTTGCGCTGCGGTGTATCACGGCAAACCGCAGAGAGTGATCAATACGTGCGATGGCGGTGAGACCAAAATGGGAGACTATTTTGATGAGGTGGCGGATGCTTTTGGTCTAGATCGACCACCCAGAATGCCAGCCGAGCAATTACAAAAAATTGTCAATCCGATGCTATGGTCGTTTATGCGCGAATCAAGAAGGGTGACAAATACTCGGCTGCATGAACTCAAAACGCCACTTCGTTATCCGAGTGTGACACATTTTCTGAATACTATTTCCAAGAATCCTTAAGACCAACTGTACGATTAAATACTGGCTTGCCAGGTTTGGAATCAAGCTGATCGGCAACAAAGTAGCCGTGACGTTCAAATTGGAAGCGCTCTTCTGCTTTCACTTCTTTCATGCAAGGTTCAAGGTAGGCGGTAATGGTTTGTTTGGAATGGGGATTAATCGCATCCAAGAAATTCTTATCGCCGCTATCAGGATGTGGGTCACTAAAGAGATGATCGTACAAGCGCACTTCACTAGGAATCGCTTCGGCAGCACTAATCCAGTGAATGTTCCCTTTCACCTTATAGTTATTGGAGCCAGCTGTGCCACTCTTGCTATCGGGGAAGTGGGTCGCATGAACCGCAATGACATTGCCGTTGACGTCAGTCTCAAAGCCAGTACATTCAATCACAAAGCCATGGCGCAGGCGAACGCGGCTTCCAGGCTGATCACCCATCGGTGGAAATAATCTGAAGAATCCTTTGATGGGTTCTTTCATGAAGTCATCCGCTTCAATCCACAACTCACGTGTGAAATGAAATTCACGATTACCCCATTCGGGATGTTGTGGATGACGCGGAGCAGAGCAAGGCTCTTTGGCGGTAGCATCAAAATTCTGAATGATGAGTTTGAGTGGTTTAAGTACCGCAGTGGCACGAGGCGCTCTTGCTTCCAGATCATCACGTAGCGCTTGATCAAGAGTGCTCATATCAATCCAACTATCTGCTTTGGAGACTCCGATACGTTCACAAAATAAACGAATACTTTCTGGGGTATAGCCGCGGCGACGGATACCCACAATCGTTGGCATGCGCGGATCATCCCAACCATCAACCCGTTTTTCTTCAACGAGCTGTAATAGTTTGCGCTTGCTGGTAATGGTGTAAGTCAAGTTTAGACGGGCAAACTCATACTGATGTGGCACGGGATCTTTGAAGACACCCAGTTCTTTTAGCGAATGAACAATCCAGTCATAAAGAGGGCGGTTGTTTTCAAACTCGAGAGTGCAAATAGAGTGGGATACATTCTCTAGGGCATCAGAGATGCAATGCGTGAAGTCATATAAGGGATAGATACACCACTTGCTGCCAGTGCGATGGTGATCCGTATGCCGAATACGGTAGACAACAGGATCGCGCATGATGATATTGGGGTGAGCCATATCAATTTTCAGGCGTAGAACATGTTCACCATCTTTGAACTTCCCGCTCTTCATCTCGCGAAAGAGAGCAAGGTTTTCTTCTGGACTACGTTCACGATACGGACTATTTTTTCCTGCTTGACCAAAGTTACCACGATTGGTGTGAATGTCATCAGCACTTTGACTATCAACATAAGCTTTGCCATTCTGAATCAGAATTTGCGCAAATTCATAAAGGTGATCAAAGTAGTCGCTGGCATGATAAAGATGGGTACCCCAATCAAACCCAAGCCATTTGACTGCATCCAAAATACTAACTGCGTATTCGATATCTTCTTTGACAGGGTTGGTGTCATCAAGGCGCATATTGCAACGCGCACTACCAGGCTGATGATTGTAGTCAGCAGCAAGACCAAAGTTTAGGCAAATACTTTTCGCATGACCAATATGTAAATAGCCGTTGGGCTCAGGCGGAAAGCGCGTAATGATCGATGGGATAGGCTCGCCGGCTAAATTAGTGCGCTTGGCAAAAGCACCACTTGCTAAGTCATGATCAATGATCTGACGTAAGAAGTTGGAGGGCTCAGCTAGGGCGCCAGTACTTGCTTTTGAGGGTTTGCTATCTTCTGACATAGTCATATTGTAGAGAAAACCTCTTACCCATAAAGAAAAAGCCCGCAAACTGCTGCGGGCTCGTTTCTACAGAGGTAAAGCGAATTAATCTTCTACGAATGCCTCTTCGCGAGTCTTCTTCACCGCCGGCAAAGCTACGATCACTACCAAGAGGGCTGCAGCAATCAGCAAGCCTAGTGAAAGTGGGCGAGTCAGGAAGGTGGTGAAGTCACCGCGGGAAAGTAATAGGGCACGACGGAAGTTCTCTTCCATCATGGGCCCAAGCACGAAGCCCAAGAGCAATGGAGGAGGTTCGCAACCCAGTTTGAAGAATAGGTAACCAATCAAGCCAAAGCCAGCAGTGACATAGACGTCAAACACGGTGTTGTTCACGGTATATACACCGATACAACAGAACACCAAAATCGCTGGATAGAGGAAGCGGTATGGAATCTTCAAGAGCTTGACCCAAATACCAATGAGAGGCAAGTTCAAGAGAATCAACATCACGTTACCAATCCACATCGAAGCAATCAGACCCCAGAACAAAGCTGGGTTACTGGTCATCACTTGTGGACCTGGTTGAATGTTATGAATGGTCATCGCGCCAACCATCAAAGCCATCACAGCATTTGGAGGGATACCCAGTGTGAGCAATGGAATGAATGAGGTTTGAGCAGCAGCATTGTTCGCTGCTTCAGGACCCGCCACACCTTCAATGGCACCTTTGCCAAACTCGTGGCTGTACTTAGAAGATTTTTTCTCAACAGAGTAAGCGCCGAAAGCGGCCAAAGCAGCGCCACCACCAGGCAGAATACCCAGGATAGAACCAATAGTAGTGCCGCGCAAAATAGATGGGATCATGCGCTTCACATCAGTTTTGGTTGGAACCATGGTTGTAAGTTTGTTGAGGAAGCCCTCATCATCGCCAGTTTTCTCAAGGTTGCCCATGATTTCTGCGAAACCAAATACACCCATCGCAACTGCAACGAAGCCGATACCATCACTGAGTTCTGGAATATCAAACGCATAGCGTGAGACGCCAGAGTTCACGTCGGTACCAATGAGGCCCATCAAAAGACCTAAGATGATCATGCCAATCGCTTTAATCAGGGAGCCAGATGCTAGAACAACCGCACCAATTAGTCCTAAGACCATGAGTGAGAAATATTCAGCAGGACCAAACTTAAAGGCGAGCTGTGAGAGAGGTGCAGCAAATGCAGCCAAAATTAAAGTTGCCACACAACCTGCAAAGAATGAAGCGGAACCTGCAGTAAACAAGGCAACACCAGCTCGACCATTGCGAGCCATTTGGTAGCCATCGATTGCGGTTACCACTGACGACGTCTCCCCCGGAATGTTGAGCAAAATCGCAGTTGTGGATCCACCATACTGTGAGCCGTAATAAATACCAGCCAACATAATCAATGCAGCAATTGGAGGCAACGCATAAGTTGCTGGCAAGAGCATCGCGATAGTGGCGATCGGGCCCAGACCAGGCAATACGCCGATGAGGGTTCCCAGTACACAGCCGATCAAACAGTACAGGAGATTCTGTAAGGTAAATGCGGTTTCGAAACCGAGGCCTAAGTTAGCAAATAAATCCATTTTGTAATTTCCCGGTTCTTTATTGTTGTAGGAATACTGGCAGGAGCGGGAACTGAAGCTTCAGACCCACTACAAACACGGAATAAGTAAAGGTTACCAAGAAGGCGGCATTGATAGCAGTACCCTTCCAGGTGAACTCTTTGCTAGCACTAGCTGCAACAAAAACTAAAACCACAACAGCTACTAAGAAGCCCATCCTAGGGAGCAAAAGGCCATACAAAACAACCGCGCCCGTGATTTGGAGCATGATGCGCCAATTGAATTTTGGAATACTCTCGATCGCAGCCTTAGCATTCATAGATCTGACAAGAACCAATAAGCCGATAGCTGCCATCAGCATGCCCAGCCAGAATGGGAAATAACCAGGGCCCATCTTGGCTGCTGTGCCATATTGATACTGTCTTGCGATGATGGCGAAGAAGAGACCAATGACCATATACATGATCCCAGCCCCAAAATCCCGTTGATTGCGAATTTTCAAGTTGTGCTCCTTATTGATCGACTTAAATGCCGATTTATTGATGTTGAGCGATTGTAAGGCACTAAGGGGGTCTCTTGTCTAGGGTTTGCCCTAGGCGGGTGCCAATGCGATAATTATCAGCATGAAAGTCTCTCAAATTCGCCAGGCATACCTAGATTTCTTTGCCCAAAAAGGCCACCAAATCGTTCCGTCCAGTCCGGTCGTCCCGGGGGATGACCCAACCCTGCTATTTACCAACGCGGGGATGAACCAGTTCAAAGACGTGTTTTTAGGGTTTGATAAGCGGCCTTATAACCGCGCTACGACTGCCCAAAAGTGCATTCGGGCTGGTGGCAAACACAATGATTTGGATAACGTGGGCTACACCGCACGTCACCACACCTTTTTTGAGATGTTGGGTAATTTTTCGTTTGGAGATTACTTTAAGAAAGATGCGATTCAGCTTGCATGGGATTTATTGACCCAAGTATTTAAGTTACCCAAAGAAAAACTGTTGGTCACGGTCTATGCCGAAGATGATGAGGCTTATGAGATCTGGAATAAGCAGATCGGTATTCCAACTGATCGCATTATTCGAATCGGCGACAACAAGGGCGCACGTTACGCTTCTGACAATTTTTGGATGATGGGCGATACCGGACCTTGCGGTCCTTGTACAGAAATTTTCTATGATCACGGTGATCATATTCCTGGTGGTCCTCCTGGCAGTCCAGATGAAGATGGCGATCGCTATATTGAAATTTGGAATAACGTCTTCATGCAGTTCAATCGTGATGAAGCCGGTGTCATGCACCTGCTGCCTAAGCCTAGTGTTGATACGGGCATGGGCCTTGAGCGTATTGCCGCTATTTTGCAGCACGTTCACTCTAACTATGAGATCGATCTCTTCGTCAATTTATTAAAGGCTGCTAAAGATGCTGTAGATGCTGCTGGTGGAGGGAGCTGTGATGCGCAGAGTCCTTCTCTTAAAGTGATTGCTGACCATATTCGTGCTTGTAGCTTTGTTATTGTGGATGGAGTAATTCCGGGTAATGCAGGACGCGGTTATGTATTGCGTCGGATTGCACGTCGTGCGATTCGTCATGGCTACAAGTTAGGTGCACGCAAACCATTCTTCTATCAATTGGTTCCTGCTCTGGTTAAAGAGATGGGCGATGCCTATCCAGAATTGCGTGCTGCACAAGATAAGGTTGGTGAAGTACTAAAGCAAGAGGAAGAGCGCTTTTTTCAGACGATTGCCAATGGTATGGAAATTTTAGATGGCGCTTTAGCTGGCGGCGCCAAAGTAGTTGATGGCGAAACCGCTTTCCGTTTACATGACACCTTTGGCTTCCCATTGGACTTAACCGCAGACGTCTGCCGTGAGCGTGGCGTGACAGTCGATTCCCCCGGTTTTGAAGTGGCAATGCAAAAGCAGCGCGATCAAGCCAGGGCAGCCGGCAAGTTCAAGGTAGCTCAAGGCTTAGAGTACAAAGGCCAGCCTACCCAGTTTTATGGTTATGACACCTTAAAACATGTGGGTGCAAAGGTAACCGGTCTATATGTAGATGGATCTGCAGTGGCTTCGGTGAAGGCTGGTGATGCTACTGTTATCGTACTGGATAACACTCCTTTCTACGCGGAGTCTGGTGGCCAAGTTGGCGACAAAGGCGAGCTTCGTAATGAGACGGTCCGTTTTGCAGTAGAAGATACTTTTAAGATTCAGGCTGATGTCTTTGGTCACCAAGGTGACTTACTCGAGGGTGAGCTTAAAGTGGGTGATACGCTCAATGCTTTGGTAGACGTTCAACAAAGAACTGATACGATGCGAAATCACAGTGCTACACATATCTTGCACAAAGCTTTGCGTGAGGTGCTGGGTGATCATGTTCAGCAAAAAGGTTCACTGGTAGATGCTACCAAGACCCGTTTTGACTTTACTCACAATGCTCCGATTACATCTGAGCAAATTCGCAAAATAGAAGATATTGTGAATCAAGAGATTCTGGAGAACACCGCCACATCAGGTAAGGTTATGTCTTTGGAGGATGCGCAGAAGACTGGCGCCATGATGCTGTTTGGTGAGAAGTACGGTGAAGAAGTCCGTGTACTAGAAATTGGTAGCTCCAAAGAGCTATGTGGTGGCACACACGTATCACGCACTGGAGATATTGGTAGCCTCAAGATTGTTTCTGAGGGTGGTGTAGCAGCGGGGATCCGTCGTGTTGAGGCGGTCACTGGCAATAATGCACTTCACTTCTTGCAGGGCATGGAAGACAGAATGAATGAAGCTGCAGCGATTCTGAAAACCCATCCAGGTGATTTAGTAAACCGCGTTGCGCAGTTACAAGAGAGTTTGCGTCAAGCAGAGCGTGAGCTAGAAAAGGTGAACTCTAAGTTGGCGGCAAGTCAGGGTGACGAATTAGCTGGTCAGGCAATTGATGTTAATGGTCTCAAGGTATTAGCTGCTCGTTTAGATGGTGCTGATGCAGGAGTCTTACGTGAAACGATGGATGCACTCAAGGCAAAACTCAAAACTGCAGCAATCGTTCTGGCATCCGTACAGGGCGATAAAGTCAGCTTAATTGCCGGTGTTACTGCAGACTCTATTGGCAAGGTTAAAGCGGGTGATCTCGTGAATTTTGTTGCTCAGCAGGTGGGCGGCAAAGGCGGCGGTAAGCCAGAGATGGCAATGGCTGGCGGAACGGACCCTAGTAAGCTAGGCGCAGCCTTGGATGGCGTTAAGGATTGGATAGCAAGCAAATGAGTGATCAAAATATTGTATTTAATGCTGAGGTCGATGCGATTGGCATGAACTGCCCCTTGCCCATCTTGCGAACTAAAAAGGCGTTAGCAACCATGCAGTCGGGTGAAGTCTTAAAGATCAAAGCAACCGATGCTGGTGCCGCCCATGACTTTCCAGCATTTGCCAAACAAACGGGTAATGAATTACTCGCTAGCACTACTGAAGGTGATGTATTGATTTTCTTTATGAAAAGAAGATAAGTGAGCAGGTCGGCGAAAAAAAGAGTCTTAAGTTAAAGAGCGACTCTTTAAGTAAGCCGCAAAATCAGTTGCTACTTCTGGGTGACGAAGAGCAAATTCCACTGAAGCTTTAAGGTAGCCAAGCTTGCTACCGCAGTCATAGCGAACGCCATCGTACTCATAAGCAAATACAGAATCTTGCTTTAGTAAGGAGGCAATCGCATCAGTCAACTGAATTTCGCCACCAGCGCCTGGTTTGAGATTGCGAATGTGGCTAAAAATATCAGAGGACAGAACGTAGCGGCCAACAACTGCTAAATTAGAAGGCGCATCTTTTGGTTGGGGCTTTTCTACAATGCCATTAAGGCGATAGATACCTTTAGCCACCTCGTCGCCAGATACGATGCCATAGGAGCTACTCTTGGCTGGATCAATTTTTTCTACGGCGATCACTGAGCCGTTTTGCTCATTAAATACCTTAAGCATCTGTTTGAGGATGGGGGGTTGTCCATCCAATAAGTCGTCCGCCAAGATGATGGCAAAAGGCTCATCACGTACTAGTTTCTCTGCACACAAAACTGCATGACCTAAGCCGAGTGCCTCGGGTTGACGCACATACACGCAATCAACGTGACTTGGTTTAACACTCCGTACAATTTCTAGTAAAGCTTGTTTGTTTTTGGCTTCCAGTTCAGCTTCCAGTTCATATGCTTTATCAAAATGATCTTCGATAGCGCGTTTGCTCCGACCAGTAACAAAAATCATCTCGGTAATACCAGCTGCTATAGCTTCTTCAACCGCGTACTGAATCAAGGGCTTATCAACTACATTGAGCATCTCTTTTGGACTTGCTTTGGTTGCAGGCAAGAAGCGAGTGCCTAAGCCAGCAACAGGAAAGACGGCTTTGGTAACAGCTTTAGTAGTTAATGGCATAAGGGTTCCGATCACTCTGGATTGACTATTGCTTTATTTCAGACGCTCTAATTGTGCAACAAGCTTCTCATGATTCTGCTCAAAACCAGCAAGACGCTGTTTTTCTTGGGCAACCACCTCTTCAGGAGCTCTAGCTACAAAGCTTTCATTGGTCAATTTGCCACGGGCTTTGGTGATTTCGTTGGCGAGGCGCTCTATTTCCTTGCCAAGTCGAATACGCTCTGCCGCAACATCAACCTCAATCTTCAGAAGTAGCTTCAGATCGCCAACGAGTGCCATCGGAGCGCCAGGAGCATCTTTTTCTAAGCCAGACTCATCGAGATAGATTTTGACCTCAGAGAGTTTAGCTAAGGCGAGTAAGTAAGGCGTAGCTTTTTGCAGGAAGGCTTCTGATCCACTAATCCAAAGAGGAACCTTTTGACCGGGGGGCACTTGCATCTCGCCGCGCAAGTTTCTGCATGCATCTACGATGGCTTTGATTTGCGCTACCCAAGCTTCGCTCTTCTCATCAATTTTTTCTGGCTGAGAAACGGGGTAGGACTGGAAGGCAATAGTTTGCTTTTCTTGTTTTTCTAAATCCTTTCCAGATTTAGGTCCAACGGTTTGCCAAAGAGTCTCAGTAATGAATGGAATCAGTGGATGCGCCATTCGCAAGATGGTTTCTAGAACCCTTAATAGCGTACGACGTGTGGCACGTTGCTGGGCTGGGGTGCCGGTTTGCAGCTGTACCTTGGCGAGTTCTAAGTACCAATCACAATACTCATCCCAAACAAATTGGTAGATGCTGCTTGCGATATTGTCAAAGCGATAGTTCTCAAAACCTTTGGCAACTTCAGCCTCAGTTCTTTGGAGTTGAGAAACAATCCATTTATCAGCCGGTGAAAAATCCAAATAGCCATCGGGACCGCATTGATTGTCGCAAGGTGCAAAGCCATTTTCTTCGTCGCCATCAGGGCAATTCATCAACACAAAGCGGGTGGCATTCCAAAGCTTATTACAGAAGTTGCGATAGCCTTCACAACGCTTTTGGTCAAAGTTAATATTGCGACCAAGAGAGGCCAGAGATGCAAAAGTAAAGCGCAAGGCATCGGTTCCAAATGCAGGGATACCATCCGGAAACTCTTTTTTGGTTTTCTTACTAATACTTTCTGCTTGCTTGGGGTTCATTAAGCCGGTAGTACGTTTTCCGACTAACTCTTCAATCTTGATGCCATCGATTAAATCAATTGGGTCCAAGGTGTTTCCTTTGGACTTACTCATCTTTTGACCTTCAGCATCGCGCACTAAGCCGTGAACGTACACAGTATGAAAGGGCACTTTGCCAGTGAAGTGACAGGTCATCATGACCATGCGAGCCACCCAGAAGAAAATAATGTCAAAGCCAGTGACCAATACCGATGATGGTAGGAAGTGATTTAAGGCAGGTGTTTTTTCTGGCCAGCCTAGTGAACTAAAGGGAACAAGTGCTGAGCTAAACCAAGTATCAAGAACATCAGGGTCGCGATTCAGTTTGCCGGTATAGCCGGCAGTAACAGCTTTTGCTTTAGCCTCCTCTTCAGAGCGGCCTACAAAGATCTGGCCATCATCGCCATACCAAGCAGGGATTTGATGACCCCACCAGAGCTGACGTGAGATGCACCAGTCTTGAATATTTTCTAGCCACTGGGTGTATGTGTTAATCCAGTTTTCTGGAACAAGCTTGATGTCACCCTTAGTGACTGCATCTAATGCAGCGCCAGCGATCGATGAGCCAGGTTGATATTGGTTATCCGGACTGGGTTTGGACATCGCCACAAACCATTGGTCAGTGAGCATCGGCTCAATAATGGTTTGGGTGCGGTCACCACGGGGCACCATGAGCTTGTGTGGCTGCACTTTTTCTAATAGGCCAGCCGCATCTAGATCTACTACTACTTGTTTGCGCGCAGCAAAGCGTTCCATGCCTTGATAAGCAGCTGGCGCATTTTCATTAATCTTCGCATCTAAAGTAAGAATATTAATGAGTGGTAGTTGATGACGTTGTCCCACTGCGTAGTCATTAAAGTCATGTGCAGGCGTTACCTTCACTACGCCAGTACCAAAAGCTAAATCCACATAGTCATCAGCAATGATCGGGATTTGACGATTACATAAAGGCAGATTGACTGACTTGCCAATGAGGTGCTTGTAGCGTTCGTCTTCGGGGTTCACCATGACGGCAACGTCACCTAGCAAAGTCTCGGGACGAGTTGTGGCAACGGTCAGGTGGCCGGAGTCATCGGTTAGTGGATAGCGGATATGCCACATCGAGCCATCTTCTTCTTCGCTCACCACTTCAAGATCTGATACCGCAGTACCTAAAACGGGATCCCAGTTCACTAAACGTTTACCGCGATAGATCAAATCTTGTTCGTGCAGGCGAACAAAAACTTCCACCACTGCTTTGGACATCTTGCTGTCCATTGTGAAATATTCTTTACTCCAATCAATCGAAGCACCTAGGCGACGAATTTGACGGGTGATGGTAGTACCGGAAGTTTCCTTCCATTCCCATACTTTTTCTAAAAACTTTTCACGACCTAAGTCATGACGAGAAACTTTTTGTGCATCGAGCTGACGCTCGACTACGATTTGGGTAGCAATGCCAGCGTGGTCAGTACCAGGGACCCACAAAGTATTTTTGCCAGACATGCGTGCATGACGAACCAGGCCATCCATGATGGTTTGGTTAAAGGCGTGACCCATATGTAGGGTGCCAGTGACATTGGGGGGCGGTAGCTGAATGGAAAAATCACCCTTACCTGCGAGCATGGTGGCTTCGGCAATACCCCTACGTTCCCACTCTGGACCCCAGTAGGCTTCGATCGGGGCAGGTTCATAGGATTTAGCGAGTTCGTCTGCCGAACTGGCTGCTGGTGAATTAGGGGTATTTGAGGCATTTGGCATAAGAGGCAAATTATAATTGGGGCGATGTACTCTGACCTGCTCGCCAACCTCAACCCAGAACAACGCGAGGCAGTAACCCTCCCGCCCGTTAATGAAAATGGCCAAGCCCAATCAGCCATGATTTTGGCTGGGGCTGGTAGCGGCAAGACTCGCGTCCTCACGACCCGTATTGCCTGGTTGATCCAAACTGGTCAGGTCTCGCCTATAGGGGTCCTGGCGGTCACTTTTACCAATAAAGCTGCCAAAGAGATGATGGTGCGACTAAGTGCCATGTTGCCGATTAATACCCGAGGCATGTGGATTGGAACTTTTCATGGTCTTTGCAACCGTTTATTACGAGCGCACCATAAAGATGCCGGCTTGCCATCAACATTCCAAATATTAGATACCCAAGATCAGCTTTCTGCCATTAAGCGTCTTTTGAAGGGTTTGAAGGTGGATGATGAGAAGTACCCTCCAAAACAGCTGCAGTACTTTATTGCTCATGCTAAAGAGCGCGGACAGCGTGCTAAAGATTTATCGGTCGGAGATGATTTTCAGGCAAAGATGGCGCAACTCTATGCAGCTTATGATGAGCAATGCCAACGTGAAGGGGTGGTTGATTTTGCTGAACTCCTCTTGCGCAGCTACGAGTTACTAAAACATAGCGAGGCGATTCGTACGCATTACCAAGAACGCTTCCGCCATATCTTGATTGATGAGTTTCAAGATACCAATGCTTTGCAATATGCGTGGCTCAAATTATTATCTGGCCATGATGCTAGTCGTATTAATGTGAGTGGCATGGGAAGCAGTGCAGTGTTTGCGGTAGGCGATGATGATCAAAGTATTTATGCCTTTCGCGGTGCTGATGTTGAGAATATGCGCCTTTACGAAAAGCAGTATCACCCTATGATGGTGAAGTTGGAGCAGAACTATCGCTCACACGGACATATATTAGATACAGCAAATCATTTAATTGCCAATAACTCAGAGCGACTTGGAAAAAATCTACGAACCGATGCAGGCCACGGTGAACCCGTGCGTATCTTTGATGCACCGAGTGATCATGCAGAGGCTGCTTGGTTAGTTGATGAGATTAAAGCCCTTATTAGTAGTGGCATTAAACGCACTGAAATAGCACTGCTGTATCGAAGTAATGCACAGTCTCGAATTATTGAACATGCTTTGTTCTCGGCAGCCATTCCCTATCGCGTCTATGGTGGATTGCGATTCTTCGAACGCGCTGAAATTAAACACGCGCTTGCATATTTACGTTTGCTCGAAAATCCAAACGATGACACTTCTTTCTCGCGGGTAGTCAATTTCCCGACACGTGGCATTGGTGCAAGATCAATCGAGACCTTACAAGATGCAGCCAAGTCTCAGCAATGCTCTCTGTACACTGCTGCCTCTTCCTTAGAGGGTAAAGCCGGTGCTGCTCTGGGTGGATTTGTACGTTTAGTAGATCACATGCGTGAAGCTACGCGTCATAACACCCTTCCTGAAACCGTTGAGTTTGTAATTCAGCACAGTGGTTTGATTCAGCACTATCTTTCGGAGCGTGAAGGTCAAGATCGTGTAGAGAACTTACAAGAATTGATTAATGCTGCAACGGCTTTTATTGCTGAAGAGGGGTACGGACAGGATGCTGCTGCGGCCATGTTGCCTGGTGAAAATGCTCCTGGCATCGTTGAAGTTTCACCCTTAGCAGCCTTCTTATCCCATGCTTCCTTGGAGGCAGGTGATAACCAGGCTCAAGCTGGGCAAGATGCAGTGCAGTTAATGACAGTGCACTCCGCCAAAGGCTTGGAGTTCACCTCCGTATTCATTACGGGCCTAGAAGAAGGTTTATTTCCTCATGAGAACAGTATCAATGAGCAGAATGGCTTAGAAGAAGAGCGCCGCTTAATGTATGTCGCAATTACTCGCGCTAAGGAGCGTTTGTATTTGTCACATACTCAGTCACGCATGCTCCATGGCCAAGTGCGTTACAACATGCCATCCCGTTTCTTAGAGGAATTACCTTCTGAATCTTTGAAGTGGCTCACACCAAAGGCAAAAGATGCACGCTGGGGTGGAGGCACTAAATCTGGAGCGACCTGGCAGGATGGCTATACCCGCCAGCGCGAATACGAATCTGATGATTTCTTTGACTCTGGTAGCGAACGTCCGAGACCTACAAAGCGAGTTGGCTCAGCTTCAACTGAAGTGAAAAGACTGGCTTCGCCACCGCGTGGAAGTTATCCATTTTCGATTGGCCAAAATGTGTTTCATACAAAATTTGGTGAGGGGCGAGTTACGGGGTTAGAAGGTGTTGATACGGACGCGCGAGCCCAAGTGAACTTCAAGCGGCATGGCGTGAAATGGTTGCAGCTCAGTATCGCCAAGCTTGCTGCGATTGATTAGTTTGAAATCTCATTTAATGCTTAAGCAGATGGAATGACTTCATCTTCTGTGAAGCAGGCTTTCCAGGTTGCATAGAAGGAGCAGTGCATTACAGTCAGACCTGCCATAGAGATGGGCGCAATAATGAAAGAAGCGGCCTGACCTAGATCCATTGCATCAAAAATCATGCCCACCGTTAATGGGATGGCAATCAAAACAACGCTCCAAATTGTCAGATATGCAAAGAATGCTGACTTATTAGTCCAGGAGGCCAAGAAGCTAGAAAAGAGCGCTTGAGCAACAGGCATATCTTCCCAGGCTACTAGAACTGGTGAGAACCACATCAACATGGCTACCGGAATATAGAGAATTGCTCCAAAGAACAGCACCAAGTAAATTTGACGAAGGGCCTCGGGCGTAATCGGCTTATCGCTTGTCATTAATGGGATTAGTAATTCAAAATCTACTAAGAGACTTAAGACAAAGCTAAGAAGCAAAATCAGAACCGCATACACGATACCCAGTTGCAAGATACGTTTGCGTATGAGGGCGCCAGACTTCAGTGCGATCAAGTACACCATCGGACTGATGCGCTCCTTTTGAATGGCTTGGCGACAAGCAGTCATAAAGCCTACCGATAGTGTTGGTGTGAGAAGTAACACAGCAAACACACCAATCACCGGAATAATCACTGCCAATTGAGCTGCAAAGATATACAAAAAGACCAACATCAAGAAGCCCAATGGATTCTGTTTAAAGAGCCAAATGCCTTGCCTGATCCAGGTATAACCTTCTTTAGGTGGAACGGAATTTAGTTTCATAGGGATCGGCGACTTAAAAGAATGTGTTCAAAGTGAGTTGGGTCATGCGGTGTCAACATTTGCGCATCCCTAGGTAAATAAAAATCCCAAAGGCGAGATACCCAAAAACGCAGCGCTGCTGCACGAAGCATGAGGGGCCAGCTCGCTTGTTCTTCGCTAGTGAGAGGGCGTACCGATTGATATGCTTGCATGAGGGCATCAAGGCGTGCAGGATCTAAATCCTGTTTATTATCAGCCAGACACCAATCATTTGCAGTCACTGCTAGGTCAAATAGCCACTTATCAGTACCGGCGAAATAGAAGTCAAAGAAACCACCTAATTGATCCTGAGAGCTATCAGCCAATCCCCTTGGATCAAATAAGACATTGTCCCGAAAAAGGTCGCAGTGGCTGGCACCCTGCGGAATCATGTCATAAGCAGCTGAGCTGAAAAAAGCTTCTTGTATTGCTAGCTCGTGGATCAGCAAATCTTTTTGCGCTGCATTGAGATGTGGTGTTATCAGAGGAATTGTTTTTTGCCACCATCCAAGACTACGTAAGTTCTCTTGAGTCTTAGAAAAGTCTTTGCCAGCTAAGTGCATCTTGGCTAGCATCTCGCCAACCATGCTGCAGTGTTTTACCTCTGGCTTGAGTCTAGATAATCCAGGTAGCTTGCTCACAATTGCAGCGGGCTTCCCTTTGAGTGAAAACAGAATTTCACCTTTGTGATTCTCAATCGGCTTTGGAACCGGAATGCCTTTGTTTGCCAAGTGGCGCATCAATTCCAGGTAATAAGGGAGTTGCTGCGCAGATAATCTTTCGAAGATGGTTAAAACGTACTCCTGTTTTTTTCCATCTTGCATGGTATCGAGGAAAAAATTGGAGTTTTCAATCCCACCATGAATTCCCCGAATTTCGCTGGCTTGGCCAATCTTGAAGTCTTTAGCAATCCAATGGGAAATATCTTTTAGTTCGATTGGGGTAAATACAGCCATAAAGCAGCAACGATTCTTTTCTTTACTTCAGTGGAATACTGATGCTAGGCACGCTCAGCAAACCACCTTCTCCAGATTGCGCTCCAGGCTTTACAGAATCTGGCGGAGACATCTCATAAGTGGTGTACTTGGTTTTTACTTGAACTTGCGTTGGGCTATTGGTATCTTTGTATTCTGTGATTTCAGTGCCATTCGCGTCCTTGTATTGATAGCTTGGATTGCGACTCTGGGGAGAATTGAGGGCGCCTGATGGAGTTGCAACAGGTGCAAGCGGCTGATTGTTGATTCGGTTGAGTTCCGAAGGACTTAGGGCTTGGCTGTTATTCTGGGCATGTGCAGGTGCTACTGCTAAAAGTCCTAAAGCCATCAAAAAGCTCATGAGAGCCAGGTTTTGACTGAAGGCGTGGCTAATTAAGTTGGTTAGTGCATGCATCATTTTTCACCTTTTTAAGCCTACTCTCGGACGGTTCCTTAACCAGACCTGTAGGCAATTCACAACTAGATTGTACGATTGCGGTATGACTAAACATAGACTCTTGTTGGTAGACGGTTCTAGCTACCTCTATCGCGCCTTCCATGCCATGCCAGACCTCAGAAATGGGGCTGGGGAGCCCACTGGGGCCATTTATGGCATGGTCAATATGATGCGCCGAGCCAGGTCGGAGCTCAAGGCCGACCACATTGCCTGTGTTTTTGACGCCAAAGGTAAGACTTTCCGAGATGAAATGTACTCCGAATACAAGGCCCATCGCTCCCCAATGCCGGAGGATTTGGTCAAACAAATTGAGCCGATTCATGCGATTGTCAAAGCATTGGGCTGGCCGGTATTAATGGTTTCTGGAGTTGAGGCTGATGATGTGATCGGTACCTTAGCTTGCCAAGCTACGCAAGCGGGTTGGGAAACCATCATCTCCACTGGCGATAAGGATTTAGCTCAGTTAGTCAATCCATCGGTGACCTTGATTAATACGATGACTAATGAAAAGTTAGATATCAATGGCGTGATTGAAAAGTTTGGTGTTCCACCAGAGCGCATAGTCGATTACTTATCCATTATTGGAGATGCGGTCGATAACGTTCCGGGTGTTCCTAAGGCTGGACCAAAGACAGCTAATAAATGGTTAGCAGAATTTGGTGACCTTGATAATTTGATGTCCAATGCTGATCAAGTAAAAGGCGTGGTTGGAGAAAATCTGCGTGCCTCATTGGAATGGCTACCTCAAGCGCGACAACTGATCACTGTTAAAACCGATTGTGATTTATCCCCACATTTACCTGGCTTAGATGATCTCCATGCAATGTCTGAAGATGCCGCTTTACTGCGAGAACTATTTGAGCGCTATGCTTTTAAGACTTGGTTGCGGGATGTAGAAAAGCAGCTAACAAGTCCACCGAATGACGCTCCTGCGGCTACTGTTGACTTAGCAGGCACTCCAATTGCTAATCAAGTAGCCGATCAGTTTGCTTCGCCAAAAAAATCTACAGTGATTGCAACTTCGCCTACCAAAGATTTGTCACAAGATGCGAAAGATTTTCAAGGTGCCATTGAGAAAACATATGAATGCGTAGTGGACGAAGCGAGCTTTGAAAAATGGCTCAAGAAAATTGATTCAGCAGAATTAACTGCCGTTGATACAGAAACCACTAGTCTGGATGCGCTAGCTGCAGAGTTAGTTGGCATTTCTTTATCGGT
Organism: Polynucleobacter campilacus; assembly: GCF_002206625.1. GTDB lineage: Bacteria > Pseudomonadota > Gammaproteobacteria > Burkholderiales > Burkholderiaceae > Polynucleobacter > Polynucleobacter campilacus. The sequence continues at coordinate 218,777 of NZ_NGUP01000003.1, read as the reverse complement.
CAAGCCAGGTGAGGCTTGTTACATTCCGGTGGCACATCGCAATGGAGAGGTGCAGCTAGATCGCGCTACTGTTCTTGCGCGCATGAAACCTTGGTTAGAAAGTAAAACGCATTTAAAGGTCGGGCAAAACTTAAAGTATGACGCACATATCTTTGCTAACTATGGGGTTACCTTAAATGGCGTTGCATTTGATACCTTGCTAGAGTCTTATGTGTTGGAATCACATCTTCCACACAATATGGATAGCTTGGCTGAGCGTCATCTAGGCATGAAGACGATTCGTTACGAAGAGGTTTGCGGCAAGGGTGTTCATCAGATTGGCTTTGATCAAGTTGATCTCAAAATTGCTACGGACTATGCAGCAGAGGATGCAGATATTACCTTGCGTCTGCATTTAGAGCTATGGCCACAGATTCAGGAAAATCAGGGATTGCTGTATGTCTATGAAAAGATTGAAATGCCAGCGATGCGTGTACTGGGCATCATGGAGCGCAACGGCATTCGGATTGATTCTGCTTTATTAGCTAAGCAAGGTCAGCAAGTGGGTAAGCGTCTTCTGGAGTTAGAAGGAGAGATTCATCAGCTGGCTGGACAACCATTCAATATTCAATCACCCAAGCAGATTGCTGAAATATTATTCGGCCAACTGGAGTTGCCGGTCATTAAGAAAACACCTTCCGGCGCACCTTCTACAGATGAAGAGGTATTGCAAAAACTTGCCGAAGATTACCCCTTGCCAGCACGTATCTTGGACTACCGCAGTTTAGCGAAGCTAATGTCCACTTATATTGAGAAACTTCCACGTATGGCTGATCCAAAGACGGGTCGTGTACATACCAACTTCTCTCAAGCCACTGCAGTTACTGGCCGCTTGGCCTCTAGCGATCCCAACTTACAGAATATTCCTGTGCGTACTGAAGAAGGCCGTCGTATTAGGGAGGCTTTTGTACCGGCTGATGGCTGTAAATTACTTTCAGCAGACTATTCGCAAATTGAGCTGCGCATCATGGCGCATATTGCTGAGGATGAAAATTTGTTAACAGCCTTTAGAGATGGTAAGGATGTTCACCAGGCTACAGCTGCAGAAATCTTCGGCATTCCCTTAGATGATGTGAGCTCTGAGCAGCGACGTTATGCCAAGGTCATTAATTTTGGCTTGATTTATGGCATGAGTGCATTCGGTCTTGCGGGTAACTTGGGAATCGAACGCTCTGCTGCACAAAACTATATTGCCAAATACTTTGATCGTTACCCAGGAGTTGCTCAATATATGGAGCACACTCGCTTGGAGGCCAGAGAAAACGGTTACGTGGAAACAGTTTTTGGGCGCCGTCTCTGGTTGCCAGAGATTAAAGGCTCGAATGGCCCACGTCGCCAAGGTGCGGAGCGCGCTGCAATTAATGCTCCGATGCAGGGCACCGCTGCAGATCTGATTAAGTTGGCCATGATTGCAGTTGAGGATTGGCTTGAAAAGGAGCAATTGAAAACAAAACTGCTTCTCCAAGTACACGATGAATTGGTATTTGATGTGCCTTTGGATGAAATCGAGCTTTTGCAAGCTAAATTGCCTGGCTTGATGTGTAATGTTGCAGAGTTAAAGGTACCTTTGGTAGTGAGTATTGGTATTGGCGATAATTGGGAAGAAGCACATTAGTAATCATGACGAGGAGACAAAAATGACTGAAAAAATACAAAATGGTAGAAGAGGTTTCATGAAGACCTCAGCGCTAGGTGCCACGGCCGTAACTACTATCGGTGTTGGATTTGTTACAGCATCAGAGCCAGTGATGGCTTCTGCGATTGTGACTGATTTTAAAGGTCTTAAGGCGGGCGAGCAAATGATTCCAGTAGGCAGCTTTCAGTTGCCTGCTTATGTATCGCGCCCTGAAAACTCTAAAGGACCTGTACCGATCATTATCGTAGTGAGTGAGATCTTTGGTGTACATGAGTACATTGCCGATATCACTCGCCGCTTTGCAAAGCTCGGTTATCTCGCTATTGCTCCGGAGTTTTTTACTCGTGCTGGCGATCCAAATACCTATGGCACTACCGCAGAAATCTTCGCTAATATTGTTTCCAAAACCCCGGACGCACAAGTCTTAAATGACTTGCAGGCTGCTTTAGTGTGGGCTGGAAAAAATGGTGGCGATCTTAAAAGAGTGGGCGTCACTGGATTTTGTTGGGGTGGTCGTATTACTTGGTTATCCGCCACATTGCCGCAAGTACGCGCAGGCGTAGCCTGGTATGGTCGCTTGATTGGTGAAAAGACAGAAGGTAATCCACGCCATCCAGTCGATATTGCTGCTGACTTGAAGGCACCAGTGCTTGGTTTGTATGGTGGTGCTGATACTGGTATTTCTCTAGAGAGTGTTGATCAGATGAAGGCGGCATTAGCGCAAGCAGCCCCTAAGAATCCTGCTGCTAAAGCATCTCAATTTGAGGTTTATCCCGATACCCCCCATGCTTTTCATGCAGACTATCGCGCTACCTATCGTGAAGGCCCTGCAAAAGACGGTTGGGAAAAGTGTATCGCTTGGTTTAAGAAAATGGGAGTGGTTTAGTCGCTATGACGATATTACAAACCATTGTCTTGGTTACTGCCTTAGCAGGCGCTGCTAGCGTATTGGTAGCGGCTACCTTTTCTGTAGCATTGCTTGCTAAGATGGTCCATAACATGGTGAGTTTATCGGTCGGCATTTTGTTAGCAACCGCCTTACTACATTCTTTACCTGAAGCATTCAGTATGGGAGGGGCAAGCCCACAGCTATTGTTTGCGACATTGCTTGCGGGCTTATTGGGCTTCTTCTTGCTTGAGAAAATTGCCCTTCTGCGTCATGACCACCATCACGAAGGGGATGGTCATTCCCATCACCATGGACATGATGCTGAGAATGCTGGACGTAGCGGTTGGATGATTTTAGTTGGCGATGGCATTCATAATTTTGTGGATGGTATCTTGATTGCTGCTGCCTTCATGGCTGACTATCAGGTTGGCGTTTTTACTGCAATAGCAATCATCGCCCATGAGATTCCGCAAGAGATTGGTGACTTTATTGTGTTGCTTAATGCAGGCTTCTCAAAAACTCGCGCATTGTTGTACAACCTGATTTGTGGATTAGCAGCAGTACTTGGTGGCGTATTGGCCTACTTCTTCTTAGAGAAGGCGCACGCTGCGATGCCGTATCTGTTGGTGATTGCATCGAGTAGTTTTATCTATATTGCGGTGAGTGATTTAATTCCGCAAATGCATCGCCGCCCTCACTGGGCTGAGTCTTTGCGTCAAACTCTTTTAATTGCGTGCGGCGTAGGATTTGTGATCTTGCTATCAATGTTGCATTGATAGCTTAATTGCTACTAATCTGTAGCAATTGGTCTTGTTGAGTCAGCGCACCACTCACTCCAGCTGCCTGCATAAAGACGTGAGCCTTTTAATCCTGCTACTTCCATTGCCAAAAGATTATGACAAGCAGTAACGCCTGAGCCACACTGATGAATGATTTCAGATGGCTTTTTAGTTCCCAGTAACTCTACAAAATCTTTAAACAGTTGTTCCGGCGCTTTAAATGCAGTGGCCGACAGGTTGTTTTTAAAGAAGTGATTGACTGCGCCAGGGATATGCCCACCGATAGGGTCTAGAGTTTCGTTCTGTCCATGAAAACGATCGTTTGCTCTAGCATCCAGTACGAGATTTTTGCCAGACTCTAGATTGCTCACCACATCATTAACTGAAACTAGGCCAACATAGGGCATGGGCTCAATGGCTTGAGATGTCGGTGTCGGTTTGCGGGGTATTGTGCCCATCGGACCATTCCAGGAATCTAAGCCACCATCTAAGACGCGGACATTGGCATGCCCAGTGGCTTTGAGCATCCACCACAGGCGGCTGGCATAAACCGAGCCTTGTTTATCGTAAGCTACGACTAAAGTGTTTGGACTAATGCCTAAACGGGCTTTGGTTTTTGCCCAATCTTGTGGGTTGGGAAGTGGATGTCGACCATTACTTCCCGTTTTAGTACCAGACATGTCTTGATCAAGATCGACATAAATAGCGCCGGGTATATGACTTTCTTCGTAAGCTTTTCTGCCGGCTTCTGGGTTAGTTAAATCAAAGCGGCAATCGCAGAGCAAAACATTCTCACCACTGTTGAGAATTTCTTCTAACTGGTTTGCGGAAACTAGAGGAGTCATAAGGCTTCCTATCTTGAATGCAAAATGGTTAAAGAGTGCGCCTTAATTATGCGCCTTGAAAATTCATGACGCGACGGTACCATTCATGAAAATGTTGCATACCGTCTTCCATGGGGCTTTGATAAGGCCCTACTTCATTAATGCCGCGTGCAAACAGTGCAGCACGACCTTGATCCATGCGCTCACCAATCTCATCATCTTCAATGCAAGTTTCCATGTAGGCGGAACGCTCGGCCTCTACAAACTCGCGCTCAAATAAGGCAATTTCTTCTGGGTAATAGAACTCAACAATATTGCGAGTTTTATTTGGCCCCATTGGGTGCAAAGTGGAAACACAGAGAACGCCTGGGTACCATTCCACCATCACATTAGGGTAGTAGGTCAGCCAGATAGCCCCATGCCGTGGAGTCTTGCCTTGATATTGCCGTAAGACTGCTTCATGCCAGTTGCGATACACCGGTGAGCCTGGAGTTTGCAAATCTTTATGTATGCCAACAGTTTGTACGCTATGCCAATCACCAAACTCCCAGTGCAAGTCTTCACAAGAAATAAACTTACCTAAGCCAGGGTGAAACGGCACAACGTGGTAATCCTCGAGATAAACCTCGATAAACGTTTTCCAGTTGTAATTGCAGTCATGTACTTCAACATGATCCAGCATATAGCCATCAAATTGAAGATCGTCAGCTACACCCAGTTTTGCAAGATCAGCGCGTACATCGCGTGGGCCTTCAAACAACATGCCTTGCCAATTTTGTAAAGGGGACTTGCCTAAGTTAAGACAAGGTTTATCTTCAAAATGGGGCGCGCCTAATAAACTTCCACCTAAATCGTAAGTCCAGCGATGGAGTGGGCAAACAATATTGTCTACTTTACCTTTGCCATTGAGCATGAGTGCTTGGCGATGACGGCAGACATTAGAAAGCAGCTCAACACCAGATTCATTGCGAACGAGGATGCGACCTTCGTTTTCTGCGGATAAAGTTTGATAGGAGCCAATTTCAGGCACCATGAGTTCGTGGCCAACATAGCCAGGCCCCTGCTTAAAAAGCAGTTCAATTTCACGCTGATACAGGTCAGCGTCAAAATATGCCGAAACCGGCAGTTGTAGATTGGACGGCGCAAGCTTCTGCGCGGTAGCCAGATTAGTCATTCTCCCCACCCCCGAAAACGTCAGCCGAAGCTAAGCGGAATAACCAATCCAACCATCGACGGATCGATATTGGAAAGGAAGGGGTAGATTATACCCATCGGAGGGGCTTCTCGCTTTAATATGTAGGGCTATCCGTATGGGAAATATGAAGGAAACAGCGTATGCCAGCCAAAAAGTCAGAGACTCAAAAATCAGGCCTTGAGGTCACAATTGACCCAGATCTTCGCTATGAGCAAGCCGTAAAAGAGCTCGAAAAGTTAATTTTGGACATGGAATCAGGAAAATTCTCCTTGGAAGAGACCCTTTTGGCTTATCAACGCGGCGCTGCTTTGTTGAAACATTGCCAGGGAGTGCTTGCTCAAGTTGAACAACAAGTGCGAGTGTTCGAGGCTTAATGACTACCATTTTTCAATTTCAAGAGTGGCTTACTAATCACTCTGAACGAGCTGAGACGGCATTGGATAGCTTGCTTGATTCTGCACAAACTACGCCCAAGCGTTTGCACGAAGCCATGCGTTATGCAGCGCAAGGCGGCGGTAAACGCATTCGTCCTTTATTAGTTTATGCGGCAGGCTCTCTTGGTGATGCTAAAGCACAAGCATTAGATGCTGCAGCAGTTGCGATTGAATGTATTCATGCGTATTCATTAGTACATGATGATCTACCTTGTATGGACGATGATGATTTACGTCGTGGCCGGCCAACAGTCCATAAAGCGTTTGATGAAGCGACTGCTCTTTTAGTTGGCGATGCTTTGCAAACTCGCGCTTTTGAGATACTCGCCAATGCGCAGTGTGAAGTTGACGTACGCTTGCTGATGATTAGTTCTTTAGCCGCTGCTTCTGGTTCGCGTGGCATGGCTGGTGGCCAAGCAATTGATTTAGAGAGCGTTGGGAAAACATTAGATCTGGCAGGCTTAAAACAAATGCATGCCATGAAAACCGGTGCCTTACTTTCTTGCGCTGTTGAATTAGGCGGTATTGCAGCGCATCTAAACCCTACTCAAATGGCGCAACTCCAAAAATATTCAACAGCCCTTGGTTTAGCTTTTCAGATTGTTGATGATGTGCTTGATGCAACGGCCGATAGCCAAACCCTTGGAAAAACAGCAGGTAAGGACGCAGCTGCAAACAAGCCTACCTATGTGACCTTGATGGGTTTAGACTACGCTCAACAGCAGGCTAAAGAGTTGCAAGAAGCGGCCATCGCTAGTCTCACTGATTTTGGTAGCAAGGCAGACGCCTTAAAAGATTTAGCACTCTTGGTTGTGAATAGAGCTAAATAAATACAGATTAAATCAATTTAATGACTTTACATTCCATCAACTCCCCCGACGAATTAAAAAAACTGACTCGTGAAGAATTGCCAGCGCTTGCTGATGAGTTGCGCCAATTTGTTTTGGATTCGGTATCGCAAACTGGCGGACACCTGTCATCCAACTTAGGAACAGTAGAGTTATCGATTGCGCTGCATTATGTATTTGATACTCCACACGATCGTATCGTGTGGGATGTGGGTCACCAAAGCTATCCACATAAAATACTGACGGGTCGTCGTGAGCGCATGAACACTCTGCGTCAGTTCCAGGGATTATCCGGATTCCCGCAACGCGCTGAAAGTGAGTTTGATGCATTTGGAACAGGGCATTCATCAACCAGCATCTCAGCGGCGATGGGTATGGCTCGTGCCTTTCAGACAAAGGGTGAGCGTCATGTAGCCGTGGCAGTCATCGGTGATAGTGCAATGACTGGCGGTATGGCCTTTGAGGCCATGAACAACGCTGGCGTATATGACGATCTGCCTTTAGTTGTTATTCTGAACGACAACGATATGTCGATCTCTCCTGCAGTGGGCGCGCTCAATCGTCATCTAGCGAGATTACTGAGTGGCAATATTTATTCGGCTACTAAAAAGGGTATCGATAGCGTCTTATCGATTGCACCTCCGCTGCGCGAGTTTGCAAAACGTCTAGAGGATCATGCCAAAGGCATGGTGTCACCTTCAACTATCTTTGAAGAATTTGGCTTTAATTACTTTGGGCCAATTGATGGCCATGATTTAGATGCCTTAATTCCAATGCTGCAGAACGTACGCCGCTTAGCCCTAGAGGGCGGTGGGCCACAGTTCTTGCACGTGGTAACTCGCAAGGGTCAAGGCTATGAGTTGGCTGAAGCCGATCCTGTGCTCTATCACGGCCCTAGTAAATTTAATCCTAAAGAGGGCGTCAAAAAAGCTGCGGCGACCAAGAAAACCTTTACCCAAGTATTTGGTGAGTGGTTATGCGATATGGCCCAAGCAGATCCACGATTAATTGGTATTACACCGGCGATGCGTGAGGGCTCTGGTTTAGTAGAGTTTGAGAAAAACTTTCCGAATCGTTACTACGATGTTGGTATTGCTGAGCAACATGCAGTCACTTTTGCTGCGGGCATGGCATGTGAGGGTATGAAGCCGGTGGTGGCAATTTATTCCACTTTCTTGCAGCGTGCTTATGATCAATTGATTCATGATGTCGCTGTGCAAGATCTGCCAGTCTTGTTTGCATTAGACCGTGCTGGCTTGGTTGGTGCTGATGGTGCAACCCACGCGGGTGCTTACGACATTCCATACTTACGCTGCATTCCGAATATGTTGGTGATGACGCCAGCAGACGAGTCAGAGTGTCGCGATCTACTGACTACAGCATTTCATCAACCTCATCCTAGTGCTGTGAGATACCCCCGTGGTTCAGGCGCTGGATTAATTCCTTCTAAGGAACTGCGCACCTTACCATTTGGTAAAGGCGAGATTCGTCGCAAATCCAATGCGCCATCTGGAAGCCGCCTAGCAATTCTGGCATTTGGTACCTTGCTATATCCAGTGCTAGAGGTGGCAGAGGGAATTGATGCAACGGTTGCTAATATGCGTTTTGTAAAACCACTTGATGTTGATCTCATTAAATCCTTAGCGGAGAATCACGATTATTTTGTAACAATCGAGGATGGTGTGATTGCCGGTGGCGCTGGAAGTGCTTGTTTAGAAGCGCTTGCGCATCTCGGAATTAGCAAACCCCTTCTCCAGTTAGGCCTTCCAGATCAATTCATTGAGCATGGAGACTACAACCTACTGATGACCAAGTGTGGCCTGGATGTGGAGGGTATTACACATTCCATCAAACAACGTTTTCCGGCCGTATTCAGAATAAATTCAGTGCTCGCGGGCAAATAAGCTCGTTTTGCTTGAAAATAGAGCTATGAACGACATGAACCCCGCCTTCCTGAAAGCTAGCGCAATGCCTGATGTGCAATCCACATTGGATGAGCGTGCTTTGCCGATTGAGCAAGTTGGTATTCGTGGCGTACGTCACCCCTTAACCATTCGCAGTGCATCTGGAGACTTTCCATCTGTTGGTCAGTTCGAGATGGATGTTGCCCTACCTGCGCATGTCAAAGGAACGCATATGTCGCGTTTCATGGCGCTTCTTCAAAAGCAAGAGATGGCCGTTGATAGCACAACCGTTGTTGCAATGGTGTGCGATATGTTGCCCTTACTTGACGCTAAAGAAGGCCATGTTCAATTTACCTATACCCACTTTGTTAAAAAAGCAGCGCCGGTATCTGGCGTAGAAAGCTTGATGGATTACGAAGTGACCTGGATGGCAACAGCCAAGCAAAATCCTGCAGGCAAGTTAGATATTGAGTTAGGGTTACGCGCTCAAGTACCAGTCATGAGTTTGTGCCCTTGCTCTAAAGAGATTTCAGAATTTGGTGCACATAATCAGCGATCCCATGTCACGATGGATGTTGTACTTGATTCACAAACGAAGATGACAGTTGAAGATTTAATTACTGCCGCAGAGAGCGAAGCCTCTAGTGAGCTTTGGGGTTTGCTAAAGCGTCCCGATGAGAAGTGGGTCACTGAGCATTCCTATAGCAATCCTAAATTTGTAGAGGATTTAGTACGTGATGTGGCTGGCAATCTTAAGGCTGATCAGCGTATCCGCTCCTTTGTGGTTGAGGCTGAGAACTTTGAATCCATTCATAACCATAGCGCTTTTGCCAGAATTAGCCACAAGAAATAAAGCAAGCTAAACCAAATTATTGCTTTGTAAATCCCAACGGGGTTTGATATCAAAGGCTCCAGAAGTTGTGGAGCCATTATTTTTAGCCAGCATGCGTAGAGCTCCAGCAAATGCAATCATGACTCCGTTATCGGTACAGAGTTCAAATGGTGGATAGTGCACTTCAAAACTATTTTTCTTTGCTTTTTCATCAAGCGCATTGCGTAATTGCATATTTGCCCCCACACCACCAGCAAGCACTAAATGTTTGCAGCTAGTTTGTTTGAGAGCTTTTTCTGATTTACTCACTAGCACTGCAACGATGGCATCAACAAAGCTACGCGCGAGATCTGCCTGAAATTGCGCTACCTCAGTAGAGTCGGCAATCTTTTTCTCTTCAAACTTTTTCACCTGATTGAGAACTGCAGTCTTAAGGCCTGAGAAAGAGAAGTCCAAATCACCAGAGTGCAACATCGGCTTGGGTAGATCAAAAATTCCAGGCCGTCCTTTTTCTGCCAACTTAGAAATAGCTGCGCCACCTGGGTAGTCCAGCCCTAATAATTTCGCAGTCTTATCAAATGCTTCGCCGGCAGCATCATCTAAGGTTTCGCCTAAAAGCTCATATTGGCCAATGCCAGAAACCTTCATGAGCTGGGTGTGACCACCAGAGACGAGCAGGGCAATAAACGGAAATTGGGGAGCACTTTGACCTAAAAGCGGAGAAAGTAGATGTCCTTCAAGGTGATGAACCCCAATGGAGGGTAAATTGAGCCCCTGGGCTAGAGACTTGGCAAATGCACTACCCACTAGAAGGGCACCAGCAAGGCCGGGGCCCTGGGTGAAGGCAACTGCATCAATATCAGCCAGTTTGAGGCCTGATTGCCTTAAAGATTGGTCTAAAAGGGGTAAAACACGCCGAATATGGTCTCTTGAGGCTAGTTCTGGAACTACACCCCCGTAATCACGGTGCATAGCGATCTGGGAGTGCAAACCTTGCCCCAAAATGCCCTGAAATGCAGGTTTGCCCTCTTCCCAAGGGGTGGTGTTGTATAAAGCCACCCCAGTCTCGTCACAAGAAGTTTCTATTCCTAAAACAATCATTTTTTGGTTTGCTCGTGCTAGAATCGCAATTCAGTTAATTTTTCGATATTTATCGAGCATATACGAGTTAAATAAGTATGACTACAGTCCGCCTCCGCGAAAACGAACCATTTGAAGTGGCATTGCGCCGTTTCAAGCGCACCATTGAAAAAAATGGTCTTTTGACAGACTTGCGTGCCCGCGAGTTTTACGAGAAGCCAACGGCTGAGCGTAAGCGTAAAAAGGCTGCTGCTGCCAAGCGCCATTACAAGCGCATTCGCAGCCAAATGTTGCCTAAGAAGCTTTACTAATAGAATTTAAAAGCTCTCTTCACCGAGAAGCTTTGAAACCCGCTGACGGTGAAACGCAGCGGGTTTTTGTTTTTTGAATTGCTAACTACAGCTATATAGCGAGATATATTCAACATCAGGAAAATGCAATGAGTCTAAAAGATCAAATCACTGAAGATATGAAAAATGCTATGCGTGCAAAAGAGACTGCACGTCTGGGGGCTATTCGTTTATTGCTTGCTGCGATTAAGCAGCGTGAGGTGGATGACCGTATTGTTCTGGATGATGCTGCTGTGATTGCGATTATTGAAAAAATGATGAAGCAGCGTAAAGACTCAATCTCGCAGTTTGAAAAAGCTAATCGTGATGATTTGGTGGCAATCGAAGTTGCTGAAATGACCATCTTGCAAGCCTACTTGCCCGCCCAAATGTCAGATACTGAAGTAGAGGCTGCAGTTGCAGCAGCAGTTACTTCTACAGGCGCTACTGGCCCACAAGATATGGGTAAAGTGATTGGCATTCTGAAGGGTCAATTGGCTGGTAAGGCTGATATGGGTAAAGTATCTGCTTTAGTAAAAGCCGCACTCGCCAAGTAAGTAATTGAGCGACTAGCCAACTCAGTAAAACAGTTTCATACTGCTAGCCTAATGGCGCTTATTCCACAATCCTTCATTGCCGATCTTTTAAATCGGGTTGACATCGTTGATGTGGTTGGGCAGCACGTCAAGTTAAAAAAAGCCGGTGCAAATTACCAAGGTTTGTGCCCCTTTCATTCAGAAAAGTCCCCCTCATTTTCAGTGTCGCCTACTAAACAGTTCTATCACTGCTTTGGCTGTGGGGCCCATGGATCTGCCATTAGTTTCTTGATGGAATATTCTGGTCTTGGTTATGTGGATGCGATTGAAGATTTAGCACGCTCTGCAGGGCTAGATTTGCCGCGCGAAGAGCGCACCGCCAATGATGTTGCAAGAGCGCAGCAAGCGATGGCCTTAAGTGAGGTGATGAGCTCAGCAGCAGATTGGTATCGCCAACAACTCAAAGGCAATACCAGAGCAGTAGAGTATTTAAAGGGTCGCGGCCTGACCGGTGAGATCGCAAAACGTTATGCCTTGGGCTATGCCCCGGATGGCTGGCAAGGACTCGAGTCGGTGTTTGGTTCTTATACCAATGATGAAGTAGCAAAGACGCTTGTAGAGGGCGGCCTCCTAATTCAGGGAGAGCAGTCTGAAGGCGCTCCAGTGAAGCGCTACGATCGTTTTCGTGATCGCATCATGTTCCCCATTCGCAATCCCAAAGGTCAAACCATTGGCTTTGGTGGGCGCATTCTGGATCAAGGCGAGCCGAAGTATTTAAATTCTCCTGAGACGCCATTGTTTTCAAAAGGCAACACGCTCTACGGATTATTTGAAGCAAGACAAGCAATTCGTGCGCAAGAGTATGTCTTGGTATGTGAAGGTTATATGGACGTGGTGGCGCTGGCGCAATTGGGTTTCCCGAATGTAGTAGCCACTTTGGGAACTGCATGTACAGCAAATCACGTTCGTATGCTTCTCAGACAAACAGACAAAGTAGTTTTCTCATTTGATGGCGACTCTGCTGGTCAACGTGCAGCACAACGTGCACTCGAGGCTTGTTTGCCGCTGATGTCTGACGATAAAGAAATTCGTTTCTTATTCTTGCCGACAGAGCATGATCCTGATAGCTATGTGCGCGCTTATGGCGCAACTGCATTTGAGAAGGTTATTAAAGAAGCGATGTCGATCTCCAGCTTCTTCTTTAAGGTTGTCAGTGAGGACCACGAGCTCACTACTCCAGAGGGTAGAGCGCATACCCATCACGCAGCCAAACCATTATTGCTCTCGATGCCACCCATTGCATTACGCACTCAGATTTTGCGTGAGCTCGCGATTCGAACGAATACGACCCCGGCAGAGCTTGAGTCATTTTGTGGTTTAACAGCAGTACCAGCTCCTGCACAACAAGCTAGATCACAAATCAATTCAAATTCTTTTGCTAACAGTAATCGGCAGGGCGCACCTTGGCAAGCATCTAAAGGTTCTGCAAAACGCGTTGCTATCCAAAATATTGAGCCACCGAAGGCGCCAACGGATTTAGCAGAGCAAATGTTGCGTGTAATCATTCAGTTTCCACATCTTGGAAAATCATTAGACGCCAATAAACGTTCACTGGCATTGAAGGCTGCAGAACAGCGATCAACTAAAGCTCTCTCATTGATGCAAGATCTTTTATCTCAATGTGACTTAGTAGAATTAATTCCAGGTGAGGGTAATCAGTCTGCTACCGCAGGCGCTGGCGCTTTTGCAATGTTCCAAGACCAACTCTCACGCAGTGAGCTTGCCCCCTTATACGAGGTACTTAGAAATCGAGTCATGGGGTCAGACTTGGATCTGGATGGGGCTACGGCAGATCTAGAAGGCGCCTTTAAAAAGCTAGAACTGACCCATTTAAAACAAGAAATGACCGCAATTGCACAAAAGATTGCTGGCAGCACTGCCGATGACCAAGATCGCGCTAGGTATCGTGAATTAGGCGAAAAGCTGAAATTCTCTTAAGTATTTACGCAAACACCCCTAAAAATAGCCTGAAACTACTTACTATTTTTAGTTCATCGGGGGCTAAAAAAGTCGCAATCGACTATAATCCTCTGTTCCCAAGAAAAAAATGAATTAATTCAGCTACTTGCGCTTTATTTTGATGAAATTTTGGGCAAGCGGACTACGGGGCTGTACTTCATCAGTCGATATCAATAACAGTAATGTGAGTAAGTGCTAATAAATGCCTAATACCAAGACCAAAAAACCAGTCAAACCAGTCGCTAAAAAAGCGAAAGCTCCAGCTAAGCCAGTGAAGGCTGCTGCCAAGCCGGCCCCAAAAGCAAAAGCTGTTACAAAACCAGTAGCTAAGAAACCTACGGCTAAGTCAGTCAAACCAGCTAAGCCAGCTCCAAAAGCAAAAGCTGCTGCAAAACCAGTAGCTAAGAAACCTTCGGCTAAGTCAATCAAACCAGCTAAGCCAGTGAAGGCTGCTGCTAAGTCAGCTCCAAAAGCAAAAGCGCTTCCTAAGCCTGAAGCCAAAAAAGCGGCAGCTAAACCTGTTAAGCCGGTGAAGGCAGTGAAAGCTCCAGCTAAACCAGTGAAAGCTGCTGCTAAGCCTGAGCCTGTAAAAAAAGTGAAAGCCTCTGCAGTAGCAAAGGTTGAAGAAGTTAAAGGTAAAAAAGCAAAGGCCGCTGAAGTTGCTGCTCCGGTAGTTGAGGAGGAGAAAAAGCGCGGTCGTAAGGCTAAAGTAGAGGCTCCTACTGATGGCGCTGAGCCAGTATTAACGGATCGTCAAAAAGCACGTGAGCGCAAAGCAAAAGAGAAGGCGCTCTTAAAAGAATTTGCAGCTCAACAATTGGGTACAGAGGAGCAGCAGGAGTTACGCCGTGCTCGTTTGAAGACCTTGATCAAGATGGGTATGTCCAAGGGTTATTTAACCCATGGTGAAATGAATGACGTAATGTCTGATGAGTTATCTGATGCTGATGCATTAGAGACTTTAATTAGCTTGTTGAACGATATTGGTATTACTGTTTATGAACAGGCTCCAGACGCAGAAACATTAATTCTGTCTGACAACACGGAAGCTGCCGCTTCTGAAGAAGAGGCCGAAGAAAAGGCTGAAGCAGCCCTCTCTACGGTAGATTCAGAATTTGGTCGTACTACCGATCCAGTCCGTATGTATATGCGCGAGATGGGTACTGTAGATCTTCTGACTCGCGAAGGCGAGATTGTGATTGCGAAGAAGATTGAGGCTGGCCTAAAAGATATGGTGATGGCCTTGGCTGCCTGCCCAGTTACCATTAGTGAAATCTTGAGCAACGTTGACAAGATTACTACTGGCGAGATGGAGATTGACCAGTTTGTGGATGGCCTAGTAGATCCAAACGCTGAAGATATTAAGTTGGGACCAGAAGAGCCAGAGATTGATCCTAATGCTGAAGAAGAGGAAGGCGATGATGAGGGCGGTGGCGGTGGCGCTGCTGCTGCAGCAGCCAATGCTAAACAGCTTGAAGAGTTAAAACAAATCTCCCTCGAGAAATTTGCCATCGTTCGCACACAAGCCGACAAAATGCGTCGTGCTTTTGATAAGGATGGTTATAACTGTCCTGCTTATATCAAAGCACAAGATCTGATTCGTGGCGAGTTGTTAGGTTTCCGCTTAACTGCGAAAAGTGTTGAGAAGTTATGTGACACGATGCGCTCTCAGGTTGACCAAGTATGGAAGCTAGAGCGTGGCATTGTGAGCTTGTTAGTAGATAAGATTGGCGTCAATCGTGGTGAAGTATTAAAAGACTTCCCAAAGATGGCCATGAATCTGACTTGGACTGACAAGCTGCTCAAAGAGAACAAGCCTTACGGTGCACTCTTACAGCGTAACGTACCTGCCATTCAGGAGCTTCAACAGAAGTTGATTGATATTCAGACCCGTGTGGTCATTCCACTGCCAGAGTTAAAAGAAGTGAATAAGCAGATGACTGCAGGTGAGAAGCGTACTCGTGAGGCTAAGCGTGAGATGACGGTAGCCAACTTACGTCTCGTAATCTCCATTGCCAAAAAATACACCAACCGTGGTTTGCAGTTCTTGGACTTGATTCAAGAAGGCAATATTGGTTTGATGAAAGCGGTAGATAAGTTTGAATACCGTCGTGGCTATAAGTTCTCCACTTATGCAACCTGGTGGATTCGTCAGGCAATCACCCGTTCTATTGCTGACCAAGCCAGAACCATCCGTATTCCAGTGCACATGATTGAGACAATCAACAAGATGAACCGTATCAGCCGTCAGATCTTGCAAGAGACTGGCCATGAGCCAGATGCTGCAACCCTAGCGCTGAAGATGGAGATTCCGGAAGACAAAATTCGTAAGATCATGAAGATTGCTAAAGAGCCAATCTCGATGGAGACTCCAATTGGTGACGATGAAGATTCTCATTTAGGTGACTTCATTGAAGATGGCAATACCTTGGCCCCAGCCGAAGCTGCCCTGCATGAATCTATGCGTGACGTTGTCAAAGATGTTCTGGATTCATTAACACCACGTGAAGCAAAAGTATTGCGTATGCGTTTTGGCGTTGAGATGAGCACAGACCATACTCTCGAAGAAGTGGGCAAACAGTTTGATGTAACGCGTGAGCGGATTCGTCAAATAGAAGCGAAAGCCTTGAGAAAAATGCGTCATCCAAGCCGTAGTGACAAACTCAAGACCTTCCTCGAGGAAGATTGATCCAAAGATTAACGGGCCTATAGCTCAGTTGGTTAGAGCAGAGGACTCATAAAGTTGGATAGAGGACTAATACAGTTTTGCTACATTGATTTAAGCACAGCAAAACTGTAAGTCCGCTTGACAGCAATCTTGTTGCATATTCGTGGGTTTGCGACAACGCTCTCAAGCGTATGTAGTCGCGAGAAAATGTCTTTGACAGCACACTTGCGTGTATGTCACTACTACAACAATTCTATAAAGCACAAGTTGACGCTGACGCTGATAAAAAAATAAAAGCAGTGGCTGGCAAAGCCACGCTGTATAAGCGTTCCAGCACCAAGCATTGGCAAGTGCGATTTAAGTTAGCCAATGGCAAGTGGCATTCGCAATCAACTTACACAGAGGATAAAGATGAAGCAATAACAAATGCTGAATACATTTATCAAACAGTCCAAATAAAAACTGAAGCTGGACTAACGCCAGTGACAAAAACATTTAAGCAAATTGCTACAGAAGAGTTAGCGAATATGTCGCAAGCAATGGCTAATGGGGTTGGTAAGAGAACATACAGAGACTATATATTTGCCATCAACAAATATCTTATTCCATTTTTTGGTAATTACACGATAGAAAAAATTACTACAGAGTTGGTAAGAGACTTTGAGAGTTGGCGTATAGCAATGATGGGCAAGGTGCCTATGCAAAGCACTAAGCGTAATCACTCGTCTGCCTATATCCGTGTTATCAATTTAGCAAAAGAGCTTGGTGTTATCAGTAGCACTCGTGTTGTGCCAATGTTAGATAGCAACGGTGAAAGAAGTCGTGCTCGTCCTGCATTTACTGACGAGGAGCTAAGTGAGGTGATAGCATTTGTGCCAAGTTGGATTGAAAGCTCATACACAGCAAGAACAAGGTTGATGCGAATTTTATGTGGTGCGTATATAGAGTTTCTCGTGAATACTGGAATTAGACACGGCACAGAAGCATTGCCATTGAGATGGAAGCACTTGCAGTGGCATTGGATTGGTGAGAAGAAATACTTACGCATATGGGTGAGTGGAAAAACTGGACCACGCTATTTGATTGCTAAGAATGAAGTGATTGCGGTATTAGAGAAAATAATACTTTGGCACGAGCTACCTTACGCAACATTGGATGATTTGATAGATGCCAAGTTAGACAAGCTGATATTTAGGCTGACGAGTGGTGAGCAAATTAGCAATATGGAAAACATCTTTCGTAATTTGATGAAGCGTAGCAAGTTGATGTATGACAGTGGAGGACAGCGAAGAACGCTGTATAGCCTACGCCATACCTACGCTACAAGAGCATTGGCAAAAGGAGTAGATATACACACATTGGCGCGCCAAATGGGAACAAGTGTTTTGATGATTGAAAAGCACTACAGCAAGATAACCCCAATGCTAAGTGCTGAGAAGTTAGCATAAGGATTAGTTAGAATAATGGCGTTATGCCAAAACTAAACAACACCCATCTACCAGAACGCATACAAGAGCACATCGCAAAAATGGAGCGTGGTGAAGAAGTTGAAGCTAAAAAAGATAAAACACTTTTGAATGAACAACAGCAAAAGGAATTAAAAGAGGCATTAGCTCATCAACAGAAATTAAAGAAAACGCATAAGAGACCAAAAACACAAGAAGAAAAAGATGCTATTGGATGGAAAGAAATTAGAGATGTGCGTTTAGGAATTTATAAGCAAGCATTAGAAGAGTTGAATGCAAATGTAGTGGATGATATTAGAGAACTACAAAGACAGAGAGAGGCAAAGGCTGCAAGAGTGTTTATGGATGCGTGGAGTAAAGCTATAGATGAAGGTAAGCGTGGAGCAAGCGCAGAGAGTGCAGGGAATATTGCCTTAACGAGAGCAGGATTTACACCAAAAGGTAGTATTGGGCTTACTAAAAGAGATAGAGAAATTAGGGAGTCAGAAGAAGCAATATTGAAAATGCTTGAGAGTAAGCTAAGTGTAGAAAAAAAAGAACAGTTAGATTTGGTGAGAGAGCACGAAAAGGCAGTGAAAAAACGGAAGAAGTAGTGGTTTATTAAAACGCAGGTTTTTTGTTTATTTGTAAAAAACCCTGCGTTTCCTTAAACCCTTATAATTACTTGGCTTACAAGGCCATAAAAACCAACCATCCCATCCCAACCAAGCTGACCAAGTTAAACCATCTCTACAGCATTACGCATCAATTCGCTATTACAGTCTATGTAGCATTGAACGCTACTGAGTGCTTTGTGACCACTTAAACCCATAATCACACGCACACCAATTCCTTTGTTGGCTAAAGTGGTAATGAAAGTGCGACGAGATGAGTGTGAGCTTGCTCCATCCAAACCCACACGCTTATAAAGATAGTGGAAGTGCTGTGTCAGTGTATTTGCTGTAAATCCATCACTATCTCGCTTTTGACTGTAAAAGAACTTACAGTTAGGATTGGTATTTACAAGGAGTTTGGCATATTGCTGTAGCTCTCTTCGCAACTTCTCATTTACAAATACTGTTCTTGCCTCATTCGTCTTTGTGTTTTCTGCCAATAAGCGTATTTCGTTCTTTATACTGCTATCAGTATCCATAACATCGCGTATTCGTAGGCTTGCCACTTCACTGACACGCATTCCCGTATTAAACATCATCATTACTAATGCTCTGTTGCGTGATGCGTGTTTTCGTGTAGCGCAATAATCAAGCACTTTACGAATTTCTGCGTTGTTTAACACTTTTGCTTGCTTAGCCATAGTTTTCTTTCCTAACCAAAGTTTTGCTATAGCTAAATTGTGTTTTCTTTTGTTTCTTTCTGCGACCTCTTTGTGCCAACTCTGTATCAAATTAAATTCCTTCCAATAATCAATGGGATAAGCTGTTTTAAATATCAAATGTAATGTTTTGCTTATTTCCTTACATATAGCTATTTATTGGGTTTGTGGGACATTGACTACAGAAATGCATAGACTTGCGTATAGCGTCTATGTGCTGTGTGTTTAATTCTCAGCTGTGTAGCTATTAGATAGTTAGATTAAATTGCTTGTAGAAGCTAATTGATGTATTTGTTTAGAAGTTAGCTACGCTAACTTGTGCTTTCATAAAAGCTATCGCTTTTACTCAGCACTTTCTTTTTTAATTTCTTATTCATTGATTATTTGAAATTGCTTTTAGATATCTTTTACTAGGAAGCATAAGCCACGCTTCTACAAGTAAGCGTGGCTTTTAAGTAATCTCGTAAATACTTTTACTTAGGTTTTCATAACTGATATACACACAACTTGATTTAACAAGGAAGGTAGGTTTTGCTATCCCCTTTTATGTGCTCGTCTAACGCAACACTTCCACAGCCTATATCAGTAGCTTTGTGGAGTGTTTGTGGGTTTAATTGTGGCATCCCACTCACTTTATTCGCATATCGCTACGCTACTAACCATTACAGCATCGCAAACGCTTCTACACAGTGGTGTGGCATTTAAGGCATCTAGCACATAGTGGATAACTACAGCTAGGTAGTGCGATACAGCGAGTAATGAGCAACCCAATCGTCTACCGTCACACATCAGAACGGATTTAACAGCACATACATTTGGCGTGCCAACCTTTGTCTCATTTGTATTTTATTTATACAAGACCAAATAATCCGTAATTTTTTCCATCCTTTTATTTGGTTTGAATGGGAACTTGGTGGCAAAAAGAGGTCGCATAAAGCCATACACCGCAACTACAGTAGATATATAGGGTTTAGGCAAACGCAGGGTTTTTTATAACAAAAAAAGTCTGCTTTTTGATAAACCATACCTATAAATCAACTTGGAGAATGAGTAATGAGCACATTGGATGGATTGAAACTTAGCACAGCAAAAAAACCAGCACATCTGCCACAAATCGTTTTACGCAGAAATAAACTATCAAACAAACTATGGGAGCAAATTCAGTTAGCCAAAAGTCAAATTGAAGGCACGCAGTTTGTTGTCAAGAAATATAAAAGCATAGTAGATAGAGAAACAGGCTTACGCAAACAAGTAGAAGTTCCCAAACGTATTCGCGAGTGGTGGTTTAAGAATGAACAAGGCAAGATGTGCGTGAGCATTAGATATGGCACACAAACTATAGAGCTTGTTAAAGGCAAAGGAAGTATTGAAGTGGAAAGTGCAACAGCGTTGATTAAAGCGTTAGAGCTTGTCAAGCAAGCTGTTGAGGCTGGAGAACTTGATACGCAAATCAATAACGCAAGCATCAATGTTCGTAAAGTGTTTGATAAGTAGTTATATGAAACAGTTTCGTGCAACAGTCAGAGCAAGTGGGATGGTGGTGACTACAGTAGTCTTCGCAACTTCTACGCTTGAGGCGCAGAAGATATTGCAAGCGCAGTTTGGCGCCAACAACGTTGTTAGCATTCCTACACAAATACATTAAGTCTATGCTCATCAAAGAAGTCACCACCATCAAACCTATACGGCCACTGACGCCACAGCAACAGCGTATTGACACGCTCAAGCAACAAGTTAAACGCAGTCAAGAGGCTGTCAAAGCTGAACGACAGCGTCAGCAAGTCGCTAAGGCTCAGACTCAATTAGCTAAAGCCAAAATGCCCATTCAAAACTGAATGTTGTAAACCCACAACGCACGAACCCCAGCCAGCAGTGCTCTAAGGGGGGGTAGCAAACATCCATCAAGCAAAAACCATACTAATATATATAATCATACTGGTAATTTTAATTAATTACTACAAGCAATAAAAATAACTAACGACACAAGGGATAACAGAATGAAAATCAAACTATTAGTAGCAGCCGCCGCAACAGTAGTGGCTAGTTCAGCAATGGCTCAGTCAGCATTTGAAGGATTCTATGGACAGATTGCTACTGGATATGAGAGTAACAATGCTTCAAATTTAAATTACACTGGCAGTCAAGCAGGTGCTAATGATACTTGGAATAGCAGTAGCCAATCTTTTGGCGGTATCCCATTGGTGATTGGCGCTGGTTATAACTATTCTGTTGCTCCTAAGTGGTTGGTAGGAATTGGTGTAGATTATTCTGTCTTGAATCAAAAGAGTTCAACATACAACTCAAATATTGGTGGATATTCACTTAAGGGCTCCACGCTAGAAACCTCTAATCGTCTTAACATATTCGTTACACCTGGATACGAGATTGATAAAGACAAATTAGTGTATCTGAAGGCAGGCTATAGCTCTGTGTCCATCAAGCAGCAGACTCCAACTACATACACTACAAGTAGCAGTGGTTCTTTAGTTAGCACTAACTCATCATCAACGCAAGGCGGATATGTGGTTGGCTTGGGCTACAAGCAAATCATCACTGGCGGTATTTATGGATTTGCTGAAGGTAACTATATGAGTTACGGCAAGCCAAGCTTTTCTGCCACTCAAACAGATGGTTATAAGCTCACAAGCAACCCAAGTATTAACTCGTACCAACTCCTCGTTGGTGTTGGCTACAAGTTCTAAACAAACTTAGCCTCTCAAAAAGCCACTGTTCGCAGTGGCTTTTTTGTTTCTACACCATCAACCAACCCTAATAATTAGGATTAGACACTCTGAAGCTACAAGGCGTATAGGTTTGACGGGGTTGGCATAGTCAGCACATTCGTCAGCACGGGGAAACTATTACAATAGCCACTTATAGATTCCAACAAGGTTTATACGGGCCTATAGCTCAGTTGGTTAGAGCAGAGGACTCATAATCCTTTGGTCCCAGGTTCAAGTCCTGGTGGGCCCACCAGAAAAGCAAACCCTCATCAGAAATGGTGGGGGTTTTGTCTTTCGCCTCTGGCCTTATTTAAGGGTTAAATTTCTTTTAAGCGAGAACTTTTACGTGATTTTTCATAAAAGTGATTAGGCTTTGATTTAACCCAATGAATAAATCGCTGCATTTCAGGATGTTCTTGAAGAGCTGTAGCAGTATTAAATTGCACGGCTAGTTCAGTTTCAGTAAAGAGGGCGTGTATCTGACGATGACAAATCCGGTGTAGGTACTCGGTAGTTTTCCCGCCTTTGGACTTCGGTATGAGGTGATGGGCATCTTTTTGGGAATCAGGTATAGGGCGGTCGCAGATAGGGCAGACCACATCCACCGCTTTTAGGAATGGTGTTGGCGCAAGCGAAATTAACTTCCTGCGAATTTTGCCAATCATCTGGTTTTTGAAATATTCATGTGTCGTACAAGTTTAGTAAATAAGTCATAAACTTGCAGGGTGCCAAAATTCTTGTCCAAAACACTTTCTGAATCTGATATATCCCGCCTGATTGAGATGGCCTGGGAAGACCGTACCCCATTTGATGCCATCGAGAAATCATTTGGATTATCTGAGCCACAAGTCATTCAATTAATGCGCCACGAACTTAAACGGGGTTCATTTGAATTATGGCGTAAGCGCGTTACAGGAAGAGCAACCAAGCACGTTGCGCTTCGAAGTAAGTTGGTTGATCGCGCCTATTGTCCAACACAGTACAAAAATAAATGAGTTCTCCCAAAAGAATAGTTCTGATTCTGGGGGATCAGTTAGATTTAAATGGAGCTGCCCTCAGAGGTTTTGATTTCAAGACTGATGAAATAGTCATGATTGAGTCCATTGCAGAAGCGCAATATGTTTGGTCCCATAAAGCCAAGATTGCTCTGTTTTTATCTGCTATGCGCCACTTTGCCATTCAGTTAAAAGAGCTCAAGTACCCTCTGACTTACATTAAAGACTCACCGCTATCAATCGTTGAGGCCTTAAAAGAAAAACTGATTAAAAAGGGCGTTACAGACCTCATCTGTGTTGAACCAGGCGAATGGCGCTTAAAGCAGCAGATAGAAGAATTGGCAGGCGAGCTATCGCTCAGACTTGAGATGCGTGAGGATGATCACTTCTATTGCTCGCATCAAGAGTTTTTGGAATGGGTAGCGGATAAAAAAGAATTACGGCTAGAGTACTTTTATCGCCTAATGCGTAAGCGCCACAATATCCTGGTTGATAACCAAGGGAATCCTCAAGGCGGACAGTGGAATTTTGATCAAGACAACCGTAAGTCCTATTCTAAAAAGGGCCCCGGCATTATTGAGTCCCCCGTATTATTTGAGCCAGATTCAGCGACAAAAGAAGTTCTTGAGTTTGTTAACGATACCTACCCAAATCATCCTGGCTCACTAGATCATTTTCGGTGGCCAGTAACTCGAGCTCAAGCCCTTGAAGCGCTAGATTATTTTGTGGAATATCGTTTAAGAAACTTTGGAGTATTTCAGGATGCCATGTGGACGGATACTCCGTTTGGCTGGCATTCCATTCTATCGAGCTCACTCAATCTGAAGTTACTCAACCCACGAGAAGTGATTGCCGCTGTTTTGCAGGCCTGGAAAAAATACTCTTTAGATCTTTCTACCGTTGAGGGATTTATTCGCCAAATACTCGGTTGGCGAGAGTTTGTACGAGGCATGTATTACTTAGATATGCCTAAGATGGCTCAAGATAATTATTACGATCATCAAAGAGCTCTACCTAAATGGTATTGGACTGGTCAAACCAATATGGCTTGTATGAAAGATGCGATCGGTCAAACACTGCAGTATGGTTATGCGCATCATATTCAGCGCCTGATGGTAACGGGCAACTTTGCCTTGCTAGCAGAAATTCTGCCAAAAGAAGTGTGTGACTGGTACTTGGCAATCTATGTCGATGCGATTGAGTGGGTAGAGCTGCCAAATACTGCTGGCATGGCTCTGTTTGCAAATGGTGGTCGCTTTACCAGTAAGCCCTATATTGCCAGTGGAGCCTATATCAAGCGCATGAGTAATTATTGCGGCTCCTGCCAGTACAAGTCAGATGTTCGCTTTGGAGAAGAAGCTTGCCCAGTAACAACCTTGTATTGGAATTTCTTAATTAAACATCGTAGTCAGTTTGAATCGAGTCCACGCACAAAGCTGATGACTGCCAATCTCAAGCGCATTAGCGATGAGGACCAAAAGTCAATCGTGGAGCATGCAGATCACCTCCTAACCCATCTCAATGATCTCTAGGGTTTGAGATGAGCGCTTCCTTTAAGGGTAATAAAAGTTTTCTGCCAAGCAAAATTTGCGTCGTCTGCAAAAAAGAGATGACCTGGAGAAAGTCTTGGGCCAAAAATTGGGAAGAAGTGAAATATTGCTCAGATGCTTGTAGGAAAAAAGCACCTAAGTCGCAGGCCTAAATCAGTAATTGACTTTTTACCAGGGCAGTTTTTCACCTGAGTAAGAAAGAAAGCTTCCTGAATCTTCTTTCTTTAAATTTTCAATCACTGCAAACATATCCGCCACTGCATCGTGCGCAGGCCTGCCAATCTGCTCGCCACGAAAAGGTTTTGAGAGTCTCGAGTTCACAGTACCAGGATGCATTGCGATCAAGGCAGTATTCGGCTTGGTGCGCGCCCATTCAATGGAGGCTGTTTTAATCAGCATATTGAGCGCAGCCTTTGAGGCTCGGTAGCTATACCAACCACCGAGACGGTTATCTTCAATACTGCCAACTTTGGCCGACAGGGTAACCATGATGCCGTTTTTAGGATCTAGTAATTTAGAGAAGTGCCGAATAGTTAGTGCTGGACCAATCGCGTTGATCTTCATCAGCTCTACTAGTTGATCAGCATTAAGATCATCTAGTTTCTTTTCAGGCATCCAATTGCTAGTGTGCAAGACGCCAATCGTATTAATGATGAGTTGAAAAGGTGCTTCTTGAGAGAGTGCTGTGGCACACGATTCTATTGAGTCTGGGTGCTGGTAATCGATACTCTGTTCTGAGTGACGATGAATACCTACGACACTTGAGCACAGAGGATTACTTTCAAGTAGCTCCATAAACGCTGCGCCAATGGTTCCAGAGGAACCAATAATGAGGGCAGAAAAAGGGCTTGGAAGCAGTTTCAAGGTGTCTTAATTAATGTAGTCTTCATTCAGTTTAGTTAATAAGTCTTAAACCTGCTCAATAAGGGCTGATTTGCTAGGCTATGGCCCTTTCATGATAGGTAGGCTAGGGGTGTGTCATTTTCATGCGGGCGTAAAATGTAAAAATCATTTAAAGTGATTTATATGGAAGAGATAGCCCACTACACACCCCTTGGATTTTCTGATCGAGTTGCCTTATTTTTTACTAAAGGCATGCGTTTTTTTGCTGATACTTTTTTTAAGAAGCGCTATGGGCACCGAGCGGTTGTTTTAGAGACTGTTGCGGGGGTTCCGGGAATGGTTGCTGGAATGTGGACTCATTTAACCAGCCTACGGAGTATGAAAGTTGGCTATGGGCCAAAGATTCGAGTGCTTTTAGCGGAAGCTGAGAATGAAAGAATGCATCTCATGACTTTCATTGAGGTTGCAAAGCCTAATATGTTTGAGCGCTACCTTGTCTTGATTGCGCAGGCGATTTTCTGGAATTTCTTTTTCATTATTTATGTATTCTTTCCAAGAACTGCCCATCGCATCGTTGGCTATTTTGAGGAAGAGGCAGTCTATTCCTATACCGAATATCTAAAAGAAATTGACGAGGGTCGTATAGAGAATGTCCCAGCTCCTCAAATCGCCATTGATTATTGGAAGCTTGAACCTAGTGCAACTCTACGAGATGTGGTGATTGCTGTGCGCAATGATGAGGCCCATCACCGGGATACAAACCATCAATTTGCTAGTGACTACGACAAGGCCTAATGATGAAGGCTCCAGATAAGCGTTGCTGTGGCTCTGGTGTTTGCATCATCAATGATGCGGGCGAGTGCTGGTGTGGCCAAGTATGGGACGGTGAAAAAATGTCCGCACCTAGCTTGAATCTACAAGCAGCTACCGATAAAAACCAAGAGCAAGATTCCGATAAGATCAAGCCTAACTCCTAAATTGAGTTTCAGGCAGGTTCTCTTTTGACTATAGGAAGCTTAAATTATGATGACTCCTGATGAGATTGCAGGACTAATTCCGGCAGAAAAAGCCCGTTTTCGTTCTCCGATACCTACCCAAGCAATTTCAAGTGATGAGTTTTTGCCTGGCGTGCAGACTCCCAAGCAAAAAGAATTTGAGACTCGTATCAAGGATATCGGCACAGCCCTTGCCAAGCATCAAGGAATACCTCGCCGCCGATTTTTTCAAAGTGCTGCAGGAATGGCAGCAGCTTTTTTGGTAATGAATGACACCTTTGGCCCGCTATACAGCGTTAGTCATGCCGAGGCCGCAACACCAGAGCTGGCTAATGAAAGATCTGCTTTGTTAAAAGATCAGTTCATTATGGATATGCATACCCATTTCTTACGTGACGATACCAGGCTAGAAGGCTTTGTGAGATCTCGCGAGGCTGTAGGCAAAGCCTCATGGAATCCTGCTTTAGTTGGTAAACCACAAACCTTAGATGACTTGAAGTTTGCCAATTACTTTAAAGAGATTTATTTAGATAGCGATACTAAAGTGGCATTGATTTCTGGTTCTGGATCTGAGGATCCCCGAGATTGGTTTTTGACTAATGCAATGAAAGCGCAGGCGCGTGAATCAGTGAATCAAGGATCCGGTACTAAAAGAATGTTTTCACATGCCATTTTTATGCCGGGAATGCCGGGTTGGTTAGAAAAGGCCGAAGCAGATCACGAAAATTTAAAGCCAGACTCTTTTAAGGGTTACACGATCGGCGATAACACTAATAAGCAACTTTCAAAGCACCCTTGGCGTCTTGATGATGAGAAATTGCTTTATCCTTTTTATGAAAAGTTAGCGAAATGGAGTAAAGCTAAGCCAAGCTTAGCGAATGTCTGTGTTCATAAAGGTCTTTATCCACCATCAATCACGCAGCAGTATCCTCACTTATTGGCTTATGCAAAAGTAGATGACGTTGCAAAAGCTGCCAAAGACTGGCCCCAATTAAATTTCGTTATTTACCATTCTGCTTTTCGTTATACAGGTGGAACCTGGGATATAGGATGGGAGCAGTTTAGACAATCTGGCCGCATTGATTGGGTAACAGATTTAGCCCAGATCCCACAAAAAATGGGTGTCACGAATGTCTATGGTGATTTAGGTCAAATTTTTGCTCAAAGCACTATTGCCGAACCAAGGCTATGCGCCGCGATGCTTGGTCAGCTTATTCAAGGCTTAGGCGCCGATCACGTTGTTTGGGGTACCGACGCCATCTGGACAGGCTCCCCTCAATGGCAAATTGAGGCTTTACGTCGATTAGAAATTCCTGAGGATATGCAGAAAAAATATGGTTTTAATCCTCTGGGCTCTGCAGATGGAGCAGTCAAGCGAGCAATCTTTGGCGAAAATTCTGCACGGCTATATAACTTTACCGCTGCACAACGAGCCGCCTTAATGACTGATAAGGTTGCTATCGCAAAAGTGAATTATGACCAGTATGGGGATGGTAGAACAAATCTCAGATATGGTTATATGCAGGCTTAATTTAGCCCAACTTTCATCTGCAATACTTTTCTAATAATAGATGCGGGTATTTACTGTCTATTTCTACCTCTGATTGTTGTATAAATTGATTTCTTAGAAACCAAATCTTGATGGCTGCAAAGATTGTATTAAATGGAATAGGGAAGATGACACAAGAAAAAAATATTACACGCCGCAATGTATTAAAAATGAGTGTGGGTACGGCTATTCTGAGTAGTGCAGGCGTAAGTCAAGCCCATGACAAGAGTGTAAAAACTCCTTTTAATGTTGAGCAGGTCTACATTCCTATTGCTGGTAGTAGCCAAGAATTTCCGGTGCGTAGGATTTATTGCATTGGTAGAAACTATGCAGCGCATGCAAGAGAAATGGGTTCTGACCCGACGCGTGAACCCCCATTCTTCTTTCAAAAGCCAACAGATGCCATTCAGTTTGTTGCGCCAAATAAAATCGTGGATCATCCTTATCCAACTTTGACCAAGAATTACCACTATGAGGTGGAGTTGGTTGCGGCCTTAAACAAAGGCGGCAAGAATATCCCAGTTGAAAAAGCACTTGATCATGTATTTGGTTATGCACTTGGCTTGGATATGACGCGCAGAGACCTGCAGCGTTTTATGGGGGATCAAAAGAAGCCTTGGGAAATTGGTAAGTCCTTTGATCGCTCGGCACCCATTGGCCCCATTTTCCCGCTTGCCAATATTGGACATTTCACCAAGGGGAATATTGAGCTTTCAGTCAATGGGGCCGTGAAACAAAAGGCGGATTTATCGCAAATGATTTGGTCAGTAGCTGAGCAAATTTCTAAATTATCCGAAGCTAACGAGCTCTACCCTGGGGATATTATCTACTCGGGAACTCCTGAAAATGTGGGCCCAGTCATCAAGGGTGACGTGATTCGTTGCTCTATAGATCGATTGCCAGATTTAGTCATTAAGATTGTTTAAATTGGAAAACTTTAAAAATAATGGGGGCATAGTGAAGCTTCAATTCTTTGTCAAGGCGTTGATATTTTCTGCCTTGTCCAGCATTTCTTTAGTTGCGTTGGCGGCTTATCCAGATAGACCGGTAACGATCATCATTGGTTTCCCGCCGGGCACGGGCACAGATACAGTCACGCGCATCATGGCCGATCGTCTTTCTCAGAGAATGGGACAGCAATTTTTAGTAGAAAACAAAGTGGGCGTAGCAGGAAGTATCGGAGCAGGAATTGCTGCTAAGGCTAAGCCAGACGGATATACCTTATTGGTCAGTGCTTCTGCACCGATGTCGATCAACCCCCATATTTATAAAACCCTCACTTACACTCCTCTGACGGATTTCACACCAATTGGAATGCTTGTCTGGCTACCCTATTTAATGGTGGTCAATCCGAATGATCCAGCCAATACTTTGCAACAATTTCTGGCAAATGCGCAAAAGAGCCCAACCCCGATTAGCTATGGATCTACTGGCAATGGCGCTACTAGTAACTTAGTGATGTCAGTGCTAGCTAAGCGTGCCAATATTGAAATGACTCAGGTTCCCTATAAAGGCAGCAGTCAAGCACAAGCAGATGTGATTGGTGGGCAATTACCAGTCACTTTTGATACGCTATCTTCCAGTATTGCGATGGTGCGGGCCGGTAAGTTAAAGCCCTTGGCAGTTGCTACGCTGAAAAGAACGGAGCTTGCGCCAGAAATCCCAACTGTGGTTGAGCAAGGTTTTCCCGGTTTTGAAATTGGAGCTTGGCTAGGACTTTTTGGTCCAGTTGGCCTACCTCCAGCGATTCAGAAAACCTTATTAAATGAAATCAATCTCATATTGCAAGAGCCAGAAACACGCGCGAAGTTAGCAAAGGGTGGGGCTGAGGTGAGATCTTCATCTTCCTCTGGAGAATTTTCGGTGTTCTTAAAAAATGATTACGAAAATACTGGAAAGTTAATTCGTGATTTCAACATTAAGCCAATGGAATAAAAGAGTAATGAATAAATCCACTTATGTTGTTAGTCCTGCGGAGCGTCAGGCCCGTATTGACTTGGCAGCCTGCTATAGACTAGTCGCTCATTTTGGTATGAGTGATTTGATATACAACCATATTACCGCTAGAGTTCCTGATAGTGCAGAAGAGCTTATTTTAATTAACCCTTATGGTTTGATGTACAACGAAGTCACTGCCTCTAATCTCATCACTATTAATTTGGATGGTGAAGTGATCTATAACCCTAATCCAGATTTTGGGATTAATCAGGCTGGATATGTGATTCATAGTGCTGTGCATCGCGCTAGAGAGAATGTCAGCTGTGTTATCCATACTCACACGCGAGCTGGTATGGCTGTTTCTGCGATGGAATGTGGCCTGCTACCCATTACACAAACATCGATGCGATTTTATGGCATCCCTTATCACGACTATGAAAGCGTTGCGATTGATTTAGACGAGCAGTCACGCCTAGTTGCAGATTTGGGTGATCAAACTGCCATGATTCTGCGGAATCATGGCCTCCTAGCGGTGGGCCCAAGTACAGCCCAAGCCTTTAATACTTTATATTGGCTAGAAATGGCATGTAAGGCTCAGGTAGATGCGCTCTCTTCCGGGGTTAAATTAACGATGCCACCGGATGAAGTCATTCAGAAGACTCACCACCTATACCAACCTCACGTCAGAAGGCCATTCGGGGAGATGGAATGGCCCGCAATGCTGCGTATTGTAGAAAAGTTAGACCCTACTTATAAAAACTAATATATCAAGTTGTTATAGCTGTTTAAAAAACACGCTCAGCCAAAGGCTTTTGATCTATGAAGTTTTGTATATTTTTCACAACTGATTCGATCCTTCTTTCATCGAGTTGATCAGTCCAGCTAGCAGTGTGAGGAGTCATGATGACGTTATCTAGCTCATGGAACGGTAGCGCTGATGGACGCATTTCTAAATTATCAGTACTGGCATATTGATACCAAACATCCAGTAGCGCGCCTCCAATCTCATGGTTTTTGAGGGCCTGATAAATGGCTACCTCATTAATAATCGGCCCCCTAGCAACGTTGATGACGACACCAGTGGGCTTCATTTTTTTTAGTGTGGATTCATTTATTAAATCCCTGGTACTTTCGCTCAGAGGCGCAGTGATGAGAACGTAGTCACTTTCCATCAATAAGGCCTCAAGATGTGAACTGTCTTTCCACCACTTCAATCTAGCGTCTACCTTTGGATTGCGGCTAATCGCAATAAACTCCATCCCAAAAGGAGTGGCGAGCTCAGTGACTCTTTTGGCGATATGTCCAAAGCCAATAAAGCCAATGGTTTTATGTTGAATCTCACTATGTTTCAGTCCTCGTACGATAGAGCCACCGTAAGTCCATTTACCCTGGCGGAGTTCCCGGTCCATGAGGCGCATATTGATAGCAAACTCCAAAATACCCAGCATGACGTATTCGGCGATAGGTTCAGAGTGCTGATTTGTATTGCAAACGATGCAGCCAGCTGGAAGCCATTCTTTTTTCAGCCACTCCATGCCAGAAAATGGCACTTGGATTAATTGAAGTTGCTTACCTGCCGTAATGAGATCCTTTACTAGGGTCGGATCTTTGGAGTAAACCAGCTCAGCTGATACAACCAAAATATGCGCCTTGGATACAAGCTCCAGCAATTCAGATTTAGCTTGTTCAACAATGCAGTGTTGAACTACCCAGGGTTTTCCAAGAGCCTGGATCAGTGGAACAAGAAATATTTTTCCGTATTCTCCAACTATTAGAATATTTCTAGGCATGATCTTCCAATGTCATTAATGGCTTAAATATACAGCTAATTCTGCTCTCATCAGTCTTTGGTCCCAGGCCTAGGTTCTAGTCAGCGAATAAGGATGGAAATCATCATCTCAAATATCATGGGGTATATTGAACATTGGCCTATACTTAAAATAAAAAATAGCCCAATAATGCAAAAGATTACGACCTTGATGCTAAGGAAATTCTGATTTTTCATTCTTGGAATAGGATTCAATAGGGGACTTATGAAAACAAAATTACATTTTCTTGTTGTGTGTTTGACGCTAACCATTTTCTCGGCAAACTCTTACGCCCACAAAGATACGGATCCACCTCATCAAACTTATGCAGAGGGCAATCTTGTCCTTGAAAATGGGGCCACTATTGAAAACTTCAAAATTTCCTTCACCACGCAGGGTGTTCTTAACGCAGATAAATCCAATGCCATTTTGATGGTGACTGCGATTGGCGGAAATCATCACCGTATTGATTACCTAATAGGTCCTGGCAGGGCTCTCGATACAGATAAGTATTTTGTGATTTGTACGGATGCGATAGGCAATGGCTTGACAAGCTCTCCATCAAATAGCCAAACACAGGCCAATGTGAGTTTTCCAGAGTTCAATATCCGAGATATGGTGAACAGTCAATATCGATTAGTGACGGAGCATTTTGGGATCACCAAGCTGGTGACAGTGGTGGGCGCCTCCATGGGCGGTATGCAAGCTTTGCAGTGGGCTGTTTCTTATCCCAATGCGATGCAGTCAATCGTACCCATCATTCCTTTGGCTAAAACCCATGCATGGACTTCTGGGGTGCTTGAGATGCTTAGCAAAGCATCATGACTGACTCAGCTTACCAGGGCGGTAAATATGACAAGCCCGTTGAAAAAGGAATGCGCCTATGGGCAGGGTGGTTAAGTGGAGTGATTGTTAGAACACCTTCCTACCAAAATCAACAATTCAATAGTCCTGAGGCAGAAATTAACTTTCTCAATAAGCTACAGGATGCTTCTTGGAAGCGTATGGATGCGAATGATTGGATTTGGCAATCTCGCGCTTATGATCGCCATGATATTGGGCAAACAAAGGGTTTTAATGGCGATACGATTGCTGCATTGAAATCAATCAAAGCAAAGACATTGATTCTGGCAGGAACTGGGGATTTGCTTAATCCAGAATCTGATGCCAAGGAATCAGTAAAATATATACCTCAGGCGAAATATGTTGCGATTAATGAGGCTGCACCTATGGGGCATCTTTCAGGGGCAGGAGTAACGCCGAATGAGAATGAAGTTCAGAATAAAGCAATTAAGCAGTTTTTAAGTACGCTAAAAAATAAATAAAAAAGCCACCCAAGGGTGGCTTGAGGGCTGGGAGTGATCATTTCACTTCGTTTTAACGAAAGTGACCCAGTTAGCTCCTTTGCCGCCAGCAACTCTTTCAATCAGACTTAATTCACCATTAGCTTGATTGATGGAGTAGAGAGATACCTTGTCAGACTTTTGTCCGGAGGCAACTAAAAATTGACCGCTAGGATCAACATTAAATCCTCTCGGCATTTCTTCTGTAGGTATCGTAAACAGATACTTTACTTTGCCTGTTTGAGGGTTAACTTCAAAGCCGCTTAATGTGCTCTTAGTTCTTTCGGATGTGTAGAGAAATTTACCGTTGGGTGTTAATTTAATTTCAGCACAGAAAATCATATTAGAGTCATCAAATGCAGTTGCCTCTGGTGAGCCAGTTGGAGGTCTTGGTCTGCCGGGCACTAATTTACTATCACTTGGCAGGCTAGATACAGCCTGAATTTGAGTCAATGCCCCTGATTTGATATCTCGAGAGAAAACTACCACCTCACCAGTCATCTCTGTAATGACATAGGCAAATTTATTGTCGTCCGAAATAACAATATGTCTTGGCCCTTGTTGTTTTTGGAGGGCTACTGAAGTTGATGTTTCAGAGAGAGGCTTGGCTTGAGAGGCATTAAAAGTATGGATTTTAATTTCATCTGTTCCTAGCTGGGGCACATAGACAAACTTATTGGACTGGTCAAATATGATTGCATGTGGATTTTTGCCGCCACTTGGAAATGCTTCCGCTGGGATAGGATTGACATAGCCATTGGCTTGTATTTGGTTCACGCTGTTGTTATGGCCGCCAAAAGAGGTGGCTAATAACCATTTACCAGTTTTATCTGTAGATACAGCAACCATGCTATCGGGCAATGGTATTGCACCAGTCCATTTTAGCTGTCCATTAGACTGATCTATTTGATACATATATAAAGAAAAGGGCTTAGAGCGGACCGAGGCATATAAATTTTTACCATCGGGTGTTACAGCCATAGGCATAGCGAATTTTCCAGCCGGAAAGCGCCCAACTAAATTTAAGTGTGGACTTGACCCAGTCGTTAGCTCATAAGCTGCAATATCGGCATCTTCAATGTTTGAAATGTATACGTAAGTGCCGCAATACGCTGTGCTTGCTATTGCCACTCCAGATATTGCAAAAGCTAACTTCCCGAAAATAGTTTTCATGATGATTCTCCCTTTGGTATTTTTTTGAGTTTGTTTTTATTGTTCTTGGCTCAGAATAACGGTTGTGCTTGCCTTGAGAACATTGGTATCTTCCATTAGTTTTATACCAATTGCTGCCTTGACTGAGATTTGGATAGGGTCAGTCATCTCAGCTTTTTTAGGGTTGAGAGGGGAAAAGAGGTAATATTATTTTCTTATAAAAAGTCTACCAGCCATTTAATTAAAAATAATCAATAACTAGGAGAAGTGATGAATCGCGATAATTTTGAAAAAGGGTTAAAAACCCGCAAAGAAGTATTAGGCGCTGAGTATGTTGAGACCTCACTCAAGAATGCAGATGATTTCAACATGCCAATGCAAGAGTTGGTGACTGAGTATTGCTGGAACGAGATTTGGAATCGACCAGGCCTAGAAAGAAAAACGCGTAGCTTTTTAAATCTTGCCATGATCGCAGCGCTAAATCGCCCACATGAGTTGAAGCTACATGTCAGAGGCGCTATTAATAATGGCTTAACAAAAGAAGAGATTCAAGAAGTCTTTTTACAGGTTGCAATTTATTGTGGCGTCCCAGCTGCCATTGATAGCTTTCGTGTAGCTAAGGAAGTCTTTAAAGAAATGGGTATCTAATGCAAGCATCCGATACAAAGATCGCTTTTGTGGGATTGGGGCTCATGGGAGTCCCCATGGCAAAAAACCTCCTGAAGGCCGGATATCAGATTTCTGGATTTGATCTTAATCAAGAGGTAGCAGCAAAGTTTTCAGATGACAAAGGGTTTCAGTTTGTATCGAGCCCTGAGCAAGCAATACAAGATGCCAATCTAACGATCTTAATGTTGCCGGATAGCACCATCATTGATGCGCTTTTGTGGGGCAGTAATGGATCTGCAGGTATTGCTACTCAGTTGAGTAAGGATAGCTACCTCATGGATATGAGCTCATCTAGCCCGATCTCATCTAAAGAAAATAATCAAAAATTAGAGAAGTTGGGTATTAAGTTTATTGATGCTCCAGTATCTGGAGGGGTTAAAAAAGCAATTGATGGATCGCTAGCCATTATTGTTGGTGGAAAAAAAGAATATTTTGGAGAGATTCATTCGTTACTGGAATGTATGGGCAAGAGCATTGTGCATGTTGGCGATGCAGGTGCAGCGCATGCAGTGAAGGCTTTGAATAATTATGTGTCTGCAGCTGGATTGATTGCTGCCTCTGAGGCACTCAATGCGGCGAATAAGTTTGGCTTAGATCCTCATGTCGTAAATCAAGTGTTTAATGCTTCAACCGGTCGTAATAACACGACCGAAAATAAAGTTGAAAATTTTATGCTCAATGATGCCTTTAATTCTGGCTTCTCCTTGGCTTTAATGCGTAAAGATGTGCAAATTGCGCTGAACTTTATTGAGAATATGAATTGCTATGCAAACCTGGCAAAGCAATGCGTTCTCACTGCCAAAGAGGCGGATGAGAAGCTGGGTAAAGGTGCAGACCATACCGCTATGTTTGACTATGTCAGGTCTGCGGCTCTTTAATTCGCCTAATTATTTGATGGGAGTGTTATGAAATTCATCTACAAACTTCTTTTAGCATTGAGTTGCTTATCTGCATCCCTAGCGTTTGCCGCCTATCCCGATAAGCAAATCACGATTGTTGTCCCATTTCCGCCAGGCGGCTCTACAGATGTATTAGGCAGGGTTTTGGCGCAGTCGATGTCTAAGGATTTAGGGCAATCTGTCATTATTGAAAACTCTGGCGGCGCAGGTGGAACGATTGGTGCAGCTAAGGTTGCCAAAGCGAGTCCAGATGGATACACCTTACTTTTTCATAATATGGCTCAAGCATCTGCACCAGCGCTGTATTCAAAATTACCTTATGACCCAGCAACTGACTTTATTCCGATTGGTATGGTAACTGATGTTCCAATGGTTTTGGTTGCCAGAAAAGATTTCCCGGCAGAGTCCCTTCAAGGTTTTGTTGATTATGTGCGAGCAAACCCTGATAAGGTGAATTTCGCTAATGCAGGTGTTGGCGCTACATCGAACTTGTGCGAAGTGCTCATAAAGTCAACTTTGGGAGCATCCTGGCTATCAGTTTCTTATAAAGGAACTGGCCCAGCACTCAATGATTTATTGGCTGGACAAGTCGATGTCATTTGCGATCAACCAGCCAGTACATTGCAACATATTCGTGCGGGTAGTATCAAAGCACTTGCTGTAGCTAGCAAGGATCGTATTAGCTCCTTACCTACAACGCCCACATTTAGTCAATCCGGTATGCCTGGTTTTCAATTATCGGTATGGCATGCTTTATATGCACCCAAAGATACCCCCAAACCAGTGATTGATCGATTAACAAAAGCATTAAATAATGCATTGAAAGATCCAGGCTTAGTGCGTCGCTTTGGTGAAATGGATGCTTCTGTGGCTACTCCTACAATAGCTAACCCTAGCTATGGATCCAAATTTTTATTGACGGATATTGAGAGATGGAAAGTCGCCATGAAAAACGCGGGAGTTAAACCTCAGTAAATTGATATTCGTTAAATAATGGAGAGTCCTTGGATTGATCTTTGATCATGATTGTTCTCTGGAAATAAAAACACCAACTGAATAGTTGGTGTTTTTATTTCTCCCTGCAGGATAAATGTTTACTTGATCCAGCGAATAAAGCTCTCTTTGGCACGTCTAACTTTCTTGAGGTTAAGCAGCCAATCCTCATCCGTTTTTCTGTAGCCCAAAGGAAGCATGACAACACTGCGTAAGCCCTTTTCTTTGAGATTCAGAAGAGTGTCAAGCGCTTGTGGATCAAATCCTTCCATGGGAGTGCTATCCACCTGCTCTTCAGCGGCAGCAACCAGTGCAGTACCAAGTCCGATATAGGCTTGTTTTGCAGCGTGTGTAAAGTTGATTTCTGAATCTCTGGCTGGGTAGACCTTGAGAAGCATTTGGCGATAAGCAGTACCGGCGTCGCTTGTAAAATTGCGGATTGTTTCAGTCATATCAAATGCATCATTAATACGCTCTGCAGTGTAGTTATCCCAAGCTGCGAAGACCAGCAAGTGTGAGCAATCAACGATTTGAGATTGGCCATTTGCGATCGGCTTTATCTTGTCGCGAATCTCTTTATTGGTAATGACTAGTACCTCATAAGGCAGTAATCCACTAGAGCTCGCTGTTAAGCGAATGGCTTCAAGAATTTTCTCAACTTTATCTTGGGATACAGCCTTTGCTGGATCCATCTTTTTAGTGGCATAGCGCCATTGCAGCTTCTCAATCAGACTCATTACGCTTTCCTTGGATTTAATTGTTATCAAAGATAATTTATTTTAGTTTAAGTTGAAAATTGTGATTAGCGTAACGCATCTATCACTAGAGGGTAATATGAAGCATGAACGATCATTTTAAGGAGTTTGATATGGATAAAAATTCAAAATCTTGGGCCTTATGGGTCGGCGTCTTGCTAATCATTACGGCATGCGTTATTGCCTATATCACTACAAAGCCTGCGGAAGCCAATCTCTCATTTATCCAAGAGCCTACATTACCCTATGGCGCTACATGTGCTTAAAGATGGTTTTCAGATCATTACTAGATTTATAAGTGCTTGGTAGTAGAAAACTAATTATGATTACTAAGTTCCTCTCTTAATCCATTTGGGCTCTATTCAATGAAATTTTCATCAAATATTCTTATTGCAGTATTGGCTATCCATGCGTCTATGGCTTTTGCCCAAAATAATGCAGATACGATTTTTTATGGCGGGCCTATTGTTACCGTAAACGCCAAAAATGAAGAGGTGGAAGCACTTGCTGTAAAGGATGGGAAAATTGTTGCTGCAGGCACTAAATCCGACGTGACAAAAGGATGGCAAACGAGCTCTACCAAGATTGTCGATCTGCAAGGTAAAACAGTCATGCCAGGCCTGATTGATCCTCACGTCCATATTATCTTGACGGCAGTTGGTGAATATATTTGGTTAGATCTCTCTAACTTCACCACCAAGTACGACACAGTTGCAACGCTTAGCAACAAATTAAAGGCGCATTTAAAGACTTTACCTAAAGGGCAATGGTTGATGGGCTTTGGCGTAGATCCATCCCGCACTAATCCATTCATGGCGGAATTAACTGCTGATGTTTTAGATAAGGTCAGCACTGAAGTACCTATTTTCGTTCTAAATCAATCTGGTCATATTGCGTATGTCAATCATAAGGCTTATGAAATTGCTGGTGTCACTGATAGCACTCCCAATCCAGCTGGTGGTGGGGTATTTCAGAAAAATGCTCAAGGTAAGCTCACTGGGGTTTTGATTGAAGGCGCTTCTTACTTACCATTTTTAGAAAAAATGCCGCCACCTTCGGATGCGGATTTACTCAAGGCGGTTCAAAAGACTGGGAAGATGATTGCTTCAAAAGGCGTCACCACGACCACTGAAATTACTATAGGGGCCATGTTGGGCTTAGATAATGAAGTGAAGTTACTCCAAGGTGCTAGCGCTAGCAAGGACTGGCCACTTCGCGTCAGGGGCTACTTATATGGCCCGGCAATTCCCAAAGGCTTTAATACTATTAAGCCAAATGATGGAAACGACCGCCTACGTTTTGTGGGCATCAAATTTGTATCTGATGGCTCTACTCAGGGATTAACAGCCGCCTTAAACCAGCCATACACTTACCCAATTGGCAGCAAAAGACGTGGCGATCTTGATTACAAAGATGAGGATCTCTTCGGTTTGATCAAGCCATTCTTTGATCAGGGTTGGCAATTATCAATTCATGCCAATGGCGATCGTGCTGTTGAACAAACTCTGAATAACTACGCAAAACTTTTAGCAGGTAATGCAAAGCCTGAAACTCGCCGTTTACGAATTGAGCATTTCACTATTAATACACCTGAGCAAGTGAAAAAAGCTGTGCAATTAGGCGTTGTTCCTGGATTTACTGTGGGTCACGTGAACTATTGGGGGGAAGCCTTTCATAATCACATCGTTGGCCCCGAGCGTGCCAGTAGAATTGCTCCGGGCGCTTCATTTAAAAAGGAAGGTGCCCGCTTTACCTATCACAGCGATTCTCCGATCTCGCCAGTAAGCCCTTTGCGTTACATTTCTGAAGGCGTTGATCGTCTATGGCAAAAGCCGCCCCGCGAAGTCTTGGGGCCTAATGAGCGTGTATCTATAGATGATGCTATTCGTGCAGTCACCATTAATGCAGCTTATCAACTCATGTCGGACGATAAGATTGGAAGCCTTGAAGTAGGCAAGCAAGCTGACCTAGTGATCTTGGATAAAAACCCTCGCAAGACAAGCCCAGAAAAAATTGCCAATATCAAAGTCAAGGAAACTTGGATTGATGGCAAAAAGCAGGTTTGGTGATAGCTGGGCTCTAAATTAGTATTCTTGCTGAAAGCGTAGGGCTGTGCTGATGGTCTGGAAATGGATATCTACAGTAGATTCAATTTCCTTTCCATAGCCACCTGCCATTGATATCGCTATTGGTAGCCTTTTATCTAAGGCGTACTGGAAAACGGTTTCATCTCTGAGGCGCATGCCATCTTTGCTAATCTTCAATCTACCTAGACGATCACCTTCATGAGGGTCTGCTCCTGCAAGATAAATTAGGCAGTCTGCTTTGAAGCGAGAGTTTAGATCGTCTAGGCATTGCTCTAGGGAAGTTAAGTAGGTGTGATCATTGCATCCATCTGCAAGGCCTAAATCAAGATCACTTTGCTCTTTCTTAAAGGGGAAATTATTTTCACCATGAATGGATAGCGTGAAGATTGAGGGGTCATTTTGCAAAATAGAAGCTGTACCGTTACCTTGATGAACGTCTAAATCAATAATCGCAATCTTCAGCTTTGTGTTCACTTCTTTCTGAAGTGTGCGTGCTGCAATAGCAGAGTCATTGAATACACAAAAGCCACTGCCCATATTGCGATACGCGTGGTGAGTACCTCCAGCTAAATTGACGGCAATACCTTCTTCAAGAGCAGACTTTGCCGCAGCAATAGTTGCGCCCGCAGAGCGGCGAGAGCGCTCAACCATTTTTTCACTCCAAGGAAAGCCAATTTCTCGCTGCTCTTGAGGGTTTAATTTCCCCCCAAGGATTTTGATGAGATAGTTTGGATCATGGGCATACAGAATTTGGGTATCACTTGCGGCAGGAGCTTCGATTAACTCTATATCAGCAACAGTCTTTACTAGATCTCTTAAGCAAGAGTATTTCTCCATTGGAAAGCGGTGTCCCGCTGGTAGCGGCAATACAAAATGATCTGTATAGAAAGCCTTCACACTTCGCTCGAATATTCTTTCAAAGTATCTAAGGGAACTATTTTGAGTGCATTAATATGAGTACTCTCCAATTTGATTAAAGGGGCACATTGCGCATTCACAGCCTCTACCCAGCGAGAAATACATAGGCACCATTGATCTCCAGCAACGAGCCCTGGAAATTGATACTCTGGCCGCGGGGTAATCAGATCATTGCCCTTTTCAAGACTGAATTGCAAAAATTCTTTTGTGACTACAGCACAAACTAAGTGACTGCCAACATCTTCTTCATTGGTTTTGCAGCAGCCATCCCTAAAGAAGCCTGTCAGTGGGTCAAAGGAGCAAGGGATGAGGGGCTCTCCAAATACATTTAAGGCAACTTCTTTTTGCATGGCATCTTTCGATAGTGTGGTTATCAGCCAGTTTATTCAATAAGGCTTAAACTTGCTTAGACATGGATGCATTAGAGAAACTGACCCTCTTTTATGATGCTGCTTGCCCTTTGTGCCAGGCTGAGATTCTATTTTTATCTAGAAGAAACCAGGCTGGGCTATTAGATTTTATAGATGTTAATTCTGAGCGCTTTGATTCTGCCAACATTGGCATTTCCTGCGATCAGGCCTTGGCTGCTATGTATGGTCAATACGCCAGCGGAGGTTTAATAGAGGGCGTAGCTGTTTTCCCGGAGGCATACCGCAGGGCAAATCTCCCATTCTTGGCGTGGATATTCTCTAGAAAATCATTACAAGGTACCTTGCAGGTGGGTTACCGATTTTTTGCTAAAAATCGCCACGCAATTTCTAGATTATTTGGCCCAACAGCCTTGTATTTGGTTAAGGCAACATCTTCAAAGGGTGCATCATGAGATTGATCAAAATCCTTTTGCCTTTGTGTATCTCAATTCTTTTACTCATGTCCAATGGCTTTGCTCGAGAAGTCAGCTATATCGATAAGATATTTAATCCTGCACTGCTTCAGGGTAGCGGTAGATTGAATTGGTGGGGTTTTCATATTTATGATGCATCTTTTTATCGTGCAGGTACACCATCTTCACCCGAATTTGCGATTGACATTCGTTATCAAAAATCTTTCTCAGGTGTTTCCATCGCTAATAGCAGTGCTGAAGAGATGAAAAAAATGGGTGTTTCAGATGCACAGGTGGTGCTATGGGGTAGGGAGCTTGCGAAGGTCTTCCCTAATATTGAGTCTGGTCAGACTTTAACTGCTGTCTATGCGCCAAAACAAGGAACTATTTTTTACCATGATGGTAAGCTCATCGCTCAAATACCTGACGTAGAATTTTCAAAAGCTTTCTTTGGTATTTGGTTGGATCCTAAGACGAGCGCACCAAAGTTACGAAATGAATTACTGGGAAAAGGTTGCCCACCACCACTTTTTAACGAGGTTTGCTAAATGAATCAACATCTCTACCTAAAGTCTTTTGCCGCAATAGTTTTCACATTATTCTTACTTGCGTGTTCGGGTCCGAATGTTCAGCAATATGCAAATGAGAAGCCTACATTAGATCTCAGTGAGTATTTTTCAGGGACGATTGATGCCTATGGAATCTTCACAGATCGCAGTGGCGAGGTAAAGAAGCGATTTACAGTACTCATCAAAGCAGATTGGAAAGTAGTTGATGGTAAGAAGGTAGGCACTCTCGATGAGAGCTTTGATTATTCAGACGGCACTAAGCAAAAACGCATTTGGACTTTGACTGAACAATCCCCAGGAAAATATATTGGTAGGGCAGATGATGTTATAGGGGAGGCACAGGGTGATCTAGCAGGTAATGCACTCAATTGGACTTATACCCTAGCCTTGCCAGTAGACGGTACCATTTATCACGTGCAGTTTAACGACTGGATGTATCTCGTCACCCCTAAAGTAATGCTCAATAAGGCCAAAATGAGCAAGTTTGGCATAGAGCTCGGGGAGGTTACCTTGAGCTTTTATAAACGTTGAGCAGATACCCCAAATTTGTGTCACACTTTCCTTGAGGTGACATATCAGGCGTTCGTAGCGTACCAAAAAATACTTTAAAACCCATGGAGATGAATATGAATACAAAATTAAAAAAGGTAGGCAATTGGTTTATCTGTAGCAGGACTTTTTACCTTAGTTGCATGCCAGTCGATGGAGCAGGGCACAGGTCAAAAAGCAAGTGCGACTTTAGATTCTAGATCTGGGTCCAATACAAAAGGTGAAGTGACTTTTACCTGGCAGGGTAGCAATGTTTTAGTCAATGGAAAATTTTCTGGATTGAAGCCTAATGCGGAGCAAGGCTTTCATGTTCATGAAAAAGGCGATTGCTCTGCACCTGATGCCACTAGTGCTGCTGGTCACTTCAATCCGGACACCAAAGCCCATGGCATGCCTAATAGCGGCATGAATCATGCTGGTGATATGCCGAACATCAAGTCAGATGCAAATGGCAATGCTACTTACACGGCAACCATGCATGGTTTTGCTGTCAATACAGGCCCCACTGGAATTGTGGGCCGCTCAGTTGTAGTGCATCGTGATCCTGATGACTATAAGTCTCAGCCAGCTGGTAATTCAGGGCCGCGTATTGCGTGTGGCTTAATTAAGTAATCACTTTAGGCGATGCAGGGGTTTTAATGAGAATAGAAGATACTGATCCAGCTAGACATGCCGGGATTGAATATCCAATGGAGGTTGGAGCTCCTGTATTTGCGCCTATTAAGGTAGTTGAAGAAAAAGATAAGGCAGTGAATGTCGCGCGCCAAAATGCAAAGCTAGAGTATGAGCGCATCATGGAGCAGGCAGAGGTTTTGATGAAGCAAGCCCGGGCCCTGCAATCTAGGCTTGATGCTACCGAGATGGTCCATGCTGCGAAATTTGGTTTTAATCCGATTCATGGAAAAATCTATCACCTCTATTACGACAGTAGAAATGCGGTCAATGTTCTTATTCAGAATGGCCCTAAAGAGTGGAGTTGCGGTATTCCAGATGGTTGGAACTATTCAATGGCCGTGAAGAAGTTAGGCGATAGTACTTGGGCTGTGATTGAGGAAGATGCTCTTACAGTATGATTTTTCTATTTAACAATAATTAATAAGGTAACACGTGACAAAAGCTCGAGTAGTAAGTCTTTCCGAATTAGGTGGTGCTGAGGTAATTCAGGTAATTGATAAAGAATTGCCTTCTCCAGGCAAAGGCGAAGTTCAGATTCGTCAGACCGCCATTGGTTTCAATTTCATTGATATTTATCAGCGCTCAGGTTATTACCCGCTTGATTTGCCTACAGGCCTTGGCCATGAGGCTGTAGGCGTAGTTGAGGCCTTAGGTGAGGGGGTGGCAGGGCTTAAAGTAGGAGATCGTGTGATGTATATGAATGCCGGTATCGGCGCGTATGCAAGTGCCCGTAACGTTGCTGCTGATAAGCTGGTGCCAGTACCAGGCAATGTTTCTGATGAAGTGGCAGCAGCTGTCTTCTTTAAGGCAATGACTGCCCAGTACCTGATTCAAAAAACCTACAAAGTAAAAGCGGGCGATATTGTTTTGGTGCACGCCGCTGCTGGTGGCGTCGGTCAAATTTTGGCTGGTTGGGCCAAAGCACTCGGCGCTTTTGTCGTCGGCAGCGTTGGTTCACAAGCTAAAGTGGCTGTAGCTAAAGCGGCAGGATGTGATGCAGTAGTCGATTACTCGCAGCCAAATTGGGTTG
Organism: Polynucleobacter campilacus; assembly: GCF_002206625.1. Taxonomy (GTDB): domain Bacteria; phylum Pseudomonadota; class Gammaproteobacteria; order Burkholderiales; family Burkholderiaceae; genus Polynucleobacter; species Polynucleobacter campilacus. Next base: position 175,124 of record NZ_NGUP01000003.1, on the reverse strand, counting down.
AAGAATTCTTAAAGGCTACTGGTGGTAAAAAAGCGAATGTGGTTTACGACTCTGTTGCTAAAACGACCTTCATGGGCTCATTAGACTGCGTTGCTCCTTTTGGAACCTTAGCTTTATTTGGTGCTGCCTCGGGACCCGCTCCTGAAATTCAGCCAGAGATTTTGAATAAGAAGGGCTGTCTGTTTTTAACTAGACCATCTGTATTTCCTCATAACGCTACGCATGCATTGCTACAAGAAAATGCAAAGGCTGTATTTGATGCAATTGCCAAGGGTTACGTTAAGGTACAAATTGGCGCTAAGTTTCCGCTGGAACAAGCTGCTGATGCTCATCGTGCAGCTGAAGGCAGGAAGATCTCTGGCGCTATTGTCATGATTCCTTAATCCGTATCAAGTTAACAACCTAAGCCCCGCTTTTGCGGGGCTTTTTTATAGTTAGCGCTAGAAAGCGAATGAAATTCAAAATTTCCTCCCATAAGCCCTGAGACTTTTGGGGTCTTTCGGAAGAAAGAATCAGCGCGCTGGGGCAAGATGATTAAAAGTGCTGGCATTAAACCAGAATAACCCCTCAATTTAAGGGAAGCAGCTTCCATTAACTCCGCTTATAATCTTCTAAGCATCTGAATTAAAAGGGATTATTCCCAAAAATCCATTTCTGCTTGTTTGACAGCCCTGATGGGCTCTTGGACAATGCATGCGGTGGTTTGATTCAAGCCACAGCCTCAAATGACAGCTTATATTTCCGCGACCTCTACTAACCCTGCCTTGGTGCTTGAAGCCCATGGACTTTGCTGTGTCCGCGGTGAAAGAAAGCTATTTTCTGGTCTCAATTTGCGTATTAGTACTGGAAACTGTTTGCATGTGCGTGGTGAGAATGGGGTTGGTAAAACTAGCCTCCTGCGCCTCTTAACAGGCTTATCAAAACCTGAATCTGGTGAGGTGCTTTGGTGTAATCAATCTATTGCGCTTGATCCGATTACCTATCATCGCGAGCTCTTATTTTTAGGACATCGAGATGCCTTAAAAGAGGATCTCACTGCTTTAGAAAATATACAGATGTATGCGGCGCTCGATGATATTGATCTTTCGCAAGAAAAATTCTTAGCCGCTTTATGGCGTTTTGGTTTGCGCGGCCGTGAAAATTTACCCGTCAATTGTTTGTCTGCAGGGCAAAAGCGACGAGTATTAATGGCGCGTATGTTGACGCGTCAGGCCAAGCTGTGGATTTTAGATGAACCCTTTAATGCCCTTGATATACAAGCAGTTCATGAGTTACAGAATTTAATGATTGAACATCTTTCTGCTGGCGGTCTTGTAGTGTTCACCAGTCATCAAGAGGTCAAGATTCCCAATGTGCAGGTGCTAGAGTTATGAGAGCCTTACTTGCCGTCATCCACCGAGACTTGCTCTTAGTCATGCGCCGCAAGAGCGAAGTTCTCACTGCATTATTTTTCTTCGTAGTGGTGACCAGCCTATTTCCGCTTGGCATTGGTGCTGATACCGCCTTATTGAGAAAAATTGCCCCCGGTGTTATTTGGGTCGCTGCCTTACTTTCTACCTTATTGGGGTTGCATCGTATGTTTGCAGCAGATTATCAGGATGGAGCTTTAGAGCAGTTGTCTTTATCGCCACAATCCATGGTTTTGTTAGTGATGGGAAAAATCATTGCGCACTGGATCGTTTGCGGTCTACCTCTAGTGTTACTAGCGCCCGTAATTGGTATTCAGTTTGATTTAGATGCTGGTTCTTTATCGGTATTGGTGGCTACTCTCCTGCTGGGCACTCCAGTGCTATCCTTGCTAGGTTCTATTGGTGCAGCTTTAACTCTTGGTGTACGGGGCGGTAGCGTATTAATGAGTTTATTGATTTTGCCTTTGTATATCCCGGTATTAATTTTTGGTGCGGGCGCTGTATATGCAAATAGTGTTGGCTTAGATACTTCTGGCCACTTTTCTTTGCTGGGTGCCCTATTGATTTTGGCTTTAGCATTTGTACCTTGGGTAAGTGCTGCTGCTGTGAAGATTGCGATTGAATGAATCAGGTAAATAAACCCTCTTTTTCGAATAGCCGCTTGATCAACTGGTTTAAGTTATCAAGCCCGAGCACCTTTTATCCGGTTGCCGGAAAACTGATTCCTATTTTCTGGACGCTTGCCGCTGGATTTGGTTTGGCTGGCCTATGGATTAGTTTTTTTGTTGCCCCAGTAGATGCAGTTCAGGGCCAGGGTTATCGCATTATTTTTATTCATGTGCCAGCCTCATGGATGTCGATGTTTATCTATCTTGTGATGGCGGCATGGGCTGGGCTCAGCTTGATTTTTAATACCCGCTTGTCCGCGATGATGGCTCAAGCCTTGGCTCCGGTAGGTGCATGGATGGCATTTCTATCTTTGTGGACTGGAGCGCTTTGGGGTAAACCCATGTGGGGTACTTGGTGGGTTTGGGATGCGCGTCTCACTTCCGAATTAATTTTGCTCTTTCTTTACTTGGGCTTTATGGCCTTGCAGGCATCGATTGATAATCGGCGTCGTGCAGATAAAGCAGGAGCCATTTTGGCTCTGGTAGGAGTAGTGAACGTACCTATCATTTATTTCTCGGTGAAATGGTGGAATACCTTGCACCAAGGCGCTTCTGTTTCTTTGACAAAAGCACCTGCGATGGTACAGACCATGCTCTGGGGGATGCTGCTAATGGCCCTGTGCTTCTGGATGTACTCGATTGCAGTGGGTTTGATGCGAGTAAGAGCCATCATTCTGGAGCGTGAAGCCCATACCGATTGGGTGAGACAATTGAGCGAGGTTAAGAACTAATGTGGAATAGTCCAGCAGAATTCTTTGCAATGGGTGGCTACGCGCTCTATGTATGGGGTAGCTTTGGTGTTTGCGCGTTGGTTTTATTGCTTGAGCCTCTAGTAGTGCGTGCTCGCTTTAAGGCAATTGTGCGCAGACTCAAGCAAGAGCAACTCGCCGAGCAGTTTGATAGAGAAAGTAGTCAGTGAAATCCAGATATAAACGCGCATTGATCATTATTGCTGCTCTAGTGGTGATTGGGGTTGCTGCATCATTAATTCTGAATGCGCTTAATAGCAATATTGCTTTGTTTGTTACTCCTAGTGAAGTGGCAGCGGGTAAGGCGCCGAAGGACCAAGCTTTTCGGATTGGCGGTATGGTGAAAGATGAATCTGTAAAGCGTGATGGCTTAACGGTACATTTTGTTATTACTGATCTTGTGAAAGATATTCCCGTTGCGTATACAGGCATTCTTCCAGATTTATTTAAAGAAGGTAAGGGCGCCGTAATTCAAGGTCGCATGAATGCTAATGGAGAATTCATTGCTAGTGAAGTGCTTGCTAAGCATGATGAAAACTATATGCCACCAGAGGCTAAACATGCCTTAGATCAAGCCCAGAAAAATGGAAGCAATAAATGATTCCTGAATTTGCACATTACGCATTAATCTTGGCGCTTTGTATTGCCCTGATTCAGGGTGTGCTTCCATTAGTAGGGGCGCATCAAGGCCGTCGCGAGTGGTTAATCCTCGCAAGGCCAGCCGCTCAAACAGTTTTCCTATTACTTGCCACTGCCTTTGTAATTTTGGCCTGGAGTTTTTATATCAATGACTTCTCTGTGCTGTATGTCGCTGAACATTCTAATTCTCAGATGCCTGTTATGTATCGCTTGGGTGCTGTATGGGGTGGGCATGAGGGTTCATTGCTCTTATGGGTTTTCTTACTAAGTACTTGGACTATTTTGGTTGCCCAGCTTTCTAAAGCTTTAGATGAGTTTATGGTTGCTAGAGTGATTGGCGTTTTGGGCTTGGTGATGAGTGGGCTCCTACTTTTTGTGATCACAACTTCTAATCCATTTGAACGCTTGCTGCCTGCTGCGCAAGATGGCCGTTCTTTAAATCCACTATTGCAAGATCCTGGTCTAGTGTTTCATCCGCCTATGTTGTATATGGGTTATGTTGGTTTCTCAGTAGCCTTTGCTTTTGCAATTGCTTCTTTATTGTCTGGAAGATTGGATGCTGCATGGGCGCGTTGGTCGCGTCCCTGGACAACAGCTGCGTGGGTATTTCTAACGCTCGGAATTGCACTAGGCTCTTGGTGGGCTTACTACGAACTGGGTTGGGGCGGTTGGTGGTTCTGGGATCCTGTTGAGAATGCATCGTTTATACCTTGGTTAGTTGGTACTGCGCTATTGCATTCATTGGCAGTTACAGAGAAGCGCGGTGGCTTTAAAAGTTGGACGGTGTTGCTAGCAATTACCGCCTTTTCTTTATCTCTGCTGGGAACTTTCTTAGTACGCTCAGGTGTTCTCACATCAGTGCATGCCTTTGCTACTGACCCTAGGCGCGGTGTATTTATCTTGATCTTTTTGGTTCTCGTAGTGGGATCTTCTTTAGTTCTCTATGCATGGCGTGCGCCTAAGAGTTCCCTTGGCGGTAAATTTAGCTTGAGCTCAAGAGAGACATTTATTCTCTTGGGCAATGTCTTCTTAGTTGTTTCTGCTGGCTCAGTATTGCTTGGGACTTTATATCCCTTATTGATTGATGCTCTTCATTTAGGAAAAATCTCTGTCGGCCCGCCATACTTTAATAGTGTCTTTGTGCCCCTGATGGCGCCTTTATTGGTATTGATGGGAATTGGCCCTTGGACTAACTGGAAAAGCTCTGACCTGTTTAACGTGATCAAGCGCTTATGGCTTGCAGGCTTGGTTGCAGTGCTTGCTGGTATCGGCATTCCATTGATGATGGGTGAGTTCACTTGGTTAGCTGGCCTTGGATTCTTATTGGCTTTTTGGGTCATTGCTTCCGGTTGCTTACAGTGGATCCGTCAGGCAAAAGTAGGCAAGCCAACGCGCTCATTTATTGGTATGCAATTAGCCCATATTGGCATCGCTGTATTTGTGATTGGCGTTACTATGGTTGGCGCTTATCAAGAAGAAAAAGATGTGCGTATGTCCGCTGGTGACACTGTTGCAGTGGGCGGCTATCAAATTCAGTTTCAAGGCGTGAATATCGTCCCGGGACCAAACTACCAGGCAATGCGCGGAACCTTCTTGCTCAATCAGAATGGCAAGATCCAGACGACAATGTACCCAGAGAAACGCAATTATTTCTCATCTACTATGCCAATGACTGAAGCTGCTATTGATGTGGGCTTAACGCGAGATATTTATGTTTCTCTTGGTGAGGAGTTGCCAGATAAATCCTGGGCAGTCCGCGTGTACTACAAGCCCTTTGTAGATTGGATTTGGGGTGGTTGCTTATTGATGGCTCTTGGTGGTGTATTAGCGATCTCTGACAGACGCTATCGCATCAAATTAAAGAAACAAGTCGCATGAAGTTAAAATTTTTACTTCCCCTCCTGCTGTTTATAGTCTTGGTTGTTTTCTTGGCGATTGGTTTAAATCGAGATCCACAAGAAGTTCCCTCGCCATTAATCAATAAGCCAGCACCAGCATTTGAAATTCCACAATTATCTGATGCTAATCAGTCTTTCTCGCCTGCGAGCATGAAGGGGCAGGTTTGGATATTGAATGTCTGGGCATCTTGGTGTGTTGCTTGCCGTGAGGAGCACCCAGTTCTAGTGGAGCTTGCTAAATCAAAAGTTGCCCCCATTATTGGCTTGGACTACAAGGATAAGCGTGAAGATGCTCTTGCTATGTTAGCCATGCAGGGCAACCCTTATCTACTATCCGCATTTGACTCTAATGGCCGCGTTGGGATTGATTACGGCGTCTATGGTGTGCCTGAAACCTATGTGATTGATAAAGCAGGAGTTATTCGCTTTAAGCATATTGGCCCCATTACGATGAACATACTCAATCAAAAGATCTATCCATTGATTAGTGAGCTTTCGAAATCATGAAGCCGATTTTATTAATCGTTCTCTGTGTTCTGGGTTTTAGCTCATCCTTTGCTAAAGATGCAGCTCCCTTGGCAGATGATCCTGTGATCGAGCAGCGCTTAATTAGCATCTCCGAAGAGATGCGTTGCTTAGTTTGCCAGAATGAGTCATTAGCTGGATCACGCTCTGATTTAGCGAACGATCTACGTCGAGAAATTCGCGCTCTGATTAAAGAGGGTAAGAGCGATGATCAAATTAGAAGCTTCATGGTTGAGCGCTATGGGGATTTTGTGCTCTATCGTCCACCTGTTAAGCCTATTACTTGGCCTCTTTGGATTGGTCCATTTATCATTCTTCTAATAGGTATAGCAGGGCTATTGACCTATCTTCGGCACAGAAATAATGCCGTAAGTAATATTGTTTTGTCAGATGATGACAATAAAAGGATTGATGCCTTGCTTGGTAATAAGAATGGGAAGGGTGCTCAATGACCAGTTTTCTCATTCCCGCCTTCTTGCTACTAGTTTTGGTGCTTGTTCTCCTATTACGCCCATTTATTTTCCCGCCAAAAGTAGAGGCAACGTCTCGCCGTCAAATGAATGCTGCGATTTATCGTGAAGAGCTCGATAAATTAGAGCTAGAGCGCGCAGCTGGCTCTATTAATGACGCTGACTATGAAATCGCCCATGCTGAAATGCGTCAACGCCTCTTTCAGGACACCAATGAAGAGGATGATCGCTCTGTAATGGGTTCAAGCAAGCTGACTGTGATTAGCCTTTGTCTATTTATCACAGTACTTTCAGCAGGTTTCTATTTTTTCTTGGGTGATGCTACTCGTATCGCCGAGAAGAATACTCAACAACCGATGACACAAGATGGCGTTGAAAAAATGGTTGCCCAGTTTGCAGCAAAAATGGAGCAAGATCCAACTAATTTGCAGGGCTGGGTAATGTTAGCTCGGTCCTATCGAATCCTGGGGCGCAATGCAGAAGCTGCAAAAGCATATGAGCGCGCTGGAAATTTTATCGACTCTGATCCACAGCTTTTGGCAGACTATGCAGATGTATTAGCTTCCAATGCTAATGGAAGCTTCGCTGGTAAACCGTTAAAGCTCATTAACCAAGCGCTGAAATTAGATCCCAATAACTTAATGGCGCTATGGCTTTCTGGAACAGCCTCATACGCAGCAGGCAACTACAAGGCTGCCGTACAGACATGGGAAAGGCTAGCACAACAATTACCTCCAGGAACAGAAGATGCGCGCTCAATCGAGGCATCGATTGCTGATGCACGCGCTAAAGGCGGTCTCCCATCTAAGGCTGGTATCAATACGAAGGGTGTTAGCGGAAAGATCGAGATCGCAGTTGATATGAAGTCTAAAGTGAAATCTGGCGATATTGTGATGGTCATCGCACGCAAACCAGGCGAACGGATGCCAGTTGCAGTGCTAAAGACTTCTGTTTCCGAGTTTCCGATGAGTTTCTCATTAACTGATGCTTTGGCGATGAATCCAAGCTCGCCACTATCGGGATTATCCGAGGCTTCTATCGAGGTCAGGATTTCTAAAACTGGGATGGCAAAGCCAGAGGTGGGGGATTTAATTTCAGCCCCACAAATAGTTAAAGTCGGGGCGAATAATGTTCGGCTAGTGATCGACCAAGTACGCCAGTAAGCTCGCTTTAGCCCCCTGGGTAGTTAATCATTGCCTATTTTGGTGTGCGGGGCATAATGCAAAAAACAATCAAGTTATTATGAAATCCATCAAAAGACATATATACAACCCTATTGCGATTGCAGCTGTGTTTTTTGCAGCATTAATTGTGCTCTTTGGTGTTTTGTGGATTTTGATTCCACCGCCGCCCAAAACAATCGAGATGGCTACGGGCTTTCCAACAGGGCTGTATTACCAGTTTGGAGAGCGCCTGAAAATAGAGCTTGCTGAGGATAGGATCAAGCTCGATGTTATGGAAACTGGTGGTTCAGTTGATAATCTGAAGCTGCTGGGAGATTCAAAATCAGAAGTTGATTTTGCAATCGTACAAGGTGGCGTTTCTGATATTACTCAATATCCAAAGCTCGTTTCGATTGCTGGAATGTTTTATGAGCCAGTCTGGGTTTGGTACCGCGAAGCTGCTTTTAAGAGCGATGGTGGATTACGTGTCTTAAGCCAATTAAAGGGTAAGCGAGTATCCATTGGCAATGAAGGTAGCGGCACCTTAGCACTCAGTAACGCTTTATTAAAAATAAGCGGCTTATCAAGCGCCGATGTTCGTACAGAAAAACTGAAGCCAGATGAGGCTATTCATAAGCTCAATAATGGGGAGCTGGATGTTGCGTTCATTGTGGTAGCAGCTGAAGCACCTGTTCTAAAAAAATTCTATCAAATTCCAGGTATTCGTTTGATGAGCTTTGAGCAGGCTGATGCTTATACAAGGAATCTGTCATACCTTTCTAAGGTCAATGTTCCTAGAGGTTTGCTTAGTATTGAGCATGATTTACCGCGCCAGGATATACAGGTCATTGCCCCTACGGCCACGCTAGTTGCCAGGAAGGATATTAGCCCTGCCTTAGTAACCCTCTTGTTAGGTGCTTCGTACGATATTTTGAAATCGTATTCACGTTTGCAAAAAGTGGGTGAGTTCCCCTCTAATGCTGGTCTAGATTTTCCTCTGCACGTGGATGCAGAAATCTATTTAAAAGATGGGCCATCCTTTTTGCACCGCCATTTACCATTCTGGACCGCTGTTTGGGCTGGTCGATTTATAAAAATTGTTATTCCGCTCTTGGTGATTTTTATTCCTTTATTTACCTATCTTCCAGCAGTCAATAACTTTTTCTTAAAATTAAAGCTAGCCCAGGTATACGAAGAGCTAAAGGCAATTGAAAAAAATGCTTTTAATCCAGAACTAAAAGAAAAAAATTATAAAGATCTTGAGGTGATTGAAAGAAAAGTTGCGAATATCAAAGTATCGATGTTAGATGCTAAGGAGTTGTATGACCTCAAGGGCCATGTAACTGACGTACGTAATCGTCTTAATTTACTGGGATAGGATTAGCCATGAAAATCAATCAAAACAAATGGAAATATTTATTTGGCCTACTTGGCTTGTGTTTTACTGCCCAATTGACTGCACAACCATATCCTAATAAGCCTATTAATTTAGTGGTTCCGCAGGCTGCAGGCGGCACCAACGACATTGTTGCGCGTTTAATTGCGCCTGCTTTTGGTGAGACAATTGGCGCTTCTATTGTGGTTGAAAATAGACCTGGTGCAGGCGGTAATATTGGTACTCAGAGTGTGGGGCGTTCTGCTAAAGATGGCTATACCTTGCTATTAACGATTAATAGTGCGCAAGCCATCAATCCATCCCTTTATAAGAATCCAGGATTTGATCCGGTAAATGATTTTGTGCCACTCTATTACATTGGTGCTACACCTTATGTTTTAGTGTCTCCTCCGGGATCCCCATATAAAACACTAGCTGAGGTTGTGGCTGCCGCAAAGAAGAAGCCTGGCGAACTATCCTATGCTTCTGCTGGTAACGGAACAATTAGTCATCTGCTTGGTGCAATGCTCAATACCAGCGCTGGTATTGAGATGCAACATATCCCTTATAAAGGGGTTGCTCCTGCCATTAATGATGTCTTAGGCGGTCAGGTTCCTTTTGCTTTTGCAAGTCTGCCATCCGCAATCAATTACATCAAAGCTGGTAAGTTGCAGGCCATTGCGATTAGTTCTGCTAAGCGCTCTAGTGTGGCTCCAGAAATCCCTACAATTGCAGAAACTTATCCCGATTGTGTGGGTGAGGTGTGGGTAGCAACTTTTGCTCCAATGGGAGTGAATGCCGATGTCATCAAGAAAAATCAAGTTGCAATGGAAAAAGTCATGGCAAGAGCTGATGTACGTGAGAAGCTTTCTGCACAGGGTTTAGACCTTAGCCCAGTACCCCCTGCAAAACTGGGGACCTTACTCAAAGATGAGCTGGCTAAATGGGCAAAAATTGTGAAAGCATCTGGCGCTCAGCTTGATTAATACTGCGCTGCCCATAAAATAAGCTGATGACTCACGCCACACTAGTGCCACCACTCACTCCGGCTAAAGAGCTTGCACAGGCTTTACGTTCGCAAGGATATGCTGTGGCATCGGCCGAAAGCGTTGCTGAAATTAGTAAGGTGGCGCTAGCAAATTTGCAGAACTTAACTCCATTCTGGGAGGGCTTGCCTCGTGATCCCTATTTAAAAGATGGCGGTCGTTACCGTTTTCGTCGTCACGCGAGTTATGAGATTACAGGCGACCAACTGAATTTAGTCCCGCATCGGGCGCACTGGCAGTCGGTCAATTACAACGCGCTGCATGGTGGAATTGAGCGATGGTTTGAGCCTGTGCAAGCGGGGTTATTAAATAATCCCGCCTGGCAATCTCTATTAGTAGGCCTTGCTCAGCTCTTGAGCAGTGTAAAGCTGGTGACTACTTGGTTTGTTGAAGCGCATCAATTTAGAATTGATACCGCTGACGGCATTGGTAGACCAACACCTGAGGGTGCGCACCGTGATGGAGTTGACTTTGTGGCAGTATTTTTATTAGACCGCGTGGGTATTAAAGGTGGTGAGACTAGAATATTTGATACTAGCGGTTCAGCTGGATTACGCTTTACGCTAGCTCAACCTTGGTCTGTATTGCTCCTGAATGATGAGCGGATGATTCATGAATCTACCCCGATTCAGCCGCTTGGAGACTATGGCTATCGCGATACATTGGTACTAACGTTTAGATCCAACGGTTTTCAAGACTCCCCAAACCTCAGCCAACAATAAGCGAGTCTTATTCTGGTTCAATGCCCGCTTCTTTAATAGCCTTGGCCCATTTTGCAGTCTCTACTTTAATTTTTTGACCAAGTGCTTCTGGTGTGCCAGGTTGAGTTTCAAAACCCATGGCAGAAAATCTATCAATTACATCCTTTGACTTGGCTGCATCATTAATTGCCTTATTCAGTTTCAGAATAGCATCCTTAGGCATATCAGCGGGTCCAAATACAGCAAAGAAGGCAATGAGTTCATAGCCCTTAATACCAAGTGCTTCATTGACAGTCGGCAGCTCTGGTATAGCTGGTGAGCGCTTAAGAGAGGTTACTGCTAGACCACGAATTTTCCCTGCTTGTACTTGCGGTAATGTGACTCCAAAGTCGGCTGTGAACATATTGACTTGTCCACCAATCACATCTGTCATCGCATTCGGTCCGCTCTTATAAGAGACCCCAGTCATTTTGATATCAGCTGCACTTGCCAGCATCTCTGAAGAGACGCGTTGTGAGGTGCTTGCATAAGCGAAAGTCATTTTGCCGGGATTGGCTTTAGCTAATGAGACAAAGCCATTGAGTGATTTAACAGGCACATCGTTATTGACGGTAATGATGAGTGGTGCCGAGCCAAAGTAGCCAATTGGGGTAAAAGCAGTATCTTGGTTATAAGGTAAGTTCTTGACTAAGCTCTTTAGTGCAGCATTAGTGCTATTAGTCCCGAATAAGATCGTGTAGCCGTCAGCAGGCGCCTTAGCAACAAGATCTGCACCAATCAGGCCATTTGCACCAGGTCGATTTTCAATAACGACAGGCTGACCTAAGAGCTCAGTCATCTTGGCTGCAAAGGCTCGACCAATTTGATCAGTTGTGCTGCCAGGGGCAAATGGAACAATGGCTTTAATGGGTTTTGAGGGATAGCTATCTGCTAGCGCTAAGGTGCAGCCTAGACTGATCATTAGGCCTAGGCTTAACTTGATTAAATGACCCAAAATACGATTATTTTTCATACTCCCTCCATCTGATTTCTATTAGTGTAGCGGGTCTTGGCTTTTGAGGGCGAGTAAAATGAGTTCACGTTTTTACTGATACCTTATGCGCTTTCGATCGTCTGCTTATACCCCTCTGATGCTTACGGCACAAACCTGTGCTTTGTTAGGTTTTGCTTGCTACGCAGTGGTACTAACTACTTTGCAGGAAGAATGGCATTTAAGCAATTTACAGTCTGGCTTACTTGCAAGCGCTTTTTTCTTTGGGTATATGTTGGCTGTTCCTTTAGCTACAGCGCTGACTGATCGAGTGGATGCACGTAAGGTCTATTTGGTTGGCGGCCTCTTCGCTACAGCTGGTTTATTAGGTATGGGTCTATTAGCATTTAACTTTTGGACTGCTCTATTTTTCATGGTGATTAGTGGCGCTGGTCTTGCTGGTACTTATATGCCTGGCCTCAAAATTTTGTCTGATCGTATTCAGTCCGGTGAGATTACCCGACATATTTCTTTTTATACCGCTTTCTTTGGTATTGGGACTGGATTTTCATATTTATGTTCAGGTTGGATCTTAGATGCACTTGGCTGGCATTATGTATTTGGCATCATCGCACTAGGACCCTTTACAGCGTTTTTAATTGTTCTACTTCTGATACCACCTTTGCAGCATGAAAAGTGGAAGGGAGCAATTCAAATTCGTTTACGCGACATATTTCCATTAGAGAAGTGGAAGTTAGTATTGCAGGATAAAAAGGCATCAGGATTTATTTTTGGTTATACCGCACACTCATTAGAATTATTTGCCTCAAGAATCTGGCTCGTAGCCTTCTTTGTATTTTGTGGTGCAGTATCCGGAGAGACTTTTATCTTGACAGCAACCACTTTGGCAGGGGTAATTAACTTCTTTGGCGTACCCGCCTCTATTCTGGGAAATGAAATCGCCCTTCGAGTAGGGCGTCAAAAGTGGGTATGTATTGTGATGCTAACTAGTGCGGCACTCGGAATTGCCTTAGCTTGCTCTACCGGCCAAGCATGGTGGTTGATTGTTGTCCTTGCAATTGGACATGCTATTTTTATCATGGCTGACTCTGCGACGCTCACTGCGGGTCTTGTGATTAGCGCACAAGAAAACATCAAAGGTGCAGCTATGGGATTGCATTCCTTACTGGGATTTGGCGGTGGTATGGTGGGCCCTGCAATTTTTGGTTTTGTATTAGATATTTCAGGTTCACGTTCATCCCAAATTGCTTGGATTTGGGCTTATATTGCAATCGTCATATGGGGCGTTCTATTTGTCTTGTATGAGCGTCGTAATGGTTGGGTCGCTAAGCCGGTGCAATGAGTCATTCCCTCATTTGCTATCACTGCTCGAGTATTATTTCCACGCATGAGCTGATCAAGACAGATTTTGTATTTCTTGAGCGATGAGGATTAAGAATATATCGCCGCCTCTATTCCAGAGATGAGGTCTGGATAGAGGCAATCCTCTGGGAGTCTCTTAAGGAAACCACTACGCTGCGCCATTTCATAGGGCTGATGATCTAAGCCGCAAATGATCAGCTGGATATTACGTATCTTACAAAGGTGCGCCAACTCTGAGATCGAATCCATGCCTGAGGTATCCACATAGATGACATTCTTTAAGTCAAGCAGTAGAGTTCTTGACGGGAGATTTTTTTCAATCTTTTCTAGTAGTTTTACCGCTCCAAAAAAGATTGCTCCGTAGATCCGATAGGCATCAATACGACCTTGCTGGTTCTCAAGGGCAGGAAAATTTTTAGCTTCAGCAATTTCACAACGGGAGAGGCTGGAGATTCTGTAGATAAAGGTAATAAAGGCTAAGAGTAGGCCGACCTCAACTGCAACCGTCAAATCCATCATCACCGTTAACAAAAAAACACTCAAGATAGTAATTCGATAAGGTATGCGGAACTGTTTGAGGTCGATAAACTTTTTCCACTCACCCATATTCCAGGCTATATACATCAGGATGGCAGCAAGACCTGCCAAGGGAATATCTTGCGCAAAGGGAGCTGCAAATAAAATAATCATCAACAAAGTAAGAGCATGGACAATGCCAGCAATGGGGGTACTAGCACCACTTTCAACATTGGTTACGGTTCGTGCAATAGTGCCGGTTGCAGGCATGCCGCCAAAGAAAGGGATGATTGTATTAGCAATGCCTTGCGCCATAAGCTCCTGATTTGAATCATGGCGTGTATGAATCAAGCTATCCGCTATACGAGCACAGAGTAGGGATTCAATTGCGCCAAGTAAGGCCAGAGTGAGGGCCGGGCCAATCATGAATTGAGCATCGCCCCAGTTGATTGGGATCCACTCAAAATGGGGAAGTTCGGAAGGAATGCCACCAAAGCGACTACCAATGGTGTCAATAGGCAAGTCTAATAGGGCGGTAGCAATTGTCGCTACTACCATTGCAATCACCGTGCCTGGAATATGATGTAAATGGCCAAGGTGCTTTTGAAATAATTTCCAGAAAATAATCAAGGCAAGGCTGCCGCATGCAACAGCAAGCGCAGTTGGGTTAAAAGTATCGAGAGCTTTATATAGCGTTTGAATAGCAGGAAAAAATTGCGCAGGCATTTTATTAATACTCAGCCCCAAAAAATCTTTGAGTTGCGATAGAGCAATTAAAAAGGCAATGCCATTAGTAAAGCCAATGATGACGGCGATAGGAATAAAGCGCACAAGCGTTCCCAAGCGGAATGCACCCATCAAAATGAGAAACACCCCTGACATTGCTGTTGCAAGCAATAAATTAGCAACGCCATAGCGTTCAACAATGCCGTACACAATTACGATGAAGGCGCCTGCGGGGCCACCAATTTGAACTCGACTGCCGCCAAGAAGGGAGATGAGCCCACCAGCGATAATGGCAGTGAAGATGCCAGCTTCTGGTTTAAGTCCGCTAGCAATAGCAAATGCCATTGCCAAAGGAAGTGCCACAATACCTACCGTCAATCCCGCTAAAACATCCTTTATAAATAAAGTTTTGCTATAGCCCGAAAAGGAGTTGAGGATTTTAGGTTGAAAGAACATCGAGATGTTCGATACAGGCTATTTAGGAAAAACGATTGCCAACCCAGTAGGCAACACCAGAAACAATTGCAGTAACAAAGCTACCCCAAGCAATATCAATAAATGCCAGTCGCGTTGGAAAATCTCTAATCACAGCAAGATTGGTGAGGTCGTAAGTCATATAACAAAATAGTCCAAACAAAGCGCCATATTGCAGTGCATATATCAAAGACTGTTTTGATAGGGCTGGAATAACGACAAAAATAATGGCTCCCAATGCATAGATTAGGTAGAAGGCGAGCCCCGCAACGAGTTTGGGCTCAGTAGCCATCAGATCACCCATTTCATCTCGGTAAAGGCTTTTAGCGATGCCTAAGAGCCAAACTAAATCAATTACAAGCATGGTGATTAAAAATGAACTGTAGATGGCGAAATACTTGAGCAATTAAGTCTCCTTTGTTGGCCGTTACAGCCTAATAAGAATATGATAGAAAGTATAAATCAGTAGTTCAATTTAAAGGGAGTCAATATGTTTAAACATTTATTGGTGCCGGTTGATGGCTCAGATACCAGCAAAAAATCTTTGAAGAAAGTGGCGCAGCTTGCAAAAGCTGATGGCGCTGCTGTGACCTTAGTGTATGTCTCCGACTCTTTGCCGCCAATGGTGTATTCTGATAGTACTTTAGGCTATGGAATTACTCAAAAAGATCACCAGAAAGCCTGCGATGTATACGCAAAAGATGTCTTTAAAAAAGCTGCTACTGCTTTGGGCGTAGGCATCAAAGCAAAAACACTACATATCTCTAATTCCACTTTATCCGAAGGCATTTTGGATGGGGCTAAAAAATCAAAAGCAGATGTCATTGTGATGGCATCACATAAACGCACTGGCATAAAAGGCTTTTTGCTTGGTAGTGAGACACATGAGGTGATTGTGCATTCAAAATTGCCGGTATTGGTTCTCGGCTGATCAAGTAATTTTTCATTACTTAAAAAAATAGGGTCCATATGGACCCTATTTTTATTTCTAGGTCAGGGTTTTCTCCAAAGCCCTATCAATTCAATTTGATAGGGCTTCCTAGCAAAAGAATTTCTCTTGTGAGCTGACCGCTTTCATTGTTTCGCATAGACCATAAATCGAGCTGAGTCTTGATTGCGTATGGATCAACATAGATACCATTTTTTCTCAATTCAAAATGGAGATGTGGACCGGTTGATCTTCCAGTTGATCCAACATAGCCAATCTCCAAGCCGCGGCGCACTTCATTGCCTACTGCAAGCTCAACGTTATAGTTGCTGAGGTGTGCATAGTAGGTGTGATAGTTGCCGGGGTGCTCCAAAATAATGAGATTACCAAAGGCGCCGCTATAGCCAAGATGAGCAACTTTGCCATTCGCTACGCTAAAGACAGGGGTGCCGGTTGGGGCAGCATAATCAATGCCCATATGGGTGCGATAGTGCAGCAACAACAAACTCCCCTCTATCAAGAGCTGTCGCAATTTGGGCTAAACAAGTCTGAGTGGCCGATAAATCCAGTGAGTTATCACCAGTAGAAAGAATCCGCCAATAATGGAGCGGGCTTTCATAATGGCGACTAGACGGTTTGGCCGCTGTACTTTGCGCATCATCGAGCAAAATCATTGCGGCTGACCTATCTCTTCTATTTATTTCAGCAGGGTAGCTGATTCAATCGTCACTGTCTTAGAAGGAACGTCGGCCATTCTGCCCATGCGTGGGGCTGGAGCAACCATTGTCGGCACCTTGCGGATGGTATCAATGGTTTGTGTGCCAGAAATCACTTTGCCAAAAACGGTATAGCCATTGCCCATGGCATTGGGGAAGTCCAGTGCGACATTGTCATTGACGTTGATGAAGAATTGGGAAGTGGCAGAATCTGGATCAGATGTACGTGCCATCGCAATGGTGTAACGATTATTCCTTAAACCATTTTGCGCCTCTGAAACAACTGGGGAATTGGTCGACTTTTGATTGAGGTCTGGAGTAAAGCCACCACCTTGAATCATGAAGCCATCAATGACGCGATGAAAGATGGTGCCATTATAAAAACCACTCTTCACGTAGTTCAAAAAGTTGGCAGTAGTCTTCGGTGCCTTTACATCATCTAGCTCAACGACAAAGTTACCCAGAGTAGTTTTGAATTCAACCTGAGGGCCAGCAATAACTGCTTGGCTAGTAATACAAGCGGCAGCGAGGACTAGGCTGGTGAAAAGCTTACGCATAAAGACTCCTTGAATGAAATGAATAGAACCATTGTATTGTGCAAAGTATTAGGTAAGACCGTTGGGAACATTCCCAGCATAGGCATAGGAGGCTTCTTCGAACATCCCTGGCCTGGCAAGATAATCGAGTGCCCAATCGATGGTATCAAGACCCCAAAAGCAATGTTGATTGAGAATGAGGGTAGGCACCCCAAAGGCACCATCTGCTTTAGCTTGATTGGTATTCGCAACTAAGGCAGCTTTTACCTCAGGACTCTCAGGTTTTGCTGTATCCGGCGATAAACCGAGATAGACGCAAAACTCTGACCAAGAAAGATTGGGATCTTTACCTTCAATCCAAACATAATCAAAGGCACGCTCTACCATTGCCCAGTCGGCTTTTTCTTGCACTAGAAGACGTTGGGCTGCCACTGTCATGAAAGGGTGGTGCTCAGGAAAACGAAGGGGGATGCCTAATTTTTCTGCTTGCCATACGCAAAATTGATAGGTATGCGGCCTCTTGGCAGCCACTTCTCCCGGACCTACATTATCAGTGGACCTTAAAAGGCCGCCTAGAAGAACAGGCACTGGCTTGATATCAAGCTGTTTCAGACGCTGTCTTTGTTTCACATAAAGATAGGCGAAAGGCGAAATAATGTCGTAATACAAAGTGGCTGAAGTTTTCTCACTCATTTGCGCATTCCTATTTCTTTTGATGTTCAGCATCGAGTTTGCGTAAGAAAGCAATCTTTTCTTTAATTTGACTCTCCAGTCCACGCTCAACAGGTTCATACCAGTGGGGCTCTGGCATTCCCTCAGGCAAATAAGACTCACCAGCAGCATAGCCGTGTGGCTCATCATGGGCGTAGCGATACTCCTTGCCATGCCCAAGCTCTTTCATGAGTTTGGTTGGCGCATTGCGTAGATGGTTAGGTACAGCTTGAGATTGGTCCTGCGCAACATAAGCGCGTGCAGCATTAAACGCGTTGTAGCTAGCATTACTTTTTGAAGCTACTGCTAGATACACTACTGCTTGACCCAGAGCAAGCTCACCTTCAGGCGAGCCTAATCTTTCAAATGTCTGCGCAGCATCATTTGCCAATTGCATGGCCCTAGGATCGGCCAAACCAATATCTTCCCAAGCCATCCGAATAATGCGGCGCGCTAGGTAACGAGGATCTGCGCCGCCATCAAGCATCCGACAAAACCAATAGAGCGCTGCATCTGGGTCAGAGCCTCGTACTGATTTATGTAGCGCAGAAATCTGGTCATAAAACTGATCACCACCCTTATCAAAACGACGTGCTTGAGTAGTGAGAGCATTTTCAATAAAGACTTGGTCAACGACCTTAATGGGAGAGTTTGGCGTTAGAGCGGCATTTCGGATTTGTTCAAGCAGATTTAATAGACGACGAGCATCACCATCAGCATTCGAGATCAGGGTATTTATTGCGCTATCGTCAAATTGCACATCCGGCATGGCATGTTGATGTGCACGTTTAAATAGTTGCTTGAGCTCATCTGCAGTTAAGGACTTCAGAACGTAGACCTGGGCACGAGATAGAAGTGCTGAGTTCACTTCAAATGAGGGATTCTCAGTAGTGGCGCCAATAAAAGTAAATAAGCCCGATTCCACATGTGGTAGCAGAGCATCTTGCTGGCTCTTATTAAAGCGATGGATCTCATCGACAAATAAGATAGTTTGCTTGCCGTATTGCGCCATATTTTGCTGGGCTTTTTCAATGGCTTCACGTATCTCTTTGACTCCAGCCAATACTGCAGAGATTGCAATGAATTCACGATCAAAGGCTTTTGCTGAAAGACGAGCTAAAGTCGTTTTGCCAACACCCGGAGGTCCCCACAAAATCATGGAGTGTGGCTTGCCAGAAGCAAATGCTAGATTGAGTGGCTTACCTGGGGCTAATAAATGGGTTTGTCCAATAACTTCTTCAATGGTTTTCGGGCGCAATGCTTCCGCTAAGGGTGGCGGAGGAGTGCTATCGAAAAGACTACTCATTAAATCATGCTTGGATAAAGAGAATAACGATGGCAGCCCATGTCAAGCAAGCGGCAGCGATATAAGTTAAGCGATTACGAATCGTCATAAAAGCGCTCCTCGCAACTTCATCAGAAAAATAATATTGATAAGTGTTCTGATCAATATTGCGCTGAATAATTAAGGTGGATGCCATGATTAATAAGCCCACTGGAATGTAGATATGCAGTGCAAGCCAAGCGACAAGAGCAGGAATAACACCCCAAATCCAAGCATTACGATCAATCCAGCGATCACCACTAGGCGCCTTGCCTAAAGTATGTAGATTAGCGCCCCAATGTAAGGCTCCCATAAATGCAGTAATGACTGCGCCATAACCTGCCAGAGATTCTGCGCTTAAATAATTTAAGGGGGTTGGTGCTAATTGCACCATTAATGCAAGCCCAATAAAAGGAATCAGACCAGCGTAGGCTAGTTTTTGTAATAGAGGTGGAATTGGGTTCACGAGCGCTTCAGTATTGGAGGGATTAATTGATGGGGCTTATTGATCGTAGGTATAAACACCGCGACCGGTTTTGCGACCGAGGTAACCAGCCGCTACCATTTCGCGAAGGAGAGGGCACGGACGATATTTAGAGTCGCTGAAGTTTTCAAAATACACTTCCATGACTGCCAGGCAAGTATCCAAACCGATCAGATCAGCTAAAGCTAAAGGACCAATCGGTTGATTACAGCCTAACTTCATTCCAGCATCAATATCTTCAGGGCTAGCTAGTCCTTCTGACAATACAAAGAATGCCTCATTAATCATTGGTAACAAAATGCGGTTTACCACAAACCCTGGCGAATTTTTTACCGTGATCGGTTCTTTGCCGACACGCTTGGCCATGTCAATAATCGCGGCATGGGTTGCATCACTGGTTTGTAGGCCACGAATAACCTCTACCAAAGCCATGAGGGGCGGTGGATTGAAGAAGTGCATTCCGATAAACCGGCCTGGATTTGAGTCTAGCGCGGCTAACTTGGTAATAGACAGGGAGGAAGTATTAGTCGCAATGATGGTGTCTTTGCTCACGATCTCATCAACTTGCTTGAGAATTTTTTCTTTGACTGCCTGGTTTTCGGTAGCAGCTTCAATAACAAAACCCAAGCCTTTTAAATCAGCATAAGAGGTACTGCCTTTAATGCGCTTTAGCGCTGCTGCTTTTCCATCGGCAGTCAGTGTTTCTTTTTTAATAAGGCGATCTAGGCTTTTGCTGATCTGATCTAAGCCACGCTGCACAGCCGCTTCATTGATATCCACCATGACGACGTCTAGTCCGGCAACAGCGCAAACCTGCGCAATACCATTGCCCATCGTTCCTGCACCGATCACGCCAACTGATTCAATCTTCATTTCATTTCCTCTTTTGATACTGTGTTGAACCAAATAACTGCTCTCGAGCCTTGTCATTAGTCAAAGGCTTGCGGAATTCTGTGAGTACTTCGCAACCCCGTTTGACGGCGGGGCGCTCACCAATCATTTCGAACCAAGCCTTGAAATGGGGATAGTCATTGATCTCCATACCTTGATTTTTCCAATTGCGGGTCCAAGGGAAAATAGCGATATCTGCTATGGAGTAGCTTTTGCCGGCAATATAGGGATTATCTTTGAGTTGCTGATCGAGAACACCATATAAACGTTTGGCTTCATTGGTATAGCGATTAATTGCGTACTCAATTTTCTCAGGCGCATAGAGTCGGAAATGGTGGTTTTGCCCAAGCATCGGTCCTAAGCCACCCATTTGGAACATTAGCCATTGCAAAACTTCATACTTGGCGCGAGTTGTCTTAGGAAGAAATTTGCCAGTCTTACTAGCGAGATACAGCAAGATAGCGCCTGACTCAAAAATGCTGATGGGTTTTCCATCTGGTCCATTGGGGTCAACTAAAGCGGGAATCTTATTATTTGGGCTAATCTTTAAGAAGTCTTTAGCAAATTGATCGCCGGTACCAATGTTAATCGGAATAGCATTCCAATCCTTACCCAGGCGATAGCCGCATTCCTCGAGCATAACGTGGACTTTGTGGCCATTCGGTGTTGGCCAACTGTAGACATCGATCATATTGTTTGATTTCTTCATTGCTATAGGTCTCTCTATAAAGATTGTAGGCGTTGCAAGGCTGTCGCTAAAGTCTGCTCTTGCTTGGCAAAACAGAAACGGATCACGCCAGATTCAGTAGGGCGATCATAAAAAGCAGAAACGGGAATAGCTGCTACACCAATTTCAGTTGTAAGCCATTTACAAAAATCAGCTTCATTCAATTTAGCTTGTGGAATATTGAGCGCAGAGTAATCTGCGCACTGAAAGTAAGTGCCTGGTGTTGGCAGCAATTTAAAAGCAGTCTTCTCTAAACCAGCTCGGAAAAAATTACGCTTAGCTTGATAAAAGGCAGGCAGGTTAAGGTAATGCGATGCATCTGCTAGGTAAGAGGCAAGGCCATATTGCATAGGCGTATTGACAGTAAAGACATTGAATTGGTGAACTTTACGAAACTCTTTTGTCAAAGCTGGTGGCGCGGCGACGTAGCCGACCTTCCAGCCGGTGACATGATAGGTTTTGCCAAAGCTAGAAATGAGAAAACTTCTGGCAGCGAGTTCTGGGTGCGAAGCCACGCTATGATGCGCTGCACCCTCATAGACCATATGTTCATACACCTCATCACTCAAAATCAGGGTAGAGGTATTTTTCACTAACTGAGCTAGGCGATCTAAGTCTGCTTTCTGCCACACCATGCCAGTAGGATTATGTGGAGAGTTGATCATGAGTAGGCGTGTTTTGGAATTGATGGCTTTGGCTAAAGCGTCCCAAGGAATTTCATAGGAAGCGACTTGACCGTGTGCATCACGTCTTACCTCTAGCGATACGGCAATGGTTTTGCCGCCCGCTAATTCAATGGAAGGTCGGTAGCTATCGTAAGCAGGTTCAATGATCACGACTTCATCACCAGGACTAACGCAAGCCAGAATAGTCGTCAAAATTCCTTGGGTACCGCCTGCGGTGATGGTGATTTCTGATTCGGGATCATAGTAGTGACCATATAGATTTTTGATCTTCTGACTAATGCCATTACGTAGCTCTGTAATTCCAATCATGGGAGGGTATTGGTTTCGATCTGCGAGCATGGCGTCGTTCACGCTAGTGAGCAGTTTGCGATCGCATGGAAAGTCCGGAAAGCCTTGGCCTAGGTTAATAGCCCGATGCTCTGCTGCCAGCGCAGACATGATCGTAAATACGGTCGTTCCCACATTGGGAAGGCGGCTTGGAAAGGAGGGGGAGATCTCTTGTGCAGTCATTTAAGGCGGGGAAATCTAGTAGTCGCTAGAATGGTAAAAATTCATATACAAATTGTGCCATGCTGATCGTACTTTCTCCCGCTAAATCCTTAGATTACAAGACTCCAGTCAAGGTCAAAACCTCGACCTTGCCTGAATTTGTCTCAGAATCAGCCAAATTGATCGCCGATCTGAAAAAGCTATCCCCCCAGGATGTGGCTAAGTTGATGGGTTTATCTGATCAATTGGCCGCTTTAAATGTGGGTCGCTACCGCGATTGGACCAAGAAATTTACCGCAGAGAACAGCAAACCAGCCATCTATGCTTTTGATGGTGATGTCTATGATGGCTTTGACGTCAAAACCCTCAATGCTAAGGCCCTCGACTTTGCCCAGGACCATGTCCGGATTTTGTCTGGTCTTTATGGTGCTTTGAGACCCTTAGATTTGATGCAAGCCTACCGCCTAGAGATGGGCACCGCATTCAAGAATGCGAGAGGAAAAGATCTCTATTCTTTTTGGGGTAGTCGGGTCAGCGATTCACTGAGGCAGATATTAGAAAAGCAAAAAAAGCCTGTACTGCTGAATTTAGCTTCTGAAGAGTATTTCAAGGTCTTGCAGCCTAAAGACTTGGGTTGCCCCATTATTTCTCCGGTATTTCAGGATGGTAAAGACGGAAAATACAAAATTATTTCGTTTTATGCCAAACGGGCGCGCGGTTTAATGGCGCGTTATGTGGTTGAGAATCGCATTACTGATCCGGCAGACTTAAAGGGTTTCAATTTGGATGGTTACAAATATTTTGCGGCAGAATCTAAGCCTGATAAGCCGGTCTTTAGAAGGGCAGAGAAAAAATAATGGCTGTACATCGCACCAAGTCCTCGCAGCGGAGCTCTCCTGAGGTTGAGAAGCTTGTAGCGGATGCCATTTCTTTAGCCGCCTCTGGTAGTCAAATAGAGGATCGCTTTTGGGAAGAGCGCCTGAATGTTCGATTGATGCGCTTACTGAAAAGTCAAAACCAAAATGTGATTGATGCGGCCTTAGATCAAACCTTTCGCATTAATACCGTAGCCTTTGAAGTGCTTGCAGATTCTGCTGAAACCTTGGCAGAATCTCTCAAGATGGAGCACGAAGGACAAGAGTGGGACGTCCTCTTGTTGGCAATGCCCATTGTTGCGCATACCCGTTATCAAATTCCGTCTGGGCCATTGCAAACAAGTATAGTTGAAGCAATCGCACAAGCTTTGCATTCTGCTATCGCAGCGCCCGATACCCGTCTTGCCATTGTTCCTTGGCTCTATAGCATTGATCAGATGCCGCACTCCCACTGTCAAACGCGTATCTTGACTGAATCTTTGGCAAATGCAGCGATCTGCAATCAAGATGTGAAGTTAGAGTTGCGAGATATGTCTGAGACGATTGCGGTTTTGGCTGATCCGCGTTTTATTATTGCCGCCCTGAGCGCCCCGAGTGGCACCCCCATTTTCCGTTGGCAAGCCGAACCTCCGGCACGTCAAGAACGCGGAGTGAGCTTGATTGGCTGGCAAAACGCGATGCATGAGCCGATGGCCTCTTTGTTGCCAGGCTGCGAGTTCGAACTTCTTTTGCCAGAGTCTTATTTCACGAATTGCCGTTTGGCTGATAAGCATGTGCGCCCTTTAAGTATTCGTGCCGCAGTGAATTACTTAGAGAGCAGTTTGGGTATATTGCCTCCTGGCTTATCTTGTGTAGTCGGTGCATTTGGTGAAGAACAGGCCGATGAATATCGCATTTCCTTTAGCGCAAAAGGCTCTTCAGAGATCATGTATGGCGTGATCTGGCCTTTATATGACCGTGAGAGTGTCGCAAGCGATGCTTTAAATGATTTGTCGGATGATGAAAGTCCGATTAAGAAGATATGTGACGCATTGCATGATGCTGGTGTTGAAGACGTATTCCGCCATGCAATGCTCTTTGATCCAGAGCTCTGTGATGATTGTGGAGCGCCACTATTTCCGGATCGCTCAGGAGAGGCTGTACATGCTGAGATGCCAGACGATGCGCCATCACAGCAACCCTTATTTCATTAGAAACAACAAGCGTAACAACAAATAATAAAAAGCCGAGGATCTCTCGGCTTTTTTATTTGATTCAATGTGAGAAATTAATTCTGTACGAAGGGCTCCGCACCAGCAAACAAGTGCGGTAACTTGCCGGCTTTCATTTCTGCGGTTTGGCAGAAATCAGCCAGTCTGACGCCAGCTCTAATATTAAACAACATTGCTTTATTGCCCAACACTACAAGGTCGTGACCACTGTTTGTGTTTTTATAACGCAAGCTGCCTGGCAAGGAAGTTTGACGCTCTAAGTCATAAGTCTTAGATTCCCAAGTTAAGCGAATCTTCTCAAGAGTGCCAGAAGTTTTGAACTGCTTACTCTCGCTGCAAGACCATGTGAATACTTCTTCACTGGCGCTAACATTCGCAGCGGAAAAAATACTAGCAAGTACAACGCTCATGGTGAGAAGATTCTTTTTCATGGGTCAATTTTCCTTAGGAAAGTAAGTGCTTCACACCAGCCTGTTCTTCAAGCAATTCATTGAGGGTATGAGTCATGCGCTCACGGGAGAATTCATCAATCTCTAAACCTTCAATCATTTTGTATTCACCGTTTTCGCAAACTACCGGGAAACCATAAATCACTTCAGATGGTATACCGTATTCGCCCTTGGAAGCAATTCCCATAGTAACCCATTTGCCATTGGTGCCCAGGACCCAATCATGCATGTGATCGATAGCGGCATTTGCTGCAGAGGCTGCAGATGAGAGGCCGCGCGCCTCAATGATGGCAGCGCCACGTTTACCAACTGTTGGGATATGAACATCTTTATTCCAGGCTGCATCGTTAATCGTATCTTTAACTGACTTGCCATCAATGGTGGCAAAACGATAGTCTGGGTACATTGTTGGACTGTGGTTACCCCACACAACAAATTTTTCAATGTCTGCAACAGGTTTGTTTAACTTGCTTGCTAACTGCGAGAGCGCGCGATTGTGATCCAGACGTAACATTGCAGTGAAGTTCTTCGCAGGAATATCTGGAGCAGACTTCATGGCGATGTAAGCATTGGTATTTGCTGGATTGCCAACAACCAAAACCTTGACCGTTTTCTTGGCTACTGCATTCAAGGCTTTACCTTGAGCTGTGAAAATTTGCGCATTCGCGGAGAGTAAATCTTTGCGCTCCATGCCAGGACCGCGTGGACGAGCACCAACCAAAAGGGCCACATCGATATCTTTAAATGCGGTCATTGGGTCAGAGTGGGCTGTCATGCCAGCCAATAGTGGGAATGCACAGTCTTCCAATTCCATCATGACGCCCGCTAAGGCTTTTTGAGCTTTTTCGTCTGGAATTTCGAGCAATTGAAGAATAACGGGCTGATCTTTACCCAGCATATCGCCATTGGCGATGCGGAATAGAAGGGAATATCCGATTTGACCGGCTGCACCGGTTACAGCGACGCGCATTGGGGCTTTTGCCATTTACTTAGAACTCCAGGGAAGGTTAATTAATCAAAACTTTTCTATTATCCATTCAAGTGTATGGATTTTCGCTTTACACTATCAATGACGTCTTATATAAGACTAGAATTACCCTAAATTTTATCCAATTGATATGAACTGGAGTCGGTTTGTCAGAAGTAAATTTGCCTGTTGCCTCATTTAGTCCGCTTTACGAGCAGATTAAGGTGATGATTTTGGCTAGCCTGCAAGCCGCTGAATGGCTTCCGGGGGCTGTGATTCCTAGCGAAATGGAGTTGGCTGCGCGCTATGCAGTGAGCCAGGGTACCGTACGCAAGGCTATTGATGAGTTGGCAGCCCAAAATCTATTGGTCAGACGCCAAGGGAAGGGCACTTTTGTGGCCACCCACCAGGAGGATGACTGGCAATACCGTTTTTTACGCTTAGCACCAGACTCTGGCGAGAAATTTCTGCTGACTAGCCAATTTTTATCCTGCCTGAAGGCTAAAGCAAGCTCTCATATTGCCAATTTGCTTAAATTAAAGGCAGGTGACACCGTGATTCAAATTGATCGGGTCCAGAGCTTTGCGGGCAAACCCATTGTTTTTGAAGAGATTTGGCTTCCTGCAACCCGCTTTAAGGACCTCGATCTCGATGCTCTGAATGCCTGGCATGGTCCGGTATACGCCCTATACGAGAGCCAATTCGCAACGCATATGGTGCGAGCGGAGGAAAAGATAAAAGCGATATCAGCTGATGGGGTCTTAGCGGGCCATCTCCAAATAGCGGCTGGATCGCCCCTACTTTCTGTAGAGCGGGTGGCCTTTACCTACGGGAATAAACCAGTAGAAATTCGGCACGCTAGGTATGACACTTCTGAGCAGCATTATGAGAATAAATTGAACTAAAGAGATCCGTTAAAACCCCCCTTTATCGCTTTTAAACACTAAAAATCCTCACCACCATTAAGGTTTCCAATAGAATATGTTGCGACACAACAAAAATACATTACACCTTTACATACGCATAGAGATTACCCATGGTTGATGCACAGCAAGATGTAAAAAAAATGAGACCAGTTTATCGAAACATTGGTCTTGCTCAGCTGGTTAAATATCGCCTTCCTTGGGCAGGTAAAGTTTCCATCCTTCACCGCATTAGCGGGGCAGCCTTGTTTCTCTTATTGCCATTCATTCTGTATCTATTCGATCAGAGCCTAGCCTCTGAATTAAGCTACCAAAAATTCCAAGCCTTCACTGGCAACATCCTTGTAAAAATCATTTGCCTTGGCTTGATCTGGTCGTTCTTGCACCACTTCTGTGCTGGTATCCGCTACCTCTTGCTCGATTTAGAGATCGGTGTCGAAAAGTCTGAAGCCAATCGCTCAGCGATCATCGTTCTTTTACTTGGCTTGGCTTTAACAGCAGTAGTCGGCCTTAAATTATTTGGTTTTTACTAAGCATTTCTATATTCAGGATATTTCATGCCCATTTATCAAATTGGACCAAAACGATTAGTTGTAGGCGCTCATTACGGCCTTAAGGAGTGGATCATCCAGCGCGTAACAGCGATTGTGATGGTGGTCTTTACGATTGTTTTATTAGTCGACTATTGCATTACTGGTAGCGCAACTTATGAAGGCTGGTCTGCCTTGTTTGCTAATCAGTTCATGAAGCTCCTGACCTTTTTGGCTTTGTTCAGTTTGTTCTATCACGCCTGGATTGGTGTACGTGATATCTGGATGGATTACATCAAGCCCGTCAGCATTCGTTTAACGCTGCAAGTGTTGACCGTGCTTTATCTCGTGGCTTGTGCAGCCTATGCGGTACAAATTTTGTGGAAAGTGTAATTCGATGACTGCGATTCAAAAACCATTGCCCCGCCGCCGTTTTGATGCGGTGATTATTGGTGCGGGTGGCTCAGGTATGCGTGCTTCATTACAGCTTGCAGAAGCTGGCCTCAATGTTGCTGTGCTAACAAAAGTATTTCCAACGCGTTCACATACCGTTGCTGCGCAAGGCGGTATCGGTGCCTCACTGGGCAATATGAGTGAAGATAATTGGCACTATCATTTTTACGACACGATTAAAGGCTCTGACTGGTTGGGTGATCAAGACGTCATCGAGTTTATGTGTCGTGAAGCGCCCAAAGCAGTTTATGAGCTTGAGCATTACGGTATGCCATTTGATCGCAACCCTGACGGCACGATTTATCAGCGCCCATTTGGTGGCCACACTGCAAACTATGGTGAGAAGCCTGTTCAGCGTGCTTGTGCCGCTGCTGACCGAACTGGTCATGCGATGCTTCACACTTTGTATCAACGTAACGTACGCGCTAAAACAAACTTCTTTGTTGAATGGTTAGCGCTGGATTTGATTCGTGATGACGCGGGTGATGTTGTTGGTGTTACTGCCCTTGAAATGGAAACGGGCCAGGTGTATATCCTTGAGGCAAAGGTTATCTTGATGGCGACTGGTGGTGCTGGGCGTATTTGGGATGCATCAACTAACGCATTTATTAATACCGGTGATGGCATGGGTCTTGCAGCTCGCGCAGGGATTCCATTGGAAGACATGGAGTTCTGGCAATTTCACCCAACTGGCGTAGCTGGTGCAGGCGTATTGTTGACTGAAGGTTGTCGTGGTGAGGGCGCTATTTTGCGCAATAAAGATGGCGAGCGTTTCATGGAACGCTATGCACCAACCTATAAAGACCTGGCGCCAAGGGATTTCATTTCTCGCTGCATGGATCAAGAAATTAAAGAAGGACGCGGATGCGGCCCTAATGGTGACTATGTAGTACTGGACCTGACACACATTGGTGCTGAGACGATTATGAAGCGCCTGCCTTCTGTATATGAAATCGGGATTAACTTTGCAAACGTTGACGTAACCAAAGAGCCTATTCCCGTTGTACCAACCATTCACTATCAAATGGGTGGTATTCCAACGAATATCAATGGTCAAGTCGTTGTACCAGCGAATGGCAAGCACAACGAAGTCATTCATGGTCTGTATGCCATCGGTGAGTGCTCATGCGTTTCTGTGCATGGGGCAAACCGCTTAGGCACAAACTCATTGCTTGACCTTTTAGTATTCGGCCGTGCAGCTGGCAATCACATTGTTGGATTAAATCTGAAGAATCAAGAGTTCAAACCATTGCCTGTCAATGCTGGCGAGCAAACAATGGCCCGTATTGCTGCTTTGGATAACTCTACTTCTGGTGAGTATGCGCAAGATGTTGCAAACGACATCCGCAAAACCATGCAGAAATATGCGGGTGTATTCCGCAATCAAGAGTTAATGGATGAAGGTGTTCGTCAAATGGCTAAGTTGACCGAGCGCGCTAAGCATCTCTGGGTAAAAGATAAATCAGCAATTTTCAATACCGCCCGCATTGAGGCTTTAGAAGTGGCCAACTTGGTTGAGACTGCCAATGCAACAATGATTTCAGCAGCAGCTCGTAAAGAAAGTCGTGGCGCCCATTCGCACGATGATCACCAGCATCGAGATGATGACAATTGGATGAAGCATACGCTTTGGTATAGCGAGGGCAATCGTTTGGATTACAAGCCGGTTCAGTTAAAGCCATTAACCGTTGATTCAGTGCCTCCAAAAGAACGTACTTTTTAAGTAAAAGAGATAGAAGATGAGTGATATCCGTACATTTGAAATTTACCGCTACGATCCAGACGTCGATGCAGCTCCACGCATGGAACGCTATGAGTTAGAGCTCACTGGCGAGCGTATGCTGCTAGATGCTTTGATCTCTTTAAAAAAGCAAGACGAAACGATTTCTTATCGTCGTTCATGCCGCGAAGGTGTGTGCGGTTCAGACGCAATGAATATCAACGGTAAAAATGGCTTAGCTTGTCTGACTAATATGTTGACTTTGCCTAAGGTCATCACATTGCGTCCATTGCCTGGCTTACCGGTAGTGCGTGACTTGATTGTTGATATGACTTTGTTCTTCAAGCAATACCTGTCTATCAAGCCTTACTTGGTAAATGACAATCCTCCTCCAGAAAAAGAGCGCCTCCAAAGTCCTGAAGAGCGTGAAGAGTTAAATGGTTTGTATGAGTGCATTTTGTGCGCCTCTTGCTCAACCGCATGTCCATCCTTCTGGTGGAATCCGGATAAGTTTGTTGGCCCAGCAGGTTTGTTACAGGCGTATCGCTTTATTGCTGATAGCCGTGACGAAGAAACCTCGCAGCGTTTAGATAACTTAGAGGACCCGTACCGCTTGTTCCGTTGTCATACCATCATGAATTGCGTAGATGTATGTCCTAAGCACCTCAATCCAACAAAGGCAATCGGCAAGATCAAGGAGTTGATGGTTCGTAGGGCAGTATGACCCTGAATAATGCAGAGCTGTATCGACTCAAGAGTGATGCTCGCAGAGGCTTACTAGAGAATGATTTAATTCTGCAACGTTTTTTTGAGCGCTATGGCGCCCAATTAAGCGCAGAAGATGGAAAGGTTTTGAGTCAGTTATTGGCTTTAGATGACAATGACCTGATGGATTTGTTGATTGGCCGTAAAGATTCTGTAGCGGCGCTGGAGAAAGAGATGCAGTCTGACTCTTTCAAAATGGTTTTACAAAAGTTGAGAGAAAAGTAATTCAGTTTTTGAGTAGGTAGCATATTAATAATATTTTGAATGACTAAGGATTAGAAATGATTGAATCGGACATCAAAGCAAAGCTTTCGTTTTCGGATGGCACTCCAGATATTGATCTGCCAATTTATAAAGGGACTGTGGGCCCTGATGTCATCGATATTCGTAAACTCTATGGTCAGACCGGTAAGTTCACTTACGATTCAGGTTTTCTTTCCACCGCTTCTTGTAACAGCAAAATCACCTATATCGATGGCGATAAGGGTGAGTTACTGTATCGCGGCTATCCAATTGAAGATCTGGCGAATATCTGTGACTTCTTGGAAGTTTGTTATCTCTTAATTAATGGCAATTTGCCAAACGCAAAAGAGAAAAAAGATTTTGAAAATATGGTCATGCACCACACAATGGTTCATGAGCAAATGCAATTCTTCTTACGTGGTTTCCGTCGTGATGCGCATCCAATGTCTGTATTGACTGGTTTAGTTGGCGCAATGGCTGCCTTCTACCATGACAAGATTGATTACACCGATCCATACGCTCGTGAAGTAGCGCAAATTCGTTTGGTTGCAAAGATGCCAACTCTGGTAGCTATGTCTTATAAGTACTCTATAGGTCAGCCATTTATTTATCCAGATAACTCTTTGTCTTACACCGCTAACTTTATGCGCATGATGTTTGCAACGCCATGTGAAGAGTACAAAGTCAATCCAGTATTAGTACGCGCTTTAGATCGCATCTTCATATTGCATGCAGACCATGAGCAAAATGCTTCTACATCCACGGTGCGTTTGTGCGGATCTTCTGGCACTAATCCATTCGCTGCCATTTCTGCTGGTATCGCATGCCTCTGGGGTCCAGCTCACGGTGGAGCAAACGAAGCTTGTTTGCAAATGTTGAATGACATTCAGGCAAATGGTGGCGTTGATAATATTCATCAATTCATTGCTCAGGTGAAGGATAAAAACTCTAGCGTTCGTTTGATGGGCTTTGGCCATCGTGTATATAAAAACTTTGATCCACGTGCAAAGTTGATGCGTGAGACTTGCTACGAAGTATTGAATGAATTGGGCCTAGAAGATGATCCTTTATTCAAATTGGCAATGACACTTGAAAAAATTGCTTTAGAAGACGAATATTTCGTTAGTCGTAAACTGTATCCAAACGTAGACTTCTACTCAGGAATTGTTCAGCGTGCGCTTGGTATCCCAACGGATATGTTTACCTGTATTTTTGCTTTAGCAAGAACAGTTGGTTGGATTGCTCAGTGGGAAGAAATGATTACTGATTCTGAGTACAAGATTGGCCGTCCACGTCAGTTGTATGTTGGTGAAACTACCCGCAAGGTTCCGGACCTCTCGGTTCGCAAGTAAAAGGATTTAAGGCTGCTTATGTCTCGTACGCTTTATGACAAATTGTGGGATGACCACGTTGTTTACTCTGAAGAAGATGGCACAGCGACGATCTATATTGATCGTCATCTCTTGCATGAGGTAACTAGTCCTCAAGCATTTGAAGGATTGAACTTGGCTGGACGTCCGGTCTGGCGTATTTCTGCCAATTTAGCAGTCTCGGATCACAACGTACCAACAACTGATCGCTCTGAAGGTATTACTGATCCCATTTCAAAATTACAAGTAGATACCTTGGATCAAAACTGTGATGCCTTTGGTATTACTCAGTACAAAATGAATGATGCTCGCCAGGGGATTGTTCATGTCATTGGGCCAGAGCAGGGCGCAACTTTACCTGGCATGACTGTGGTGTGCGGTGATTCTCATACTAGTACGCATGGTGCATTTGGTGCCTTGGCCTTTGGTATTGGTACCTCTGAAGTTGAGCATGTATTAGCAACCCAAACTTTGCTCATGAAAAAGAGTAAGAATATGCTGGTCAAAGTAGATGGCCGTTTACAGCCTGGCTCTACTGCTAAAGACATCGTGCTTGCTGTCATTGGAAAGATTGGCACAGCCGGCGGTACGGGTTCCACTATTGAGTTTGCCGGTGAGGCCATCCGCAATCTTTCGATGGAAGGTCGCATGACTCTCTGCAATATGGCAATTGAAGCTGGCGCAAGATCTGGCCTAGTTGCTGTAGATGAAACCACGATTGAATATATTCAAGGTCGTCCATACTCTCCTAAGGGACCAGGGTTATTGCAGGCCATGCAATATTGGAGAACTTTGCACTCTGATGCGGATGCTAAGTTTGATGTAGTAGTCGAATTGCGCGCTGAAGAAATTGCTCCTCAAGTTACTTGGGGAACTTCACCAGAAATGGTGCTTGCTATTGGCGAATCTGTTCCTGACCCAGAAAAAGAGCGCGATCCTAGTAAACGTTCTGCAATGGAGCGCGCTCTGGAGTATATGAACTTGATTCCCAATACACCACTGAGCAGCATCTCAGTGGATAAAGTATTTATCGGCTCTTGCACTAATAGCCGCATAGAAGATATGCGCGCAGCAGCTAAGGTGGTTGATCGCCTTGGCAAGAAAGTAGCCTCTAATGTGAAGTTAGCGCTAGTTGTTCCTGGATCAGGTTTAGTGAAAGCCCAGGCAGAGCGTGAAGGTTTGGACCGCATCTTCAAGGCCGCTGGTTTTGAATGGCGTGAACCGGGTTGCTCTATGTGCTTGGCAATGAACGCTGATCGCCTTGAGCCAGGCGAGCGCTGCGCCTCTACATCCAATCGTAATTTTGAAGGGCGCCAGGGCAACGGCGGTAGAACCCATTTAGTGAGCCCTGCAATGGCTGCAGCTGCTGCGATTGAAGGACATTTTGTTGACATTCGTAAGATTTCATAAAGGTAATCTGAAATGAAATTCTCCCCAGTATCTTTAATCACGAGACTGACTATTGTTGCTATTGCCGGTTTAGCAATTGCTGCTTGCAGCAATACTATGGAAGGCATGGGCAAGGATTTGCAGACTATGGGCAAGTCAATGGAAAGCTCTGGTAGTCCGCAGAATAGTCCGCAGAATAATCAGTCTCAAACTAAGGGTAAAGACGTTATCGTTACCCCAGTGAAGTAACCATCAAGAGCCAATTTAGAATCATGGATAAATTTACGGTATATAAAGGTTTAGTTGCTCCACTCAATCGTGAGAACGTTGATACTGACGCCATCATCCCGAAACAGTTTTTGAAATCGATTAAGAAGACTGGTTTTGGTCAAAATCTATTTGATGAGTGGCGTTACTTAGACCATGGTGAACCAGGACAGGATTGCAGCAACCGCCCAATCAATCCCGATTTCATTCTCAACCAAGCCCGATATAAAGGCGCAGGCATTTTGCTGGCTCGTAAGAACTTTGGTTGTGGCAGTTCGCGTGAACATGCGCCTTGGGCGCTTGATCAATTTGGCTTTAGGGCGGTGATTGCACCTAGCTTTGCCGACATTTTTTACAATAACTGCTTCAAAAATGGCCTTCTACCCATTGTTTTGACCGAATTACAGGTAGACCACTTATTCAACGAAACCTTGGCATTTAGTGGTTACCAGTTGACAGTTGACCTAGAAGCTCAGCAGGTCATGACCCCTGATGGCACTGCCTATAGCTTTGAAGTAGCCCCATTCAGAAAGTATTGCCTTCTTAATGGTCTGGACGATATTGGCTTAACTCTGCGCCATGCAGATAAAATCAAGGCTTATGAAGCTGAGCGCATTCTCAAAATGCCCTGGCTTGCGACACAATTGCCGTAATTTAAGATTTAAAGGCCTTTCATGAAAATTGCAGTTCTACCGGGCGATGGTATCGGCCCGGAAATCGTTGCTCAAGCCGTTCGAGTACTTAAAGCACTCGGCCCAAACTTTGATCTGGAAGAGGCTCCCGTAGGTGGCGCTGCTTATGATGTGGCAGGCCATCCATTGCCGCCAGCAACTCTTGAGTTAGCTAAAAAAGCAGATGCTATTTTGTTTGGTGCGGTGGGGGATTGGAAATATGACACGCTTGCTCGCGAACTGCGTCCAGAGCAGGCCATCCTAGGCTTACGCAAACACTTAGAGTTATTTGCTAATTTCAGGCCAGCGATTTGCTATGCAGAGCTGACGTCTGCCTCTAGTCTAAAGCCGGAAATTATTGGTGGACTCGATATTTTGATCGTGCGTGAACTGAATGGCGATATCTATTTTGGTCAACCCCGTGGTATTCGTACTTCAGAGTTGCCATTATTTAAGGGCGCACGTGAAGGTTTTGACACCATGCACTACAGCGAGCCAGAAGTGGAGCGCATTGCTCACGTTGCCTTTGAAGCGGCGCGCAAGCGTAGCAAAAAAGTCTGCAGCGTTGATAAGGCAAATGTTTTAGAAACATCACAGCTTTGGCGTGAGGTCATGATTCGGGTCTCCCAAGAGTATCCAGACGTAGAGTTATCCCACATGTATGTGGATAACGCGGCAATGCAGCTAGTAAAGGCTCCTAAGGCATTTGATGTAGTGGTGACAGGTAATCTGTTTGGCGACATTCTGTCTGATGAGGCTGCAATGCTGACTGGCTCAATTGGTATGTTGCCGTCCGCATCTTTAGATAAGAACAACAAAGGCCTATATGAACCAAGTCATGGTTCAGCGCCGGATATTGCCGGTAAAGGCATTGCTAATCCTTTGGCGACCATTCTGTCGGCAGCAATGATGCTACGTTATTCCTTGGGAATGCCCGCCCAAGCTGATCGAATTGAAAAGGCAGTGCAAAAAGTATTAGCGCAAGGTTTGCGTACTGCCGATATTTATACCGCGGGCACCCAAAAGGTATCCACTGTACAAATGGGTGATGCAGTAGTCGCAGCACTTTCATAAAACGAAATTGAAAATTGATTAAATAGTTCATCATGGCAAATACAAAAACACCATTGGTTGGTTTAGTTGGCTGGCGCGGCATGGTCGGCAGTGTTCTCATAGATAGAATGTTGGCTGAAAAAGATTTTGACTTGATTGAGCCAGTATTTTTTAGTACCAGCCAAGCAGGCGGTGAAGTGCCATTGATGAATGGTAAAAAAGTCACCAAAAGCGAAAGCGCTTTACAAGATGCGAATGACATCAAGGCCTTGTCACGCTGCGACATCATCCTTACTTGCCAGGGTGGCGACTATACCAACGATATTTTCCCAAAGCTGCGTGCTGCGGGTTGGAATGGCCACTGGATTGATGCAGCTAGCGCACTGCGCATGAAAGAGGATGCTGTATTGGTCCTAGATCCCTTAAACCGCTCCGTGATTGATAAGGCATTGGCCGCTGGAGGCAAGAACTGGATTGGCGCTAATTGCACTGTAAGCTTGATGATGATGGCAATGGGTGGTTTGGTGAAGGCTGATATGGTCGAGTGGATCAGTGCTATGACTTATCAAGCGGCATCTGGTGCTGGAGCGCAGAATATGCGCGAATTGCTTCTACAAATGGGCGCTTTGCGTGACAGCGTCGCTACTGAATTAGCCAATCCTTCATCTTCAATTTTGGATATTGATCGCAAGGTCACCGAGACACTACGTTCGCCAAATTTTCCGAAGGAAAATTTCCGCAATACTGCCTTAGCCGGTAGCGTGATTCCATGGATCGATGTACCAGTAGAGAATGGTCAAACAAAAGAAGAGTGGAAGGGCGGTTCTGAGTTCAATAAGATTCTTGGGCGTCCTGCCTTTCGCACTCCAGGCAGCATTCCTATCGATGGTATTTGTGTGCGCGTTGGCGCCATGCGTTGCCACTCACAAGGGTTAACAGTGAAGTTGAAGAAAGATATTCCACTGAAGGAAATTGAAGCTCTTTTGGCGAACGATAACCAGTGGGTTAAAGTTATTCCGAATGATCGTGAAACCACTGAACGTGAATTATCACCAGCGGCAGTGAGCGGCACTATGACTGTACCAATCGGCCGTCTGCATAAATTGGCGATGGGCCCAGACTATTTAGGTGCATTTACTGTCGGCGATCAACTGTTGTGGGGCGCAGCTGAACCATTACGCCGTATGCTCAGAATTTTGCTTGAAGAGTAACATCAAAATGATGCCATGTCTCAGTAAATCAAACCTACTAAAAGTATTTTACTTTTTGTTTATAGGCTGGTCCTCTGCGGCTGGAGCAATCAATTTAGGATTGCCACAATTATTATCGCAATCTGGTGAGCCTCTTCGAGTTGAGATCCCAATTCGGTTTAGCCAAAATGAGCAGACAGCCTTATCTAGTCTGACTGTTGTTTTACCTGGTAAGTCTGTATATGAGCGCCTTGGCATTCCTCAAAATATTTTAGAGCTCAACCCGCAGGCAATGGTGTATCGCAATCGCCAAGATCAGTTGATGATCCTAGTAGAATCGGTGAATTCTGTACCAATTACAGATAACCCTTTCTTAGATGTCTTGGTGAACCTCAATTGGTCTAGTGGAAGTTTGACTAAAATATATACCTTACTTCTGGGTGATGCTCAGAAGATAGTCGTCAAGTCTGGTCAAAGCCTCTCTCTAGTTGCCACTATTTTGGCGCCACGTTTGGATGGTGCTACTTTGGACCAAACTATGTTGGCATTATTTAAAGCAAATCCAGATGCATTTGCTAGTGGCAGCATTAATAAGTTGATTGTTGGCGCAGAATTAAATAAACCAAGTCAAGCGCTGTTACGTTCAATCAACCCAGTTGAGGCGACTCAGTTCGTGGCTGAGGCTAATGCAGAGTGGCGTGCAGAGCGGGATGCTAATCAATTGCAAGGCCAATCTAAGTCTAGCAATTCTAAGGCTAAAGAGATTACGCCAAAAGATCGACTCAAGATTGGCTCTAGCGCCGATAGCGATGAACAAGAACGCCGCTATACAGAAGAGTTAGTTGCTCAGGAAAAACAATTGGAGTTTGCTAAATCGCGTGTTGCTGAGCTAGAAAATAATATTGCAGATCTGAAGCGTCTCTTAGATAAATCAAAGGAGAAAAAAGCGTTTGAGAATAATTTTGGATTAGGTGGATTTGGCCCAGCTATATTGGCTATTGGCCTTATTGCTTTGACTGGTTTATTGCTATGGGGTTTTGCTCGCAATGCCCGCCGCTCAGAACCTACAAACTTTATTGAGTCAGACAATCATGAGGAGTATGCGTCAGATAAGTCGACTAGTACTAATTTTGAAGTGCCTGAGCGCACCAAAGCGCTTTTTGCCGGCATTGATTTGGATCTTGCTAAGCCGGCAGTAGTCTCTCAAGTAGATCCTTCCGCTATTTCAAATCCTTTGGCAGATACCCTTCGTGTTAAATTAAATCTGGCTCGGGCTTACATCACGATCGAAGATTTCTCTGCCGCCAAAAAATCTTTGGATGAGGTCTTGCAAGCTAGTAATTCAGTAGACCCTACCATCACGGTAGAGGCTCAGGGTCTACTAGCGGAGCTATTAAACCGCAATGTCTAGCATGATGAGGGTATCTCGATGCGGATAGCCTTGGGTCTTCAATACGATGGTAGTCTATATTCTGGCTGGCAAACACAAGTAAATCAAAATTCAGTACAAGATGGGCTGGAAAAAGCAATTTCAGCTTTTGTTGGAGATTCTTGTAAAGACGGTCCGATTAAAACGATTGCTGCAGGTAGAACAGATACTGGTGTCCATGCACTAGGGCAGGTCATTCACTTTGATACCAATGTTCAGCGCGAGGATTTCTCATGGGTTCGAGGAGTAAATTCATTTTTGCCCCCATCGATTGTTGTCAATTGGGCCAAACCCGTTCCCGATACTTTCAGCGCTCGATTCTCCGCATTTGAGCGTACTTATGTTTATGCCATGCATATTGGACCATGTCGGATACCAATGGTGCATTCCCGTGCAGGCTATTTAATGTTACCCCCTCATCAGCAGCTTGATGTTGCTGCAATGAAGAATTCTGCTGAGTGCTTAATTGGCGAACATGACTTCAGCTCTTTTAGATCATCAGAGTGTCAGAGTAAGACACCGGTTAAAACAATCTATGCCATAGACATTGTTTCTGATGGGCCATGGTTGTATTTTCGGATTTGCGGTAATGCTTTCTTGCATCATATGGTGCGCAATTTAGTGGGATGCTTTCTGCAAATTGGGCAGGGCAGGCAAAAACCAGAATGGATGACTGCAGTTTTGGCTGCCAAAGATAGGCGAATTGCGGCGCCCACTTTTATGCCTGATGGCCTCTACTTGGCCAAAATTGCTTACCCAGATGAATTTGGTATTCCAGCCCCATGGCTTCAAAACTCCTGGCTGCCCTCCCAAATCACAAAGCTCTGAGGCCTTATCATTCATTTATGGGCTTATTGACATTCTCTTCTGGGCGAACCCGAGTCAAAATTTGCGGTTTAAAGACCTCTGAAGGTGTTGACGCGGCTGTTGCTGCCGGGGTTGATGCGGTCGGCTTTGTCTTTTACCCCCCAAGTGTGCGTGCAGTAAGCCCAAATGTGGCCGCTCAGCTTATTTCCAGGCTCCCAGCAGGGGTAGATTCCGTAGGATTAGTCGTAAATGCCACGGATGCGGAATTTGCCGCAATTAAGGCAAGCGCCCCAATCACTGTATGGCAGTTTCATGGGGATGAGACCCCAGAACGCTGTATCCAGCTTTCAGATGGCCAGCCTTGGATAAAAGCGGCCCGTGTGGGCCAAGACTTCGCGTTTAGCGAATTTTCCCTACAATATAGGCAAGCAAACGCTTTTCTGCTGGATGCCCTCGTCGAGGGTTATGGTGGCGGAGGCGTTCCTTTTGATTGGCAAGGAATTCCACAGACATGGGTAAGCGAAAACGCGCCTCGGGTCGTTTTGAGTGGTGGATTGAACACGCACAACGTGGGCGAGGCGATTGCTCGCCTGCATCCTTGCGCGGTTGACGTCTCTAGTGGCGTTGAAAGCAGCAGGGGTGTTAAAGATCCTGCGCTCATGGCTGAATTTGTAAAAGCAGTGCGCGCGGCAGATGAGAAATCATCATCCCAATAATTTGCTGTAGATAAATCAAAAGAGGTAGCTATGTACGACAAGCCAGATGCACGAGGACACTTTGGTCCTTACGGCGGCGTGTTTGTTTCTGAGACATTGATGTTTGCATTGGATGAGCTCAAAGAAGCCTACGCTAAATATCAAAACGATCCAGAGTTCATTGAAGAGTTCCATTACGAACTTAAACACTTTGTAGGTAGACCATCACCGGTTTATCACGCTAAACGTTGGAGTGAAATGCTGGGTGGAGCGCAAATCTATCTCAAGCGCGAAGACTTAAACCATACGGGTGCACATAAGATCAACAATGTGATTGGTCAAGCGATGCTGGCTAAGCGCATGGGTAAGCCACGCATTATTGCCGAGACAGGCGCAGGGCAGCACGGTGTTGCTACTGCAACCATTTGTGCACGCTTTGGTCTGGACTGTACGGTATATCAAGGCTCTGTGGATGTAGCTCGTCAGGCACAAAACGTCTACCGCATGAAATTACTTGGCGCCAAAGTAGTTCCTGTGGAATCAGGAACGAAAACATTAAAAGATGCACTCAATGAAGCGATGCGCGATTGGGTTACTAATGTAGAGAACACTTTCTACATCATTGGCACCGTAGCAGGGCCGCACCCTTATCCTATGATGGTCAGAGACTTTCAGAGTGTAATTGGTGAAGAGTGCAAAGTACAAATGCCTGAGATGACTGGGCGACAGCCAGACTACGTTTTAGCTTGCGTTGGCGGGGGCTCAAATGCCATGGGTATTTTTTATCCTTACATTGATTTCCCAGAAGTAAAGTTAGTTGGTGTAGAAGCTGCAGGACATGGACTTGGTAGCGGTTTGCATTCGGCTGCACTGTGTGTTGGTAAGCCCGGCGTATTGCATGGCAATCGCACTTACTTATTGCAAGATGAGAACGGCCAGATTTCTGAAACGCATTCTGTCTCAGCTGGAATGGACTATCCCGGTGTTGGTCCCGAGCATGCTTGGTTAAAAGATTCTGGTCGCGCTGACTATGTTGCCATTACTGATGAAGAAGCACTCAAGGCCTTCCATGATTGCTGCCAAATTGAAGGCATTATTCCTGCGCTAGAGTCAGCTCATGCGATTGCTTATGCCTGCAAGCTGGCCAAGACTTTACCAAAAGAAAAGACTATTCTGGTAAACCTCTCTGGCCGCGGTGATAAAGATATGCATACCGTTGCGCAAGCAACCGGCTCCGAAGGTTAAGCAACTCTTATGTCAAAAATCATGGCTTAGTTCCGCGCAATATGATGGGTGATTCAGAAGCTAATCTAAAGCTCACGCCGCCAACACCGGCTACTTACTTTAAAGAACAGATGTTTGTGCAACGTAATTGGTTAGCAATGTTCCAATTTCCACTAGTTGAGCTTTTTTCTTATAAGACTAGGAACTAAGCAGAGTTAACTTTTTTTGTATGGAATCTGGCAGGGTTGAAAACCAAGCTTTATCGTTACCCACGGATGGCAAAATTTGTCCATACTCAATCATTAGAGATGGTGTAAGTTCATCGAGATACGCCCATATTTGATGGCTAGAAAGCTTAGTAGTTATCTGAATCGCAATTTCAATCTCAACAAGTAATTGCTTTTTGATCTGCTCACTACGTCCAAGTCGAATCTGACCACTTAAAAAGATATGGGGCTGATCAAGTAAAACTCCACCTATAAAACAATCATGAAGATCAAGCTCTTTAAAGATGACTTGAGCAAAATAAGCCTCAGCACCAGTGACATCAGCATGAATCTTGGTAACTTCTTGTGCTAGAGTGAATTTTTGGTGGGTATTTAAAGATACACCTGCGTAGTAGATACTGTATGTAGCCATCTAAGTCCCTAAACAAGATAATCTTGAATCTTAGTTTCCTTTTATTAAATGTTTATTACATGCAGGGTCTAAATATCAGTTTTGGCCTGCCCAGCACGAATCGAAGTTACGAATTAAGCCTTGGACCCCCTAAAAATGAGCTAAATCAATAGTTTAGTTAACGACTAGAACATATCAGAATCATTGATTGCCCCATTAAGATACCTGTATGAATACTTGGTTTAATTCTGTAGATATCTATTGCGAGCGCTTAGATGCCAGTTTTTGGGCTGAGCCCATTAATGCCATTAGCAATCTGTCATTTATCGCGGCAGGATTTTTCCTGTGGCGCCTAAGATCTCTCCGCTCCACTCTGATGGCTATTTTAGTGATCCTGATTGGCCTAGGCAGTTTTAGCTTTCATACTTTTGCTAATCGCCTTACTGGGCTACTAGATGTCTTGGCAATCGCCCTATATTTATTAGCCTTTGCATTTCTGATCCCTAAGCAGTGGTCAAGAAACTCGCTATTGATTCAGTTGGGATCAGTTCTCCTACTGATCGTCAGTATTGTTTTGGCTCAATTATTAATGAGTTACTTAAAACCTGCCCTACCATGGTTACCCCCCGGTATGTACCTAGGCGCTTGGTTGGCGCTAATTGTTTATACATCGACAACCCAATACTCGAATCCGTCAGCAGCTCTTTTCTTATGGCTGGCGGTCATCATTTTTCCATTCTCCCTACTGAGTCGACAACTTGATATAACCATGTGTGACTTCATTGGTGGTTCGCATTGGTTATGGCATCTACTTAATGGGCTAACCTTATATTTGAGTAGTTATGGACTTTGTCTAAAACCACGTTCTAAATATCAGCTTAAAAATGGGGTTGCGTAATGAACTGTGCAATAACTTAAGTGGGCAGAATAATCCTAAGATATTGACGCATTACTCTGATATTCGAGGCTTTGTATTTTGCAATAGGTAAAGGATGCCCATCCCTTAAATAAGAGCTTGAAGCCTAATACCTATCTCAGAACATGACAGCCAGTTGGTATCAAGTTATGTGTCGGGAAGCCAGAGGATTGGTTTGCAATTCTTAAGGCAATGATTGAAACAGGCTTAGTTCCAGATTTTATTGTTGTTGATGGCAGCGAGGGTGGGACTGGAGCAGCTCCTGTTGAGTTTATCGATCATATTGGGATGCCAATGCGCGATAGCCTACGATTAATTCATACCACCCTGATTGCAGCAAATCTTCGACAAAAGGTCCGATTAGGCGCTGCTGGAAAAATTATTTCTGCATTTGATATTGTTAGAGTAACCGCAATAGGTGCTGATTGGTGTAATTCAGCTAGGGGGTTTATGTTTGCAATTGGGTGCATTCAATCTAGAACTTGTAATACAGATAGATGCCCGACCGGTGTAGCAACCCAGAATCATTTAAGGTAAAGAGCCCTTGAC
This sequence comes from Polynucleobacter campilacus, assembly GCF_002206625.1. GTDB lineage: Bacteria > Pseudomonadota > Gammaproteobacteria > Burkholderiales > Burkholderiaceae > Polynucleobacter > Polynucleobacter campilacus. The sequence goes on along the minus strand of NZ_NGUP01000003.1, from coordinate 132,606 downwards.
ACCTTGGATAAGGGTGAGCGCGTCTATTATTACCATCGCAATACACTTCATGCCCTCTCTGAGATACTCATGGCTGCAGGCTTGACTCATGTATCAGAACTCAATCCAGAATACATTATGAAGCGAGATGAGAACAGCATAGTTCAACCATTTTCTAAGAGCCTTATGCATATGGAGGCTGGTTCTCTTATAGATCAATCTCCAGAAATGGCCTTTAATGGTGACTATCACTATTTAGCAAGTACCTGGAGAAAGGCTAATCCAAGGCTTTGGTAATGCTTGAAATTGAGCGCTGTACGAACCCTAAATCTTGCTCAATGTATCCTGAACAGATCCGAAAGAATGATCTACCCAGCAGGATTCGTACGTGCGAACTACGCCATAGAAGGGTTTATAGCTTCTGGAAATCCTGAATATTTTAAAGACTTGCACCATAAGAACGGCGCTGTGTAATAGACTGATCAACGCTTTGATGGGGTTTATTAGATTACGCACTCACTTAAGTCCCATACAGTTTGCATAGTAAGTAACTGTTGCAGGCCAGTCTGAAAATACCCCTTTAACACTAACTTGCTTAGCTAGTACATCTAAAACCTCATAAATTTGACCATCGGTGTAAATGGCAGATTTAATTGACTGGTGATACCAACCACCACCCTTATTCATCGGTCCATCACGCTCTAGAGACCATGTAATGATATTTAAACCAGCGTCCTTTGCTGCCCTAGCATAAGCCGATGGAATGATTTCTCTATCGCCGCCTGTGGTCAACAACACCCATATAGGAGGAGCAATATATCGTACACCTTTCGCATAGAGCTCTTGCATAGTTGGTTTTAGCAATTCAGGCTGGGCAGCATTAAATTCTTTCTGCTCATATCTACCATCCAAATAAATTGCTTGCTTACCAAACTCTGGTTCATTCTGAATCCAATAAATTACATCATTCAAATTAAATGATTGAGGAAAGACATCTTTAGGAGAAACGCCAGCTTGCTTATAGTCATTTATGAGAGCTTGTGCATACTGCTCTTGAGTAAATCCTAAATAAGGCATAGGCACAACTGCCTCTTTTAACTCAGGAGTAAATTTACCGCCAAATTGCTTAAATAAAGCAATGGATTCTTGGTGTGTTAATAAAGTTCCACCAGCTTCTGAATACAATTCAGTCCTCCAGCTTGGTGTGCCCACCATATATAACTGAACATCCTTGGCATTTTTATTAAACCCCGCCATCTTGCCGCGCAGGGTTTTAAATTCTTCCAAGGTGATATCGGTTGTACGGCACTCCGCTACTGCAGGCTCTGTTCCATTGGCTGGAACAAAAGATTTAGTGCACTTTTCTTGCAAGCTTGTTAACAAAATATTCGTTGTTGCTTGTAAATCATTTTGCGCATGGCGACAAACCAATTGTTTGTCCTGGGTAAATGTAACATCACACTCAAAAATTCCAGCACCCATTAGAGCGGCAGCTTTATTTGACTGCACTGTATGCTCAGGAAACTCCAAGGGTGCGCCGCGATGTGCTATCGAAAATGATGTGCGCTGAGGGGTATTGTTAAGGCAACTTTTTAGCTTACTTTTTAATGGCCCTTCTTTCATGGTATCAACTAAATAAAAGGGTCTTACACCGTATTGGGTAGATTGGGCAAATACCGAGAGGCTGATACAAAGCAGAGTTAGGGCAACTAAAGCAACTTTTAATCTGATATTTGACATAAAAATCAACAAGTTAATGTTATTGATGAGTTAAATCATTACTCATTAATAATGACAGCGGCTTTTGATTTAATGATTTTTTCAAGCTCATGGCTTGAAAGGTAGCAGATTGTTGCCTTAGATTTGGCAACCTCATATTGCTCATATTCAATTGCTTTGATTGGATATCGCCCAGCCTTCAATGGCGTTAGTCCAATCACATCATCATCCAGAACTGTTTTAGCTAAAAAACTATCGATTACCATTAATTGCATATTCAGATATTACTAAAGAAATATGACAGATCCTTTTGAATGCTGTCTCAAGTAGCAGGGCTGACTGCGAAGCATTGATTTAAAAAAAGGATGGGGTAGAACTTTGGTGGCCTGCCCAGCACGATTCGAACGTGCGACCTACGCCTTAGAAGCTTTAAAAATGATATAAATCAATAGCTTACACAATAGCATAAGCCTGGCAAGATTTGGTGTCCTATACGCACCGAGATTTGTGGCGCGGAGTGGAATTCACTGGATCTGACGTGGTATCTGCAGGCGGTCAAATGGTCAGGCGTGGAATTTGTCGGGTAAACCGACAAATTAAAACTTATCTGAAGGTGGTGATATACAGAGAACACTTCTCTCAAAACTGCTGGCTGCCTATGTTCAGTTTATTAACTGTAAAATTAAGATATGAATGGAATCATTTTCTTTGGCCATGGTGCCCGTGATAAACGCTGGAGAGAGCCTTTTGATTTACTGTGCTCCATGTGGCGAGCTCAACAGAAAGATACCTTAGTTGAGCTAGCATTTTTAGAGCTCATGGAACCTAGTCTTGATAGTGCTGTTGACTCTCTAATCAAGCAAGGGGCCAAGGATATTAAGATCGTTCCAGTCTTTTTTGGACAAGGCGGCCATCTCAGAAATGATTTTCCAGTTCTTTTAGATGCCTGTAGAAAACGCTTTCCAGAAATTCATTTAAGCGCAACGCCGGCTGTTGGTGAAGACCTCAGAGTCCTGCAATCGATTATCGACTTTGCCGATAGCGCGCTGAGCTAAAGCATCTCCAATCATAATCATTGCTGGTGAGTCAGGATTAAACCAGGAGGTGGCTTCTCCATTAGCAAGTTCACTCAAAGTCAAATAGCAATGTCTTTCACGACTAGTGCTCACAGCCTCCAATATATGAACTGGAGTCTCGGGCCTCTTATTTCCACTATCGATCAGACTCTTGGCAATGTTGATAGCGTGTTTGCGTCCCATGTAATAAATCAAAGTATCAGCTAAAGGTGACTGGATGGATGCGGACTCTAGATTTGTATCGTTTGCTTGCGCAAGCGTTACAAAAGCAACACTTCGAGAAACGCCTCTTAGACTTAAAGAGTGCTGAATCGTCGATGCGGCAGCTAGGGCTGAAGTAATACCGGGCACCACAGTAACCTCAATTCCAACTGACTTAAGCGCAGTAATTTCTTCATCAGCCCTACCAAACATCATCGGGTCACCGCCTTTTAAGCGAACTACTACCATATACTTTTTGGCGGCATCTACCAAACGTTTATTAATAAACTCCTGCGCAGAGGATAGTTTTCCACAACGCTTACCAACAGCAATCTGAATGGCTTGGGGACATAGGGATAGCATTTCAGGCTCGACCAACGCATCATGAAAAACAATATCAGCCTGCTCTAATATTTTTGCGCCGCGTACCGTAATCAGATCAGCAGCACCAGGTCCGGCCCCAACTAAAAACACCTTCCCAAGAGCAGTATTCATAATACGAGCTCTACATCATCCGAAAGCTCAGCAATACTTCGCTTGGCTCTCCAGGAATTTTGGTTTGTTACAGTAAACAGATCGAACTGCTTTAATCCGATTGCGATATCTTGATCATCCCTCAATACAAAACTATCAAAGCCAACTCGCGATAAGTAAATCAGCTGATCAATCAAAATATCACCAATAGCACGCAGCTCTCCATCCCAACCAAACCTCTGCCTCAATAAAGCTGCGGTACTGTAGCCACGACCATCTCTAAAAATAGGAAAGTCGATAGCGATGATTGACCATATTTTTTTACCAGCATGTATAAGGTCTGAATACTGAAGAATATCGTCATCGGCTGAAAACCAAACGCCGATTTGGCCACGTAAGGCTTTCTCTGTGATTGACTTTGAGCTCCCAATTTTCATCCAGAGAGAAAATGGCAGCACTATTTTTGCATCGGCATGCTCATCAGCAATTGTCCAATTTGGATCTATTTTCTCAAACCTGATTATTTTCCAGTCATTTTGATTGGCATGAGCTGGAGATCCCAATTGATAGGTAATTAATTGATCAGCAATCTGACTATTGACTAAAGAGTGATTCATATCAGCTCCTCACTAGCCGCATTACTTTCCACGACTATTTCAATGTTTTGATAAATACCATTCTTAAATGGGGTGATACCTAATCTGCGATACACATCAATGAATAGCTCACCATCCTCACGATTGGCAATAAAAATATCGATTATTTTTTTAACAACATGATGAACTTGATCAGCTCTAAAAGATGGGCCTATTACCTTACCAATTACAGCATCGTGCCCCTGTTGCCCACCTAAGGTAATCTGGTACCACTCTTCGCCATCCTTATCGACACCCAAAATACCAATATTGCCTACGTGATGATGCCCACAAGAATTAATGCATCCTGAAATATTCAGAGTGAGATCACCTAAGTCATGGATGTAATCAAGGTCATCAAATGTTTCCTGAATGGCTTTAGCAATTGGTAATGATTTAGCATTTGCCAGGGAGCAAAAATCGCCACCTGGGCAGGCAATAATGTCTGTTATTAATCCAATATTTGGCAATACTAAAGAATGTAATTTTGCCGCCCGCCATAGGTCTAAAAGCTTGGATTGCTCAACATCTGCTAATACGATGTTTTGTTCGTGCGTTACGCGAAGTTCACCAAAACTAAATTGGTCTGCTAGATCGGCCATAGCATTCATTTGGGCATCTGTCGCATCACCAGGTGCTGCAGTACCGTGTGGCTTTAGAGAAAGAATGACACATCTATAACCAGGAATGTGATGATCCTTGGTATTGCGTTCTAACCAACGCTTAAATGCAATCAATTCTTGGGCTTTGAGCTCTGATTCAAATTGCTTAAATATATCTTGTGAATTATCCCCATCTAAATTCTGATAAGGGGGTTTTGTAAAGTGTTTGGCGACACGATCCCATTCGGCCTGGGCAAAGTTTTCATCGCCCTCTCTGATATGCGACCATTCTTCATCAACTTGGCTTGCAAATTCTTTAGGGCCTAATGCTTTTACTAAAATCTTAATGCGTGCTTTATAAATATTATCTCGCCGACCAAAGCGGTTATAAACCCTTAATAAAGCAGTAAGGTAGCTAGGTAAAAGCAGCCAAGGTAAATTCTCTTTAATCAGCACTCCTAATATTGGAGTTCGCCCCATCCCCCCGCCTGCATAGATATTGGCAATTAATTCATCAGCATTATTTTTTCTCAATTCAATACCGACGTCATGGCAAAGTAAAACGGTTCGGTCTTCTTTTGCACCATTAATTGCAAACTTAAATTTTCTTGGCAGATATGCAAATTCAGGATGTAATGTTGACCATTGACGCAGTAACTCACATACGGGTCGGGTATCTACCACCTCATCTGCTGAAACTCCTGCAAATGGATCACTCGTAATATTGCGAATGCAATTGCCAGAGGTTTGTATGGCATGCATTTCTACCTTAGACAGCTCTTCCAGTATTTCAGGCACATCATGTAACTCCACCCAATTTAATTGGATATTTTGACGAGTAGTGAAGTGTCCGTAGCCTCGATCATATTTGGTGGAAATATTTGCTAGAGTCCGAAGTTGATTGGAGGCAAGCATTCCATAGGGAATAGCAATGCGAAGCATATAGGCGTGACGCTGAAGATAGAGTCCATTTTGGAGTCTTAATGGCTTGAACTCCCCTTCTAATATGCTTCCGTCTAGACGGCGAGCTACCTGCTCCCTGAATTGCTGAACCCGCTGGTTAATTAGAGTTTGGTCTATCTCGTCATATCGATACATGGATGCTATTGTTATGGTTAAACAATAGGACTAAAAGGAATATAAAAATCTAGGAGTATTACTTTTAGTAATATAGATCTGGATTTCGTCCAATTATCACGACTGCCACTGCAACTGCTTGTATCTCTGAAGATTTTGGCCTGCCCAGCACGATTCGAACGTGCGACCTACGCCTTAGAAGAATTCGTGGCTGCTGGAATATCTTGTTATTTCAATGACTTAGACGCATAAATCGGGACTGTGTAATAAACTGTGCAATGCAGTTTGGGACTTTACTGAACTGCTGTCAATTTAGGTCCACTACCAAAGAGAGTATTTCTATAGTAAATCATTGCAGCAACATGGGTTGATTCTGGATTAATTGGGGTACTTGGGTTTGGGGTGCTGGAGGTCTGTAACCTAAAGCGCTATGGGGCCTGACATGGTTGTAATGTTTAACCCACTCCCCCACGATGATCTGGGCCTCTTTTAGGCTATAAAAGATCTCCCCATCTAAAAGGTTGTCCCTAAAAGTGCCGTTAAAGCTTTCACAAAAGCCATTCTCCCAGGGGCTACACGGTTCAATGTAAGCAGTTTTCACTCCAATGCCAGATAACCAACTGCGCAGGTCTTTAGCAATAAATTCTGGGCCATTATCACTTCGGATGTACTCTGGGATACCGTTGTCAATCATGGCATTCGCCAGTTGTTCAATCACTTGGATCGATCCAATCCTTCTAGCGCAGTGGATCGTTAGGCACTTTCGGGTGTATTCATCAATCATGGTGAGCATGCGGATCTTGCCACCATACGCGTCTCTGATAAAGACAAAGTCGTAGCTCCAGACGTGATTAGGGTGGTTGGCTCTTAGCCTCATACAGCTGCCATCGTTAAACCAGAGTCTGCCTCTAGGAGGTTGCTTTTGTGGGATCTTTAGACCTTCTTGCCGCCAGATGCGAGCGACCTTGGCGGTAGTCGCTTGTCCCCAGCCGCTATTACGCATCATCCCAGCAATCAATCGATAACCGTAACGGCCATAGGTGCTGGCCATGCGGATGACTTCGGCTCTCAGCGGCTCTTCGTCATCTCTAGGCAATGGCATATAGCGATACGCTGCTCTAGATAGCCCCACTAAACTGCAGGCAGTCCGCTCAGAGATAGAATGCTGGTCCATGAGCAGCTGCGCTGCATTTTTACGCCTAGTAGGGCTTAGAAGTTTCCCTTAATGACTTCCTTAAGCATGACTTCTCGTAGCGATAAGTCCGCTACGAGCTTCTTGAGTCGGGTATTTTCCAGTTCTAGATCTTTGTACTTACGAGCTTGATCGACCTTCATGCCGCCATAAATCTTGCGCCAACGATAGTAGCTTTGCTCTACCGTTCCCACTTCTTTACAGGCCTGGGCTAGGGTTTTGCCGTTCGTTGTCAGGACATCGATTTGACGCAATAAGGTGACGATTTGCTCGGGTTTAAGACGTTGGCCTTTTGCCATATTTAGCACTCCTTTAAGGTGAGAGATTATCAAAAATCCTCTCTTTTGGAGTGGTACTAAAAATCAGGTCAGTTCAAGNAAAAATAAAAAGCCACCTCTAAGGTGGCTTTTTGGTAACGATTTTGGTAACAAGGGTGTTGTATCTCTACAAACCCTTGTAACGCCTAGTAAATTGGCGGAGACGAGAGGATTCGAACCTCCGATCAGAGTTTTAGCCCCGATGCTCCCTTAGCAGGGGAGTGCCTTCGACCAGCTCGGCCACGTCTCCGTATTTCTAACTCTTTACAACGACCCACAGTTTAACGGATAACCGCTTCTGAGGGGTTTTACCGCGCTTTTACTGTCTTACTTCTGGTCTAGCTCAAATGCCTTATGAAGGGCTCTTACGGCTAGCTCCATGTATTTCTCATCAATCACTACAGAAATCTTGATTTCACTGGTAGAGATCATCAGGATGTTGATGCCCTCTTCCGATAATGTACGGAACATTTTGCTGGCAACCCCAACGTGTGAACGCATGCCTACGCCAACCACTGAAACTTTAGAGACTTTGGGGTCGCCAGAGATTTCTTTCGCTTCAATATGGGCTTGTACGGTGTTCTTGAGAAGATCTAATGCCTTCTGATAATCAGCACGAGGCACTGTGAAAGTAAAGTCTGTCTTACCATCTACTGACTGATTCTGAATAATCATATCGACGTCAATATTGGCGTCAGCGATTGGCCCCAATATTTGATATGCAATACCTGGGCGATCTGGTACTGCCAAGACGGTAATCTTCGCTTCATCACGCGCAAAGGCGATGCCGGAAATAACTGCGGCTTCCATAGTGCTGTCCTCTTCAAATGTAATCAAGGTGCCCGACTTCATCTCGATGTCTAAAGGCATCAAAGGATCTGTCAAGGAAGACAGAACCCGGGTTTTAACTTTGTACTTACCAGCAAACTCAACTGAACGAATCTGCAATACCTTGGAGCCTAAGCTAGCCATCTCTAGCATTTCTTCAAAGGTAATCTTATCTAAGCGCCGTGCATCTTCACAAACGCGGGGATCAGTTGTATAAACCCCATCGACATCGGTGTAAATTAAGCACTCATCTGCTTTCAGTGCAGCAGCCATCGCTACTGCAGATGTATCAGAACCACCGCGACCTAAGGTCGTGATGTTGCCATCGGGATCAACGCCCTGAAAACCAGTGACTACCACTGCTTTACCAGCGTTCAAATCATTTAGAATTTTCTTGTCATCAATACTCTTGATGCGCGCCTTAGTAAACGCAGAATCAGTATGAACAGTCACCTGCCAGCCAGCGTAACTGACTGCATCAACACCTTCGCGCATCAATGCTAAGGCCAGCAAGCCAGAGCTGACCTGCTCACCTGTAGAGGCAATCTGATCTAACTCGCGGGGATTTGCATCGGCGTTAATCTCTTTTGCCAAGCCCAGCAGGCGATTGGTTTCACCTGACATTGCTGAGGGCACTACGACCACTTGATGGCCAGCACGCATCCATTTGGCAACGCGTTTAGCAACATTCCCAATGCGCTCTGTAGAGCCCATGGAGGTGCCACCATATTTATGAACGATAAGAGCCATAAAAACCGTCTATTTCACTATCTGTAGCAGGAAATGAATTCCCTGAGGGTCAAAAAAGGCTTATTTTACAGGGTTTTGAACCGATTAAGCCTGCTTTTGCCACTCGGGTCGTACCCTAGGCCCCGTATGAACTAGATGGGGGTAGCTCAAGCCAATCCCCGCTACAGCAATCAACTCGCCGTTCATATACAAGAGAGGGGCATTGCGTTGCCACGGAGGAATATCACCCTCTTGAAAGAGATTTTTAAGGCTCTTGCGCGGCGTATTAGGTTTGATCTGAATCTTTTCTGAGCCGGACCTGTCTTTTTGAGTGATGAGGCCAGTTTTCTGAGCCTCTTTGACTAATTGACTTGGAAGCCCAGGGGTTTTGCTTGAGCTGGAGATTGCTTTAAAAACCCATGCGCCGTCAATCGTATTTTCAATTTGTAAGATACCCCGCCAAAGCCGAATACGCTTTTCATCATGGGCCCACTCCAATTGAGCGCCTGCCTTGACTGTATTGAGATCACTCCACCAAGCGGAAAGTCGTTCTTGTGATGGCATGGTTAATGAATTTTCTTTTAACCAAAATCTCAGAACATTATTAGCTGCAGGTAAATCTTTTTTTGCAAGCTCAAGCAATTGCTTTAGTAAAACTCCGTCTTTAAGAATGATAGTTTTACCATCTTGCCTAGCTAATCGATCAAGCAAGGTTTGTGCTTCACCCAGCAACCCTGCGCTACGAGCCAGATTGGCGATAGCTTCGGGCTGAATCTTTTCTAAGGCTGGGATGATTGTTTTTCGGATTGCATTGCGACGGTATTTAACGTTTTGGTTACTCGGATCCTCAATCCACTTCAATTTGTACTCTTTGGCATACGCCTCGAGCTCTTTTCTGCTTTGATTGAGTAGTGGTCGCCACAGTGTGATCTCACCTTCTTTGGTAATGAGGACTCGGCTATGGGGCATCCCTGATGCACCAGCTACACCAGCACCACGCAGGAGTTGTAGAAGCACTGTTTCTGCTTGATCATTTTGATGATGAGCCAAGAGTAAGTCCTGAATGCCATATTCAGTGCAGAGATCTGTCAGGGCCTCATAGCGCCCCGCCCTTGCTCGGGATTCGATATTGCCCTGCTCTTCCCCAATTAAATGAAGAAGCCTGAAATCAAAATGCACTTGATATTTTTTGGCAAGCTTCTCGCAGAAGATCAACCAATCATCAGCCTGCTTTTGTAAGCCGTGATGAATATGAAAGGCAAAAATTTGGGAGTGCTGATTTTTGGTTTGCGCTTTGCAAACAGTGTCGAGTAGCACAACCGAATCGAGGCCGCCACTCAAGGCAACCGCAATTCGCCTTCCTGGCTTAGGACTTTGCTGTGATTTCCTTGAACTTGCCATAACTCATTAGACGTTCATGTCGACGCTCGAGAAGCGCATCTACCTTCATGCCATCAAAAGTCTTCATGGACTCGCTCAGGGCCTTACGCATATTAGCCATCATAGTGTCGTAGTCTCGATGTGCGCCACCAACCGGTTCAGCCACAATCTTGTCAATTAAGCCTAAAGTTTTTAGTCTTTGGGCAGTTAAGCCCAGTTGCTCAGCAGCCTCAGGTGCCTTATCAGCAGTCTTCCACAAAATGGAGGCACATCCTTCAGGAGAGATTACAGAATAAGTGGAGTTTTGCAACATCAACACTACATCACCCATAGCAATCGCCAAGGCTCCACCTGATCCACCTTCACCAATAATCGTAGCAATAATGGGCACTTCCAACTCTGCCTGAACATAGAGATTGCGACCAATCGCTTCAGATTGATTACGCTCTTCTGCATCAATCCCAGGAAATGCGCCAGGTGTATCAACGAAAGTAAATACCGGAATACCAAATTTTTCTGCAAGGCGCATGAGGCGCATCGCTTTACGATAACCTTCAGGACGACTCATACCGAAATTGCGAAGAGCACGCTCTTTGGTATCGCGACCCTTTTGATGTCCGATGACGATACAAGGTTGGTTATCGAAACGCGCTAAGCCTCCGATGATAGATTGATCGTCAGCAAATGTGCGATCACCATGCAGTTCATGAAAGCCTGTAAACAATGCACCGATGTAATCCAAAGTGTATGGGCGCTGTGGATGACGCGCTACTTGTGAAACTTGCCAGGGTGTGAGGTTAGCGTAGACATCTTTTGTGAGCTGTTGACTTTTTTCAGCAAGTGTTTTGATCTCATCAGAAATATCGACCGATGATTCATCTTGCACAAAACGCAGCTCTTCGATCTTTGTTTCTAATTCGGCGATTTGCTGCTACAAAATCTAGGAAAGTCGTTTTCATAGTCTGATTTTAATATTCAACCGGAATGGGGTCGATACTTCTCCACATATACCAGGTGGCAACCGTACGCCACGGGGCCCAGTTTGCGGCCACCTCCCTGGCTTCATGGCGGCTTACAGGTTCCCCACTGAAGTAATTGAGGGAAATAGCCTTAATCAGGCCAACATCGTCTAATGGCAGGATGTCGGGACGCACCATATTGAAAATCAGGAACATTTCTGCTGTCCAGCGCCCAATTCCCCGAATTGAGCTTAATTCCTTGATGACGCTCTCATCGTCCATATCTTTCCATTGATTGGCATGCAATCGTCCAGAATCAAAGTGATCAGCCAAATCTTTGATGTATTCCACTTTACGACCCGATAAGCCAGCGGCTCGTAATTCTTCAACAGATAGCAGCAAGATATTTTTAGGATTAACTTTTTTCTTACTGGCAATCACTACTCGATCCCAAACTGCCTGAGCAGCAGCTACCGAAATTTGCTGCCCTACGATCGCTCTAGCTAATGTCGTAAATGCATCGCCACGGGTCACTAAAAAAACAGAGCCATATTTTGGAATGAGTTTTTTGAGGATACGATCCTGCTTCATGAGCTCACGACAAGCTTGCTCCCAATACTCTGGGGCAATTTCTTGCAAAATCGATTTTTCTTTAACTGTAGTCACTAAGTTCTTCGCCATTCTGTCAAGCCGCCTGGCTTATCTTCTAAAACTACACCTTGATCTAAAAGTGTCTTACGAATCAAATCAGATTTAGCAAAATCTTTTGCAAGCTTTGCGGCTAGTCGCTGAGTAATTTGTTCTTCAATTTGAGCTGCGCTTAAGCCACTATCTTGCTTTGATCCTGCTTGCAAGAATTCGGTTGGGTCACGTTGCAAGAAATTAAGAGAGTTAGCGAGTGACTTCATAGTGCTAGCTAGGGTCTGTTGCTCGTCACCCTGGGCACGATTGACCTCACTTGCTAGATCAAACAGCACGGCAATGGCCTCGGGGGTATTGAAGTCATCATTCATCGCATCTGCAAAACGCTTAGCCCACGGGTTCTGAGGATCAAGGGTAACGGTCTTAGCTTCAGCTTGGGCCAGGGCTGTATAGAGCCTTACTAAGCCAGCACGTGCCTCTTCCAGTTGCGCATCGCTGTAATTAATCGGGCTTCGATAATGCGCCTTGAGCATGAAGAAACGCAGTACTTCAGGATCAAAGCTTTTAAGAACATCGCGTATTAAGAAGAAGTTACCTAGAGATTTAGACATCTTCTCTTCATTGACACGAATATGGCCGTTATGCATCCAATAATTTACGAATGGAGCATCGTCCTCTTTGCGATTTTTGCCATACAAAGCGCCTTCACTTTGGGCAATCTCATTTTCATGATGGGGGAACTGTAAATCAGCGCCGCCGCCATGAATATCAAAATGCTCACCTAATAAGTCGCAAGACATTGCGGAGCACTCGATATGCCAACCTGGTCGGCCCTCACCCCATGGTGATGCCCAGCGGGTATCTGCAGGCTCTTGTGGCTTAGCGCTTTTCCAGAGAACAAAATCCAAGGGGTCACGTTTGCCGCCAACAATCGCCACACGCTCACCCGCATTGAGTTCATCCAAGGACTTACCAGAAAGCTGACCATATCTTGGGAGCAAGCGCACTGCGAAATTAACATCACCATTGTCCGATTGATACGCCAATTCATTTTCAATGAGCTTACCAATCATGCCCTGCATCTGAGCAATGAAATCGGTTGCTCTTGGCTCTTGGTCGGGATGCATTAAACCTAACTCATCAGAGTCGGCATGCATGGCATCAATAAAGCGATTGGTAAGAGTAGAAATAGGTTCGCCATTTTCAATAGCGCGCTGAATAATCTTGTCGTCAATATCGGTGATATTACGGACATAAAGCACCTCATAACCGCTGGCACGCAGCCAACGAACAACCATGTCAAAGACAATCATGACCCTTGCATGGCCAATGTGGCAGAAGTCATACACTGTCATGCCGCAGACATACATCTTCACCTGGCCCGGTACGATGGGCTTAAATGCCTGCTTTGAGCGGCTTAGGGTGTTATAGATTTGCAGCATAGGGCTATAAAGGTGGGGCAAGTAGCGCCAATTTGTTAGACTGAGCGCTGAGTATATCGAATGAGCCAGTTTTATACCCCCTCCCCTATGCCCGCTACCATCCCAGCACCACCCCGTAATATTTTCAAGATTCTTGCTGCAATGTTTGCCACAGGCTTGATTTTAGGCTGCAGTACCCCCGCCCAACAGCGTGCAGATGCGGAAATTCGGGCAGCAAATACTCAAGAAATGAAATCTTCTACTGCTCCTCAGGGCTATTTGGGGGGATACAGTCCCAATGACCCTCCGCGGCTATCTAGCGATACTGCTTATGACCCATTAAATTCAGGGCTCTCTGAGACTGTGGCGCTGCCTCTCCTATCCTTCTTAATTATTGAGCCAGATCCTATTACCAAAAATGCAGTCCCCTCTGATGTTGAAAAACTAGTCAAAGCTCGTAAATTTGAAGATGCGATTGATTTGATTAACTCTCAACTCAAGAAGACCCCGCGTAATGTACAACTGCGTTTTGTGAAGGCCCGAGTACAAATGGAGATGCGTCAATTTAATCAAGCTAAAAAAACCTTAATTGAAATTACCCAGCAATTTCCAGAGCTACCTGAACCCTATAACAATCTAGCCGCAATCGCTGCTAACCAGGGAAACTGGATTGAAGCCAGAGATTATTTAGAGCTCGCTTTGAAGCTTCGCCCAAGTTACGCGATTGCCTCTGCTAATTTAGGCGAAATCTATATTCGTCTTGGTGCGCAGGCATATGAGAATGCAGCAAAAAATACGCAACTCAATCAAGGCCTATACACAAGAAGGTCTAAAGCCCTAACAGATATATTGAAGCCCCCTCCAAAGCGTCAGCTTAATCAGATCGAAAATCGCTCCCTCAATGCAGCTGATGCACAGCGAATTGATACTCCACCCACCAACCTTCCAGAAAGCAGATCTAAATAATGGCTAAAGTACTATTAAAAACGAATCACGGTGACATCACACTAAGCCTTGATTCTGAAAAGGCGCCTAAGAGCGTTGCTAATTTTGTGCAATACGTCAAGAGCGGCCACTATGATGGCACGATCTTTCATCGCGTCATTAATAACTTTATGATTCAAGGCGGTGGTATGACTGCCGGTATGAAACAAAAAACTACCGGTGCTGAGATTGAAAACGAAGCGAATAACGGTCTTAAGAATGACCGCTACACCGTAGCGATGGCCCGCACTAGCGATCCACACTCTGCTACAGCGCAATTTTTCATCAACACAAATAACAATGATTTTTTAAATCACACCGCGCCCAATAATCAGGGTTGGGGTTATGCGGTTTTTGGCAAAGTTACCGATGGCATGAACATTGTGGACACTATTGGTAAAGTAAAAACTGGCAGTTCTGGCTTTCATCAAGATGTGCCATCTGAAGACGTCCTGATTGATAAGGCAAGCGTTCTCGAGGAATGATTCCGCAATACTCGAGCGCACTGCTCATCTCAGATATCCATCTGACGCCGTCAATGCCCTTGACGGCGCAACGCTTTTTTGACTTCTGTGAAAAAGATGCTCCTAAGGCAGAAGCTGTTTTTATTCTAGGTGATCTGTTCGAGTATTGGGTAGGTGATGACACTTCTTCGAGTTCACCATTCCAGCAGGAAGTATTGAGCGCACTGGCAAATCTGTCAGCGAAAACTAAAACCTATTATGTTCACGGTAACCGGGATTTCTTAATAGGCCATAGTTTTTTGAAAAAAACAGGTATGACTCTATTGGCCGATCCATCCCTCATTGAAATCGCTGGCGAAAAATATCTTGTCTGCCATGGTGACTCTTTGTGTACCGCAGATATTGGCTATCAGATCTTTCGCGGTATCGTCAGGAAGCCTTGGATCCAGAAATTGTTCTTAAGCATGCCGCTCAACTGGCGCCGCTCAATTGCTAACCGCCTTCGTAGCAATCGTCACACCCAATATCAACATAGCGCAAGTAAATCAACTGCGCGCAATGGTATGCGAACCAATGTGACCCTAGAGGCATGTGCTGCAATCATGAAGAAATGGTCTATGGATAAGTTAATACATGGCCATACCCATTTACCTGCCCATCACCATGAGCAATTAGGTCAGCAAACGTGGCAACGCTGGGTATTATCAGACTGGGATCTAGATCACCCAGTGAGAACTGTCCCAAGAGCAAGCGCACTATCTATTAATAATCAAGGTGTGCACTCTATCGATCTGAGCAAAACTTAATCAGATCAGTTTATTAAATTCTTAGGTATTAGAGTATTTGGATAAACACTGCACCATCTGTGCAAAGATTCTGGGGTTCGCAGCCATCACTTCGCCACTCTTGAGAAAACCCTCCTCGCCACGATAATTGCCAACTAAGCCACCTGACTCAGTAATCAATAAGGCGCCTGCTGCCATATCCCAGGGCTTTAGATCACTCTCAAAGAAGCCATCGTAACGACCTGCAGCAACATAAGCTAAATCTAAGGATGCAGCACCAGGGCGGCGTAAGCCAGCACACTGTCGCGTCATCTCTGCAAAGATTTTTAAATATTTTTCCAAATCTTGATCTTCGCGATATGGAAAACCAGTACCCAGTAAAGAGCTTACTAGGCGATCTTGGGTGGCAACACGTAAGCGGCGGCGATCTAAATATGCACCAGCCCCGCGAGTTGCCGTAAATAACTCATCACGCGTTGGGTCATAAACTACCGCTTGTTGAGTTACACCATTAACTGCCAATGCAATCGACACTGCATATTGCGGAAAGCCATGAATAAAGTTGGTTGTGCCATCTAGTGGATCAATGATCCACACGTTCTCTGCGTCGATATTATGTTCGCCCGTTTCTTCAGCCAAAAATCCATGGGTTGGATAGGCCTCACTGAGTGTTTCAATGATTGCCGCTTCTGCGGCTTTGTCCACCTCGGTTACGAAATCATTGTGTTGTTTGCGATCAACCTGCAAGCGCTCTAAATTCAGAGAGGCTCGGTTAATCACAGTTCCAGCACGACGGGCAGCCTTTACGGCCACATTTAACATGGGATGCATAAGTATTGATGGACAAATTAAATAAGAACGAACCTGTAATATTGCCTAAACTGCATGACAATACCAAGCGAATACCTTGATTCTAAACGATTAAACCCA
This sequence comes from Polynucleobacter campilacus, assembly GCF_002206625.1. Taxonomy (GTDB): domain Bacteria; phylum Pseudomonadota; class Gammaproteobacteria; order Burkholderiales; family Burkholderiaceae; genus Polynucleobacter; species Polynucleobacter campilacus. Next base: position 116,212 of record NZ_NGUP01000003.1, on the reverse strand, counting down.
TGAATACCGAGAAATCCCAATTACTACGCTGGGTTCTAGTTGAAACCAGCCATCCCGGCAATGTTGGGTCAGCGGCGCGAGCCCTAAAAACGATGGGCTTTGGTGATCTGCGTCTGATTAAGCCAAAAATTCAGAATGTGGCTAGAGAGTCAGAAGCCATTGCTTTGGCCAGTGGCGCAGTTGATGTACTAGAGTCATCCCAAGAGTCAGACTCCCTATCCTTGGCTGTTCAGGGCTGCTCTTTAGTACTTGGCCTAACTAGCAGAGATCGAGAATTTGGTCCACCAGCTATAGACTGGGTATCGGCTCGCGCCCTTGCACAGGAAGCTGTGGCTAAGCATGAAAAGGTTGCCTTAGTCTTTGGGCCAGAGCGAACAGGCTTAGACAATGATCACCTGTCTTTATGCACCCATAGAGTTTGGTTAGACGCCAATCCAGCATATCCTTCCCTTAATCTAGCCCAAGCCCTCATGGTCTGCGCCTACACCCTCAGAGAGGGCCTGAGTGAGACTGGTAAGCCAGAAATGATGGTAAATCGTGAGGAATTAGCACAACTAGCCGATCCAGCTGCCATAGCAGCCATGCTCGAGCATTGGCGTGAAGGCCTGCAAGCTATAGGCTACCTAGATCCCAATCATCCCAAAAAGCTCATGCCTCGCTTACAGGCCTTATTTGCACGCAGTCGACTGCACAAAGAAGAAATCGATCTGTTGCGTGGGATAGCCAAACAGATGCTCCTGAGAAAATAAGCGCATCCCGTTAAAATCAAACCATGTCTAGTTCACTATTCGACCAAGTCGACTCCATTATTGCCAGAGACCCCGCCGCAAGAAATCGCCTTGAGGTCATTACTTGCTACCAGGGCCTGCATGCCGTTTGGCTGCATCGCATCTCTCACTTTTTATGGAATCTGGGCCTCAAGTGGATTGCGCGTGTCTTATCGATGATCTCTCGGTTCATTACCGGCATTGAAATTCATCCGGGTGCCAAGATTGGTCGTCGTGTATTTTTAGATCACGGTCTTGGCATTGTCATTGGCGAGACTACTGAAATCGGTGATGACTGCACAATTTATCAAGGCGTGACCTTAGGTGGAACTTCGCTTTATAAAGGCGTTAAACGCCATCCCACTTTGGGCAAAGGTGTAGTTGTGAGCGCTGGCGCAAAAGTACTTGGTGGATTTACTGTTGGCGACGGTGCACGGGTTGGATCAAACGCAGTAGTCTTAAAAGAAATCCCAGCGGGTGCTACTGCTGTCGGAATACCTGCACGCATCCTGCACCCAGATTTGCCACAGAGCGCTGACAGCAAAACAAAAGAATATTTTTCTGCTTATGGCGTAACGCCAAATGTCGATGACCCAGTATCAATGGCGCTCAAGGGCTTAATTGATGCAACGATTGAACAAGAAGCCAAGATTACTGCGCTAGAAAAAGCAATAGCTAAGCTGAGCAACACCCCAACGGATGCCTCGGGTTCAAGCGATACCAAGCGGGACCTAGATGCCATTAAAGAATGGCTTAAAGAGTAAATGCAGTAATACTATTTAATGAAGTGTGCGTGGGTTGGGTCTCATTGAACCTAAAGTAGTTCCTGAGAACGCTTCCTCATCCGCATCATCTCCATCGTCATTGGGCATTCCAAAAGTAAAACTCTCGCCCCCTTTTGGATGTCGATTTTGGATCTCGTCTTCTGTAGCAGCGCGGATGTCTTCAACCTGAACCCAAAAACGCAATGCCATCCCTGCTAAGGGATGATTACCATCAAGCACTACTTGACTGTCTGCAACATCAGTTACCGTATAAATGAGTGGCTCATCATCAGCATCCAGATCCTCTGCTGCATCGGATTCTTCGTCAGCATCTGGTATACCTTCAAATTGCATGCCCACTTCAAGGGGCTCAGGAAAACGCGTACGTGGCTCAATCTTCAGAAGCTCTGGATCATACTCACCAAAAGCCTCGCTTGGCTCAAGCTGAATAGTTGTTTCATAACCAATATCTTGGCCATCTAAAAGAGTTTCTATTTTTGGGAAAGTCCCCTCATAACCGCCGTGCAGGTATACCATCGGAGAATCTGGTTCTTCAATGACATTATTTTGAGCATCAGTTAACTTATAGCGAAGGGATACGATGGTATTTTTTTCAATCTTCATGCGAAATCTGTCGAACATTCGTTTTTTATGAGTTTTTGCTAAGCTTTCACTTTATGACTTCATTTTACTTGAGCAAACCCTATCAGCCCCCCAAGGCCCCTCAAAATCTGCCTCTAAATGAGCCTTGGGCATTATTTGGGGGGATTAGCCCCAATTTATTCATGGAAAGCTATTGGCACAAAAAACCGCTATTGATCCGTGGAGCCATTCCTGCATTTACGCTAGCCGAACAAAATCAGGAAAGCTTGGGCAGCCCTATCACTGCAAGTGAACTGATTGCACTTGCCAGCCAAGATGGGGTTGAATCCAGACTCATTAAATCAAATCCATGGAGCTTTAACGCTGGTCCATTTTCAAAAAAATCTATCCCAGCATTGAGTAAACCCAATTGGACGCTACTACTTCAAGGGATGGAAGCCCATCACCCTGCTGCTGCAAAAATCCTCTCCTGGTTTCGTTTCATCCCAGATGCCCGTCTTGATGATTTAATGATTAGCATTGCAGGTGTTGGTGGTGGCGTTGGACCTCACTTTGACTCTTACGATGTTTTTTTAATTCAGATGTCTGGCAGAAGACGCTGGCAAATATCCCAGCAAAAAGATTTAAGTCTGAGCCCCAATCTGCCGCTCAAAATTTTGCAGCACTTTAAACCCGAGCATGACTGGGTCTTAGAGCCAGGCGATATGCTTTACTTGCCGCCACATATTGCCCACGATGGAGTTGCTCTGGATGCAGGTTGTCAAACTTGGTCTGTAGGCTTTAGGTCTCCTAGCTTTAAAGAATTACTACAAGAAGGTTTATGGCGCTTAGCTGAATCTCTAGAAGAAATGCCTGAGCTTGAACAGAAATTTGCCGATCCAAGGCAAAAAGCCAGCCTGAATGCCGAGCAACTTCCAGAAGAGCTCATCAAGCAAATCACAGTCAAGCTTCGCGAGTTGCAATTAGATCAAGTACATCGGTTTTTACCTGGCATCACAGCCTACCTATCCGAACCTAAACCACAGGCTTTTTTTGAGGGCCCAGCAAAGCCTCTAAGCCCTAGTCGATTTTCCAAACAACTTGGTTTAAAGAAGCTTCTACCAAGCCCCCAAACACGCATTCTGAGTCTTGGCAAAGAAGTCTTTTGCAATGGCGAAAATATGAGCCAAGGTCAGCCCGAGGATATCGCACAAGCTTGGCGAATCCTCTCAGCCAAAAAAGTACTGGTGGGCACGAAACCGCAACTTAGTAATCAGAGTACCCTTTATGAAGCCTACCTTGCAGGCTGGCTGGTTTTTGAGAGTGCAAAGTCAGTATAGATATAATCTATACTGGAAATCACCTAGGGGCAATCCCTAGGAATTTTCATCACAATTACAGATCATTGTTGTTTAATTTTTTAGAGGGAATCACAAATGAAGAAGTCACTCGTATTCGTTGCAATGTTAGCTATCGCCTTAGCCGCTTGCGGTAAAAAAGAAGAAGCAAAACCTGCTGAAGCTCCTGCTGCTGCTCCAGCTGCTCCTGCTGCTGAAGCTCCTGCTGCTGCTCCCGCTGCTCCTGCTGCTGACGCTAAGAAGTAATCTTCTTCTGGATGAAAAAAAGCCGCTCTAAAGCGGTCTTTTTTTTATTACTTGAACTGTTCTATTTTGCTAGCTGATCATTGAGCAAAGTTAACAATTGAACGCCAGACGGAGTATTTTCTGGCTTACCATCGGCATCTTGGACATAGACGTTCGCTGAATTCTCACCAGTACTCTTAACGACCACTTGATACTTCTTGGCTTTCAACAATGCATCATCCTTGCTGCTGAAGAGATTTGAGAAGAAGCCCTTGGCATCGCCCACTTCCTTGGTGTTTACGTAACGCACATAGTAAACGCCAGCAGAGCGATTGCGATCTTCAACTGTAAAGTTAGAACGATCTAGAGCCAAACCTACATCACGCCATGAGCGATCAAAACCAGCGCTCAAGAGGATATAAGTCTGATTATTGGCTTCTTGGACTAATTTTGCTTTTGGAGTCTTGGGGCCTAAAGGCGCAGCCACCATTGCCTTAGCCTGCTCTTGAGTCATGCCCAGACGCTCCATTAAGCGCGCTAAGAATACAGCCTCTAATTCAGGATCGTTAGGACGGCTAGTCCATATGGTGGAGATACACTGACTCGTTGCATCCGTCACACACTTTTCGAGGGCGCCTTTTTGCGTAATGTAAATCTCAGTTTCATCAGGCTTGGGAGCCTCTAAACGGGTTTTATATTTGTCGCGCTCACCAGTGTCATAGATAGAGTCTAAAGCGCCACCAATGGTTGAGCGAATCCAATCCTGAGCAATCTTGCCACGATTTTCTGCCCAATCGGTTTCCATGATCCCAGTAGATGGTGAATCAACCACTAACAAGAAACCGTTTTCTTGCCAAAAATCCTTAACCTGCGGGTAAAGCTCTGTGGCGGGTTTTTCAACCACCAACCAACGACGCTCACCATCTCGTGCAATTCGCATTCCTGGTATGCCGGTCATCACGCTATTGCGCATCTGAACTGATTTTTTCATCGCTGCGTTATATTCCGACATCGTTGCAGTGCCGTCTTGAACAATATAACGACGATCTGCTTGAGCGGTAATCAAATCCGGCGGATAAGATAAATTAGGGCCGCGCACCGCTCCAGTAGCTTTGTAATCAACAGTATCGTTACTAGTAACTGATTTACAAGCTGTCAAGGCACCTGCGGCTATGATCACAAGACCAAGAATCGCCATGTAATGGCGAAGTAGTTGCATCAAATTCTTCATATCAAGTCAGCCTGTTTTAATGCCGCCTTCAAGGATTCACGTAAAGAAGCGCTTAAAGGAGTTAACGGCAAGCGAATGCCCGCAGTGATCTTACCCATTTCATGAAGGGCCCATTTCACTGGGATTGGATTTGCTTCCGTAAACATCGCCTTGTGTACTGCTAGCAATTTATATTGAATCTCGCGGGTTTTTTTCACATCATCTGACATCGCTGCAACGCATAACTCATGCATCAAGCGCGGCGCCACATTGGCTGTTACTGAAATGTTACCCTTGCCACCCATGAGCATCAGCATTGCAGCAGTTAAATCATCACCCGAAAATACTGAAAAGTCAGCATGGCCTGAACGCTTTAAGTCCGCAATCAACAAAGTGCCCCGTTCCAAGCTTCCAGTTGCATCCTTGATGCCAATGATCCCCGGAACACCCGCTAGACGTACAACAGTATCCCCAGCCAAATCAGCGACTGTACGACCGGGAACGTTATATAAAATTACCGGTAGATCAACAGACTCAGCAATCTTTTTGAAGTGGGCATACATACCCTCTTGTGTTGGCTTGTTGTAATAAGGAACAACCTGCAAGCTAGCATCAGCGCCTACTTTTTTAGCGAACTGGGTTAATTCAATAGCCTCAATCGTAGAATTGCCGCCGGTACCTGCAATCACCGGAATACGACCAGCAATTTGCTCTACCGCAACACGAATTAATTCGCAGTGCTCCTCTACAGAGACCGTTGGAGATTCACCGCTAGTACCAACAATGACGATGCCATCAGAACCTTCAGCCACATGCCAATCTAGTAAAGATCGCAAGCCAGGGTAATCCAAGCTACCATCTTCATGCATCGGAGTAACGATGGCAGGCATGCTGCCAGCAATGGTCTTTTTGTTGCTTTTAGATTGAACTGTATTTGTCACCGAATATGCACCGATATGGACTGTCTTAAGCTTGAAATTGTAACGGAATGCGGTCTTTTAACATCCCTTTTACAGCGCAAAGGCGCTGAACCATGGCTGGTTTGGGCTCGTCCACATAAATATCCTCATAGGCAAGGACTTTGAGGCCATGGCGAGCGGCAAAAGCCAATAATTCCCCAGGATTTAAAAGGAAATTAGGGTTTGATGGTTTGCCGAACTTTTCATTGCCTAGGGCAAAAGTTTCATAAATCAGAACCCCGCCCTCTTCCAATAGTTCAGGCAAACGATCCAGATGAGGGCGATATAGGTAATTGGTCACCACAATACCGCCAAACTTTGACCCAGATAAAGGCCAAGCACCTTCCTCAAGATTGAGACATTTTGGAGTAATGGCGGAAGACAGTACATTCTGGATCGCTGAGATATCTTGATCTACAGCCAAGACGCAATGACCCAGATGAGCCAATAACTGAGAATGGCGACCTGACCCACATGCAAGATCGAGTGCTATAGCGCCCTTGGGAATCAGTGGTGCAAAACGCACCACCCAAGAAGATGGTTTCACAATTGAATCGTGCGAACCAAGCAAGCCAACAGCCTTAATCGTAGTCAAGGCCCATCGCTTCGCGGACCTCACGCATCGTTTCTTGAGCAACTTTGCGAGCTTTATCACCACCATCGGCAATGATGGATCGCAAAAGACTTGGATCATCCAAATACTTCTGCGCACGCTCAAACATCGGTTGCTGCTCTGCAAGAATGGCATCGATTACTGGCTGCTTACATTCAAGACAGCCAATGCCTGCTGATTTACAACCCTTTTCAACCCATTGCTTGGTTTCTTCATTGGAGTACACAACATGCAATTGCCATACTGGGCAGCGCGCAGGGTCACCCACATCTGTTCTGCGGACGCGAGCGGGGTCGGTAGGCATCGTGCGGATTTTTTTAATAACTTCTTCAGGTGCCTCGCGAATGCTGATCGTATTGCCATAAGACTTAGACATCTTTTGACCATCAATTCCTGGCATGCGCGATGCTGAAGTTAATAATGCCTGCGGCTCAGGAAGAATAATTTTTCGTGAGCCTTCTAAGAAACCAAATAATCTCTCACGATCTGCCATTGATAAGCTTTGTGCTTCTTGTAGTAATGCTTTAGCTTGCTCTAAAGCCTCATCATCGCCACGCTCCTGAAACGCAACACGTAACTCCGCATACATTTTGGCGCGTTTACTACCTAACTTTTTTACAGCCTCTAAAGCTTTTTCTTCAAAACCAGGTTCACGACCATATAAATAATTAAAACGGCGTGCTACTTCACGTGTCATTTCTACATGGGGTACTTGATCTTCACCGACTGGTACATGTTGAGCGCGATAAATCAGAATATCGGCAGCTTGTAGCAAGGGATAGCCTAAAAAGCCGTAGGTTTGTAAATCCTTTTCTTTTAACTTTTCAATCTGGTCTTTATAGGTCGGCACCCGCTCAAGCCAACCCAATGGGGTTCCCATGGCAAGTAGCAAAAAAAGTTCTGCATGCTCTGGGACCCTACTTTGAATAAATAAAGTTGCCTGATTTGGATCTACGCCTGCAGCCAACCAATCAATCACCATATCCCAAACAGATTGCTCAATCACATCGGGGGTTTCATAGTGAGTAGTTAGAGCATGCCAATCTGCAACAAAGAAAAAGCAGGGATACTCAGATTGCAATCGCACCCAATTCTTGAGTACGCCATGGTAGTGGCCAAGATGCAAATTACCCGTAGGTCGCATACCGGAGAGAACACGTTCAGCAAACATCTTTATTCTTTATCTTTATTGTTAATGAATCAATGAAATGCAGACCATACCGGTGTAAGGTGGTCTGGTAAATGGGGCAAATTACCGAGGTCAATATGACTCTCATCAGGATCATGAAAGTCTGATCCTCGAGATGCCAAGAAACCATACTGCTGAGCAATCTTCCCAAAGGTTTGGTATTGATCTGGGCTATGACTTCCGGTGATGACCTCAATTGCCAAACCGCCAATATCTTTAAAGTGCTTGAAGAGTTCATCCATCTGCATTGCATTGAGTCTGCTGTAGCGCCCCGGATGGGCAATCACCGCAACTCCGCCAGCCGCTTTGATCCAAGCAACCGCATCGTCTAATGTTGCCCACACATGCGGAACATAGCCTGGCTTATCTTCAACCAGGTAATTTTTAAATACCTGTTCAGTATCTCGGCAAATGCCCTGCTCCACCAAGAAACGTGCAAAGTGTGTTCTCGAAATCAACTGATCATTACCTGCAAAATGGAGCGCACCTTCATAAGCACCAGGAATGCCTACTTTTAATAATTGATCTGCCATGAGTTGAGCGCGATTTCCGCGACCTTCGCGCGTGCGACGTAGTCCTTCTAGAATTCCAATATGGTTAGCATCAATACCAAGGCCCACAATGTGAATGGTTTGCCCCATCCAAGTGACTGAAATTTCTACGCCTGCTAGATAATCCATTTTCAAAGCGCTAGCTGCATCTCTGGCGCGCTGCTGACCACCCAACTCATCATGGTCAGTGAGCGCCCATAAATTAACGCCATTAGATTTAGCCCGCTCTGCGAGTCGTTCAGGCGTCAGCGTACCGTCAGAGACCACTGAATGGCAATGCAAATCGGCGTTTATAAGAGAAAGGCTGCTCATGACCCTATTTTAGGTCAAGCTGGTATCAATTACCCGGCGCGGCGCATCCAGGTAGTCACGGGACTGCATCTCAATGAGGCGAGACACCGTTCTGGAGAATTCTGCTGTAATTTGGCCCTCGGTATACAGATCTGGGGCTGGAACCTCAGCAGAGATGATTAACTTGATTTTATGGTCATATAAGACATCAATGAGCCAAATAAAACGACGTGCTTCATTGGTCATCCTAGGGGGCATATAAGGTACCCCAGAAACAATTACAGTATGAAACTGCTTGGCAATCTCAAGATAGTCATTTTGGGAGCGTGGGCCACAACATAGAGTTTGAAAATCAAACCAAACTACTCCATTAGCCATATGTAAGGGCCTGAGCTCACGAGACTCAATATTCAAGACAGGCATCGCAACTTCTTTGCGATTGCCTATCAGTGTTTGAAACATTTGACCTAACTTGACTTGAGTTTCTGCATTCGCAGGCGTTAAATAGGCTTCTACTTGTGCCATCTGCAGACGACGATAGTCATTGCCTGCATCAAGATTGAGAACGTCCAATCTTTCTTCGAGTAATTTGATCGCTGGCATCAATCGATCGCGATGTAAGCCGTCGGGATAGAGCTGATCTGGACGATAGTTTGATGTCATCACAAATTGCACACGGTCTTCAAATAGAGCGCTTAAGAGACGATATAAAATCATCGCATCAGCAATGTCATTAATATGGAACTCGTCAAAGCAGATCAAGCGAAAGCGCTGCGATATTCTCTTGGCAAGCTCATCCAAGGGGTCTGCCATACCGGATAGCTCATGCAATTCGCGATGAACCTCGCGCATGAACTCATGAAAATGTATGCGAATCTTTTTTTCTACTGGGGAGGCTGCATAAAAGCAGTCCATCACAAAGGATTTGCCTCGCCCTACTCCACCCCATATATACAAACCACGGGGTAGAACTGGCTTAAATAGTGCCTTCTTGAGATTGTTACTACGAATCTCTTTGTAAGCAATCCATTCATCTTCGCACTGCTGTAAACGCTCTACAGTACGAAGCTGCGCGGGATCGGTATGATACCCGCGCGCTTTTAACTCTTGTTGGTAGTACTCAATGGTTTTCAATTACATATTTAATGCGCGTTGGTCAGTCGCCAATGCTGCTTCACGCATGACTTCTGACAGACTTGGATGCGGATGACAGATGCGTGCAATATCCTCAGCTGCCGCTTTAAATTCCATTGCCACAGCAGCTTCAGCAATTAAATCTGAAGCATTTGCACCGATGATATGAACGCCCAGAATTTCATCTGTCTTAGCATCAGCCAAGATTTTGACGAACCCATCGGCGCGACCCATACCCAATGCACGGCCATTGGCCCCAAATGGGAATTGGCCAGCCTTATAGGCAATGCCAGCTTCTTTTAAGGCTTGCTCAGTCTTACCAACCCAAGCAATTTCAGGATCGGTGTAGATCACCCAAGGAATGCAGTTGTAATCGATATGTGGCTTTTGGCCAGCAATCACTTCTGCTACCAACACGCCCTCATCCTCTGCTTTGTGGGCCAGCATCGGTCCGCGCACGACATCCCCAACGGCATACACACCAGGTGCAGCAGTAGCGCAAGTGTGATCATCAACAGGAATGAAACCACGCTCATCCACTTTCAGACCAATCTTATCTAATCCTAGCTTATCCGTATTTGGAACGCGGCCAACGGAAACGATCAAGCGATCGCACTCTAACTTAGTAGCCTTACCAGCGCTGTCGGTGTAGTTAACGACCACACCCTTCTTATCAGCCTTCACGTCGCCAATCTTCACACCCATATTGATGTTCAGGCCCTGCTTCACAAATAGCTTTTGGGCTTCTTTAGCAATACCCACGTCACATGCGGCTAAGAAAGATGGCAATGCTTCGAGCACAGTCACTTCTGATCCTAAGCGGCGCCATACGGAGCCGAGCTCCAGACCAATCACACCAGCGCCAATGACACCCAGCCTCTTGGGTACTGAATCAAATTTGAGAGCACCTTCGTTATCGCAGATCAAAACATTATCAACCGTCAAACCAGGCAAGTGACGGGCTTTAGAACCAGTCGCAATGATGACGTTCTTGGCGGTAACAGTTGATTGATCTTTTCCATCAATCTTGATTTGATAGCCATCGGCACCTTTAGCTTCGAAGGAGGCATGACCTTTTAATAAAGTAATTTTATTCTTGCGAAAGAGATACGCAATGCCGCCAGTCATTTTGGTAACAATGTCATCTTTACGAGCAATCATCTTCTTAGAGTCAATACTGACAGATCCAACCTTAATTCCATGATCAGCTGCATGATGCCCAATCTTCTCGAACTCCTCAGAAGAGGCTAGCAATGCCTTCGATGGAATACAGCCCACGTTTAGGCACGTACCTCCTAAACGCGGCTCGCCTTTAGGATCATCATAAGAACTCGATTCTGCACAGGCAACCTTAAAACCGAGTTGCGCTGCACGAATTGCGGCGATGTAGCCACCAGGGCCAGCACCAATTACCACTACATCAAAAGCTTGGCTCATGATCTTCCCCTCTTACAAATCAAGAAGAAGACGTGCTGGATCTTCCAAAGCATCCTTCATGGCAACCAAACCAAGGACAGCCTCACGGCCATCGATGATGCGGTGGTCATACGACAAAGCAAGGTAGTTCATTGGGCGCACTACCACTTGACCGTTTTCAACGACAGCACGATCCTTGGTAGCGTGGATACCTAAGATGGCAGATTGTGGCGGGTTGATGATCGGCGTAGAGAGCATGGAGCCAAATACACCACCATTAGAGATGGAGAATGTACCGCCAGTCAACTCTTCAATCGACAATTTACCTTCACGCGCTTTAACTCCAAACTCGGCAATCTTCTTCTCAATGTCAGCTAAATTCATTTGGTCAACATCTCGCAGGATCGGCACTACCAAGCCGCGTGGCGAACTAACAGCGATGCCAATATCAAAGTAACCGTGGTATACGATGTCGTTACCATCAACAGAGGCATTGAGTAATGGGAATTTCTTCAAAGCATGTGTTGCTGCTTTGACAAAGAAAGACATGAAGCCTAACTTCACGCCATGAGTCTTTTCAAATTGATCTTTGTATTTATTACGAAGCGCAATCACTGGGGCCATATTCACTTCATTGAATGTAGTCAATATGGCGTTATTTGCTTGTGACTCTAACAAACGCTCAGCAATACGAGCGCGCAAGCGACTCATTGGAACGCGCTCTTCTGGGCGATCACCCATTGGGATGGATGCAGTTGGGATAGCAGCAGATTTTGTGCCACCAGCGGCGGCATTTAAGGCATCGCCCTTAGTGATACGGCCATCACGACCTGAGCCAGCCACTTGAGCGGCGCTCAGATTATTTTCCGCCAAAATTTTTGCTGCTGAAGGAGCTGCAGCTGCAGCAGAAGCCTTAGCCGCTGGAGCAGCTGGAGCAGCCTTTGCAGGAGCTGCGGTAGGAGCTGCTGCTGGAGCAGACTTAGCAGCCACGGCAGTGCTGTCAATCTTCGCAATCAATTGCTCAGCTACAACGGTGCCACCATCAGCTACTACGATTTCAGTAATGACCCCAGCGGAAGGTGATGGCACTTCGAGCACCACTTTATCAGTTTCAATTTCAATCAAGATTTCGTCTTGACCAACAGCATCACCAACTTTCTTTTTCCATTGCAATAAAGTTGCCTCAGCAACGGATTCAGAGAGTTGTGGAACTTTAACTTCAAAAATAGCCATGATTATTCCTAGTTATATATGTTGAGGTGTGAGAACGATTATTTCGTGATCACGTAACCTTTTAAATTGGCAAATGCCGCATTCAATAAAGACTTCTGCTGTTCTTGATGGAGATGAGCATATCCACAGGCAGGTGAAGCAGATGCAGGACGCCCTGCATAAGCCAACTTCATGCCCTCAGACATATTCTCCAAAATATTATGTTGCACGAAGAACCAAGCACCTTGATTCTGTGGCTCATCTTGACACCACACAACCTCTGCAATCTTTGGATACTTCTTTAACTCAGTGACAAGTGCTTTATGTGGGAAGGGATATAGCTGCTCTAAGCGAATGATGGCAACATCAGCAATCTTCTTCTCTGCGCGCTGTTTCACGAGGTCGTAATACACCTTACCGGAACACATTACCAAACGGGTGACTTGTTTAGCGTCAATAGTGTCATCACGTTCAGGCAATACTGTATGAAACTTACCTTTGGTAAATTCCGATAAAGGCGAAGAAGCCTCTTTATTACGGAGCAATGATTTTGGCGTCATCAAGATCAGCGGTTTGCGGAACTGACGAATCATCTGGCGACGTAATACGTGAAAGATCTGCGCTGCCGTAGTTGGCTGAATCACCTGCATGTTCGTATCAGCACATAACTGCATGAAGCGCTCAAGACGAGCCGATGAATGCTCTGGGCCTTGACCCTCATATCCATGTGGCAACATCATGACCAAGCCATTGGCGCGACCCCACTTCACCTCACCCGAAGCAATAAATTGATCGATCACTACTTGAGCACCATTAGCGAAGTCACCAAATTGCGCCTCCCAGATGGTTAAGGTGTTGGGTTCAGCTGAAGCGTAGCCGTACTCAAACCCAAGCACTGCCTCTTCAGACAAAATCGAGTCAATCACTAAAAATGGTGCTTGATCTTTAGCAATGTGGCGCAGGGGAATGTAAACCCCGGTATCCCATTTCTCGCGATTTTGATTATGTAAAACCGCATGACGATGCGTAAAGGTTCCGCGACCACTATCTTCACCGGATAAACGCACTGGATAACCACTTGCGACCAAGGATGCGAATGCCATATGCTCGCCCATACCCCAGTCAATATTTGTTTCGCCACGCCCCATTGCTGCGCGATCGTTTAATACCTTTTCAACTAGGGGGTGAACTTTAAAGCCTTCTCGTGCCGTAGATACACGTTCAGCCAAGCGCTTCCACTCTGTCAAGGGAATAGCTGTATCGGCTTCATCTGTCCATTTCTTATTCAAAAATGGTGCCCAATCTACGGCAAACTTACCCTTGTAATTGCTGAGAACCGGATCAGAGGTCTGTATACCGGCATCCATCGCAGCTCGGAAATCCTTCACCATCTGATCTCCCGTACCAACCGGCAATGTACCTTCCGCCTCTAGCTTGTCTGCATAAAGCTTACGTGTGCCTGGATGTGCAGCAATAATTTTATACATCAAAGGCTGAGTCATCGAGGGTGTGTCTTGCTCGTTATGACCTAACTTTCTAAAACAAACAATGTCGATAGCCACATCTTTGTGGAACTGTGTACGAAACTCTATGGCTAATTGAGTTGCCAATACCACTGCCTCAGGATCATCACCATTCACATGCAATACAGGTGCATCAATAATCTTCATGATGTCTGTACAGTAAAGACTGGAGCGCAAGTCTCGCGGGTCTGAAGTTGTGAAACCAATTTGATTATTGATCACAATATGAACAGTGCCGCCGGTCGAGTAGCCACGCACCTCAGCCATCGCTAGAGTCTCTTGCACCACACCCTGGCCGGCAATGGCAGCATCGCCATGAACCAGTACTGGTAATACCTGCTTTCCCAAAGCATCCCCGCGACGATCCATTCGGGCCCGTGCTGAACCTTCCACTACGGGATTGACAATCTCCAAATGAGAAGGATTGAATGCTAAGGAAACGTGGACTGGACCAGTTGGCGTAGAGATATCACTAGAAAAACCTTGGTGATACTTCACATCTCCTGCAGGTAAAGTCTCAGGACCTTTGTGTTCGAACTCTGCAAATAAATCTTTTGGCATTTTGCCTAGCGTGTTTACCAGGACATTGAGACGGCCACGGTGCGCCATACCAATCACAATCTCTTGAACCCCTTTTGCACCCGCTTGATGAATCAACTCATCCATACAGGCGATGAAACTATCACCACCCTCAAGAGAGAAGCGTTTTTGACCAACATACTTGGCTTGCAGATAACGCTCCAAGCCTTCTGCCGCAGTAATGCGATCTAAAATTTGACGCTTTTGTTCCACATTAAATGCGGGTTTTGAGCGCACAGACTCTAGCTTCTCTTGCCACCACTTCTTAATCTTTTGATCGGCGATGAACATGTACTCTGCACCAATCGTGCCGCAGTAGGTTTCACGCAATGCTTGCAGTAAATCCCGCAAGCTCATTTCGGTTCTGCCGAAGAATGTATTACTAATATTAAAGACGATATCCATATCGCCATCAGTAAATCCATAGAATGCTGGATCTAACTCAGGAATGTCTTGGCGCTCAGTGCGTTTTAAAGGGTCAATATCTGCCCAGCGATTACCAACGTTACGATACGCCGCGATCAACTGCTGTACTGCAACCCGTTTACGCCCCATGTCGGAGTCTGCTGAATCAGAAATGGTTCTGATGGCGCCTTGTTTAGCGCGCTGGGCAAAAGAAGCAACAATTGGTCCGTGCGCAATATCAGTTCGAGATGAACCATCGACCGCTGGAACTTGTTTCACATTATCAAAATAGGCACGCCAATGATCAGCTACAGAAGCTGGATCGTGCAAATAGGATTCGTAGAGCTCCTCTACATAGGGTGCGTTACCGCCGAAGAGATAAGAGTTATCTCTTGATTCCTGCATCATGATGCTCACCTTTCATCGGGTTTCCCGACTAAAACTGTGGTTATAACCATCCGTTACGCGGCTTCACCGTTTCACGAATTGATCTGTGCAAATACTGCTACTACGCGACTAATTTAACACGATTGACCATTTACTACAAAAGGACTTTCCCCATCTGTTGTGATTTAGGGGCAATTATCTCGCCGGAAGAAATTAATAAGAACTTTCCTACCAGGCTTTCAAGGTTTCCTGACAGATTCCCTTGGATTTGATTTTTATTCTCTAAATCTTCGAGTGAATTAATGAAATTAAGGGAAATATGAAAACCATCACCCCAGACATGGAGTATCTCAGTACCAGGCAAAGCGCCAAGATTTTGCAGGTCTCTCTTGGAACTGTCCAAAAAATGGTCGAATTAGGCGAATTAATCGCCTGGAAGACCAGAGGCGGACACCGACGGATATTGGCTAGCTCTTTAGAACAACAACTTCAACGTAGAAAAAGAGCAATGCGGCAAAAAACCAGCCAAAACTGCATTGCTATGGGCATATTTCGTAGAGCTGAAAATAGCCAAGATCTCCTAGAGTCGATTCAAGACTGGCAATTAAAGGTAGAAATGGAGGTCGCGATTGATAGCCTAGAGGGCTTGATGAAGGCGGTCTCAATTGCGCCTGATTTAATCTTTTTAGATGCCTTAATCCCTCCAGTAGAACAGGTTCACTTGATCCATTATTTGAGCAAAAACAAGGACACACAGAGGATTCCTATACTAGTAGATGAAGGATTTATTAAGCTTCACCCAGGGGTTGTTGCCCTAGCCGATGAAAACAGCTGTCATAGACCCCCATATGCGGACAATATTCAAAAAGAGCTAGAAAATGGCCTTATTGAGCATAATCCCCTCATTATTGGCTACCCTGCAACCAATATGGAGGTAGATCAGTCATGGCCATCAGGAGGATGGCACGAACTTTTGGAGCCTATCTTTATCGAAGCACTAGGAAAGAAATGCCTATAAGAGCATTTATGGCATTAAAAAAGGCCGCAATAGCGGCCTTTTTTAATGCAAAGACTGGGATTTAGATCAAGTAACTACTGCGATCTTTGCCATCAATCCACTTAGGAGCCTTACCACGGCCTGTCCAGGCCTCACCGGTAGATGGATTGCGGTATTTAGGGGCAACCTTGCCACCACCACTTTTAACACCTGCTTTACGGCTGAATAAATCTGAGGCACTTAAACCATATTGCTCAATAATTACCTTAGCCTGAGCAATACCATCAGCCTTTTCACGGGCAATTGCCTCTTTAATCTGCTTGTCTAGGTGCTCGCGCTGAGCTAGTAGGTCTTTATAAGAAGACATCTATATTTTTCTCCGAATAATGGTTTATATGAAATAGCCAAAAACACTGCATTGAAACTATTTAATAACCCATTATATATAAATGAACTTGGGTAGCAATATATATTATTAACCTTTTGTTTAAAGGCTTATATTACTGGATAAATATTTATTAATTAATATAATCGTTATAAATATTATGATCTATTATGGTGAATCTATAGTAATTAATGTTTTCTCAGGGTAAATGTACCGCTCGCTTTGGCAGTAATCTCTCCGGCGTCATTTAAAACTACCGCTTCGCAGTAATTAATAGTCTTACCAGTCTTGAGAACGCAACCCTCAACCACGATTTTGCCAATACTCGGACGTAAGAAGCTCGTATTCATATCGATCGTAATCACGCCCAAAGGATGATTATGGGCACTTCGCGTTGCGCAGGCCATCGCAAAATCGAGCAAAGTCATAATCACACCGCCCTGAGCAACATGAAAGCTATTGGTAAATTCTGGCCTTAACTCAAGACTGACGCGCGACTTACCATCCCGTGCGTATTCCGGGACAACTCCCAGATGGTGCAGAAAAGGAATGTCTAGACCAAAAAAACTGGTTCGCTCTTGATTATCAGGATTGGGGCTTGTTGGAGTCATATAGTGATCCATTAAAACATTAAAAAATGATGGTCGGGGCGAGAGGATTTGAACCTCCGACCACATGCACCCCATGCATGTACGCTACCAGGCTGCGCTACGCCCCGACAAGAGACAAAATTGTATCAGTAACTATTTAGACAGAATTTGCATAACAGCTTGCAATTCATCGCGGAGACGAAGTTCACCGCGCACTTCATCAAGGCGGTTTCTAGCGCCACTGATGGTAAAGCCCTCTTCATAAAGAAGCGCTCTTATTTTACGAATCAACACCACTTCATGGTGCTGATAATAGCGACGATTACCGCGTCGTTTTTGGGGGCTAAGCTGTGAAAACTCCTGCTCCCAGTAACGCAACACGTGTGATCGTACGCCACATAATTCTGCTACTTCGCCAATCGTGAAATAGCGTTTAGAGGGTATCGGGGGAAGTTGAGAGCTCGGCAGAGCCGAGCTAGCATCAAACTCGGTTTTCTCGAGCATGTGACTCCACTACATCTTTAAGCTTTTGACTTGCATGAAATGTCACTACACGTCTTGCTGCTATTGGAATCATTTGGCCTGTTTTTGGATTTCGGCCAGGACGAGCCGATTTATTGCGCAACTGGAAATTACCAAAACCAGAAATCTTTACCTCAACACCGGACTCAAGCGAGTGGCCAATCCGATCAAAAAAAGCATCAATCATATCTTTTGCTTCACGCTTATTAAGGCCTACTTGATCAAAGAGCGCTTCTGAAAGCTCATTCTTGGTAACGGTGTCGCTGATGTTTAAGTCACTCATTGCTAATCTCTTATGTAACGTTTTTTTAATGTTTGCCTAATATTAAACCTAGCGCAGACGGGCTGCGCATTTTTTTTCTACGGCGCTCAGTAAAGCGGCCATAACTGCATCAATTTGGGGGTCTTGCAATGTTTCATTAGGGTTTAACAGGATCACGCGGAACGCCAAACTCTTTTCATCGTCGGCCATACTGCTTGAACCTGCCTTTGGCCTGAACTCATCAAAGAGCTCAATGGCACGAACAAAATTCTGCTTAGTTGACATCATTGCATCTAGCAAAGATTGCGCAGAAACCTGCTGTTTGACCACTAGAGCTAAGTCACGCTGCACCGCAGGAAACTTACTCAATTCTTCAGGTTGCGGTAAACCAAGTTCTCTAATTGGATCTAGATCTAATTCAAACAAAACAGGTGCTTGTAGCAGCTCATAGGCTTGCTGTAAACCTGGATGCAATTCTCCAACCCAACCAACGGAAGTTTTTCCAGAATGTGTCTTGAGGAAAATTTGTGCAGAGCGACCTGGATGTAAAGCTGGGTGCTGTGCAGCCTCAGTCACAAAATGCAGGGGATCTAGAACCCTCTCAAGGTCACCCTTCACATCAAAGAAATCTACCGCACGATTAGCGCTTGCCCACTGCTCTGCTACAAAAGAGCCGTAAGCCAAGCCCCCTACTTTTTGTATTTGACTAAAGCCGGCTACCTTGCCTGGCATTTCTAAAACACTAGCATCACGCTTAAATACACGACCAGTCTCAAAAAGACGTACACGCCCCGCGCCACGATTCAAATTGGCTTTCAGGTTATTAAGTAAGCCGCCCCAAAGAGTACTACGCATTACGCCGTATTGACTTGCAATTGGATTGAGAACAGCAATGACCTCTTTCTCAGCGGTAGCAGAAAGACGCTTTTCGCTTTCAAGATCAGTAAAGCCAAAGTTAACCGCTTCTTGATAGCCTTGCAGAGCAAAACGCTGACGTAATACATGAATGCCACGCTTAGCTTCAGGTTTTGCACTCATCTTTAATGAAGCAATCGGAGGAATGTCGGGAATGTTTTCAAAGCCGTACATGCGCGCAACTTCTTCGATTAAATCTTCTTCGATCTCAATATCAAAGCGATAGCTAGGAGGTGTTACAACGAATACATCGCCCTCTTGCTGAAATTCAAAACCAAGGCGCTTAAAGACGTCGGCAACAATCTCATGAGTTAGCGGAATGCCAATCACTTTTTCAGCGCGCGCTAAACGTAACTTCACTTTTTTGCGCTCGGGCACGTTTAGAACCTGGTCATCTACTGGGCCTGCTTGGCCACCACATACCTCTAAGATGAGAGAGGATAGGTACTCAAGGCAATTGACGGTATTTTGCGGATCCACGCCACGCTCGAAGCGATGTGCTGCATCAGTACTGAAATTAAAACGGCGGGCACGTCCCTGAATCGCTGAAGGCAGCCAATAAGCTGCTTCAACATAAATATTCTGAGTGTCATCGCTCACAGCGCAATGATTACCACCCATGATTCCTGCAAGCGCTACTGGGCCTTTTTGATCTGCTACTACACCTGCCTCTTGTATCTTGCCAGCAGAATCTGGGCCCTGCAAAGTCACTGTTTGTCCGTTAAGGAGCTCAAGTGTTTCGCCGGACTTAGCCCAACGAACAGAAATATCACCTTCTAACTTATCAATATCAAACACATGGGTTGGCTGACCCATTTCTAACATGACATAGTTCGAAAGATCAACTAATGCGGAAATGCTTCTTTGACCGGCACGCACTAAACGTTGCACAATCCAGTCAGGAGTTTTTGCTTGTGGGTTAACACCACGAATCACGCGACCTGCAAAGCGACCACAAAGCTCTTTACTCTCTACCGTGACTTTACGTTTATCTTGGATTGATACTGATGGTGGAGTCCATTTGGGAGCGCAGAGTGCGGCCCCAGTAATGGCAGATACTTCTCTTGCCATGCCCATTAAAGATAAGCAGTCCGCTTTATTCGGGGTCAACTTAATAACAAAGATTTGATCATCTAGATTAAGGTATGAGCGAATATCTTTGCCTACTGGCGCATCGGCCGGGAGCTCTAAGATACCTTCGTGATCATCGCCAAGACCGAGCTCGCGACCAGAACACAACATACCTTGGCTTTCAACACCACGGAGTTTGCCCACCTTAATCATAAAAGGCTTGCCGCCGGCTTCTGCAGGTGGTAATTCTGCGCCTACAAGGGCACAGGGAATCTTGATGCCAACACGTGCATTAGGCGCACCGCAAACTATTTGTAACTCTTGACCCGTCCCAGCATCTACCTTGCACACGCGCAAACGATCGGCATCAGGATGCTGCTCAGCCGAGAGAATCTGTGCAATCACAATCTTTGTAAATGCAGGTGCAACAGAGTGTTGCTCCTCAACCTCTAAGCCCGCCATCGTCATGGCATGTCCCAAAGCGTCGCTATCGAGCGATGGGTTTACATACTGCCGGAGCCAAGATTCAGAAAATTGCATAGCGCTTTCTATTCTTTCTTATGCAGGAAACTGCGCTAAGAAACGTAAATCATTTTCAAAGAAAAGGCGCAAGTCATCTATGCCATAACGCAACATCGATAAACGCTCTAAACCAGAACCAAAAGCAAAGCCGGTATAGCGCTCTGGATCAATACCCATATTGCGTAGGACGTTTGGATGAACTTGCCCTGCTCCAGAAATCTCCAGCCAACGGCCGGCAAGTTTGCCACTACCAAAGGCCATATCAATTTCTGCAGAAGGCTCTGTAAATGGGAAATAGGATGGACGGAAACGAACTTGTAACTCGTTTGTTTCAAAGAAAGTTCTTAAGAAATCAGTGTATACACCCTTCAGATCGGCAAATGAAACGCTCTCTGCAATCCATAAACCTTCAACTTGATGAAACATCGGTGAATGGGTTGCATCACTATCAACACGATACGTTCTGCCTGGTGCAATCACTTTGATCGGCGGCATGACATCAGCATTGGCATATTTCTTGACATGCTCACTGGCATAGCGCACCTGAATCGGACTGGTATGGGTACGCAATAGCAAAGGTTTCTCATGAGAGTCTTTGCCATCAATATAAAAAGTATCCTGCATAGAACGAGCCGGATGGTTCTCTGGGCTGTTCAAGGCGGTGAAATTAAACCAATCAGTTTCAATTTCTGGACCATCTGCAACATCAAAACCAATGGAGCTAAAGACCTCCTCAACTCGCTCCCAGGTCCGCATCACTGGGTGCAAACTGCCTACTGCTTGGCCACGGCCTGGCATAGAAACATCGATCGACTCGGCTGCAAGACGTTGCGTCAACACAGCATCAGCCAAAGATTGGCGACGCTCTTGCAGCGCATCTTCTACCTGAGTTTTGATTTGATTAATTTGGGCGCCAGCACTCTTGCGCTCCTCAGGCGACATTCCACCGAGCGCTTTTAAACGCTCAGTGAGAACACCTGATTTACCGAGATACTTGGCTTTCGCGTCCTCCAGAGCTGCTGCATCAGCAGCCCCGAGGAAATCACGTTTAGCATCCTCGACAATGTGGTCGAGAGAAACCATTGCAGCTTAGTTTAGAAAACTAAGATTAAACTGCAGCGTTTACTACGGATTTAATCCGAGTAACCAAAGCGGCGAAAGCCGGCTTGTCAGCAATGGCCATATCGGAAAGAACCTTACGATCGAGATCGATAGATGCTTTCTTCATACCATTCATGAATACGCTATAGGTCATGTCATGCTCACGTACTGCCGCGTTGATACGAGCAATCCACAAAGCGCGGAATACACGTTTCTTATTACGACGGTCACGATATGCATATTGACCAGCACGCATAACCGCTTGTTTAGCAATACGGAATACGTTTTTACGACGACCGCGGTAACCTGTTGCGGCATCAGTGATTTTTTTATGACGGGCTCTTGCTGTAACCCCACGTTTGACTCTTGGCATTGAATTCTCCTAATCTAGTCTGAGGTTAAGCGTATGGAAGCATGGAGCGAATTGACTTAACGTCAGCTTTCGCAACTTCTGTGGAACCACGCAAATGACGCTTGTTCTTGGTGGTCTTCTTGGTGAGGATGTGGCGTTTGAAAGCCTGACCTCGTTTGATCGTTCCGCCTGCGCGAACCGTGAAGCGCTTCTTTGCGCTACTCTTACTCTTCATCTTGGGCATAAAGCACCCCTTCATTTACTTGTGCAACATAGGTGGTAACCGACGGTTACTCTTCCTGTACCCAGAAGCACTTCTAACTACCAGCACCCTCAGTGATTCACTGAGAGCGCCTCCCTACATCAGAACCAGGTAGAACCTGATTACTTAGCCTTACGAATGGGGGCCAACACCATCACCATCTGGCGGCCTTCCATTTTTGGAAACTGTTCAACTTGGCCATGCTCTACAAGGTCCAACTTCAAACGTTCCAACATTCTGACTCCGATTTCTTGATGGGCCATTTCACGACCCCGAAACCGCAGCGTAATCTTTGTCTTATCGCCATCTTCCAAAAAGCGGATTAGATTGCGTAGCTTCACACCGTAGTCACCATCATCAGTGCCGGGACGGAATTTAACTTCCTTCACCTGAATCACTTTTTGCTTCAGCTTTGCTTCATGCATCCGCTTGGCTTCTTGGTACTTGAATTTGCCGAAGTCCATAATTCGAACTACAGGTGGTTCAGCTGTCGGAGCAATTTCCACCAAATCGGTTTCTTTCTCTTCTGCTGCAGCCAAGGCTTCACTCAACTTAACTACACCGATGGGCTCTCCATCAATTCCAATCAAACGCACTTCAGGAGCAGTAATTTCCCGGTTAATGCGCTGCAATTTTTCAGTAGCGATCTTCTTAATTCCTTTAAAAAAACAATAAAAACCGTCTTAACCCTAGCTAGGCTCGGGTCCGACTTTCTGGGATATATCCTGCTGGAGTCGGGCAACGAAAGCATCAAGAGGCATTACACCTAAATCGACTCCGCCACGGGCACGAACGGCCACCGTATTACTTTCAGATTCTTTATCCCCAACAACTAACAAAAACGGGATCTTCTGTAATGCGTGCTCGCGTATCTTATACGTAATTTTCTCATTCCGCAAATCGGATTCGACTCTAAACCCTTGTTTTTTCAGCGATTGCTGCACTTGTTGTGCATATGCAGCAGAATTTCCGGAGATATTAAGGACTACAGCCTGGGTTGGGGCAAGCCAAACTGGCATGTTTCCAGCGTGGTTTTCGATCAAAATGCCGATAAAACGCTCTAAAGAGCCCACAATTGCCCTGTGGAGCATGACTGGAGTCTTACGGCTATTGTCTTCGGCCACATACTCAGCCCCCAAACGCTCTGGCATCGAGAAATCCACCTGGATCGTGCCGCACTGCCAAGTACGTCCAATGGAGTCTTTGAGGTGATATTCGATCTTTGGACCGTAAAAAGCTCCCTCACCTGGCAATTCTTCCCATTCCTGGCCAGAAGCCTTCAAAGCACCCCGAAGGGCCTCTTCCGCTTTATCCCAAATCGCATCGTCACCAACGCGTTTTGCCGGACGTAAGGCAAGCTTCACAGCCACTTCAGTAAATCCAAAATCTTGATAAACAGCTCTGACTGCTTTATCAAAGCTTGCCACCTCAGACTGAATTTGATCTTCAGTACAGAAGATATGGCCATCGTCTTGTGTGAAACCACGCACACGCATCAAACCATGTAAAGCACCTGATGGCTCATTGCGATGACACTGCCCAAACTCACCAAAGCGTAATGGCAACTCACGGTAACTATGCAAGCCAGAGTTATAGATTTGCACATGACCAGGACAGTTCATCGGCTTTAATGCATAAGCACGATTCTCTGACTCAGTGGTGAACATGTTTTCTTTATAGTTTTCCCAGTGACCCGATTTTTCCCAAAGCCCACGATCTAAAATTTGAGGAGCTTTGACCTCTTGATAACCTTCTTGCTGATACACGCGCCGCATGTACTGCTCAACTTCTTGCCAAATTGACCAGCCTTTGGGATGCCAGAAAATCAAACCAGGGGCTTCTTCTTGGAAGTGGAATAAATCAAGCTGTTTACCTAGACGACGGTGATCGCGCTTCTCAGACTCTTCGAGCATATGCAAATAGGCATCTTGATCTTCTTTGCGCAACCAAGCAGTACCATAGATACGCTGCAACATCTCATTCTTACTATCGCCACGCCAGTAAGCGCCGGCAAGCTTCATGAGCTTAAATACCTTTAACTTTCCAGTAGAAGGCACATGGGGGCCGCGACATAAATCAGTGAATTTACCTTCAGCATAAAGTGAGACGTCTTCTCCCTGCGGAATGCTTGCAATAAGTTCTGCTTTGTAATTTTCGCCCTGATCTTTGAAAAACTTCACCGCCTCATCTCTTGGCATAACAGTGCGTGTTACCGGCTCATCTTTTTTTGCGAGCTCAGTCATTTTCTTTTCAAGCGCAACTAAGTCATCCGGTGTGAAGGGACGGTGATAGGCAAAGTCGTAATAAAAACCGTTCTCTACTACTGGACCAATGGTTACTTGCGCTTCTGGGAATAACTCTTTCACAGCATATGCTAATAAGTGAGCTGTAGAATGACGCACAATCTCGAGCGCCTCAGGACTTTTGTCGGTAATGATGGCAAGCTGACTATCTTTGTCGATCACAAAACTGGTATCAACCATCTTCCCATCAACGATGCCACCTAAAGCCGCTTTCGCAAGACCGCTTCCGATACTTTGGGCAACATCCGCTACGCGAACGGGGGCCTCAAACTCACGTTTTGATCCATCGGGCAGAGTAACAACTAGCATGATGACTCCATCTTATTTACTGAACTTCCGTTTTACTACTATGACCTAAAAATAAAGCGCGGCAGCTTTAGGGCATCCGCGCCTTGGGTTCACCACTCTTTGGCATTCCCCTTTGGGTCTTATTCGTTGGTAGGCTCGATTGGACTCGAACCAACGACCCCCACCATGTCAAGGTGGTGCTCTAACCAGCTGAGCTACGAGCCTAATCTGACAATTTTACCCTAATGGCCTTATTTGCCCAGACATCCCTATTTTTTAGTTCATGAGCAGCTTATCTAAGTCCTGAGTGATAACCCAGAGGATGGGCCTTGATACCTACTTTCCGACCTTTTCACAAGATTCATTTTTTTGTAGCAGGCTAAATTCTTCTGAATTTTTCTTTCGCTCGTCGCTACCAGGGTGAGTAGAAAGGAAAGTGAGTGAGGAGCTTTGGCCTAATTGGCTCATCTTCGAAGAAAAGCGATAGCTTCCACAGGGCGAGAATCCGGCCGCTAAAGCTAACTTCATACCGAATTGATCAGCGTCACGCTCATCATCCCGACTATAGGTGAGTCCAGCGCCCTTAACGGCATTGCCGACTAAAAAACCGCTAAAAGGAACAAAGTAACTCGAGAGCATACCTAGGCTTTGGCTCGCCACATTAATCAGAGTATTTCTATCCTTTCCATAGTCGGGCTGAGTATGCCCTAACTGATGATGTCCTAATTCATGGCCAAGTACAGTTGCCAACACATCAGGATCGTTGCCAAAAACTTTTACAAAGCCAGCTGTAAAAATAATAAGCTGCTGCCCATTTTGCATGCTAGCAAAGGCATTGATATCAACACTTTCTGAAAAACCAATAGTAAAAGGAATTGCGCTTGTTGCGATCATTTTTTGTCGCACCAATGCAAAGTTTTTTTGAATATTGGCGTCAGCTTGAATCGCGGATTGCTTTTCTGATGCTGGCTGTTTTTGGCGTCCACTTAAAGCGCCCCTCCACCACTCCTCGCTGGGAATTTGTACAACAGAGGCTTGATCGGATTTAACACCTGCGCAGCCGGTGAGTAAAGATCCTGCTGAAATTAGAATCAGAAAAAATAAGGTTTTTAAATTGAGCATGAGATCTTTTGGCTTTTATGTCGAGCAATCATTCATCGACGACGCACTTGGGTGACCCCTTTAACTTCTTCTAGACCATTTTGGATGAGGCGCAATACTTCAGAATCCTGCACTTCCACTGTTAAGAGGATCTGGGCTAGACCTTTTTTAGCAGATTTACGCAAATCAATCACGTGCACCCCTTGTCTAGTCAGGATCTCAAATAGCTCACGCATGAGATCTTGGCGATCTAAGCCAGTCACCACCAAATCTGCTGGGAACACACGCTTTTGATCATGCTCTCGAGTTGATTGACTCCTTGCTGTCCAGGCAGTTTGAATCACGCGTTCAGGAGCCCTTTCCAAAAGTCCTCTAAAGGTTTTGCATGAGCGACGATGAATGGAAACACCTCTACCTTGAGTTACAAACCCTGCAATCGTATCCGGCGGGACTGGCCTGCAGCAACGCGCCAATTGTGTCAGCAAAGAATCTACGCCCACTACCAAGACATCGCTACTCTGTCCGGTTTTACGAGTGCTGCTGCGCAAAACAATTTCTGGAGTGGCTTCTTTTTCTTCTGGGGTGAACTCAGTCTTAGTTTCTACAGGCTTTGCTGTAAGACCGGCCTCTTCGTCATCGAGAGCATTGAACCAAGCCCGCACTCTCGAACGCGCTCGATGGGAGCGTAAATAATGTTTATCTGGACTTATCCAATCGCGCGAAGGGCCGCCGTGCTTGACAGCAACAATCTCAATGGTTTGGCCATTTTGCAAGGCAGTCTCTAGAGGCACCATTGCGCCATCGACGCGTGCACCCCTGCAGCGATGGCCTAAGTTAGTATGCACAGCATAGGCAAAGTCAACTGGCGTAGAGCCTTTTTCTAAGGAAATGACTTTACCTAAGGGTGTGAGTACGTAGATGTGATCATCAATCTCGTGATGCTTGAGCTGCTCCCAGGCATCCTCTTTCCAAGAGATAAGCTGCCTTGCCCAAGCAATCTGTCTTTCATAGGCAACTTCTGCGCTATCGGTACCTTGTTGGTGGATAACACCAGGTTTACTTGCCTTGGCAGAATTGGGTGGAGTAGGCATGCCAATATAAGCGCCCTCTTTGTAACGCCAGTGGGCTGCTAAACCATACTCTGCTTGTTGATGCATATCTTGAGTACGAACCTGAATCTCAAAGGCTGTGCCATCTTCATTCATGACTACTGTATGGAGTGATTGGTATCCATTTGGTTTGGGGCGCGCAATGTAATCATCAAACTCACGTGGCACTGGTTGCCAGATATTGTGCACGATGCCTAAGACTGTGTAGCAAGACTTGACATCCGTCACTAGGACACGAAATGCTCTCACATCATAAAGATCAGCGAAGTCCAGTGACTTGCCTTGCATTTTCTTCCAGATACTGTAGATATGTTTTGGTCGCCCAAGAACCTCGCCATTGATATGCGCTAGCTTCAATTCTTCTTGAAGTTGTAAAACAATCCGATCAATGAATGATTGGCGCTCTATTCTTTTAGCATCCAGCATCTTGGCAATATCGCGATAGGTATCGGGCGACATTGCTCTAAAAGCCAGGTCCTCCATCTCCCACTTCATTTGCCAGATACCCAAGCGATTGGCCAGTGAGGCGTCAATATTAAGAATCTCTCTAGCCCAAGGGGCAGGCATAGCTATTTCTTCATGCGTAATCCAGCGCAGCGTTTGCAGACGAGAAGCCAAATAGATGAGGACTACCCGAAGATCATCGCCGAAAGCTAACAGCATCTTGCGCAACATCTCTTCTTGGCCTGCGACACTTAAGCCGCCGTCATCACGCACTAATTTTGCTTGTGCCTGACGTAGACCCCGGTAGCCAATTAATAACTTTGCAGGCTCTTCACCAATCAGCTTAATCAGCGCTTCTCTGCCATGGGTACGCGCAATATTACTAGCGGCAGTTAATGTAGCCTCATCTAGAGCAAGGGCCTGCAGAATTGAAAAGGCGCCAGCAGCATGTGCTTCTGCTGGCTCTCCGTACCAAGCGTCAATATATATTGGTTTGCTAGGAACATTTGCCATTGGCAATCAAGTCTTAGCTAAAGAATTCTTGCGCTAGAGCAACTTGTTCTTTTTTTACAAATGCAGGTGCATGACCCACATTTGGAATCTCAATACTATGAGCATACGGATTTACTTTACACATCTCAGTAACCGTAGCTGCAGAGAGCAAGTCTGATTGGGCGCCACGCACGATCAACATTGGAATATGAATTTGCTTAAATGCATGCCACATCGCCATCTCGCCCGCCTTGGCCATGATGGGGTTTACAGCAGCAAACGGTACGGCAATATCCGGGTCGTAATGCATGATCCATAGGCCATTACGTTCAATCAGCATAGGGCCGTTATAAGTTTCCCACTCATCCGGGGTATGCTCACCAAAGCTAGCACAGATAGTATTGAGCCTATTTAAGGCATCGGCACGGTTAGGAAATGAAAAAGGTTGGCCTACGTAGGAGCCTAGGCGCTTGATAGCTTCAGCCTCAATTTTTGGCCCCACATCGTTAATCAACATTTTACGGATTGGAGAATTTGGCATCGCTGCATAAACCATGCCAATCAAACCACCCATTGAAGTTCCAAACCAATCGACCTGAGATACCCCTAGCGTTTTTACTAGCTGAGCAATATCAGCAACATACTGTGGAACAGCATATTGCATTGGATTACTTAAGCGATCAGAGTCTCCCCTACCAACGATATCTGGGCAAACCACGTAATAGTCATTACACATTGCTTCAGCCAGAGTCTTAAAGTCACTTCCGCGCCTTGTCAATCCATGCACGCATAGCAATACTTTTGGATTTCTGGGATTGCCCCAGGCGTGGTAAGCCATGCGATGACTGCCATCACTACACTGCACATAAAAGGTATCGCCCTGGTGATTGACTGGCGCTGAACTCGCCTCATCTTGCAAAGGCTCATCATGAGTGTGATCATCCATGGTGCCAAATACCTCAGGCTGCAAAGTCACATGGTCAATGCCATGTTGATCTAAAAGCATGGTATTGATAAGTGACAAAATTTGCGGCCACTCTTGCATTTCAGCAATTTCAATATGGCCAATCAATGCTGGAAAGCTAGGCGTCATCTCCCAAACATGTAGATCATGTACAGCTAATACGCCAGGTACCCCCCTCAAATCTTTTCCCACTTGCAAATAATCGATATGGAGCGGTACACCCTCCATGAGGAAGTGATAAGACTCATTGAGAATAGAAATGGTTGATTTGAGAATCAAAAGAGAAACCAGAATAGATAGAATCGCATCAATTGGCATCCATCCCGTCAACTGAATAACAACACCAGCAATCAAGGCAGCGATCGATCCAAGCAAGTCACCCATGACATGAACTAGGGCGGCGCGGGTATTAACGCTTTTCTTATCACGCGATAGAACCCAGGCAACCACAATATTCATTACTAGGCCAATGGCAGCGACGACAGTAACGGTTAATCCATCAACTTTATGTGGTTCATAGAAACGGCTAATCGCCTC
This sequence comes from Polynucleobacter campilacus, assembly GCF_002206625.1. GTDB lineage: Bacteria > Pseudomonadota > Gammaproteobacteria > Burkholderiales > Burkholderiaceae > Polynucleobacter > Polynucleobacter campilacus. Next base: position 86,830 of record NZ_NGUP01000003.1, on the reverse strand, counting down.
ATACACAATCCATGCAACCAAGGCCAACATCACAATGCTGTTCACAAAAGCGGCTAATGCCTCTGCTCTACCAAAGCCAAAAGAATGTTTTGGTGAAGGTGGTCGACGAGAAATAATTTGCGCCAAGAGCGCTAAACCTAGAGCAGCAGCATCGGTCACCATGTGACCAGCATCAGAGATCAAGGCCAAAGAATTGGCAAAATAAGCAGCGGTTCCCTCAACTCCTGCGAAACCAAGCGTAAGGACAAGAGCAATTAAAAGTAGGTTTTGATTTGAAACTTGCTTGCTATGGCTATGCTGCGCATCACCCTTCTTGTGGGCATGCAACGAGGGATCAAGCTCAGTACTCTTCTGAGTTTTTAGTATTGCTGACTGTGAATGATGGGATCCCGACATGGTGATCCCATTATTTCATTAAACGATAAACAGGGTTAAAAACCGCTTGTATCGACAGGGGCACCAGTTTTGGCGATCACTTCCTCTTTAGTCACGCCAGGAGCCAATTCAGCCAAGATCAAACCAGAGCGAGTGACATCCAAAACACAAAGATCGGTGATGATCTGACTAATCACGCCCACACCAGTTAACGGTAAGGTGCATTTAGGCAGAATCTTGAGCTCTTCTGAGCCATCTTTCTTTTTGGCAACATGCTCCATCAAGACCACTACATGCTTTACGCCTGCAACTAAATCCATCGCACCGCCCATGCCTTTAACCATCTTGCCAGGGATCATCCAATTGGCAATATCGCCCTGCTCGCTTACCTGCATCGCACCTAAAAATGCAATATTGATTTTTCCACCACGAATCATGCCAAAAGCATCAGCTGATGAAAAAATGGAAGAGCCAGGCAAAGTTGTAATGGTTTGTTTTCCAGCATTGATCAGATCAGCATCAATCTGATCTTCCGTTGGAAATGGTCCAATACCCAGTAAACCATTTTCAGATTGCAGCCATACTTCTATACCTGCAGGCACGTGATTGGCGACTAAGGTGGGAATGCCGATTCCCAAGTTTACGTAATAACCGTCTTTTAACTCTTTGGCAGCACGTGCTGCCATCTCATCTCTAGTCCAAGGCATTTTGATCTTCCTAAATTCTTTAAGTGTTCTATGGGGTAATTAGCGTGCAGCCGAAATAGTGCGCTGCTCAATTCGCTTCTCAGGACTTGTATTAATCACAAGGCGATGCACGTAGATACTTGGAGTATGAATCTCGGCAGGATCTAAAACGCCATTCTCAACAATCTCTTCCACCTCAGCCACCGTAATCTTTCCTGCCATAGCAACCACTGGGTTGAAGTTACGAGCAGTGTGTCGATAAACCAAATTACCTGAGCGGTCTGCCTTCCAAGCTTTTACTAAAGAAATGTCAGTAATGATGGAGCGCTCCATGATGTATTTTTCACCATCAAATTCTTTTACCTCTTTACCCTCAGCAACCAATGTACCAACACCAGTCTTTGTATAAAAAGCAGGAATGCCGCAACCACCAGCGCGCAATTTTTCTGCCAGGGTACCTTGTGGGGTGAACTCTAGCTCCAGTTCGCCTGCAAGATATTGACGCTCAAATTCTTTATTCTCACCAACATAAGAAGCAACCATCTTCTTTACTTGACGAGAGTTCAATAAAAGACCTAAGCCAAAGCCATCTACGCCCGCGTTATTCGATACTGCGGTCAAATTTTGCGCGCCAAGTTGTTTCACTGCCTCAATTAAGGCCTCAGGAATGCCGCATAGACCAAAACCACCAACACCGAGTTTTTGTCCGTCTTTTAAAATATCCCGCAAGGCATCTTCTGCTGATGGGTAGGTTTTATTCATCACTTTTTCCTAATATTGCCAAAATGGGTAAAAAAGTAATCATAACGCCTCAGGGTCCTAAGTCTAGGTAGCTGAGGTGTTCCTTAGGTGCTCCTTAGGTGCTCCTTAGGCACTACTGAGGCAGCAAATTGGTTTTTAGCTATTCGCACTAAACTAATGGGGCTAAAAAGCGTATTTTTGAGGAATTGGAATGAATGCTGCAGAACTCGTAGAGCAATTTGGGCCTAGGGAGTCTATGGACTATGACTTAGTCATCGTTGGTGGTGGCCCCGCTGGTCTATCCGCAGCAATTAAAGCCAAACAATTGGCCCAGTCCTCTGGCAAAGATATCAGTGTCTGCCTTCTTGAAAAAGGCTCTGAAATTGGCGCCCATATTCTGTCTGGAGCTGTCATGGACCCCAAGGCACTTACTGAGCTCTTTCCCAACTGGAAAGAAATGGGTGCCCCGCTTGAAACCGAAGTTAGTCAAGATGAATTTTTATTCCTGACAGCTGATAACTCTTATCAAGTTCCCAATTGGATCTTGCCTCACTGCTTTAAAAATGAAGGCAACTATATCGTTAGTCTAGCGAATGTCACTCGCTGGCTAGGGCAACAAGCAGAGAGCCTTGGTGTAGAAATTTTCCCCGGCTTTCCGGCGGCAGAAGTTTTATATAACGAGCAAGGCGCAGTATGTGGCGTCATTACCGGCTCTATGGGTCTGGATAAAGAAGGTAAACCAACCGATCAGTTCCAGCTTGGCATGGAACTGCGCGCCAAATACACCCTCTTTGCTGAAGGATCTCGTGGCCATCTTGGCAAGCAACTCATTTCTAAGTTTGCTTTAGATAAAGATGCTGATCCACAAAGCTACGGTATTGGCATTAAAGAACTTTGGGAAGTTGAGCCTTCTAAGAGTAAGCCGGGTCTAGTTGTTCATACTGCCGGCTGGCCATTGGAGAGTGATACCTATGGCGGTTCTTTTCTGTATCACTTAGGGGATAACAAAGTAGCTGTTGGCCTGGTGGTTGGGCTTTCTTATAAAAATCCTTACCTCTCTCCTTTTGAAGAATTCCAACGCTATAAATTGCATCCCAAGATCCGTGAAACATTTGAAGGCGGCAAGCGAATTGCTTACGGTGCACGTGCACTAACTGCTGGTGGATTAAATAGCTTGCCTAAGACAGTCTTTCCAGGTGGCGCACTCATTGGTTGTGATGCAGGATTCTTAAATGCATCACGTATTAAAGGCAGTCATGCTGCAATCAAAACAGGTATGTTGGCTGCAGAAGCGGCAGTAGCTGCTATATCTGAAAATCGCTCTGCTGATGTTCTCTCTGCCTATCCAGCCACATTCCAAAATAGCTGGTTGCATACAGAACTAAATCAAGCTCGTAACTTCAAGGCCTGGATGTCTAAAGGGCTCTACCTTGGGACTCTGATGGTTGGCTTAGAGCAAAAACTCTTGGGCGGTAATGTGCCATGGACAGCTCATGTCAAACATGCGGATCATGAATGTCTAGAGCCCGCAGCACATCATCAACCGATCATCTACCCAAAGCCTGATGGGAAGCTTAGCTTTGATCGCCTGTCATCGGTATTTATCTCTAACACCAACCATGCCGAGAATCAGCCCAGTCATTTAACTCTGAAGAATGATTCTGTGCCAGTAGATGTCAACCTGAAGACTTATGCTGGTCCAGAGCAACGCTATTGCCCTGCAGGTGTTTATGAATATGTAGAAACCAACAGTAAGCCCCGTTTACAGATTAATGCGCAAAACTGCGTCCACTGCAAAACGTGCGATATTAAAGACCCTGGCCAAAATATCATCTGGATCACACCAGAAGGTGGTGGTGGCCCTAACTACTCGGCAATGTAAATATGATGATCCTTCACACTATGCTGCGCGTCGGCGATATGAATCGTTCGATTGATTTCTACACCAAAGTTTTAGGTATGAATTTACTGCGCACTACCGAACGCCCTGATCAGAAATATTCCCTAGCCTTTGTTGCCTTTGGTAAAGGCAACGCAGATGGCCAGGCTGAAATTGAGCTCACCTACAACCACGGGGTCTCTTCATATGACTTAGGCACCGCTTATGGGCATATTGCAATTGGCGTACCAGATGCTTATGCTGCTTGCGAGAAGATTAAAGCAGCAGGCGGTAATGTCACTCGCGAGGCTGGTCCTGTAGCTGGTGGTGACACCATCATTGCCTTTGTAACTGATCCCGATGGTTATAAGATAGAACTCATCCAGCGTTAATGGCAACACAAGCAGATCAATATCAGCTAGAAATTATTGACAGTATTGCCAAGATACCTGCATCTGAGTGGAACAAGCTTTTACCTAGGGATGCAGGGCCCTTTTTAAATCACGCATTCTTATCCGCCCTTGAAGAAACTGGATGCGTAGGAGGTAATACTGGCTGGCAGGTTGTCCATCTTGGCTTAAGAGAGCAAGATACATTGGTCGGGGCACTACCCCTTTATTTAAAGCAACATTCTTACGGAGAGTTTGTCTTTGATTGGTCATGGGCACAAGCTTATGAACAACAGGGCATGAGCTATTACCCAAAAGCACTTTGCGCCATCCCCTTTACCCCCGTTCAAGGCGCTCGCATCCTGCACTCTCCTGAAAAAAATACATCAGAAATTTACTCGAACATCATTGCGGGGCTCAAATCATTATTGGTGGCCAATCATCTCTCGTCTGCGCATGCCCTGTTTCCATTAGCCTCTGAGGCTCAAGCATTTGAAGATCAAGGATTTATGTTGCGTGACTCGGTACAGTTTCACTGGCATAACCAAGCCTTCAAAAGTTTTGAGCATTTTTTAGCCGTCCTGACGATGAAGCGTCGTAAAAATATTCGGCGTGAACGAGAGCAAGTCTCTAGAGAGCAGATTAGCTTTAGGCACGTTCCTGGGAAATTATCCAATGATCAAGACTGGGAATTCTTTTACCGCTGTTATCAAAATACCTATCTCGAGCATCTATCTAGCCCCTACTTAAATGAAGCCCTTTTTAAGTTGTGGGCACAGCGTATGCCAGACAATTTACATCTCATCATCGCCCAGCGTGATCAAACCCCCATAGCTGCCTCACTACTAGTGGTTGATAAAGACTCTTCTAAGGCCTATGGAAGATATTGGGGTGCAATAGAACATATCCCTTGCCTACACTTTGAAACAGCCTATTACCAAGCTATTGAATACTGCATTGAAGAAGAGCATTNATAACCCGAATGCTGGGATTATTTTTCAAGGCCTCAATCACTAAGGCATTGAGTTCTGGATCGTTGAATTGCTTTAACCAAGCATCATCAACAGGGGCAACATCTTTGTCGCCGACTTTAACTGCTTGAAACTGCCCTGGAATAGTCGTGTTTGATAATGATTTATCTACTAGCTCTTTATTTTTCTGCAATGGGCTAATCGTGCACGCACTTAATGCGATAGCCCCCAATAAATAGAGCGCAGCTTGATGAAACGCGTTCATACCGGATTTATGCATCTCTATTTTTAATGTAATTTCGGAATGATGTAATTGAGCTTAGTGCTAATCCGTAACATCACCTTGCGGATAACATGCAAGAACGCAAGGTGATCGGTATAAACAGCGCCATCACCTACCGCCCCAGCTGGCAATAACAGATCGGCATGACGATCATCCATTGCTAGCTTGACTGCAAATCGATTGACTGGAATTTCTCTTAAGCCGATGGTGGGTAGATTGCCACTGACACTGATTTGACCTTGCCCTTCAGCGAGAATGATGGACTCTACTCTTGCTTTAAGGATCTCTCCAGGAAAACTGGGAATGTAAAACTCAGCCTCATTACCAACTTCAATTTGATGCAATTCATTTTGATTAAATAGCGCATAAATTTGCGGAGCATCTTCCATAAATGTCATGACAGAGGCAATAGGAAAGGCTGCTACAAAAGCACCGGGGCGCAATTGCACGTTGATCACTGTGCCATCGCTTGGCGCCCGAACCACTGTTTGCGCAAGATCATATTCAGAATTGAGAGTTTGCTCGCTTAGCTCTGCAAGATCTGCTTGCGCTTTTTCTAAATCAAAGCGATTGCCAGAACCACTTTCTACTAGAGCCTGATTTTGTTTAACGCGCATCTTTGCTAGATTAAGCTTGGCCCTAAGAGCATTGACTGATGCTTGATACTGAGTGGAATCAATTTTAAAAAGGACATCTCCCTTTTTGACGCGTTGATTCACGGTGACAGGAACTTCAGTAACACGACCCTTGACTTGACTCACAATGCCAACGGAGTTTCTGACAACAACAACATTGCTAGAGGAGGGTGAAAAGATATTGAGTAGCAATATCAAGGTAATCATGCCGACAACCGGAATCGTAAAAACGATCACCTTTGCTACTGTGTTCCAAGGCAATAATTTGTACTTAAAAAAGATCAACCAAACGATGCAGGCGTAAATGCCAAGAATCAGTGCTTCCATGCTTATTTCACCCCAGTCTGTTCTTCTTCATGCTCTTTATCTAAGGAGGTGTATTTATCTGTTCCATAAGCAAGCTTGTACATCGTAGGTCGGGTATATGCCCAAAGGTAAGCGAAAGGCCATAGCAAGCCCCCCACAAACAGGGAGAGGAGGCACAGAGCGTGAATGGCATCTCTTTGGGGATGCTCTCTTCGTTTGGCAATCGTATCTGGAAGGATGTGGACGTACCAAAATCCAGCAATGAAAGCCACGGGCAGGACGATGAGAACTATCCAAGAAATGATATTGGCGAATCCATCAATCAGGTCTGGGGGTAAAAAAGAGGCATTTGCAAGGGCTGGCACAAGTAAGAATGCCATTACAACAGGGGTAAAAATGTACTTACTCATAGTCTTAACTCTCAAAGGGCTCTTCATTTAGTGGATATAGCTCTAAAATACTTTAAATCATTGATTATTAAGCAATTTTTTAATATTCTTTTGATGTCTATTATTAGATTTAACACTAATAATAGCGCATTACATGACGCCAAGTAGCCCGCAGAGGCTCTTTCTGATACAATTCGATGGCTTTGATTTATAAAGCTTTTTTGTATTATTTTGTTAATAACGCACGACACAAAATGGGTGAAAGCTCAAGTGTTCGCAAGTAAGGAGTATTAAAAATGGCAGTTGCTGATATTAAGACGGCAGAAATCGTCAAAGAGAACGCGCGCAGCGCAAACGATACGGGTAGCCCTGAAGTTCAAGTTTCATTGCTAACAGCCCGAATCAATGAATTAACCCCCCATTTCAAGGCTAACGCTAAAGATCATCACAGCCGTCGTGGTTTGTTGAAGATGGTTTCACGTCGCCGTCGCCTCTTGGATTATCTCAAGGGCAAAGATTTGGATCGCTATCGCGCACTCATCGACAAATTAGGTCTGCGTAAGTAATTTTTATTAGTATGCAATGCCATCTTTCTTAGGGTTGTTTCTTAGCGGAACCAGTCTTAAGCAGATGGCATGTTTTTTGGGCGCTTTTCGATCATTTGTGTAGGGGATCGTGTCATTCCAATGGGGTTCTGAATGCCCCACAGAGTCTCATTGGAATGGCATCCCTTTTGATCATCAATCGCTCCAGTGTTGTCGTGACACTGCTTTATCCCACGACAAGCGCAATGCTCATGTGAGTTTTGCGTGAACAATTTGGAGAAGATCAGAATGACTATGTTTAAAAAAGCAGTAAAGAGTTTTCAGTGGGGCAATCACCAAGTAACAATGGAAACAGGTGAGATCGCTCGCCAATCTGGTGGTGCCGTTATCGTTAACGTGGATGACACTGTTGTAATGGGTACTGTAGTTGCCTCTAAGTCTGCAAAGCCAGGCCAATCCTTTTTCCCATTGACAGTGGATTATTTAGAAAAGACTTACGCAGCAGGCAAGATCCCTGGTGGCTTCTTCCGTCGTGAAGGCCGTCCATCAGAAGGTGAGACATTAATCTCCCGTTTGATCGATCGTCCATTGCGTCCATTGTTTCCAGAGGGTTTCTTGAACGAAGTTCAGGTGGTAGTTCATGTGTTATCTATCAACCCAGATGTTCCTGCTGATATTCCTGCTTTGATTGCTGCCTCTGCAGCCTTGGCTATTTCTGGCATTCCTTTTGCTGGCCCAGTTGGCGCAGCTCGCGTGGGTTATGCCAACGGTCAATACCTGTTAAATCCTACACGTACAGAACAAGCGACTAGCGAACTCGATTTGATCGTTGCTGGTACACAAGCTGCCGTATTGATGGTGGAGTCAGAAGCAAACCAACTTTCTGAAGAAGTGATGTTAGGTGCAGTTGTATATGGTCATGACCAAATGCAAACTGCGATCAACGCCATTAACGAATTGGTACGTGAAGCTGGTAAGCCAGAGTGGGATTGGACTGCAGCTCCTAAAGATGAGCCATTCATTGCTAAGGTCACTGCATTAGCTGAAGCACCATTGCGTGAGGCTTATCAGATTCGTCAAAAGGGTGCTCGTTCAGACAAGCTCAAAGAAATCTCTAAAACTGTTTTAGCCAAGTTAGCCGAAGAGGGTGATGTTGACGCGGTTGCTGTAAGCGACATCATGTTTGAAATCGAAGCAAAGATTGTTCGTAGCCAGATTTTGAATGGTGAGCCACGCATCGATGGTCGTGATACTCGTACTGTTCGTCCAATTGAAATTCGTAATGGTGTATTGCCACGTACCCACGGCTCTGCCTTGTTTACTCGTGGTGAAACTCAAGCATTGGTAGTAGCTACTTTAGGTACTGCACGCGATGAGCAAATCATTGATGCGCTCGAAGGTGAATACCGCGATCGTTTCATGTTCCACTACAACATGCCTCCGTTTGCTACTGGTGAAACTGGTCGTGTAGGTAGCCCTAAGCGTCGTGAAATTGGTCACGGCCGTTTGGCTAAGCGCGCACTGATTCCAGTATTGCCAAGTGCTGAAGATTTTGCATACAGCATTCGTGTGGTTTCAGAGATTACTGAATCCAACGGTTCATCCTCAATGGCCTCCGTTTGCGGCGGCTGTCTTGCAATGATGGATGCTGGTGTTCCAGTTAAAGCGCACGTTGCTGGCGTTGCCATGGGCTTGATTCTCGATGGCAACCGTTTTGCTGTCTTGACTGACATCTTGGGTGATGAAGATCACCTAGGCGATATGGACTTCAAAGTAGCAGGTACAGCAAATGGTATTACTGCGTTGCAGATGGACATTAAGGTTCAAGGCATTACCAAAGAAATTATGCAAGTGGCATTAGCACAAGCTAAAGAAGGCCGTTTGCACATCTTGACCAAAATGCAAGAAGCGATGGGCTCAGTTCGAACAGAACTTTCAGCACATGCTCCACGCATGGTGTCATTCAAGATTCATCCAGACAAGATTCGTGAAGTAATTGGTAAGGGCGGTGCAACTATCCAAGCCTTGACTAAAGAAACTGGTTGCAGCATCGACATTAAAGATGACGGCACTGTAACAATTGCATCTACTAGTGCTGAAGGCATGGCCGAGGCAAAAGCTCGTATCGAAGGCATTACCGCAGAAGCTGAAGTAGGCAAGATCTACGAAGGCCCAGTGGTGAAGTTGCTTGAGTTCGGCGCTTTGGTAAATATTCTCCCAGGTAAAGATGGCCTATTACATATCTCTGAAATCTCTAACGAGCGCGTTAAAGAAGTCAAAGACTATTTGGCAGAAGGTCAAATTGTGCGCGTGAAGTTGCTTGCTGCTGATGAGCGTGGTCGTTTGCGTTTATCACTGAAAGCTGCAATGGCAGAAGAGGGCGGCTCGATTGCTCCTTTAGCTGGCGCTGAAGTCGCTCCGTCCGCTGACGAAACAGCTTAAGCTATTCACACCTACTACTGCGAGAAGCTCTTATGCGCGTAATGGAAATCAAAGAATTTGGCGCACCAGAAATGTTGGTGCCAGCCACTCGTCCGGATCCAGCTGTTCCTGTTGCTGGTACCGGCGAGATTTTGATTAAGGTAATTGCAGCCGGCATTAACCGACCAGATGTCCTGCAGCGTAAGGGTTTTTATCCTGTACCTGCAGGCGCATCCGATATTCCTGGTCTTGAGGTTGCTGGAGAGATTATTGGTGGTGATTTAACTCACGCAGATAATTGTTTTGGTCTCAAGCTTGGCGATAAGGTTTGTGCTTTAGTGCAAGGTGGTGGTTATGCTGAGCTCTGCACGGCACCTATTGCTCAGTGCTTGCCTTATCCAAAAGGCTTTACTGACCAAGAGGCTGCAGCCTTACCGGAAACTTTTTTCACTGTATGGAGCAACGTCTTCATGCGTGGTCAACTAGCAGAGGGCGAAACCCTGTTAGTGCAAGGTGGCTCTAGCGGTATTGGGGTTACTGCCATTCTGATTGCTAAGGCTTTAGGCCACAAAGTATTTGTGACTGCTGGCACGGATGAAAAGTGCGCAGCATGCGTTAAGTTGGGTGCTGATTTAGCGGTGAATTACAAAACACAAGATTTTGTAGAAGAGATTAAGAAGGCGACTGATGGTAAAGGTGTCAATGTCATCCTTGATATGGTGACTGGCGTTTATGTGCAACGTGAAATCGATTGTTTGGCCGACGATGGCCGCATTGTGATCATTGCCATTCAGGGTGGATCAAAGGCGGAGGTTAGTACTAACCAAATTTTGCGCCGTCGCTTAACTATCACTGGTTCAACCTTGCGTCCGCGCCCAGTCTCCTTTAAGAAGCAGATTACAAAGCAGCTGTTCGACAATATCTGGCCGTTACTAAATGCTGGTCAATTAAAGCCAGTCATTTACAAAACCTTTACGCTCGATCAGGCAGCAGATGCTCATAGCTTGATGGAGTCATCAGAGCATGTCGGTAAGATTGTTTTAACGGTCTAGAAGATCTGAATTAAAAATGCGACCACTCATCATCATCGGCAACTGGAAAATGAATGGCAATCTTGCTAGTAATGAAGATTGGATCAAGACCGTCGCTCGTGGTATGGAAAGTGGTATGCCATCAGGCCGCAAGTTTGCTGTTTGCCCGCCATTTCCCTATTTGGCGCAATGTGCTGCATTAATTAAAGAATATTCTTTGGCATTCTTAAGTCTCGGAGCGCAAGATGCTTCAGCCTTTGAATCTGGCGCATATACCGGTGAGGTGGCTGCTTCTGCCTTGAAAGAAATGGATTGTAGCTACGTGATTGTTGGCCACTCTGAGCGTCGTGAAACTCATCATGAGGCTGATGAGCTTGTAGCAGGCAAAGCCTTGCAGGTTTTAGATAGCAGAATGACTCCAGTGATTTGTGTTGGTGAGACTGCTGATGAGAGAAATTCAGGTAGAGCTGTAGAGGTTGTCCGCGGACAGGTTGCAAAGCAGTTGTCTGTACTTCAGGATCGTTTAGCAGATTGCTTAATTGCTTATGAACCCGTTTGGGCAATTGGTACCGGTAAGGTTGCTAGCGCTCAGGTTGCCCAAGATATGCATCGGGCTATTCGTCTGCAATTGGCAGAATTTGATGAGGACGTTGCTTCTCACGTTGGAATTTTGTATGGCGGCAGTATCAAACCGGATAATGCCGTTGAGTTGTTTGCAATGCCTGATATTGATGGCGGATTGGTTGGGGGTGCTTCTTTAAATCCTCAAGACTTTCTGGCTATCTGTAAGGCGTAGATTTTTATTTGGAGATCAATCGTGGAATGGCTTAAGACTTTATTAATCGTATTTCAAGTAATTTCAGCATTGGCTGTGATTCTGCTTGTGCTGTTGCAGCAAGGTAAGGGCGCAGATATGGGTGCTGCTTTTGGATCTGGCTCGTCGGGCAGCTTATTCGGCGCTAGTGGCTCTGCCAATTTTTTATCCCATACAACAGCTGTTTTTGCGGCAATTTTCTTTATTTGTACTTTGGGCATTACTTGGCTTGGTAATAAGAAAGAAGTTGCTCCCGGGGTTCTCTCTGGAACAGTTGCTCCAGTAGTGGCGCCGGCAGCACCAGTGGCACCAGTACAGGATCCAACCAAGCCTGCAGTCCCTAAGTAAAACAGTAGGGTTTTACAGATTTAACTAGCCCAAAATAGGGGTAGTGAAGTGTTGCAATGCAGTAGAATTGACAGGTTTTGCAAGATGCCGACGTGGTGAAATTGGTAGACACGCTATCTTGAGGGGGTAGTGGCTTAGGCTGTGCGAGTTCGAGTCTCGCCGTCGGCACCAAAATAAAGAATTTATAGAGTTTTTGCTCTAGATCAAGGTTGTAAGAAGTGAACGAATAATTTGTAGTTTTAAGTATTTCCAGACGAACGAATCAGGACCATTTTGAATCTCGCTAATTACTTTCCTGTTCTGCTTTTTATCCTCGTAGGTATTGGGGTGGGATTAGTCCCCATGTTCCTCGGAAAAATTCTGGCCCCTTCGAAGCCTGACGCTGAAAAACTCTCTCCATATGAGTGCGGTTTTGAAGCTTTCGAAGATGCGCGCATGAAGTTTGATGTGCGCTACTACCTTATTGCTATTCTTTTCATCCTTTTTGATCTTGAAACTGCATTCCTATTTCCATGGGGTGTTGCTTTGCGTGATATTGGTTGGTTTGGCTACGCCTCTATGGTGATCTTCCTCTTGGAATTCATTGTAGGATTTGTGTATATCTGGAAAAAGGGCGCTCTCGACTGGGAGTGATTGATATGGCACTAGAAGGCGTTCTCAAAGAAGGATTTGTTACTACTACTGCGGATCAGTTGATTAACTGGACTCGCAACGGTTCTTTATGGCCAATGACTTTTGGTCTAGCTTGCTGCGCGGTTGAGATGATGCATGCCGGCGCATCGCGTTATGACTTAGACCGTTTTGGTGTCGTGTTTCGGCCATCTCCACGTCAATCGGACTTGATGATTGTTGCGGGTACCTTATGTAACAAGATGGCCCCAGCATTACGCAAAGTTTATGACCAAATGCCAGAACCACGCTGGGTCATTTCCATGGGATCTTGTGCCAATGGCGGCGGTTACTACCATAACTCTTATTCAGTGGTGCGCGGTTGCGATCGCATCGTGCCAGTCGATATTTATGTTCCTGGTTGCCCTCCAACTGCCGAAGCGTTGATCTATGGAATTATTCAGTTGCAATCGAAGATTGCACGTACTAGCACGATTGCGCGGAAGGGCTAAGCTATGTCAGATCGTTTAGTTCAATTATCCGCCAACCTCGAAAAAGTTCTGGGTAAGCGTGCGCTGTCGATTGAGACGGCATTAGGTGAAGTGACCGTAGTAGTGGCTGCGGACACCTATTTAGAGTCTGCCATGCTATTGCGTGATGAGCCATCACTTGCATTTGAACAGTTGATTGATCTATGTGGTGTTGACTATCAAGACTTTGGCGATGGAAGCTGGAGTGGTCAACGTTTTGGTGTTGTCAGTCACCTTTTATCAATTCAGCACAACTGGCGTTTACGGGTCAGAGTCTTTGCTCTCGATGATAGCTATCCGTTAGTGGCATCGATCACTCCAGTATGGAACTCTGCTAACTGGTTCGAGCGGGAAGCGTTTGATCTCTTTGGAATCTTATTTGAAGGTCATGATGATTTACGCCGTATCTTGACTGACTATGGCTTCATTGGCCATCCCTTTAGAAAAGATTTCCCTATCAGCGGTAATGTAGAAATGCGTTATGACCCAGAGTTAAAGCGCGTTGTCTATCAGCCCGTCACTATTGAGGCGCGTGAGATTACTCCCCGTATCGTTCGTGAAGAGCAGTACGGAGGCCCGGCTTAAGTCATGGCGAAAATTAAGAACTACACTCTCAACTTTGGGCCTCAGCATCCTGCGGCACATGGTGTATTGCGCCTAGTGCTTGAGCTTGATGGTGAAGTGATTCAGCGCGCTGATCCCCATATTGGCTTATTACATCGCGCAACCGAGAAATTAGCTGAGACACGTACGTGGATTCAGAACGTTCCTTATATGGATCGCTTAGATTATGTTTCCATGATGTCCAATGAGCATGCGTATGTCATGGCCATTGAGAAGTTGTTGCAAGTGGAAGTTCCTGAGCGCGCACAATATATTCGGGTGATGTATGACGAGCTCACGCGTTTACTCAATCACTTACTCTGGATCGGCTGTCATGGTCTTGACGTTGGTGCGATGGCGGTCTTCCTGTATGCCTTCCGCGATCGTGAAGACATCTTTGATATGTATGAAGCCGTATCTGGTGCTCGTATGCATGCTGCCTACTATCGTCCAGGCGGTGTATATCGTGATTTGCCAGACCAAATGGCGCAGTACAGTACATCTAAGGTTCGCAGCCCATCGGCTGTCAAACGCTTGAACGAGAATCGTAGCGGTTCATTGCTCGACTTTGTTGAGCAGTTTTCTAATGGCTTTGATGCCCACGTGGATGAGTATTGCAATCTCTTAACTGATAACCGTATCTGGAAACAGCGTCTAGTCAATATTGGTATCGTGACGCCTGAGCGCGCATTGCAGCTCGGCTTTACTGGTCCCATGCTGCGTGGCTCTGGTATTGAATGGGATTTGCGCAAGAAGCAGCCATATGAAGTCTATGACCGTCTCGACTTTGATATCCCGGTAGGAGTCAATGGTGACTCCTATGATCGTTACTTAGTTCGCATGGAAGAAATGCGCCAATCCAATCGCATTATTAAGCAGTGCATTGCTTGGCTTAAAGCAAACCCAGGTCCTGTCATGAGCGATAACCATAAAGTTTCTCCACCCAAGCGCGTGGATATGAAAACCAATATGGAAGAACTGATTCATCACTTCAAACTCTTTACTGAGGGTATTCATGTTCCTAATGGCGAAGCTTATTCTGCTGTTGAGCATCCAAAAGGTGAGTTTGGTATCTATTTGATTTCTGATGGCGCTAATAAGCCATATCGCCTAAAAATTCGTGCGCCAGGATTTGTTCATCTCTCAGCCATGGATGAAATGTCACGTGGCCATATGCTGGCTGATGCGGTAACTATTATTGGCACGCAGGATATTGTGTTTGGGGAGATTGACCGCTAATTAAGCGTGCCAAGATTATTCATGACAACTACTCTCCAACTATCTGATAAAACACTGGCAGATATTGCCCGCAATGTCGCCAAATATCCTCCAGAGCAAAAACAATCTGCTGTGATGGCTGCTTTGATTGCCGCTCAAACTGAAGTAGGTTGGGTGTCGCCAGAAGTTATCGCTACTGTTGCGCAAATCCTTGAGATGCCAATGATCGCGGTAGATGAGGTGGCTACTTTCTACAATATGTACAACACCAAGCCGATTGGTAAATACAAGTTGGTCATCTGTACCAATTTACCTTGCCAATTAACGCATGGCCAAACTGCAGCAAATCATCTTAAAGATACCCTAGGGATCGGCTTTAACGAAACTACCCCTTGTGGCACTTTTACTCTCAAAGAGGGTGAATGTATGGGTGCTTGTGGCGATTCACCAGTCATGTTAGTGAATGACAAGCGCATGTGCAGCTTTATGAGCAAAGAAAGAATTGACTCACTATTAAGTGAACTTCGTGCAGAAGGGAAAGCAGCATGACCAGCTTGCACGACCGCCACATTAAGCCTTTGATCCTGGCAGGATTAAACGGCAATAACTGGCGTTTAAAAGATTACGAGAGTCGTGGTGGTTATCAGCAGTTGCGTCGTTTATTAAATGACAAGGTTGCACCAGATGCCATCATTACTGAATTAAAGGCCTCATCATTGCGTGGTCGCGGTGGTGCAGGTTTCCCAACAGGGCTGAAGTGGAGTTTTATGCCACGTCAATTCCCGGGGCAAAAATATTTAGTTTGTAACAGCGATGAAGGTGAGCCTGGTACTTTTAAAGACCGCGACATCATGCGCTACAACCCACATGCGTTGATCGAGGGCATGATTATTGGTGCATACACCATGGGCATTACGGTTGGGTACAACTACATTCATGGCGAGATCTGGGATGTATATTCACGCTTCGAAGAGGCATTGGAAGAAGCGCGTGCTGCAGGTTATTTGGGTGACAAGATTCTGGGAAGTGATTTCTCCTTTCAGTTGCATGCCACACCAGGTTGGGGTGCTTATATCTGTGGCGAAGAAACTGCTTTACTAGAGTCTCTCGAAGGTAAAAAAGGCCAGCCCCGTTTTAAACCACCGTTTCCGGCTAGCTTTGGTTTGTATGGCAAGCCAACCACTATTAATAACACTGAAACATTTGCAGCTGTGCCATTTGTCTTAGCAATAGGCGGTCAAGCCTATTTAGATCTGGGCAAACCCAACAATGGCGGCACTAAAATTTTCTCGGTATCTGGTGACGTAGTTCATCCAGGTAATTACGAGGTTCCATTGGGCACGCCGTTTGCTGATTTACTAAAGCTTGCTGGTGGTTTGCGCGATGGTAAGGCATTAAAAGCAGTGATTCCTGGTGGATCTTCAGCCCCCGTGATTCCTGGTGCGCAAATGATGGATCTAACAATGGATTACGACAGCATCGCTAAAGCAGGTTCCATGTTGGGATCTGGTGCAGTGATCGTGATGAATGAAACCCGTTGCATGGTAAGGGCTTTAGAGCGTTTATCTTACTTCTATCATGAAGAATCTTGTGGTCAGTGCACTCCATGTCGTGAGGGTACAGGCTGGTTGTATCGTATTGTGCATCGCATTGAACATGGTCAAGGACGCCCTGAAGATTTAGATTTACTGAATGATGTAGCAGCCAATATTCAGGGGCGCACGATCTGCGCTTTAGGTGACGCTGCTGCAATGCCAGTGCGTGGCATGTTGAAGCATTACATGAATGAATTTGCGTATCACGTAGAACATAAGCGCTGCTTAGATTCTGCACAACCTTTATAAGCTATTGAGCCGGGATATTTTTAAGTGAGCATGGTAGAAATCGAATTAGATGGCAAGACGGTAGAAGTTCCGCAAGGTTCGATGGTGATGCACGCCGCGAATAAGCTAGGCACTTACGTTCCTCACTTCTGCTATCACAAGAAATTATCTATTGCTGCTAACTGCCGTATGTGCTTGGTTGAGGTGGAGAAGGCACCAAAACCATTACCTGCTTGTGCTACACCAGTCACTCAAGGCATGAAAGTGTTTACCCATTCTGCAAAAGCAGTCGAGGCGCAACGCTCTGTAATGGAATTCTTGTTAATTAATCACCCATTGGATTGCCCAATTTGCGACCAGGGTGGTGAGTGTCAGCTACAAGACTTGGCTGTTGGCTATGGCAAGTCAAACTCACGCTATGACGAAGAGAAGCGTGTTATCTTTCATAAGAATGTAGGCCCATTGATCTCGATGCAAGAGATGTCCCGTTGTATTCATTGCACCCGCTGCGTTCGTTTCGGGCAAGAGGTGGCTGGCGTCATGGAATTGGGCATGATCAACCGTGGCGAGCATTCAGAAATTACTACCTTCGTAGGTCAAACAGTGGATTCAGAGCTTTCTGGAAACATGATTGATATATGCCCGGTTGGCGCATTGACTAGCAAGCCTTTCCGTTATGCAGCGCGTACTTGGGAATTAGGGCGTAAGCGTTCTGTAAGTCCACACGATAGCTTGGGTGCAAATACCACCGTACAAACTAAAGACAACAAAGTCATGCGTGTGGTGGCTTTAGAAAATGAAGCGATTAATGAATGCTGGATTAGCGATCGTGATCGTTTTTCCTATGAAGGTTTAAATAGCGCAGATCGTGTGACTACACCCATGGTGAAGCAGGGTGGTCAATGGCTTGAAACCGATTGGCAGTCAGCGCTTGATTATGTGACCCATTCACTCAAGACGATCGCTGCCCAAAGTGGTCCAGAGTCGATTGGTGCATTAGCCCATCCAATTTCTAGTGCTGAAGAATTGCATCTCTTGCAAAAAATGGTTCGTGGCTTGGGTTCTACTCAAGTAGAAACCCGTCTGCGTCAAGCAGATGTAAAGGCTGCCGCAACTGCACCGTGGCTAGGTATGCCAATTGCAAAATTGAGCGAGTTAGACCGCGCCTTGATTATTGGAAGCTTCTTACGTAAGGATCAACCCATTATTGCAGCGCGTATTCGTACAGCTTCAAAGCGTGGGTTACAAGTGATGCGGATTGATGCTGGTGGCGATGATTGGTTAATCTCCAGCAGTGGCATCTCGTCCGCCCCCAGTTCATGGCTCAATAGCCTGAGTGAAGTTGCTTTAGCAGTTGCGAAAGCAAAATCGCTTACTGCTCCTGCTGGAGTAGCCAATTTATCGGTCTTTCCGGCAGCACAGAAGATTGCTGACAGTTTAATTTCTGGTTCTGCAAAAGCGGTACTCCTAGGTTCCGCAGCTATTGCACATCCTCATGCATCTGACTTGCATGTATTGGCGCAATTTATTACGGAGCAAACTGGCGCCACTTTAGGCTTCTTGCCAGTAGGTGGTAATGCTGTTGGTGCTTCATTAGTCAATGCCAATGGTGTAGGTGTTGAATCGATTCTTTCTGGTGATCGCAAAGCGGTACTGCTGATGAATATCGAACCAGATGCAGACTTACCTAATCCTCTTCAAGCGCGCGCTGCCCTCGCAAAAGCGAATACAGTCATTGCATTGAGTGCTTACAAGAGCGCTGATTTACTTGAAGTGGCTGATGTCATTCTGCCAATTTCCACCTTTACTGAAACGGTTGGCACCTTTGTGAATGCAGAAGGTAGCGCGCAGACTATTCAACCTTCAGTTAAGCCATTAGGTGATTCCCGCCCAGCATGGAAAGTGCTGCGTGCCCTCGGTAGTCTCTTAGATCTTGATGGTTTCTTGTTCAACTTGCCAGAAGAAGTGCTGGGTGAAGCTCTTGATGAAAGCTATTGCACTCGCCTAAGTAATAAGGCGACAAGTAATACCATTACCCATGGAAGCACGACTCCAACCAGTGGTCTTGAGCGAATTGCGGATGTGAATATCTACGCGGGCGACCAAATCGTACGCCGCTCATCAGCATTGCAATTAACACGTGATGCAAAGCGTGGCAATCAAGCTGGTTTAAATCAAAAGCTATTCACAGAGCTTGGCATCAAAGAGGGTGAAGCGGTGAGGGTATCTCAAGGCGGCCAGTCCGTTGATATGCCTGCAACATTAGAAGCCAATCTAGCACCAGGCGCCGTCAGGATTTCTGCGGGCACCATGGCAAGTGCGAAATTAGGGCCCATGAATGGCCCAATTACGGTTGCTAAGGCGTAAGGTCAGAAATGGATCATTTCTTGAACCTCATTACTACTCAAGGCGAGGCCATCTTTGGTTCTTTATGGCCACTAGTTTGGGCATTAGTTCGTATTGTCATCATCGTATTGCCGATGTTTGCTTGCGTGGCTTATTTAACACTTTGGGAAAGAAAGTTAATTGGCTGGATGCATATACGCCTAGGACCAAATCGTGTTGGTCCATTAGGTCTACTGCAGCCTATTGCTGATGCACTGAAATTATTGATGAAGGAGATTATTTCTCCTGCTCAGTCATCTAAGGTTTTGTTCTTTATTG
The DNA here is from genome assembly GCF_002206625.1 of Polynucleobacter campilacus. Taxonomy (GTDB): domain Bacteria; phylum Pseudomonadota; class Gammaproteobacteria; order Burkholderiales; family Burkholderiaceae; genus Polynucleobacter; species Polynucleobacter campilacus. The sequence goes on along the minus strand of NZ_NGUP01000003.1, from coordinate 67,570 downwards.
CGCCGATCATGGTGATCATGCCTGCCTTTGCTGCATGGGCGGTCATTCCGTTTCAGGCCAAAATGGTGCTGGCAGATATTAATGCTGGTTTGCTGTACATCATGGCGATTTCATCGATCAGCGTTTATGGCGTGATTCTGGCTGGCTGGTCTTCTAACTCTAAATATCCATTCTTAGGTGCCATGCGTGCATCAGCACAGATGATCTCGTACGAGATTGCTATGGGATTTGCCTTGGTTACAGTTTTATTAACTTCAGGTTCATTGAATTTGAGTACGATTGTCGCTTCCCAAGAGCAGGGCGTTTTTGCTGATATGGGATTGAACTTCTTATCTTGGAATTGGTTGCCACTACTGCCGATGTTCCTGATTTACTTTATCTCGGGTGTTGCGGAGACAAATCGTCACCCATTCGATGTGGTTGAAGGTGAGTCAGAGATTGTTGCAGGACATATGGTGGAGTATTCCGGCATGTCATTTGCCATGTTCTTCTTGGCTGAGTACGCCAATATGATTCTGATTGCTGCAGTAGCTTCCATTATGTTCTTGGGCGGCTGGTTGCCGATTGTGGATTTCCCAATCTTGCGAGATATTCCTGGCTTCTTCTGGTTATTTGCTAAGACCTTCTTCCTCTTGTCTTGCGTTATTTGGTTAAGGGCTACTTTGCCGCGCTATCGCTACGACCAAATCATGCGTTTGGGCTGGAAGATCTTCATTCCCATCTCCGTATTCTGGGTGGTTGTCGTTGGCGCGTGGGTGGTATCCCCATGGAATATTTGGAAATAAGTTGATCAATTATGTTTAAGAAAATTTCCCAATTTCTCGATAGCTTGATGCTTAAAGACATCTTGACTGGTATGTCTATAACCGGTCGTTATCTATTTAAGCCAAAAATTACTGTGCAATACCCCGAGGAGAAGACGCCCTTGTCACCCCGTTTCCGCGGCCTGCACGCTTTGCGCCGCTATGAAAGCGGAGAAGAGCGTTGTATTGGCTGTAAATTGTGTGAGGCTGTTTGCCCTGCATATGCCATCACCATTGAAACGGCTGAGCGCGAAGATGGAACACGTCGTACTAGCCGTTATGACATTGACTTAACAAAATGCATCTTCTGTGGCTTCTGTGAAGAAGCATGTCCGGTTGACGCTATTGTCGAAACCAATATTTTTGAATACTTTGGCGATAAGCGGGGAGATCTGTACTTCACTAAAGACATGTTATTGGCAGTAGGCGATAAGTATGAAAAAGATATCGCCGCTAGCCGTGTAGCTGATGCACCTTATCGCTAATCGGATAGAGCACACATTACTATGACATTTGATCCATCCACATTATTTGCTGCCTTCTTCTACGGATTTGCGGGCTTGCTGGTGATTTCTGCGGTACGCGTGATCACAGCCCGTAACCCAGTTCATGCTGCGCTCTTTTTGGTGTTGGCCTTCTTCTGCGCCTCAGGCCTTTGGATGTTGCTCAAGGCCGAGTTCCTCAGTTTGGCGCTGATCTTGGTTTACGTTGGTGCTGTGATGGTTCTGTTTATCTTCGTAGTGATGATGCTAGATCTTGATTTAGAGCATTTACGTCGCGACTTCAGAAAATATTTGCCAGTCGCTTTCTTGATGGGCACTGTGATTGTTCTAGAGCTATCCATTGTGATCATTCGCAGCTTTATCGGTACAAATGCTCCTGTACAACCAATGCCAGAAGAGATTGCAGCAAACAATACTTTGGCATTAGGCAGATTAATTTTCGTAGACTACGTTTATGCCTTTGAAGTTGCTGGCGTCATTCTGTTAGTGGCGATTATTGCTGCGGTTGCCTTGACCTTACGCAACCGCAAAGACTCCAAGTCACAGAATATTCATGAACAAGTCAACGTCGTTGCAGCGGACCGTATGCGTGTAGTTAAGATGGATTCAGATATGGGTGCAAAGCAAGACACCAAAGGGGAGAAGAAATGAATATCACTCTTGCCCACTACTTAGTACTTGGTGCGATTTTGTTTGCAACTAGCGTAATCGGCATTTTTCTGAACCGCAAGAATGTGATTGTGCTTTTAATGGCAATTGAGTTGATGCTTCTTTCTGTGAACATGAACTTTATCGCTTTCTCCCACTACTTGAGTGATATGGCGGGCCAAGTATTTGTATTCTTTATTTTGACTGTGGCAGCTGCGGAAGCAGCTATCGGTTTGGCAATTTTGGTTGTGCTCTTCCGTAAGGTTGACACCATTGATGCCGATGATCTTGACCACCTAAAAGGCTAGTCATGCAATTGACCTTAACTATTCCTGTTCTTTGCGCGATTCCTCTCGCGCCATTGATTGGCTCCATGATTGCGGGCTTCTTTGGCACTAAATTGGGTGGTAACCGTATTGGTCAAGGGGCATGCCAATTTGTCACCATCTTGGGTGTAGCGATTGCATTTGCACTGTCCTGCAATGTGTTGGTTCAGGTGATGGATGGCTTCTACTTTAATGGCACCGTATACCGCTGGATGGAATTGGGTGAACTCAATTTAGATATTGGCTTCTTAATCGATCCATTAACAGCGACCATGATGTGTGTAGTGACATTTGTATCACTCATGGTTCACATTTACACCATTGGCTATATGCAGGGGGAAGAAGGCTACAACCGCTTCTTCTCCTATATCTCTTTATTTACTTTTGCCATGTTGATGTTGGTGATGAGTAATAACCTTTTGCAACTCTTCTTCGGATGGGAAGCGGTGGGTGTAGTTTCTTATCTCTTGATTGGCTTTTATTACGAGCGTCAGTCTGCAGTATTTGCCAATATGAAAGCCTTCTTGGTTAATCGTGTTGGTGACTTCGGCTTTATTCTCGGCATTGGCTTGCTACTAGCTAGTACTGGCTCAATGCAATATGACGTCATTTTTTCTCAGAACACTGCCTTAGCAGCACAAACATTGCCTGGAACTAGCTGGAATTTATTGACGGTAGCTTGCATCTGTTTATTCATTGGTGCGATGGGTAAATCAGCACAGTTCCCATTACATGTTTGGTTGCCAGACTCCATGGAAGGCCCAACCCCAATTTCTGCATTGATTCACGCGGCAACGATGGTTACGGCAGGGATCTTTATGGTTTCTCGGATGTCACCATTGTTTGAGCTTTCTGATGTGGCTTTGAGCTTTATCCTCATTATTGGCTCGATTACGACGCTCTTCATGGGCTTTTTGGGAATTGTGCAAAATGACATCAAGCGCGTAGTGGCATATTCAACTCTGTCTCAATTGGGTTATATGACCGTAGCACTGGGGGTTTCTGCTTATCCAGTGGCGATCTTTCATTTAATGACCCATGCATTCTTTAAAGCCCTATTGTTCCTGGCGGCCGGTAGCGTGATTCTCGGTATGCACCACGAGCAAGATATGCGCAAGATGGGTGGCCTCTGGAAATACATGCCCATTACTTGCCTCATGATGTTGCTTGGTAATTTGGCCTTGATCGGTACACCATTCTTCTCTGGTTTCTATTCAAAAGATTCTATTATTGAAGCCGTTGCTGCCAGCCATATTCCTGGCGCAGGCTTTGCTTACTTTGCAGTGATGGCTAGTGTCTTTGTAACGGCTTTGTATTCATTCCGCCTCTACTTCTGGGTATTTCATGGCAAAGCACGTTGGGGTCATGCTGATTCACACGCGCACGATCATCATGCAGAGCAGGGCGATGACCATGCGCATCACGGTTTAGCGCCAGGTGAAAAGCCCCATGAGTCTCCATTGGTGGTAACTTTGCCATTAATCCTCTTGGCGATTCCGTCGGTCATCATTGGTTTTTATACGATTACGCCACTCTTATTTGGCACCTTCTTTGGTGACTCCATCTTTATCGATGTTCTCCGTCATCCAATTATGAAAGAGCTCGAAGACGAGTTCCATGGTCCGGTAGCAATGGCGATGCATGCATTCACATCACCAATCTTACTGTTGGTAGTTCTTGGCGTACTAACAGCTGCGGTTGGCTACCTTTGGGCTCCTAAGTTACCTGCCAAGGTTGCACAAGCACTAGCACCCATCAAAAAATTGCTCGATAACAAATACTATCTTGACGACTTAAACCAAGTAGTCTTTGCCAAGGGTCTGATTTGGATCGGTGGTTTCCTGTGGCATCGCGGCGACCAGAAAGTGATTGATGGTTTCTTTGTGAATGGCAGCGCGTACACAGTAGGGCGCTTTGCCGGAGTTATTCGCCATTTGCAATCTGGTTATCTTTATCACTACGCTTTTGCAATGATTGCAGGCTTAGCGGCGTTGCTAGCTTGGGTTTTGTATGCTTATCTGCCTTTTGTTCGCTAGGCCGCCATTATGATTCTTTCTTACGCTATCTGGACACCGATTGTTTTTGGACTCATTATTTTGATATTTGGGTCTGAGAAGCCATCTGCTGGTGTTCGCTGGTTAGCCCTTATTGGCGCCATCCTTGGCTTCATTGCCACTCTCCCTCTCATTATTCAGTTTGATATTGCCAATCCTGGGATGCAGTTTGTTGAGAAATTAAGTTGGATTCCGCGCTACGACATTAACTATTTCTTAGGTATTGACGGAATCTCTGTTTGGTTTATTGTTCTCACAGCTTTCATCAATATTATTGTAGTGATAGCAGCGTGGGAAGTGATTGAGATCAAGGTCTCGCAATATATGGCTTCTTTCATGATCCTTTCTGGATTAATGATTGGTGTTTTCTGTGCGCTAGATGCCTTATTGTTCTATGTCTTTTTCGAGGCAACCTTAATTCCGATGTACATCATCATTGGCGTCTGGGGTGGGCATAACCGCATCTATGCAGCATTCAAGTTCTTCCTGTACACCTTGCTTGGCTCCTTGCTCACTCTAGTTGCCATGCTTTATCTCTACAACGTGACCAATAGCTTTGATATTTTGGTTTGGCAACAGGCGCGCCTCGATATCGTTGAGCAAATTTTGCTGTTCTTTGCGTTCTTTATGGCGTTTGCTGTAAAGGTACCAATGTGGCCATTGCATACTTGGTTGCCCGATGTTCACGTAGAGGCGCCGACCGGTGGTTCTGTCGTGTTGGCAGCGATTATGTTGAAACTCGGTGCCTATGGTTTCTTGCGCTTCTCATTGCCGATTGCACCAGATGCTAGCCAATATCTCGGCCCATTTATCATCTTCCTATCATTAGTGGCGGTGATTTATGTAGGTGCAGTAGCCTTGGTTCAGAAGGATATGAAAAAGCTGGTGGCGTATTCATCTGTCGCCCACATGGGTTTTGTAACGCTCGGCTTCTTCCTCTTCAGTCCTCTAGGTATTGAGGGCGGTATTGTGCAAATGATTTCTCATGGCTTTGTGGCTGGTGCGATGTTCCTTTCTATTGGCGTGCTCTATGACCGTATGCATACTCGCCAAATTGCTGATTACGGTGGAGTAGTGCATCGCATGCCTGCATTTACTGCTTTTGCCGTGTTGATGGCAATGGCAAACTGCGGCCTTCCAGCAACTTCAGGATTTGTTGGTGAGTTCATGGTAATTCTTGCAGCAGTGGACTATGACTTTGTGATTGGCATCTTGGCTTCAACAGCCTTGATTCTGGGGGCTTCCTATTCCTTGTGGATGGTCAAGCGCGTATTCTTTGGCGCTATTACCAATGCCCATGTAGAGGAGCTAAAAGACCTGAATGCCCGCGAATATTTCTTGATGGCAGTATTGTCCATTTGTGTAATCGGAATGGGTGTTTATCCAAAACCCTTTACAGACATTATTCATCCTGCCGTGATTAATCTGCTACAGCATGTAGCTGTTAGCAAACTCTGAGTAAAAGCAAATGCAAGCATTCGACCTATACGCTATCCTGCCTGAACTTGTTCTGCTCGTTGCAGCCTGTTTGCTATTGCTGGCTAGCGTTTATGTGCCTGAGAGAGTGCTATCTACTCCAGGTGTAGAGCAGGACATCTTCCATACTCCCCGCGGAGTTGGATTTGTCTATTTCTTTACGATCATTCTCTTGGTCTATCTGATTTTGGCATTCATTGGCCGAATGGGAGATCCAGCGCTATTAGCGATGAATGGCTTATTTCAATCAGACCCTTTTTCTAATTTACTCAAAGCCTGTTCATGCGGTGCTGTCTTGGTCAGCTTGATTTACTCCAAGCAATACCTCAAAGATCGCGCCTTATTCCGCCCAGACTTTATTGTTTTGACCTTGCTTGCCTTACTTGGTCAATTTGTCTTGATCTCCGGGGCAAATTTGTTAACTCTTTATCTGGGCTTGGAGTTAATGGCATTGCCAACTTACGCACTCGTAGCAATGAGCCATAACAGCGAGAAGAGCGTAGAGGCCGCAATTAAGTATTTCATCTTAGGTGCTTTGGCTTCAGGTTTCTTCTTATATGGCATGTCGATGCTTTACGGCGTAACAGGCTCGTTAGATCTTATCGAAATCTTCAAAGTAGTTGCCGATCCACGTGTAAATCATCTGGTGATGGCCTTTGGCTTAGTGTTCATTGTTGCTGGCCTGGCATTTAAGTTAGGTGTAGTGCCTTTCCATATGTGGGTACCAGATGTCTATCAAGGCGCACCAACAGCAGTAACACTGATGATTGCGGCAGCACCTAAGCTTGCTGCTTTTGCCTTGTTGTTCCGTCTGCTGGTTAACACCTTGCTGCCGCTCTTGGGTGATTGGCAGCCAATGCTGGTGATCTTAGCAGTCCTGTCCTTAGTTCTTGGCAACGTCACGGCCATTGCGCAAACCAATTTGAAGCGTATGTTGGCGTATTCTGCGATTGCGCAAATGGGCTTCGTTCTATTAGGCCTGCTATCTGTATTTGATGATCATGCATTTAGCGCATCCATGTTTTATGTCATTACTTATGTATTAACAACCTTGGGTACCTTTGGCTTACTTATGGTTCTGTCTCGCAAGGGGCATGACTGTGAGACCTTAGACGACCTCAAAGGTTTGAATCAAAAGCATCCATGGTTTGCTTTTATTGGACTAGTAATGATGTTCTCCTTGGCAGGTATTCCGCCAACAGTAGGCTTTGCAGCTAAATTAGGTGTGCTAGAAGCGCTAGTAGATGGCGGTCATACCTTCTTGGCTATCGTCGCCGTAATGGCATCCTTGATCGGCGCTTTCTATTACTTGCGTGTCGTCAAGGTAATGTATTTTGATCAACCGGTGCATGAGACAACCATTAGCGGTTCTGGCTTTGCCAAAGGCATCTTGGGCTTAAATAGTATTTTGGTGTTAGCGCTGGGTATTGTTCCTGCAGGCTTAATGAGTCTTTGTCTCGACGCCATGCGCCGTACCTTATTAGGCTCCTAAATTCTTAGGTAGAGATGTCCGAAAAATCATTTAAAGATTTGCCTAGTGGTGATCAACATTTGCGTGAGGAGCGCATTGCTGGTGAAGATATCTACGGCGGCATTTTCTTGAAGATGAAACGCGATACGGTTTCATTACCTGATGGCCAACAAGCAGTACGAGAGTACTTAACTCACCCGGGAGCTGTTGCGATTGTGGCTTTGCTAGATGATGGTAGGGTCCTCTTGGAGCGCCAATATCGCTACCCCATTGCCAAGGCTTGTATTGAAATTCCTGCAGGCAAATTGGATCCCAATGAAAATCCACTGCTATGTGCGCAACGTGAGCTTGCTGAAGAGACAGGGTACACGGCAAAAAAATGGAGTTATATACGCCGCATCCATCCAGTGATTTCGTATTCAACAGAATTTATTGATATCTATTTAGCCGAAGGTCTTGTACCTGGTGCTAGTCATTTGGATGAAGAAGAATTTCTAGATGTCTTTGCAGCGCCCTTAGAGCAACTCATTGCTTGGGTGGAGGAAGGCGAAATTACGGATGTTAAAACCACTATCTCGGCCTACTGGCTAGACCGCTACCGCCGCGGTTTAGTGAGTCCAGAGCCAATTAAATAGGCATATAGCAAACCCGCTTAAAATAGGGCTATTGAATTTAGTACTTTTGCCCCCAAATAGGTTTTATGAAAGTTTATAACCTCGCTTGCCCCCTAGATCATCGCTTTGAGGGATGGTTTGCCTCTGAAGCAGATTGTCTTGCTCAGCAAGACAAGGGTATGCTCGCCTGTCCTGTATGCGATAACACCAATATTGCCCGTATGCCTTCGGCTCCTCATATTGCTAAGTCTTCATCGACTTCATCTTCAGAATTAGCAGTATCCAAAGCGGACGCTGGTCATTTGAGTGGTGATGTTGTGGCCTTGACTAGTCCAGACCATTCCCATTTAGAAGCTCAAGTCCAGGCAGCTTTTTTAAAGGGTATGCGTGAACTGATGGGCCGATCTGAGGATGTTGGTAATTCTTTTGCTAAAGAGGCTAGAAAGATTCACTACAATGAATCTCCTGAACGTAGCATCCGTGGCCAGACCACTTTAGATGAGGCAGAGTCTTTGAGGGAAGAGGGTATCGATGTATTGGCAATGCCAATGATGCCCGCATTCAAAAACACACTTCAGTAATACTTCGCAAGAATAAGGCTGAGAGTAAAAAAATAGCGATCCGTAGATCGCTATTTTTATTAATACCGCCTCTAACGCTTTACTTAGAGGTTGGCATCACAAACTCTGCACCCTTGGCAATACTTTCAGGCCAACGCTGCATCACACTCTTTTGCTTGGTGTAGAAGCGCACACCTTCTTTGCCGTACGCATTCATATCGCCAAAGATCGACTTCTTCCAGCCGCCAAAACCATGCCAAGCCATTGGTACTGGAATAGGTACGTTGATACCAACCATACCCACTTGTACGCGGCGAGCAAACTCACGGGCGATATTGCCATCGCTGGTGAAGCAAGCAACACCGTTGCCAAACTCGCAGGAGTTAACTAAATTGAGTGCATCCGTAAAGTTGGCTACTCGCATGCAAGATAGCACCGGGCCAAAGATTTCTTCAAGGTAAATCTTCATATCGGGTTTGACGTTATCAAAGAGTGTGCCACCGATGAAGAAGCCATTCTCATTGTCAGGAACTTTTAAGCCGCGGCCATCTACTAATAGCTTGGCACCAGAAGCAACGCCGTTTTCGATATAGCCTGTAATGCGCTCTAAGGCTGCCTTAGTGACGATAGGACCCATTTCGGCATCTAGCTCCATACCATTTTTAACCTTCAAGGTTTTGGTGCGTTCGATGAGTTTTGGCATAATTTTGTCAGCTGCATCACCAACCAAAACTGCTACTGAAATCGCCATACAGCGTTCACCAGCAGATCCATAGGCAGCACCAATCAGAGCATCAATCGCTTTATCCATATCTGCATCAGGCATGATGACCATATGATTTTTAGCACCACCTAAAGCTTGAGAGCGTTTACCAAAGTGAGCGCAACGCTCATAAATGTAATTGGCAATTGGCGTTGAGCCAACGAAACTCACGGCTTTCACATCTGGATTCTCAATCAGGGCATCTACAGCTTCTTTATCACCCTGGACCACGTTAAATACGCCATCAGGAAGACCTGCCTCTTTCAGTAGCTTAGCCATCAATAAAGCAGCAGATGGATCGGTTGGGCTAGGCTTGAGAATAAAAGTATTGCCACAGGCAATCGCCACAGGGAACATCCACATCGGAACCATGACAGGGAAGTTAAATGGCGTTATGCCAGCCACTACACCCAAAGGTTGACGCATGATCCAGTTATCAATATCGGTAGAAACCTGTTCGGTGTAATCACCTTTGAGTAATTCAGGGATGCCGGTAGCAAATTCTAAAATTTCAATGCCCCGAGTCACTTCACCTTGGGCATCAGTAAATACCTTGCCGTGTTCGGCAGTAATGATGGCTGCTAGGGCATCACGGTTGGCATTGAGCAGCTCCAGATACTTAAACAATATGCGCGCACGGCGTAATGGACTAGTTTGACCCCAGCTCTCAAAAGCGGTTTGCGCAACCGCTACGGCAGCATCGACTTCCTTGCGGTTCGCTAATGCCACGCGTCGGGCGACAGCGCCTTTAGCGGGGTTGTACACATCAGCAAAGCGACCGTCTTTGGGGTTCACCAGCTTGCCGCCAATATAGTGGCCAATATCGTCTTTTGAATCAAAGGCTTGGGGTGCGTTCATAGTCTCATTTATTAATAGGTTTTTGGGTAATCGAAGCCAGCTGAGCTAGGGCTGCAGGTCTTGGTTTCTGGTTTATTCTGCTTTTTGAGTATTCTATCGCTTTAGACTTACTTCCGTAATTTTTGGACTATTTTTCAGCTTTTTAAGGCATCCCATGAGTCTTTTGTTCTCCAGCTACACCCTCCATTCACCCCGCGGACCATTGGAATTAGCGAATCGCATTGTGGTTGCCCCAATGTGCCAATACTCTGCCAGTAATGGTGAGGCAACTGACTGGCATTTAATGCACTGGGGTAATTTACTCAATAGTGGCGCGGCCTTATTCATCATTGAGGCCACTGGTGTGACTGCAGAAGGGCGTATTACTCCTGCTTGCTTGGGTCTATGGGATGACCGCACAGAAGCTGCCCTGCAAGACAAATTAAGTCGTGCTCGTAAATTAGCACCGGCTACTCCGGTATTTATTCAATTAGCCCATGCTGGACGTAAAGCATCAAGTGCCACCCCCTGGGATGGTGGTCAACTTTTATCTGCAGACCAAGGCGGCTGGGAAATGCTCGCACCCTCAGCCATCTCTCAACTTGAAGGCGAACGGTTGCCACATGAGTTATCAAAAGCAGAACTCAAACAAATGATTGAAGATTTTGTGAATTCAGCAAAGCGGGCTGACCGTATTGGAGTGGATGGTATTGAATTGCATGGTGCTCACGGCTATCTACTGCATCAGTTTTTATCTCCGATTGCTAATCAGCGACAAGATGAGTACGGCGGTTCATTTGAAAACCGAATTCGCTTTCCATTGGAGTTGTTTACAGCAGTTCGGGCTGCTTATTCAGGTGTTCTGGGTATTCGGATATCTGCAAGTGATTGGATTGAGGGCGGTTGGACACCACAGGAGACAGCTGATTTTGCAAAACAATTAAAGCCTTTGGGTTGTAATTTTGTACATATCTCTTCCGGTGGAATTTCTCCGAAGCAAAAGATTGCTCTTGGACCGCGATACCAAGTGCCATTTGCTAAGATTGTCAAAGAACAATCCGGCCTACCAACGATGACAGTAGGTTTAATTACCGATCCACATGAAGCCGAAGCGATCTTGCAAGACGGTGATGCAGACTTGATTGCCTTAGCGAGAGCCTTCTTATACAAACCCCGCTGGGGATGGGAGGCCGCTGCTGCCCTAGGCGCTACAGTTACTGCCAACGAGCGCTATTGGCGTTGTTTGCCTAGAGAGGCTCAAGCTGTATTCGGAAGCGTTAAAGTAGGGCAGCGATAAAATGCAGAAATTAATAAATAAGCATTGAAGATGAGGAGACCATGATGACCAGAATGCACATAGCCCGTAAATTAGTAGCCACGCTTGCCCTTACTGCAGTTGCTCAGCTTGCCAGCGCACAAGCCTTTCCGGACCGGAGCATTACCTTAGTCGTGCCTAATCCTCCAGGAGGTTTGGTCGATACTTCTGCGCGTCTCCTGAGCGAGCCACTCACAAGAGTCATTGGTCAAACGGTGATTGTGGATAACAAACCTGGAGCTAGCGGAAATATTGCCTATCAATTTGTAGCAAACGCTAAGCCTGATGGATACACCTTATTGATTTCATATTCTGGTTATCACGTAGGCAATCCTGCTTTGATGGATAAGCTTGCTTGGGATCCTGTGAAAGATTTTTCACCAATTGCGCTGTTGACTATTTCTACTAATGTGATTGCAGTCCATCCTTCAGTACCGGTTAACAACTTAAAAGAATTTATTGCCTATGCAAAAGCCAATCCTGGTAAGTTAAATTACGCTTCACAAGGCAATGGTTCAGTCTCCCATATCGGTACTGAAATGTTCAAGCAATCTACCGGTATTGAAATGGTCCACGTGCCGTACAAGGGATCTGGCCCCGCCATTCAGGACGTTCTTGCTGGACAAGTGCAGGTCTTTATCAGTACTCCGCCATCACTGATGCAACATGTTCAAAGTGGCAAGCTCAAAGGTTTGGCAGTCACTGGCAAGAGCCGTCACCCAGGGATGCCTAACGTTCCAACTACTGCCGAGGCCGGATTGCCTTCCTTCCAGCTAGAGTCTTGGGTAGGTTTGTTTGCCCCTGCAGGAACGCCTGCTCCAGTCGTTGCCAAGTTAACAGACTCAGTTAAAAAGAGTTTGGCATTGCCTGAAGTGAAAGAGCGCGCTGATGCTGCTGGCGTAGAGTTGCGTTATCTAACGCCTGCTGCAACTGATGCCTTGGTTAAGAAAGAGCTCCCATATTGGAATAAGGCAATCAAGTCTGCCAACATCACTCTAGATTAAATATGCTTTAAGCCTGATCTCGCAAAACGGGATCAGGTAAGGCTAGCGCAAATGCTCTAGCAGCACTCAGTAAAAATTGATCTTTTCCTGGGCCTGCAATGAGTTGCACGCCGACTGGCAAGCCGTGGGGCCCGCTAGCAACATTCAAATTAATACACGGCAGACCTAGCATGCTCCAGTCTCTACAAAAGATAGGATCACCTGTGCCATCTTTGATTAATGGTGCTTCACCAGTAGCACTAGGAGCAATCAGAATATCAATCTCATTATTAAAAAGATCTGCGACAGAAGCCTTAGCTCGCTCAACCATCAATAAATCTTTGGCGTACTGCTCATAGCTAATGTGTGCGCCATCGTTTAATAACTTGCTAATCAGCGGATTGATTTTTTTAGGAAAATGCGTGCGCTCAAAAATGAGACTACGAGACATCTCGGAGAGCATGATATTGGTTTGGGCTTGAGTTAAACCATTGCAGGCTTTTGCTAGCTTTTGATCAACAACGGTTCCTTTGCAAATGGATTCAGCTGCATGCCTTGCAACCGCTAGTGCTGTAGCAGTTTCTTTTTGAGCGTACGACCAATTAGCGGTTTTACAAATTCCAATACGGGGCTTGTTGTGAAGATCCTTCACGTTAGCGAGCTGGTGATCGCCACTCATGGCTGCTATACCGAGCGCAACATCTTCTACGCTACGGCCAAAGCAACCTAATGTATCTAGTGAGATTGAAAGGCTTTTGACGCCAGCGATGCTGATTTTTCCAAGGCTTGGTTTGAAGCCAACCACGCCACAATAGGATGCAGGCCGAATGATCGAGCCAGCTGTTTGACTACCGGTTGCTAAGGGGACCATGAAGTCTGCAACTGCTGCTGCTGAGCCGCTAGATGATCCGCCAGGGGTGTGTTTGCTGTTATGCGGATTAGTGGTGACGCCGCCTTTGAAGGTGGCAAATTCTGTCGTGACTGTTTTTCCGAGAATGATGCCGCCTGCTTGACGCATCAGCGCAATTGAAACGGCATCTGCCCGTGGGTAGTTGTTTTGATAGATGGGAGATCCATATGCCGTAGGGAGATCATAGGTGTCAAATAAATCCTTAACGCCAATCGGTAGGCCATGTAATAGACCCTGAATAGCGCCTTTATCGAGTTGCTTTGCTCTAGCGAGGGCGTTCTCCTTACCAAGGCTAACCCAAGCCTTTACAGTGCTCTCTCTTTGACCGATGCGATCTAAGCAGGAGAGCAGTAAATCGCTTGCTTTAATCTCTCGTTTGGACAGGGCTTTTACAGCCTGGGAGGCGCTGAGGCTTTCTAGATCTTTCATAGACGCTATTTTACGTTCGGTGGCGTATGATCGCAATTTACCGTTTTTTTATCTCACCCCATTAGCGCAAAGTAAGCAGATCGATGAAGCAACATTCAGTCCGTGAAGCCTGGCTCCAAGACGCGGTTAGACATCTTGAGCCAGTATTTTCCAAGGCAGGCTATGCCATCCCTCCCGTTCGAGTCTCCTGTGGATTTCCGGCCTCTAGTAGTCCCAGAACCACTATGGGCCAATGCTGGCCAAGGGAGCGGTCTGGGGGAGGTGTTAATGAGATCTTTATCTCACCCAAAATTGATGATCCAGTGCAGTTGCTAGACACCTTAGTCCATGAGCTATGCCATGCCGTTGACGACTGTTTTAGCGGCCATGGAGAGGACTTTAAGGGGATTGCTCAAACAGTTGGCCTAGAAGGGCCTGCAAGGATGGCACATGCCACCGAAGAGCTGATGGTCAGACTCATGATGATCAGCCAAGAGCTGGGCCCATATCCCCATCAGGCCATTGTTTTTCCTCCGCCAAGACCTAGTAATTCCAGCCGCAGTAAGGCTAAATGCGGTCAATGTGGCTATGAGGTCACTTTGCTTAAAAAGTGGGCTAGTTACGGGGCGCCAATCTGCCCAAAGGATAATATCCGGATGGAGGAGGCTGCCCCAGAGACTATTGAAAATACGAGTGATTACGACAGCGATTCTGTTGCCAAGGGTGGCAAGTCTGCCCCAGATCAAATCCGTCGAGCTATCAGCTAGTATCTATATTGACCAGATTGCATTGAACATAACTATTCATTATTTAAGACGAGAACATGAACACTAAGAAAATCTTTAAGAACCCAAAAATCGCTGTGATTCCTGGTGATGGTATTGGTAAGGAAGTGATGCCAGAAGGTATCCGCGCTTTAGAAGCTGCTAACCGTAAATTTGGTATTGGGATGCAATTCGACCATTTTGATTTTGCAAGCTGTGATTACTATCTTAAGCACGGCAAGATGATGCCGGACGACTGGTTCGATACTCTCATGAAATACGACGCCATCTTTTTTGGTGCCGTTGGTATGCCCGATATTCTTCCTGATCACGTTTCTTTGTGGGGCAGCTTAATTCAGTTCCGTCGTGGCTTTGATCAATACGTGAACCTACGACCAGTCCGTTTATTGCCTGGCATCCCATGTCCTTTAGCGAATCGTAAGCCAGGCGATATTGACTTCTTTGTAGTGCGCGAGAACACTGAAGGTGAATACTCTAGTGTTGGCGGAAAAATGTTCCCCGATACTGACCGTGAGTTTGTGATTCAAGAATCTGTATTCACAAGACAGGGCGTTGATCGTATTTTGAAATATGCCTATGATCTGGCTCAGAGCCGCCCTAAGAAGCATTTAACTTCAGCAACTAAATCGAATGGTATTGCGATCACCATGCCGTATTGGGATGAGCGCGTAGAGGCAATGTCCAAGAAGTTTGCCGACGTGCGCACTGATAAATATCACATCGATATTCTGGCTGCCCACTTTGTTATGAATCCCGATCGATTCGATGTCGTTGTTGCTAGCAACCTGTTCGGAGATATCCTGTCTGACTTGGGTCCAGCCTGTACCGGCACGATCGCAGTAGCTCCTTCTGGAAGCATTAATCCTGAAGGCAAGTTCCCGTCATTATTTGAGCCGGTTCACGGTTCTGCGCCAGATATTTTTGGCAAGATGATTGCCAATCCGATTGGTCAAATCTGGAGTGGGGCGATGATGTTAGATCACCTTGGATATCCAGAGGCAGGCAAAGCCATATTTAATGCGATTGAAAAAGTTCTCTTAGCTGGTCCTGGGCATGCACCATTAACACCCGATGTAGGCGGCACTGCTAAGACTGACGACTTAGGTAAGGCGATTGCTGCTGCAATCTAAGGCGAATGTAATTCAGAGCGTTTGATGACTCCAGCTTATGCGCCCCTAATTCAGCAAATGATGCTGGAGTTTCAAAATCAGCGCCTTGAGGCGGCAGAGCGTATAGCGCTCTCTATTCTGCGCGTTAATTCGAAAGACTTATTGGCATTGCAAGTGCAAGGCCTTTGCCTGGCAATGCAAGGTCGCACAGAGGAATCTATAGAGCCATTTGCAAAAGCAGCCACACTGGATTCTAAGAACCCAGAACTGCTGACTAATTTAGCAAAGGCGCAGCACCAAACAGGGCGCTATGGCGACGCTGTTCAGACTTTTGAAAAGCTCAATCGTCTCACTCCAAATCAGCCTCAGGTACTGACTGATATGGGGACTTCATATGCAAAACTCCGTCAATACGATCGGTCTAAGGCTGTTTATGAAAAAGCGATTTCGCTTGATCCAAACTATTTTCTAGTTTGGTCAAATCGAGGTAATCTATATTCTGATCAAGGCTACCCTGTTGAGGCCATTGCGTGCTTTGAACGCGCACTTGAGCTCAACCCAGATTATGCCGAAGCATGGACAAACTACGGTAATGCACTTTTTGATTTAGGTCGCTTTGATCAGGCATGCGAAGCTCATGATCAGGCTCTTGCGCGTGATCCAAATTATGCTGAGGCCTTGTTTAATAAAGCAAATAGCCTAACTGAATTAAAGCATGGAGATTTGGCGCGAGTGAGCTACTCAAAAGCTTTTGAGTTGAGGCCGAAAATTCCTTTTCTGATTGGCCAATTGCTCAATTCGTTGGCAACAGTCTGTAATTGGGAGGGTAATGAAAAATTACTATCAGAGGCCTTGCAGGCAGTTGCAGAAAACAAGCCTGCAGTACCGCCGTTTGTTCTATTGCAAACCCCAGCTAGCCTTGCATTGCAAAAACAAGCAGCGCAAATATATATCCGCGAGCGCGTGCCTTACGTGAATGAGTCAATATTTCAATCCGTAAAGAAAGCCACAGATCAAAAAATTCGGATTGGATACTTTTCCAGTGATTTTAAGGAGCACCCAGTAGGCATCATTATGGAGAATCTGATTCGCCTTCATGATCGCTCGCGTTTTGAAATTTATGGATATTTTTTAAATAAAAAATCTGACGATGCACTTGAAGGTAGGCTGAGGCAATCATTTGATAGGGCATATGAATTGTTTGGACTGCATGATCAAGATGCTCAACAATTAGTGATTGAGCATGGGCTTGATATTGCCATTGATCTGAATGGACATACTGCTGGTGCAAGAACGGGGATATTTGCAAGAAAAGTGGCGCCGTTACAAATTAACTACCTAGGGTATGCAGGCACTTCAGGTGCCAATTTCTATGACTATTTGATAACTGATCAAGTTGCAGTGCCGCAAGTTGATGCGACTCACTATACGGAAAAACTGGCTTATATGCCGAACTCTTTTTTCCCGGCAGATACTTTAGTTCAGCTTGAGGATTTTGGTTCAATGCCTTCGCGTGATGGTCAAGGATTGCCTAAAGAAGGTTTTGTATTTGCTTGTTTTAATAATTCCTATAAGATCACATCGCAAATTTTTAGTCAGTGGATGCAATTATTAAAGCATGTGGATAACAGTGTGCTGTGGTTATCGATGCCGTCTGAGTTAGCGATACAAAATTTACGTGAGAATGCTAGAAAATTAGGTATTGATCCTGCCAGACTCATATTCGCTAGTCGCGTACCCTCAAGAAGGGATCACTTAAGCCGACTTCGCTTGGCAGATCTCTTTTTAGATACTCCTTATTTCAACGCACATACAACTGCTGCTGACGCATTATGGGCTGGCGTTCCTGTTTTAACGCAAATAGGAGAAACCTTTGCTGCTAGGGTGGCTGCTAGCCAGCTTTCTGCCTTGGGGATGCCGGAGTTGATTGTCAATACCCCAGAGGAATACTTTGCTAAAGCTTTAGAGCTCGCTACTCAACCACAACTATTAGCAGAACTACGCGCAAAGCAATCGTCAAACAGGCTAACAGCCCCTTTGTTCAACACCAAGCAATATGTAATGGATTTAGAAGGACTTTTCTGTGGAATGCTTCAGCAGAAATCTTAGTTACTAAGGCCTGAAGGGCTCCATACGGAGTCTTTTTTACTTGCTTTAGTAATTTCAGCAAGAATCTTTTCGTGTTGCGCAATGTCATCATCGCCTGCAGCCATCACCTTTAAATCAGTCGGCAATGGTTTAGCGTGTCCAGATGCATCTGCGCCAACGGTGTAGTCGATTAAATCAATTGAGAGATCCTCTTGACCTCTAGTCATCGCAACATAGACCTCGGCTAAGAGCTGGGCATCTAACAGGGCGCCGTGTAAGGTGCGGTGTTGGTTGCTAATAGAAAAACGTTCACACAGCGCATCTAAAGAGTTACGTTTGCCAGGGAACATCTGGCGAGCATCGAGCAAGGTATCCGTGATCTTAGCAGCTAGATTGCGAAATGGCGGACGCTTTAGGAGGGCGAATTCATTATCCAAAAAGCCTAAGTCGAAGGCGGCGTTATGAATAACGATTTCAGCGCCATCCACAAACTCAATGAGCTGCTCAACGATATTGCTAAAGACCGGTTTATCAGAGAGAAACTCACGAGATAGGCCATGGACAGCAAAAGCGCCAGCATCGATATCACGCTCTGGATTGACGTAGTAATGGAAGGTGCGATCAGTTAAGCGACGATCAAGCATCTCAACGCAACCAATTTCAATAATGCGGTCACCAGTAGCTGGATTTAATCCAGTAGTTTCAGTATCGAGAATGACTTGACGCATTAGGTTCCTTCTAGCACTGACGGCGGAATTTCCATGGGGCCATTACCCGCATATTTATCTAAATAGAGATAAATCACGGGAGTAATAATCAAGGTGACAAATTGAGAGAAGATCAGACCACCGGCCACACTAATACCTAGTGGTTGACGTAACTCTGCACCAGCCCCTATGCCAAGCGCGATGGGTAATGCGCCCATCAAAGCAGCAATCGTAGTCATCATAATGGGGCGAAAGCGCAAAATACAGGCTTCACGAATCGCTTTTTCGGGAGTCATACCTTGATTACGCTGCGCATCTAATGCAAAGTCGATCATCAAAATCGCATTTTTCTTCACAATACCAATCAGCAGCAAGATGCCAATCGAAGCAACAACAGTTAGCTCAAATCCGAAGATGCGTAGAGATAAAATTGCACCAATCGCTGCAGAGGGTAGGCCCGCCAAAATTGTGAGGGGGTGGATATAGCTCTCATACAGAACGCCAAGCAAGATATAAATAACGCCTAGTGCAGCTAATAATAAAATAACCTGACCCGATTGGTTATCTTTAAATACGGCCGCATCACCACCATAGCTTGTAATGATAGAAGGTGGCAAATCAACCGCCTTAACAAAGCCATCTATTGCCTTAGTCGCATCCCCCAAGAAAACATCTGGAGCGAGGTTAAAAGAAATCGTAACCGCTGGAATCTGACCTTGGTGATTTACTGCCGTGGGTCCTACGGTTCTGACAAAGCTCGCTAGACTGGATAGCGGAATCAATTTATCTGTCGCTCTACCTCGAACGAAGACCTTATTCAAGTCTGTTTCAAATTGACGATCATTCTCTGCTGTTTCTAAAATCACATAATAGGTGTTGACTGGGGTATAGATGGTAGATACCTGCCTCTCACCAAAGGAGGAGTAGAGGGCTGTGCGAATATCAGCGATGGAGACTCCAGCACTGGCTGCTTTTTCCCGATCGATTTCAAGCTTGACGTTCAAACCTTTTAATTGCGAGTCACTAGTGACATCCTTAAAAATTGGATCAGCGCGCATTTTTTGGAGCAATTTCTCAGCCCATTCATTGACGCCTTCAAAGCCAACGCTTTGCAGAGTAAATTGATAGCGACTTTTACTGCTCCGACCGCCTAGCTGTAAATTTTGTACCGGACTCATGTAGACCTGAATGCCAGGGATTTCTTTGAACTTGGATCTCAGGCCCTCCATGACCTTGCTCATTTTTTGGCGCTCATCCTTGGGCTTGAGAATGATGAAGAATCTTCCGGTATTACGACCGGAAGATTGGCCACCACCCAGAATAGAGATTGAGGTTGCCACGTTAGGGTCGCTATCGACTACTTTCGCGGCCTGATCTTGTAAAGCCATCATCGCGCTAAAGGAAGTATCTTCAGAGGCCTCTACAGTCACGCGTAACTGTCCAATATCTTCTTCCGGAAAGAATCCTTTTGGGCTGTAAACAAAGAGAGCAATAGTAATCACAAAGCTGGCTAATGCGCCAAATAACACTCTTTTTCTATTTGCTAAGGCTAAATCTAAAAAGTGGACATACTTTTTTAAAGTCCACTCATATCCGCGATCAAACTGCTTTGTAATTGCATATTCTTTTGGATGTTGACCAGGCTTGGGCAAAAAGCGGCTACATAACATTGGCACTACTGTTAATGAGACAACCGCTGAGACCAATATAGAGAGCGTTACCACAACGGCAAATTCTCTAAAGAGAAGGCCAATTGGACCTGACATGAAAAATAGTGGAATAAATACTGCCACCAAAGATATGGAGATTGAGATGATCGTAAATCCAACCTCTTTACTACCTTTTAAAGCAGCTTTTAAGGGGTCCATGCCTTCTTCAACATAGCGCATGATGTTTTCTAATACTACGATTGCATCATCTACCACCAAGCCAACGGCGAGAGTAATGCCCAGCAAGGAAATATTATTAAGGCTATAGCCTAAAAAGTAGAAAACAAAAAATGCACCGATCAGAGAAATCGGCAAACTAATAGAAGGAATGATTGTTGCAGATACGTGCTTTAGGAATAGGAAGATCACCAAGACAACAAGTGCGATGGTGAGAAGTAACGTCAGATTGACATCGTGAATTGACTCAATAATTGAAAGCGAACGGTCATTAATCAGTGTTAACTGAATGGATTCCGGCATTTGTGCTTTCAGAGAAGGCAATAGTTTTTTAATGGAGTCAACAACTTCTACAGTGTTGGCATTGGGTTGGCGCAGTACGGCAATCGCTATTGAGCGCTCACCTTTTGCTGAAGCATAGGTCTTGACGTCCTCAAAGCTCTCTTGTACATCAGCAACATCTTTGAGATAAATTGGGTATCCATTGCGCTGCGCAACAATCAGGTTGCCAAATTCCTCAGCTGTTACAAGTTGTGGATTGGCATAGATGGTAATCAGTTGGCGGGGGCCATCAAGGGTTCCAACGGGACTATTAGTATTGGCTTTGTTGATGGCAGCCGCCACCTCATCCATGGTGATATTGCGATTACCTAAGGCATCTGGTCTCACACTCACTCTGACTGCGTAACGCTTTGCTCCGTAGACTGCTACTTGTGAAACCCCAGAAATTGTAGATAAGTTTGGAGACATCAGGTTCTCTGCATAAGCATTCATTTCAGAGAGGCTGATTGATGGGGAGCTCATGCGCACAATTAATACAGGGGTATCGGCAGGATTAATCTTTCGATACGAAGGAGGCACCGTCATTTCAATTGGTAAACGGCGTTGCGCTCGTAAGAGGGCTGCCTGAACATCTACAGCCGCTTTATCGATATCCCGATCGCTTGTAAATTCTAGGGTAACGCTCGTGGTACCAAGTGAATTGGTAGAGCTAATCACTTTGATGCCATCAATCGTTGAAAATTCTTTTTCAAGCGGTAGCGCAACAGCCGAAGCCATAATTTCAGGTGATGCACCAGGTAAGCTGGCCGATACAGAAATCACTGGCGTATTGAAGCTGGGTAGGGCAGCTACTGGAATCTTAGTGTAAGCAACACTCCCAGCAATGACTGTGGCAATAGACAGCAAGACCGTCATTACGGGGCGTCTAATGCATAGCTCAGAAAGCGTCATTTTGGTTCAGCGGTAGTGGTTTTATCAGCAGGGGGCTTCTCTGATTTGGCGGCTTTTGCTTCGCGTACTTTGCTGCCGGTGCGTAAATTCTGCTTACCTTCAACCACAATGCGATCGCCTGCGTTAATTCCAGTAATAACTGAGGTGCCGAGGTATTCGTAGGTTGTCTTCACCGGTTTTGCCGTGACCTTATCATCCTTGTCAACAACATATACCAAGCGCCCAGCTGGACCAATGACAATTGCCTGAGTAGGAACAGCAATCACATCTTTTAAGGTGTTAGCGTTGAGTGATACGCGTGCAAATTGCCCAGGAAGCACTTCCAACTTATCGTTCGGAATTTGTGCTTTAACACGAACTGCGGCAATCAGAGGGTCTACTTGATTGTCGATTACCAGAACTTGACCCTCGTAAGTATTTTTTCCGGTATTACCAATAGTCACTTTTACTGTTAAAGGTACGTCACTCTTCCTATTTTCTAGGATGATAGGAATATCTTTTTCTGGAATCACAAACTGAACATTCATTGGGTTCAGTTGTGTAATTGTGACCATCGAACCTACACTAGAGGTGGCAGTAGAGTTTGTTGCGGTAGAGACGATATTGCTTGCTTGCACTAGAGAGCCAGGGAAGACATTCACGATTCCTGCTCTACCGTTAATCGGTGAGCGAATGGAGTCAAAGGAGAGTTGTACCTCGGCAGAGCGGGCGGCAGCCTGTGCCGACTTGGCATTAGCAAGCGATGTCTCTAAACCGGCCTTTGATATAAAGTTCTTCTCTACCAATTCTTTGGCGCGTAAATATTGTTTTTGAGCATCGTCAGCCAAAGCTTTGAGCTTTTCATAATTGGCTTTGTCATTACGGTCATCGAGCGTGAATAGAAGTTGCCCCTCTTTAACTTCTTGACCGTCCTTAACGTGAATTTTACTAACGGTGTTTGTCACCATTGGACGGATATCTACAATACTATTAGAGACGGTCGTACCAGTAGCTTCAATCACGAGAGGGATATCTTTTTTCTCTACTACTACACTGGTAATGACTTGAGGGCCCCCACCTTTTTTGCTTGCAGGGAAGTAATAATCGTAAGCCTTAGATCCAGCGTAAAAAACAATTAAGATCAACAAAATGCGCCACTTAAAGCGAATGACAAAAGCTTTTGTTGTCGGGTAATCTATTTTCTGAAGTTGCCCAAGGTAGGGCGATAATCTTTGCCACAGGGCGCACAGACGCGTCTTACCTATGTCTTTAAATTGCACTAATTTGGCAAATAGTCGATCGAGAGAAGATTCTATTTTTGACACAGTCTCGTTTTCTTGGTTTTATAAGTCTTTAATGCTGTTTTAGGGGCTTTTAAGGCACGTCCATTCTCTCATAAGACTGCCTCAATCGTGCTTGCGGAGGGGATTATTGGCTCTAGGGCAAAAACTCCTCAACCCCCTTATTTGCTAGCTGGTCAGCCAGTTCATTGCCAGGGTGTCCGTTGTGGCCCCTGACCCAATGCCATGAGATGGCATGATCGGGGAGAAGGGCGTCTAATTCTTGCCATAGATCGGCATTTTTAACCGGCTCCTTGCTGGCAGTCTTCCAGCCTCGTTTTTTCCAGCCCTCAAGCCATTCTGTCACCCCTTTTTGGACGTATTGAGAATCGGTCCAGAGCTCAACTGTGCTTCTTTGTTTAAGTGAGCGCAAGGCAAAAATAACAGCACTAATTTCCATACGATTGTTAGTAGTGTGTTTTTCCCCGCCATGAATCTGTTTTTCATGACCGCCTGAGCGCAATACAGCGCCCCAACCACCCGGACCAGGATTGCCTTTGCAAGCGCCATCGGTATAGATCACGATGTGAGGTATGTGTGGTGCAGATTTAGTATGGGACATTGCTCTAATTTACTGTTTCTTGAATTTCTTGATTTGATTACGTTCTGCCGCAGGAGTGAGTTGCGGTATTGCAGGAATGCGCACTGGTGCTACGCGCCCGATGAGCCTGATGCCTTGATGACGTTTAATTGCCGAAACCAAGAATACTGCGCCAAAGATAGGCCACCAACGATTACCCATCGGCTCTAAGAAATCCATGCGACCCATGGAGGACTTGCCTTGCAAGGGTAATTTATAGCAGCCAAAATGGCCACGATCTAAGGAAAAGTTAAGTAACTGTAGCCAATCTTTGATGCGAATGAGACTAATGAATTGACCATCGCGCGGCAGGTAGGGATTACCAATTAATCGGCTGAGATATTGACGGGCACCCCAAAGACTAGCTGGATTAAATCCGGAAATAATCAAGCGTCCTTCAGGACGCAAAACACGATCGACTTCACGCAAAATTTGGTGAGGATCCGTCGCAAATTCAAGCACGTGGGGAAGCACTACTAAATCGAGGCTTTCATTGGCAAATGGCAACTCGGAAGCATTTCCTTCGATCAGGTGCCAATTAAAACGGGCAGCATATTCACGACTGTCATTGGAGTGCATAAAGAGGGCTTGCAAGGGCATGCGGTTCTCAAGCAGGGTATTGATTTGCGGCAAACCAATTTGAACCGCATGAAACCCAAAGACATCCGCGACAATTTGGTCAAAGCATTTTTGCTCCCAGGCCAGCACATAGCGTCCCGGTGGAGATTGCAGCCATTTCTCCCAGGTACTCCATGGGGGTGCAGGCATCTGAGAGGGGATGGGTGGGGTTGGTATCATCGGTCTATGGATAAGAATACTTTATTGCAAGTTTGGCCTATCCCGGCCTTTGATGACAATTACATCTGGTGTATCCATGATGGGAAGTCAGCTTTAGTGGTCGATCCGGGGGATTCTGCCCCGGTTGAGGATTATCTTTTGCAAAACGACCTTGCCCTTAAGGGAATCTTAATTACCCACCATCATGCTGACCATACCGGCGGGATCCTCAATTTGCTCCGCAGTTTTGGCTCTGCCACTCCAGTCTATGGGCCAGCCGGAAGCAATATTCCGGGTCGCACAGTCATCGCCAAAGAGGGTGACACGATAGAGATAGCCACTCCAGGTATTAGCTTCAAAGTGTTTGAAGTTCCTGGACATACTTTGAGTCATATCGCGTATTTCGCCAATATGCAGCCTAATATTGCTCAGCCGATATTGCTTTGTGGCGATACCTTATTTGCATCAGGATGCGGGCGCTTGTTTGAAGGGACGCCAACCCAGATGACTAGCTCATTAGCCAAGTTTGCTTCCTTACCAAAAAATACTTTGGTGTATTGCACCCATGAATACACTTTATCCAATATTCGTTTTGCATTGGCTGTTGAACCTCATAATTCAGAACTAGTGGCCTGGTCAGAAAAAGCGCAAGCATTAAGAGCGCAAAATCAACCAACATTGCCAACAACCATAGGCCAAGAACTGCAGGTCAACCCTTTTATGCGCTGTGATCAAGCTGATGTGATTTCGAAAGCCCAAGAAGTTTCTGGCCAAAAAGACTTGCCCACCCCTGCGCATGTTTTAGGAGTGGTGAGGGCCTGGAAAGACCACTTCTAATGCGCCTGCATATTACGGTAATATTTCTTGCCGTTTTTCTGTCGGGATGCGCAAGCACCGGTGATTGGTCATCCGATACGCCCACTAAAGCTAACCCCAAGTCTTCCAAGGCAACGCGGGTTGACCTCAAAAGCCAATCCGTCAGTAAAGTCTATGCGCCTTCCGATAATTTATGGATTCGAATTCGGGATGGCTTTCAGATGGAGCCCATGAATAGCCCCATCGAAATTGAGCAGGTTAGGTGGCTCAGTGCAAGACCCGATTATGTCAATCGCTCGATGACACGTTCTTCGCGATATCTGTTTTACATTGTGCAAGAAGTCAATGCCCGTAATATGCCCACTGAAATTGCATTATTACCATTCGTTGAAAGCGCATTTGTAACTCATGCTAAGTCAAGCGCAAAAGCGATGGGCTTATGGCAGTTCATGCCAGCAACAGGAAAAGATTTTCGCTTGACGCAAAACGTCTTTAGGGATGAGCGTCGTGATGTATTGCAATCTACCGATGCAGCATTGGATTACCTGCAGCGCTTGTATAACCAGTTCGGTAGTTGGGAGCTTGCTCTTGCAGCTTACAACTGGGGTGCTGGTAACATTTCTAAGGCACAAAAACGTAATTTGGCAGCCGGTCTACCTACGGATTACCTGAGTCTGAAGATGCCCAAAGAAACACGTCAGTATGTGCCCAAACTCATGGCCTATCGCCAAATTGTTTTAGATCCACAGGCCTATGGAATTGTTTTGCCTGAATTAGAAAACCACCCTTATTTTGTAGCATTGGATGTTGATAGCGATATCGATGTTGCTGTTGTCATCAAGCTTGCTGAAATCCCAGAAGAAGAGTTTCGCAATCTCAATCCCTCGTTTAATAAGCCGGTGATATTGAGCAATGCGAATCAGCAGATTTTGTTGCCCTTTGCCCATGCTGAAATCTTTCAGGCAAATCTGAAGGCGTATAACAAACCACTATCGACTTGGACAGCAGTGAAAATTCCTAAAACGGAAAGTGTTGACCAGGTAGGCAAAACTTTGGGGGTAGATGTTGATACCCTGAGATCTGTGAACGGGATTCCAAAGGGAATGCGAATCAAAGCTGGGTCTACTGTACTAATACCAAAAACCAGCAGTCAAGCTGGCGATGTTTCTTCAGCAATGGCCGAAAATGCCAGTTTGAACCTAGAAAAGCCAGCTCCACCAGCACCAAAGTGCAGAAAATCAGCCAAGAGTGGCCAAAATACCAAATGTGGCCCCACCAAGACTGCTGCCAAGGGTAATTCTTCAGCCAAAAATGTGGCATCTCAGCATAAATCCGCATCGACAGGAATTGCAAAATCTGCGAAAAATACAGTCTCAGCTTCTTCCAGTAGCAAAGGCGGCGCTAACAGTCAGTAATTTCACAAACTTTTAGATTAGGTTGACCATGTCCTATAAAGCACATCATGAACGCTCAATTTCTGATCCAGATGGATTTTGGGGTGAGCAAGCTAAGCTCATTCATTGGGAAAAACCATTCGATACTGTTCTCAATTACGACAATCCTCCATTTGCAAAATGGTTTGAGGGAGGGCTCACCAATCTTTGTTACAACTCCGTAGATCGTCACGCAAAAGAGCGGCCAAATCAAATTGCCCTGGTTGCGGTTTCAACTGAAACCAATAAGGAGAAGGCTTACACCTTTCAAGAGCTTTACGAGGAAGTCAATCGTATAGCTGCCATTTACAAAGCTAATGGCATTCAAAAGGGTGATCGGGTCTTGATTTACATGCCAATGATTGCGGAAGCTTGCTTTGCAATGCTCGCTTGTGCGCGGATTGGGGCGATTCACTCAGTCGTATTTGGTGGGTTTGCTTCACATAGTTTGGCATCTCGAATTGATGATGCTAAGCCCAAGATGATTGTGACTGCAGAAGCAGGGATGCGCGGCGGGAAAGCGGTTCCATACAAACCCCTTTTAGACGAAGCAATTACCTTAGCAAGTTACAAGCCTGAAAAAGTCTTGCTCGTCAATCGTGGTTTGTCGGAGTTCACCAGCGTAGCTGGTAGAGATCTGGACTATGCGGCTGAACGACAAAAACATTTGAATGACATCGTGCCAGTGGAGTGGGTAGATGCAACCCATCCCTCATACATTCTCTACACCTCAGGCACTACCGGTAAGCCTAAAGGCGTGCAACGAGATACTGGTGGTTATGCAGTTGCCTTGATGGCTTCTATGAACCATATTTTCTGTGGCAAAGCGGGTGAAACCATGTTCACCACTTCAGATATTGGATGGGTGGTGGGTCACAGTTACATTATCTATGGACCCTTACTCAATGGCATGGCAACGATCATGTATGAAGGTACACCATTGCGACCCGATGCAGGGATCTGGTGGGAGCTAGTAGCGAAATACAAGGTTTCAGTGATGTTCTCTGCACCAACTGCCGTTCGTGTTCTCAAGAAGCAAGATCCTGCGTTCTTAACCAAGCACGATCTCTCATCATTGCGTACATTGTTCTTGGCAGGCGAGCCATTAGACGAGCCTACTGCAAGCTGGATTCATGATGCGATCAAAAAACCGGTTGTTGACAACTACTGGCAAACGGAAACGGGTTGGCCAATACTAGCGATTCAGCGAGGCATTGAAGTGATGCCGCATAAGTTTGGCTCACCGGGCGTTCCCTCTTTCGGTTACAACATGAAACTACTCGACGATGCTACTTCAGTAGAGCTGGGCCCGGATCAGAAGGGTGTGATCGCCATTGAAGGACCATTACCTCCTGGTTGTATGCAAACGGTTTGGGGTGATGACAAACGCTTTGTTAGTACTTATTGGGAAACAATTCCAGGCAAGTTGATCTACTCTACATTTGATTGGGGCATTAAAGATAAAGATGGTTACTTCTTTATTTTGGGTCGTACTGATGACGTGATTAATGTTGCCGGACATCGCCTTGGTACTCGCGAGATTGAGGAAAGTATCTCCAGTCATCCCAATATTTCTGAAGTTGCAGTTGTCGGAATTGAAGACAAGCTCAAGGGCCAGGCTGCTATTGCATTTGTCATTCCAAAAGATTCTTCTAAGGCTGAGAATCTTGAAAAAGAATGCATGAAGACAGTTGATAGCCAGTTGGGTGCCATTGCACGGCCTGGACGTGTTTATGTTGTGTCGGCCTTGCCTAAGACTCGTTCTGGAAAGATTGTGCGTCGCGCTCTGCAGGCGGTGGCAGAAGGTCGTGATCCGGGTGATATCAGCACCATGGAAGACCAAACTGTTTTGGCTCAAATCAAGACCATCATCGAGCAAAGCGCTAAGGCTTAATTACCCTCAAAGGCCCAATTGGGCGGGTATTCAAGGGTTTAGGAGCAAAACTGGTATCATTGCAAGGTTCGAAACTAATTAAATTACCCTAGCGCTTAAAGACACTCACCTCCCGCATACACAAGCCTCGGGTTGGTCTTTTTGGGGGTTTTGAGCGTCGGATGGAGCAGGGACTGGAGATGGTTTGTCACCCTTGCTTCCTTCTTTTCCTCCCGCCGTGTTGGCCTTAGCCGACGGCACTCTTTTTCCCGGTTTTAGCATTGGCGCCCCTGGTGAAACTACTGGCGAAGTGGTTTTCAATACCGCATTAACTGGTTACCAAGAGATCATCACTGATCCTAGTTATTGCCGTCAGATTGTTACTCTCACTTATCCGCACATCGGCAACGTTGGCGTCAATTCACAAGATGCAGAGTCAGATCGGATTCATGCTGCTGGTCTAGCCATTAAAGATTTACCTAAGCGCGTATCTAATTTTCGCTCAGAAGGAAGCTTAGATAGCTATTTAAGTAAAGCAGGCGTCCCTGGCATTGCTGGCATCGACACTCGTAAATTAACCCGGATCCTGCGCGACAAGGGTGCTCAATCTGGCGCTATCGTCGCTGGCAAATTGGGGGATAAGTATGAGGCGCTCGGCAAGAAAGCGCTTGAACTAGCAAAAGCCTTTCCTGGAATGTCAGGCTTAGATTTAGCCAAAGTAGTGAGTACTAAAAAAGCTTACCCGTGGCGGGTAGCTGATTGGCAATTGCATGGCCCTGAAGGTAAGCCTGCATATAAAACATTAGATACAAACAAACCCACTAAAAAAGTGGTGGCCTATGACTTCGGTGTGAAACACAATATTTTGCGCATGCTTACTGAGCGTGCTTGTGAGCTAACCGTAGTACCAGCGCAAACGAGCGCAGCTGAAGTGCTCGCCATGAATCCAGACGGTGTATTTTTCTCTAACGGTCCTGGAGACCCGGGACCTTGTGATTACGCCATTGCTGCTGCTAAAGAAATTATTGAAAAGGGCGTCCCTACCTTTGGCATCTGCTTAGGTCACCAAATTATGGGTCTGGCTGCAGGTGCTAAAACCCTCAAGATGAAGTTTGGCCACCATGGCGCTAACCATCCTGTTAAAGACTTAGATACTGGTCGCGTAGCGATTACATCTCAGAATCATGGCTTTGCAGTCGATGCCAATACTTTGCCTGACAACCTGCGTGTCACACACGTTTCATTGTTTGATGGCTCCTTGCAGGGGCTGGCCTGGAAAGATAAGCCTGCATTCTGTTTCCAGGGACACCCTGAAGCCTCGCCTGGACCGCATGACATTGCCTATTTATTTGATCATTTTGTGGAACTCATGAATGCTAGCAACAAAGGGGGCAAATAATGCCTAAGCGGAGCGACATTAAGAGCATCCTGATTATTGGCGCTGGTCCGATTGTGATTGGACAAGCCTGTGAGTTTGACTATTCGGGTGCGCAAGCTTGTAAGGCTCTGCGCGACGAAGGTTACAAAGTCATTTTGGTCAATAGCAATCCTGCAACCATCATGACTGACCCCGAGATGGCTGATGTGACTTATATCGAGCCGATTACCTGGGAAGTGGTAGAGCGCATTATTGCAACTGAAAAGCCAGATGCAATTTTGCCAACCATGGGCGGCCAAACTGCCTTGAACTGCGCATTGGATTTACATCGTCATGGCGTATTACAAAAATACGGCTGTGAACTGATCGGCGCTTCACCAGAGGCAATTGATAAAGCAGAAGATCGTCAGAAATTTAAAGAGGCGATGACTAAGATTGGTCTTGGCTCTGCGAAGTCAGGCATTGCGCATTCGATGGAAGAGGCCCTTGAGGTACAACAGCGCATTCAAAAAGAGGCTGATAGCTCTGGATTTCCAGTAGTGATTCGTCCTTCGTTCACGATGGGTGGTTCTGGCGGTGGTATTGCTTATAACCGTGAAGAGTTTGAAGAAATCTGCAAACGGGGTCTTGATCTATCACCCACCCGTGAGCTTTTGATTGAAGAATCGCTTTTGGGCTGGAAAGAGTTTGAGATGGAAGTCGTGCGAGATCGTAACGACAACTGCATCATTGTTTGCTCAATCGAAAACTTGGATCCGATGGGCGTACATACAGGTGATTCGATCACTGTTGCCCCTGCACAAACGCTGACCGACAAAGAATATCAAATCATGCGTAATGCATCGATTGCTGTTCTACGGGAAATTGGTGTTGATACTGGTGGATCAAACGTACAGTTCTCCATTAACCCAGAAGACGGCCGCATGATCGTCATTGAGATGAACCCACGGGTATCGCGTTCATCTGCCTTGGCTTCCAAAGCAACGGGTTTTCCGATTGCCAAGATCGCAGCCAAGTTAGCTGTTGGCTATACACTGGATGAGCTCAAGAACGATATTACCGGCGGAGCTACGCCTGCATCGTTTGAGCCATCAATTGATTACGTAGTGACCAAGATTCCGCGTTTTGCTTTTGAGAAATTCCCACAAGCAGACTCACGCTTAACGACCCAGATGAAATCGGTTGGCGAAGTGATGGCCATTGGCCGGACCTTCCAGGAGTCTTTCCAGAAAGCGTTACGGGGTCTCGAGGTTGGTGTAGATGGCTTAGATGAATTCTCGACAGATATTGATGACATTGTGAATGAAATCAATGAGCCAGGCCCAGATCGTATTTGGTATTTGGCTGATGCTTTCCGGATGGGGATGAGCTTAGATGAGATCTATGCAGAAACCAAAGTAGATCCTTGGTTCCTTCAGCAAATTGAGGAGCTGATCAGCATTGAGGCAGAGCTCAAGCAACGCAAGATTGATAGTCTGACAGCAGCAGAGCTGCGGGCTGTTAAGCAGAAGGGCTTCTCTGATCGTCGCTTAGCCAAATTACTAGGCGTCGATGCTACAACGGTACGCACAACACGTCACCGTTTAAAAGTGCTACCTGTTTATAAGCGCGTTGACACTTGTGCTGCCGAGTTCTCAACCAATACTGCTTATCTCTATTCGACTTATGAAGCAGAGCACGGTGATTGTGAATCCAACCCAAGCACTAAAGATAAGATCATGGTTTTGGGCGGGGGCCCTAACCGAATTGGTCAAGGTATTGAGTTCGATTATTGCTGCGTACATGCTGCTTTAGCAATGCGCGATGATGGTTATGAAACCATTATGGTGAACTGCAACCCAGAAACCGTTTCAACTGACTACGACACCTCTGATCGTTTGTACTTTGAGCCACTGACGCTTGAAGACGTATTAGAGATTGTTGCTAAAGAGAAGCCTAAAGGCGTCATCGTTCAGTACGGCGGCCAAACCCCATTGAAGCTTGCTCTAGATCTTGAGCGCAATGGCGTGCCCATCATTGGTACATCACCAGACATGATTGATGCTGCGGAAGACCGTGAGCGCTTCCAAAAACTCTTGCAAGGCTTGGGCTTACGTCAACCACCAAACCGCACTGCGCGTACAGAAGAAGAGGCGTTGGTTCTGGCAGAAGAAATTGGCTACCCATTGGTAGTGCGTCCTTCCTATGTACTGGGTGGCCGCGCCATGGAAATCGTGCATGATGGCCGTGACTTGGAACGCTACATGCGTGAGGCTGTGAAGGTCTCTCATGATTCCCCAGTATTGCTAGATCGCTTCCTCAATGATGCGATTGAGTGTGATGTTGATTGCATTCGTGATGGATCCAAAGTATTTATTGGTGGCGTGATGGAGCATATCGAGCAGGCTGGCGTTCACTCTGGTGATTCAGCATGTTCATTGCCGCCATATTCCTTATCCGATGAGACTGTCAAAGAAATTAAACGTCAAACTGCTGCGATGGCGGCAGGATTAAATGTTGTTGGCTTGATGAACGTCCAGTTTGCGATTCAGAATGTCGACGGCAAAGATGTCATCTATGTTCTGGAAGTCAATCCACGCGCTTCACGTACCGTACCTTTTGTCTCTAAAGCAACTGGTCTGCAATTGGCTAAAATTGCTGCGCGTTGTATGGTTGGTCAAACGCTAGAGCAACAGGGCATCAAAGCTGAAGTTAATCCACCATACTTCTCTGTTAAAGAAGCGGTTTTCCCGTTCAACAAGTTCCCAGGAATTGATCCAATTCTCGGGCCTGAGATGCGCTCGACTGGTGAGGTCATGGGTGTAGGCAAGACCTTTGGTGAAGCGCTCTTCAAATCGCAATTGGGTGCTGGCATCAAACTACCGAAGAGCGGTACAGTTCTGCTTACAGTCAAAGATAGCGATAAGCCTAAAGCGGTTGAGGTTGCTAAGCTATTGCATCAACTCGGTTTCCCAATGGTTGCAACCAAAGGGACTGCAGCTGCCATTGAAGCTGCTGGTTTGCCAGTGCGCGTAGTCAATAAAGTCAAAGACGGCCGTCCTCATATCGTGGATTTCATTAAAAATGGTGAAATTTCCTTGGTATTTACCACTGTGGATGAGACTCGAACTGCCATTGCTGACTCGAGGTCCATCCGGACTTCAGCCCAAGCAAATGGCGTAACTTACTACACGACCATTAGCGCGGCCCGTGCTGTGATGGATGGTTTGCTGGCCTCCCAAAAAGGGATTAATGAGTCTTTAGAGGTATATTCCTTACAGGATTTACATCAAAAGCTTGTTTAATCTAAAATCGACTTTTGTTCGCGCAATCAAGCGCAAGAATTTAAGTTAGGTTGGCAGTATGAGCACAATTCCGATTACCAAACGCGGTGCAGAACTCCTTAAAGAGGAGCTGCATCGTCTTAAGCATGTAGAGCGTCCAGCAGTGATTATTTCGATTTCTGAGGCACGAGCTCAAGGCGACCTTTCTGAAAACGCTGAGTACGATGCTGCAAAAGAAAAGCAAGGTTTTATTGAAGGTCGTATTCAGGAGCTTGAGAGCAAATTATCTGCCGCGCAGATTATTGATCCAGCCACGCTTGATGTTTCTGGTCGAGTTGTATTTGGCGCTACCGTTGATCTCGAAGATCTCGAGGATGGTACTAAGCTCACTTATCAAATTGTGGGTGACGATGAGGCCGATATCGCTGTAAGCAAAATCTCGATTAGCTCTCCTATTGCCCGTGCCTTAATTGGCAAGGAAGAGGGTGATGTTGTGGCTGTTCAGGCCCCCGGCGGTAATCGCGAAGTTGAGATTCTGGCAGTTCGCTATATCTAACGCCTACAGAGAAGCCCAGTGCAGAACCTTACTGCTCCAAAACATAGTGGAGCGCAACGACTTTTTATCTTGATCGCCGGCGTCTGGGTTGGTAGCATTCTGGCCGTTGGCTATCTGGTTGCCCCGGCAATTTTTAGCACTATGACTGACCGTCAAGTAGCCGGTATGGTTGCTGGTAGCGTCTTTAAGGCTGAAGCCTATCTCAGCATCATTGTTTGCATTGCTTTAATGGTGCTCGCAAATCTACTGGTTACTCGTGGATTAAACCAGTACAGAGTGATTCGATTGCTTCTTTTAGGAATGTTAGTGTGCACGGCAGCCGCTTCATTTATCTTGATCCCTTGGCTTGATACCTTACGTGATCAGGCCTTGTTAGAAGGTATGCCAGTCATGCTGTCTCCTTCGGCTGATTTATTTAGAAAACTCCATGGTGTTTCTAGCGTCTTGTTTTTGATTCAGAGTGCGCTAGGCATCTATCTTGTTTGGCGCCTTACTAAAACGCATTCACAGTAAACCATCAGCAATAAAAAACGCCGACTAGCGGCGTTCCTCTAATGGCTTAGATCATATTAAGACCCAAGTGATTTTTTCTTATTGCTACTCATCCGCACTTTACGTTTCTTGATGGGAGCCGGCGTAGCAGCTGCTTTGCGATAGCCTGGTGATGACCAACCAATCTTCGATTCAGCAGCTTCAGAGCGAAGTACCCGTTTCTTTGGTGCAGCAGACTTTACAGCGGCAGCGCGAGCGAATGGTTTTGCATTGGAAGCAGAGCGACGATCAGATCTTTCTGAGCTGCTGGTGCGAATACCAGATTTAGTTGGTGCGCGATTCGGTTGGCGTTTTGTGCGCGGCGCCTGTAATGATTTCTTAGTTTGCTTAGAAGATCTACCCAGATTAGAAAATGCCTCATCAACAACATCTTTTGGCCTCCAGATGACTAGTAGTTTGCCAATATGTTGGACTGGCGCTGCATCTAGTTTGTCGCAGAGTGCTTCATAAAAAGCAAGGCGTGCTTCACGATCATCGCCAAATATACGCACCTTAATGAGTCCATGATGGCTAATGGCGAGCTCGGCTTCTTTGATGACGGAGGGCGTTAAGCCACCAGCACCGATCATGACAACCGGACTTAAGTCGTGGGCATCAGCTTTGAGAGATTTACGTTGTGCGGGGGTGATGGTGAGTGCGGTCATGGGTTCGATGATAGAGCATCGGGTACTTAAAATGCTCGTTTAGACTGGATTTGTCTCGTTTTGTATCGATTCCTTTTGCTTTAGAGAGCTAAAACTAGGAAAATGTAGGGCGAAGGTGGGTAAGTTGTGGCAAAGAATAAATTTAATAAAAGTTGGTTGCAAGATCATCTAACCGATCCCTATGTGAAGATGGCTCAGAAAGAGGGTTATCGCGCTAGAGCGGTTTACAAGCTCAGTGAAATTGATGAGCAAGATCACCTCATACAAGCAGGCATGACCATAGTGGACTTAGGGAGCGCTCCTGGAAGTTGGTCTCAATATGCACGCAATCGTTTAACTGAGCTTGGTAAAAGTAATCCTAAAATCGAGTCTGGCAAACCAGATGGCCAAATCATTGCAATCGATATCTTGCCGATGGAAGATATTGCTGACGTTAGCTTTATTCAGGGGGACTTTCGTGAGGATGAGGGCCTAAATGCCCTCAAGGCGCTTCTGCCGAAGAGCGCAGAAGGCAAGGTTGATCTGGTTCTATCCGATATGGCACCCAATCTTTCGGGGGTTGGCGTTGCAGATTCTGCGCGAATGGCCTTTTTGGCTGAAATTGCCTTAGATTTTGCGGTGGACCACCTCAAGCCTGAGGGGGCGCTATTAATTAAGTGCTTTAACGGCAGCGGCTACAGCCAGATCGTGGAATCCTTCAAAAAGGTCTTCAAAACCGTTGCCTCTAGAAAGCCTAAGGCCTCTCGAGCTCGTTCTTCAGAGATATTCCTCTTAGGCCGTAACTTAAAGCCCCCTAAATAAGTAGCCAAAATAGGTATTACCAGGTAGGTATACCCCCTAATAACCCCCTTAAATACATGGTTTTGTGAAATAAATAGGCCATTAGACCTTGAAAAAGGGTGGTAGTAGAATCAAATACATAGGAAGCAATGTGCTTATTTCCTGGATATATCCAGAAAAGGAATTATTTTGAACGGCAATATGAATAGCAATATGTTCCAAAAAATCGGCGTGTGGCTCATTGTGGGCCTGGTGCTCTTCACTGTTTTTAAACAGTTTGATAAGCCTAGGGACCAAACTCAAGTCACGTACTCTCAATTCATGGACGACGCTAAGGCTGGAAAAGTGAAGCGTGTCGATGTGCAAGGTCGCACATTACAAGTCACACCTGCTGACGGCGTTAAATATTCCATCATCTCTCCGGGCGACATCTGGATGGTTGGTGACCTCATGAAGTTCGGTGTACAAGTAACTGGTAAAGCAGAAGATGAACCTAATCTATTGGTATCTGCTTTGTACTACCTTGGACCGACTTTATTGATTATTGGCTTTTGGTTTTTCATGATGCGTCAGATGCAAGGCGGCGGCAAAGGCGGAGCATTCTCCTTCGGTAAATCCAAAGCACGCCTCATTGATGAAAATAGCAATACTGTTACTTTTGCTGATGTTGCAGGTTGCGATGAAGCAAAAGAAGAAGTGTATGAGTTGGTTGATTTCTTAAAAGACCCTCAGAAATTTCAAAAGCTCGGCGGTCGTATTCCGCATGGCGTATTACTAGTTGGCCCTCCAGGTACCGGTAAAACACTGTTGGCACGTGCTATTGCCGGTGAAGCCAAGGTTCCTTTCTTCTCGATCTCGGGTTCCGATTTCGTAGAAATGTTTGTGGGTGTAGGCGCATCTCGCGTACGCGATATGTTTGAGAACGCCAAGAAAAATTCACCTTGCATCATCTTTATTGATGAGATCGATGCGGTAGGTCGTCATCGTGGTGCCGGTATGGGCGGTGGCAATGATGAGCGCGAACAAACCTTAAATCAAATGCTCGTAGAGATGGATGGTTTTGAAAGCAATAGTGGTGTGATCGTGGTTGCTGCTACTAACCGCTCCGATGTATTGGATAAAGCCTTATTGCGTCCTGGCCGTTTTGATCGTCAAGTACACGTAGGCTTGCCAGACATTCGGGGTCGTGAGCAGATCTTGCAAGTGCATATGCGCAAAGTGCCGATTGATCCTGATGTCAATGCTGCAGTATTAGCACGTGGTACACCAGGATTTTCAGGTGCTGACTTAGCGAACTTAGTAAATGAAGCCGCCTTATTTGCTGCGCGCCGTAATAAGCGTTCAGTTGAAATGAAAGACTTTGAAGACGCTAAAGACAAGATCTATATGGGTCCAGAGCGTAAGTCTGCCGTGATGCGCGAAGAAGAGCGTCTTAATACTGCTTACCACGAGGCTGGCCATGCGGTTGTTGCCAAGAGCTTGCCTAAGGCAGACCCAGTTCATAAGGTCACCATCATGCCGCGCGGTATGGCATTGGGAGTGACTTGGCAGTTACCAGAATTTGATCGTGTGAATCTGTATAAAGATCGCATGATGGAAGACTTGGCTATTTTGTTTGGTGGCCGTGCTGCAGAAGAAATCTTTTTGCATTCATCTAGTACCGGTGCTTCAAATGACTTTGAGCGTGCTACCAAAATGGCACGCGATATGGTGACGCGTTACGGTATGAGCGATAGCTTAGGTACGATGGTTTACGTTGATACTGAATCTGAAAGTATTTTCGGGCGCAATAGCACCAAGACCGTTTCTGAGTTGACACAACAAAAAGTGGACTTTGAGATTCGTTCCTTGATTGATAGTCAATATGCTTTAGCAAGATCGATTCTAGAAAACAATCGCGATAAGGTTGAAGCCATGGTTGTTGCTTTGCTCGAATGGGAAACCATTGATGCCGATCAAATTACCGACATCATGGAAGGTCGTCCTCCACGTGCACCATTGCCTCCACCGCCAACGATCTTTGGTAACTCTGCTGGTGCACCTGGCCCAGCGGCTGGTAGCGCTCCAGCGACAGCTTAAGCAACAAGACTAATTGTCTTGATGGATAAGCAAGGCATTTCAGAGATGCCCACAACATGGCGTTGTGGGCGTTTTCTTTTTGACTTCACCAAACGCAGACGCCCAGTTGTCATGGGCATTCTGAACGCCACCCCAGATTCATTCTCAGATGGCGGCAAATTTAAAACACCGAAAGATGCAATCACTCAAGCAGAGCTCATGATTGCGGGTGGTGTTGACTTGATTGATATTGGTGGTGAGTCCACTAGACCGGGTGCAGAGCTGGTAGAACTTCAAGAAGAGCTTGATCGTGTGCTGCCAGTCATCGAAGCGCTGAAAGATTGCGGCGTGCCACTTTCGATTGATACCTACAAAGCAGAAACGATGCGTCAGGCCCTCAATGCAGGCGTTGATTGCGTAAATGATATTTGGGCACTCAGACAAGAGGGCGCAGTCGATGCAGTACTTGAAAGTAAGGATTGTGGAATTGTCTTGATGCACATGCAGCGTGATCCTCAGGCCATGCAGTTTAATCCGGAGTATCACGATGTCCTTGCGCAAGTAATGCAGTTTCTCAAAGAGCGTGCAGAGCTACTCAAAGCAAAAGGTGCTCAAGCAAACAGAATCGCCATTGACCCTGGCTTTGGCTTTGGCAAAAGTCTTGAGCACAACCTCACTATGCTCGGCCATTTTGATCAATTCTCCAGATTGGGCTATTCAGTACTAGCGGGCATCTCCCGTAAATCAATGCTGGGCAAGCTCACTGGTAAAGATACGCATGAGCGCCTAGCTCCCAGCATTGCTGCAGCCATCATGGCGGCTGATCGGGGTGCTCGAATTGTGAGAGTGCATGATGTACCCGAGACGGTAGATGCTTTAAAGCTATGGGAGGCAATTAATACTTAGCCTTGCTTTAACACTGAAGACGCTAAGTTTTATAATGATTCCCATGAAAAAACAATACTTTGGTACTGATGGCATCCGCGGTGAAGTGGGGCAATTTCCGATTGTTCCGGAATTCATGACCCGACTGGGTTATGCCGCAGGCAAAGTGCTATCCAAGGATGCCAAAGCTGGCCAACGATGCAAAGTCTTGATTGGTAAAGACACGCGTATATCTGGATATTTATTGGAGGCTGCTTTAGAGGCAGGCTTTGCTGCTGCTGGTGTGGATGTCATGCTCTGTGGTCCCATGCCAACTCCTGGCGTCGCTTATCTGACTAAAGCATTGCGTTTATCTGCCGGCGTCGTGATCTCTGCATCACACAATCCTTATCAAGATAACGGTATTAAGTTTTTCTCATCTAATGGTGATAAGTTAGGCGATGATTTTGAGTTGGCAATTGAAGCAGAGCTAGAAAAGCCGATGGGCTGCGTGAGTGCACAAGAGCTCGGTAAGGCGTTTCGTTTAGATGATGCAGCAGGTCGTTATATTGAATTTTGTAAATCTACATTTCCGGGAGATCTCAATCTCAAGGGATTAAAGCTAGTCGTTGATTGTGCCAATGGAGCCGCCTATCACACAGCACCCCATGTATTTCATGAGCTAGGCGCAGAGGTGATCTCGATAGGAGTTAGTCCAGATGGCAAAAATATTAATGATGGTTGCGGCGCTACTGCACCAGCAGCCCTGATCGCCAAGGTCAAAGAAGTCAATGCGGATCTTGGTGTTGCACTTGATGGCGATGCTGACCGCTTGCAAATGGTTGATGCCACTGGACGATTATTTAATGGCGATGAGCTGCTCTATGTGCTTGCAAAAGACAGGCTAGATCGTGGACAAAAGATTGGTGGTGCCGTTGGTACCTTAATGACCAATCTGGCGGTTGAGAATGCCATTAAAGAGATGGGTATTGGGTTTGAACGCGCTAATGTGGGCGATCGATACGTATTAGAGCTGCTCAAGCAAAAAGCTTGGATCATCGGCGGGGAGGGCTCCGGACATTTACTATGCCTAGATCAGCATTCCACTGGAGATGGCA
The DNA here is from genome assembly GCF_002206625.1 of Polynucleobacter campilacus. GTDB lineage: Bacteria > Pseudomonadota > Gammaproteobacteria > Burkholderiales > Burkholderiaceae > Polynucleobacter > Polynucleobacter campilacus. Next base: position 28,080 of record NZ_NGUP01000003.1, on the reverse strand, counting down.
CCATTGCAGCGCTTCAAGTATTAGCAGCGATGAGTCACAATAAAAAGAGCCTTACCCAGTTACTTGAGAAAGTAAACATCTTTCCGCAAGTTTTGCTGAATGTGAAAATCAAACCTAGTTATGACTGGAAGTCTGATGAGAAACTCAAGCTACAGATCGCTAAAGTAGAGGCTGATCTCAAAGGCATCGGCAGAGTTCTCATTCGGGCATCCGGTACTGAGCCACTTCTACGCGTCATGATCGAAACTAAAGATGGCGATGTAGCGATGAGCGCTGCCAAAAGCATTGCTGATTTAATCCCCGCAACATAATTTCAAGCCTATATTTCCATACTTTGAACTTAATAACTTCAATATAAGCTATTGAATTTATTATGTTTTATTATTTGTGACACTTCTGTCATCAAAGCGTCATAGTCCAATCGTATCGTCCTAATATCGCAATGTTGCGTTATTTCTACTCTAGGACTAATCACATGAATTCTTTTTTGAAAAAAGCACTCGTTATTAGCGCTATTTCATTATCTCCAGTCACCTTTGCTGCAGACATGACAGGTGCAGGCGCAACATTCCCGTACCCAATTTACGCAAAGTGGGCAGAAGCCTATAAAGCAAAAACAGGTTCCAACTTGAACTACCAGTCCATCGGTTCATCTGGTGGTATTAAGCAAATCAAGGCAAAAACCGTTGATTTCGGTGCTACTGATAATCCGGTCAAATTCGAAGATTTAGAAAAAGATGGCATGGTTCAGTTTCCAGCAATCATTGGTGGTGTAGTACCCGTGATAAACGTAGATGGTGTTAAACCAGGCGAACTTAAATTAGATGGTCCAACCTTAGCTGATATTTTTCAAGGTGTCATTTCTGACTGGGGTGATAAGCGCATTGCCATCATGAACCCAGGCGTAAAGATTCCTTCAGGCCCGATTACCGTTGTGCACCGTGCTGATGGCTCTGGTACCACAGCTATTTTTACAGACTACTTAGCAAAAACTAGCTCCCTCTGGAAAGATGCGGTTGGTGCAGGTGCTGCTGTTAAATGGCCAGCCGCTTCATCGGTTGGCGGTAAAGGTAACGAAGGTGTTGCTGCAAACGTCTCTCGCGTGAAGAACTCTGTTGGTTATGTCGAGTACGCTTACGCTAAGAAAAACAAAATGACTCATATTGCTTTGAAAAACAAAGAAGGCAATTATGTTCAACCTGATGACCTAACCTTCGCCGCTGCCGCTGCTGGTACTGATTGGGCAAAAATTCCTGGTATGGGCACTTTTATTACTGATGCTGCTGGTGCCAAGTCATGGCCAATTACTGGTGCATCTTTCATTCTGCTGTACAAGAACCCAGAAAATAAGGCGAATGCTGCTGAGGTAATCAAGTTTTTCGACTTTGGATTTAAAGAAGGCAAGAGTATGGCTATAGACTTGGATTACGTGCCAATGCCTGATAGTACAACCGACTTTATTCGTAAGAATGTATTCACAAAGGTTGTAACTAAATAAGGTTTGATTATTTTTAATCATTCTTAAATAAACAGCTCCACATATTGTGGGGCTGTTTCAATATTTAAATAAGCCAAATATGGATATCACACAGTCCCACTCAGCGCCAACGCCTCAAGCTACCAGGATTGCGAAATTACAGCGTGTACAAGACTTTTTGTTTTACGCAATCACGCAATTTTTTGCAGTTGGCGTACTTATAGCCTTGCTTGGCATCATTATTTCTCTCGTTATCAATGCATGGCCAGCTCTGAGTAAATTTGGTATCGGTTTTTTCTTCACAAGTGAATGGGATATCATCAATGGAGAATTCGGTGGTCTCATTGCGATTTATGGAACACTCGCAACATCGTTGATTGCCTTGTTAATTGCAGTGCCGCTCAGCTTTGGTATTGCTGTATTTTTAACAGAGCTATGTCCGAATGTATTACGCAGACCGCTAGGTACCGCTGTAGAGTTATTGGCTGCTGTGCCATCCATTATTTACGGCATGTTTGGTCTATTTATCTTTGCTCCTCTCTTCGCTGAATATATTCAGCCAGCATTGGCAGGCACATTGGGCCAAATTCCCGGTCTAGGAATCCTATTTTCTGGCGCTTTTAATGGAATCGGTATTCTTTGTGCTGGATTGATTTTGGCCATGATGATTTTGCCTTTTATTGCTTCTGTGATGCGTGATGTATTCGAGATTGTTCCTCCGGTTCTCAAGGAATCAGCTTATGGTATTGGCTGTACTACTTGGGAGGTAGTCAGAAATGTCGTACTTCCCTATACCAAGGCAGGTGTTATCGGTGGAATCATGCTTGGATTGGGTAGGGCGCTTGGTGAAACGATGGCCGTTACATTTGTGATTGGAAATGCGCATCGCTTATCCGCCTCTTTATTTGCTCCCGGAAATTCAATTGCTTCTACATTGGCAAATGAGTTCGGTGAGGCTGAGTTAGGACCTCATTACTCCTCTTTATTTGCGCTTGGTCTTGCGCTATTCATGATCACATTTATCGTGCTAGCTATTGCTAAATGGATGCTCATGAGCATGGAGAAAAAACAGGGCTTAAAAACATGAATAATTTTTCAAACATTAACCCAGCAATTTTCGCTAAACGTAAACGTGCCAATAAAATTGGCCTAGTACTCTCTTCTACGGCTATGGTGCTGGGTATGACCTTCCTTTTATGGATCTTAAGCATTCTATTTATTAAAGGTTTTTCATCTATTAATTTAGATGTATTCCTGCACAGTACACCTGCTCCTGGATCAGAAGGCGGTGGTTTAGCTAATGCGATTCTCGGAAGTCTCATGATTGTAGCTAGCTGCACTTTAATTAGCACTCCGATAGGCGTGCTTGCTGGCTTGTATCTCTCTGAATATGGCGACAGAAGTAAGGTAGCATCGATAACCCGTTTTGTTACTGACATCATGTTATCTGCCCCATCAATCGTAATCGGTTTATTTGTCTATGCGATTGTGGTCGCACAAGTAAAGCATTTTTCTGGTTGGGCAGGGACGATTGCCTTGGCTCTCATTGCGGTACCCGTTGTAGTAAGAACTACTGAGAACATGTTGAGACTCGTTCCAGGAAGCTTACGTGAAGCTGCATATGCATTGGGCACGCCTAAGTGGAAGGTCGCCTTTATGATTACTTTGCGCGCCGCCCAGAGCGGTGTTATTACGGGAATCTTATTAGCTTTAGCGCGTGTTAGTGGTGAAACAGCTCCATTGTTATTTACAGCTTTAAATAATCAATTCTTCTCAACGAATATGAATGCACCAATGGCTAACTTGCCAGTAGTCATCTTCCAGTTTGCAATGAGTCCGTATGATAACTGGGTCGATTTGGCTTGGGCAGCTGCCTTATTAATAACATTTGCTGTGCTCGGCTTAAATATTCTGGCGCGAGTGGTTTTCCGTGAAAAGGTACAGGCATGATGAGTAATATAAAAACAATGTTTGACTTAAATCAGATTGATAGTCAAGGGGGAAAAGTGGATTCAACAATTCAACATTCAGAGCAGGCAGCTATCAATGCGCTTGAAGTTAGAAATCTTAATTTTTTCTACGGTTCATTCCAGGGCTTAAAAGACATAAACCTTGATATTGAGCAAGGTAAGGTCACTGCATTTATTGGGCCTTCTGGCTGCGGTAAATCCACTTTATTGCGTACTTTAAATCGCATGTACGACCTATATCCTGGTCAGCGTGCAGAAGGTGAAATTAAATTTTATGGCCAAAACATTCTTGAGCCTGATCAGGACTTAAACTTACTGCGCTCACGTATTGGCATGGTTTTTCAAAAGCCGACTCCATTCCCAATGTCTATCTATGAAAACATTGCCTTTGGTGTACGCCTCTATGAAAGACTGTCTCGCTCTGAAATGGATGAGCGCGTTGAATGGGCATTGAACAAAGCAGCTCTGTGGAATGAAGCTAAGGATAAATTAAATCAAAGTGGTTTATCGCTTTCTGGTGGACAGCAGCAGCGCCTTTGTATTGCTCGTAGCGTAGCTGTAAAACCTTCGGTAATGCTGCTTGATGAACCTACTTCAGCACTAGATCCTATTTCGACAGGAAAAATTGAAGAGTTGATCAATGAACTCAAACATGAGTACACCATTGCCATCGTTACTCATAATATGCAGCAGGCTGCGCGTGTATCCGATTACACTGCCTATATGTACCTTGGCAGTTTGGTTGAATATGGTAAAACAGATGAAATATTTATTAAGCCTAAGCGTAAAGAAACTGAAGACTACATTACCGGCCGCTTCGGTTAATTGGAGATATTAAATGCCTGATAATCACCTTTCATCACAATTTGATGCTGATTTAAATTCACTCTCTGGTCGTTTGCTAGAAATGGGCGGATTGGTTGAGGCGCAGATCTCAACAGCAATGCGTGCATTCACGCAAATGGATCTTGATACTTGCAATATCGTCATTGAGAATGAAAAACAAGTTAATGACCTTGAAATCCAAATTGATTCAGCCTGTACTGAATTAATTGCAAGACGCCAACCAGCTGCTCGTGACTTACGCCTCGTCATGGCAGTATCTAAGGCCATTACAAACCTAGAGCGTGCCGGGGATGAGGCTGAGCGTGTTGCAAAGCGTACAAAGCGCCTTATCGATACAGGTACCCCACACAATATCAATGTGGCCGAGATTCGTCTCTCTGGTCAAATGGCAATCAATTTGTTGCGTCGTAGTTTGGACGCCTTTGCTCGCCTAGACACTGTTGCTGCTGCCGAAGTTGTTGCTGAAGATCGTCAAATTGATGAGGAGTTCCGTGGTTTTGTCCGCAAACTCATTACTTATATGTCGGAAGATCCGCACATTATTAGCACTGGGCTTGACATGTTAACGATTGCTAAGGCGATTGAGCGCATTGGGGACCATGCTAAGAATATTGCTGAGTTTGTAATTTACATTGCGAAGGGCTCAGATGTTCGCCACATTCCCCATGAAGATTTAGTGCGCGAAGCTAATAAAGATTAAAAAAGAGCTTTCAAATGACTCACCACATACTAATCGTTGAAGATGAGCCATCCATTGCAGAGTTGATTGCAATTAATTTAACGCATGCAGGCTATGAGGTTGAGAAGGCCATGCAAACTGATCTTGCGCTTGCGATGATGAAAGAAAAGTTACCAAGCCTAGTGATACTAGATTGGATGTTGCCAGGAAAGTCTGGTGTGCAATTTGCTAAAGAGTTACGGGCTAATGATCGGACAAGAGGTTTGCCGATTCTGATGCTTACCGCGAAAAGCGAGGAGTCCGATAAGGTCTTGGGCTTAGATTCTGGTGCAGATGATTATGTGACTAAGCCTTTTTCACCTAAGGAATTAATTGCTAGGGTGAGGGCATTGTTGCGCAGGCAAACCCCGCTTGAAGACACGGGCCCACTCACAATCGGCCCACTAAAGCTAGATCCTAGCTCGCATAGAGTTTTGGCGCAATGGCCTAATACTGAGCTTAAACCAGTTTCTTTGGGTCCCACAGAATATAGACTTCTGCAATTCTTTATGGCTAACCCAGAACGCGTTCATTCTCGTACTAATTTACTAGATAAGGTTTGGGGTAATGAAGTCTATATTGAAGAGCGAACTGTTGACGTCCATATTAAGCGCCTCAGGGCAGCATTAACCCCAGTAGACTGCGACCGATTTATCGAGACAGTTCGGGGCAGCGGCTATCGTATTACCAAGACTCCAAGCAACAATTAGACCTTATCTAAAGGCCTTTTTGGACTATTTCAAGGACATTCTTGAGATCGTCTAAGATTGCAGCATGATTTCCGCCTTATCTCGCTTTACCTTCCTTATTAGCCTCGCATTAGTCGCTGCATTCATTACCCTTTATAACTGGGGTGCTGAATACGCCATTTTCGTTGGCGTTTTTCTGTTATCTGTACCGCTCGTGTACTCATTTATAAACCTAGCACGCCTAGGTAAGGCCGTGCAATCGGATTCCATTGAGCACATGCCGCTCCCTAGTGGATTTTGGGAAGAAGTATTTTTCAGGTTGCAGCGTTTAGTGAAAACGCTAAAGCAAAGGATGCGAAATATTGAGCAGCAACATGAGAACTTTATCGAAGCTTTTCAAGCCTCGCCTAATGGTATTTTGATGCTAGATGAAAGCGATCAAATTGAGTGGTGCAACAGTATTGCTGAGCGATTCTTTGGACTTTCCTTTAAACGCGATGTAATGCAGCGCATTAATTTTCTCATTCGTCGCCCTGAATTTATTCAATATTTAAATAAGCGTAACTTCGATGAACCATTACTGCTTGAAAGAATGGGTCCAGATAGCAGTCTGAGTTTAATGTTGCAGGCCTTTCCGTTTGGTAACCAACGCCATTTGCTACTAGTACAAAACGTCACTGATTTACAAAAGGCTGATGCTATGCGTCGCGACTTCGTTGCTAACGTTTCTCACGAAATGCGGACCCCAATTACCGTATTAATGGGGTTCTTAGAGACCGTGCAATCTTTAGAGCTTGAGAAGGATCAACGTGATCAGTATTTTGAGATGATGATGTCGCAAGCTCAGCGCATGAAAAGTCTGGTTGAGGATCTATTAACCCTCGCTAATCTGGAGGCTAATGCATTGCCAGCCGCAACAAATCAAGTTAATGTCGAAACTCTCATGGCTTTACTTAAAAATGATGCTGAAGCACTATCTCATGGGAATCATAGCTTTACCTTCGAAGTGCTTGATAAAAATAATTTGTTAGGCGATGAGCGAGAAATACTTTCTGCATTTAGTAACTTAGTCTCTAATGCTATCCGCTACACACCAGATGCTGGCGCTATTCATGTGAAGTGGCTTGTTAACGCAGATGGGCAGGGCGAATTTTCTGTTATGGACACTGGCCCCGGGATTGCAGCAGAGCATCTTTCAAGACTTACTGAACGTTTTTATCGAGTGGATAGAAGTCGTTCTCGTGATACGGGAGGTACTGGTCTTGGCTTAGCAATTGTGAAGCATATTGCTAGTCGTCATCAAGCGCAATTAACTATTGAAAGTATCCCAGGGAAGGGTAGTACTTTTATGCTGCGCTTTCCTAAGGAGCGCTTAAGTTCTTAAGCGCAAGCTTCCTCAGAATTAATCCTTTTTCTTTTTCTTTTTCTTTTTGGATTCCTTAGGGAGCTTTTCAGTTTTGCCGCCTGCATACAAGCACCAAACTTTGATTTCTTCAAGAAGCTCTACAAGATCTTCGTGAGGCAGACTTTTTAAGTCCACCAGGCCAATAGCACCGCTTTCTTGAAGCTGTTTCACTGCATCTTCGTATTTGTAGTTACTCATGGCATCAGTTTATTATTTATGAAGGGAATTACCATCCTAACAAACAAATATGACAAAACATGCTTTTTTAGTGGTTTTAAGGCTATTTAGTCTGGATCGCCAGAAATTTCAGATCCTCTTTTTACGCCATTGAGTTTTGCAAAGAGCCGTTCTAATGGGCCCCCGAGTGCCAGAGTCAGCAAAATTGCTGCCAAAGACAAGCCTCCTAAGGCAAATTGCCCTGCTCCAAAGGCGGCGCCTATCAGGGAGCAGGCCCATAGGCTTGCCGCTGTAGTGAGCCCATGAACCTTATTCGAGCGTTGTTCATGGATGATGACACCTGCTCCCAAAAAGCCAAGACCGGTGATTAAGCCTTGGAGAACTCGGCTAACCGACTGCGCATCATCCTGAACAAAGTCACTAATAAGCATAACCGCAGTTGCCGAACCAATGGCTACTAAGGAGTGGGTGCGAATACCCGCAGACTTATGGTGAAGCCAGCGATTTAGGCCAAGCACCGCTCCAACAAATAATGCCAAGGTTAATCTTAAGGCAATGGTGCTGTAGGGATCCCAATCATGCATGCTGATTTCCTTCAAGAAAGGACTTATAGAGAATTTAGTGTATCCCAGCTACACCATCTAGTCATAAAAATGTCTTCACGCTGTCATTGACGTGATGAACAATAGATTTTGTTGTTTCGAGGGTCTTGCTGCAAAACAGTGGGGCCTCTATTTATCTTTCACCACAAGGATGCAATATGAAAAAATTTATTTTACGTTTATGGCAGGCATGGAACGAAGCGCGACTAGCATATGTGAACCGATTTGCGCGACACCGTCTTGGCAGCTAACTCAAATTGATTAGGCTTAGTCACTAGTTTGTAATAAAGGATTGCTATATTTTGAATGTCAGTCGATTGCTGACTAACATGCGTCTATATTAACCTCCTTTTAAACCCAGTTTGCGCTGGGTTTTTTTATTCCCTTTCTTAATAAAACTGAAATAAATAAATCTTAGGATGTTGGTATTGGCTCTTTATTTAAAAGAAAAACTTCATGAATACAAGTCTCACTAAATACTTATCTGATGTTTTCCGTAATGAAGTTGAGCGTACTACTGCTATAGAGCCAAAAGAAATTAACCCGCAAGCAAATCTTTATTTGTTAGATCGCAACAGTAACCAATTTGTTGTTGATAAAAAGTTTTCATTGCGTCTTGATGAGCTTATTTAATTCATACGCCTTCTCCCATATCTTCAGCTATGAATCAACCATACAAAATCTTGTTTCTTTGCACCGGCAATTCAGCCCGATCAATTTTAGGTGAGGCACTGGCAACTACCTTGAGCCATGGTCGTTTAATTGGGCATTCAGCTGGATCAGAACCAAAGCAATATGTTCACCCAATTACTTTAAAGATTGCCAGAGAAATGGGTTATCCACTCGAGCTCCTCAGGAGCAAGACATGGGATGAGTTCGGAAGAGAGGATGCGCCACATATGGATTTCATAATCACTGTGTGCGATTCTGCGGCGGGTGAAGAATGCCCATATTGGCCTGGCCATCCCACGACTGCCCACTGGGGTTTTATTGACCCAGAAAATGATGCAATTAATGAGCAAGCTCTTTGGGAGGCTTTCAGAAAGGTAGAAATGGAATTGCGTAATCGTATTGAATTACTACTTGATCTACCGCTCGATATGCTTGATCGATTGCAAATAAAGAATGAGCTCCATTCAATTCACCATAAGCTTAATCAGCAATACAACTTATCGGAATAGTGATGGCAACCTATAGCGTATATTTTGCTGGCTTATCCCTCACAACACATCAAAAATTTACCCTCGCACAGGCAATTACCAAGATACATGCCGATATTACCGGTGCAGAAGCCTACTTTGCGCAGGTGATATTCAAGTCATTGGATATGCATGATTGCTTCATTGGCGGCGTTCTACTGAATGAACCCCATATTTTTCTGAATGGTCAAATTCGGATTGGTAGAAGCGAACAAATAAAAAAACAATTATTAGTTGAACTTGAAATAGCGATTCAAACCACCACTTGCTTAGCTGGGCATCAAATTTGGGCCTATATTGATGAAATTACGCCTGGTCAAATGATTGAATATGGCCAAATACTGCCAGCGGTAGGGGATGATGGGGTTTGGTTCTCAACGCTGCCATCAAGTATTCAAAAGAAGCTCAATTACCTCAATTCCTAGCTGACCGTCTTTTTCCTCTCTACTGGTATTAACATGGACGGGTATGTTAATTACCCTGATAGCCCATGCCTCTAGAGAAGAAACCCCAATTTGCCGTCCTTAGGTCTGTAGAGTCGTTCAAAGATCCACGGCCTAGTATCAAAAAGCGTATGGCTGATGGAAAGGCCTTACGTAAGGTAGTGAGCTTTTCTGATCAGGGCCTGTATACGCCTCCTAAGGACCGAATTGATCCGGTTAGCATATTGGAAGCGCAAGCTAAGCAGCGAATCGCATTGCTGATTCCTATTCGATATGAGCGGATGTTGCAGTCACCTTTTTCGTTTTATCGGGGTGGGGCCGCCATCATGGCTCAGGATTTAGCCAATCAGCCCACAAGCAATATTACTGTCCAGCTTTGCGGCGATATGCACGTTTCTAACTTTGGTTTATTTGGAACGGCTGAACATCGATTGGTATTTGGAATCAATGATTTTGATGAAACCTTACCGGGTAGCTGGGAGTGGGACATTAAACGTTTAGTAGCAAGCGCCCTTATTGCATCAGAGAGCTTAGGGGGTGATAGGGCTCTAGGAAAAAAACTGGTGTACCGCATTGCTTCTGAGTATCAAAAACGTATTGCACAATACGCCAAAATGCCCTATTTAGATTTAGCGCAAGAGTTTATCGGTGAAAATGATATTCGTAAGCACTTTAGTAAGGAGCATCAAAAAAAGCTAGATGCTTACCTTAAGGAGACTAAAGGACAGGGAAATATTCAGGTTCTGCAAAGCCTGACAACCTTGGTTGGTAAGAATCGAAAAATTATTAACAAGCCTCCATTAATTGAGCATTTTAAAAAGGATGCCTATGGTGTCCCTTTTGGCTCACTAGTCGATAAGGCTTTATTAAACTATTCCAGTACTTTGCTAGCAGATCGCCAAATCTTATTTCAGCGCTACTCATTAAAAGATTACGCCCGTAAAGTGGTGGGTGTTGGTAGTGTCGGAACAAATTGTATGGTCCTCTATTTTGAAGGTGATAGCGAACAAGATCCTTTATTCCTACAATATAAAGAGGCTCAAAAATCGGTCTTGACACCGTATCTTGGGGAATCTATATATCGAGATATGGGCAGGCGTGTAGTGGCTGGCCAGAGGTTGCTTCAAGGTGCACCAGATATCTTTTTGAATTACGGCACAGTGCAATACGATATCAATAAGAGTCAGGGGTTTTATCTGCGCCAATTACGCGATATGAAAGGTGGTATTGGCGTTGGTACTGGAGGCGTCACCTTAAAGACCTTCCCTGACTACGCAAAGTTATTCGGTTGGGCATTGGCTTTAGGTCATGCGCGTTCTGGCGATGCTGCCATGATCGCAGGCTATTGCGGTCAATCTGCCGAGCTTAATGAGGCCCTATATTCCTTTGCCAAGTCTTATGCAAAGCAAAATCAGCAGGATTTTGAGTTATTTTGTAAGGCTGTGAAAAGCGGTAGATTGAAAGCGGCCAAGAAGAAAATAGCGCTTTAGGTATGCAAAGAGGCTGTCATAAAGATGTCATCTTGATTGTAGATAGTGTAATTTATTCTTATCAATCTTTTTTCTATCCCCATGAATATTTCCTGCCTTATCAAAAGCTCTATATGCGCATTCACGATTGTCTTCACTAGCGTTGCGCATGCACAAGCAATCTACCCAATCGATAAAGCCGAAATTTTGGCAGGTTCTAAATTTGATATCAAAGTAGAGTTCAATCAGGTTGTCAATCCTCATGAGGTTGCTATTACCGTTAATGGAATACCTGCTAATAAAATCATTACTACCAAATCAGAATTTATCCCCAATGAAAATGGAAAGGGTAGCTCTCTCATCTACCGAGATGTTCAACTCCCAAAAGCAGGAAAATATCAAGTGCTAGCTCGCGCATCACAAGAAGAGTTACAAGTGACTTGGGAAGTTTATGCTAGCGGGCCACGCAGAGTGAAGAATGTGATTTTGTTTGTTGGCGATGGTATGACGATTGCCAATAGGACAGCCGCGCGAGTGCTTTCCAAGGGAATTACAGAAGGCAAATACCAGGGTAGGCTAGCGTTTGACGACATGCCAAGTACTGCAATGATTGGTACCTCAGGTTCTGATTCTTTGATCACAGATTCTGCCAATTCCATGAGTGCCTATACAACTGGGCATAAAACAGCGGTGAACGCGATGGGGGTTTATGTTTCCCGTGCTAGCGATAACTTATCGCACCCTAAAGTAGAGACCATTACTGAGCTTCTCAAGCGCAAAACCAAAATGTCAGTAGGTATCGTATCCGATGCTGAATTGCAAGATGCCACACCTGGTGCCATGGTGGCTCATACGAGACGAAGGGCTGATAAACAGTATATTGCCGATCAATTGCTAGCAAGTAAGGCAGAGGTTATCTTAGGTGGTGGTTCGGCGTATTTCTATCCAAAATCAAGCAATGGTTCAAAGCGTAAGGATGAGAATAATCTAGTCGAAACCTTTAAAACTGATGGCTATCAAGTAGCCTTTACTAAGCAAGAGCTGATTGCTGCCGCCGAAAACAAAAATACGAAGAAATTATTTGGTGTATTTCATCCTGATAATATGGACGGCTCACTAGATCGCTTATTTCTTAAAAAGAATACTGTTTCTCAATATCCAAATCAGCCTGATTTAACCGAGATGACTCAGTCAGCGATTGATGTCCTCTCTAGAAATCCTAATGGATTTTTCTTGATGGTTGAAGCTGCTTTAATTGATAAGTTCAATCACCCCTTGGATTGGGAGAGGGCTGCATTTGACACCATCATGCTCAGCAATGCAGTGCAAATTGCTAAGGACTTTGCAAAGACCCATCCTGACACTCTTATCATTGTGACGCCTGATCACACTCATAGTGGCTCTATTAGCGGCGTAGTGCATGATGATAGGCCTGGCCCTTTGCGTGAAAAGGTCGGTGTTTATGCTTCCGCAGGATTTCCTAACTATCCTAGAGCAGATGTTCAAGGCTACCCAAGCGAAATTGATGTCAGTAAGCGCCTAGCCTTTTTCTATGGCAATTACCCAGATCATTATGAGACCCTACATCCTAAGCTTGATGGCACGTTTGTACCAGCAGTGAAGGGCGAGGGTGGTAAGTATGTCGCAAACCCGAAATATCTCCAGCTTCAAGAGGACGCTATTCATATGAATGGCAATTTGCCATCACATCAAGAGGTCGGTGTGCATACTGCCGATGATGCTGTTCTCAATGCCATAGGCCCTGGATCAGAAAAGTTCAAAGGGTTTATGGACAATACGGAGGTCTTTAAAGTAATGGTTCAAACACTTGGGCTTGGCTCTAAATAATTTGCATCTAATTCTGATCTGACATATTTCTGAAATATCTCCAGTTCAATATAGGACTGTGAACTACTCTGAAGAAAAACAGCAATCTACTATTACTTGTCCGCATTGTCAGGCGGCCGAGACGCTAGAGGTCCTTAGAGGGTCTTCTATGCATTTGTACCGCTGTCGCTCTTGTAGCAATATCTTGAAGCCCAAATCAGGCGATTGCTGTATTTTTTGCAGCTTTGGAGACTTTGACTGCGCTAGCGCAGAACAAAATCTAGCAACATAGCCTTTTCCCATTAGACTAGCGTGTATTTTCATCAATATGTCATGGTTTTTTCATAAAATAGACATATTTGATTGGCACAGGCATTTTGAGGGAATATTTTGGAAATTCATTCTGACGACTCTGTATCCTCCCCGGACGAGCTAGTCGCAGCGGTAGATTTAGGCTCCAATAGTTTTCGGATGTTGGTTGCTCAGGCTACCAATACGCCGTCAGGTACCCAACTTCGTCCGATTGATACTCTGCGTGATTCAGTGCGTTTAGCCGCTGGCTTAACAGAAAATAAACTCTTAGGGAACGATGCCTATCAACGCGGTTTAGCCGCTATTAGGCGCTTTGGAGAGCGCATTCGGGGATTTGATCCAGCCAATGTGCGCGCGGTTGCTACTAATACCTTGCGGGTAGCTAAGAATGCCCAGCAATTTATCCATGATGCTCAGCAAGCTTTAGGCTTCCCAATCGAGGTCATTGCTGGTGTTGAGGAGGCGCGCTTAATTTATATCGGTGCTGCACATGAAGTTCAGGCAGCTCAAGGCAATCGATTAGTGGTTGATATTGGCGGCGGTTCGACAGAATTCATTATCGGTAAGGGCTACGAACCAAAGTTAATGGAAAGCCTTTATATTGGCTGCGTTTCACACAGTATCCGCTTTTTCCCCAAGGGCAATATCGATGCCCATTCATTTAAGGAAGCTGAACTAGCCGCTAGACGTGAGATCCAAGTTATCTCAGGAGCTTATCTCAAGAGTGGTTGGAATCAAGCTATTGGGTCATCTGGGACTGCTAGAGCGCTTGCTGAACTGATTTCAGCAAATGACTTTAATGGCCATACCGATGGCTTAACCATGGGTCGTGTAAACGCCTCTGGCGGTTTAATTACTCGTGATGGTTTGCGGGCGATGAAAAAACATCTACTGACATACGAACATATTAGTCAGGTTGAATTGTTAGGCTTAAAAGATGACAGAAGATCTGTCTGGCCTGGGGGCTTAGCCATCATGTTGGCAGTATTTGATGAGCTTGGCATTGAGGAGATGGAAGTTACTGATGCCGCCTTACGCACTGGTGTGCTCTATGACCTCTTAGGGCGCTCACAACACCATGACATGCGTTATGTTACGGTTGAGCAATTCATCCAACGCTACTCTGCTGATCGGGAGCAAGCCACACGCGTGGGTAAACTAGCTTCTGAATTTTTACAGCAATTACCTAAGCCTAAAACAGAAAGTAGAGCAGATAACATTGCACTATTGCAATGGGCTGCTAGCCTTCATGAAATCGGCTTATCGATTTCACATAACAGCTACCATAAGCATTCAGCGTATATTGCTGGCAACGCTGATATGCCTGGCTTTTCTAAAAACGACCAGGCTCGCTTAGCTGCACTTTTGATAGGTCATACAGGTAAATTAGGAAAACTTGCAAACAATTCAGGTTTTCATGATTGGCGTATGTTATTTTGTCTCCGCTTAGCCCAAGTACTTTGTCGTGGCAGAAGTGATGAAGATTTACCAAAGGTGAAGGTCTCTGATGAGGACGGTGCTTACCAAGTCAGCATCCCTAAGGAGTGGGCTCAAATACATCCTTTAACAGAATTCAGTCTTCTGAAAGAAGCAGCCGAATGGAATCGAATCGGCCGCTCTTACGAACTTAATCTGAAATAAAAAACTGAGAATTACAGTCCCAGGAAATGCTTTGCATAACGAGGATTGATTTCCGATAAGCGCAACATTGTCAGCAAGTCTGCGGTATTGAAATCAGGATCCCAAGCAGGTGCACTACAAATCTTGGCTCCTAGCTTTAGGTAGCCCTTAATTAATGGAGGAGCTTCTACTTCCAATCCACCATTGAGCTTATCCAATGGCAAAGCTAATTTAGGGAAGGCATGGAGCTCAACCGGAGCCATTTGATCATTACCTAGCGAGTTATAGAGACTGGCCGCAAAGTGACCGCCATCAGCCATAGGGATGCTGGCACAACCGAGCATGATCTCGTAACCATGCTTTTGCATGTATTGGGCTAGGCCACTCCATAAGGCCATAATCACTGCCCCTGAACGATAATCCTGGTGTACACAAGATCTACCCAATTCAACTAGCTTAGGACGAAGGTGATCTAGGCGGGATAAATCAAATTCAGCATCAGAGTACAGGCGGCCAATTTCTTGTGCTTTGTGGGGCGGAAGTACGCGATAGGTGCCGACTACCTTAAGAGTATCTTGATCGCGAATTATTAAATGATCGCAATAATCATCAAATTCATCTACGTCTAAACCCTCGGCATTTTGAGAGAGATTTGCGCCCATTTCTTCAGCAAATACCTTATAACGCAATCTTTGCGCTTCTTTTATTTCACTAGCAGAGCTTGCCCATTCAATCGTAAAAGCTGGTCTTTTGGATTTGACACTGGGGCTGACTGTAGGCGTCACTTCAGCGGCTAATTGCGCGCGGGCTTTAGTAGCAAATTTTTTACCAAAAAGCTTTTTAGTCAGCTTCTTGGAAAGTTTTTTAATTGCATTGGGTCTAAGAGCAGAAAATTTTCCCTCTTTCTTGAAGGAAAAAATTTCAAAGGCGGCAATTGGGTTTGGAATATCTGACATAGGGGGAGCCTTAGTGAGTTACTTAAATAAATAGATATATTTAATCGTAGAAGGGGTTTATTACAATTTGAAGACAAGTGGTATGCATAAGGCAGACCACATTAGAAGGGCTATTAACAGGGTTAACATCACTGCTGCTGAGCCAAAATCCTTCGCTCTTTTCGATAGATCATGGTGCTCAAAGGAGATGCGATCAATAGCAGCCTCAACACTGGAATTGAGTAATTCCACCACTAAGACCATGATCAGCGATGAAATTAAGAGAGCCTTGTCTAGATAGCTAATGGGCATAAAGAGAGCAAGGGGCGTTAGTAGTAAAAATAGACAGAGTTCTTGCCTAAATGCACTTTCTTCTAAAAAGGCATACACCAATCCACACCAAGAGTTTTTGGCAGCATGCCAAGCCCTTGTTAACCCTCGATTGCCTTTGTGAGGGTTTTGGTCTATGTGATATTTAGTATTCAACCGAGTCTTTCTTAGGCTAAGGCGGTTAGATGAACTTCAGTTGAGGGAACTGGCTTGAGATGATGCAAGAATTGTTCAGAAGCCGCCCTCCAGGAAAATTTCTCAGCATGGGCTCTAGCTACTTCACGAGGAATCTTTAATGCGGCAATACAGGCTTCCCGCAAATCCTCATTCATAGCGCCAGCAGGGGAGTCCCCTAATACGTCAATTGGGCCAGTTACCGGGTAAGCAGCCACCGGTGTGCCGCAAGCCATTGCTTCAAGAAGAACTAGGCCAAAAGTATCAGTCTTGCTTGGAAACACGAATACATCAGCCGCTGCATAAACCTTAGCTAACTCATGTTGTTGTAACACTCCGAGATAGTTGATATCAGGATATTTTTCTTTAATTCCTGCCATGGCGGGGCCATCACCCACTACCCATTTTGAACCAGGTAAATCAATTTCCAAAAAAGGCATTGATGTTCTTTTCAATGGCGACGCGACCTACGTATAAAAAGATAGGATGGGCTGTGTTGAGAGTCTTAGATTCCTGCATCTTAAATATATCCAGATCAACACCTCTAGACCAGAGGACAACATTATTTAGACCATACTTTTCTAAATCATCCTTAACGACAATCGTTGGGGCCATGACTGCCATGGATGGGCCATGAAACCAGCGAATGAACGCATAGGTAATAGAAAGTGGTATACCTGTACGGGCTTTGACATATTCCGGAAAGCGGGTGTGATAGGCGGTAGAGAAAGGAAGATTGTTCTTGACTGCATATGAGCGCGCAGATAAGCCTAAAGGCCCTTCAGTAGCAATATGCATGGCATCTGGAGCAAATGATTTAATGCGACGAGCTACCTCTTTACCTGGAAATAGTGAGAGAGCAATATCTGGATAAGTCGGGCAGGGAATCGATTTAAAGCCATTAGGCGTAATCATTTCTACTTCATGACCCATGCTAGTTAATTCAGCGCTAGTTTGTTTCAGGGTGCGTACAACGCCATTGACCTGTGGGTCCCATGCGTCCGTAATGATCATAATTTTCATAGTGCAGCCTCTTTGAGAATTGATGCAACAGCAGTTTGGAAAGACAGTTCTGGAGCTTCTACAGGATCACCTTTGATATGAGTCCAATAGATCAGTTTGAGTTCGCCGGTTTGGGTTTCAACGAGAGCGCTAAGACTCTCAACCCAATCACCATCATTGCAGTAGAGCAGGCCATCGATTTCACGGATCTCGGCTTTATGAATATGACCACAAACGACGCCATCACAACCACGTAGGCGAGCTTCTCTGGCCATAATGTGCTCAAAGTCAGCGATATAGCTCACCGCATTTTTGACTTGGTGTTTTAGGTATTGAGACAGTGACCAATATTGCAAGCCCATCTTGACTCGCAACATATTGAAGTAGCGATTAACATACAGAATGAAAGAGTAGAGGGTGTCGCCAACGTAGGCAAGCCATTTGGCATATTGCATGACCCCATCAAATAAGTCACCATGGGTAACCCACAGCTTTTTGCCATCTAAGGTCGTATGAATACATTCCTCAACCACTTTGACATCACCAAAGGAGAGGCCAAAAAACTGCCGGGCACTTTCATCATGATTGCCAGGAACGTAAATTACCTCAGCACCCTTACGCGCCTTGCGTAAAAGCTTTTGAACCACATCGTTATGAGCTTGGGGCCAGTAGAATGACTTCTTGAGTCTCCAGCCGTCGATAATGTCACCTACTAGATAGAACTTGTCGGCTTCATTGTGCTTTAAGAAATCCAGAAGGTAGTTTGCCTGACACCCTGATGTTCCCAGGTGTACGTCAGAAATCCAAATGGCTCTGTAGTGCATCATGAATCAGTATTAAGCCGATACACTGTGAAAGCTTCATGACAGTTTCAAGACACTTTTATGACTATGCGAATATGATTTAGCATATTCCATAAAATTAGCATTTATGACCACCAGAAAATCACCCTCAAATATTAATACCCCATTTTTTATTTACATAGCGCTTTGGCTATTAGTCTGGCTACATGTATTAAGAGGTGTCATCACGCTACTGGTGTTGTTCCCATTTTTAAGTGCAAGCTCAAAAAATGATCATATTCAAAGATGGTCAAAACGCTTGTTAAAGATCTTCGGTGTTCAGTTGCACGTTAATCATGCCAACTTACTTCCACAGTCATCTTATTTACTCGCTGCAAATCATGTGTCCTGGTTGGACATTCATGCTATTAATGCATTTAAGCCGATTCGATTCGTAGCAAAGTCTGAGGTAGCGAGTTGGCCAATTTTTGGATGGATGGCAAAGCAATTGGGTACTGTATTTATCAAAAGAGATAGTACTAGGCATGCAAGGCAGGTAGTTGATGGCGTAGCTGCAATACTAAAAACGCAATCCATTTGTATTTTTCCTGAAGGTACCTCAACGATAGGTAAAGGCGTACAGCTTTTTAAGCCTAATTTATTTGAGGCTGCAGCGGTATCGGAGGTGCCTGTATGTGCGATGGCGCTAGCTTATTTTGATCGATATACTGGCCAACATTCCGAGGTTCCAGCTTTTATCGGAGACATGGGTTTGATCGGATCTATGGCCAGCATATTAAAAAACCGTAGGTTAAGGGTGGAATTAGCCATTTTTGCACCTATTAAAGCCACTCCAGAGTTACCCGTTGATCGAAAAATGCTTGCTTTGTATAGCCAAGAGCACATTGCCCAATATCTTGCAAAACACTGTAATTAGGTCATTTGTAATAAATATGACACATATATACTCTAAAAACAGAGTTCAATTACAGATACAGAACAAATGACATCAAAGCATAAAGAGATGGACGAGTGGTATCGCCGTGCTCGAGAAGAAATTCTCGATAGCATGGATGAAGAGCTTGAGATGGAGCTTGACGATGATCGCCTTGCTCATGATGGGGAAGAGGGCTCTTCAATACCACGTAATGTTTACTTTAAAGAACTATTTCGGCTGCAGGGTGAACTTGTAAAACTCCAGGATTGGGTTGTCGCCAATAAAATGAAAGTGGCCATCTTATTTGAAGGCCGCGATTCTGCAGGTAAGGGCGGCGCTATTAAGCGCATTGCTCAGCGTTTAAATCCACGAGTTTGTAAAGTAGTTGCATTACCAGCGCCGAATGAGCGCGAAAGAACGCAGTGGTATTTTCAGCGCTATATTTCACAACTTCCTGCTGGTGGCGAGATCGCTTTATTTGATCGTAGTTGGTACAACCGTGCCGGCGTTGAAAAGGTCATGGGATTTTGTACCAAGAAAGAATACGAAGAGTTTCTTAGAACGGTTCCGGATTTAGAGCGAATGATGATCAGCTCTGGAATTATCTTAATTAAGTATTGGTTCTCGATTTCTGATGATGAGCAGTACAGCCGCTTCATGATGCGTATTCATGATCCCTTAAAGCAGTGGAAGCTCAGTCCAATGGACCTAGAAGCTCGACGCTTGTGGGAGGCATACACTAAAGCCAAAGAGACGATGTTAGAGCGTACTCATATACCTGAGGCACCTTGGTGGGTTGTAGCAGCGAATGATAAGAAAAAAGCACGTCTGAACTGTATCAGCCACTTATTGGCCCAAATTCCCTATAAAGAAATAGACCATCCGGTGATTAAACTGCCTGCCCGTGTTCATAATCCAGATTACTTACGTGGCCCTGTACCGCCAGAGATGTACGTTCCGGATCTCTATTAAAACGTTCCCCGCAGTCCCAGCATAAAACTTCTTCCAGGCTGTGGTGCATACAGTCTTACTGCCATTGGAGTAGTCGCATAACGAATCTGTTCATTGAGCAAGTTCTTCATATTCAGATACACAGTCCAATTCACCTGCTGAATTTTCTCTGTGTAGGATATTCCAGCATTGAGTAAGTTGTAACTTGGAGCCGGACCTTGTTCCCAGCTTGCTAGGCGGTTCTGTTGATAGCTGTAGATATAAGTAGCATTAGTTAACCAGCCATTGCGTTGATGGGCTAGCTCAGCACCAAGTCTGGGTGCTGGTTGTAAGGGCAGATTACCGCCTGCATCAAAACTACCTTGTGAGGCATCGCCAAAAACCCTTCCACCAAGACCTTGTTCACGCCAGTTATAGGTTAATTCACCTTCAATACCCTTGATCGTTGCAGCAGCCTGCTGGGAGGTGACCACATTAAAACCATCTCCTTCTTGCCCTCCGTTGCTTATGGAGTTGCCTGTGTAATAGCCATAAATGTAGTTATTGAATCGGTTTGCATAAACACTTGCTTTACCACATAACAAGCCAATATTTCTTTGTAAATTGAGCTCTAGATTGTGAGAGGTCTCTTTGGTGAGGTTAGGATTACCAATATCAAAAGTGGCAGTCGATTCATGAGCGCCATAGGAGTAGAGCTCTTGCGCACTAGGTGCCCGTTGTGAGACGGTATAAGCTACTCCTACTCCATGACCTTGCATAAAGCTCCACAATCCACCTGCAGAATAAGACATTAAATTAAAGTTCCGATTTTGCAGAGTAACGCCTGGAGTTAGCGTTCCCGCTGCCGTATCTTGTGCCACCAATAGGGTGGATGTATTGGGATTTTGGGCAACATTGTTGTAGCGCAATCCCAAATTCCCTTGAAGTGAATTCCACTTACCTTCCTCAATCCAAAATAAGGCATTGGAATTAGTCTTGGTTGGCGGAACGATGGCATAACTTCCAGTACCTACTTCTGTTGCATTTAAAGAAGCAGCGGAAACTTGAGCGCCAAAGGTGCCTTTCCAGCCCAGAAGAGGGTTATGGGCCAATTCAAAGCGGGCCTCATTGGCAATATTTTTCCAAAGTGCAACTGCTTCACCCACATTATTAAATTCTGTATGGTTGTAATTACTATTAGCAGCGCTAAATTTGAATGATGAGAAGCCAGCAAAGGGATCACGGGTTTGATGCTGTAAGTCGTAGCGATTCTGTGACTGATTAATCGAGCCACCTTCTGGCGTCGGAATGCCGTAGTTATTATTCAGACGCTCGACAGATACACCGGTGTAACCGTTTTGTCCGATATAGGAAACGCCAACACCTAAATTGTTTTGATTGCTAAAGCTATTGGGAAGTTTTCCGGTGTAGTTGTTGCCGCCATTACCCCCGGGTGGAACAGTCCAACCACCAGCGGGCTCGCCTTGTGACTGCGTTGAGCTCCCAGGGATACGGTAATTGTTGGCATTATTAATTGCTGTATCAATATGAACGGCTACTGAGCCAAAGCCTCCATCCACCTCGACCGATCCAGCACGGCCATTATTCACAGTTTCATAGCTGGTATTGATTGCACCCGTAGGTCTATCGGGAAGATTGGTCAAAATACGATCATTCACTACGTTGACTAGGCCGCCGCTCGAGCCTGATCCGTAAAGCAGGGCAGCTGCACCACGCAGTATTTCCACTTGGTGTGCATTTTGCATATTGTTACCAACAGCATGATCTTGGGAAATATTGGAGACATCACCAACAGAAAGACCATTTTGCAAAATTTGGACACGAGACCCCTCAAGACCGCGAATGACTGGACGAGAGGAGCCGGCGCCATAGCCTGTAGCAGAGACGCCCAATTCATTAGCGAGAGTTGCACCCAGTGTCGACCCAAGTTTATTTAACAGCTCATCACCTTGTAACACCTTAGTCGGCGTCAAGATGCTTTGGGCAGCCTCTTGTGAGCCAGTGGCAGTAATTTCAAGGCTGTCTGTCTGTGCACTAGCTATACCAAACAAAAATCCAGAAAATGGAATGCACAACAGTGATTTATAAATCCACAGATTACGCTTGCAATACATTGATGATCTCTCATTCCGATCAGCATCTATAGAAGATGCTGCTTTAATCTAAGGCCCAGGTAGTACCCAGGCTACTAAAGTCATTACAGAATGAAAGCAGGGGGAGCTCGCGACTGGTACGAAGCAGTAGCAGACTCAAGCAGAAGCAGATCTACCGAAGAAATCAGAGTAGAAAAAGAAGTGTGAAGATGAACAGCATCAGAAACACCAACTGAAACAAATCCAGCAAGGGTCAGTGCATCATATAAATGACAGGCGTCAGAGCCATGGGTAATGCCCGTACCGGAATCGGTAGCAGAACATTGACTAATACTCTGAGCAGATAAACCGGCATGCGAAATACTATGAGCAAAGCCAAGCCAGTGGGTTCCTACAAGGCAAAAGACGAGCAATGCAGCTGAAAAAGCAGCCGAGAAGCGTCTGGGATATTTGCTAGGAAAATAGGCAACCATGCCTCGAATCTTACAGGATTTGCCCCAAATAGCCCTGTCGGTGTAGAATACGGGTTCCGTCGGAGTGTAGCGCAGCCTGGTAGCGCACCTGCTTTGGGAGCAGGGGGTCCAAGGTTCGAATCCTTGTACTCCGACCACTTTCCCTATTTGTTCTAGATAGACCCAGCATATAACTGCCCATAGCTCAGCTGGATAGAGCAACGCCCTTCTAAGGCGTAGGTCGCACGTTCGAATCGTGCTGGGCAGGCCAAAACATCAAAGGTCCGTACCGGACACATGGTTTACATCCGGTACCGACCACATAGTTTACAGTTGCCGTTCACTCTAACTATTTTTTCCCATAAGCGGCATCATGGTTTGGCTCTATCAATAAGACTCGTAAAAAGTGATTTTCCCTAAAGCCAATCCCTCGAATAGATTTGCTTACACGAAAGGAGTAGAGCGCTTCAATATTTTTAGGGGCTGCAATACTGTGAATCTTTTCCCATTTCAAGCCCTTGTCTCGATAGACTTGGTTCCAGGTTAGTTGCGTGAGTTTTTTAAAGGTAGCAAATGCCTTTTCTTGCTCTGCTAGCTCTAAATCACTCCAGGCAGATTGAAAAACAGGACTATTAAGATCAAGCTCGACTAATGGCTCAGGCTTTACGTTTCGTGCCATGCGCTTTAGCCATTTTTAATTTAGAAAGGTCGCTTGCTTTAGCGGGTGCTTTTTGTGCCCAGGCTAAAGCAGCAGTTAAATCCTTTTTAAGGGCTGGCGTATGTATCCACTTTTCATTATCTGGAATGACGGTAGCGGTGCGAATCATCCAAACTCCAGGCTCTGGGCTTTCAACAAGAACCTGACGTCCTGCATATTCTTTTCCAAGCGAGATTTGCCCACTCGATCCAATGGATTTAATAACTTGGTGATCTATAACTGCGCCCATGACATTCTCCTATATTCGTGCTGCATTATTGCATGATGGCATGAATTTTGTCAAATAATGCTTATTGAGTGTTGAAAGCTAGATGAGGATTTGTCTTTTAAGCAACACTTATGTATCACACAGTTTATTACACAGCGCCGATTTATGCGTCTAAGTTATTGAAATATATGGATATTCCAGCAGCCACGAATTCTTCTAAGGCGTAGGTCGCACGTTCGAATCGTGCTGGGCAGGCCAAACACCCGACTGGCCGATCGGATCGCATCAAAAAACTTGATTTATTACTTAATCAATACAGCTGGTGAGCTTGGAATACTGCCAGGTGATTTAGCCAATCCTTGAAATTGCGCTAGGATATTAATCACCAGAGTGGAGTACCCATTATTTTCTCTAGGTATCGAATAAGTATTGTCATTCAAAGCCTCCATAGTTGAAAACGTCTTACTATCTTTATTGCGATTGACTACGAGCAAAGCGTAGCGGTTACTTTCAGTCGATCTCTTTGCTATGGTATTTTCACTGGGGAGTAGCGTGACTAAATATGGTGGATCTGCTAGTTGGGCATCGGTTACTTGCCCTAAGAAGTCGTAAATATTTTTAACTGAGCGAAAAGTAAATGCAGTTTGCGGTTCTTTCGCAAGATTAGCGCTAGAATTTGCTACAGGCTGGCACAATAAATCACCACCATAATTTTTAATAATGTCATTTCTAAATTGTTTTTGGTCAGAACACATCCTTAATACAGACGTTGTTTTGATAATTTGATAGGTTGCTGCCTGCGAGTTACCAGATGATTTATTTGCAGGTATTACCTTCATGCCATGCCCCGCTAAAAGATTGACATAAGCAGCGCCATAATTTTTTTCTAATTGAGCCACCGTCATTGGCTGACCTTCATAGGTTGCATTAAGCGATTGTTGGACGTTTAGGCCATAACCTAGTAATTGGTACATTGCTTTTTGAAATTCCGGGTACTCGGCTCGCAATGGATTATTAAGTAACTTTTTTTGGCTCCCATCTGGGTAAGAAATCACAATTTCATCTACCACCATGCTAAAAATAACTTCCTTTGGAATATGGTTATTTAGAAAATATTTAACTGCATCAAGTTGGATAGGCGTTAGAAATGGCTTCCAAAATGCAGAGTTATCCAAAGAGGACTGACTAGACCCTGGTCGATTCTGCCCCGATCACCAAGAATCACAATAGCTTACTTATTGGGCTATTTTAAGAATTATTACTCTTACTATTCAGTAATAAAAATAACTTCTTATGATTGTTACCGTACATAAGAAGTAGTTAAAAATAACTAGACTTGATAGAACAGATCTTCGAGCTGACTTGGCATTCTGCCAAACCTACCGCCCTAGATTTGAATGCAGAGTAACTGTATTGCTTACTTATTTTGGATTTTCTTAAAACGATAGGATACGTAATGAATAAACCAGAATTATTAGAAAAAATTGCAACAAATGCTGATATTTCAAAGGCATCTGCAGAGCGAGTTCTTAAAGTCGTCATGGAGACAGTCATCAAAACTGTTTCCAAAGGGGATAATGTGCAATTAGTTGGTTTTGGTACCTTCAAATCTGGTAGGCGGGCCGCTCGCATTGGCCGTAACCCGCAGACTGGAGCGGAGATTAATATTCCAGCTGTTAAGACGGTTAAATTTACGTCAGGCAAGGCCTTTAAAGATGCGATAAATAAGCGAAAGTAATTTTGGATTCAATATCCTTTTGCCCTAGTCGGTCCCGCCCGGGGCAACTAAGAAACTTAATAGCCCACTCGTTGGGCTATTTTTTATAAATTGCTACTCTTACTATTCAGTAATAAAAATAATTTCTTATGCTTGGTACCGTACACAATTATTAGCAAGAAATAACTAGACTGTCTATAACAAACCTCCGAGCTGGTTTGGCGTCCTGCTAAATCTACTGCCCTAGATTTCGAACATAGTTCAATTATTCACCCTAATTATGCTTAGCTTCGTTTCAAGGAAGGGATAAAAAAATGAACAAGAAACAGTTGTTTGAAAAAATTGTAACTCATCATTTGTATGGGCCACAACAATATGATGGCAGAGAGGTATTCTATGATGCCGATAAAGGGCAATTTTGGGATCCTCGTATGAGCTCGTATTTAGATCATGAAGTCGGTCGAGTGTTAATTGATCTTTATTTTGGACGCGGAAAGGCCCCAGTCACTTCGATAAAATAATCCGCCTCAATTGACAAGAGATATTTTTGGGGAAAAGCTTAAATATATTCGGGGTAAACCATAACGGTTTGCTCTCAATCCTTATGTGCGCTATCGAACAGACTTAATCTATAGTAAGTATAATAGTTATATTTATTTTAAATGATCTGTTACATAAAATTTCTATAAAAAATAAATGATTGTACTTAAAGAGCAAAACCAAATAATCAATTCTTTTCCCCCAGAAGAATGGAGGAGGTTACAGCTTCACTTCACACTGGTTGATTTGGAACTTGGTATAGTTTTATATGAGCCAGGAATGAAGATGACTCATGTTTTCTTTCCGGCCACTGCAATTGTTTCTTTATTGTATGGATTAGAAAATGGAGCATCTGCGGAAATTGCTGTAGTAGGTAATGAAGGTTTAGTAGGCATATCAATTTTTATGGGTGGTGAAACATCTACTAGCAGGGCCGTTGTCCAAAGTGCAGGCTTTGGTTACAAAATCAAGTCTAGTATTTTATTGGACGAATTTAATCGATCCGGTCCAATAATGCACCTTCTACTACGCTACACCCAAGCACTCATAAGTCAAATGACACAAACTGCGGTTTGCAATCGGCACCATTCTTTAGATCAGCAATTATGTCGATGGTTATTATTAAGCGCCGATCGTCTAACAGAGAATGAGCTTATTATGACGCAGGAGCTCATTGCTAATATGCTGGGCGTTCGTAGGGAAGGGGTAACTCAGGCAGCAACAAAACTCCAAAAGGCAGGTCTAATTAAATATGCCCGTGGTCACATCACTATCTTAAATCGAACTGGCCTAGAACAGCGTAGTTGTGAGTGCTATAAGGTTGTGAAAAAAGAATACGATAGATTATTACCCAATTGCATTGCAACGTAAGTTGGTTTTTATTGGATGTCTAAGTATCATTCGCTCTTTTAGACTTTGCTTAGCGTCTAACTTTCGGGTAAATTTTTTTTACCAGTTGATCAAAATCATTTATTACGCACCTCGCTGAATCAGAGCTGCTAACAGCAAACATCCATTTAGTTTTATAGAGCACCAATGGTAATTAAAAGGTGAAAGAGCGATATTGTGCTAATAAGTGAGGCAAGTTTTTCTCTTCTAACATTAGTTAGTCTTACTCATCAACATTTCGTCATTGTGTACGGTAGCAGACATAAATATTTATTAATACCCTATAAAGTAACTAAATTATTAAATTAATTTAGGCGGTAGAAAATGATTTCGATCAAATCGTTGGCTTTTGCTAAATTTCTAAATGCCTCAACTTCTTTAAATTTGATTAATGCTAATCATAAAATTGATATTGTAGAGGAGCAGTTGCTAAATCATATTTTATTGATGACATTTAAGGGCGATGATCTATTGGTAGGGGATCTCCTAGTTCTATGGCAATTTGGTTCGCAAGCGACGATTCATAAACGATTAAAAAGTTTGAGTACTAAAGGTTATGTTGAGTTACGAGAAGGAGAGCTTGACGGCCGAAAAAAATTAATCTATTTAACAGCCAAAGCAGATAAGCATTATCAAAAGCTATCTGAGTATTTAAATAAAGCATTAAAAGAAATGAAAATAAGATAAATAATTTTGCTTTGGAGGCAAAGGTACCAACGTACATCATGTTGAACTGACCTGATTTTTAGTACCACTCCAGAAGAGAGGATTTTTGATAATCTTCACCTTAAAGGAGTGCTAAATATGGCAAAAGGCCAACGTCTTAAACCCGAGCAAATCGTCACCTTATTGCGTCAAATCGATGTCCTGACAACGAACGGCAAAACCCTAGCCATTTGGCGTCGATTTGACCCGACAATGCAGTGTCCGGTTATGTGATGGTTGTGGTGGCTTAATTAGGATAACTTCTGGACGATCAAAGTAGGCGAGTGAGGGTTAGTTAGTTGCACAGAATAGCTAATATTAGCCAATTAGCTTTTGCTTCATCAGTTCATGCAGATTATATTTTTGCGCCGCAATAATTAAGGGTAACTACTCGTCATAATTTTGAACTGACCTGATTTTTAGTACCACTCCAAAAGAGAGGATTTTTGATAATCTCTCACCTTAAAGGAGTGCTAAATATGGCAAAAGGCCAACGTCTTAAACCCGAGCAAATCGTCACCTTATTGCGTCAAATCGATGTCCTGACAACGAACGGCAAAACCCTAGCCCAGGCCTGTAAAGAAGTGGGAACGGTAGAGCAAAGCTACTATCGTTGGCGCAAGATTTATGGCGGCATGAAGGTCGATCAAGCTCGTAAGTACAAAGATCTAGAACTGGAAAATACCCGACTCAAGAAGCTCGTAGCGGACTTATCGCTACGAGAGGTGATGCTCAAGGAAGTTATTAAGGGAAACTTCTAAGCCCTGCTAAACGCAAAACAGCTGCTCAGGTGTTGCTGCAGAAATACTCAACATCAGAGCGCTTAGCTTGTGAATTAGTAGGGCTCTCCAGAGCAGCGTATCGCTATATGCCACTGCCTAAAGATGATGAAGA